>DHAE01000019.1:0-34692 GCA_002397315.1 Comamonadaceae bacterium UBA4962
TCGTTGCGGAAGTTGCGGTTGATTTCGAACACGCGCTCGAAGCCGCCCACCACGAGGCGCTTGAGGTAGAGCTCCGGGGCGATGCGCAGGTACATCTCCTGCTCGAGCGCGTTGTGGTGGGTCACGAACGGCTTGGCGTTGGCGCCGCCGGGAATCGGATGGAGCATGGGCGTCTCCACCTCCAGGAAGCCATGCTGCACCATGAACTCGCGGATGCCGCTCACGGCCTTGCTGCGTGCGATGAAGCGCTTGCGGGCGGCCTCGTCGGTCATCAGGTCGACGTAGCGCTGGCGGTACTTCACTTCCTGATCGGCCACGCCGTGGAACTTGTCGGGCATGGGACGCAGGCTCTTGGTGAGCAGCCGCAGCGTGGTCACCCGGACCGACAGCTCGCCGGTCTTGGTCTTCATGAGCGTGCCCTCGGCACCCACGATGTCGCCCAGGTCCCAGTGCTTGAAGGCGGCGTACAGCTCCTCGCCCAGCGCGTCGCGCGTGACGTAGATCTGCAGGCGGCCGCCGGTGGTGCCGAGCGAGCCGTCCTGCACGGTGGCGAAGCTGGCCTTGCCCATCACGCGCTTGAGCATCATGCGGCCGGCCACGCGCACGGGCACGGGGTTGGCTTCGAGCGTTTCGGCATCGGTCTCGGCGTACTGCGCCTGCAGGTCGGCCGCGTGGTGCGCGGGCTGGAAGTCGTTGGGGAAGGCCACGCCCTTGCCCTGTGCCTGGGCCTCCCGCAGGGCCTTGAGTTTTTCGCGGCGCTCGGCGATGAGTTGGTTGTCGTCGAGGGAAGTGGCCGGGGAGGTAGGTTGGTTTTCAGACATGGAGGTCCGCAGGCAGGCGCGGTGGGAGAAAAGACGGAACGGACAAAAAAGGGGGGATTTTAAGTTTGGCGGCCCCGTTTGCCCAAACCCGCCATCCACAGGGCCCAGGCGAGCAGCGCCACGGCCGAGGCCGTGCCCAGGCACCAGGCGTGCGCCACCGCCGGCAACGGCGCGCCCGGCCACCACACCGGCAGGGCAAGCGCGGCCCACTGCAGCAGCGCGACCGCGATGGCGGTGCGCGAGAATGCCGTCGCGCGGCCCTGCTGGAAGGGCAGATGGCTGCAGGCGGCATGCACGCAGGCCGCCGCCTGCCAGAGCGCCAGCGGCGCCACGTAGGGCATGGCGGCCTGCCAGGAGGGCGCCAGCCCCGCCTGCAGGGCCAGCGCGCAGGCAGCACCCAGGGCAAAAGTCGCCATGGCGCCGGCCAGGCCGACGCGCAGCGGAGAACCCGGCTGCCCGCTTCCCCCCGCGAGCAGCACCTGCGCCCACGAGGCATGGACGACGACCGGCACGAAGCCGAGCAGGCGCAGCAGCAGCGCCAGATAGCCGGCGTCGGCCGCGCCGTGCGTGCGCTGCCACACGATCAGCAGGCCCGCCCCCGTGAGCGCATCGACCGCCGTGTGGGCCAGCCGCAGCCGGGTGCTGCGGTCGTCGCGCTGCGTACGGGCCGGGGCTCCGGACGGGCGGGCGGTGCCGGAGGGGGCATCGGAATCGGCGTTCGCGGTCCGGCGTGGCGGCAGCAGCCAGAGCGCGCCCGCGGCATAGCCGGCCAATGCAGCGCACAGCAGACCCCCCAACGGCTGCTCCGGCCAGGCGAACGCGGCCACCGTGGCCACCGCGAGCGCGGTCACCGGAGGCGCCGCCTTGGCGAGCGCGGCGACGTGCGGCGATCGCGTTCTGAGCGCGTAGGGCTGGGCGAGGTACCAGCCCCCCTGCAGCAGCGCGAGGCCGCAGGCCCAGACGATGGCCCAGGCCGAGGAGGGCAGCCGGCTCCACGCCACCGCGGCCACGACGACCGGTGCCAGCCAAGCCATGCGGCGCAGGCTGGCCGCCAGGGCAGAGCGTAGCGCCTGGCGGGCGGGCACGTGCGCATCGGCCAGCAGCGTGAGCGGGCTTTGCGCCAGTGCGAGCGTCATCCAGAAGAAAGCGATCTGGCTGACGACGGAGAACGTGCCCACGGCCTGCGGCGTGAACCACCGCAGCATGACGAGGCTGAACAGCGCTTGGGCCGCCAGCGAGATGGCGCTGCCCAGGGCGACCGCGAGCGTGGCTCGGGGCAGCTTCATGCGCCTGGCTCCAGCCCGAGACGGCGCCAGATGCCGAGCGACGACAGGATGTGCGGCCACGCCAGTGCCTGGACGTCCGGCACCACCGGGGCGCACGCCTCCAGCGCCGGGCCGAGGAGCGCGGCGTAGCGCCCCGCATCCGCCCGCTCGGGAACGTAGATGAACCGCGCGCCATGGCGGTGTTCGAAACCGCGCACCCACGCGTAGTCGGTGCTCACCACGGGCAGGCCCGCTGCGCAGTACTCCAGCAGCTTGGTCGATGTCTGCCGGTCGTAGGGGGCGCGGGCCGGCACGAGGTTCAGTCCCCAGCGCGCCTGCCGCAGCCAGCCGGGAACCTCCGCGTGGGCCACCCGGCCCGTGGCCGCCACCTGCCCCGCGCGCAGCAGGCGCTCGCGCAGATCGGCCGGCAGGTCGCCGACGAGCAGCACGCTGCGCCCGGCCCGGGCCAGGCCATCGAACAGCGGCAGGAAATGGCGCAGGCGGCCCATCTCACCGAGGTAGACGAAATCATGGGGCCGCGATGCGGGCAGTGCCAGCGGCGCCGCTGCGGCTGGTCCCATGGGCGCGAACATTGCAGGGTCGATGCCCATGTCGCGCAGTTCCCAGGGCACGCCATCGCCCGGATCCAGGCGCGCGCGCACCCAGCCGTTCTGGAAGATGCGGTAGTGCGGGCGCGGCTGCCGCCAGCGCTTGGCGCGGTCCTTCAGCCACGCGAGCGGCGGGACGGAGGCCGATGCGTATTCATGCACCTGCACGGCCGACGGAAACCGCAGCGCTTCGCGCGGTGCGACGCGGCCGCACATCCACCACAGCACCTGCGCATCGTGCGGTACCGAGTCGAGCTGGCGGTGCACCTGGCCGGCATGCCCCCGTGCCTGCAGGAAGGCCGCGTAGGCGGCGAGTTCCGGCAAGTACGCGTCGCCGCGGTGGATGAAGTGGATCAGCATGCCCCGGTGCTCCCGCGCAGGACCGCCCTCCAGCCATCCAGGAATGCGGCGGAGCCATGCCGTGAAAGCACGCTGTCCAGCGCGCGCTGCCGGTGCTCGGACGGCAGTGCCAGCACGCGCTGCACGGCGCTCGCCAGGGCCTGCGGTGAACCGTCCTGCGCCACAAGGCAGGCGGCCGGGCCCTGGGCGGTTTCCACGATCGCCGGCAGCGGCGGCGCGACGAAGGGAATGCCGGCGGCCGCCGATTCCAGTGCACTGAGCGGGGTTCCACCCTCGTAGCGGGACGAGAGAACGGTGATGCGCCAGTCCGGTGACAGGGCCTGTTCCCGGGGGCGCTCGCCCGCAAAAACCAGGCGCTGCTGCGCCACCAGATCGGCCCCCTGCGCTTGCAACAGACCGCGCAGCGGTCCGTCCCCGACCAGCGTGAGCCGGAAGCGCGGCGGCAGGCACCGCAGCATGTCGATCAGCCGGGCCGGTTCCTTCTCGGGGGACAGTCGCCCCACGCAGCCCATTTCCACCACGGCATCCGGCGGCAGGGCAGGGCGGCATGCCATGGCGCGGGCGGGAGGCGCGGCATTGCGAATGGTGCTGGCGCGCGAAGGGCCCAGCCGTTGGCCGACGAATGCCTCCATCGATGCGCGGGCATGGTCGGAAACGAACACGAACCGGGGCATGCCGCGGTACAGCCAGCGCAGCCGGGCGCGCTGCAGCCGCGAAGCCTGGGCCGCCGCCAGCACCTCCAGCAAGGGGCCGTGGACCCAGGTGACCACGGGCTTGCGCAGCACCGCGCCGAGCAGCCGCGCGACATGGGCCGTGCGGAAGGCATTGGTGGCCACCAGCACGTCGCAGTCGCGCGCGGCGCGCCACCACTGCGCCGGATGGCCGCCGCGCAGCGACTGCACGTCGAGGTGGTGCCATCCCCGCTGCTGCAGTCCGGCACACAGCGCGTCGATGACGGTATTGACGCCGCCCACGGCCCCGTCTTCGCGCAGCAGGCAGACACGTGGCGGTCGCGGAGACGGCGGCGCGGGCGATGGCATGGACGCGGGGACCAAGGTGGGATCTTCAGCGGGCGCCGAAGCCCGTGAGCACGATGCGCACCGTCTTGTACGCGATGAGCAGGTCGAGCGAGAGCGAGTAATGCTCCAGGTAATAGAGGTCGTAGCTGAGCTTCACGCTGGTTTCCTCTTCAGTGCCTGCATAGCCCTGCTGCACCTGCGCCCAGCCGGTCAGCCCGGGGCGCACGAGGTGGCGGTACGGGTAGGCGGGAATGCGCGCGGCGAAGGCCTCCACGAACTGTGCCTGTTCGGGCCGCGGGCCGATCAGGCTCATGTCGCCGCGCAGCACGTTCCAGAGCTGGGGCAGTTCGTCGAGCCGCATGCGGCGGATGAAGCGGCCCAGGCGGGTGACGCGTTCATCGTCCACGCTGGCGAACCGGGCGGACTCCGCGCCCGGGACGGCGGCCCGCATGCTGCGCAGCTTCCAGAGCCGGAACGGCCGGCCGTTGCGCCCGATGCGCATCTGGGAGAACAGCATCGGGCCGGGCGAATCCAGCTTCACGCCCAGCCCGACCAGCAGGCAGAGCGGCAGCCACAGCGGGAGCGTCGCGATGACCAGGGCTGCATCCAGCAGGCGCTTGACGCTGTCGTAGGCTGGGTTGCCATCCAAGGCCCACAGATCGTGGACCGACGCGGCCGGCAGCATCTTGCGGCCGCTCAGCAGCTCGGCCACGGTCTCGACGCTGTAGAGCCGCACGTGCTGCAGCCGCAGTGCGCAGATCTGGCGCTCGCGCGCCTCGTCCGGCGGCGTACGGGTGTCGAGCACCACGCCGGCCCACGGCGCATCGTCTCCGGGGCGGGCCACGGGAGCGGATGCCGCGAATTCCGTCCAGGGCCGCAATTCGATGTGGCGCAGCCCGGCGCCGGCAGGCGCCCCGAGCAGTTCCCGCACACGCGATGGAACGGAAGCATCCAGGCAGGCGAGCCGCAGGGCGTGCAGCCGGCGTTGCCGCCGGTGCCCTGCGAGGAACCAGGCCGTCGACAGCAGGTACGAGAGCAGGACGGCGCCGCGCGAATACGGCTGCTGCAGCAGCGCGAAGCCCAGCGGCGTGACGAGGTACGGCACCGCGGTGGCCACGGCCAGGAAGCTGCGGCCCTCGAACTGCGGCAGGTAGGCGCCG
Source organism: Comamonadaceae bacterium UBA4962 (assembly GCA_002397315.1). Classification (GTDB taxonomy): domain Bacteria; phylum Pseudomonadota; class Gammaproteobacteria; order Burkholderiales; family Burkholderiaceae_C; genus Paracidovorax. The sequence goes on from DHAE01000019.1 coordinate 5,234, forward strand.
CTGTAGAGCCAGTGGGCCGTGACGGCATAAGGAACCAGGCACCAGAGCACCGTCTGGGGAAACTGGTAGGTGGCCCAGCCGCGCCGCTGCAATTCCAGCCCGATGAGGTAGCTCGCCAGCAGCGTGACCGTGCCGCCGAGCGCCCAGCGCAGCACCGCGCCCTGCCGGTGCGCCGTGGAAGAGCCGAGCTCGCGGTGCGGAATACTGGTGTTCATGGGGTCGGGGAAGAGGCGCCGCGCAGCGCGTCGGCATAGAGGGCCAGCACGGCACCGCCCATGCGCTCGGCGGTGTAGTGCCGCTCGTAGCGTTGCCTGGCGGCCGCACCGAGCCGGGCGCGGGTTGCCGGCGACTCTATCAGTTGCCGCAGCGTGTCGGCGAGTGCGCCGGCTTCCGGCGGAACGTGCCGTGCGCAGTCGGTGTCCGGCAGCAGTTCCCGCACGCCCGGCAGGTCGCTGGCCACGATGGCCATGCCGGCTCGCATGGCTTCGATGAGCGAGATCGGCAGGCCCTCGTGGTCCGACATGAGCACGAAAATCGCATGCCGCGCCAAATGCGCGGGCACGTCGGCCACATCGCCTTCGAAGCGCACGGCCTTGAGGCCCAGTTGCCCGGCCAGCGCACGGTGTGCCGCCAGGTCGGGGCCGCTGCCGAGGAAGCTGGCCGGCAGTTCTTCGCCACGCACGTCGCGCAGGCGGGCGAGGGCCCGCAGCAGCAGATCCGGGCGTTTGGGAGGGGCCATGCGCGCCACCATCACCGCAGAAACCGGGTCCGTGCGGCCTGTGCTGCCGGGGAGAGCGAGTGCGGTGCCGGGCACGTCTTCCACCCCGTTCACGATGACGCTGATGCACCGGCGCGGCAGCGGCAGCGCGCGGGCCAGCGCCTGCTCGTGGGCGGAGACGCAGACCAGCCGCCGGGTGAGCGGCGCCAGCAGGCATTCGGTGGCCCAGGCGATGGCGCGCCGCAGGGGCGGGTGGCCCGGCTTGAAGGCGAATCCATGCACGGTATAGACCACCGGCACTCCGGCCAGCGCGCCCGCGATGCGTGCCGCGACGCCGGCCATCGCACTGTGCGCATGCAGCAGATCGGGCCGGCGCTCGCGCACGATGCGCAGCAGATCGCGCGTGGCGCGCCAGAGCGGCAGGGGATGCAGGCGGTTGCCGAGCGCCGCGATGCGGTGCACCGGCAGGCCCAGGGCCTGCAGGTCGGTGGCGAGCGGCTCCGGCCGGGTTCCTCCAATGGCCACCTCGACGTGCAGGCCCCGGCGCTGCAGCACGGTGCACAGCGTGCGCACGTGGCTCTGCGCACCGCCGACCTCGCCCTTGGTGATGACCTGCAGGACGTTCACGCGGGGCCTGCGCACGGCAGCGGCAGGGCGCAACAGCGGGGGCTCACGGTGCGATGCCCGTGCGGTCCAGCACGTCGCCCACCAGCTCCAGCCGCAGCAGCGGGCTGTCGAGCTGCATCAGCTGCTGCTTCAGGTCGATCGGCACCGGCAGCAGTTCGCACCAGCGGTTGGCCACCCAGCCGCAGTCCTCCAGCTGTTCCGCGCCGGGTTCGGGCAGGCTGGCGTCGTCGGGGCTGCGATCGCGCAGGCGGGCCAGCACCTGTTCCAAAGCGCTGGCGGTCTTGCGCAGGTCCTCCGGGACCGCCACGGGAACGTCCGGCGGCAGCTGTTCGACGTCGGCGATCCAGAGCCCGTGCGGCAGCAGTTGGCGGCGGACGATGCGGAAACGCTCCGTCCCCCGTGCCCGCAGGGCGATCAGGCCGGGGTGGGAATCGTCCAGGTCCGAGATCGCGGCGATCGTTCCGACGTCGTGGAATTTCTCGGGCGCGGCGCCCGCCTGGCGCACCTCGTGGCCATCGGTGAGCGCCACCACGCCGAACGGCGCGCCGGCCTGGCGGCATTTGCGCACCATGTCGAGGTAGCGCACCTCGAAGACCCGCAGCGCCAGCAGGCCGCCGGGAAACAGCACGGTGCCGAGCGGGAACAGCGGCAGCGAAGTGAGCGTGAGCGGCGCCGCCGCCGGCGGCGGCTCGGAGGGGGGTGGGGCGAAGGTCATGGGCGTGGCCGGTAGGGCCCGCTATCATCCCACGGCGAAAAGGCCCGCGGCGGGCCTTCACCCTTCCAGGATTCCATGTTCTTCCAGATCGCCTCTTTCCTGCTCGACGTGGTGGGCGGCCTGCTCACCGGTGCCTGCCTGCTGCGCCTGTACATGCAGGCCCAGCGCGTTCCCTTCGGCAACCCCATCGGCCGGCTGGTGTTCGCCCTCAGCGACTGGCTCGTGATGCCGCTGCGCCGCATCGTTCCTCCCACGGGGCGCTGGGACTGGTCGAGCTTCGTGGCGGCCCTGCTGATCCAGCTCGCGCAGTACCTGCTGCTCTGGCTGCTGCTGGGCGCGGGAGGCGGCCTGGCCTGGGTGCCGTGGCTGGCGTTGTTCGGCCTCGCCCGGGTCGCGGTCTCCGGAATGATGGGGCTGCTGATCGTGGCGGCGGTGCTGTCGTGGGTGCAGACGCGCTCGCCGATCGCCGACGTGATCTCCCGGCTCTGCGACCCCGTGCTGCGCCCGCTGCGCCGGGTGATCCCGTTGCTCGGGGGCGTGGACCTGTCGCCCCTGGTCGCCATCGTGCTGCTGCAGGTGGTGATGATCGTGCTGGGCCATCTGCAGGGCGCGGTGCTGATGTAGCCTCTCCAGGAAAAAGCCGCCGGCCCCTGGGATGGGGAGCGGCGGCTGGGGCCATGGCTGCAACTGCAGTGGCGGCCACGGCGATGGCAGCCCGGCGGCGCTGCGGCTCAGGCCACGGAGTCGGCCGGCAGGCGCTGCAGCATGGCCAGGCTCTTGGATACCGTGTCGCGCAGTTCGCGGCGGTCGCAGATGAAGTCCACGGCACCCTTGGTCTGCAGGAACTCGGCGCGCTGGAAGCCTTCCGGCAGCGTCACGCGCACGGTGGATTCGATCACGCGCGGGCCCGCGAAGCCGATCAGCGCCTTGGGCTCGGCGATCACGATGTCGCCCACGAAGGCGAAACCCGCCGAGACGCCGCCCATGGTCGGGTCGGTGAGCACGCTGATGTAGGGCAGGCCCTTCTTGGCGAGCCGCGTGAGCGCGGCATTGGTCTTGGCCATCTGCATGAGCGAGAGCAGGCCTTCCTGCATGCGCGCGCCGCCCGTGGCGGTGAAGCAGATGAACGGCACCTTCTGCTCGATCGCGGTCTCCACGCCGCGCACGAAGCGCTCGCCCACCACGCTGCCCATCGAGCCGCCCATGAAGTCGAACTCGAAGCAGGCGACCACCACGTTGATGCTCTTGACCGAGCCGCCCATGACGATGAGCGCATCGGTCTCGCCCGTGTTCTCCAGCGCTTCCTTCAGGCGCTCGGTGTACTTGCGGCTGTCCTTGAACTTGAGCGCGTCCACCGGCAGCACTTCCTGGCCCAGTTCGTAGCGTCCTTCCGGATCGAGGAAGGCATCCAGCCGCGCGCGGGCATTGATGCGGTGGTGGTGGCTGCAGTGCGGGCAGACGTTCTGGTTGTGCTCCAGATCGGTCTTGTAGAGCACCGTCTCGCAGCTCGGGCACTTGATCCACAGCCCCTCGGGCACCTGGCGGCGCTCCGTCGGGTCGGAATGCTGGATCTTGGACGGCAGGAGTTTTTCGAGCCAGGACATGGATGTATTCCTCGAATGAATGGCAAAGGTGGCAGCACCGCAACCTCAAAACCGGCGCGGCCCACGCCAGTGGACGCCACGGAACCGGCTCCGCCGGGCCGCAGGCGTCGTCCCCCTTCCCGCGCAACGCGCGAGAGAAGGGGGAAGCGGCAAAGCCGCTCAGGGGGATGATCCCCGAATTCTACGTGTCGAGCGCCTTGCGCACCCCCCGCAGGAAATCGACGGCCAGGGGCACCACCTTCTCGTGCGGCTGGTCGTCCAGCAACTGGATGATGCGGCTGCCGATCACCACCGCGTCGGCCACGCGGCCGATGGCCTGCGCGGTGGCCGCGTCGCGGATGCCGAAGCCCACGCCCACGGGAATGTGCACGTGGCGGCGGATCACCGGCAGCATGGCCTCCACGGCCGTGGTGTCGAGCGCGCCGGAGCCGGTCACGCCCTTGAGCGAGACGTAGTAGACATACCCGCTCGCCACGCGTGCCACCTGCTGCATGCGCTCCTCCGTGCTGGTGGGGGCCAGCAGGAAGATCAGGTCCATGCCGCGTGCGCGCAGCCGGGCAGCGAAGTCCTCGCACTCCTCGGGCGGGTAGTCCACGATCAGCACGCCGTCCACGCCGGCCTCGGCCGCGTCGCGCACGAAGGCGTCCTCGCCGTGGACCTGGTCGTAGCGCTCCACCGGGTTGGCATAGCCCATCAGCACCACGGGCGTCTTCGTGTTGCGCTGGCGGAACTCGCGCACGTGGCCCAGCACCTGGGCCATGCCGACACCGAGCGACAGGGCCTTCTCGCCGGCCTTCTGGATCACCGGGCCGTCGGCCATCGGGTCGGAGAACGGCACGCCCAATTCGATCACGTCGGCACCGGCTTCCACCATGCCGTGCATGAGCGCGGGCGTGATGTCGGCGAACGGGAAGCCGGCCGTGACGTAGGGAATCAGGGCCTTGCGGCCGCGCGCCTGCAGGTCCGCGAACGCCGTGGCGATGCGTCCTTGCGGGGCAGGCGTGGCCAAGGCCGGCGCGTCGGTGCCGGGAGATGAAGAAGTCGTCATGGAAACTGCGCTCATGCCGCAGGCCCTCCCTTCACGGCGTGGCCCCGCATCGATGGGCGGTCGTAGAAGTCTGCGCCGGAGAGGTCCGCCACGGTGCCGATGTCCTTGTCGCCGCGGCCGGACAGGTTCACCAGGATGGACTGGTTGGCGCGCAGGGTCTTGGCGAGCTGCATCGCGTAGGCGATGGCGTGGCTCGATTCGAGCGCCGGGATGATGCCTTCGGTGCGGCACAGGTAGTGGAAGGCGTCGAGCGCCTCCTTGTCGGTGATGCCCACGTATTCGGCGCGGCCGATTTCCTGCAGCCAGGCGTGCTCGGGGCCGACGCCGGGGTAGTCGAGGCCGGCGCTGATGCTGTGCGTCTCGGTGATCTGGCCGTTCTGGTCCTGCAGGATGAAGGTGCGGTTGCCGTGCAGCACGCCCGCGCTGCCGCGCTGCAGCGACGCCGAATGCTTGCCGCTGTCCAGCCCCTCGCCGGCCGCCTCCACGCCGATGAGGCGCGTTTGCCGGTAAGGGATGTAGGGGTGGAAGATGCCCATGGCGTTGCTGCCGCCGCCCACGCAGGCGATCACCGCATCGGGGTGCTCGGCGGCGATGCGCTGCTCGGCCAGCATGCCGGGCATTTGTTCGAGGCACTCGGTGCCGATCACGCTCTGGAAGTCGCGCACCATCATCGGATAGGGGTGCGGGCCGGCCACGGTGCCGATGATGTAGAAGGTGTCGTCCACGTTCGCGACCCAGTCGCGCATGGCCTCGTTAAGCGCGTCCTTGAGCGTGCGGCTGCCGGATTCCACGGGCACCACGGTGGCGCCCAGCAGCTTCATGCGGTAGACGTTCGGGCTCTGGCGCTTCACGTCTTCCGCGCCCATGTAGACCACGCACTCCAGGCCGTAGCGCGCGCAGATGGTGGCCGTGGCCACGCCGTGCTGGCCGGCGCCGGTCTCGGCGATCACGCGCGGTTTGCCCATGCGGCGGGCGAGCATGGCCTGGCCGATCACGTTGTTGATCTTGTGCGCGCCCGTGTGGTTGAGGTCTTCCCGCTTGAGGAAGATCTGCGCGCCGCCCATCTCGCGGCTCATGCGCGCGGCGTGGTAGACCGGCGAGGGCCGCCCCACGAAGTGCGCGAGTTCGCTGTGGAATTCCTTCAGGAACTCCGGGTCGTTCTGGTAGCGGGCATAGGCCTCGCGCAGCTCGGTGAGGGCGTGCGTGAGCGTCTCGCTCGCGAAACTGCCGCCGTAGCGGCCGAAGTGGCCCGACGCGTCGGGCTGTTGGTAGGAAAGCATCAATCGTTCTTCGCAAAATGCCCATCGGCCGCGCGCACGGCGGCGATGAAGCGTTGGATCTTGCCGGCGTCCTTGATGCCCCGCAGCGGACGGCCGTCGGGGCCTTCGGCTTCCACGCCGGAACTGACGTCAACCGCGAGCGAGAGGCCGCGCGGCCGCACCTGCAAGATGCCATCGGTCACGTTTGCAGGCGTGAGTCCACCAGACAAAACGAGGTGAGAGCCGACGCTTGGTGGAAGGAGTGACCAATTGAATGCCTTGCCGCCGCCGCCATAGCCGTCGACGTGGGCGTCGAGCAGGATGGCCTGGGCGTGTGAGTATTGCTCGGCGAATTGTACGAGGTCGAACGCCGGGGCGTGCGCGTCCAGGGGAATGCGCGCCGCCCGCACGAAGGGCCGCCGCCCCGCGTCTGCCGCGGCGCGGCAGGCCTCGGGGGTCTCGTCACCGTGGAACTGCAGCAGCGCGGCTGGGATCTCCGCGCAGGCGGCCCGTACGTCATCGGGCTCGGCATTGACGAACAGCAGCACGGGCGTGACGAAAGGCGGCAGGCGCCGGGCCAGCTTGGCCGCGCGCGCGGGTGTGACGGCCCTCGGGCTCTTGGCATAGAGCACGAAGCCGACCGCATCCGCCCCGGCCTGCACGGCCGCGTCCACGTCCTGCTCGCGGGTGAGCCCGCAGATCTTGATGCGCGTGCGCTGGGTGGCGGAGGCGGTGGGAGCGTCAGGTGTGGACATCGCGGCTGGGTGGGTGTGAGGGGCTTGGACGAAGGCCGGGCCGCCAACCAGCCTCGCCGGTCAGCCGCCGCGCAGGCCGTCAGGGCAGCCAATCATACGCAGCCGTGCGCGTGGGCAGTTCCCAGGAGGGATCGTAGACCGGGCCGAGAAAGTACAGGCCGTCCGGGGAGAAGGTCGGCGCCGCCGCGTCGCGCGAGCGGGCCTGCAGCACCGATGCCATCCAGCCGGGCGGATGCTGCCCCTGGCCGATGGCCACGAGGCAGCCCATGATGTTGCGCACCATGTGGTGCAGGAAGGCGTTGCCTTCGAACTCGAAGCGCCAATAGCAGGCGGGAACGTCGTCGCGGCTGGCCGGACCCTCCGCGCGCGGTGCCCCCGGCAGGCCCCGGCGCGTGATGTCGATGCGGTGCAGGGTCTTGACCGGCGATTTGGCCTGGCAGGCGGAGGCACGGAACGAGGTGAAATCGTGCTCGCCGAGCAGGTGCGCCGCTGCGGCGCGCATGGCGTCGCCGTCCAGCGCATGGAAGACCCAGCCCACCCGGCCTGCCTCCACGCTGGGGCGCACGGGCGACTGCAGCAGCACGTAGGCATAGCGCCGTGCGGTGGCGCAGGCGCGGGAATGGAAGGCCTCGGGCACGGTGCGCGCCCACTGCACCGCGATGTCCGGCGGCAGGAAGGTGTTGGTGCCGCGCACCCAGGAAAACGGCGCGCGCTCCAGCGGCGTGTCGAAATGCACCACCTGCATGAGGCCGTGCACGCCCGCGTCGGTGCGCCCGGCGCAGACCGTGGACACCTCGTGCGTGGCGAAGCGCGCCAGGGCCGCCTCGAGCCGGTCCTGCACGGTGAGGCCGCCGGGCTGGCTCTGCCAGCCGCGGTAGGCCGACCCGTTGTAGCTCACGCCCAGTGCCACCCTCATGGCCGCAGCCCCGCAGGGCCGTGTCGCCCGCGCAGGGCTCGTCCGGCCATCAACCCAGGTCGCCCAGCAGGCGCTGCGCCCGGGCCTTGAGCGGCCCGGAGGATTCCGCGATCACTTCCTCGACCAGCGTGCGGGCCCCTTCGGTGTCTCCGATCGCATTGAATTCTTCCGCCAGCGCGAGCTTGGTGGCGAGCGGATCGTCCGGCAGCTCGAGCGCGTCCGCGGCGGACTCGTCTTCGGGGAAGCCCGAGGTGGCTGGGGCTGCCGGCTCCGTGCCAGGGCGCGCAGCCTCGGCATCCAGATCCAGCGACAGGTCGCCCAGGTCGAATTCGAGCGGCACGGGGGCCGATGACGGTGCCGGCTCGGGCTCCAGCGAAGCGCGGGTGGAATCCTGCAGCGAGAACTCGTCGGGGAAGTCGAGCGCGGGGGGCTGCGGCGCCTCGGCGGGCGGCTGGGGTGCCATCGGCGCGGGTTCGGTGGGCTCGGGATCGAAGGCCAGGGGCTCGCCGGACGGCTCGGGCATGGGCGCGGGGGCCAGCGGCGGCGCGATGGACGCGGCGAATGCGCCCGGGGCGGCCGGCGCCTCGGTCAGGGCGTCGTCCGGCAGGTCGAGATCCAGGTCCAGATCCAGGTCGGGCGGCTGCACTGCCGCGGGAGTGGCGGCATACGCGGCGGCAGCGCCCGCGGCCGCTCCGGCTGCAGCGGCTGCGGCGGTCCCGGCTCCGCCCGCGCTGCGGCCGTCGGTGAGCGTGCTCGCGAAACCTTCGCTGGGATAGGCAGGCGGTTCGTCGCCGAGCACCGGCGGCCGTCCGCCGGGCTGGTAGAGAGGGTTCTCCGGATCGATCCCGCGGCCGAGGTCGGACACACGGTTCCAGTCCGGGCCTTCGCCGTCGGTGAGCCGGAACACGTCCTGCGCGACCGCGTTCAGCGCCTTGCGGTCGTGGCGCTTGGCATAGATTTCCGCCAGCTTGGCATGCACCGCGACCCGGTCGGGATGGTGCCGCAGGGCTTCCTTGAGGATTTCCTCGGCCTGCAGGTCGCGGCCGTAGGCCAGGTAGACGTCTGCTTCGGCCACCGGATCCACGTCGCCGCCGGCATCCAGCTGGCTGGGCGAGTACACCATGGACGAGGAGCCCGTGGTGAGCTGGCTGTTCGCGGTGTCCACGCGCTGTCCGCCGCTCGCGCCGAAGAACGAGTCCGGCTGGAGCTTGCTCTCCAGGAAGGAGCTGTCCACCGCGTTGCGGTTGCGGCGGTTCTGCGCCGCGCGGTAGACGCCGTAGCCCAGCAGCAGCGCCAGCAGCCCGCCCGCCGCGATCGGCAGCATCGGGTTTTCGAGCAGGGAGTCGAGGAAGCCGGGCTCCTCGGGAGGCGCTTCGGGCGCCGGTGCGGGCCGGGAGGCGGGCATGGACGCCGGTGCGGCGGGGGCTGCGGGCGTACCCGAAGCCGCGGCATCGGCGGCCGAGGCCGCAGGAGCCGGTTCCGACGCCGGCGCTGCCGGGGCGGACGCGCCGGGAGCCGGCGCGGCGGCCGGCGCACTGGCCGCAGGAGCGGGTGCGGCAACGGGTGTGGACACCGCGGGAGCGGCCGCGGATGCCGCGGCGGCAGACGATGCCGCCGGCAGGCTGCCCACGGGCACGGCCACGCGGCCGGGCCCGGACGCGGCGGAAGCCGGCGCGGGTGCACCGGCAGGCGCGGAGGCGGCGCCCAGCTTGTTGAGTTCGGAGATGTTCTTGGACAGCTCGGCCATGCGGGTGGACGCCTGGTCGGCCTGCTTCTCGCGTGCAAGGCGTTCCTCGGCGGCGCGCTGGCCATGGACCGCGCCCTTCGACAGCGTGAGCTTGTCGGGTGCCGCGGTGGCGGGCTTGCGGTCCTCGACCTGTGCCTGCACGCGTCCGCTGGCGGAGCGTTCGGCGGCGGCCACTCCGGCGGCGGGCGCAGCACTGGCCAGGCGGCGGCGGAATTCGTTGAAGTCGCGGCTCTGCGCGGCGATGATCTGCCGCGCCTGCGCGGGCGGCGTGGCCTGCGCCTGGGCCGCATCGGGCATTTGCAGCACGGCGCCGGACTTCACGCGGTTCACGTTGCCGCCGATGAAGGCTTCCGGATTGGCGCGCATCATCGCGACCAGCATCTGGTCGAGCGACACGCCCGCAGGCCGGTTCGCATTGGCCAGGCGGCCCGCGGTGTCGCCGGGGCGGACCACCACGCTCTCGGGAGCGGAGGACGTGGGCGATGGCGCGGGCGTGCCGGCCACGGTGGGGGCCGATGGGGGCGTCCGCGCGGGCCGCGGAGCGGCGGCGGGGGCCGGCACGGAGCGAGGGGCCGCGGCCGCTGCGGGACGGGAAGGCTCGGACGTTTCCACCGACGGGGCCGGCGCTGCGGAGGGCGCAGGGGCCGGAGCGGGGACCGGAGCAGGCACCGGACGCGGCGCCTGGGCGACCTGCGCCGCGACCGTGGGTGCCGGCGTGTCCCGGCGCGTGGCGGGCGGATCCAGCAGCAGCGTGTAGCTGCGCACCAGCTGCCCGGCGTTCCAGCTGGTGTCCAGCACCAAGTCCACGAAGGGGTCGTTGACGGGGCGGGTGGTCGTCAGGCGCAGCACCATCCGGCCATCCGGGCGGCGCTGCAGTTGCACCTGCAGGTCGTTGATCGCGGGCGACGGCTCCAGGCCCTGGGCGCGGTAGGCCTGCGGCAGGGCGGCGACGGCCCGCAGGGATTCGGCTTCGGACGGTGTGATCTCCGGCAGGTCGATCTCCGCGCGCAGGGGCTCTCCCAGCGCGGACTGGACCGTCAGGCGCCCGAGGGCGAGTGCGCTGGCATCGGTGGCGTAGAAGCTGGCCGAAGCGAGGGCCGCCGCGGCCAAAGCAGATAATTTCCAACGATGCATGTGTGCCATCAGCCGATCAGGGTTGAGCCTTCGCGAAAAGCGCGGAAGCGGGCGCTCGCCCGGTTCCGCGCCATCGCGTGAAAATATGTAAAAAGCACCATAGCATCAATGTTTTGCAGTGACAAGCGAGGTGCCGGCCGGTCCTGCAAGGCGCCTTGGAGCACCTTGTGGACGGCCATTTTCGGCTGTTGTCGTAGGACAACGACTCGTAACAAAGCGTGCCAGAAATCACCGGGGGCCAGTTACGTGGCCCCCTGTGGTTTCACGGCCGATCAGGCTTCCAGCAGGATGCGCAGCATGCGGCGCAGCGGCTCGGCGGCGCCCCACAGCAGCTGGTCACCGATGGTGAACGCGCCGATGTAGTCCGGGCCCATGGCGAGCTGGCGGATGCGGCCGACCGGGATGGTCATGGTGCCGGTCACGGCGACGGGCGTGAGATCCTTGAGCGTGGCCTCGCGCGTGTTCGGCACCACCTTCACCCATTCGTTGTCGGCGGCGATCATGGCTTCGATGTCGGCCACCGGCACGTGCTTCTTCAGCTTGAAGGTCAGCGCCTGGCTGTGGCAGCGCATGGCGCCCACGCGCACGCAGAAGCCGTCCACCGGCACCGCCTGGGAGCCGAAGCCTTCGCCCTGGCCGAGGATCTTGTTGGTCTCGGCCATGCCCTTCCACTCTTCCTTCGACATGCCGTTGCCCAGGTCCTTGTCGATCCAGGGGATCAGGCTGCCGCCCAGCGGCACGCCGAAGTTGGCGGTCTCGGCTTCGGAGAGGCTGCGCTGCTTGGCGATGACCTTGCGGTCGATCTCCAGGATGGCGCTCTTCGGGTCGTCCAGCAGCGGGCGCACTTCGGCGTTCAGCGTGCCGTACTGCGTCAGTAGCTCGCGCATGTGCTGGGCGCCGCCGCCGCTGGCCGCCTGGTAGGTCTGGGTGCTCATCCACTCGACCAGGCCGGCCTTGTAGAGCGCGCCCACGCCCATCAGCATGCAGCTCACGGTGCAGTTGCCACCGATCCAGTTGTTGCCGCCCTTGGCGAGCGCATCCCGGATGACGGGCATGTTCACCGGATCGAGCACGATCACGGCGTCGTCCTTCATGCGCAGCGTGGAGGCCGCGTCGATCCAGTGGCCCTTCCAGCCGGCGTCGCGCAGCTTGGGGAACACTTCGCTCGTGTAGTCGCCGCCCTGGGCGGTGAGGATGATGTCGCAGCGCTTCAGGGCGTTGATGTCGAACGCATCCTGCAGCGTGGTTTCGTTCTTCGCCTGCGCCGGAGCCTTTCCGCCCGCGTTCGAGGTGGAAAAGAAAAGCGGCTCGATGAGGCCGAAATCGCCCTCGGCCTGCATACGTTCCATCAGGACCGAGCCGACCATGCCGCGCCAGCCGACCAACCCTACCAACTTGCTCATTTCAACGCCCTTTCGGTTTAAGAAAACAGTACCCGACCGGGACTGCTCGCCTGGCTCGTCAGGGCCAGGAAGGGCGCACGACGAACCAGGCTGGATCAGCCCTTAATGGTGGTCGTGGTTTTGGTGGTGAATGCGCGCGTGGCCACGCCTGCCAGGGCGGCAGAGGCGGTGTTCAGGGCGAACGGGCGGGCGGCAAACATGAAGAGCGATTTTAGCGGATGCCCGGGGCAGCGGCGTACGCGGAGTTACGCATGCAGGCGGTGCGAGCCCGGTCCGCGTCGCGGCAGCGCCACACGTGGCCGCGCCGTTCAGCCGCGCTGGACCGAGATGCCCCCGTCCACCAGCATCGCGGTGCCGGTGACGAAAGACGATGCGTCCGAAGCCAGGTAGAGCGCCGCCTGCGCGATTTCCTCGGGGCGTGCCAGACGCCGCAGGGCGTGCAGCCGGGCCACCTGGGCCAGCGCCTCGGGGCTGCCGTTCATCTCGCGTGCCATGGGGGTGTCGGTGCCGCCGGGCAGTAGCGCATTGGCGCGTATTCCTTGGGCACCATGCTCGGCCGCCAGGGCCTGTGCCAGCCCGATCAGGCCGGACTTGCTGGCCGCGTACGCCGCCACGCCCGCGAACCCGGCGGTGTAGCCCACGAAAGTGGAGGTGAAGATGAGGGAGCCGCCGCCGCGTGCCCGCATGGCCGGGATCTGTTGCCGCGCGCCGAGGAAGGCGCTGCCGAGATTGGTGTCCAGCGTGCGGCGCCAGTCGTCCGGGTGGATGTCGGTCGTGGGGCCGAGGGGCCCGAGCGTGCCGGCGTTGTTGAAGGCGATGTCCAGCCCGCCGAACCGCCCGACCGCCTCCTGCACCAGGGCCTCGGCGTAGGCGGCGTCGCAGACGTCGCCGGCCAGTGCGGCGGCCTGCCCGCCGGCGTCCCGGATCTCCGCCACGAGCCGGTCCAGTTCCGCCTGCCGCCGCGCTCCGGCCACGACGCGCGCGCCCTGCCGCGCGAAGAGCAGGGCGGCAGCCCGGCCGATGCCCGAACTGGCGCCCGTGACGATGGCGATGCGGTGGTCGAGGGAATACATGCTGCGGACTCCGGTGCGTTGGTGGAACATGGTCCGAAGTCTGCGCATCTCCGCCCCGGCTGTCTGGCCGCATCCGGACCCATGATGCGCCGGGCGGCAGACGAAAAAAAGCGGCCCCCGGGGGCCGCTGCTCGAAAGCGGAACGAGCGGGTATCAGCGCGCCAGCGCCTTCACCACCGCATCGCCCATCTGGGCGGTGCCGACCTTGGTCGTGCCGTCGCTCCAGATGTCGGGCGTGCGCAGCCCCTGCGCCAGCACCTTCTGCACCGCGGCCTCGATGCGCTGGGCGGCGGCTTCCTGGTTCAGGCTGAAGCGCAGCATCATCGCGGCCGACAGGATCGTGGCCAGCGGGTTGGCGACGCCTTTGCCGGCGATGTCGGGCGCGCTGCCGTGGCTGGGCTCGTACAGGCCCTGGTTCTTCGCGTTCAGGCTGGCCGAGGGCAGCATGCCGATCGAGCCGGTGAGCATCGAGGCCTCGTCCGAGAGGATGTCGCCGAACATGTTGCCCGTGACCACCACGTCGAACGCCTTGGGCGCCTTCACGAGCTGCATGGCGGCGTTGTCCACGTACATGTGCTGCAGTTCCACGTCCGGGTACTGCTGGCCCACTTCGGTGACCACGTCCTTCCAGAACTGGAAGGTCTCCAGCACGTTGGCCTTGTCCACGCTGGTCACCTTCTTGCTGCGCTTGCGCGCGGCCTGGAAGGCGACGTGGGCGATGCGCTCGATCTCCGGCTTCGAGTAGCGCATGGTGTCGAAGGCTTCCTCGGCGCCGGGGAAGTGGCCGTCGGCGGCCGTGCGGCGGCCGCGCGGCTGGCCGAAGTAGATGTCGCCCGTCAGCTCGCGGATGATGAGGATGTCCAGGCCCGCGATCAGCTCGGGCTTCAGGCTGGAGGCCCCCACCAGCTGCTCGTAGCAGATGGCCGGGCGGAAGTTGGCGAACAGGCCCAGGTTCTTGCGCAGGCCCAGGATGGCCTGCTCGGGGCGCAACGGGCGGTCGAGCTTGTCGTACTTCCAGTCGCCCACGGCGCCGAACAGCGTGGCGTCGGCCTCCTGGGCGAGCTTCAGCGTGGCCTCGGGCAGGGGATGGCCGTGGGCCTCGTAGGCCGCGCCGCCGACCAGCGCCGACTCCATCTCGAACGGCAGGTCGAGCGCGTCGAGCACCTTCACGGCCTCGGCCACGATTTCCGGTCCGATGCCGTCGCCCGGCAGAACTGCGATTTTCATTGGGATGTCTCTTGGTAGGGAAAAAAGGGGGCAGGAAGGGCCGGGGCTCAGCCCGGCATGGTGTGCGCGAGCCACGGCTTGGTGGCCAGCCGCTCGGCCTCGAAGGCGCGGATCTTGTCGGACTGGCGCAGCGTGAGGCCGATGTCGTCGAAGCCGTTGAGCAGGCAGTATTTGCGGAAGGCGTTCACCTCGAAGGGGATCTCCTCGCCCTGCGGCCGCACGATGACCTGGCGCTCCAGGTCCACCGTCAGTTCGTAGCCCGGGAAGGCGTGCACCGCGTCGAACAGCTGGGCGACGGTGTCTTCCGGCAGCACGATGGGCAGCAGGCCGTTCTTGAAGCTGTTGTTGAAGAAGATGTCGGCGAAGCTCGGCGCGATGATCGCGCGGAAGCCGTACTGGTCCAGCGCCCAGGGCGCGTGCTCGCGGCTCGATCCGCAGCCGAAGTTCTTGCGCGCCAGCAGGATCGAGGCGCCCGCGTAGCGCGGCTGGTTCAGCACGAAATCCGGGTTGGGCTTGCGGGCCGATTCCGGCACGCCGGGCTGGCCCGGCTGGTCGAGGTAGCGCCATTCGTCGAACAGGTTGGGGCCGAAGCCCGTCTTCTTGATCGACTTGAGGAATTGCTTGGGGATGATCGCGTCGGTGTCGACGTTCTCGCGGTCCATCGGGGCCACGAGGCCCTTGTGCACGGTGAATTTCTGCATGGAGGTTCCTTGGTTCCTGGGCTTATCGGGCGGCGCGCTCGATGGCGCTGCCGGCGCGCTGCACGTCCTGGCCCATGCCCTTGACGGTGTTGCAGCCGGCCAGCAGGCAGGCCAGCGCGATGGCGGCGAGCGATACGGTCGTCTTCATGTCGGCAACCTTCAGGCGAACTGGCGCACGTCCACGAAGTGCCCGTGCACGGCCGCGGCCGCGGCCATCGCGGGGCTGACCAGGTGGGTGCGTCCGCCCGCGCCCTGGCGGCCTTCGAAGTTGCGGTTGCTGGTCGATGCGCAGCGCTCGCCGGGCTCCAGCCGGTCGGCGTTCATCGCCAGGCACATGGAGCAGCCCGGCTCGCGCCACTCGAAGCCCGCGGCCTTGAAGATCTCGTGCAGGCCCTCGCGCTCGGCCTGTTCCTTCACGAGGCCCGACCCCGGCACCACCATCGCCACCTTCACGTTGCGCGCCACCTTCTGGCCGAGCTTCTTCACCACGGCGGCGGCCTCGCGCATGTCCTCGATGCGGCTGTTGGTGCAACTGCCGATGAAGATCTTGTCCACGAAGATGTCGGCCAGCGGCTTGCCGGGCTCCAGGTTCATGTAGGTGAGCGCGCGCTCGATGGCGCCGCGCTTGTTCGGGTCCTTTTCCTTGTCCGGATCGGGCACGCGGCCGTCGATGCCCAGCACCATCTCGGGCGAAGTGCCCCAGGTCACCTGCGGCACGATGGCCGTGGCGTCGAGTTCGACCACCGTGTCGAAATGCGCATCCGCGTCGGAATGCAGCGTCTTCCAGTAGGCGACGGCCTGGTCCCATTCCACGCCCTTGGGCGAGAGCGGCCGGTTCTTCACGTATTCGATGGTTTTGTCGTCCACCGCCACGAGGCCCGCGCGCGCGCCGCCCTCGATGGCCATGTTGCAGACCGTCATGCGGCCTTCCATGCTGAGCGCGCGGATGGCGCTGCCGGCGAACTCGATCGTGTAGCCCGTGCCGCCGGCCGTGCCGATCCTGCCGATGATCGCCAGCACGATGTCCTTGGCCGTCACGCCGCGGGCCACCTGGCCTTCGACGCGGATCAGCATGTTCTTCGCCTTCTTGGCCAGCAGCGTCTGGGTGGCCATCACGTGCTCGACCTCGCTCGTGCCGATGCCGTGCGCCAGCGCCCCGAAGGCGCCATGCGTGCTGGTGTGGCTGTCGCCGCAGACCACCGTCATGCCCGGCAGCGTCGCGCCGTTCTCGGGGCCGATCACGTGGACGATGCCCTGCCGCTTGCTCATGAACGGGAAGAACGCCGCGGCACCGACTTCGGCGATGTTCTTGTCGAGCGTGGTGATCTGCTCCTTGCTGATCGGATCGGCGATGCCGTCGTAGCCGCGCTCCCAGCCGGTGGTGGGCGTGTTGTGGTCGGCCGTGGCGACGATCGAGCTCACGCGCCAGACCTTGCGGCCCGCCTGCCGGATGCCCTCGAACGCCTGCGGGCTGGTCACTTCGTGCACCAGGTGGCGGTCGATGTAGAGGATGGACGTGCCGTCCTCCTCGGTATGGACGACGTGCTCGTCCCAGATCTTGTCGTAGAGGGTGCGTCCCATGGTGTTCTCTCTCGTGGGCTGGTTCAAAGGTGGGGTGGAAGGTCTCTGGAAAACGCTGTTCTTATGGATTCATTCGGCCGTGCCCTGGTGCCGGTCGGGCGGAGCCAGGTGGTCGGCCAGCAGGCGCGCGGTGACGGACAGGCCGGCGAAGTCGCGCGCCACCAGTTTGAGCGATCGCTCCGCCCAGGGTTCGTCCAGCGCGATCGGCTGCAGGCGGCCCACGCCGCGCATCAGCGCGAAGGCGCGGTCGGGCAGCAGCCCGATGCCGAGGCCGTTGTCGATCATGCGGCACATGGCGTCGAGCCCGGTGACCTGGATGCGCTGGCGCAACGGCCGCCCGGACCGCGCCGCGCCGCGCCGCATGGCCAGGCTGATGCTGCTGTTGGCCTGCAGGCCGACGATGTCCCAGTCGAGCACGTCCTCGAAGCGCACCGAGTCGCGGCCGGCCAGCGCATGCCCCGCGGGTACCACCAGCACCAGCCGGTCGCTGCGGTAGCTGCGGCTCTGCAGCTCCTGCGGCTGGGCGCCGCCGTCGCCGGCATGGCACAGGCCCAGGTCGGCCGCGCCGTCGCGCACCGCCTGCAGCACGTCGGGGCTCAGGTGTTCCTGCAGATCGATCTTGACCTCGGCATGCCCGCGCGCGAACGCGCCCAGGTCTTCCGGAAGGAATTGCACGATGGCGGAGATGTTGGCGTGCACCCGCACGTGGCCGCGCACGCCGTCGGCGTACTCGCCGAGCTCGGCCTGCATGCGCTCGAGCCCGAAGAGCACCGTGCGCGCATGGTGCAGCAGGCTTTCGCCGGCCGGCGTGAGCGCCACGCCGCGGCTGTGGCGGTAGAGCAGGGCGGAGCCCACGGCGGCTTCCAGGTCCGAGAGCCGCTTGCTCACGGCCGAGGCCGCGATGAATTCCCGCTCCGCCGCGCGCCCGATGCTGCCCAGCTCGCAGACGGCCACGAACAGCTGCAGCGACGTCAGGTCGATGCGGCGTGCGAAGTGGCGGTCGTGGGTTTTCATGGCGGTGAGTGGGGCGTGGCTTCTTCTATGGAGAAGGCCGGATGCCATTGTCCTCCTGCAGGCGCCGCGCAGCCATCGCGGAACGCGACGTCGTCCATCGCGATGGCGGAGGGGGAGGGGAAAGGGGCGCAAAAAAGCCGCCCGGCGCGGTGCGCGGGGCGGCTTGCTGGCCGAGTGCCATGCGGATCAGGCGATCAGGTGAAGAGGTTCTTCAGCCGGTCCGTCCAGCTCTCGCCGCTGGGCGAATGCTTGCCGCCGCCTTTTTTCAGCGAGTCTTCCAGCTCGCGCAGCAGCTTGCGCTGGTGCTCGGTCAGCTTCACGGGCGTCTCCACCACGATGTGGCAGTAGAGGTCGCCGGGGTAGCTGGCGCGCACGCCCTTGATCCCCTTGCCGCGCAGGCGGAACTGCTTGCCGGCCTGGGTGCCTTCGGGAATGTCGATTGCGGCCTTGCCCTGCAGCGTCGGCACCTCGATCTCGCCGCCGAGCGCCGCGGTGATGAAACTCACCGGCACCTGGCAGTGCAGGTCGTCGCCGTCGCGCTCGAAGATGTCGTGCTTCTTGAGGCGGATCTCGATGTAGAGGTCGCCCGGCGGGCCGCCGTTGGTGCCCGGCTCGCCGTTGCCCACGCTGCGGATGCGCATGCCGTCGTCGATGCCGGCGGGGATCTTCACTTCCAGCGTCTTCTGCTTCTTCACCCGGCCCTGGCCGTGGCAGGTGGTGCAGGGCTCGGGAATGATCTTGCCCGTGCCGCGGCAGTGCGGGCAGGTCTGCTGCACGCTGAAGAAGCCCTGGCGCATCTGCACCGTGCCCGTGCCCGAGCAGGTGGTGCAGGTCTTGGCGCTGGTGCCGGGCTTGGCGCCGCTGCCATGGCAGGTCTCGCAGTTCTCCCAGGAGGGAATGCGGATCTGCGCTTCCTTGCCCTTGGCGGCCTCTTCCAGCGTGATCTCCATCGCGTAGCTGAGGTCGTTGCCGCGGTAGACCTGCCGGCCGCCGCCGGCACCGCGCCGGCCGCCGAACATGTCGCCGAAGATGTCGCCGAAGGCTTCCGCGAAGCCGCCGAAGCCTTCCGCGCCCGCGCCGCCGGGGCCGCGCATGTTCGGGTCCACGCCGGCATGGCCGAACTGGTCGTAGGCCGCACGCTTCTGCGGATCGGAGAGCATCTCGTAGGCCTCCTTGGCCTCCTTGAATTTCTCCTCGGCAGGCTTGGCGGCATCACCCTGGTTGCGGTCCGGGTGGTGCTTCATCGCCAGCTTGCGATAGGCCTTCTTGATCTCGTCGTCCGAGGCGTTCTTCGGAACGCCCAGGACCTCGTAAAAGTCTCTTTTGGACATGGTGTTTCCGGGTCCGTTGGGAACAGGAACGCCGCGCTGGCCCTGGGGAAGGGCCCGGCGCGGCGGCTATGGAAGGCACGCGCTCCGGGTCGGTGCGCGCGGCTCGGGTCAGCCCTTCTTCACTTCCTTCACTTCGGCGTCCACCACGTTGTCGTCGTGCGGTGCGGCCGAGGCGCCACCGGCGGAGGACGATGCCTGCTGGCCCGCGGCCGGGCCGGCTTCCGCACCGGCGCCTGCCGCTGCGGCGGCCGCCTGCGCGTCGGCATACATCTTCTCGCCGAGCTTCTGGCTCGCGGACATCAGCGCCGTCGTCTTCTCGTCGATGGCGGCCTTGTCCTCGCCCTTCAGGGCTTCTTCCAGCGCCTTCACGGCCGCTTCGATCTGCTCCTTCTCGCCGGCGTCGAGCTTGTCGCCGTGCTCGGAGAGGCTCTTCGTCACGCTGTGGACGGCGGCTTCGCCCTGGTTGCGGGCCTGCACCAGTTCGAGCTTCTTCTTGTCGTCCGCCGCGTTCAGTTCGGCATCCTTCACCATCTTCTGGATCTCGTCCTCGGACAGGCCCGAGTTCGCCTTGATGGTGATCTTGTTCTCCTTGCCCGTGCCCTTGTCCTTGGCGCTCACGTGCAGGATGCCGTTGGCGTCGATGTCGAAGGCCACCTCGATCTGCGGCACGCCGCGGCCGGCCGGCGGAATGCCTTCCAGGTTGAACTCGCCCAGCAGCTTGTTGGCGCTGGCGATCTCGCGCTCGCCCTGGAACACCTTGATCGTCACGGCCGGCTGGTTGTCGTCGGCGGTGGAGAAGGTCTGCGCGAACTTCGTCGGGATCGTGGTGTTCTTCGTGATCATCTTGGTCATCACGCCGCCCAGGGTTTCGATGCCCAGCGACAGCGGGGTGACGTCCAGCAGCAGCACGTCCTTGCGGTCACCCGAGAGCACCTGGCCCTGGATGGCGGCGCCGACGGCCACGGCCTCGTCGGGGTTCACGTCCTTGCGCGGCTCCTTGCCGAAGAACTCCTTGACCTTCTCCTGCACCTTGGGCATGCGGCTCATGCCGCCCACCAGGATCACGTCGTGGATGTCGGCCACGCTGATGCCGGCATCCTTGATGGCCGTGCGGCAGGGCGCGATCGTGCGCTCGATCAGCTCGTCCACCAGGCTTTCCAGCTTGGCGCGCGTGAGCTTGATGTTCAGGTGCTTCGGGCCCGAGGCATCGGCCGTGATGTAGGGCAGGTTGATGTCGGTCGACGCGGAGGACGACAGCTCGATCTTGGCCTTCTCGGCGGCTTCCTTCAGGCGCTGCAGGGCCAGCACGTCCTTCGACAGGTCCACGCCCTGCTCTTTCTTGAACTCGGCGATGATGTAGTCGATGATGCGCTGGTCGAAGTCCTCGCCGCCCAGGAACGTGTCGCCGTTGGTGGACAGCACTTCGAACTGCTTTTCGCCGTCGACGTCCGCGATCTCGATGATGGACACGTCGAACGTGCCGCCGCCCAGGTCATACACGGCGATCTTGCGGTCGCCCTTTTCCTGCTTGTCGAGGCCGAACGCCAGGGCCGCGGCCGTGGGCTCGTTGATGATGCGCTTCACGTCCAGGCCCGCGATTCGGCCGGCGTCCTTGGTGGCCTGGCGCTGGGCGTCGTTGAAGTACGCCGGCACCGTGATCACGGCCTCGGTGACGGGCTCGCCCAGGTAGTCCTCGGCGGTCTTCTTCATCTTGCGCAGCACTTCGGCGCTGATCTGCGGCGGGGCCAGCTTGTTGCCGCGCACTTCCACCCAGGCGTCGCCGTTGTCGGCCTTGGCGATCGTGTAGGGCATGAGGTCGATGTCCTTCTGGACTTCCTTTTCCTCGAACTTGCGGCCGATCAGGCGCTTGGCGGCGTAGATGGTGTTCTTGGGGTTCGTCACGGCCTGGCGCTTGGCCGAGGCGCCGACGAGGATCTCGCCGTCTTCCTGGTAGGCGATGATGGACGGGGTGGTGCGGGCGCCTTCGCTGTTCTCGATCACGCGGGTCGTGTTGCCCTCCATGATGGCGACGCAGCTATTGGTGGTGCCCAGGTCGATACCGATGATTTTTCCCATGTTTTTCTCCGAGATTCTTGAAGGATTTGGATAGCCAGTAACTGTGGATAACTTGTCCGGCTTCAAGCCGCCTGCGCCGGGATTTTCGTGTTCCGCGGCGCGCGGCAGGTGCCGGAGCGGCGCGTCACTTCGGTGCCGCCACCGTGACCAGGGCCGGGCGCAGCACGCGGTCGGCGATGACGTAACCCCGCTGCAGCACGGCCACGACGGTGTTGGCCTCCTGGTCGGCGGGCACCATGCTGATGGCCTGGTGCTGGTGGGGGTCGAATTTCTCGCCGGCCGCCGGCTGGATCGCCAGCACCTTGTTGCGCTCGAGCGCCGAGGTGAGCTGGCGCAGCGTGGCGTCGGTGCCTTCGCGCAACTGGTCGATCGTGGCGTCCTTGATGGCCAGCGCCGCCGTCAGGCTGTCGGCCACGGGCAGCAGGCTCTCGGCGAAGCTCTCGATGCCGAACTTGCGGGCCTTGGAGACTTCCTCTTCCGCGCGGCGGCGCGCGTTCTCGGCCTCGGCCTTGGCCCGCAGGAACTGGTCGGCGAGGTCGGCGCTCTTGGCCTTGAGCTCCGCCAGTTCGTTCTGCAGGCGGCCCATCTCGTCCGCCGCGTGCGCGGACATGCTCGCTTCCACGGCTTCGGGGCTGTCGGACGGAGCCTCCGCCGGAGCGGCGTTCTGGGGGGCTGAATGCTGTTGATCGGACATGTCGGTTGTTCTGGGGTTGTAGGTGAATGAACGATGACGCACGGCACCTGGGTGCAAAGGCAGGGATTTCAAGCGAAGTCCCGCCATATTCCGGCTTCTGCTGCCCGGGCAGGGCCGGGGCGCGGCGCAGGAGCCCGGGAGTGTACAAGCCCGCAGGCCTTGCGCTATAATCGCCGGCTTTGCCTTGCCACACTGCTTCACATGACGCGGCGGGTGGCTCATCCCAGAAGGAGAAAAGCATGCGTCACTACGAAATCATCTTGCTGATCCACCCGGATCAAAGCGAACAGGTTCCAGCCATGCTGGAGCGCTACAAGGGCATGATCACCGCCGGCGGCGGCAAGATCCACCGCGTGGAAGACTGGGGCCGCCGTCAGCTGGCCTACATGATCAACAAGCTCGCCAAGGCCCACTACCTCTGCGTGAACATCGAGGCCGACCAGGCCGTGATGGCCGAACTGGAGCATGCCTTCAAGTTCAACGACGCCGTCCTGCGCCACCTGACCGTGGTGAAGAAGAAGGCCGAGACGGGCGCTTCGTCGATGATGAAGACCGTCGAGCGCGAAGAGGCACGCAAGGCCAGCCAGGCCGAGTTCGCCGCTGCCAACGAGCGCTGATCCGACCGCTTCCCCGGGAGCCGTGGAACCCCGCAACAGCGTGACGCTGACGGCCTGCATCGCGGAGACGAAACCTCTGCGGTACACGCCGGCCGGCCTGCCGGCTTTGGATCTCAAGCTCGAGCATGGCTCGAAGCAGTCCGAGGCCGGCGTGCAGCGCGACGTCGCGGCGGTGGTGAGAGCGGTGGCCTTCGGCGCATTGGCCGAACGCCTCGCCCGGCAGGCACTGGGCAGCCTCTGGACCTTCCAGGGCTTCCTCGCCACGCCGCGCAACGCCAAGGGTCTGGTGTTCCACGTCCAGGACATTCAACAAGATTAATTTTCAAGAGGCTTCCCAAATGGCCACGTTCAAGAAATTCAACAAGGACAAGCGTCCGAAGCGCAACACCCAGTCGCTGCTGTTCAAGCGCAAGCGCTTCTGCCGTTTCACCGTCGCCGGCGTCGAGGAAATCGACTACAAGGATGTCGACACGCTGCGTGACTTCATCGCCGAAAACGGCAAGATCATCCCCGCGCGCCTGACCGGCACGCGCGCCATCTACCAGCGTCAGCTGAACACCGCCATCAAGCGCGCGCGCTTCCTGGCCCTGGTGCCCTACAGCGACCAGCACAAGATCTGAGGAGCAAGAGCCATGCAAATCATCCTGCTCGACAAAGTGGTCAACCTCGGCAACCTGGGCGAAATCGTCAAGGTCAAGGACGGCTACGCACGCAACTTCCTGATCCCCTCGGGCCGCGCACGCCGCGCCACCGAAGCCAACAAGGCCGAGTTCGAAGCCAAGCGCGCCGAACTCGAAAAGGCTGCCGCCGCCAAGCTGGCTGAAGCCCAGGCCCAAGGCGAAAAGCTCGGCGGCACGACCGTCAAGCTGACCCAGAAGGCTGGCGTGGACGGCCGCCTGTTCGGCTCCGTCACCAACCACGACATCGCCGAAGAGCTGAACAAGCAAGGCTACCAGGTCGCCAAGTCGCAGGTCCGCCTGCCGAACGGTCCGATCAAGACCGTGGGCGACTCCACCGTCAGCGTGGCCCTGCACACCGACGTGGTGGTGGAAGTCACCGTGTCCGTGTACGGCGAAACCGCCTGACGCGACGCAGCGCGCGGAGGGTTTTCTCCCTGCCGCTCGCGCATGCTGGCAAAGGCCGCCCTCCCGGGCGGCTTTTTGCGTTTCTGGCGTGGCATTCCATGCACCGGTCACCCACCGGCTGTGCACGGCTTGTCCACAGACTTGTCCCCTCCGCCCGTCTCCCGTCCGCCCTGCGTAAGGGCTCGGGTGCCAAGGATCGATTGCCATGAGTTCCGACTTTCCTCCCCTCCTCGAGTCCGATTTCGCGCCCGCCGCCCCGGTCGACCAGGAGGTGGCCCGGCTGCGCGTGCCGCCGCATTCGCTGGAGGCCGAATCCAGCGTGCTCGGCGGGCTGCTGCTCGACAACATGGCCTGGGACCGCGTGGGCGACCTGCTGGTGGACGGCGACTTCTACCGGCATGAGCACCAGCTGATCTACGCGGCCATCGGCAAGCTGGTGAACGCCAGCAAGCCGGCCGACGTGATCACGGTCTTCGAGGAACTGCAGACCCTGGGCAAGGCCGAGGAGGTGGGCGGGCTGGCCTACCTCAACAGCCTGGCGCAGTACGTGCCCAGCGCCAGCAACATCCGGCGCTACGCGGAAATCGTGCGCGAGCGCTCGGTGCTGCGCAAGCTGGTCACGGCCAGCGACGAGATCGCCACCAATGCCTTCAATCCCAAGGGCAAGACGGTGGAGCGGATCCTGGACGAGGCGGAATCCAAGATCTTCGCCATCGGCGAAGAGGGCTCGCGCATGAAGCAGGGCTTCCAGTCGCTCGACACGCTGGTGGTCGACCTGCTGGACCAGGTGCAGGAGATGGCGGACAACCCCATGGACGTGACCGGCGTGCCCACCGGCTTCGCCGACCTGGACCGCATGACCTCCGGCCTGCAGGCCGGCGACATGATCGTGCTGGCCGCGCGTCCCTCGATGGGCAAGACCTCGTTCGCCGTGAACATCGCCGAGCACGTGGCGCTCAACGAAGGCCTGCCCGTGGCCATCTTCTCGATGGAAATGGGCGCCGCCCAGCTGGCCGTGCGTATCGTGGGCTCGATCGGCCGCGTGAACCAGGGCAACCTGCGCACCGGCAAGCTCACGGACGAGGAATGGCCGCGCCTCACCGAGGCGATCGAGCGGCTGCGCACCGTGTCGCTGCACATCGACGAGACCCCCGGGCTCACGCCGGGCGAGCTGCGCGCCAACGCCCGCCGCCTGGCCCGCCAGTGCGGCAAGCTCGGCCTGATCGTGGTCGACTACCTGCAGCTCATGAGCGGCTCGGGCTCCGCCAGCGCCGACAACCGGGCCACCGAACTCGGCGAGATCTCGCGGGGCCTGAAGATGCTGGCCAAGGAACTGCAGTGCCCGGTGATCGCGCTCTCGCAGCTCAACCGCTCGGTGGAGCAGCGCACCGACAAGCGGCCCATGATGTCCGACCTGCGCGAATCCGGCGCCATTGAGCAGGATGCGGACATCATCATGTTCATCTACCGCGACGACTACTACAACAAGGACTCCAAGGAGCCCAACGTGGCCGAGGTTATCATCGGCAAGCAGCGGAACGGCCCCACCGGCACGGTGAAGCTGTTCTTCCAGAAGAATCAAACGCGGTTCGAGAACCTCGCGATGGGGTCGGGCGACGATTTCTGAGGCCCCGGCGCGCAGCGCCGCGCCCGACGACCGGCCATGGGCCGATCGCCGCCTTCGCCTGCCGTGATGGCTTCAGTGCCGCGTGGCGAACCACGCGATGCTGCCCAGCAGCACCACGCCCAGCACCCCGCAAGTCGCCGCCAGCCGCTGCGCGCCGGTGCGCAGCACGCTCACGGTGGCGACGAGCTGGGCATTTTGCTGGGCCAGCTGTTCGATGACCTCCAGCGCCTGGCGCTGCGACTGCTCCAGCGCCTGCACCTGGTCCTCCAGGATGCCGATGCGCTGCAGGGCCATTTCCTGCGCCGACGGGGCGCCGGATGCGGCGAGGCGGGCGGCTTCTTCTTCCGCCTGCGCCTGCTCGGCCTCCCGCGCGCCACGGCTGCGCAGCAGCCCCTTCGCCGTCTTGATGAGCTGCGGAGAGGCCTCGATCACCTTGTCCCAAGGGACGAGCTGCAGGGCCGTGATCCAGCTGATCGCCATGCGTCAGAGCACCTCGCTCGCGAAATCCGCGAGCCGCGAGCGTTCGCCGCGGGCGAGCGTGATGTGACCGCTGTGCGGCCAGCCCTTGAAGCGGTCGACGGCGTAGGTGAGGCCCGAGGAGCCTTCGGTGAGGTAGGGCGTGTCGATCTGCGCGAGGTTGCCCATGCAGATGATCTTCGTGCCCGGGCCCGCGCGCGTGATCAGCGTCTTCATCTGCTTGGGCGTCAGGTTCTGCGCCTCGTCGATGATGACGTACTTGTTGAGGAAGGTGCGCCCGCGCATGAAGTTCATGCTCTTGATCTTGATGCGGCTGCGGATCAGCTCGTTGGTCGCCGCGCGGCCCCATTCGCCGGCGTTGCCGCCGTCGCCCTTGGCGAGGAATTCGAGGTTGTCGTCGAGCGCGCCCATCCACGGGCCCATCTTCTCTTCCTCGGTGCCCGGCAGGAAGCCGATGTCCTCGCCCACGCTCACGGTGGCGCGGGTCATGATGATCTCGGTGTAGCGGCGGTCGTCCAGCACCTGGGTGAGCCCCGCGGCGAGCGCCATCAGCGTCTTGCCGGTGCCGGCCGTGCCGGTGAGCGTGACGAAGTCAACCTCCGGATCCATGAGCAGGTTCATCGCGAAGTTCTGCTCGCGGTTGCGCGTGTTCACGCCCCAGACGGTGTTCTTGGCCGAGCCGTAGTCCTTGAGGGTCTGCAGCACCGCGGTCTTGTCGCGGATCTCGGTCACGCGGGCGTACAGGCTGGGCTCGCCGGGCGCCTCGAAGTACACGAACTGGTTGATCATGAGCTGCGGCACCACCGGCCCGCCGATGCGGTAGTAGGTGTGCGCGCCCTGCTGCCAGCTCTCCACGTTCTTGCCCGTCCGGGTCCAGAAGTCGGCCGGCAGCGCCAGCAGGCCGGAATAGAGCAGATCGCCGTCTTCCAGGGCCTTGTCGTTCTGGTAGTCCTCGGCATTCAGGCCCAGCGCACGGGCCTTCACGCGCATGTTGATGTCCTTGGACACCAGCACGACCTCGCGCGGCGCGTACTTCTGGCTCAGCGCTTCCACCACGCCCAGGATCTGGTTGTCGGCCTTCCCCACGGGCAGGCTGGTGGGCAGCTGGTAGTCCAGCGGCTCGGTCTGGAAGTACAGGCAGCCGCCGGCCGCGCGCTGGCCGGTGGAATCGAGCTTGAGGCCGCGGGCGATGTCGGCGCCCTGGGTGGCGACGAGCTGGTCGAGCGTGCGGCTGGCCTGCCGGCCGTTGCGCGCGACTTCGGTCATGCCCTTCTTGTGGCCGTCGAGCTCCTCCAGCACGATCATGGGCAGGAAGATGTCGTGCTCTTCGAAGCGGAAGAGGCTGGTCGGGTCGTGCAGCAGCACGTTGGTGTCCAGCACGAACATCTTCGTGGGGCCGGTGCCGCGTGCCTTGCGCGGGCGGGCGGCGGCCTGCGGGGTGGGCACCGGCGCGGCGGCCGTGCGGGGCATCGCGGTATCGGATGCGGGTGCGCGTGCGGCCATGGGGGCGGCGGCAGGCGCAGGGGCCGCGCCCGGGCGCTTGGCGGCGGTGCGCCGTGCGCCGGTGGCGGGTGCCGTCACCTCGGCGGCGGGTGCCGGCACGGCGGCCGGATCTGCCGCGGCGCTGCGGCCGCGGGAGCGGTTGCTGCCGGTGGCCGAGGCGCGCGGAGTCTTCGCAGCGCCCTGGCGGGGTGCGGAAGCGCGGTCATCCGCCAGCGCGGGGGCTGCGGGCGCGGCGTCCTGGGTTTCTTCGGTGTCGGAATCTTCCCTGCGGGACTTGGGCGTAGCGCGGAAAGCATGCGGAGAAAGCAGGGCGGCGCGTTTCGTCGGTGCGGGGGGCAGGGGCATGGTGCGGGCCTCGGGAAGACGGGAAGGGATCGATCAGAAAGCAAAAAGCCGCCTGGAGACCGAGGCGGCTTGGTGGGGGCTGGGGGGCGTTGCGTCGTGCAGCAGCATTGAAACCATTATGCACGGTTGCCGTGGCACTCCCGGCGCGGCGCGGTGGGCGCCTCTGTAGGCAGTCAGGCCGCCTTCTTGAGCGCCTTGATGGACTTCACGGCCTTGAGGACTTCGTCCACGTGGCCCGGCACCTTCAGGCCGCGCCATTCCTGCACGAGCACGCCGTCGGGGCCGACGAGGAAGGTGCTGCGCTCGATGCCCTTGACCTTCTTGCCGTACATGATTTTGTTCTTGACCACGCCGAACATGTGGCACATTTTCTCTTCGGTGTCGGCGATGAGTTCGAAGGGCAGCTCGAGCTTTTCCTTGAAATCGTCATGCGACTTCATGTTGTCGCGCGACACGCCGAACACGGCGGCGCCGGCCTTCGCGAAGTCCTCGTACTTGTCCCGGAACTGCATGGCCTCGGTGGTGCATCCGGGGGTGTTGTCCTTGGGGTAGAAGTACAGGATCAGGATCTGGCCGAGGTGCGATGTGTTCGAGACCTTGATGCCACCGGTCGCGTTGGCTTCGAATTCGGGGAGGGGTTTGTTGACAACGATCGCCATGGCACTTCAATCTTTGATGTAGTCGTTGAAAAGCCGGAGGAGTTGTGTGTTATTGCTCTTGGGAAAGGCCTCCGACCGCAACCCGTAATTTTACCTTGAAACGGACTCTTTCGCGAATCGCAGGTCTGTAACCAAGATCCACGCGCGTTTCACGGCATGGAGTGCCCGGCCGCTCACGCAGCGGGCTCGAGCAGCAGGGCGGCCACGACGTTGCGGCCCTCGCCCGCGAGGATGTTGTAGGTGCGGCAGGCGGCCTGCGTGTCCATGGTTTCCAGTCCGATGCGCCGGGCCATCAGCGGGCGCAGCCAGGCGGGCGGCGGAAAGCGGTTGCGCTGGCCGCTGCCGAAGATGACCACCTCGGCATCGAATTCGGCGAGCACCGCGAAGTGCTCGGCCGTGAGTTCTTCGAAACTGCTGCAGTGCCATTCGCGGCGCTCTCCGCGCGAGCCGATCACCACGCTCGCGGTGAGCTTTTCCCCATCCACCGCGACCCAGTCCGGGCCGTAGGCGCTGATCGTCTGGGTGTCGGAGCGGTCGGGCTGGAATTTCATGGAAGTGCTCGTGGAAGGGGGTGATTCCTGCCGCGGCACGCGCGCCGCACCGGGGCGCGGACGGGTGGGGGAAGGGTCTTGGAACTGTGGTCAAATTATAGGTTTCGCCAGAGAGGCTATGCCTGCTGGCGGGGTATCCGGCCCCCTGGCCGCCACTCTTCCTTTAGGCCCGCAGCAGCGTCCGCCCGCGCGGGCCCCCGCATGATGAAGACGATCCACAAATCCGCGAAGCTCAATAACGTTCTCTACGATGTGCGGGGCCCGATCGTGGATGCGGCCAAGCAGATGGAGGACGAGGGCCAGAAGATCATCAAGCTCAACATCGGCAACCTCGCGCCCTTCGGGTTCGACGCTCCGGAAGAGATCCAGCAGGACATGATCCGCAACCTGCCGAACTCGGCGGGTTACTCGGACAGCAAGGGCATCTTCGCGGCGCGCAAGGCCGTGATGCACTACAGCCAGCAGCAGGGCGTGAAGGGCGTGACGCTCGACGACATCTACCTGGGCAACGGCGCGAGCGACCTGATCACCATGGCCACCAACGCGCTGCTCGACGACGGCGACGAGCTGCTGGTGCCCGCGCCCGACTACCCGCTCTGGACGGCGGCCGCG
Source organism: Comamonadaceae bacterium UBA4962 (assembly GCA_002397315.1). Classification (GTDB taxonomy): domain Bacteria; phylum Pseudomonadota; class Gammaproteobacteria; order Burkholderiales; family Burkholderiaceae_C; genus Paracidovorax. The sequence goes on from DHAE01000019.1 coordinate 34,333, forward strand.
AGCCTGTCCGGCGGCCGGCCGGTGCACTACCTGTGCGACGAGGCCAACGGCTGGATGCCGAACCTCGACGACATCCGCGCCAGGATCACGCCGCGCACCAAGGGCCTGGTGGTGATCAACCCCAACAATCCCACGGGCGCGCTCTACTCCGACGAACTGCTGCGCGCGCTGGTGCAGATCGCGCGCGAGCACGGCCTCGTGCTGCTGGCCGACGAGGTGTACGACAAGGTGCTCTACGACGGCGAGCGCCACACGGCCATGGCGAGCCTGTCGTCCGACGTGCTCACGCTCACCTTCAACTCGCTCTCCAAGGCCTACCGCTCGTGCGGCTACCGCGCCGGCTGGATGGTGGTGTCGGGC
>DHAE01000019.1:34923-55885 GCA_002397315.1 Comamonadaceae bacterium UBA4962
GCGATCCAGACCGCGCTGGGCGGCTACCAGAGCATCAACGACCTGGTCCGCGAAGGCGGGCGCCTGCGGCGCCAGCGCGACCTGGCCTACGAACTCATCTCGGCGATCCCGGGCGTGAGCTGCGTGAAACCCAAGGCGGCGCTCTACATGTTCCCCCGCCTCGACCCGGCCATGTACCCCATCGCCGACGACCGCCAGTTCTTCATGGAGGTGCTGCGCGCCACGCGCGTGATGCTGGTGCAGGGCTCGGGCTTCAACTACCCGGACCAGCAGCATTTCCGCATCGTGTTCCTCCCGCACGAGGACGACCTGCGCGAGGCCATCGGCCGGCTCGCGGGCTTCCTCGAGCAGTACCGGCGCAAGCATGCGGACACTGCTGCCGGCTGAGCGGCCGGGCGCGGCATTTCCCCTCCAACCCAACCATCGCCGGCAGCGTCCATCCCCCCGTGCGCTGCGGCACCATCTGACTGACTGAGATACCGATCATGAAACCGATCCAAGTGGGCCTGCTGGGCATTGGCACCGTCGGCAGCGGCGTGTTCAACGTGCTGCAACGCAACCAGGAGGAAATCCGCCGCCGCGCCGGGCGCGGCATCGAGATCGCCATGGTCGCGGACCTGGACGTGGCGCGCGCACGCGCCGCCGCGGGCGAGGGCGTGCAGGTGGTGAATGATGCGCGCGCCGTGATCGCCAACCCCGACATCGACATCGTGGTGGAACTCATCGGCGGCTACGGCGTGGCCAAGGCGCTGGTGCTCGAGGCCATCGCGGCCGGCAAGCACGTGGTGACGGCCAACAAGGCGCTGCTGGCCGTGCACGGCACCGAGATCTTCGCGGCCGCCTCGGCCAAGGGCGTGATGGTGGCCTTCGAGGCCGCCGTGGCCGGCGGCATCCCGATCATCAAGGCGCTGCGCGAAGGCCTCACCGCCAACCGCATCCAGTGGATCGCCGGCATCATCAACGGCACGACGAACTTCATCCTCTCGGAGATGCGCGACAAGGGCCTGGACTTCGACGTGGTGCTCAAGGAAGCGCAGCGCCTGGGCTACGCCGAAGCCGACCCGACCTTCGACATCGAGGGTGTGGACGCGGCGCACAAGGCGACGATCATGAGCGCCATCGCCTTCGGCATCCCGGTGCAGTTCGACAAGGCCTACGTGGAAGGCATCACGCGGCTGTCGGCCTCCGACATCCGCTACGCCGAGCAGCTGGGCTACCGCATCAAGCTGCTGGGCATCGCGAAACGCCGCGAGGGCGGGGTGGAGCTGCGCGTGCACCCGAGCCTGGTGCCGTCCAAGCGCCTGATCGCCAACGTCGAGGGCGCGATGAACGCCGTCGTGGTGCAGGCCGATGCGGTGGGCACCACGCTCTACTACGGCAAGGGCGCGGGCAGCGAGCCCACCGCCAGCGCCGTGATCGCCGACCTGGTCGACATCGCCCGCCTCGCCGCGGCCGACCCGGAGCACCGCGTGCCGCACCTGGCATTCCAGCCCAACACGCTCGACGAGGCGCGCGAGGCGCTGCCCGTGCTGCCGATGGCCGAGGTGGTCACCAGCTACTACCTGCGCCTGCGCGTGGCCGACGAGGCCGGCGTGCTCGCCAAGGTGACGGGCCTGCTGGCCGGCGCCGGCATCAGCATCGACGCGGTGCTGCAGCGCGAGGCCGACGAGGTGGGCGGCGAGGGATCGACGCAGACCGACCTGATCATTCTCACGCACGACACGCGCGAGGGTACGATGAACGCAGCGATCGCGCAGATGGAGGCCCTGCCCACGGTGCTGGGGCCGATCGTGCGCATCCGCAAGGAGGAACTGAACTGATGCGCTACCTCTCCACCCGCGGCCACGCAGACCGCAAGCGCTTCTGCGAGATCCTGCTCGAAGGCCTCGCGCCCGACGGCGGCCTGTACCTGCCCGAGCACTACCCGCAGATCGACGACGCCGCGCTCACGCGGCTGCGCGCGGCCTACCACGAGCAGGGCTACGCGGAGCTGGCGTTTCAGATCCTGTCGCTCTACATCGACGACATTCCGGCGGCCGACCTGAAGCGCCTGTGCGAGAAGACGTATACGGCCGAGGTGTTCGGCACGGGCGAGATCGTGCCGCTGCGCCACCTGGAGAACAGCCTGTGGCTGGAGGCGCTCTCCAACGGCCCCACGCTCGCCTTCAAGGACATGGCGATGCAGCTGCTCGGCAACCTGTTCGAGTACGAACTGGGCCGGCGCGGCGAAGAGCTCAACATCCTGGGCGCGACCAGCGGCGACACGGGCAGCGCGGCCGAGTACGCGATGCGCGGCAAGCGCGGCATCCGCGTGTTCATGACGAGCCCGCACGGCCGCATGAGCGCTTTCCAGCAGGCGCAGATGTTCAGCCTGCAGGATGCGAACATCTTCAACATCGCCGTCGAGGGGGTGTTCGACGACTGCCAGGACATCGTCAAGGCGGTGAGCAGCGACCTGGAATTCAAGCGCCGCTTCAAGATCGGCACGGTGAATTCGATCAACTGGGCGCGGCTGCTGGCGCAGGTGGTCTACTACTTCGCCGGCTACGTGCAGGCCACCGAGTCGAACGACCAGAAGGTGAGCTTCACGGTGCCGTCGGGCAACTTCGGCAACGTCTGCGCCGGCCACGTGGCGCGCATGATGGGTCTGCCCATCGACAAGCTGGTGGTGGCGACCAACGAGAACGACGTGCTCGACGAGTTCTTCCGCACGGGCATCTACCGCGTGCGCGGCAGCGCCGACACGCACGAGACCTCCAGCCCGTCCATGGACATCAGCAAGGCCAGCAATTTCGAGCGCTTCGTGTTCGATCTGCTGGGCCGCGACGCCGAGGCCACGCGCCAGCTGTTCGGCGAAGCCGTGGTGCGCGAGGGCCGCTTCGACCTGAGTGCTGACCCGCGCTTCGCCGAGGCCGCATCGCGCTACGGATTCGTGAGCGGTCGCAGCACGCACGCGGACCGCATCGCGACCATCCGAGACACCTTCCAGCGCTTCGGCATCACGATCGACACGCACACCGCCGACGGCGTGAAGGTGGCGCGCGAGCACACCGATCCAGGCGTGCCGATGCTGGTGCTGGAAACCGCCCTGCCGATCAAGTTCGCCGAGACGATCCAGGAGGCGCTGGGCCATGCGCCCGACCGCCCGGCGAAGTTCGACGGCATCGAAAGCCTGCCCAAGCGCGTGCAGGTGATGCCGGCCGACGTGGACCTGGTCAAGGCCTACATCACGCGCCATTGCGGCGACACGGCCGCGGCGGCCTGACCGCCGGGCACGGCCCGGGCAGGGCCTGGACACTGCGCGCAGACAACGCCGCGGGCATTGCGCACGGTGCGCACCCGGCCCTGGCACATCCACGGAAGGTATCCATGAAGGTCGTCGGTTTCGCCGGTTTCTCCAACAGTGGCAAGACCACGCTCGTGGAGCGCCTGATCCCGCTCATGCGCGCGCAAGGGTTGCGGGTTTCGGTGGTCAAGCATGCCCACCACCGGTTCGACATCGACCAGCCCGGCAAGGACACGTGGCGGCACCGTACCGCGGGCGCCTACGAGGTGGTGGCGTCGTCCGATCTGCGCATGGCGCTCATGCGCGAGTACGAGCAGCCGGCCGAGCCCATGGTGCACGACCTCATCGCCCGTCTGGATGCGGCGGTGGACTGGGTGTTTGTGGAAGGCTTCAAGGAGAGCGACCTGCCCAAGATCGAAGTGTGGCGTTCGCCGGCCGGCGACTACCCTTCCCAGTCGCTGCGGTTTCCCCACGACCCGCGCATCGTGGCCGTGGCGGCCGACGTGCCGGGCGAGCGCCTGCCCGTGCCGCCGGGCGCGCTGCCGGTGTTCGACGTGAACGCGCCCGCCGTGCTGGCCGACTGGCTGCGCGCCAGCGGCGAGCGCTGGGCGTACCGCGGCATGGAGGTGCCGGCATGAACGCACCGGCCACGGGGCTGGCCCGCCCCCCGCTCAAGCCCCTGGACGACGCGCTGGCGGAACTGCTCGCGCAGGCCCGCCCGCTGGAGGGCACCGATGACGTGGACACCTTCGAGGCCGATGGCCGCGTGCTGGCGTTGGACGCCGTGTCGCCGCTGCGGGTGCCGCCGCACGACAACAGCGCCATGGACGGCTATGCCGTGCGCCGGGCGGACGTGGCCGCGGCGGGGGCCTCCCTGGCCGCGGAGCTTCCCGTCTCCCAGCGCATCGCGGCCGGCTCCGCTCCGCAGCCGCTGGAGCCGGGCACGGCCGCGCGCATCTTCACGGGCGCGCCGATGCCGCCCGGTGCCGATGCGGTGTGCATGCAGGAGGACTGCGAGGCGTTGGAGGGCGGCGCGCGCGTGCGCATCCAGGCCGTGCCGCAGCCGGGCCAATGGGTGCGCCGTGCGGGCGAGGACATCGAGACCGGCGCGACGGTATTGGCGGCCGGTACGCGGCTCACGCCGGCCGCGCTGGGGCTGGCGGCCAGCATCGGCCTCGCCCGGCTGCGCGTGGCGCGGCGGCCCCGCGTGGCGCTTTTTTCCACGGGCGACGAGCTGGTGATGCCGGGCGAGGTGCCGCCCGAGCGCATGCCGCCGGGCGCCATCTACAACAGCAACCGCTTCTTCCTGCGCGCGATGCTGCAGCGGCTGGGCTGCGAGGTGTCGGACGTCGGCATCGTGCCCGACCGGCGCGACGCCACGCAGCAGGCGCTCGCGGATGCCGCGGCGGCGCATGATCTGGTGCTCACGAGCGGCGGCGTGTCGGTGGGCGAGGAAGACCACGTGAAGCCCGCCGTGGCCGCGCTCGGGCGCATCGATCTCTGGCAGGTGGCGATCAAGCCGGGCAAACCCTTCGCCTATGGCCGCATCGGCGAGCACGTGCATTTCATGGGATTGCCGGGCAACCCGGTGTCGAGCCTCGTCACCTTCGCGATCCTGGTGCGGCCCTTCCTGCTGCGGCTGCAGGGCGTGCAGGATGCCGCGCCGCGCGCCGTGCAGGCGCGGGCGAACTTCCAATGGCCGCGGGCCGACAAGCGCCGCGAATTCCTGCGCGTGCGCCGCGGTGCCGACGGGGGGCTGGAACTGTTCCCGAACCAGGGCTCCGGCGTGCTCACGTCCGCGGCCTGGGGCGACGGCGTGGTGGACAACCCGCCGGGCCGCACCATCGCGCAGGGCGATACCGTGCGCTTCATTCCTTTCGCCGATCTGCTCGCATGACGTCCGACACGCTTTCTGCTTCGAGCCTTGCCGCCGCCGTCACGGTCCATGTGCGGTATTTCGCCTCCATCCGCGAAGCCGTGGGGCAGGGCAGCGAAACCTTGTGCACGCAGGCCGGCACGGTGGGCGCGCTGCGCGATGCGCTGATCGCCCGCGGCGGCCCCTGGGCGGAGAGCCTGGCGCGCGGGCGTGCCGTGCGCACCGCGCTCGACCAGGTGCTGTGCGGCGAGGGCGCCGTGCTGTCGGAAGGCTCCGAGGTCGCTTTCTTCCCTCCCGTGACAGGCGGCTGAGGCTGACGGCTGACGCAGCGCGGCCGTACTGGCGGTGCGGCGAACGGCGGAGCGCGGAGTCCTGTGGGGGCCGCCCAGGCCCTGGCGCGCAGTCTTTCCTCGGGAGGCCGGACCGCCCCCCGTGTCAGCCCCCGGCCGGTGGCGCCTCCGGCAGTTCGGGCGCGCGCCAATACAGCAGCTCTGCCAGGCGCAGCGTGATCCAGCGCGCCTCGGCCGGCGACACGCCGGAGGCGGCCGTGCACAGGCCCGCATGGATGCGCGACAGCACCTCGGTCTCCGACGGCGCCTGCACGTGGTAGAGCGTCTGCGCCTGCTCCACGAGGTGGTTGGCAAGATCCTCGCACAGCTCGTAGCGCTCGCGGATCTCGGCGGCGGGGGCCGTCAGGCGCTGGCGCGCGTCGCTGTGGAGCGCGGTGAACGAGGGTGGGACGTGGATCTGGTTGTCGTCGTGCATGGCGGTAGCGAAAGAGGCGGCCGCAGCAGGGCGGATGCGGCTGCCTCCGGATCAATCGGGGGTGAAGAGCCGCTCGAAGCGCACGGCGTCGTCCGCCAACTCGAAGGTGACGAGCTGGCCCATCTTGTTGTCTTCGCGCCGGCAGGCGGCGAACAGGCTGGCCGGGCCGGCCAGGCCGTAGTCGGGCAGGTGCACGATCGCGTAGGGATGGGGAACGAACACCTGGTGCGCGAAGACGCCGCGGTGCTCGTTGCGCGGCGAGGGGAACAGGACGTAGAGCTCGGTGGTGATGGTCTGCGTGGCCATGGACGGGTTCGAGGAAGGCGGGGGCGATTGGTCGCCGCGGCAGGGAACGGCCGGGCGGCGCGCCAGGGCGCGGTGCGGCCACTGTAGCAAACCGGTCCCGTGCCGGCCGTTCCCGTGGACAATCCCGTCTGCACGCAACGAGACACCGCACGAACGAGGACACCCGCATGGCACGCCAGGACAAGAACGCATGGGCCGCGAAGGTGCTCGCCCTCATCCAGGGCGGGCAGACGCAGGCCGCCATGGCCCAGATCAAGGTCGCCCCGTCGGCCGGCGACGTCGCGCGCCTCCAGGCCCTGCTGGCGGGCGTGCCGGCCGGCAACCCCGCGCGGCGCCAGCTCGACGCGTTCATCGAGGAAGAGCGCGCGCTGCTCGCCGCGCCCCGGCTGCACCGGGCTCCGTGACCCCAGGAACCGCCATGACCCTGCCGCCTGCCTTCCCCCCGCCCGGCCCCGGCGCCCGCGTCGCCGTCCAGGCGCAGGATTTCGACGTCTCGGCCGAGCTGGCGGCGCTGCGCGCGCAGGACGGGCGCGTGGGCGCCGTCTGCTGCTTCGTCGGCACGGTGCGCGACCGCAGCGACGACGATGCCGTGGCATCGATGGAGCTGGAGCACTATCCCGGCATGACGGAGAAATCCATCGAGGCGATGGTGGACAAGGCCCTGCGGCGCTTCGACATCTTCGGCGCGCGCGTGGTGCACCGCGTGGGCCTGCTGGCGCCGCAGGACCAGATCGTGCTGGTGGCCGTGACGTCGGCGCACCGCGGCCAGAGCTTCCAGGCCTGCGAATTCCTCATGGACTACCTCAAGACCCAGGCGCCGTTCTGGAAGAAGGAAGCCACCCCCCAGGGCGCCCGCTGGGTGGATGCGCGCGTGAGCGACGACGCGGCGCTGGCCCGCTGGGGCATCGAGGCGCGCAACGGCTGAGCCGGGCCGGCGTGCGGCGGCATGGCGCCGCACGCTTGAAAACTCCGGGTGGGCCCCTCAATTGCCCATCCATCCGGAGGACCATAGACCATGCGTCTCGACAAACTCACCACCAAGTTCCAGGAAGCCCTCGGCGACGCGCAATCGCTCGCGCTGGGCAATGACAACGCCTATATCGAACCCGTCCACCTGCTGGCCGCCATGCTGCGGCAGCAGGAGGGCCCGCGCGCGCTGCTGCAGCGCGCCGGTGCCAACGTATCCGCCCTGCAGACGGCGGCGGAGAACGCCATCAAGCGCCTGCCCCAGGTGCAGGGCCAGGACCAGGTGCAGGTCGGGCCCGAGCTGGGCCGGCTGCTGCAGGCCACCGAGAAAGAAGCGATCAAGCGCGGCGACCAGTTCATCGCGAGCGAACTCTTCCTGCTCGCGCTCGTGGACGGCAAGGGCGACACCGCCCAGCTGGCGCGCGAGCACGGCCTGACGCGCAAGAGCCTGGAAGCCGCGATCGACGCGGTGCGCGGCGGCGCGCAGGTCGACAGCGCCGAGGCCGAGGGCCAGCGCGAGGCGCTCAAGAAGTACACGCTCGACCTCACCGAGCGCGCCCGGGCCGGCAAGCTCGATCCGGTGATCGGCCGCGACGACGAGATCCGCCGCGCCATCCAGGTGCTGCAGCGCCGCAGCAAGAACAACCCCGTGCTGATCGGCGAGCCCGGCGTGGGCAAGACCGCCATCGTCGAAGGCCTGGCGCAGCGCATCATCGCGGGCGAAGTGCCCGAGAGCCTCAAGGGCAAGCGCGTGCTGTCGCTCGACATGGCGGCGCTGCTGGCGGGGGCCAAGTACCGCGGCGAATTCGAGGAGCGCCTGAAGGCCGTGCTGAACGAGCTCGCCAAGGACGAAGGCCAGACCATCGTCTTCATCGACGAGCTGCACACCATGGTGGGCGCCGGCAAGGCCGAGGGCGCGATGGACGCGGGCAACATGCTCAAGCCCGCCCTGGCACGCGGCGAGCTGCACTGCGTGGGCGCCACCACGCTCGACGAATACCGCAAGTACATCGAGAAGGACGCCGCGCTGGAGCGGCGCTTCCAGAAGATCCTCGTGGGCGAGCCCAGCGTGGAGGCGACCATCGCCATCCTGCGCGGCCTGCAGGAGAAGTACGAGCTGCACCACGGCGTGGAGATCACCGACCCGGCCATCGTGGCCGCGGCCGAGCTCTCCCACCGCTACATCACCGACCGCTTCCTGCCCGACAAGGCCATCGACCTGATCGACGAGGCCGCGGCCAAGATCAAGATCGAGATCGACTCCAAGCCCGAGGCCATCGACAAGCTCGACCGCCGGCTGATCCAGCTGCAGATCGAGCGCGAAGCCGTCCGGAAGGAAAAGGACGAGGCCTCGCAGAAGCGCCTGGGCCTGCTGGAGGAGGAGATCGGCAAGCTGCAGAAGGAAATCGCCGACCTGGAAGACGTCTGGACCGCCGAGAAGGCCCAGGCCCAGGGCAGCCAGCAGGTGCGCGAACAGGTCGAGAAGGTGAAGCTGCAGATCGAGGAGCTGAAGCGCAAGGGCGACTTCAACAAGGTGGCCGAGCTGCAGTACGGCCGGCTGCCCGACCTGGAGCGCCAACTGAAGGAGGCCCAGGCCAAGGAAGAGGGCACCGACGGCACCGCCACGCCCAACCGGCTGCTGCGCACCCAGGTGGGCGCGGAGGAGATCGCCGAGGTCGTGAGCCGCGCCACGGGCATTCCCGTCTCGAAGATGATGCAGGGCGAGAAGGACAAGCTGCTGCAGATGGAAGACAAGCTGCACGAGCGCGTGGTGGGCCAGGACGAGGCCATCGCCGCCGTCGCCAATGCCATCCGCCGCTCGCGCTCGGGCCTTGCCGATCCGAACCGGCCGATGGGTTCGTTCCTGTTCCTCGGCCCCACGGGCGTGGGCAAGACCGAGCTGTGCAAGGCGCTCGCGGGCTTCCTGTTCGACAGCGAGGAGCACCTCGTGCGCATCGACATGAGCGAGTTCATGGAGAAGCACTCCGTCGCCCGCCTGATCGGCGCGCCGCCCGGCTACGTGGGCTATGAGGAGGGCGGCTACCTGACCGAAGCCGTGCGCCGCAAGCCCTACAGCGTGCTGCTGCTCGACGAGGTGGAGAAGGCGCACCCGGACGTGTTCAACGTGCTGCTGCAGGTGCTGGACGATGGCCGCCTCACGGACGGCCAGGGCCGTACCGTCGACTTCAAGAACACGGTGATCGTGATGACGAGCAACATCGGATCGCACCTGATCCAGGCGATGGTCGGCCAGGACGCGGACGATGTAAAGGAAGCGGTCTGGGGGGAACTCAAGAACCATTTCCGACCCGAATTCCTCAACCGGATCGACGAGACGGTGGTGTTCCATGCGCTCGACGCGAAGAATATCGAGGCGATCGCGCGTATCCAATTGCAATTGTTGGAGGCGCGGCTGGCCCGGATGGATCTGCACCTGCAGGTGTCGCCCGGTGCGCTCGCGGAACTCGCCAAGGTCGGCTTCGACCCGGTGTTCGGCGCCCGGCCGCTGAAGCGCGCCATCCAGCAGCGCATCGAGAACCCGCTCTCGAAGCTGCTGCTGGAAGGCCGCTTCCCGCCCAAGAGCGTGATCCCGGTGAGCGTGGATCCCGTACAGGAGCCTGGGGTCTTCCACTTCGGCGAACCGGCCGCGGTGGGGTAAGTTCGGAATTCCACGGTCGGGCCGTCCATCGGGCGTCCCGACCGGCCCTGAAGGAAAGGACGTGTTTTGAATGAATTCCTTGCCGGCCTGGTCCGGTGGATCGTGTGCCTGGCGGTCGTGGCCGCCGGCGCGGTGCTGTTCCTGAGCCTGCTGATCGTCGTGGCGCTGCTGGCGGTGGTGTGGGGCGCGCGGTCGCTCTGGGCCCGCCTCACCGGCCAGCCCGCCACGCCCTGGACGATGCGCATGGACCCCCGCGAGGGCTGGAGCACGGTGTACCGCAGCACCGCGCGCTGGTCGGCTGCCGGCCGGCGTGCGCAGGCGGCCGAAGGCGAGCCCGGCGCGCTGCGCTCGGCCGAGTTGCCTGGTGCCCGTGCGGACGTGGTCGACGTGCAGCCGCGCGAGCTGTCCGGCAAGGCGTGACGTGACCGGCCGGCGCCGCTGCGTCAGGCCGGCGCCCGCCTGCGAAGGCGCCGCCTGGCTTTTGGAGACGCCCGTTTACATGGCGTTGCGAGGGCTCTCCCTATGATGACTGCATGACGCCAGACGACATCCGCCACCGATTCCAGCTCCAGCGGCAGGCCAGCCGGGAACAGCCCGAGACGCCGCTGCTGGTGCGGCGGGAGCGTCTGCTGCGCATGCGCAAGCTGCTGGACGAGCACGGACCGGCCCTGGCGGCGGCGGTGCAGGCCGATTTCGGCATCCGGTCGCCGCGCCTCACCGAGGTGGCCGATCTGTTCGTGCTGCGCACCCAGTTGGCGCACACGCTGCGGCACCTGGCGCGCTGGAGCAAGCCGCGCCGCGTGCACACGCCGCTGCACCTGCAGCCCGCGCACGCCTTCGTGCAGCGCCAGCCGCTCGGCGTGGTGGGCGTGATCGCCCCCTGGAACTACCCCGTGCAGCTCGCGCTCGGGCCCGCCATCTGCGCACTCGCGGCGGGCAACCGCGTGATGCTCAAGCCCAGCGAACTCACGCCGCACACCTCCGCCCAGCTCGCCGCGCTGGTGGCGCAGTTCTTCTCGCCGGACGAATTCTGCGTGGTGCAGGGCGATGCCGCCGTGGCCCAGCTCGTGGCCTCGCTGCCGTTCGATCACCTGGTGTTCACGGGCTCCACGGCGGTCGGGCGCAAGGTGGCGATGGCCGCCGCCGCGCACCTGACGCCCACCACGCTGGAGCTGGGCGGCAAGTCGCCCTGCATCCTGGATGCCGACTGCGACCTGCAGGACGCCGCCCTCAAGATCGCGCACGGCAAGCTGCTGAATGCGGGCCAGACCTGCGTGGCGCCCGACTACGTGCTGCTGCCGCGCGGCAGCGAGGCCGCGTTCGCGGAGGCCTACCGCGCGGCGGTGGCGAAGCTGTTCCCGTATTTCGAGGGCAACCCCGACTACGCCTCCATCATCCATTCGCGCCACCTCGCGCGCCTGCGCACCATGCTGCAGCAGGCGCAGACCCAGGGCGCGGAAGTGGTCGTGCTCGAACCCGTGCCGGGATCTCCCCCGCCGCCGCCGCAGGGCATCGGCGATGGGGTGGCGCGGCAGATGCCTCCGGTGCTGGTGTTCAACGCCACGCTGCAGATGCAGGTCATGCAGGAGGAGATCTTCGGGCCGGTGCTGCCGGTGCTCGGCTACGACCGCCTGCAGGACGCGATCGACCACATCAACTCCGGCCCGCGTCCACTGGCGCTCTACTGGTTCGGCCGTAGCGAGGCGACGCGCGACGACGTGCTGCGGCGTACGGTGAGCGGCGGCGTCACGGTCAACGACACGCTGCTGCACGTGGTGCACGACAATCTGCCTTTCGGCGGCGTGGGCGACAGCGGCTGGGGGGCGTACCATGGCGAGCCCGGCTTCCTGCGCTTTTGCCACCAGAAGCCGGTGCTGGTGCAGTCCCGCTGGTCGATGGGCCATCTGCTGCACCCTCCCTACGGCGCGCGTTTCGATCGCGTGCTCGGCCTGTTGCGGCGCTGGCTCTGACGCGCTTCATCCCCCGACCGATCGCCTGACCAGAGCGCGTTCCCGTGGTGCCCGGAAGGGCCCGCAGGCTCCGCGCGCGCAGGGGGCGAACACCCATGGTCTGGAGCTTCAAAACCAATTGCGCGACAATCGCGGGTTTTGCGTTCCGCACCCTCTTTCCCTTTTTTTGTTTCGTCGCTCCCCATGTCCAGTATCCAGGCCAGTCTTCAGGTTCGTCCCGCCACGCTCCGCGATGCCAAAGCCATTGCCCAGATCCACACGCAGTCCGCGATGGAAGCGTACCGCGGCCTTGTCCCCGACGACCAATTGAAAGCCATGTCGTCGGTAGAGAAACGCCAGGCCTACTGGCGCGAGGCCATCGAGTACTGCGAGCCCCAGGTCCAGGTGGCCGTCGAAGGCGACAAGATCGTCGGCTTCGTCGGCTTCGACCGTTCGCGCGATGCCAAGTCGCGTCCCACCACCGGCGAGATCTGGGCCATCTACGCGGCACCCTCCCATTGGGACCAGGGCGTCGGCGTGGCCCTCTGGGACGCCGCGCGCGAGGGCCTGCAGCAGGAAGGCTGCACCAACGTGACCGCATGGGTGCCCATGCGCAACGAGCGCGCCCTGCGGTTCCATGAGCTCGCCGGCTTCAAGCGCGAGATGTCCACCGCCAAGACCGCCGTCATCGGCGGCGTGAAGATCGAGGAAGTGCGCCTGCAGCGCCCGATCAACTGATTCCCGGTACCACCGCCTTGCCCACCACCTCCACTTCCGCGGCGCCCGCTCCCTCCGGCATCCTCCACTGGACCCACGGCGGCGACGACCGCAGCGCGCACTGGCACTCCGAGGCCGGCGCCGCCGCGCCGCGCCGTGTGATGCCGGCCGACGACACGCTGCCCGCGGATGCGGCCTACCGCATGGCCTGCGAAGGCACGGGGCTGCTCTGGCAGGGCGACTTCCAGAACGCGCGCCACCTGCTGCAGGCGCTCATGCGCCGGGCCGACGGGCGCGGCAGGAAGCCGGGCGCGCGTGGCCGTGCGAAAGCCGCCGCGCCCGCTGCGGCCGCACCGGCCGGAACCGCTCCGATCACCCAGGCGTTCCACCTGCATCGCCAGGCCCAGGCGCAGCGCGCCCGGGTGCTCGGCATGCTGCTCATGCCCGTGCAGGGCGACCACACCATCGCATTGCGCCGTGCGCCCGACTGGCGCCCTGCGATCGCCGAGGCCTGGGGCGCGCCGGACGGCACGCCGCGCGTGGTGTCGCTGCGCGAGCTGCTGGGCCTCGTCGGTGCGCACGAGTGGCGCAAGAAGGGCGTGGAAGTGCCGGCGCTCGGCACGCCGCCGAACAACCGCATCCATCCGCACTACGGCGTGTTCTCGCCCGTGCGCGGCGAGTACGTGGACCTCGTGGCGCAGGTGCCGCTGCCTGCGGGCGCCCAGGTGCTGGCGTTCGATATCGGCACCGGCACCGGCGTGCTCGCGGCCGTGCTCGCGCGGCGTGGCGTGCGCCGCGTGGTGGCCACCGACCAGGACCCTCGCGCGCTCCAGTGCGCCCGGGAGAATCTGCAGCGCCTGGCCGTGCTGCCGCAGGTGGATGTGCAGGAGGTCGATCTCTTTCCTTCCGGCCGCGCACCGCTGGTGGTCTGCAACCCGCCCTGGGTGCCCGCGCGCGCGGCCGCACCCATCGAACGTGCGGTGTACGACGAGGACAGCCGCATGCTGCGCGGTTTTCTGGGTGGCCTCGGGGCGCACCTGGAACCCGGTGGCGAAGGCTGGCTGATCCTGTCGGACCTGGCCGAGCACCTGGGGCTGCGTTCGCGCGCGCAACTGCTCGCCTGGATCGAAGGGGCCGGGCTCCGGGTGCTGGGCCGCCACGCCATGCGGCCTCGCCACGGCAAGGTGGCCGACCCGACCGATCCGCTGCACGCCGCCCGCGCGGCGGAAGTCACGTCGCTCTGGCGGCTCGGCGCGGCGGCCTGATCCGCCTCGGGCCCGTGCCTGCGGCTCCGCTGAAGCGCGGCGCTTCAGGCCTGCAGCGGCAGCAGCTGTTCCATGCGCTGGCGCACGGTCGCGGCGCGCTCGGGGCCGGCCAGCAGTTCGATTTCCTCCAGGATGGCCGCGCTCACGTCGAGCATGCTGTCGCGGTCCCGCGCGCCGCGCAGGGCTTCCAGGAAGTGGTGGGACAGCGTCGGGTTGCGGCGCGCGAACATGCGCTCGCAGATGTCGAAGAGGTACATGCGCGCGCCCGCGAGCGACCGCAGCGCGTTCGACGGCGCGGGGGTGGTTTCCACGGTCGCTGCCGGCTGCGCGGCCGTGGCCGCGGCCGGGCCGGCCGGCACCGCGGCCTGCGGCATGCCCCCGGGAGCGGGCGCGGGGGCGTCGGCGATCTCGCCCGCAGGCGCCAGGTACCCGTCGGCCAACAGCCTGCCCACGATGTCCTTGCCGGCACCGTGGTAGAGCGCCTCCAGCTCCTGTGCCGGCCGCCCTTCCGCCAGCAGCAGCAGGGAGCGTTCGCGCAGGCTCAGGGTGCGCACGCCCGGAGACAGTTCCAGGCGGGCCTTGTCGGTCTTCAAGAGCAGCATGGACGGGAAGGAGAGGGGGAAGGTCAGGGCGGACATTGGCGGACAATGGACGGCTGGCGGCATTCCACCGCACTCCGATGACGCTGCGATGACGCCATGGCGCCCGCCGCCGTCCACTTGCGTTGCTCCCCGCCGCCCCGGTCCGTGCGCCTGTCCTGTTTCCTGCCGCTTCCCTGCCGTTCTCCGCCGATGCCTCCCGCGCCCCTGCTGCTGCTCGCCCCCATGGAGGGGCTTCTCGATTTCGTGTTGCGCGACGTGCTCACGCGCGTGGGCGGGGTGGACCGCTGCGTTTCCGAGTTCATCCGCATCACCGGCACGCTGCTGCCGGACAAGGTGTTCCTGCGTTACATCCCGGAACTGCGCAACGGCGGGCGCACGGCCGCGGGCGTGCCGGTGCGCGCGCAACTGCTGGGGTCCGATCCGGTCAGCATGGCCGAGAACGCGGCCCGGCTCGCCGCGCTGGGGCCCGAGGGCATCGACCTGAATTTCGGCTGCCCGGCCAAGGTGGTGAACCGCCACGGCGGCGGCGCGGCGCTGCTGCGCGAGCCCGAGCGCATCGCCGCGGTGGTGGCGGCCGTGCGCCGCGCGGTGCCGCCGCACCTGCCGGTCTCGGCCAAGATGCGCCTGGGCTACGACGACACGTCGCTCGCCCGCGCATGCGCGCAGGCGGCCGAGGCGGGCGGTGCCTGCGAACTGGTGGTGCATGCCCGCACCAAGGCCGACGGCTACCGTCCGCCGGCCTATTGGGAGCTGATCGCGCCGCTGCGTTCGGCCGTGCGCATTCCGGTGATCGCGAACGGCGAGATCTGGACGGTGGCCGATGCGATGCGCTGCCGCGATCTGTCGGGCGGCGACGCGCTGATGCTGGGCCGGGGCATCGTGGCCGATCCCGGCCTGGCGCTGGCCATCCGTGCGGCCGATGCGGGCCGTCCCGATGCGCCCCCTCTGGCCTGGGAGGCGCTGCTGCCGCAGATCGGCGTGTTCTGGCGCACCGTCTGCGAAGATCTCGAACCCCGACAGCGCGCGGGGCGGCTCAAGCAGTGGCTCAACCTGCTGCGCCGGCGCTTTTCCGAGGCCGAGGCGGCCTACCAGCACGTGCGCACGGAAACCGACCAGCGCACGATCACCGCCTGGGTGGAGGCGCAGGCCGTGAGGGCCTGAGCGGACTACAACAGGTGGTCCGGCGCCAGCGGGCCCAGCAGCCGCAGCAGCAAACGCAGGCCTGCGCTGGCATCGGGATCATGGCGCGCATCCTGCAGGCCGCTGCCCTCGGGGGCACGCCACACCAGGCCGCCGTCCTCGGCACGCTCCACGCGCCAGGAAGCCTCGCGCATGGCGGCCTCGATCTGGTCCGACGCCTTGCGCGAGAGCGTGTGGCTCTGGATCAGCAGAGCGATCTCGGTGTTCTGCAACTGCGAGCGCAGGTCCAGGTTCATCGAACCCACGACGACCAGCCGTCCGTCCAGCACCAGCACCTTGGAGTGCAGCATCGCGCGCGAACTGCCCGCAGCGCTGGCGCCCGAGCTTCCGAAGGCGGATTTCACGCCGGCCTGCTCGCTGCGCAACTCGTAGAGCTCGATCCCCATCGACAGCAGTTCCTCGCGATGCCGTGCATAGCCCACGTGCGCGATGGGCGCGTCGTTGGAGGCCAGCGAGTTGGTGAGCACGCGGATGCGCACGCCCCGGGCGCGGGCATCCGCGAATGCGCGCTTCATGTCGTCGCCGGGTACGAAGTAGGGCGAGATGACGAGCAGATCCTGGCGGGCCTGGCCCAGCAGGTGGAGCAGTCCGTCCACCACGGTGTCGCCCGCGGCGGCGCTGTCGGCCGATTCCTGCAGCGGCGCCGCCGGGGGAGCGGCGGATGCGGACCGGCGTGAGCCTTCGTCCAGGAGGGGCGTGGGCGTGAGTGTGTTGGTGCCGCGGACGTCCAGGGCGGTGCCCGGCGGGGTGCTGCGGATGCTGGCGGGCTCCCCTTCCGCGGCGATCTTGGCCGGCCGGTCCGCCAGGAGCACCGCTGGCGCCCAGACGAAGGCCGCCGAGCCCAGGTCCATCGCCTGTTCGTTCCAGACACGCGCCCGCTGCTCCGCGGTCGGGCCACTGCCCGCGGGGCGCGGTTCGCCGTCCGGCGGCCTGGGGCCTCCCGCTTCCGAGGGGCCGTCGTCCGGCGCCTGCTGCGTGCCGGGGCCATCGCCCTCCGGCGCCGGACGCTGGTATTGGCCGACGGTCTGCTCCCGCAGGCGCGCGAGTTCCTCGCGGGTGATGAGCGACTGCACGGGGTAGGCGCGCGGATTGTTCCAGTAGGTGTCGAAGCTGCGCGACATCTCCGCCACGATCGGTCCCGCGGCCAGCACGTCCAGGTCCACGAAGTTGCCCGAGTCGGCCTGGCCGAAATAGGCGTCGCCCAGGTTGCGCCCGCCGGTCACGCCCATCACGTTGTCGGCGATGAAGAGCTTGTTGTGCATGCGCTGCTGCACCCGCGAGAAATCGGTGATCGATCCCCAGAGCCGCCCCAGCATGGACGCGCGCGATCCCGCCACGGGATTGAACATGCGCATCTCGATATTGGGCTGGAACGCCAGGCCCATGACCAGCGCGTTGCGCCCGGTGCTGTGGAAGTCGTCCAGCAGCACGCGCACGCGCACGCCGCGCTGCGCCGCCGCCACCACGCCGCGCAGCAACCGCTCGCTGCTGGCGTCCGCATGGATGGCGTAGTACTGCAGATCCAGCGTCTTCCGCGCGGCATCCACCAGCGCCAGGCGGCTGCCGTAGGCATCCTGCGGCCCGCTCAACAGCACGAAGCCCGAGGTGGCGCGGGCACCGTCGGCCTGCCGGCGTTCCTGCGCGATGCGGGCGAGCGGGGTCTCGGCCGCGGCGGAGGCGGGCAGGGCGCGGGATTCGGGCCGCTCCACGTTCTGCGGAAGGCCCGAGCAGGCAGCGGTGGCGAGCACGATCGCCAGGGCGGCGAACCAGCGGCCGCAGGCGGCCCGGGAGCGGAGGGAGAGGACGGAGCCTTCAGGCATGTAAATCCTGCGGAGCGCGGATGCGGGGTGCCTGAGGTATAGCGCGGCCGCTGCCGCCGAGTTGTCGGACAACGCGCCGGGGCAGGGGCTGGAAATCCGGTGGACAGGTGCTGTTCCACGCTGCGGTGCGGTCCTGCATGCGCACGGTCCGCGTGCCGCGCGGGCAGGGCTGCCGGTCAGCGCCGCGCGTACCCCAGGCAGGCGCCCGCATTGGGCAGACCCTTGCACTCCCGCAGCAGCCGGCGTTCCCGCTGGGCGGGCGTCTCTCCGGACGAGTAGACCGGGCTGTTGCGCACGCGCGGCAGCTTGTTGCGTGCACGGGCCTTCGCTTTGGCCTGGGCCTGGCCCTGGCCCGCGGCTTGTGCGGCGGCAGGCCCGCTTCCAGGCGCGGCGCTGTCGCCGGGCGCGGCGACGGCCGCGCCTGCGAGCAAGGCGCCCGCGAGCATCAGGGCGGCAGTACGTACAGGGTTCTTCTTGGCTTGCATGGGGGGTCCTCCAACTGGACAATGTAATCCCATACCGCCCTCTCCGGAGGGCGTCTTCTTTGCATTCACCACCGCCACGCCGATCACCCATGCGCCATACCCTCGCCACCCTCGAAGAATCCAAGATCCGCGAAGTCGCCAATGCCGGCATGGGCCGGGCGGACGTCCTGCCGTTCTGGTTCGGCGAGAGCGACGAGACCACGCCGGAGGTGGTGACCGAAGCCGCCGTCGCTTCGCTGCGCGCGGGCGAGACCTTCTATGCGCACAACCTCGGCCTGCCCCTGCTGCGCGAGCGCATCGCCGCCTACATGGCCGGACTGCACGGCCCCCGGATCGATGCCGGGCGCATCGCCGTCACCTCCGGCGGCGTCAACGGCCTGATGCTGGCCGCGCAGGCGCTGGTCGACGCGGGCGACGAGGTGGTCGCGGTCACGCCGGTGTGGCCCAACCTCGTGGCGCAGCCGCAGGTCATGGGCGCCCGCCTGCGCAGCGTGCCGCTGCGTCCGCGCGCGGACGGCGCCTGGGAACTCGACATGCAGGCCCTGAAGAACGCCGTGACGACGGCCACGCGGCTTCTGGTGGTGAACGCCCCGAACAATCCCACGGGCTGGACGCTGTCGGCCGCCGAGCAGCGCGAGATCCTCGGCCACTGCCGCACCACCGGCACCTGGATCCTGGCCGACGAGGTGTACGAGCGCCTCTACTACGAGCCCACGCCCCACGGATGCGCGCCGAGCTTTCTCGATATCGCCGAGCCGGGGGACCGGCTGGTGGTGGTGCACAGCTTCTCCAAAAGCTTCCTGATGACGGGCTGGCGGCTGGGCTGGCTCGTCATGCCGCCCGCGCTCACCCCCCACATGGGCAAGCTGATCGAGTTCAACACTTCCTGCGCCAGCGTGTTCACGCAGCGCGGCGGCGTGGCGGCGCTGGAGCACGCCGGGGAGATCGTGCCGCGCGTCACCGGCCACATGCGGCGGTGCCGCGACACCCTCCTGCCGCTGCTGCAGGCGGTGCCCGGCGTGCACGCGCATGCGGCCAGCGGCGGGATGTACGCCTTCTTCCGCATCGACGGCCACGGCGACGCGATGGCCACCGCCAAGCGCCTCGTGGCGGAGGCGGGGCTGGGCCTGGCGCCCGGCAATGCCTTCGGGCCGGAAGGCGAGGGCTGGCTGCGCTGGTGCTTCGCCTCGCGCGACCCCGGCCGGCTGGCCGAAGGGGTGGATCGCCTGCGCAACTGGCTCGAAAAGGGCGGCGCGGTATAATCCCAGGGTTTTGCATGGTGCAAGACGCACGCCGCAGGCCGTTCCAGCCGGCGGCGCAAGTCAAAACCTGGGGCTTCGCAGCTGCGCCACGCGCGCGCCGCACGGCCCCGACACTCAAGGAAAAACAATGATCGCATCCTCCATCAAGGCCGAAGTCATCAAGGACAACGCCCGCGCTGCCAACGACACCGGCAGCCCGGAAGTCCAGGTGGCCCTGCTCACGGCCCGCATCAACGAGCTGACCCCCCACTTCAAGCAGCACGCCAAGGACCACCACGGCCGTCGCGGCCTGCTGCGCATGGTGAGCCGCCGCCGCAAGCTGCTGGACTACCTCAAGGCCAAGGACGCTGACCGCTACACGGCCCTGATCGCCAAGCTCGGCCTGCGCAAGTAAGCGCATTCGCATGCAGGAACGCCTGGGTTAGCACGCTGACTCAGGCGTTTTCTACTTCGGAGCCGCAATAGCAGAGCGAAGCTGTGTCATTCCAATGGCCTTGGGGGCTGCCCGCCCGGGGCCCAGGTCCACTGGAATGGCATCGTGTTCTGAATTGCCCTCCGGCCCCCGCCGGCCCTGGTTGGCCGGCATCCATACCGAAGCACAGGAAACACGCATGACCATCTTCAACAAAGTCACCAAGTCCTTCCAGTGGGGCGACAAGACCGTCGTCATGGAAACCGGCGAAATCGCCCGCCAGGCCAACGGCGCCGTGCTGGTCGAGATCGACGGCACCGTCATCCTCGCCACCGTGGCGGCCTCCAAGTCGGCCAAGCCCGGCCAGGACTTCTTCCCCCTGACGGTGGACTACATCGAGAAGACCTACGCCGCCGGCAAGATCCCCGGCAGCTTCTTCAAGCGCGAAGCCAAGCCCAGCGAACACGAAACGCTGACCAGCCGCCTGATCGACCGCCCGATCCGCCCGCTGTTCCCCGAAGGCTTCCTGAACGAAGTGCACGTGGTCGTCCACACCGTGTCGCTCAACCCCGAAGTCGATGCCGACATCGCCGCCATGATCGGCGTGAGCGCTGCGCTGGCCATCTCCGGCATCCCGTTCAGCGGCCCGATCGGTGCCGCGCGCGTGGGCTACATCAACGGCGAATACGTGCTGAACCCGGGCCAGACCGCCCGCAAGAATTCGCAGATGGACCTCGTCGTCGCCGGCACCGAAGCCGCCGTGCTGATGGTCGAGTCCGAAGCCCAGCAGCTCAGCGAAGAAATCATGCTGGGCGGCGTGGTGTTCGGCCACGAGCAGGCCAACATCGCCATCAACGCCATCCATGAACTGGTGCGCGACGCCGGCAAGCCCGTGTGGGACTGGCAGGCGCCCGCCGAAGACGAAGCCTTCGTCGCCAAGGTCAAGGGCCTGGCCGAAGAGAAGCTGCGCGCCGTCTACCAGATCCGCAGCAAGCAGGCCCGCACGCAGGCCCTGCGCGAAGCCAACGCCAGCGTGATGGAAGCGCTCAAGGCCAGCGGCGAGCCGTTCGACGCCGGCAAGGTGGGCGACCTGCTGTTCGCCATCGAGTCGAAGATCGTCCGCAGCCAGATCCTGGCCGGCGAGCCCCGCATCGACGGCCGCGACACGCGCACCGTGCGCCCCATCGAGATCCGCAGCTCGGTGCTGCCCCGCACGCACGGCTCCGCGCTGTTCACGCGCGGCGAGACGCAGGCGCTGGTGGTCTCCACGCTGGGTACCGAACGCGACGCGCAGCGCATCGACGCGCTGGCCGGCGAGTTCGAAGACCGCTTCATGTTCCACTACAACATGCCTCCCTTCGCCACCGGTGAAGTGGGCCGCATGGGCTCCAC
>DHAE01000019.1:56018-79668 GCA_002397315.1 Comamonadaceae bacterium UBA4962
AAGCGCCGCGAGATCGGCCACGGCCGCCTGGCCAAGCGCGCGCTGGTCGCCGTGCTGCCGAACAAGGAAGAGTTCCCCTACACGATCCGCGTGGTGTCCGAGATCACCGAGTCCAACGGCTCGTCCTCGATGGCTTCCGTCTGCGGCGGCTGCCTGTCGATGATGGACGCCGGCGTGCCGATGAAGGCCCACGTGGCCGGCATCGCCATGGGCCTGATCAAGGAAGACAACCGCTTCGCCGTGCTGACCGACATCCTGGGCGACGAGGACCACCTCGGCGACATGGACTTCAAGGTGGCCGGCACGACGGCGGGCATCACCGCCCTGCAGATGGACATCAAGATCCAGGGCATCACCAAGGAAATCATGCAGGTCGCCCTGGCGCAGGCCAAGGAAGCCCGCCTGCACATCCTCGGCAAGATGCAGGAAGCGATGGGCGAGGCCAAGACCGAGGTCTCCAGCTTCGCGCCCAAGCTCTACACGATGAAGATCAACCCCGAGAAGATCCGCGACGTGATCGGCAAGGGCGGCGCGGTGATCCGCGCGCTGACGGAAGAGACCGGCTGCCAGATCAACATCGAGGAAGACGGCACGATCACCATCGCCGCGACCGATGCCGAGAAGGCCGACGTCGCCAAGAAGCGCATCGAGCAGATCACGGCCGAGGTCGAGATCGGCAAGATCTACGAAGGTCCCGTGGTCAAGATCCTGGACTTCGGCGCACTGATCAACCTGCTGCCCGGCAAGGACGGCCTGCTGCACATCAGCCAGATCGCCCATGAGCGCGTGGAAAAGGTGACCGACTACCTGACCGAAGGCCAGGTCGTGAAGGTCAAGGTGCTGGAGACCGACGAGAAGGGCCGCGTGAAGCTGTCCATGCGCGCGCTGCTGGACCGCCCGATGGGCGACAGCGGCCGTCCGGCACCCGCCGAGCGCGGCGAACGGGGCGACCGTGGCGACCGCCCGGAGCGTGGCGAGCGCCGTGAGCGCCGTGAACCCGCAGGTGCCGACCAGCAGCAGCAGCAACAGCAGCAGTCCACCGGCGCGGGCGAACAGCCCGGCCAGATGGATGCCTGAGCGTCCGCGCCGCCGCACCGCGGCGGCGTTTGCCGGTCCGGCCCCTGCGCCGGCCGGCCTCTCTGAAACCTGACATCCCTGGGATCCAGTATGGCGACCACCATGCGTGCCGTGGAAATCGCGGGCTCCGGCGGCCCGGAAGTGCTGCGTCTTGCCGAGCGGCCCGTGCCGCAGGCCGGTGCCGGCGAGCTGCTGATCCGCGTCGCGGCCAGCGGCATCAACCGGCCCGACGTGCTGCAGCGCAAGGGGCAATATGCGCCCCCGCCCGGCGCATCCGATCTGCCCGGGCTCGAAGTGGCCGGCACCATCGCGGAAGGCGATGCGTCGGCCATGGCCGCGGCCGGCCTGAAAGTCGGCGATCGCGTGTGCGCGCTCCTGGCCGGCGGCGGCTATGCCGAATGGTGCGTGGCACCCGTCGCGCAGTGCCTGCCCGTGCCGGAAGGCTGGAGCGACGTGGAGGCGGCCTCGCTGCCCGAGACCTTTTTCACGGTGTGGAGCAACGTGTTCGACCGCGGCTGCCTCGCGGCCGGCGAAACCCTGCTGGTGCAGGGCGGCAGCAGCGGCATCGGCGTCACGGCCATCCAGCTCGGCCGCGCCTTCGGCGCCACGGTGATCGTGACGGCGGGCTCGGACGAGAAGTGCCGCACCTGTCTGGAGCTCGGTGCCCACCACGCCATCAACTACAAGACCCAGGACTTCGTGGCCGAGGTCCGGCGCATCACCGAGGGCCGCGGCGTGGACGTGGTTCTCGACATGGTGGCCGGCGACTATGTGGCGCGCGAAGTCGAGTGCCTGGCCGAAGACGGCCGGATCGTGATCATCGCGGTGCAGGGCGGCGTGCAGTCGTCCTTCAACGCGGGGCTGGTGCTGCGCCGCCGCCTGACGGTGACGGGCTCGACGCTGCGCCCGCGTTCGGTCGCGTTCAAGGGCGCCATCGCGGCGGCCCTGCGCGAGCGGGTGTGGCCGCTGCTGGCAGCGGGCACCGTGCGGCCCGTGGTGCACAGCACCTTCCCGGCGGCCGAGGCGTCCCGCGCCCATGCACTCATGGAATCGAGCCAGCATGCCGGCAAGATCGTTTTGACGTGGACAGCATGACAAAGAAGAAACTCATCGCGGGAAATTGGAAGATGAATGGCGCCCTGGGCGCCAACGCCGCGCTGCTGCAGGCGCTGCGCGCAGGCCTGGAGGCGGGCGCGCACCAGAGCGTGGACGTGGCCGTGGCGGTGCCGGCGGCCTACCTCGCGCAGGTGCAGGGCCTCGCCGAAGGCTCGGCCATCGCACTGGCGGCGCAGGACGTGTCCCGGCACGAAGCGGGCGCCTACACGGGCGAGGTCTCCGCGGCGATGCTGCAGGAGTTCGGCGTGCGCTACGTGCTGGTCGGCCATTCCGAGCGCCGCCGGTACCATGGCGAGACCGACGAGCAGGTGGCCGAGAAGGCGCAGCGCGCGCTCGCTGCCGGCATCACCCCGGTGGTGTGCGTGGGCGAGACGCTGGCCGAGCGCGAGGCCGGACAGACCGAGGCCGTGGTGAAGCGCCAGCTGGCCGCGGTCATCCACCTGAACGGCCATTGCATCAGCGAGACCGTGGTGGCCTACGAGCCCGTCTGGGCCATCGGCACCGGCCGCACCGCCACGCCCGAGCAGGCGCAGCAGGTGCATGCCGTGCTGCGTGCCCAACTGGCCGCGGCCAGCGAGCACGCGGACCGCATCCGCCTGCTCTACGGCGGCAGCATGAACGCCGCGAACGCGGCCGCCCTGCTGGCCCAGCCCGACATCGACGGCGGCCTCGTGGGCGGAGCATCGCTCAAGGCCCAGGACTTTTTGCAGATCATCGCAGCGGCCGCCTGAACGGCACCGCGCGACCCAACCGGAGTAGAGAAGAAATGAATGTGCTCGTGAATGTGATTCTGGCCGTGCAGATGCTGGCCGCGCTGGCGATGATCGGCCTCGTGCTCATCCAGCACGGCAAGGGTGCCGACATGGGGGCCGCGTTCGGCAGCGGCAGCTCCGGCAGCCTGTTCGGCGCCAGCGGCAGCGCGAACTTCCTCTCGCGCTCGACGGCCGTGCTGGCCGCCGTGTTCTTCGTCGCGACGCTCGCTCTGGCATACTTCGGCAATGCCCGCCCCGCAGGCGTGGGCAGCGTGCTGGAGTCGCCGGCCGCCGCTCCTGCGGCCGTGCAGCCCCTGGCGCCCGCGTCGAACCCGGCCGCTGCCGTGCCCGCTCCGGCACCCGCGGCACCGGCTTCTGGCGCAGCGCAGATCCCGACAAAATAATTGTCGGAAAAGTTACCGATTCATAAGGAGTCGGGTTTTTCCGGAGTAGAATTCCGGATTGTCTGGAAAGCCAAACAACCCATCGGGTTCCTCATGCCATCCAGATGCAGACATCAGCCGTCGTGGTGAAATTGGTAGACACGCTATCTTGAGGGGGTAGTGGCGAAAGCTGTGCGAGTTCGAGTCTCGCCGACGGCACCAACACACAAGCAAGCCCGCCCGGCCATTCCTCTTCGCAGGAGTGGGGGCGCGGCCCCAGCGGTGAGTATCCCTCCAGATGAACCTCGATCAATACCTCCCCGTTCTTCTGTTCATCCTGGTCGGCATCGGAGTGGGGGTAGTGCCCCTGGTCCTCGGCTACGTGCTGGGCCCCAACCGGCCCGATGCGGCCAAGAACTCCCCGTACGAGTGTGGCTTCGAGGCGTTCGAAGACGCGCGCATGAAGTTCGACGTGCGCTACTACCTCGTCGCCATCCTCTTCATTCTTTTCGATCTGGAAATCGCATTCCTCTTCCCGTGGGCGGTCGCGCTGCACGAGGTGGGAATGACGGGTTTCGTCGCCGTCATCGTCTTCCTGGCCATCCTGGTCGTGGGCTTCGCCTACGAGTGGAAAAAGGGTGCCCTGGATTGGGAATGACCGGGCTTCACAAGGAACGACACGATGATTGAAGGCGTGATGAAGGAAGGCTTCATCACCACGAGCTATGACTCCGTGGTGAACTGGGCCAAGACCGGATCGCTGTGGCCCATGACCTTCGGTCTGGCCTGCTGCGCCGTGGAGATGATGCATGCCGCCGCGGCGCGCTACGACATCGGCCGCTTCGGCGCCGAGGTGTTCCGCGCGAGCCCCCGGCAGTCCGATCTGATGATCGTGGCCGGCACGCTCTGCAACAAGATGGCCCCGGCCCTGCGCAAGGTGTACGACCAGATGTCGGAGCCGCGCTGGGTGATCTCCATGGGCTCCTGCGCCAACGGCGGCGGCTACTACCACTACAGCTACTCGGTGGTGCGCGGCTGCGACCGCATCGTGCCGGTGGACGTGTACGTGCCGGGCTGCCCGCCGACCGCGGAAGCGCTCATCTACGGGATCATCCAGCTCCAGCAGAAGATCCGCCGCACCCAAACCATCGCCCGCGTCTGAAGGGTTCCAGCATGACAGCCATTGCCATCCGACCCGAGGCTCTGCGGGATGCGGTCGCCGCTGCGCTCGGCGACAAGGCGCGCGACATCGTGCTCGCGCTCGACGAACTCACGGTGACCGTCTCGGCCGCCGATTACCTGGCCGCGATGCAGCTGCTGCGCGACGCGCCCGGCTGCCGGTTCGAGCAGCTCATGGACCTGTGCGGCATCGACTACTCCACCTACGGCGACGTGGGCACGGAAGGCCCGCGCTACGCCGTGGTGTCGCACCTGCTGTCGGTGAGCCTCAACCAGCGCGTGCGTGTGAAGGTGTTCTGCCCCGAGGACGACTTCCCCATCGTGCCGTCGGTGTCCGGCATCTGGAACTCCGCCAACTGGTACGAGCGCGAGGCGTTCGACCTGTACGGCATCGTGTTCGACGGCCACGACGACCTGCGCCGCATCCTGACCGACTACGGCTTCATCGGCCATCCGTTCCGCAAGGATTTCCCGCTGTCGGGCCACGTCGAGATGCGCTACGACACCGAGGCGCGCCGCGTGGTGTACGAGCCGGTGTCGATCGAGCCGCGCGAGATCACGCCCCGCATCATCCGCGAAGAAAAGTATGGAGGCCTGCACTGAGGCGCCGCTAGCGCTCTCGGGCAATCCACGATGGCTGAAATCAAGAACTACTCCCTGAACTTTGGTCCGCAGCATCCGGCCGCGCACGGCGTGCTGCGGCTGGTGCTCGAGCTCGACGGCGAAGTCGTCCAGCGCGCCGACCCCCACATCGGCCTGCTGCACCGCGCCACCGAAAAGCTCGCCGAGCACAAGACCTTCATCCAGTCGCTGCCCTACATGGACCGGCTGGACTACGTCTCGATGATGTGCAACGAGCACGCCTACTGCCTGGCCATCGAGAAGCTGCTGGGCATCGACGTGCCGCTGCGCGCGCAGTACATCCGCGTGATGTTCTCCGAAATCACGCGCCTGCTGAACCACCTGATGTGGCTCGGCTCGCACGGAAACGATTGCGGCAGCTCCACCATCCTGATCTACACGTTCCGCGAGCGTGAAGACCTGTTCGACATGTACGAGGCGGTGTCGGGCGCGCGCATGCACGCGGCCTACTTCCGTCCGGGCGGCGTGTACCGCGACCTGCCGGACACGATGCCGCAGTACACGGCGAACAAGATCCGCAACGCCAAGGCGATCGAGGTGCTGAACCAGAACCGCCGCGGCTCGCTGCTGGACTTCATCGACGACTTCACGCAGCGCTTCCCCAAGTGCGTGGACGAGTACGAAACCCTGCTGACGGACAACCGCATCTGGAAGCAGCGCACCGTGGACATCGGCATCGTGACGCAGGAGCGCGCGCTGAACCTCGGCATGACGGGCCCGATGCTGCGCGGCTCGGGCATCGCCTGGGACCTGCGCAAGAAGCAGCCCTACGACGCCTACGACCGCGTGGAATTCGACATTCCCGTGGGCAAGACCGGCGACTGCTACGACCGCTACCTCGTGCGCGTGCAGGAAATGCGCCAGTCCAACCGCATCATCAAGCAGTGCGTGGACTGGCTGCGTGCCAACCCGGGCCCTGTCATCACCGACAACCACAAGGTGGCACCGCCGTCGCGCGAGTCGATGAAGTCGAACATGGAAGAGCTGATCCACCACTTCAAGCTCTTCACCGAAGGTTTCCGCGTGCCCGAGGGCGAGGCCTATGCCGCCGTCGAGCACCCGAAGGGCGAGTTCGGCATCTACCTGGTGAGCGACGGCGCCAACAAGCCGTACCGGCTCAAGATCCGCGCGCCGGGCTTCGCCCACCTCGCGACCCTCGACGAGATGGCGCGCGGGCACATGATCGCCGATGCCGTGGCCATCATTGGCACGATGGACATCGTGTTCGGAGAGATTGACCGATGAGTACCGTATCGAACCAAGCCGCCGGCGCGTCGCCGGTGACCGAGGCGACGCGTGCGCGCTTCGCCCGCGAAGTGGCCAAGTACCCGCCGGAGCAGAAGCAGTCCGCCGTGATGGCCTGCCTGGCCATCGTGCAGCAGGAGCAGGGCTGGGTCAGCACCGAGAGCGAGGCCGTGATCGCCGAGGTCCTGGGCATGCCCCAGATCGCCGTGCACGAAGTCACGACCTTCTACAACATGTACAACCAGCAGCCGCTGGGCAAGTACAAGCTGAACGTCTGCACCAACCTGCCGTGCCAGCTGCGCGACGGCCAGAAGGCGCTGCACCACCTCGAGAAGAAGCTCGGCATCACCATGGGCGAGACCACGCCCGACGGCCTGTTCACGCTGCAGCAGTGCGAATGCCTGGGCGCGTGCGCCGATGCGCCCGTGATGCTGGTGAACGACCGCACGATGTGCAGCTTCATGGACAACGAAAAGCTCGACCAGCTCGTGGACGGCCTGCGCCAGGCGGAGGGACAGGCATGACCACCGCAGCACAGATCCTCTCGCAGTTCCAGGCCACGGGCGTCCAGACCTGCTTCCACGACCGCCACATCGAGCCGCAGATCTATGCGGGCCTCGACGGCACGAACTGGAGCATCAAGGACTACGAGGCGCGCGGCGGCTACCAGGCCCTGCGCAAGATCCTCGGCACCGACGGCGGCGAGCCGATGACGCAGGACCAGGTCATCGCCACCGTCAAGGAATCCGGTCTGCGCGGCCGCGGCGGGGCGGGCTTCCCGACGGGCTTGAAGTGGAGCTTCATGCCCCGCTCGTTCCCGGGCCAGAAGTACCTCGTCTGCAACTCCGACGAAGGCGAGCCGGGCACCTGCAAGGACCGCGACATCCTGCAGTTCAACCCGCACATCGTCATCGAGGGCATGATCATCGCGGCCTTCGCGATGGGCATCTCGGTGGGCTACAACTACATCCACGGCGAGATCTTCCAGACCTACGACCGCTTCGAGGAAGCGCTGGAAGAGGCGCGCGCGGCCGGCTACCTGGGCGACAGGATCCTGGGCAGCGGCTTCAGCTTCCAGCTGCACGCCGCCCACGGTTTCGGCGCCTACATCTGCGGCGAAGAGACCGCGCTGCTCGAATCGCTGGAAGGCAAGAAGGGCCAGCCGCGCTTCAAGCCGCCGTTCCCGGCCAGCTTCGGCCTGTACGGCAAGCCCACCACGATCAACAACACCGAGACCTTCGCGGCGGTGCCCTGGATCATCCGCAACGGCGGCGCGGCCTACCTGGCCTGCGGCAAGCCGAACAACGGCGGCACCAAGATCTTCTCGGTGTCCGGCGACGTGGAGAAGCCCGGCAACTACGAAGTGCCCATGGGCACGCCGTTCGCCAAGCTGCTGGAACTCGCCGGCGGCGTGCGCAAGGGCCGCCAGCTCAAGGCCGTGATTCCGGGCGGCTCGTCCGCGCCGGTGCTGCCCGCATCCATCATCATGGAATGCACGATGGACTACGACTCCATCGCCAAGGCCGGCTCGATGCTGGGCTCGGGCGCCGTGATCGTCATGGACGACTCGCGCAGCATGGTCGAGAGCCTGCTCCGCCTGTCGTACTTCTATTCGCACGAGTCCTGCGGCCAGTGCACGCCCTGCCGCGAAGGCACGGGCTGGATGTGGCGCGTGATCGACCGCATCCAGCACGGCCTGGGCCGCGAAGGCGACCTGGACCTGCTCAACTCGGTGGCGGACAACATCCAGGGGCGCACCATCTGCGCCCTGGGCGACGCGGCAGCCATGCCGGTGCGCGCCATGATCAAGCACTTCCGTCCGGAATTCGAGGCGCTGATCCGCAACAAGACGAGCCCCCAGGCTCCGGCCTCCGCCTGATCGCGAGAAACGCATATGGTTGAAATCGAACTCGACGGGAAGAAGGTGGAAGTCGCCGAAGGCTGCATGGTGATGCATGCGGCCGAGAAGGCGGGCACCTACATCCCTCATTTCTGCTATCACAAGAAGCTCTCCATCGCCGCCAACTGCCGCATGTGCCTGGTGGACGTGGAGAAGGCTCCCAAGCCGATGCCCGCCTGCGCCACGCCCGTGACGCAGGGCATGATCGTGCGCACCAAGAGCGACAAGGCCATCAAGGCCCAGCAGTCGGTCATGGAATTCCTGCTGATCAACCACCCGCTGGACTGCCCGATCTGCGACCAGGGCGGCGAGTGCCAGCTGCAGGACCTGGCCGTGGGCTACGGCGGCTCCTCCTCGCGCTACGAGGAAGAGAAGCGCGTGGTGTTCCACAAGGACGTCGGCCCGCTGATCTCCATGGAGGAGATGACCCGCTGCATCCACTGCACCCGCTGCGTGCGCTTCGGCCAGGAAGTGGCCGGCGTGATGGAGCTGGGCATGATCCACCGCGGCGAGCATTCCGAGATCACCACCGTGGTGGGCGATACCGTGGACTCCGAGCTGTCGGGCAACATGATCGACATCTGCCCCGTGGGCGCGCTCACGAGCAAGCCGTTCCGCTACAGCGCCCGCACCTGGGAGCTGTCGCGCCGCAAGTCGGTCAGCCCGCACGATTCCACCGGTGCCAACCTGATCGTCCAGGTCAAGAACCACAAGGTCATGCGCGTCGTCCCGTTCGAGAACGAGGACGTGAACGAGTGCTGGATCGCCGACCGCGACCGCTTCTCGTACGAAGCGCTGAACGGCCCCGACCGCCTGACCAAGCCCATGCTCAAGCAGGGCGGCCAGTGGAAGGAAGTCGACTGGCAGACGGCGCTCGAATACGTGGCCAACGGCCTGCGCGGCATCCAGTCCGAGCACGGTGCGCAGAGCATCGGCGCGCTGGTGAGCCCGCACAGCACGCTGGAAGAGCTTCACCTCGCCACGCTGCTGGTGCGCGGCCTGGGCAGCGACAACATCGACCACCGCCTGCGCAATGCCGAATTCCCGGCGTCCGAAGGCGTGCGCTGGCTGGGCATGCCGATCGCGGCGCTCTCCACGCTGCAGTCGGTGCTCGTCGTGGGCTCCAACCTGCGCAAGGAACATCCGCTGTTCGCGCAGCGCATCCGCCAGGCGGCCCGCAAGGGCTGCGCGGTGAGCGCGCTGAATTCCGCGGCCTACGACTGGGCCATGCCGATGGCGCAGTCCCTCGTGGCACCCGCCGGGGAGTGGGCCGCCGCGCTGGCCGACATCGCGGCCGCCGTGGCCCAGGAGCGTGGCGTGGCCGCGCCCGTGGCCTCCGGCCGTGCGACCGATGCGGCGCTGGCAGTGGCGCGTTCGCTCGCGTCCGGCGAAGGCCGCGCCGTGCTGCTCGGCAATGCCGCGGCGCACCATGCCCAGGCCTCGTCGCTGCTGGCGCTGGCCCAGTGGATCGGCGCGCAGACCGGCGCCGTGGTCGGCTACCTGACCGAAGCGGCCAACACCGTCGGCGCGCAGTTCGTGGGCGCACAGCCGCGCCAGGGCGGGCTCGATGCCGGCCGCATGCTGGCTGGCGGCCTGAAGGCCGCGCTGCTGCTGAACACCGAGCCGGTGCACGACTCCGCTGCCGGTGCGCGCGCCGCAGAGGCGCTCGCGCAGGCCGAGATGGTCGTGACGCTGAGCCCGTTCAAGACCAACCTGGAATTCAGCGACGTGCTGCTGCCCATCGCCCCGTTCACCGAAACCTCAGGCAGCTTCGTGAATGCCGAAGGCCGCCTGCAGGGCTTCCACGCCGTGGTCAAGCCGCTGGGCGATGCGCGTCCGGCCTGGAAGGTGCTGCGCGTGCTCGGCAACCTGCTGGGCGTGCAGGGCATCGGCTTCGAGACCTCGCAGGAGGTGCTGGCCCACGCCGTGGGTGCCGCCGGCGCCGAGCTGCCGACGCACCTGCCGGCCGCCCGCCTGTCCAACACGACGTCCGCGGCACCCGCCGTGCCGGCCATCGCGGCCGGTGCGCCGGAGCCCGTGGTCGCCGCCATCTACCAGCTCGACAGCCTCGTGCGCCGTGCGCCCTCGCTGCAGCTGACGGCCGACGGCCGCCAGGCTGCCGCAGCCGCCTCCGCCGCCGTGGAAGGAGCCGCAGCATGATCGACGCGCTCTACAACGGCGGGCTGAACCTCGTCGCCCAATCCTGGTGGACGGGCGCCGTGTGGCCCGTGCTCTGGAACCTGCTCAAGATCGTCGCCATCGTGGCGCCGCTCATGGGCGCGGTGGCCTACCTCACGCTCTGGGAGCGCAAGCTGCTGGGCTTCATGCAGGTGCGCCACGGCCCCAACCGCGTGGGCCCGTTCGGGCTGCTGCAGCCGCTGGCCGACGGCCTGAAGCTGCTCACCAAGGAAATCATCCAGCCCGCGGCGGCCAGCAAGGGCCTGTTCGTGCTGGGCCCGGTGATGGCGATCATGCCCGCGCTCGCGGCCTGGGTGGCGATTCCCTTCGGTCCCGACGTGGCGCTGGCCAACGTGAACGCCGGCCTGCTGCTGATCATGGCGATCACCTCGATCGAGGTGTACGGCGTGATCATCGCCGGCTGGGCCTCGAACTCGAAGTACGCCTTCCTGGGCGCGCTGCGTGCCTCGGCGCAGATGGTGAGCTACGAAATCGCGATGGGCTTCTGCTTCCTGGTGGTCATCATGGTCTCCGGCAGCATGAACCTCACGCAGATCGTGCTGAGCCAGGGGCAGGGCACCATGGCCAACGCGGGCCTGTCGTTCCTGTCGTGGAACTGGCTGCCGCTGCTGCCGATCTTCATCGTCTACCTGATCTCCGGCGTGGCCGAAACCAACCGCCACCCGTTCGACGTGGTGGAAGGCGAAGCGGAAATCGTGGCCGGCCACATGGTCGAATACTCGGGCATGGGCTTCGCGATCTTCTTCCTGGCCGAGTACGCCAGCATGTGGCTCGTGTCCATCCTGGGCGTGACCATGTTCCTGGGTGGCTGGCTGTCGCCGGTGGCGGCCCTGGACTTCATCCCGGGCTGGATCTGGCTGGGCCTCAAGACCTTCCTCGTGGTGTCCATGTTCATCTGGATCCGCGCGACCTTCCCGCGCTTCCGGTATGACCAGATCATGCGCCTGGGCTGGAAGATCTTCATTCCGGTCACCCTGGTGTGGCTGCTGATCGTGGGCGGATGGCTGCTGTCGCCCTGGAACATCTGGAAATAAGCGGGACACGACATCATGGCTGCTGTTGCTGCTGATACGACATCTTTTTCCTTCAAGGACTTTTTCAAGAGCTTCATGCTCGTGGAACTGGTCAAGGGCATGGCCCTGACCGGCCGCTACGCGTTCCGCCGCAAGGTGACGGTGCAGTTCCCCGAAGAGAAGACGCCGCTGTCGCCGCGCTTCCGCGGGCTGCACGCGCTGCGCCGCTACGAGAACGGCGAAGAGCGCTGCATCGCCTGCAAGCTCTGCGAAGCGGTCTGTCCGGCGCTCGCGATCACGATCGAGTCCGACGTGCGGGCCGACGGCTCGCGCCGCACGACGCGCTACGACATCGACCTCACGAAGTGCATCTTCTGCGGCTTCTGCGAAGAAAGCTGCCCGGTCGATTCGATCGTCGAGACGCAGATCCTGGAATACCACGGCGAGAAGCGGGGCGACCTGTACTTCACCAAGGACATGCTCCTGGCGGTCGGCGACCGCTACGAGGCCGAGATCGCCGCTGCCAAGGCGGCCGACGCCAAGTACCGCTGACCCGCGGCTCCTGAACCACTTTTCACAAGATCCGATTCATGGACGCCAAGACTGGTTTCTTCTATCTGTTCTCGGTCGTGCTGCTGTA
This sequence comes from Comamonadaceae bacterium UBA4962, assembly GCA_002397315.1. Classification (GTDB taxonomy): domain Bacteria; phylum Pseudomonadota; class Gammaproteobacteria; order Burkholderiales; family Burkholderiaceae_C; genus Paracidovorax. Next base: position 68,165 of record DHAE01000019.1, read on the forward strand.
TGCGGCCTTCCGGGTCATCACCGCGCGCAACCCCGTGCATGCGGTGCTCCACCTGATCCTCGCGTTCTCGCAGGCCGCCGCCATCTGGCTGCTGCTGAAGGCCGAGTTCCTGGCCATCGCGCTCGTGCTGGTCTACCTGGGCGCCGTGATGGTGCTGTTCCTGTTCGTCGTGATGATGCTGGACATCCACATCGACACCGTGCGGCAGGGCTTCTGGCGGCACTTCCCGCTCGCGGCCTTCATCGGCGCGCTGATCGCGCTGGAAATGGCGGCGGTGCTGATGGGCGGCTTCCGCGGCATGGACGAACCCAAGGCCGTGGCGGCCATGGTGGACGCGGCCGGCAACGTGGTGCAGTACTCCAACACCAAGGCGCTGGGCAAGCTGCTCTACACCGAATACCTGTACCCGGTGGAAATCGCCGCGGTGATCCTGCTGGTGGCGATGATCGCCGCCATCGCCCTGACCCTGCGCCAGCGCAAGGACACCAAGGTGACCAAGGTCTCGGAACAGGTGCGTGTGCGTGCCGCCGACCGCGTCGCGCTGGTGAAGGTCGCCGCGACGCAGAAGCCCGCGGAAGAACCGGCGGCGCCCGCTGCCGCCGCCGAGGAGAAGAAGGCATGACGTTGACCCTGGGCCATTTCCTGTCGCTGGGCGCGATGCTGTTCGCGCTGTCGGTGATCGGCATCTTCCTGAACCGCAAGAACCTCATCGTGCTGCTCATGGCCATCGAGCTGATGCTCCTGGCCGTGAACATGAACTTCGTCGCGTTCTCCCACTACCTGGGCGACATGCACGGGCAGGTGTTCGTGTTCTTCATCCTGACGGTGGCCGCGGCCGAATCCGCCATCGGCCTCGCGATCCTGGTGCTGCTGTTCCGCAACAAGTCCAGCATCGACGCGGAAGATCTCAACACCCTCAAGGGTTGATCCGCCGGTACTTGCAAGGTCTTCAAGAATGAGTCAAACCCTCTCCGCTTCGATGCTCCTCGCGGTGCCGCTGGCGCCGCTGGCGGGCTCCGCGCTCGCCGGCATCCTCGGCACGGCCTTCGGCGGCAACCGCATCGGACGCCGCGCGAGCCACACCCTCACGATCCTCGGCGTGTTCGTCGCGTTCGTGCTCTCGGCCCTGACGTTCAAGAGCGTGGCGCTCGACGGCGCCCGCTTCAACGAGACGCTCTACACCTGGATGGTGGTGGGCGGCCTCAAGATGGAAGTCGGCTTCCTCGTCGACACGCTCACCGCCATGATGATGTGCGTGGTGACCTTCGTGTCGCTGATGGTGCACATCTACACGATCGGCTACATGGAAGAGGACGACGGCTACAACCGCTTCTTCTCGTACATCTCGCTGTTCACGTTCTCGATGCTCATGCTGGTCATGAGCAACAACCTGCTGCAGCTGTTCTTCGGCTGGGAAGCGGTGGGCCTCGTGTCGTACCTGCTGATCGGCTTCTGGTTCAACAAGCCCACGGCCATCTTCGCCAACATGAAGGCGTTCCTCGTGAACCGCGTCGGCGACTTCGGCTTCATCCTGGGCATCGGCCTGATCGCCGCCTACGCCGGCACGCTGAACTACGGCGAGATCTTCGCCAAGTCGGGCGAGCTCGGCGCCATCGGCTTCCCGGGCACCGACTGGATGCTGATCACCGTGATCTGCATCTGCCTGTTCATCGGCGCGATGGGCAAGAGCGCGCAGTTCCCGCTGCACGTGTGGCTGCCCGACTCGATGGAAGGCCCGACTCCGATCTCCGCGCTGATCCACGCGGCCACCATGGTGACCGCCGGCATCTTCATGGTGTCCCGCATGTCGCCGCTGTTCGAACTCTCGGACACGGCCCTCAACTTCATCCTGGTGATTGGTGCCATCACGGCCCTGTTCATGGGCTTCCTGGGCATGATCCAGAACGACATCAAGCGCGTGGTGGCCTATTCCACGCTGTCGCAGCTGGGCTACATGACCGTGGCGCTGGGCGCTTCCGCCTACTCGGTGGCCGTGTTCCACCTGATGACGCACGCGTTCTTCAAGGCGCTGCTGTTCCTCGGCGCGGGTTCGGTGATCATGGGCATGCACCACAACCAGGACATCCGCTGGATGGGCGCCGTGCGCAAGTACATGCCCATCACCTGGATCACCTCGCTGCTGGGCTCCCTGGCGCTGATCGGCACGCCGCTGTTCTCGGGCTTCTATTCCAAGGACAGCATCATCGAGGCCGTGCACGCCAGCACGCTGCCCGCCGCGGGCTTCGCGCACTTCGCGGTGCTCGCCGGCGTGTTCGTCACCGCGTTCTACTCGTTCCGCATGTACTTCCTGGTCTTCCATGGCAAGGAGCGCTACGACCAGAACCCGGACGCGCACCACGACGACCACCATGCCCACGACGACCACGGCCATGGCCACGACGCCAAGCCGCACGAGTCGCCCTGGGTGGTGACGGTGCCGCTGGTGCTGCTGGCGATCCCCTCGGTGGTGATCGGCTTCCTGGCCATCCAGCCGATGCTGTTCGGCGACTTCTTCAAGGACGTGATCTTCGTGGACGCCGCCAAGCACCCCGCGATGGCCGAGCTGTCCGAGATGTTCCACGGCCCGGTGGCCATGGCCCTGCACGGCCTGCAGACCGCTCCGTTCTGGCTGGCGCTGGCCGGCGTGGCGCTCTCCTACTACATGTACATGGTCAACCCGGCGCTGCCGGCGGCGATCAAGCGCATCTGCATGCCGATCTACGTCCTGTTCGAGAACAAGTACTACCTCGACTGGATCAACGAGAACATCATCGCCCGCGGCGCCCGTGCGCTGGGCGTGGGTCTCTGGAAGGGCGGCGACCAGGCCGTGATCGACGGCGCCGTGGTGAACGGCTCCTGGAAGGTCGTCGGCTGGGTCGCGGGCATCGTGCGCTGGGTGCAGTCGGGCTACATCTACCACTATGCGCTGGTGATGATCCTGGGCGTGTTCGGGCTCATGACGTACTTCGTGTGGCTCAACAAGTAGAGGAAGAAGAAAAATGGGTTTGTTGAGTCTTGCCATCTGGACGCCGATCGCCTTCGGTGCCCTGCTGCTGGCCTTCGGGCGCGACGATCAGGCGCGCATGGTCCGCTGGATCGCGCTGATCGGCTCCCTGATCGGCCTCGCCGTCACGCTGCCGCTGCTCGGCAGCTTCGACAACGGCACGGCCGCCGCGCAGTTCGTCGAGAAGATGCTCTGGATCGAGCGCTTCAACGTGCACTACCACCTGGGCCTGGACGGTATCTCGTTCTGGTTCGTGCCGCTCACGGCCTTCATCACGGTGATCGTGGTGATCGCCTCGTGGGAGTCGATCACCGAGCGCGTGAACCAGTACATGGGCGCGTTCCTGATCCTGTCGGGCCTCATGATCGGCGTGTTCAGCGCCCTCGACGGCCTGCTGTTCTACGTGTTCTTCGAAGCCACGCTGATCCCGATGTACCTGATCATCGGCATCTGGGGCGGCCCGAACAAGATCTACGCGGCGTTCAAGTTCTTCCTCTACACGCTGCTCGGCTCGCTGCTGATGCTGATCGCCCTGGTGTACCTGTACAACCAGTCCGGCGGCAGCTTCGACATCGCTACCTGGCACCAGCTGCCGCTGTCGGCCCGCGCCCAGACGCTGCTGTTCTTCGCCTTCTTCGCGGCCTTCGCCGTGAAGGTGCCGATGTGGCCGGTGCACACCTGGCTGCCCGACGTGCACGTGGAGGCGCCCACCGGCGGCTCCGCCGTGCTGGCGGCCATCATGCTGAAGCTCGGCGCCTACGGCTTCCTGCGCTTCTCGATGCCGATCGCTCCCGACGCGGCGCGCCAGTGGGCGTGGCTGATGATCGCGCTGTCGCTGGTCGCGGTGATCTACGTGGGCCTGGTGGCCATGGTGCAGAAGGACATGAAGAAGCTGGTGGCGTATTCGTCCGTGGCGCACATGGGCTTCGTGACGCTGGGCTTCTTCATCTTCAACGACCTGGGCGTCTCCGGCGGCTTGGTGCAGATGATCGCCCACGGCTTCGTGTCGGGCGCGATGTTCCTCTCGATCGGCGTGCTGTACGACCGCGTGCATTCGCGGGAGATCGCGGCCTACGGCGGCGTGGTCAACACCATGCCCAAGTTCGCGGCGTTCGCGCTGCTGTTCGCGATGGCCAACTGCGGCCTGCCGGGCACCGCCGGTTTCGTGGGCGAGTGGATGGTGATCCTGGGTGCCGTGAAGGCGAACTTCTGGGTCGGCTTCGCCGCCGCCACCGCGCTGATCTTCGGCGCCGCCTACACCCTGTGGATGTTCAAGCGCGTCTATCTCGGCCCGGTGGGCAACGACAACGTGCGCGGCCTGCTGGACCTCAGCGCCCGCGAATTCCTGGTGCTGGGCGTGCTCGCCGTGGCCGTGCTGTACATGGGCCTGTATCCGCGCCCCTTCACCGACGTGATGGACGTGTCGGTGGCGGAGCTGCTGAGGCACGTGGCGCAGACCAAGCTCCAATGAACCGACTGACAACGAGAGACCGAGATGATTGACAACATCAGCTGGCTGGCGGTGTACCCGGAGATCGTGCTCCTGGTGATGGCCTGCGTGATCGCCCTGGTGGACCTGGGCGTGAAGAGCGCCCGTCGCACCGGCACCTACGTGCTCACCATGCTCACCCTGGCCGTGGTGGCCGTGCTGCAGGGCATGTACGCGAGCAGCGGCAACACGTTCTACGGCTTCGGCAACATGGTCGTGAGCGACGCGATGGGCAACTGGCTCAAGTGCTTCGCCACCATCACCGTGATGGTGACGCTGGTCTACGGCCGCCCCTACGCGGCGGACCGCGGCATGCTGCGCGGCGGCGAGCTGTTCACGCTCTCGATGTTCATGCTGCTCGGCGTGTTCGTCATGGTGTCGGGCAACAACTTCCTCGTGATCTACCTGGGCCTGGAACTGCTCACGCTCTCCAGCTACGCGCTGGTGGCGCTGCGCCGCGACCACACCACGGCGACGGAAGCCGCCATGAAGTACTTCGTGCTCGGCGCGATGGCGAGCGGCTTCCTGCTCTACGGCCTCTCGATGCTGTACGGCGCCACCGGTTCGCTCGACATCGGCCAGGTCTTCAAGGCCGTGAACTCGGGCCAGATCCGCCACCAGGTGCTGGTGTTCGGCCTCGTGTTCGTCGTGGCCGGCCTCGCGTTCAAGATCGGTGCCGTGCCCTTCCACATGTGGATTCCGGACGTCTACCACGGCGCCCCCACGGCCGTGACGATCATCATCGGCAGCGCGCCCAAGCTCGCGGCGTTCGCGATCATGATCCGCCTGCTGGTGGACGGCCTGCTGCCGCTGGCGATCGACTGGCAGCAGATGCTGGCGGTGCTGGCGATCGGTTCGCTGCTGGTGGGCAACCTGGCGGCCATCGCGCAGACCAACCTCAAGCGCATGCTGGCCTACTCGACCATCGCGCAGATGGGCTTCGTGCTGCTGGGCCTGCTGTCGGGCGTCATCAACGGCAACGTGGACGCGAACGCGGTCGAGAACGCCTACAGCTCGGCGATGTTCTACATCCTGACCTACGTGCTGACCACGCTGGCGAGCTTCGGCATCATCCTGCTGCTGGCGCGCGAGGGCTTCGAGAGCGAAGAGATCTCCGACCTCGCGGGCCTCAACCAGCGCAGCCCGCTCTATGCCGGCGTGATGGCCATCTGCCTGTTCTCGCTGGCGGGCATCCCGCCGATGGTGGGCTTCTACGCCAAGCTGGCGGTGCTGCAGGCCCTGGTGGCTTCCGGCCAGGCTCCCTACATCGCGCTGGCCGTGTTCGCCGTCGTGATGTCGCTGATCGGCGCGTTCTATTACCTGCGCGTCGTGAAGGTGATGTACTTCGACGCACCGCTGACGGCCACCAGCGTGTCAGCCCCGCTCGACGTGCGCATGGTGCTCACGCTGAACGGTGCGCTCGTGCTGATCCTCGGCCTGGTGCCGGGCGGCCTGATGGCCCTCTGCGCCGACGCGGTGGTGCGCGCACTGGCCACCTGACCTGAACGGTCCACCGCTTTTCCCGGCCCGCCGGCGCTTGCATGCACGGCTGGCAGGAGGGAAGGGCGGTGCGCCATCCGGATCGATCGTCCCTTGTCGTCCTCCGCATCCATCTGGCTGGTGATCGTGGTGGCCTTCGTGGCCGCCAACCTGCCGTTCTGCAACCAGCGCTGGCTCGTGCTGGGGCCCCGCGCGGCCACGTCCAAGCCGCTGGCGGCCCGCCTCGGCGAGCTGGTGCTGTTCTACTTCCTGGTGGGCGCGCTCGCGTTGCTGCTGGAGCGCCGTGCGGGACAGATCGCTCCGCAGGGCTGGGAGTTCTACGCGATCACCGCCGCGCTGTTCGCGACGCTGGCGTTTCCCGGCTTCGTCTACCGCTACCTGCTGCGCCGGCGCGGTTGAACGGGGCGGCGCTGCGTACCCCTGACTTCATGGACGTTGCGGAGTTTCCAGAATGAAAGTGCTGGATCTGCATTGCGAGCACGACCATGCCTTCGAAGGCTGGTTCGCTTCCGAAGGCGATTTCCAGGACCAGCTCGCGCGCGGACTGCTGGAATGCCCGATGTGCGGCAGCCGCGGCGTCCGCAAGGTACTGAGTGCGCCACGCCTGAATCTGCGCTCTGCCGCGGCCGAGCCGCCGTCGCGGCAAGCTCCCGCTGCAGGGACCACCGGCCCGGCGGATGCCTCGGCGTCGCCCATCCCTTCTCCATCGCGGGCGATGGCTCCCCAGGAACTGCAGGCCGCCTGGCTGCGCATGGCGCGCCAGGTGATGGCAAACACCGAGGACGTCGGCCCGCGCTTCGCCGAGGAGGCACGCCGCATCCACCACGGTGAGGCCGAGGAGCGGCCGATCCGCGGCCAGGCGAGCGTGACGGAGACGGTGCAGTTGCTTGAAGAGGGCATCGCCGTGCTGCCGCTGCCCCTGCCGGCCGCCGCCAAGGAAACGCTGCAATAGCCGGCCGCGCCGTGGAGGCCTGCCTCTGGCGGCCATGCCTCTGGCGGCGGTGCCTCCGGCGGATTTCCGGATGGCGGGTCCTCCAGGCTTCTGGCCCCTTGCCTCCTCAGGCCGCGAACTGCAGCGCGGCCAGGCGCGCATAGGCGCCGCCCTGCTGCAGCAACTCCGCATGCCGGCCCTGCTCGATCACGCGGCCATGCTCCAGCACGACGATGCGGTCCGCGTTCTGGACGGTGGCCAGCCGGTGCGCGATGACCAGGGTGGTGCGGCGCCGTCCGCGCGGGTGCAGCGCTGCGTCGAGGGCGGCCTGCACCATGCGTTCGCTTTCCGCATCGAGCGCGCTCGTGGCTTCGTCGAGCAGCAGCAGCGGAGCATCTTTGAGCAGCGCGCGGGCGATCGCGATGCGCTGGCGCTGCCCGCCCGACAGGCGCACGCCGCGCTCGCCCAGGAAAGTGCCGTACCCGTCGGGCAGGGCGGCAAGGAAGTCGTGCGCGAAGGCGGCGCGCGCGGCGGCCTCCACTTCGGCGTCGGTCGCGTCGGGGCGGCCGTAGCGGATGTTCTCGCGCGCGGAGGCGGAAAAGACGACGGCGTCCTGCGGCACCACGGCGATGCGCGAGCGGAAGTCCCCGAGCGCCAGCGTGCGCAGGTCGCGCCCGTCCAGCAGGATGCGTCCGCCGGATGCGCTGCCGTCCACGTCGTAGAACCGCTGCAATAGCTGGAACACCGTCGTCTTGCCCGCGCCGCTCGCACCGACCAGCGCCACGGTTTCGCCGGGCGCGACGTGCAGGTCGAACCCGTCGAGGGCGGCCTGCGCCGGCCGCGAGGGGTAGTGGAAGCGCACCTGCTCGAAGTCCACGCGCAGGCCCTGGCCGGCGGGCACGAACGGCGCGGCGTCCGGCGGCGAGGCGATCGCCGCGGGCGCGGCCAGCAGTTCCATCAGCCGCTCGGTGGCGCCGGCGGCGCGCAGCAGGTCGCCATAGACTTCGCCGAGCACCGCCACGGCGCCGGCGAGCAGCATGACGTAGATCACGGTCTCGCCGAGCTGCCCGGCCGACATGTCGCCCGAGAGCACCGCCTGCGTGCCGCGGTACAGGCCCCAGAGCAGCAGGGCGGCGTTGGTGACGATGACGAACGCCACCAGGGCCGCGCGCGCCCGGCTGCGGCGCACCGCCGCCTCGAAGGCGTTGGCGGTCGCCGCGCGGAAGCGGGCGCTCTCGCGCGACTCGGCCGTGTGGCTCTGCACCACCGGAACCGCGTTCAGCACCTCGCCGGCCAGCGCGCTCGCATCGGCCACGCGGTCCTGGCTGTCGCGCGACAGCCGGCGCACGCGCCGCCCGATCCAGGCCGTGGGCGCCACGACCGCGACGATGCCCAGCAGCACCACGGCCATCAGCCGCGGATGGCTCCAGACCAGCATGCCGAGCGCGCCGATGCCCATCACCGCGTTGCGCAGGCCCATGGACAGGGACGATCCCACGACGGTCTGCACCAGCGTGGTGTCGGTGGTGAGGCGCGAGAGCACCTCGCCGGTCTGCGTGGTCTCGAAGAAGGCCGGGCTCTGCTGCAGCACGCGCGCGTACACGGCGTTGCGCAGATCGGCCGTGACGCGTTCGCCGAGCCAGCTGACGAGGTAGAAGCGCGCGGCCGAGAACACCCCGAGCGCCACCGCCACGAGGAACAGCAGGCCGAAGTGCTCGCGCAGCGCCAGCGCCTGCGCGCCACGGTCGCCGGGGACGAGGCCGCCGTCGATGAGCGCCCGCAGCGCCATGGGAAAGGCGAGCGTCGCGCCAGCCGCGAGCACCAGGAACACGAGCGCGAGGGCGATGCGCCCGGCATAGGGCCGCAGGAAGGGCAGCAGCCCGGCCAGTGCACGCGGCGGAACGCGGGAGGGATTTCCCGGGGGCGGTGCCTCGGGGCGTGCGTCGGCAGGGGCGGAAGGCATGGTGCTGCCAGTGTAGGCGGACCGGGAGAGCCGGTGCCGGGGCCTGGCAGTCCACGATACGATCGCTATGGTTTAAGGAGCATGGGAGGTCGGCGGGTCATGGTCATTCGGCCAGCAGAGGGTGGGCCGCCCAGATGGGCGCTTCGCGGTGCCGCGGCCTCTCCGGGACTGCTTCCATGCCGCGCCGGGCAGGTGTGGGGGGTGTTTGCTTAGGCGTTTATACATAGGCATTTCTCCCACTTCCTGACGCTCGGCGGGGCGGCATACGATGCGCCGCAAGCCCCTTGACCGCGGCAGCTGCCGACCCTTCCCGGGCGGCGTGCCGATGGACCACCCCACAGGAAGCGGCAGCCTGCCCCATGAGCGACGACGTCATTCTCGAAACCCGCCATCTCACCAAGGAATTCAAGGGCTTCACCGCGGTGAGCGATGTGAACCTGTCGGTGCGCCGCGGTTCCATCCATGCGTTGATCGGCCCCAACGGCGCGGGCAAGACCACCTGCTTCAACCTGCTGACCAAGTTCCTCGAACCCACGTCCGGCACCATCACCTTCAACGGCGCGGACATCACCCGCGAGGCGCCCGCGCAGATCGCCCGGCGCGGGGTGATCCGTTCGTTCCAGATCTCGGCCGTGTTCCCGCACCTGACGCTCACCGAGAACGTGCGGCTCGGGCTGCAGCGCCGCCTGGGCACCTCGTTCCACTTCTGGAAGAGCGAGCGCAGCCTGGCGCACCTCGACAGCCGGGCGCGCGAACTGCTCGCGGAAGTGGGCCTGGCCGATCTGGCGGACGAGGTCACGGTCAACCTGCCCTATGGCCGCAAGCGCGCGCTGGAGATCGCCACGACGCTCGCGATGGAGCCCGAACTGATGCTGCTCGACGAGCCCACCCAGGGCATGGGCCACGAGGACGTGGACCGCGTCACGCAGCTCATCAAGAAGGTGTCGGCGGGCCGCACGATCCTCATGGTCGAGCACAACATGAAAGTCATCTCCACCATCGCGGACCGCATCACGGTGCTGCAGCGCGGCGCCGTACTGGCCGAGGGGCCGTACGAGGAGGTCTCGCGCAATCCGCAGGTCATGGAGGCCTACATGGGCACGACCGACGGCCAGCTTCAGGGAGCACACTGATGGCCGCCCCCGCTCTCGAGATCCGCGGCCTGGAGGCCTGGTACGGCGAATCGCACGTGCTGCACGGCGTGGACATGGTCGTGCAGCCCGGCGAGGTAGTCACGCTGCTGGGCCGCAACGGCGCGGGGCGCACCTCCACGCTGCGCGCGGTGATGGGCCTGACCGGCGCGCGCAAGGGCTCGGTGAAGATCAACGGGCAGGAAACCATCCAGATGCCCACGCACCGCATCGCGCACCTGGGCGTGGGGTATTGCCCCGAAGAGCGCGGCATCTTCTCCAGCCTGTCGTGCGAAGAAAACCTGCTGCTGCCGCCCGTGCTCAAGACGGGCCGCGCCGGCATGCCGGTGGAGGAGATCTACGCGATGTTCCCCAACCTGGCGGAGCGCCGCCACAGCCAGGGTACGCGCCTGTCGGGCGGGGAGCAGCAGATGCTGGCCGTGGCGCGCATCCTGCGCACGGGCGCGCAGCTGCTGCTGCTCGACGAAATTTCGGAAGGGCTTGCGCCCGTCATCGTGCAGGCCCTGGCGCGCATGATCACGACGCTGCGCCAGAAGGGCTACACGGTGGTGATGGTGGAGCAGAACTTCCGCTTCGCCGCGCCGCTCGCCGACCGCTTCTACGTGATGGAGCATGGGCGGATCGCCCTGCAGTTCGGCGCCGCCGAACTGGAGCAGCGCATGCCCGTGCTGAACGAATTGCTGGGCGTGTGAGCCGCCGGCCTCGCCCGCCCGCGCCACGCCGAAACCGACCCGAACGAACGACCATCCAGCCTCAGGAGACGACGACATGAAACAACACTCCCGGACCACCGCGACCTTCAAGACCCTGGCCGTGGCGCTGGGCCTCGCGGGCCTGTGCGCCGCCTCGGCCGCGCAGGCGCAGGACGGCAAGGTGAAGATCGGCTTCATCACCGACATGTCGAGCCTGTACGCCGACGTGGAAGGCAAGAACGGCGCCGTGGCGATCCAGATGGCGATCGACGATTTCGGCGGCAAGGTGCTGGGCATGCCGATCGAGCTGGTCTCCGCCGACCACCAGAACAAGGCCGACATCGCCGCCAGCAAGGCGCGCGAGTGGATCGACACGCAGGGCCTGACGATGCTCTTCGGCGGCACCAACTCGGGCACGGCGCTGGCCATGGCCAAGGTGGCGCAGGAGAAGAAGCGCGTGTTCATGGTGAACGGTGCCGGCACCTCGGCGCTGACCAACGAGCAGTGCAGCCCCTACACCGTGCAATACGCGTACGACACCGTGGCGCTGGCCAAGGGCACGGGCGGCGCCGTGGTGCAGCAGGGCGGCAAGGACTGGTTCTTCCTGACGGCCGACTATGCCTTCGGCGCGGCGCTGGAGGCCGACACGGCCAAGGTGGTGAAGGAGAAGGGCGGCCGCGTGCTGGGCAGCGTCAAGCACCCGCTGAACGCCTCGGACTTCTCTTCGTTCCTGCTGCAGGCGCAGAACTCCAAGGCGCAGATCCTGGGCCTGGC
>DHAE01000019.1:79756-202528 GCA_002397315.1 Comamonadaceae bacterium UBA4962
TTCGGCCGCAAGTTCTTCGCCAAGACCAAGCGCATGCCCACCGACATCCAGGCGGCCGACTACTCGGCCACGATGAACTACCTGAAGGCCGTGCAGGCGGCCAACAGCACGGACGCCGACAAGGTGATGGAGAAGCTCAAATCCACGCCGATCGACGATTTCTACGCCAAGGGCAGCATCCGCCCGGACGGCCGTTTCGCGCACGACATGTACCTGATGCAGGTGAAGTCGCCCGCCGAATCCAAGGAGCCGTGGGACTACTACAAGGTGGTCGCCAAGCTCCCCGCCGACCAGGTGTGGACCACCAAGGCCGAGAGCAAGTGCGCGCTCTGGAAGTGACGCGCCGCGCCTGACAGCCGCTTTCCCGCGATGGACGAACGACAACACCAGGAGACAAGCACCATGGCACACGGAATCACGCAACTGGCAATGGCGCTCGGCGCCGCAGGGCTCTTCGCCGCCTCGGCCGCGCACGCGCAGCAGGACGCGCCGGTGAAGATCGGCTTCATCACCGACATGTCGAGCCTGTACGCCGACGTGGAGGGCAAGAACGGCGCGGTGGCCATCCAGATGGCGATCGACGACTTCGGCGGCAAGGTGCTCGGCCGGCCGATCGAGCTGCTCACGGCGGACCACCAGAACAAGGCGGACATCGCGGCCAGCAAGGCGCGCGAGTGGATCGACACGCAGGGCCTGACCATGGTCTTCGGCGGCACCAACTCGGGCACGGCGCTGGCCATGGCGAAGGTGGCGCAGGAGAAGAAGCGCGTCTTCATCAACAACGGCGCGGCGACCTCGGCGCTGACCAACGAGCAGTGCAGCCCCTACACCGTGCACTACGCCTACGACACCGTGGCGCTCGCCAAGGGCACGGGCGCGGCCATCGTGGACGCGGGCGGCAAGAGCTGGTTCTTCCTCACGGCCGACTATGCCTTCGGCCATGCGCTGGAAGCCGACACTTCCCGCGTGGTGAAGGAAAAGGGCGGCACCGTGGTGGGCTCGGTGCGCCATCCGCTCAACGCGTCGGACTTCTCGTCCTTCCTGCTGCAGGCGCAGAACTCGAAGGCGCAGATCCTGGGCCTGGCGAACGCGGGCGGCGACACGATCAACTCGATCAAGGCGGCCAAGGAGTTCGGCATCGGCAAGAACATGAAGCTCGCCGGCCTGCTGATCTTCTTCAGCGACATCCACAGCCTGGGCCTGAAGACGACCGAGGGCCTGCAGTTCACCACCAGTTGGTACTGGGACCTGAACGACGAGACCCGCAAGTTCGCCGACCGCTTCATGGAGAAGACCAAGCGCCGGCCGACCGAGATCCAGGCGGCCGACTACTCGGCCACCATGAACTACCTCAAGGCCGTGGAAGCCGCCAAGAGCATCGAGGCCGACCAGGTGATGGAAGCCTGGCGCGGCATGAAGATGAACGACTTCTTCAACAGCGGCACGCTGCGCCCGGACGGCCGCTACGTGCACGACATGTACCTCATGCAGGTGAAGACGCCCGCGGAATCCAAGGGCGCCTGGGACTACTACAAGCTCGTGAAGAAGCTGCCGGGCGACCAGGTCTTCGCCACCAAGGCCGAGAGCAAGTGCGCGCTCTGGAAGTGACGAGCCGCACCGCCTGAGCGCCATCCATCCGCATCCCTAGCCGCCTTCCCATGGAACTCTTCGGTGTCTCTCTGCCGGCCCTGCTGAGCCAGCTCCTGCTGGGGCTGGTCAACGGCTCGTTCTACGCCATCCTCAGCCTGGGGCTGGCGGTGATCTTCGGCCTGCTCAACGTGATCAACTTCGCGCATGGGGCACTGTTCATGCTGGGGGCGCTGCTCACCTGGATGGCGGGAGCGTATTTCGGCATCAACTACTGGGTGATGCTCATCGCGGCGCCGCTCGTCGTCGGCCTCTTCGGCGTGGTGATCGAGCGGCTGCTGCTGCGCTGGATCTACAAGCTCGACCACCTCTACGGCCTGCTGCTGACGCTCGGGCTGACGCTGCTGATCGAGGGCGTGTTCCGATCCATCTACGGCGTCTCGGGCCTGGGGTACGACACGCCGGAGCTGCTGGAGGGCGCCACCAACCTCGGCTTCATGATCCTGCCCAATTACCGCGCCTGGGTGGTGGTGGCCTCCATCGTGGTCTGCATCGGCACGTGGTACGTCATCGAGAAGACCAAGCTCGGCGCCTACCTGCGCGCGGGCACCGAGAACCCGCGCCTGGTGGAGGCCTTCGGCATCAACGTGCCGGTGATGATCACGCTCACCTACGCCTTCGGCGCGGCGCTGGCGGCGTTCGCGGGCGTGCTGGCCGCGCCGGTCTACCAGGTCACGCCGCTCATGGGCCAGAACCTCATCATCGTGGTGTTCGCGGTGGTGGTGATCGGCGGCATGGGCTCGATCATGGGCTCCATCCTCACCGGCCTGGGCCTGGGCGTGATCGAAGGCTTCACCAAGGTGTTCTATCCCGAGGCATCGTCCACCGTGGTGTTCGTCATCATGGTGGTGGTGCTGCTCATCCGCCCCGCCGGCCTGTTCGGCAAGGAAAAGTGACCAGAACGGGGCCGCGCACATGCACCACAAGAATCTCGCCACCTTCGGCTACGGCCTGCTGCTGCTGGGCCTGATCGCCGCGCCGTTCCTCGGCGCCTATCCCGTGTTCGTGATGAAGCTGCTGTGCTTCGCACTGTTCGCTTCCGCCTTCAACCTGCTGCTGGGCTACACCGGGCTGCTGTCCTTCGGGCATGCCGCCTTCCTGGGCGGCGCAGCCTACGTCACAGGCCATGCGATCAAGGTCTGGGGGCTCACGCCCGAGGTCGGGCTGCTGCTGGGCACGGCCGGCGGCGCGCTGCTGGGCCTGCTGTTCGGCTGGCTGGCCATCCGCCGGCAGGGCATCTATTTCTCGATGATCACCCTGGCGCTCGCGCAGATGCTGTTCTTCGCCTGCCTGCAGGCACCGTTCACGGGCGGCGAGGACGGCCTGCAGGGCGTGCCGCGCGGCAAGCTGTTCGGCGTGCTCGACCTCTCCAGCGACGTGGCGATGTATTACGTGGCGCTGGCCGTGGTGGTCGCGGCCTTCCTGCTGATCGTGCGCACCATCCATTCGCCGTTCGGCCAGGTGCTCAAGGGCATCAAGGAGAACGAGCCGCGCGCCATCTCGCTGGGCTACGACACGCAGCGCTTCAAGCTGCTGGCCTTCGTGATCTCGGCCGCCATCGCGGGGCTGGCCGGCTCGCTCAAGACGCTGGTGCTGGGCTTCGCGACGCTGTCGGACGTGCACTGGACGGCCTCGGGCCAGGTGATCCTGATGACGCTGGTCGGCGGCCTGGGCACGCTGTCCGGCCCGCTGGTGGGCTCGGCCGTGGTGGTGCTGCTGGAGAACAAGATCGGCGAATTCGGCAACCTGCTCGCGTCCCTCACGGGCGTGGACTGGTTCCGCACGCTGGGCGAATCGGTGACCATCGTCACCGGCCTGATCTTCGTGGTCTGCGTGCTGGCCTTCCGCCGCGGGATCATGGGCGAGATCCTGGCGAGAATTAGGAAGTCCCCCTGAGTCGCCTGCGGCGCCATCCCCCAAAGGGGGACGACGCCGGTGGCCCGGCAAAGCCGGTTCCACGGCGTCTGCTGGCATGGCCTGCTCCGCGGCCATTTGATGGGTGCGGCGCTGATTATTCAGAGGCCGTGAACGGGGCTTGCATCCGGTGGCCCAAGAGGTCCGGGTTTTTCACAAGCCGCATCACAGGCGCAGCGCGCCTGCGTAGCCCGTGAGTTCGAGGTAGCCACGGCCCACGCCCTGGCCGGAAGCGTCGCGCAGCACGCTCAGGCCCTCCCAGTAGATCGCGCCGGTGGAGCCGCGGCTGTCCAGTTCCTGGTCGTCGACCAGGGCATCGACCTCGAAGCGGCCGGCGGGCGTGTCGATGCGCCAGGCGACGGGGTAGCGCGTGCCGGTGCGTGGGCTGGTCCAGTGGCGCAGCGGCGTGAAGCCCATGGCCTCGGCCTGCTCGAAGACCTGCAGGGCGGCGGTCGCGCCCGCGCGGAACGAGCCGCTGGCCCAGAGCGTGCTGCCGTCCCGGCGGCGCAGCCGGAATGCGGTGAGGGCGCCGCCGCCATCGAGGTTCATGCCGATCCAGTCCCAGCCCACGGCCTCGGGGTGCATGAGGGCCTCGCTAAACTCGTGGTCGAGCCAGGCGCGGGCCGCGGGACCACCGGCCGTGCCGGGAGGCGCAATGGCGATGCGGCGGCCTGCCAGGGCGATGGTGCCGCGCACGTCCAGTTGGGGCTGGCTGTAGTAGTAGCTGGCCTGCTCCGGCTGCGGGCCCTTGCGCGACAGACCCTGCCGGCCCTGCAGGATGGGGGGCTGGGTGGTGTCGAACTGCAGATCGAGGCTGAACGGCCCGGCCGGAATGCGGGCCGTGTAGCGGCCGCCGCCCGGGTTCGTGGTGGCTTCCCGCACCAGGGACCAATCGCCGATGCGGACGGCCGTGTCGGCTTCATCCGCCTGCGCGATGCCGAAGCCCGCGCGGGCGATGCGCTGGTCGTGCAGCAGCGTGTGGCCCCGCACGTCGGTCACGGCCGCATGCGCGAACAGCAGCTGCCGTGCCGCGAACGCCGAGCGCAGCGTGCGGGTTTCGTCCACGCGCGAGCGGAAGAAGGTGACCTGGAAGCCCCAGTCCTGCCCGTCCGCATGCGCGTGGCCGGTGATGTACCACCACTCCGTGCGCAGGTCCGGATGGCTGCCGTGGTCGCGCGGAAAGACGAGGGTGCGCGCGGGCAGGGCCTGGGCGGCGGGCGGCCAAGCCCCGAACGCGCCGGCACCGAGCGCCGCGGCGAGCCAGGCGCGGCGCGTGACGAAGAGGGAGGGTGGCGGTCGCGGGGGCATCGTGCGGGCGGCGTGGCGTGGCGTGGCGCTGCCTGCGCCTCAGGCGTCCATGCGGGCCTGGATGCCGGCACGGGCCGCGTTGCAGTCGCCGATGGTGCCGGCCACCCAGGCGTCGTCGAAGTAGGTGGGCAGGTAGCGCTCGCCCGAGTCGCAGAGCAGCGACAGCAGCGAGCCTGTCTCCCTGCGCTGGCGCATGCCGCTCGCAAGGCGCAGCATCGCCGCGAAATTCGTGCCGGTGGAAGGGCCCACGCGCCGCCCGAGCAGTGCGGAGAGCACCTGCATCGCGGCCACCGACTCGGCGTCCGCCACTTCCTCCATCCGGTCCACCAGGGTGCGCACGAAGCTGGGCTCCACGCGCGGGCGGCCGATGCCCTCGATGCGCGATCCCCGCGCCGTGAGCGTGCCGTCCCCGGTGCGCCAGTAGGCCGCGAACACCGATCCGGCAGGATCGGCGACGCAGACCTGCGTGGCATGCCGCTGGAAGCGGATGTAGCGGCCGATGGTGGCGCTGGTGCCGCCCGTGCCGGCGCCCACCACGATCCAGCGCGGCACGGGGTGGCGCTCGCGCTGCATCTGCAGGAACATGCTCTCGGCGATGTTGTTGTTGCCGCGCCAGTCGGTGGCCCGCTCGGCATACGTGAACTGGTCCATGTAGTGCCCGCCCGTGTCGGCGGCGATCGCGCGGGCCGCGTCGTACACCTCGGCCGCGCTGTCCACGATATGGCAGCGGCCGCCGTGGAACTCGATCAGCGCCACCTTTTCCGCGGAGGTGCCGCGCGGCATGACGGCCACGAACGGCAGGCCGAGCAGGCGCGCGAAATACGCCTCGCTCACCGCGGTGGAGCCGCTGGAGGATTCGACGATGGTCGAGCCCTCGTGCAGCCAGCCGTTGCACAGCGCGTAGAGGAACAGCGACCGCGCGAGGCGGTGCTTGAGGCTGCCCGTGGGATGGGTGGATTCGTCCTTCAGGTAGAGGTCGATGCCATGCGCCGCATAGGCGGGCAGGTTGAGGGGAATGAGGTGCGTGTCGGCGCTGCGGTGGTAGTCGGCTTCGATCCGGGCGATGGCTTCGTGCAGCCAGCCGCTCCCGGCGGAGGGTGCGGCGGCGCCGCTGGAAGAGAGTGCGGTCATGCGGGAAGTATCGCAGGCATGGCGCCACCGCAGGCCGCCGCAGCGCAGCCGGCGCTACAGCCCGAAGAAGGGCCGGTTCGACTCGATGCGCGCGGCTTCCGAGGCCGGGAAGCGCCGCTCGCGCAGCAGCCGCTGCAGCGCCTCGCGCCCCTGGTCGAAGGCCCGCACGTAGAACGCGCTCACGGTGAGCTCGTCGAGCGCGCGCCATTCGTACACGGCCGCATCGACGAAGAGGATGTCTGCCGGCCGCGGTATGCGGGCCGCCTGCTGCGCATAGAGGTGCGCAAGCGCTAACTCCGAGCGCAGCCGGTGGTAGCGGGCCAGTTCGCACAGCGGCTCGGCGCGGGCCGGGCGTTGCGCGTAGGCGGCGAGGTAGGTCTCGCGCACCTCCTGCGGCGGAGCTTGCAGGCGTTCAGTGAGCACGGCGACCTGGAAGGCCGCGAACCAGCATTCCTCGTCCCAGCCACCCATCGCCGTACGGCGCCGGTAGGCCTCGCGCGACTCCTGCAGGCGCCCCGCGTCGCGCAGGCTCTGGGCGAGGTAGAACGCATAGCGCGTGTTGCCGGGCTCGTCCCGCAGGGCCGCCTCGAGCACGGCGATGTCGCGCAGGTAGGTCTGCGGATCGCGGGCACGGGCGCCGTCGTGGGAGACGTCGATCAGCGGGCCCTGCAGCGACTGCCAGGCGCCGTGCGCGGGCGCGGACAGGTATTCATGCAGCACGCCCTCCCAGCGCCACGGCACGCGCGCGGCCACCATGGCATTGCGCTGGTATTCGCAATCGCTCATGCGGCAGGTGAACATGTAGCCGTCCGCATCCAGGCGCGGCCATGCGAAGCCGTCGGGCACGCGCAATTGCTCGTCGGCGTCGATGAAGAGCAGGTAGTCGGCCTGCGGCCGCGCCAGTTCCAGCGCCTCGTTGCGGTTGTGCGCGAAGTTCTTCCAGGGCCGCTCGTGCAGGCTGCCGGGCACGTCCCGGAGGAAATCTCGCACGATCTCCTGCGTACCGTCCGTGGAGCCGGTGTCCACGATCACCCAGTGGTCGATGAACGGACGCACGGAAGCGAGGCACCGGGTGATCACCGGTGCCTCGTTCTTCACGATCATGTTGAGGCAGATGCGGGGGCGGGTCACCTTGAAGCTAACGCCGATAGAACGAGTATTCTGAATGGTGCGGCCATCCACTATCCAAAACTCTCACTGGCAATAAGCCTCTGCCTTAATCTGAATGGCTTCAGCGCAGGAGTACGTACATGACCAAGTGTTGGCAGGAGAGGCGGCGCGTCCGAAGGCCGCCAAATAATTAGTCAGTTGGGTATCTGACGAGCAGCCTCCTGAAACCAGGTTGCCGCTACTGCAGGTAGCCGTAACTGTACCGACGCTGTTCGACGCGCACGCAAACGTATTCGTCGCAGTCGTCAATGTGCCTAGGCTCCCCGTCGGACCCGCGGGCCCGGTGGCACCGGTATTGCCGGTCGCACCCGTAGGGCCAGTGGCCCCGGCGGGGCCCGTCGCTCCGGTGTTGCCTTGTACCCCCTGGATGCCCTGGGGGCCCTGTGCGCCCTGCGGCCCGGTCACGCCCGTGGCACCCGCAATGCCCGTCGCGCCCGTGGCGCCATTCGCTCCGGTGGCGCCGGTCGCGCCTGCGGGCCCGGTGGCGCCCGTCACGCCTGCAGGCCCAGTGACGCCCGTGGCACCGGCAGGGCCGGTCACGCCCGTGGTTCCGTTGGCACCCGTAGCGCCCGTCACGCCGGCAGGGCCGGTGGCACCCGTCGCGCCCGCGGGGCCCGTAACGCCTGTCGCGCCATTGGCACCCGTGGCACCCGTCACGCCCGTGGGGCCGGTCACACCAGTGGCGCCCGTTGCTCCCGTCGCGCCGGTGCCCGAAGCGCCGGTCGCACCCGTCGCGCCCGTGGCCCCGGCCGGTCCGGTCGCGCCCGTGGCTCCCGTCGCGCCGGTGGCGCCGTTACCCAGGCCAGGCTGGCACTTGGTGAGCTGCCCCGTGCCACTGTCGTAGCACGCGAGGTTGCCGCTGGTGCCCGTGGACGGCAGGCCCGGCACGTAAACCTCGCCCGTACCCTGCACGCGCAGCCGTTCCTGTCCGCCCGATCCCTTGATCACGAAACCGCCGCCTGCCGGCGGGGTGACCGTGATGTCCGCCGCCAGCACGCCGGTGGCATGCAGGGCGATGACGGAGCAGAGCGCGGTGGAAGCCCAGTGGCGGGCGAGGCGGTGGTGGTGCAAACTGGACATGGGTATCCCTCTCTCTCGGTCAGAGTCTGTGGTCGATGTGCATGATCCCGGTGGCGGACCGGGAGTTGGAGAAAAGCTCAGCCCAGGCGGTGGGAGCGCGCCGCGAATTCGCGGCGCTTCCAAAACGCGAACCCTGCCACCAGCAGCGACAGCAGCATCAGGCCGTATTCATTCAGCGTGGGAATGTTCGCCACGGATGCGGGTGCGGCCCCGATCTGCACCGTGGGCGGCACGCTGGCGAAATTGCGGGTGACGGTGGCATTCGGGCCGAGGTTGACCACGGCCGTGCCGCTGGCCGACGTGAGCTGCACCGGTTGTGCCTGGGTGCCCTGGATCGTGAGCGAGCCCAGCACCGTGATGTTGGCGCCTGCGGGCAGCACGAAGTTGCGGCCCGTCGTGCTCTGCAGCACGAGGTTCTGCACGGTGATGTTGCCGCTGATCTGCGAGGTGTTGCCCGGATCGCATCCGTCGCGCAGCAAGAGCGTGTTGTTGCCGGTGTTCACCGGACCCGTGGCGATGAGGTCCCCGCCCACCGAGATGGTGCCGCCGGAACCGGTCACGCTGGAGCCGGAGCCGAACGTGGCGGAGGAGTCCACCGACAGCGTGCCGCCGCTGAGGTTGAGCGTGCCCTGCATGTCCAGGGACGTGCAGGAAATGTCCACCGCGCCGCCCGGCGGTACGTCGAGCGAGGCGCCTGGCGGGACCACCCACTGGGCTGCGACAGGGCTGCAGAGCGTGAACGCGAGCGCGGCGCCGGCCAGCCAGCGCAGGGACAATGAACGCATGAAATCTCCTCCTCGAGCCGGTAGCGCCGATGCGATGGCCTGTTCCAGCGGTGTTATGCCAATGAACGAGAACGTGTACCTGGCTTGAATTGACCGGGCTTCCCTCTCCACAGCCCCCATAGCCTTTGGCAATGGGTGAATGTGGAACGAACATAAGACAAAATCCATTACAACCGCTAACTTTTTCGGCTCACCAGTCCTCTTTCACGGAAGATGCCGCCCTGCGGGATGCGGCCGAGTGGCCCGAAAGCCACGCGGCCGCAGTGCCCGTGCCCACCACGGCGAGACCGAGCAGCGCGAGCCGCGCTGCTGGAAAGCGCAGGTCCATGGTCCAGTGGAAGCTCTGCGGGTTCACCACATACACCAGCACGGCGGAGAGCGCCCATCCCAGCGCCGTGCCCGCGACCGCGCCCACGGCCGTCCAGGCCGCGCCTTCGCCCGCCACGACGGCGAGGATCTGGGCACGCGTCAGGCCCAGGTGGGCGAGCAGGCCGAACTCCTTGCGGCGCACCAGCACCTGGGCCGAGAAGCTGGCGGCGATGCCGAAGAGCCCGATGCCGATGGCCACGGCCTGCAGCCAGTAAGTGACTGCGAAGCTGCGGTCGAAGAGCGCCAGGGAGCGCTCGCGGATGGCCTGGGCGGAACTGAATTCGAGTGCGGGAGGGGATGTGGATGTACTTTCCGTCGCCGTTTCCCGCAGCGCGGCCGAGATGGCTGTCTTGAGCGATGCTTCTTCGGCACCGGCTGCAGGCCACACCGCCAGGTCGTTGATGCGCGCATCCCCCGTGAGACGGATGAAATCCTCACGCTCCATCGCGACAGCGCCGAACTGGCGCACGTAGTCGCGCCAGACACCCGCCACGAAGAACACCGGAGCCGCACCCTCGGCATGCGGCGCCTGCAGGCCGAAGGCGCGGGACAGCGCCGGCCAGTCCGCGCCTGGGCGAATCCCGTACAGGTCGACGATCGCCTCGCTCACGTACACGGCGATGCGACCCTCAGGCACGGGCAGGGGACCCTCGCGGAGCGGAAGCGTCTGGTCCGCGCCGCGCCCGAATGGACGGGCGATCAGGGCGACCGGCGGACGCGCGGGGTCGAGCAGCAGGCTGCTGACGCGCAGCGCTTCGGCGCGCTCCACGCCCGGCAGGCCCGCCACCGTACGGTCCCAGCCAGGAGGGAGCGCGGCACTGTCGTCGCCGGACGTGGCACCCGCGGCCCGCACGTAGAGTGGAGCGGGCAGCGCCGCGTCGAGC
Source organism: Comamonadaceae bacterium UBA4962 (assembly GCA_002397315.1). Lineage (GTDB taxonomy): Bacteria > Pseudomonadota > Gammaproteobacteria > Burkholderiales > Burkholderiaceae_C > Paracidovorax. Next base: position 90,045 of record DHAE01000019.1, read on the forward strand.
CATTGCATGACCGAGCCACGGAAGCTGGCCACCATCACCGTGAGCGCGACGGACAGCGCCAGGCTCGCGACCACGCCGCCCACCGCCACGGCCGCCATGCCGTGCATGCGGCGCGCACGCTCGACCGCGAGCATGGGCAATGCGCGTTGGGCCGCCCAGGGCGCGAGCAGGCCCAGCAGGCCGCGCACCAGCAGCGGCAGCAGGCCGATGCCGCCCACCAGCAGCAGCGCGACGGAGGCGTAGGCCGCCAGCGGCAGGCCGGCCACCGGGGGCGCGAAGGCCAGCGCGGCCCCGGCGGCCACGGCCAGGGCGGGTGGCGCCAGGCGGGCGCGGGTGCCACCCGCCGTTCCCAGGCCCTTCAGCGCCTGGGCCGGCGCCAGCCGTTCAGCCGTGCGCGCGGGCCACCAGCCGCCCACCACGGCGGCGGCGGTGCCGAGCAGCCCGTAGAGCAGCGCGCCGCCGGGGCTCCACTGCAGCGAGGGCCGCACGCCTTCGAAGTAGCCCCCGCCGAGATCGCCGCCCATCCATCGCAGGGCCAGTCGGGCCAGTGCCGTGCCCAGGGCGATGCCCGCCGCGCTACCCGCCGCGCCCAGCACGGCCGATTCGGCCAGGACGAGGCCCCGGCGCATGCGTGGCGTGGCGCCGAGCACGCCCAGCAGTGCGAATTGCGGCGCGCGTTGCGCCACGCTGAGTGCGAGCACCGAGAACACCAGGTAAGCGCCCGTGAACAGCGCTACGAGCGCCAGCACGGTCAGGTTCACGCGGTAGGCGCGGGAGAGGTCGTCCGTGCGCTGCGCGGTGTCCTGCGGGCGCACCACCGCGATACCTGCCGCGGCCTCGGACGCCAGTCCGGCCGCCTGCAGCAGGCCGGGCAGGGCCGCCTGGAAATCCTCGACGCGCTGGCCCGGCCGCAATTGCACGTCGATGCGGCTCAGCCGGCCGATGCGGCCGAAGAAGTCCTGCGCGGCGCCGATGTCCATCACGGCCAGCGGAGGGCCGCCCGCCGCCACCGTGCCCGCGACCTGGGCGGGGGCCGCGGTGGTCCCGCTGCGCAGCATCACCGTGGCGCGCCGGTCCGCGCTCTGCGCATCTCCGAGCCCCAGCGCCTGGAGCGCGGCAGGGTTGAGGAACACGGTGCCGGGCGACAGCATCGCCAGCCGGTCCGCGTCCGGGAAGGACCGGGGCGCCAGTTCCGGCGCCATGCCACCGAGCAGCAGGGCATCCGCGCCCACCACGCGCAAGGCCACCGGAGTCGCCGTCGGCGCGTCACCGTCGCGGCGCGCCTGCGCGGCGAACTCCAGCACCGGCCCGGCGCGGGCCACCATCGGGTGGGCCGCCACCCGTCCGTAAAGGCCTTCGGGCAGATCGCCCTGCACGGCGCGCAGTTGCAGATCCGGCTGGCCGCTCGCCGCGCGCACGGCCTGGCCGAATTCCGACAGGGCAGAGGCATGGATCAGGTGTACGGCGAATGCCAGGGCCACGCCGAGCATCACCGCGGCGGCCGCCACGGCGGCGCGCCAGGGGTGGCGGCGCAGTTCCTGCCAGGAGAAGGTGCGGAGCAAGGCGAGCATGCGGCGATTGTGGGGGGCCCTGCACCCCAGTGCCGGGGGACGCCGGGCCGATTCAGCCCGCGGGCGTGCCGCCGTCTTCCGACCGCATGCCGTCGGCCGTCAGCCGCAGCATGCGGTCGGCGCGCTGCGCCGCAGCCTGCGAATGGGTGACGAGCACCATCGCGGCCCCGTGGTCGCGCGTCTGCGCCACGAGCAGATCCATCACGCGCCCGGCAGTGGCGGGGTCGAGGTTGCCCGTGGGTTCGTCGGCCAGCAGCAGGCTGGGCCCATGCACCAGGGCACGGGCGATCGCCACGCGCTGCAACTGGCCGCCACTCAATTGCTGCGGCAACCGCGCGCCCAGGCCCTCCAGGCCCACGGCCTCCAGCATGCGCTCCACGCGCACGGGTTCTTTGCGGCCCAGCAGCATCAGGGGCAGTGCCACGTTCTGCGCCACGTCCAGGTGCGGCAGCACGTGGAACGCCTGGAACACGAAGCCCACGTGGGCACGCCGCCAGCGGGCGCGCTGCGTCTCGCCCAGTGCACCCAGATCGGTCGCGCCGTGGTGCACGCTGCCGGCCTGCCAGTCGTCCAGCCCGGCGAGACAGTTGAGCAGGGTGGATTTCCCCACGCCGGATTCACCGACGATGGCGACGAATTCACCGGGGCGCACGGCGAGATCCACGTCGCGGAAGGCGGGCGTGCCCGTGCCGTAGTGCCGCGCCAGGCCGCGTACCTGCAGCAGTGGAGGGGCGGCGGACGGTGCGGTATGCACGCCGGTCGTCATGCCGCCACCCCGAGCGCATCCAGCGCGGCCGCCACCCAGCGCTCGGTGGCCTGCGGCGCATCGCAGGCGATCGCGTGGCGCCAGGGCATGCTGCGCAGCCAGGTGACCTGCCGTTTGGCGAGCTGCCGCGTGGCCGCGATGCCGCGTTCGCGCAGTTCCGCGAGCGGTAGCCGGCCGGTACGCGCTTCTTCGTCAAGCGCCTCCCAGGCCTGGCGGTAGCCCACGCAGCGCATCGAAGGCAGGTCGGGATGCAGATCGCCGCGCGCGCGCAGGCGGCGGACTTCGTCCACGAAACCCTCGTTCAGCATCGCATCGAAGCGCTGGGCGATGCGCGCGTGCAGCCAGGTGCGGTCTTCCGGCTCCAGCGAAAAGAGCGGCATGGGGGGGCGTGCAGTGTCTGCCGCTTCGCCCACGGTGCGGGAGCGGGTGTGAAAGCTCGACAGCGGGCGGCCGGAGACATGCCAGACTTCCAGCGCACGCTGTATGCGCTGGCTGTCCCCAGGCGCGAGCCGGGCAGCGGTCTGCGGGTCCACACGGGCCAGTTCGGCATGCAGGGCGGGCCAGCCCTCGGCCGCGGCCCGGGCTTCCAGCCGCGCGCGCACGGCGGGGTCGGCAGGCGGCATGTCGTCGATGCCGTCCCACAGGGCCTTGAAGTAGAGCATCGTGCCGCCCACCAGCAGCGGCAGCGCGCCGCGTGCCTGGATCTCGCGCACCAGCCGCTGCGCATCGGCCACGAACTCGGCTGCGCTGTAGGCCTGCAGCGGATCGCGGATGTCGATCAGGTGGTGCGGCACGGCGGCCCGTTCGGCGGCCGTCGGCTTGGCCGTGCCGATGTCCATGCCGCGGTACACCAGCGCCGAATCCACGCTCACGATCTCCACGGGCCGATGCGGCGCGAGCGCGCGCGCCAGGGCGAGCGCTCCGGCCGTCTTGCCCGATGCGGTGGGGCCCGCGAGCGCGATGCAGGAAGGAAGCGCCGGAGCGGCCGTGCGGCGGGCCGCGGAAGGCGCCGGCACGGTGGTGGCCGGCAGGGAAGGGGAGAGCGACATGATCCCCTGGAGCGTACCAGCGCGCGGTGCCCACCCGCGGCACGCGGAAATCACTCCGCGGTGGCGGCGCGGACTGCGTCGGCTGCCTGGGCCTGCCAGGGCGTGGTGGGCCGGCCGATGAGGCGGGACAATTGGCCGCTGCCGTCGAACAGCGCGCCCTGCGCCGCGGCGGCGTCGGATTGCGCCAGGATCGCGGCGAATGCCGGGGGCAGGCCGGCCCCTTCCAGCATCCGGGCGTACTCCGCCTCGGGCAGGTCGCGGTAGGGAATGGCGCGGCCCGTGGCGCGGGAGATCTCCGCCGCCAGTTCGGCCAGCGTGTAGGCGCTGTCGCCGGCCAGCTCATGGACCTTGCCGGCCTGGTCCGGGGCCTGCAGCACGGCAGCGGCGGCCTCGGCATAGTCTGCCCGCGCGGCCGAGGCGATGCGGCCCTCGCCCGCGCTGCCCGCGAGCACGCCGTGCTGCAGCGCGGCGCCTACCCCGGCCAGGTAGTTCTCGGTGTACCAGCCGTTGCGCAGCAGCACGTGGGGCACGCCCGAGGCGCGAAGCAGGGCCTCGGTGTCCCGGTGCTCGCGGGCCAGCTCCAGGGCGGAGGTGTCTGCGTGCAGCACGCTGGTGTAGGCCAGCAGTTCCACGCCCGCGCGCCGGGCCGCGTCGATGACGGTGCGGTGCTGGGCCACCCGCTGCCCGACCTCGCTGCTGGAAACCAGCAGCAACCGGCGCACGCCCTGCAGTGCCGCATCCCATCCGGCGGGATCGGCGTAGTCGGCCTGGCGTACGGCGACCCCGCGGGCGGCGAGGTCCTGCACCTTGGCGGGGGTGCGCACCAGCGCCACGACGTCCTGGGCGGGGAGGGTGCGCAACAAGGCGTCGATGGCGAGGCGGCCGAGCTGGCCGGATGCTCCGGTGATGGCGATCATGGTTTTCCTTGTGGCAAGTGGATGAGGACGCCACAATAGCCTGCATGCAAACTTTTAGTAAGTACCAACAAAAAGGTAAGTAATGAGCGAAGCTTCCCTGGATGCACACGCCATGCCCGCCATGGGACCGGCCGCCGAACCCTCCCCGCCCCTCGCCGAGCTGATGCGGCGTGGCGACGTGCTGTCGCCGTCCTGTCCCGCCCGGGAGATCCTGCAGCACGTCACCAGCCGCTGGGGTGTGCTGGTGCTGGTGGCGCTGCAGGGCGGAACGTTGCGGTTCAGCGAACTGCGCCGCAAGGTGGGTGTGGTGAGTGAGCGCATGCTCGCGCAGACGCTGCAGGTGCTGGAACGCGATGGTTTCGTGGAACGCCGGGCGTATCCCGTCGTGCCGCCCCATGTGGACTACCGGTTGACGCCTCTCGGGCATGAGGTCGGCCTGCACGTGCAGGCGCTCGCGGACTGGATCGGCGGGCACCTGCCGGAGATATTGGCGGCACGTGTGCAGGTGGGGGGCACTGCGCTGCCGAAGGACTGACGCTCCACCAAGGGTGCGGCATGGAACCGCCCGTGCGGCCTGCCATGCCGCACCGCGGGCAGAGGCCGGATCAGGCCGCAGTGCCTGCCGCGGAGGCCCGCGGCGCCGGCGCGCGTGCAGGCACGGGCACGGCGGGCAACCGGAACAGATCCGCCAGCGCCTCCCGGTACTGCGCCTCGCCCACGGTGTTCGTGCTGTGGTGGGTGCCGCCCTCCACGAGGACGAAGCGCTTCGGACCCTGCGCCGCTTCGTAGAGGCGCCGGCCCAAGGAGGGCGGGATCAGGCTGTCGTCGCTGCCGTGCACCACCAGCAGCGGCGAACCGATGTGCGCCACCTTGCGGATCGATTCGAAACGCTGCGTGATCAGGCCCGAGATCGGCAGCCAGCCCCATTTGAACGTGGCCACCACCTCGGGAATGTTGGTGAACGTGCCTTCCACGATGGTGCCTTTTTCGTCCGGCACCATGGCGGCGAGATCGATGGCGATGGCGCCGCCCAGCGAATGGCCGAAGATGTAGCGCTGCGACTGGGGCTCGCGCGTGGCCAGCCAGTCCCAGGCTGCCCGGGCGTCTTCCAGCGCCGTTGCCTCCGAGGGCAGGGCCGGGCTGCTGCGCCCGAAGCCGCGGTAATCCACCGCCAGCACCGAGAAGCCCATGTCGTGCATGCGCCGGATGCGGCCGGCCGAGCCGGAGACGTTCCACCGTGCGCCGTGCAGGTACAGCAGCACGGGCGCGCCGGCCCGCTCGGAAGGCATCCAGAGCCCGTGCAGCTTCTCCGGCTTGCCCGTGGCGCGCGAATCGAAGGCGATCCACACGTCCTGCATGTCGTCGGTCGATTGTGCGCCTCCCCATGCCCGGTCGCTGGGCTGGAAGATCCATTCGCGCTGTTTGGCATCGAGGGTGGCGCAGCCCGCCGTCACTGCGAGGGCGAGCGCGAGGGAGGAGAGAAGGGGCCAGCGTTTCATCGAAAGGAAGAGAGTCTGGTCGGGGAGTAAAGTTCGGAGGGCCCATGCGGGCGCCAGGGCATGCAGCAAAAAACGCACCATGCAGGCTCCGGTTGACGGGCCGAACCCCGGAAATACCCTGCGCCCACCCCGTTGATCCGGTGTTCGCAGTCCCGGGCGCCGCGGAGACGGCATGGGCCGGTGCCCCGGGGCTGCCTTCACGGGTGGGCCGCAGGTGTGATCGCCGGGTCGGGGCGGCGTCACGGAGCCGTCATGGAGCACCGACAGAGTGCATGCGGTAAAACCCATCCATCCATTCACGGGAGAAGACGAATGACGAATACGAAGACGACGAAGCGCCCGGCACGCGGCCCGGCCGCTGCACCGCTGCTGTCCGGCCGATCGGCATGGGCCGTGGCGGTGGCCTGCGCAGCCCTGTCCGCCTGCGGCGGCAACGGCGGCAGCATCCACTCCACCCTCGACGGCTCCAAGCCGTTGGTGATCGGCCACCGCGGCGCCGCCGGCTACCTGCCCGACCACACGCTGGAGGGCTACCGCCGCGGCATCGAGCTGGGCGCCGACTTCATCGAACCGGACCTGGTGGCGACGAAGGACGGCGTGCTCATCGCGCGCCACGAGCCCAACATCACCGGTACGACCGACGTGTCGCAGCGCCCCGAATTCGCCAGCCGCAAGACCCGCAAGATGGTGGACGGGGTGCAGGAAGAGGGCTGGTTCGCCTCCGACTTCACGCTGGCCGAGATCAAGACCCTGCGCGCCATCCAGCCGCTCGCCGATCGCGACCAGTCCTTCAACGGCCGCTTCCAGATCCCGACGCTGACCGAGGTGCTGGAGCTGGCGCGCACGGAAGGCACGAAGGCCGGCCGCACCGTGGGTGTCTACATCGAAACCAAGCACCCCACCTACCACGCCAACCTGAACCTGAAGCTCGAAGACCGGCTGCTCGACACCCTCGGGCAGTACGGCTACACCAAGGCCACCTCGCCGGTCATGGTGCAGTCTTTCGAGGTGTCCAACCTCAAGTACCTGCGCACGAAGACGCAGGTGCGGCTGGTGCAGCTCGTGGACGGCAACGACGTGAAGCCCGACGGCAGCATCGACCTGACGGCTCCCTACGACAAACCCTACGACTTCGCGGTGGCCGGCGACCGCCGCACCTTCGCCAGCCTGCTCACGCCCGACGGCCTGCGCGAGGTGAAGACCTATGCGGACGGCATCGGCCCCTGGAAGCCCTACCTGATCCCGACGCGGCTGCAGGACGCCAACAACGACGGCAAGCCGGACGACCTGAACGGCGACGGCGTCATCGACGAGCGCGACCGCATCGTGATGTCGCCCACCCGCGTGGTGGCCGACGCCCACGCGGCCGGCCTGTTCGTGCATCCGTACACGTTCCGCAGCGAGGCCAAGCGGCTCGCCTCCGACTACCGGGGCGACCCCAAGGCCGAATACCGCCAGTTCTACCAGTTGGGCGTGGACGGCGTGTTCTCGGACTTCCCCGACCAGGCCAAGGCCGCCCGCGACGCCAACTGACCACCGGTGGTCCACCCGGCCGCGGCGATCGCTCCGCTCCTGTGGCCCGGTATCAGAAGCTGTGCTTGATACCCAGGCTCAGCAGCGTGCGGCCCTGGCGGCGGCCCACGATGCCGTCGAGCTGCCAGCCCGGCGTCCATTCCCACAGGGCGCCGGTCTGGTAGGTCGGCGGGCCGTTGCGCTCGCCAAATGCCTCGATGTGCGCCGTGACGGCGCCCCAGGTCGATTCCACCGCCACTCCCCAGGCCGGCCGCCAGTGCCGCTCGGGCGTGCGGAAGGCGCCCAGGTTCGCATGCACCGCGCCCCAGGACAGCGTTGCAGGTGCCGATGCCCGTGATCGCCAGCGTGCTGCCGGTTTCTCCGTAGGCATGGACCAGGCCGGCGCTGCTGGCCGCATGGCAGGCACCCTCGCGCGGGGGCGTCCACTGCCACTTCGCCTGCAGGCCGCTCAGCGTGGTGCGGCCATGCAGGTCGCGGGCCAGCAGGGCACCCACCTCCAGCCCCGGAAGCGAGCGGGGTGCATAGGCGGGCGCAGCGAAGACGGCGCCGCGCTCCTGGTGCACACCTTCCCACCAGACTTCGACGTGGCCCTCGCCGGGAGCGTTCACGCCCGCGTCGTCCACCGTGAGCGGGCGGCCCGCATGCACGTGCGAGGAGCCCGCGGCGAAGGCGGCCAGGGCCACGATGCCGCGCGCCGTGGATTTGCGATAGAAGCGGCGACGGGACGGAGCGCGGCGGGGCGGCATAGGCAGGTCCTTTTTTTAGGGGGGTCAGCGCCCACGCAGGAACAGCGCATCCAGCTCGCGCATCGACAACTGCCGCCACGTGGGCCGGCCGTGGTTGCACTGGTCGGAGCGTTCCGTCACTTCCATCTGCCGCAGCAGCGCGTTCATCTCATCGATCGTGAGCCGCCGGTGTGCCCGCACCGCGCCGTGGCAGGCCATGGTGCCCAGGATCTCGTTGCGGGCCCGCTGCACCACGGTGGTGGCGTCGTGCGCCGCCAGTTCCGCGAGCACGCTGCGTGCCAGTTCCACCGCATCGCCCTGGGCGAGCGACGTGGGCACGGCGCGCACCGCCAGCGTGCGCGGCGAGAACGGCGCGACTTCGAGGCCGAGCATGCCGAGCGTGTCGGCATGTGCCTCCGCAGTGGCCACCTCCTCGGGCGTGGCGGCGAAGGTCGCGGGAATCAACAGCGGCTGGCTCGCGATGCGCTGGCTGGCATCCACCTGGGCCTTGAGCCGCTCGTAGACGATGCGCTCGTGCGCCGCGTGCATGTCCACGATCACCATGCCCTGGGCGTTCTCGGCCAGGATGTACACACCATGGATCTGGGCCACCGCGCGCCCCAGGGGCCAGACATCCGTGTCGGCGGCGGAAGGGGCCGCAGCGTGCCCGGCACCGCGAGTGGTTGCTGCAATGGCGCCCGTGCCATCCAGGGCGACTTCGGCGGTGGCTGTGGGCGCGGCCGCGGCCGGCGGCGAGTCACCGGCCCGGGCATAGGTGGCGGGCGTCTCGTGCACCGTGAGCGCGGCCCCTGGCGCAGTGGCCGGAGACGGCAGCGCATACGGACCGGACGGCGGTGCGAAGGCCGCCACGGCGCCGCCGGGCAACGGGGAAGGCGCGGCGTCCTTGCGGCCCCAGAGCGCTTCCAGATCGGTCACCCGGTGTCCGGGACGGGCGTCGAACGCCATGGCCGCCTGGCGGGGCAGGGGCGTGGGCGGCGTGCGGAACGCGGTCGCCGCGGAAGACGCCGGGGCTGCGGTGGTGGGCAGGCCCGTTTCCGCAGCGGCACTGCCTTCCGCGGCGGCCGCCAGCGCCTGCGCGCGCGGCACCGCCAGCGCGTTCTCCACGGCATGCCGCACGGCCTGGTGCACTTCACGGCTGTCGCGGAAGCGCACCTCGATCTTCGTGGGGTGCACGTTCACGTCCACGCGCATCGGGTCGATGGCCACGTAGAGCGCATAGACCGGCTGCTTCTGCCCGTGCAGCACGTCTTCGTAAGCGCTGCGGGCCGCGTGGGTGAGCACCTTGTCGCGCACGAACCGGCCGTTGACGTAGCAGAACTGCTGGTCGGCCCGCGAGCGCGCCGCATCCGGCAGGCCGGCGCGCCCGGTCACGGTGACGTAGCCCGAGCGGTGGCGCACGGGGATGGAGTCGCGCAGGAAATCTTCCCCCAGCACGTCCGACAGCCGCCGTCCGAAGGCCGCTTCCAGCGTGGCCTCGTCCACCGGGGCGTCGCCTTCGGCCGGTGCCAGGGTGGCGCGCCACTGCTCGACCAGCTTGCCCTCGTGCCAGATCGCGAAGCCCACGTCCGGGCGGGCCAGCGCATGGCGCCGCACGGCCTCGATGCAGTGGGCCAGTTCGGTCGCGTCCGTTTTCAGGAACTTGCGCCGCGCAGGGGTGGAGAAAAACAGCTCCTTCACCTCCACGGTGGTGCCCCGGCTGCGCGCGGCAGGGCGCAGTTCGCCGCTGCGCGCGTCCAGCAGGAAGGCCGTCGGCTGGTCTTCGGTGCGCGAGAGCAGCGCCATTTCCGACACCGACGCCACGGCCGCCAGCGCCTCGCCCCGGAACCCCATCGTGGCCACCGATTCCAGGTCGTGCAGGTTGGTGATCTTGCTGGTCGCGTGGCGGCGGAGGGCGACCGGCAGTTCCTCGGGCGGAATGCCGCAGCCGTCGTCCTCCACCGCGATCAGGCGCACGCCGCCCGCGAGCAGGCGCACGGTGACCTGGCGGGCGCCTGCGTCGAGCGCGTTGTCCACCAGTTCGCGCACGGCCGATGCGGGCCGCTCCACCACCTCGCCCGCGGCGATCTGGCTGATCAGTTCATCGGGGAGATCGCGGATCGGACGGCGCGGGAGGGCGGGCTCTGGGGTCATCGGGCGGCATTGTAGGCAGTGCGGTTAGAGTTACGCGCCGCGGCGGCGGGAGCCCCGCCCCGGCGCGGGGCCGGACGCCGTTGCGCCGCCCCGCCGGCATTTCCGCTCTGCCCATTCCCTCCGATCCTGAAGGTCCTCCCTTGGAAGCCATCCAGTTCCTCATCGATTTCATCCTGCACGTGGACAAGCACATCGCGGCCTTCGTGGCCGCCTACGGCCCGTGGGTGTATGCGCTGCTGTTCGCCATCGTGTTCGTGGAGACCGGCGTGGTCGTCATGCCGTTCCTGCCCGGCGACTCGCTGCTGTTCATCGTCGGCGCGCTGTGCGGCGCGGGGCTCATGAGCTTTCCGATCGCCTGCGTGGTGCTGATCGCGGCGGCGATCCTCGGCGACCAGTGCAACTATTCCATCGGCCGCTATTTCGGCCCCAAGGTGTTCCAGTGGCCCGATTCGCGCTGGTTCAACCGCCGCGCGTTCGAGCAGGCGCACGCGTTCTACGAACGCTACGGCGGCATCACCATCGTGCTGGCCCGCTTCATGCCCTTCATCCGCACCTTCGCGCCGTTCGTGGCGGGCGTGGCCGAAATGCACCGCGGCAAGTTCACGGCCTTCAACGTGGGTGGCGCGCTGCTCTGGGTGCTGGGCATCTGCACGGCCGGCTACTTCTTCGGCAACTTCCCCTGGGTGCAGGCCAACCTCGACAAGATCATCTGGGCGCTGATCCTGGTGCCGGGCCTCATCGCCATCTTCGGCGCCTGGCGCGCCGGGCGCCAGAAGACGACGGCCGCCTGAAAGCCCAGCAGAGGGCGGGCGCCGCTGCCGCACCGGCGTCAGCGCAGCGTGCGCTCCAGCCACTGCAGCAGGCACCGGTTGACGAACTCCGGCCGGTCCATGCCGGAAAGGTGCCCCGCGCCGGGCACCTGCACCGCCTCGCAGCCGATCAACGCGGCCATCCGCTGCATCTCGGGATGCGGGCACAGGGCGTCGGCCTCGCCGTAGAGGAGCAGCGTGGTGGCGGGATCGAGCCGTGCCAGGCGGTCTGGCCCGTCGATCCTGCCGAAGAGGATGCGGCCGAGCGGCACCACCGAATCGCGCAAGCGGTCGGCCGGCATGGCTGCCAGTGCGCGCGCGAGTTCCGACCCCTGCGGCGTGGCCGGCTCCGTACCCTGGCGGCAGAAGAGTGGCACGATCGCCCGGGCGAGATCCGGCGTGACGCGGCCCTCGGTCTCGGCAGAGTCCAGCATGCCGAGATACCGCAGGGACGCCTTGTCCCGCCTGGCAGCCGGGCAGGGCCCCATCATCACGAGTGCGCGCACGCGGTCCGGCGCCCGCAGTGCCAGTTCCGTGCCCCACAGGTTTCCTGCCGAAAGCCCCACGACGGCGAACTCGGGAATGTCCAGCGCCTCCATGAGCTCCAGCATCTGCTCCGCCAGGTCTTCCAGGCGCTGCGTGTTAAAGGGCAGCGGGCCCGATGCACCGTGGCCCCAGAGGTCGGGGGCGATGACGCGGTACTGCCGGGAGAGCGCCTGGATCTGGGGCTCCCACACGGACGAGTCCCCGAGGTATGCGTGCCCGAGCAGCACGGCCGGTCCGCGTCCGCGGTCCTGGTAGTGCAGCAGGCTGTGGCCGGCACCGGGAAGTCGCAGTGCCTGGCCGGCGGCGAAGGCACTGAAATCGTCGCCCGAGATGTCGGAAACCAGGGGCACCGATGGGCCCGGAGGCGGTGCCCAGCTTGCGGAGGCGCCCCGACCGCCGATGGCTGGGGAGAAGGCTTTCCCGATCCGTGGCATTGGTGGGCATCGGGACATGGCGGCGTTTCCTTGTGAGCGAGAGATGACGCCACGATGCTAGCTGCTGCTCCATTGCGAATGCATGTCGTGTTCTATGTACATGCATAAACAAAAGTTTGAGATGTACGCCACCCGGCAGAGTGGAGCGGCAGTCAATGCCGTCCCCCAAAACGGCATTGCCCGCCCGGCAGGGCCGGGCGGGCAATGTCAATTTCGTACCCGGACAGGCAACGATGCCTGTCCAAGGGTATCAACGGCGGCGCTGGTCGCGGTCTTCACCCAGTTCATGGCCGATGAGCGCACCGGCTGCGGCGCCACCCACGGTGGCTGCGGTACCGCCCACGGCGCTGCCCAGCACGCCGCCGGCCACGGCGCCGACGCCGGTACCGAGCTGCGCATTGGTCGGGTTGGACGAGCAGCCGACCAGGCCCAGGGCGGCGGCGCAGGCGGCGGCGGAGACGAGATGGCGGTAGTTCATGGTGTGCACCTTGTAGGGAAAGTGGAGGGTCGGGGAGACTGCTGCTTCCCTTCACCCATGCCTCGACTATCGCCGCAGGGCCGCGCCCTGTGTGTAAGCAGCCCCAACCGGTGGTTGTAGGACGTTACTGCCCCGTCTTCCGACCATCGCCCGTCAGCCCGGCGCGAGGCAGAGGGTCAGCAGCAGCGAGGCATCGGTCAATCCGCGCAGTGCATGGGGCGCATGCGCCTGCAGGTGCACCAGATCACCCGCCCGCAGCAGGCGCGCACCGGACGCGGTGTGGAGTTCGACCTCGCCTTCCAGGCACTGGATCGTCATTTCGCCCGGGGTCTCGTGCTGCCGCAATTCCTTGCCGGCCGGCAGGACGGCGCGGATCACTTCCAGCTGCGCGGCCTTGAGGATGGCCGACGTGGTGGCGCCGGCCAGGGCGGTACCCAGCGGGCGGACGCTGACGACGTCGGCGGAACGGGCATGTGGCAAAGCCATGGAAACTCCCTGTGGCCCCACGGGCGGGGCGTTGCATCGTGGATGCCCCACTGTGGCCCAGCCGACCGTGCATGGCAATGCATTCCCCCATGGTCCGACCTGCCTGCCAGGGTGTCGCGGCAGGCATGGCCGGAAAGGCACGGCGCTTCAGACGGACCGGCTGCGCGCCAGCGGCGGGTTCTTGACGAAGTACCGGGTGATGCCGCGCATCAGCGCGTCGGCCAGCTGCTGCTGGTAAGCCGCGGTGCGCAGCTTGGCCTCTTCCTCCGGATTGCTGATGAAGGCCGTTTCGACCAGCACGCTGGGGATGTCCGGCGCCTTCAGCACGGCGAACCCCGCCTGCTCCACGCGGGGCTTGTGCAGCCGCGCCATGCCGCCGATCTCGCCCAGCAGCACGCTGCCGAGCTTCAGGCTGTCGTTGATCTGCGCCGTGGTGCTCATGTCCAGCAAGGCGCTCTGCACGTGCCGGTCCTGCGCGCGCACGTTCAGGCCGCCCACCAGGTCGGACTGGTTCTCCTTGTTGGCGAGCCAGCGCGCGGCCGTGCTGGATGCGCCGCTCTGGCTCAGGGCGAACACGCTCGCGCCGCGCGCCGCCGGCGTGGTGAAGGCATCGGCGTGGATGCTGACGAACAGGTCCGCCTGCACGCGCCGCGCCTTCTCCACGCGCACGCCCAGCGGCACGAAGAAATCGGCATCCCGCGTGAGGAAGGCCCGCATCGGGTTCCCCCCCACCGTCGTGGCGTTGATGCGGTCGCGCAGCAGGAACGCGACCTTGAGCACCACGTCCTTCTCGCGCGTGCCGCCGGGGCCGATGGCGCCCGGGTCTTCGCCGCCGTGGCCCGGGTCGAGCGCGATGATGATGAGCCGGTCGGTGGCGCGTGCGATGGCGGGAGCGGACGGCGCCGCACTGCCGCCCGCATGCGGCGGCGTGGGAGCGGCCGCCACCGCGGGAGGGGCTGCGGCCGGCGCTCCCGAAGGCGTGGCGACCGGCGCCGTGGCACCCGGCGTCGCCCTGGGCAGCCCACCCGGCGGCGCAGGGGTTGCGGCCGGCTTCGGGTTGTGTTGCGCGATCAGGTCGCCCAGCGGATCGCCGGCCGTGCCCGGCCGCGCGGCGGCGATGTTGGGCAGCGGCGCCGGCGTGGGGGCGGGAGCCCCCGCGGGAGCGGTGCCCGGTCCCGCGTCCCGCAGGCGCTCGGCGATCAGGGTCTCCAGCGGATCCTCGGGTTCGGCGGGATAGAGGTCGAACACCAGCCGGTGGCGGTAGGCCGCGATCGGCGGCAGCGTGAACACCTGCGGCAGCGCGGCGCGCTTGAGGTCCACCACCAGGCGCACCACGCCCGGGGCGTTCTGGCCCACGCGGATGCCCGCGATATTGGGGTCGTCGGCCTTCACCTTCGCCACCAGTTCGCGCAGCTCCGGGTTCAGGTCGATGCCTTCGATGTCCACGGCCAGCCGCGGCGGCGTCGCCACGAAGAACTGCTTGGCCACCAGCTGGCGGTCCGATTCGATGGTGACGCGGGAGTAATCCTGCGCCGGCCATACCCGCACCGCCACGATGCCCGCGCCGCGCGCGATCTGGCTGGCGCCGAGCAGCAGCACCAGGGTTCCGGCCTGCAGCAGCCCGCGGCGGGAGGGCCCGGGCGCGGAAGCGGGGGACGCGGGGGAGGGATTGGGAGAGGAGGGGGCGTCGTCGCTCATGCTGTTGTGAGTGCTTGCACCAGGGCGTGGCCGCGGGGCGTGCCGGCGCGCAAAAGAATCTGGCGGGGCGGGGCGTCGCCATCGTACGCGCCCCCGGCCGGTTCCGCCGCTTCAATGTGTAGGGCGAGATCGGCGGGCGGCAGGAGTGCTCCCGCCTTCTCGGGCCATTCGGCGAGCTTCAGGCCCGGGCCCGCGAAGATGTCGCGGAAGCCCGCATCCTCCCATTCGCGCGGATCGCCGAAGCGGTAGAAGTCGAAATGCCATGCGGGCCCGGCCGCCGTGTCGTGGGGCTCGACCACGGCGTAGGTGGGGCTCTTGATCCGGCCCTGCACGCCCAGGGCGCGCAGCAAATGCCGCACGAAGGTGGTCTTGCCCGCTCCCAGATCGCCGTGCAGCGTGACGAAGGAGTCGGCGAGCGCGGGCTGCGCGGCCAGCCGGCGGGCGAAGTCGGCCGTGCCGTCCTCGTCGGGCCATTGCAGCCGCAGGAAGCCGGTCGGGGAGGGACTTTCTACAATCCCGGGGTGATGTCGTGCAGCAGTCAACTCGTTCCTCAAATGCAAGGCTGGGCCCGCGAACTGGGATTTTCCCAAATCGGCGTCGCCGGCGTGGATTTGTCGTCCGCGGAGCCGGGATTGGTGCAGTGGCTGGCCGAAGGGTTCCATGGCGACATGCATTACATGCAGGCCCACGGACTGAAACGCGCGCGCCCTGCCGAGCTGGTGCCGGGTACGGTGAGCGTGATCACCGCGCGCATGGACTACCTGCCCCGGCGCACGCTGGAGCGCAGCGTGGACGTGGAAAGCGGTCGGGATGGGGAGGGCGCCGGCCCTGCGGATACCGGCACCGGCCGCGGCGGCTGGCAGGCGGCCGAACTGGCGCGGCTGGGCCGCCCGGCGGAGGGCATCGTCTCCGTCTACGCCCGGGGACGCGACTACCACAAGGTGTTGCGCGCGCGGCTGCAGAAGCTGGCGGACCGCATCGCGGAGGCCGTGGGTCCGTTCGGCCACCGCGTGTTCACCGATTCGGCGCCGGTACTCGAGGCGGAGCTCGCCCGCCGCAGCGGACAAGGCTGGCGCGGCAAGCACACGCTGGTGCTGCACCGCGAGGCCGGCTCGATGTTCTTCCTGGGCGAGATCTTCGTCGACCTGGCGCTGCCGCCCAGCGAACCCGTCACCGCGCACTGCGGCGCATGCCGCGCCTGCATCGACGTCTGCCCCACGCAGGCCATCGTCGCGCCCCACCGGGTGGATGCGCGGCGCTGCATTTCCTACCTCACCATCGAGCATGCGGGCGCCATCCCCGAGGCGATGCGACCGCTGATGGGCAACCGCGTGTACGGCTGCGACGATTGCCAGCTCGCCTGCCCCTGGAACAAGTTCGCGCGGCCCGCCGCCGTGCCCGATTTCGACGAGCGCCCGGCGCTGGCGGGCCGGCCGCTGGCCGAATGGTTCGCCTGGGACGAGGCTACCTTCCTGCGCTGCACCGAAGGCGGGCCGATCCGCCGCATCGGCCATGAACGCTGGCTGCGCAACGTCGCCGTGGCGCTCGGCAATGCGCTGCGCGCCACGCGCGACCCGGCCCTGCGCGCCGCGCTCATCGCACGGGCCGACGACCCGAGCGCGCTGGTGCGCGAGCACGTGGCGTGGGCCCTGGCCCAGGAAGCAGTCGCGGACACCGATCCGGAAGCCACGGCACTGCCTTGAGGGCCGGGCGGTGCGCTCCGCCTCCGCGGAAGGTCAGGGCGCGAGCCAGCCGAGCGCCAGCGGCAGGCTGAGCACCCCCAGCACCGTCGACAGCGTCACCAGCCCGGCGACGTAGGGGCCGTTGTAGCCCATGCGCGCGGCCAGCACGTAGCAGGTGGAGGCGGTGGGCAGCGCGGAGAACGCCATCAGCACCGTCGTCTGCACGGCATCGAGCCGGAACCAGCGCGCCAGCACGCAGGCCACCAGCGGCTGCACGAGGTGCCGGATGGACAGCACCGACACCGACAGCAGGGCGCCGCGCGTGAGCAGCCCGAGCTGCATGCCCGCGCCCGCCGACATGAGCCCCAGCGCGATCGACGCGGCTCCGACGCGCGTCACCGACGGCTCCATCCAGCCGGGAATGCGGAACCCCAGCAGGTTGGCCGCGAGACCGGTGCCCGTCGCGATGATCAGCGGGTTGCGCATGAGCTCTTTCAGGAACCCGTGCTGTCCGCCGCGCGCCATGGGCCACACGGCGGCGATGTTGAAGAGCGGCACGCACACGCCGATCAGCACCGCGATCATCTGCAGCCCCTGCGCCCCGGCCAGCCGTTCGGCGAGCGCCAGGCCGATGAAGGAGTTGAAGCGGAAGGCCACCTGCGCGCTGGCGGCATGGTCGCGCACGTCGAGGCGGCCCGACAGCCCGGGCAGGCGCGGCAGCACGTAGGCCAGCCCGATGCCGCACAGCCCCGTGAGCACGCCCGCGCCGATCAGGCCGGATGCTTCGCCCACGTGGATCGGGCTGCGCACGATCGACTGGAACAGCAGCACCGGGAACAGCAGGTAGTAGACGAGGCCCTCGACCGGCTGCCAGACGGTGCGGTTGAGCGCCGTGTACCGGCACACGAGGTACCCGAACAGGATGAGCGAGAAATCGGGAAAGAGCAGCTGCGCGTAGTTCACCGCGTGCAGGATACCCGCCGGCCGGCGCGCAGGGCCCCGCCGCACGGAAAGCGCTCCCGCGGTATCACGTGGAAAGAGCGGCGGCTTCGGCTCTGGCTGCGGCGTTCAGTCCCTGGACTTGAACGCCCGCGCGCCGTCGGCGATGGCTTCCAGCACTTTCTGCAGGCCCCGGTTCACGGGCTTGTCCTGCCGCAGCACGAACGCCAGCGTGCGCCGCAGGCGGGGCTGCAGCGGCCGGATGTCGAGGTCCTTGTGTTTGCCGGCGCCCGTCACCGCCATGCGCGGCAGCACGGCACAGCCCAGGCCCGCGGCCACCATCGCCTTGATGGCTTCCACACTGTCGAACTCCATCGCCGGCGGGGGCAGCGGCCCGCGCCCCTGGCGCAGCCATTCGTCCACCAGCATGCGGGTGGTGGTGCTGGTGCCGAGCTTCACCAGCGGCTGCTCGTTCAGCATCTGCGCGGTCACGGCGTCGGGCCAGTCGCAGGTGCCGCGCCGGCAGATGGCCACGAAATCGTCGTCCAGCACGGGTGTGGCGGCGATGGCGCGCGAGGTCACGGGCAGCGTGACCAGCGCCACGTCGATGATGTTGCCCTCGATCTGCCGCACGTAATCCTCGGTATTGCCCGTGCTCACGACGATCTGCAGCGCGGGATAGCGCTTGCGCAGGTCGCGCAGCACCGCAGGCAGGAAGTAGAGGCAGGGCGTGAGCCCCGTGCCTAGGCGCACCGTCCCCGATACGCCGGCCGCGTGGAACGTGGCGGCGCTCACGGCATTCGCCACGGCCGCGGACACGCAGGGAACATGCGCCAGCAGGTCGCAACCTGCGGGCGTGGCGCTCACGCGCCGGCCCACGCGTTCCACCAGCCGCACGGACAGCGCACGTTCCAGCTTCTTCACTTGCACACTGACGGCGGGCTGGGTCAGACCCAGGCGTTCCGCCGCCGCCGAAAAACTCCCCAGCTCGAGTACCAAGGCAAAGGTACGAAGCTGCTCCAGGTCAATCGTTGTATCCAAAATATTTTTTATGTTTCGTATAACAAATAAAAACTTCTCTTATGGAAGCCCCCGGACGAAGATTGAAGCAGAAAGTCAGCTCATCCGCACGATTACTTTGTTTCCAGTGTTGCAGAGTTCCCGCTCCCTGCCCCTTGACGGGCTCACGCGTCTTCCAGGTCTTCGCATGGGCATACAGAACCTCGTTTCCATCGACGATTGGTCGCGTTCCGACATCGAAAGCCTGCTGGGGGTGGCCGACGACATCCACCGCCATCCGGGAGACTTCGCCTGCAGCCTGACCGGGAAGCTCGTCTGCACCGCATTCTTCGAGCCCAGCACCCGGACGCGCCTGAGCTTCGAGGCGGCGGCGCACCGGCTGGGCGCCCAGGTGCTGAGCATGGGCGACATGCAGAACACCCGCATGGGCCTGGGCGAAAGCATCACCGACACGCTCCGCATGGCGGGCTACTACGCGGATCTCGTCGTGGCGCGCCATGCGGCGGACGGCACCTTCGAGCGCATGGCCGGCGTGCTCGACGTGCCGCTGGTCAGTGCCGGTGAAGGCCAGTGCCGCCATCCCACGCAGACGCTGATCGATCTCTTCACCATGCGCCGGCACTTCGGCACGCTGGACGGCCTGCGGATCGGGTTCTGCGGAGGCCTCCGCTATTCGCGCGCCGCCAAGTCGCTGCTGGCCGGCCTGCGCGCCTTCCGGGGCACGCGCGTCCACGTGGTGGATGCCGTGGCGGATACCGGCGCCGGGCCGTTGCCGCCGCTGGCGCAGGTCGTGGGGGCCGATGCCCAGGAACACGATTGCGTCGCGGACATGATCGACCACGTCGACGTCCTCTACGTGGTCCGCGTGCAGCGCGAGCGCTTCCACGACGCCGCCGCGTACCACGCGCAACTGGAGCGCTGCCGCGTCGACCGCCGCCTGCTGCGCCGCAGCGGTTCGGACGTCGCCGTGCTGCACTGCCTTCCGCGCGGTGGGGAACTGCCGGAGGATGTCGACGAAACGCCGTTCAACCACTACTTCCGGCAGGCCGCCAACGGAGTGGCCGTCCGGATGGCGGTGCTGCAGCGCTACCTCGGCCGTTTTCGCCGGCCTTCGGCGGCGCGGGTGGGCGACAGGCTGCGGCTGGACATCGCACCGGCCTTTGCATCGGAGCCGTCGCTCGCATGGTAATGCTCTGGAGTGCTGCCCTGGCAGGGCTGGGTGGGCTCGTCGGCATCGTGGCCGTCACGGTGGGCGGGGGCGTGACGCTGGGCGTGCCGTTGCTGCTGCTGCTCGGGCAACCGGCTGCCACGGCGATCGCCACCATCAAGTTCGCGCTGATCGGCTCCTTCGCCACCGGTGCGCTGATGCACCGCCAGGACCGCCGCACCTCGGTGTCCATCCCCTGGGTGCTGTGGCCGCTGTGCGTCCTCGGGTCCGTGACCGGGTCGCTGCTGGCCACGGGGCTCGACGAACGCCTGCTGAAGATCCTCGTGGTGGTGCTCATGGCGGTCGTCCTCTGGATCACCTACCGCACAGATCTGTCCGCCGTGCCGACGAAGCCGGCCGCGCAGGGCCAGCGCATTCCTCCGCTGGGTGTGGCCACCGTGTTCGCGCTCTGCGTCTATTCCGGGTTCTTCGGGGCAGGGTTCGGAACCTTCCTCATCTTCGCGCTCATGCATTTCTTCGGTCTCAGCTTCGTGCAGAGCGCGTCCGTCATGACGCGCATCAACCTGCTGGTGGTGGGTGCCTCCGTCAGCACCTTCGCCAGCAAGGGCGCGATCGATTTCCAACTGGGCATTCCCCTGCTGCTGGGCTGTGCCCTGGGCGGTGCCATGGGAACCTGGACCGTCAGAACCTTGTCGGCCCCGCGCATGAAGTCGCTGTTCCTGGTCTTCACGGTGCTGCTGGGATCCAAACTGCTGTGGGACGCCATGGTCCCTCTATGAGGTCGGCCGCTCAGGCGGTTCCCCCTCCTTCCCGGGAAGAAAATTTCCCGGCCACCTTCTCGTCACCGCTGCGGTGGGCGTCGCGATGGATCCGGGTAACTCCTGATCCAGGGAGAGGGCTGCACGCAACGATCTGATCGCATCCCCGCGTAGGATGCACGGTCATCGTTTGCATGCAGTTACAAGGAGACGCCCCATGCACCGCCGCAACTGGTTCGGACTCGTCCTTTTGGCCACCGCGGGTGGCGCGTGGGCCCAGGCCTACCCCGCCAAGCCCATCCGGCTGGTGGTGCCGTTCGCGCCCGGAGGCACCACCGACATCATCGCGCGCGTGATCGCCGATCCCCTGTCGCGCGCGCTGGGCCAGCCCGTGGTGGTGGAGAACAAGTCCGGCGGCGGCGGCATCGTCGGCGCCTCGGAAACCGCGAAGGCCACGCCGGACGGCTATTCGCTGGGGATCGCCACCGTCTCCACCACGGCCGCCAACCCCGCCATCAATCCGCGCACTCCGTACAACCCGCTGACGGATTTCACGCCGATCATCAATATCGCCGCGACACCCAACATCATCGCGGTGAACCCCAGCTTCCCGGCCAAGGACTACCAGAGCTTCTTCGCCGAGATCAAGAAGTCGCCCGGCAAGTACTCGTACGCCACCTCGGGAACCGGCGGTATCGGGCACCTGCAGATGGAGCTCTACAAGAGCCTGACGCAGGCGTTCGTCACCCACATTCCCTACCGCGGCGCGGGCCCCGCGCTCAACGACACGGTGGCGGGGCAGGTGCCGATGATCTTCGACAACCTGCCGTCCGCGCTGCCCTTCATCAAGGACAACCGGCTGGTGCCGATCGTCGTCGCCGCGCCGCAGCGCGTCGCCGCGTTGCCGAACGTGCCCACGTTCAAGGAGATCGGCCTCGAGCCCGTGAACCGCATGGCCTATTACGGCATCCTCGGCCCCAAGGGCCTGCCGAAGGAGGTGGTGGACAAGATCAACGCGGGCGTGCGCAAGGCGCTGGAGGATCCCGCCGTGCGCAAGCGCATCGAGGACACCGGCTCGCTCATCGTGGGCAACACGCCAGAGCAGTTCTCCGAGCAGATCAAGGCCGAGTACGAGGTCTACAAGACCGTGGTGCAGAAGCAGAAGCTCACGCTCGATTGAGCCGGAGCCGGAGCCGGCGAGGGCAACGGCGGGTCCGGGCCGGCCGCGCGGCGCGGCGTGCTAACGTGGCGCGATGACCCTCTCGCCCGCCAGCCAGGCCGCCATCGACAACTTCATCGACGCCCTCTGGCTCGAAGACGGCCTGTCCCGCAACACGCTGGCCGCCTATCGCCGCGATCTCTCGCTCTACGCGCAGTGGCTCCTGGAGCAGGTGCCCGAGACCGCGGGAGTGCTGGACGCCACCGCCGAAAGCCACCTGCAGGCGTACTTCGCTGCGCGCCATGCGACGACGCGCGCCACTTCGGCGAACCGGCGCCTGACCGTGCTGCGGCGGTACTTCCAGTGGGCGCTGCGCGAGCACCGCATCACCGCCGACCCCACCGTGCGCCTGCAGGCGGCGCGCCAGCCGCTGCGCGTGCCCAAGACGCTCTCGGCCGCCCAGGTGGAGGCCCTGCTGCACGGCCCCGACACTTCCACACCCCTGGGGCTGCGGGACCGCGCGATGCTGGAGCTCATGTACGCCAGCGGCCTGCGCGTGACCGAACTCGTCACCCTCAAGACGCACCACGTGGGCCTGGCCGAAGGCGTGCTGCGCGTGATGGGCAAGGGCGGCAAGGAACGGCTGGTGCCATTCGGCGAGGTGGCCGCGGAGTGGCTGCAGCGGTATCTGTCCGAGGCGCGTGCCGGCATCCTCGCGGGCCAGCAGACCGACGACCTGTTCGTGACGCGGCGCGGCGCGGGGATGACGCGGGCCATGTTCTGGGTGGTCGTGAAAAAGCACGCCCAGGCCGCCGGCATCACGGTGGCGCTGTCGCCGCACACGCTGCGGCATGCGTTCGCCACCCACCTGCTCAACCATGGCGCGGACCTGCGCGTGGTCCAGCTGCTGCTCGGGCACGCGGACATTTCCACCACCACCATCTACACCCACGTGGCGCGCGAGCGGCTGAAGGCACTGCACGCGCAGCACCATCCCCGCGGTTGAAGGGAATGCGGAATGTGCGGGGGCACGCCGTGCGGGGCCCAGCGGGCGCGCGCACAATCGCGCCTTTGCTTTTCTTCGTGTGCAACCTGCTTTCTGAGACGGTACCCGTGATGATCGATTCCCTATCGCGCCGACGCGCACTTTCCCTCGGCGCCTCGGCCACGCTGGCCCTGGCGGCCGGCATTCCCGCGCGCGCCTTCGCGCAGGGCGCAGGGGGCGCGGCCTGGCCCGGCTCGCGCCCCATCCGCATCGTGGTGGCCTATCCGGCCGGCGGTGTGAGCGACGTGGTCGCCCGCGCGCTCGCCGACCGGCTCTCGGCGCAGCTGGGCTCGCCCGTGATCGTGGAGAACAAGGCCGGCGCGGGCGGCGCCATCGCCATGGACATGGTCGCCAAGGCGCCGGCGGATGGCTACACCCTCGGCTTCTCGTCGGTGAGCCCGCTGGTGCTGAGCCCGCACCTGGGCCGGCTGCCGTACGACCCGGCGCGCGACATCGCTCCCTTGGCCAGCGTGATGGTGTCGCCGGTGCTGCTGCTGGCGACGCCGGCCTGCACCGCGCGGGACTTCCCCGCGCTGGTCGCGCAGGCCAAGGCCCGGCCCGGCGAGATCCGCTGGGCCACCTCGGGGCTGGCGTCGCTGGGCCACATCATGCTGGAGCAGATCATGCTGGGCACGCAGGCGAAGATCACGCACGTGCCCTACAAGGGGGGCGGACAGCAGCTCACCGATGCGCTGAGCGGCCAGTTCGAAATCCTGTCCACCAACGCGGGCCCGGCCGTCGCGCAGCAGATCCAGGCGGGAAAACTGCGGCCCCTGGCCGTGGGTGCGCCGCAGCGCGTGGACGGCATGCCCGGAACCCCCACGCTGGCCGAACTCGGCCTGCCCGCCGCCAACCTGAGTTCGCAGTTCGGCCTGTTCGCGCCTGGCCGCCTGCCCGCGGCGCTGCTGGAGCGGCTCAACGCCGAAGTGAACAAGGCCCTGGCAGTGCCGGATTTGCGCAACCGGCTGCTCACCACGGGCAATGTGCCGACGGGCGGCAGCGCCGCCGATTTCGCGCGGGAAATCGCGCAGGAATCGCAGGCCAACGCGAACATCATCCGCGCGGCGCACATCCGGCTGGACTGACGCTGGACGAGCGGGGCGGGCGCCGTGGCGCCGCCCTGCACGCGGCCCCAGGTCCCGGAGCCCCGGGGCTTCAGTCGTTCAGGCTCTCGGCCCAGGTCAGCGCCTGCAGGTGGGCCCAGTTGACCTGCCGGTTCGAGAGGTGCAGGGCTTCCGCCGAGCGGGCGAAGGCCACCTCGTCGCCGCTCTCGCAGGCCTTGGTGAGTTCGAGGAACGGCGCGAAGACGCCCGTGTTGTGCAGCAGCGCGTCCACCACCGGCTGGGGCAGCGCCACCGATTCGAGGGCCTTGTCCAGCGGCACGCCGAGCATGGTGTCGAGCAGGGAGAACACGCCCACCACGAAGGCGTTGTCGCACTCTTCGGGGGGCAGCAGTTCGGCGGCGAGCAGTTCCATGAGCCGCCCGCGGACCACGGCCGTCTGCCCGACCGCCGGGGGCGAGCCGCCCGCGCGCGAGGTGGTCATCAGCAGCGCCGCCCAGCGGAAGAGCTTCTTGAGGCCGAGGATCATCACCGCGTGGCGGAACGAGGTGACCTCGCACGACAGCCCGAACCCCGAGGAGTTGATGAAGCGCAGCAGGTTGAAGGACAGCGTCGGGTCCTTCTTGAGCAACTCTTCGATCTCGGCCGTGCTGGCCTGCTTGCGCACGAGATTGATGAGCTGGATGATCGTCGCCTGCGAGGGCCGGATCGTCTGCGCCTTGACCAGCGCCGGCTTGGCGAACCAGAAGCCCTGGAAGAGCTTCACGCCCAGCGCGGCCATGCGCTCGTGCTGCTCGGCGGTTTCCACCTTCTCGGCCACCAGCGTGGCCTGGCTGTTGGCGCGGGCGAACTTCACGAGCGGCTCGGCGAGCTCCGGGCGGAACGCCTGCATGTCGAGCTTCACGAACGAGGCCAGACGCAGCCAGCTGCCGTAGTTGCGGCGCAGCACGTTCTGGTTGAACGCGAGGCGGAAGCCGCGCGCCTTCAGTCCCTCGAGGGTCGACAGGCGCCCCTCGACCTCTTCCACGCTGGCGTTGTCGGCGAGGGTGGGCACTTCCAGCACCACCTTCTCGGGATGGATGAGCTCCAGGTGGCCGCCCGCGAGGCTCTCGTGCGTGCAGTTGATGAACACGGTCTTCTTGCCGACCAGCGCCTCGGTGCCGGCATAGGACAGCGCATTGAAGAGCAGTGCCGCGTCGCTGGCGGCCGTGTGCGCGTCGGAAGCGGTGGAGCGGTCGAAGAGTTCGTAGCCGTAGACGGCGCGGTGCTCGTCCACGATCGCCTGCCGGGCGATCGCCAGGCTGCCGTCGTCCGGCGGGGCGCCGTCCTGCGGCTGGGTGGGCTCGAAGGCCGGTGCGGTTTCGTTGCTGCTCGACATGGGGCTTGAAGAGAATGAGTGGCAGGCCCTAGGCCCTTGCAGCCTCCCACCTTACCACCAAGAAGGCCCGTCGGCGCGCTTCCCGCGGACACCGCGGAGCATGCAGGACGGGCTCCGTCACGGCCGTGCGCGTCCGTGCGCGTCCGTGCGCGGCGGCCGTCAGTCGGTCATCTGGTCGGCCCAGGCCAGCGCCTGCAGGTGGGCCCAGTTGATCTGCTGGCTGGTCAGGTGCAGCGTGGTCGCCGCCTGGTCGAACATCACGTCGTCACTGGATTCGCAGGCCTCCGCGAGGCGCAGCAACTCGCCCAGCACGCCCTCGCGGCGCAGCAGGGCGGCGGCCACCGGCTCGGGCACGTGCAGCAGCCCGATGGCCGATTCCATCGGCATGCTGAGCATCACGTCCAGCATCGAGAAGATGCCCACCACGAACGCCTGGTCGGCCTCCTCCTGCGACAGGGTTTCGAGCGCGACCAGTTCCATGAGGCGCCCGCGCACCACGGCCGTGTGGCCGACCGAGGCCGGAATGCCGCCGATGCGCGATGCGGTGAGCAGCAATGCCGCCCAGCGGAACAGCCGCTTCAGGCCCATCAGCATGACGGCCTGGCGGAACGAGGTGATCTCGCGCGTCAGGCCGAAGCCGGACGAGTTGATGAGGCGCATCAGGTTGAACGCCAGCCCCGCGTCCTTCTTGAGCACTTCCTCGATCTCGTCCGTGCTGGCCTGCTGCCGCACCAGGTTGATGAGGTTCAGGATGTTGGCCTGCGAAGGCGTCAGCAGCTTCGCCTCGACCACCGACGGGCGGGAGAACCAGAAACCCTGGAAGAGCTGCACGCCCATGCGCGTCGCCATGTCGTACTGCTGCGCGCTCTCCACCTTCTCGGCGATGAGTTCCGCGCGCGAGTGGCGCCCCGCGTACTTGACGAGCACGGCCAGCTGGTCCGCCGCCAGCAGCGAGAGGTCGAGCTTGATGTAGTCGGCCAGCGGCAGCCACGGGGCGTAGGCGGACTCGAGCACCGTGTGGTTGAAGGCCAGATGGAAGCCGCGCTCGCGCAGCGCCTGCAGGATCGGCAACCGCGTGCCCACCTCGGTGGCAGCCGCATGGCCCAGCGGGGGAATCTCCAGCACGACCTTGTCCGGGTCCACCAGTTCCAGGTGGCCGCCGGCGAGGCTCTCGTGCGTGCAGTTGACGAAGATGAGCTTCTTGCCAACGAGTTCCTCGGTCCCTGCGTGCGAGAGCGCGGTGAAGACCAGGAACACGTCGGTGGCCGCCGTGTGCGCCACGCCTGCGCGCGAGCGGTTGAACAGCTCGTAGCCGATCACGGAGTGCTGGGCGTTGACGATCGCCTGCCGGGCGATCATGGCGCCAGGGGCCGTGCCGGCCTGGCCCGGTGGGGAAGAGGGGGAGGGTGGGGTGGGGTGCATGCCGGACGCGTGGACGGATGCCGCCCCGCGGCGTGCGGGGAGGGCAGGGGCATTGTAGAAAATTCCCCATGCCCCGGTCACGGCGTGTCATTCGGCCTGCAGCCAGAGCAGTTCGGCTTCGCTGAAACCCGCGGCCCGCCGGGCCGCCGTGTTGAACGGCGGCTTGAGGCGCGGGGCCTCGTAGCGCCGCACGAGTTCACCGTAGTGGCTCTCGGGATCGTGGCCGTCGCGTTCGCACAGCCAGCGGTACCAGTGGTTGCCGATGGCCACGTGGCCGACCTCCTCGCGCAGGATCACGCCCAGGATCGCCACGGCCGCCAGCGCGTCCGGCGTGCCCACCTGCGTGAGCTTGCGCTGGATGGTGGGCGTCGCATCCAGGCCGCGCGCCTCCAGCGTGCGCGGCACGAGGGCCATGCGCGCCACGATGTCGTGGGCGGTCTTCTCGCACATCGTCCACAGGCCCTGGTGCGCGGGGAAATCGCCGTAATCGTGCCCCATGCCCTGCAGGTGCTCGCGCAGCATGCGGAAGTGCGATGCCTCTTCGGCGGCCACGCGCAGCCAGTCGTGGTAGTACTGCGCGGGCATGCCGGGAAAGCGCCAGACGGCGTCGAGCGCCAGGTTGATCGCGTTGAACTCGATGTGGGCGATCGCATGCAGCAGCACCGCGCGGCCGAGCGGGGTAGCGGGCGAGCGCCGCGCCACTGCCGTGTGGTGCAGCAGTTCGGGCCGGTCCGGGCGGCCGGGCAGCCCCTCCGGGGCCGGCGGCAGCGTGGCGTCGGGCTCCACCGCGCAGGACGCGGATGCTGCCAGGGCGTGCAGCGCCAGCGCCTCGGCCGCCTTGTGTTCGGGATCGGTCAGGCACAGGACCTGCAGTGCGCGGTGGCGAAGCTCCATACCTACAATTCTAGTTTTCCGCCCCCAGATGGGGACAATGCGGCGCAGAGAACAACGCACAGGAGACATGCGATGGCGCTTTACGAACTCGACGGCACCGCCCCCCGCGTGGCCGAATCGGCCTGGGTCGCGGACAGCGCCGAGGTGATGGGCAACGTGGTGCTCGGCGAGGACGCCAGCATCTGGTTCGGCGCGGTGCTGCGCGGCGACAACGAGACGCTCGCCATCGGCGCGGGCAGCAACGTGCAGGACGGCAGCGTGCTGCATTCCGACTTCGGGCAGCCGCTTACGATCGGCGAGCGCGTGACGGTCGGCCACAAGGTCGTGCTGCATGGCTGCACGGTGGGCGACGAGTCGCTGATCGGCATCGGCGCCGTGGTGCTCAACGGTGCGAAGATCGGCCGCCACTGCCTCGTGGGCGCGGGCGCGCTGGTCACGGAAGGCAAGGAGTTCCCGGACGGCTCGATGATCCTCGGCAGTCCGGCCAAGGCGGTGCGGCAGCTCACGCCGGAACAGATCGAGGGCCTGCGCCGGAGCGCGCAGACCTATGTCGCCAATGCCCGGCGTTTCCGGGCGGGCCTGCACCGCATTGGTTGAATCCGCGCGGCCGGGGCCCATTTGATTGCAGATGCAGAAAGATTCCAGGGTGTCAGAACTCCACAAGTTCCTCTTCGATGGCTTGCCCGTGCGGGGCATGATCGTCCGGCTCACGGATGCCTGGACCGAGATCCTCGCGCGCCGTGCCGGCAACTCCGCCACCGGCGCCTACCCGCCCGAAGTGCGTGAACTGCTGGGCGAAATGGCCGCGGCCGGCGTGCTGATGCAGTCGAACATCAAGTTCAACGGCGCACTGGTGCTGCAGGTCTTCGGCGACGGGCCGGTCAAGCTGGCGGTGGCCGAAGTGCAGTCCGACCTGGGGCTGCGCGCCACCGCGTCCATCCAGGGCGAGGTGCCCGTGGGCGCGCGCCTGTCCGACATGGTGAATGCCGGCGGCGGCGGGCGCTGCGCGATCACGCTCGACCCGAAGGACCGGCTGCCGGGCCAGCAGCCCTACCAGGGCGTGGTGCCGCTGCACGGCGACCGGCACGAGAAGCTGGAGAAGCTCAGCGATGTGCTGCAGCACTACATGCTGCAGTCCGAGCAGCTCGACACCACGCTGGTGCTCGCGGCCGACGACAAGGTGGCCGCCGGCCTGCTGATCCAGCGCATGCCGATCAAGGGCGAGGGCAACCTCGCGGGCGCCGAGCTGAGCCACAGCGAGAACGAGGACCAGATCGGCCGCAACGAGGACTACAACCGCATCGCCACGCTGGCGGAGAGCCTCACGCGCGAGGAGCTGCTCTCGCTGGACGTCGACACCGTGCTGCACCGCCTTTTCTGGGAAGAAAAACTGCTGCGCTTCGTGCCGAAGGAGGGGGTGGACGGCCCGCGCTTCGCATGCACCTGCAGCCGCGACCGCGTGAGCGCCATGCTGCGCAGCCTGGGCGCCGAAGAGGCCGAGAGCATCCTGGCCGAGCGCCCGGAGATCGAGGTGGCCTGCGAATTCTGCGGGCAGCAGTACCGGTTCGACGCGGTGGACGCCGCCCAGATCTTCACGAACGCGACCCAACTGCCGCCCGGAACGAAGGCCGTGCAGTAAGAGCGCTCGGCGCTCAGTGCCGGAGCCGCGGCCGGGTGCTCACGCCCGCTCCGCGTCCTGCGTGAGCAGGCGCTGGAACAGCCGGCGCTCGCAGTCCGGATCGCTGCATTTCTCGCACCCCCAGGCGGGTTCCCGCTGGTTCATGGGCCGGGGGCGTGCGGCCGGGGGGCTGGCCGTCGCCATGGCCGCGCCGGCCGGCGCGAGCAGGGCCAGCGCCTGCCGCAGGCGGGCCGCGGGCGGGCCGTAGAACACCACATAGGTCCAGCCGAGCGTGCGCAGCAGGTCGCGCAGCGCGGCGTCCTGCCGCTCTCGGGCGTCGGCACCGCCGTGTCCCGTTGCAGTGACGCCGTCAGCCGGCAGGCCATCCAGACCCATCAGCCAGGCCTGCGTGCAGCCGCTGGCGCGCAGGGCCTGCAGGGCCCGCGCGGGGTGCGCGGTATCTGGTTCCAGAGGCACCGGTACGCAGGCCCAGCCGCGTGCCGAGCCCGCGGGTGCCGCGGCATGCAGCGCTGCGACCAGCGCATCGGCACCCGTGCCCGGCGCGCCCAGCACGGCCGTGCGCGCGGGCGCGCGGCACGGGGGTGGGTGGCCTGCCGATGAAGGCGCGGAAAGGGTCATGGGGGCGCGCAGAGCGGTGCGCAGGGACCGGTGGCCGGCAGTGGCACTCAGCGCGGGGCCACGTGCACGTAGATTTCGTTGGGCTTGACCATGCCCAGTTCGCTGCGCGCCTTCTCCTCGACCATGTCGAGGCCGTCGCGCAGATCGCTCACTTCCGACGTCAATCGCTCGTTTTCCTGGCGGGCGCGGTCATTGGCCTGCTTCTGCACGGCGATCTTTTCCTTCATCTCCTCGACGTGGACGATGCTGCCGCGGCCCGTCCAGAGCTGCGCCTGCACGGCCACGAGCAGGAGCAGCAGCACCAGGGGAACGATACGGGGATTCATGGTGCGCAGGCGCCGCGGGAACGTGGATCGGAAGGAGTGGTGGCGGCCATCGCGCCCCGCCCCGCATGCCGGCGCGTGCCGGCACGGGAGGCGCGGACGCGGTCCGGAGACACGAAGCTCCGGAAGCCGCCCGGCGTCAGCGCAGGTTGTAGAAAGCCTCGCGGCCGGGGTAGTGCGCGATGTCGCCCAGGTCTTCCTCGATGCGCAGCAGCTGGTTGTACTTGGCGATGCGGTCCGAACGCGACAGCGAGCCGGTCTTGATCTGGCCGGCGTTGGTGCCCACGGCGATGTCGGCGATGGTGGAGTCTTCCGTCTCGCCCGAGCGGTGCGAGATCACGGCCGTGTAGCCCGCGCGCTTGGCCATCTCGATGGCGGCGAAGGTTTCGGTCAGCGTGCCGATCTGGTTGATCTTGATCAGGATCGAGTTGCCGATGCGCTTGTCGATGCCTTCCTTCAGGATCTTGGTGTTGGTGACGAACAGGTCGTCCCCCACCAGCTGCACCTTCTCGCCGAGGCGTTCCGTCAGGTGCTTCCAGCCGTCCCAGTCGCCTTCGGCCATGCCGTCCTCGATGGAGATGATCGGGTACTTGTCCACCCAGGTGGCCAGCATGTCGGTCCATTGCTGGGCCGTCAGCTGCAGGCCGCCTTCGCCTTCGAGCACGTACTTGCCGTCCTTGAAGAACTCGCTGGCGGCGCAGTCCAGGGCCAGGGCGATCTGCTCGCCGGCCGTGTAGCCTGCCTGGTCGATCGCCTGCAGGATCAGCTGGATGGCCGCTTCGTGGTTCTCGACGCTGGGCGCGAAGCCGCCTTCGTCGCCCACGGCGGTGCTCATGCCCTTGTCGTTGATGATCTTCTTGAGGGCGTGGAACACCTCGGCACCCCAGCGCACGGCCTCGCGGAAGCTCGGCGCGCCCACGGGCACGATCATGAACTCCTGCAGGTCCAGGCTGTTGTTGGCGTGCGCGCCGCCGTTGATGACGTTCATCATCGGCACGGGCAACTGCAGGCCGCCCATGCCGCCCAGATAGCGGTACAGCGGCAGGCCGGATTCCTCGGCGGCGGCACGGGCCACGGCCATGGAGACGGCCAGCATGGCGTTGGCGCCCAGGCGGCTCTTGTTGTCGGTGCCGTCCAGGTCGATCAGCGTCTTGTCCAGGAAGGCCTGCTCGGAGGCGTCGAGGCCCAGCACGGCCTCGGAGATCTCGGTGTTGATGTGCTCGACGGCCTTGAGCACGCCCTTGCCGAGGTAGCGGCCCTTGTCGCCGTCGCGCAGCTCGATGGCTTCGCGGCTGCCGGTGGAGGCGCCGGAGGGCACGGCCGCGCGGCCCATCACGCCCGATTCCAGCAGCACGTCGCACTCGACGGTGGGGTTGCCGCGGCTGTCCAGCACTTCGCGGCCGACGATATCAACGATGGCACTCATGGGTTTCCTTTGAGGAGTTTGATGAAGGGTGGCGCCGGGGCGGCTCGGGGCGCCGGACACGGGCGCGCCGGACGTGCGGCTGCAAAAAGGGTGAAAGCCCGGGGGCGCGGCACTGCGCCAGGCCGAAGGGGCGCTAGATTCCTTCGACGCAGACCATGCGCATGACGGCCGCGCCCAGGCGCGCGGTCTTCGCCTGCTGGTACTCGGCGGATTCGTAGAAGGCGCGGGCGGCCTCCATGGTGGGGAATTTCAGGACCACGGTGCGGCCGGGGTTCCAGTCGCCCTCCAGCACCTCCACGCGGCCGCCGCGCACGCACACTTCGGCGCCGTGCACCTGCATGGCCTGCGTGCTGAGCCGTCGGTAGTCTTCGTACTGCTCGGGGTTGGTGACGGTGACGGACGCGATGATGTAGGCGCTGCTCATGGGATGTCTCAAGCTCCGAAGTCGTTTTCGAGAAAGCCGTTCCGCTTGGTGACGGAATCCAGGGCGACGAGGGTTTCGAGCAGCGCCTTCATGTGCTTGAGCGGCACCGCGTTGGGGCCGTCCGAGAGGGCGTTGCAGGGATCGGGGTGCGTTTCCATGAAGAGGCCGGCCACGCCCACGGCCACGGCCGCGCGCGCCAGCACCGGCACCATCTCGCGCTGGCCGCCGCTGCTGGTGCCCTGGCCGCCGGGCAGCTGCACGCTGTGCGTGGCGTCGAACACCACGGGCGCGCCCGTCTCGCGCATGATGGCCAGGCCCCGCATGTCGGAGACGAGGTTGTTGTAGCCGAAGCTCGCGCCGCGCTCGCAGGCCATGAAGCTGTCTTCCGGCAGACCCTTCTCTCGCGCGGCGGCGCGGGCCTTGTCGATGACGTTCTTCATGTCGTGGGGCGCGAGGAACTGCCCCTTCTTGATGTTCACCGGCTTGCCCGACTGCGCCACGGCGCGGATGAAGTCGGTCTGGCGGCAGAGGAACGCGGGTGTCTGCAGCACGTCGACCACCTTCGCGGCCTCGGTGATGTCGTCCTCGGTGTGCACGTCGGTCAGCACGGGCACGTTCAGTTCGCGGCGGATCCTGGCCAGGATCTCCAGGCCCTTCTCGCGGCCCGGGCCACGGAAGCTCGTGCCCGAGGACCGGTTGGCCTTGTCGAAGCTGCTCTTGAAGATGAACGGGATGCCCAGCGCCGCCGTGGTTTCCTTCAGGCGGCCTGCCACGTCCATCTGCAACTGCTCGGACTCGATGACGCAGGGACCTGCGATGAGGAAGAAGGGCCGGTCGAGACCGGCGTCGAAGCCGCAGAGTTTCATGGAAGGGGCCTTGGGGATGGGTGCCGGCGCCTCAGGAGGCCGCGGCGGCGGGCAGGGCGGGCTGGCGGCTCTTCTGGTGCGCGATCGCCGCCTTGATGAAGGCGTTGAAGAGCGGATGGCCGTCCCACGGGGTGGATTTGAACTCGGGGTGGAACTGCACGCCGATGAACCACGGGTGCACTTCGCGCGGCAGCTCGACGATCTCGGTGAGCTGTTCGCGCTGCGTGAGCGCGGAGATCACGAGGCCTGCCTTGCGGAGCTGGTCGAGGTAGTTCACGTTCGCTTCGTAGCGGTGGCGGTGGCGCTCGGTGACGATGTTGCCGTAGATCTCGTGCGCCAGGGTGCCGGCGGCGACGTCGGAGCTCTGCGCGCCCAGGCGCATGGTGCCGCCCAGGTCGGAGGTCTCGCTGCGCGTCTGGATGGTGCCGTCGGAATCCTTCCACTCGGTGATCAGCGCGATCACGGGGTGCGGCGTGGCGGCGTCGAACTCGGTGCTGTTGGCGTTCGCGAGGCCCGCCACGTGGCGCGCGTATTCGATGGTGGCCACCTGCATCCCCAGGCAGATGCCGAGGTAGGGCACCTGCTGCTCGCGGGCATAGCGTGCCGTGCAGATCTTGCCTTCCACTCCGCGCGCGCCGAAGCCGCCGGGCACCAGGATGGCGTCGTACTTGGCGAGCTTCTCGGCCGCGTCGCCCGGGGCGATGGTCTCGGAATCGACGTGCTCGATCTTCACGCGCACGTGGTTCTTCATGCCCGCGTGGCGCAGTGCCTCGTTCACCGACTTGTAGCTGTCGGACAGATCGACGTACTTGCCCACCATGGCGATGGTGACCTCGCCCTGCGGATGCTCCGTCTCGTACACGAGCTGGTCCCAGCGCTTCAGGCTGGTGGGCGGGGTGTTCAGGCGCAGCTTGTCGCAGATCAGGCCGTCCAGGCCCTGCTCGTGCAGCATGCGGGGCACCTTGTAGATGGTGTCCACGTCCCACATGCTGATCACGCCCCATTCGGCCACGTTGGTGAACAGCGAGATCTTGCCGCGCTCCTCTTCGGGAATGCGGCGGTCGGCGCGGCAGAGCAGGGCGTCGGGCTGGATGCCGATCTCGCGCAGCTTCTGCACCGTGTGCTGGGTGGGCTTGGTCTTGAGCTCGCCGGCCGCCGCGATGTAGGGCAGGTAGGTGAGGTGCACGAAGGCGGAGTTGTTCGGCCCCATGCGCAGGCTCATCTGGCGCACGGCTTCGAGGAACGGCAGCGATTCGATGTCGCCCACCGTGCCGCCGATCTCGACGATGGCCACGTCCACCGCGTCGTCGGTGCCGATGCCGGCGCCGCGCTTGACGTATTCCTGGATCTCGTTGGTGACGTGCGGGATCACCTGCACCGTCTTGCCCAGGTAGTCGCCGCGGCGTTCCTTCTCCAGCACGGACTGGTAGATCCGGCCCGTGGTGAAGTTGTTGGTCTTCTTCATGCGCGTTTCGATGAAACGCTCATAGTGGCCGAGGTCGAGGTCGGTCTCGGCGCCGTCGTCGGTGACGAACACCTCGCCGTGCTGGAACGGGGACATGGTGCCCGGGTCCACGTTGATGTACGGGTCGAGCTTGATGAGGGTGACTTTGAGGCCGCGCGATTCGAGGATCGCAGCAAGGGAGGCTGAGGCGATTCCCTTGCCCAGGGAAGACACCACACCGCCGGTGACGAAGACAAATTTGGTCATGTCTTTTATGGTGGTGGGAAATCGGGATTATAGAGTCCGGCCCGGGCGCGCCCGGCAGGGCCCGGCCCTTGTCCCCGCGCGGCCGTGGGGCGTCTGCTAAATTGCGCGCCCATGAACGAACTGGCCGGCAAACACATTCTCTTGGGCCTCTCGGGCGGCGTCGCCTGCTACAAATCGGCCGAGTTGGCCCGGCTGCTCGCCAAGGCGGGCGCCACCGTGCAGGTGGTGATGACCGAGGCGGCCGAGCGCTTCATCACGCCCGTGACGATGCAGGCGCTCACGGGCCGCACCGTCTACACCTCGCAGTGGGACGCGCGCGAGTCCAACAACATGCCGCACATCAACCTGGGGCGCGAGGCCGACGCGATCCTGGTCGCGCCCTGCAGCGCGGATTTCATCGCGCGGCTGGTGCAGGGCCGCTCCGACGAGCTGCTCAGCCTGCTGTGCCTGGCGCGCCCCGCGCAGCGCGTGCCGCTGCTGCTCGCGCCCGCGATGAACCGCGAGATGTGGGCGCACCCCGCCACGCAGCGCAACCTCGCCCAGGTGGCGGCGGACGGCGCCGTGGTGCTGGGCGTGGGCACGGGCGAGCAGGCCTGCGGCGAGACGGGCGACGGCCGCATGCTGGAGCCCGCGGAACTGCTGGAAGAACTCACGGCCTTCTTCGCGCCCAAGCTGCTGGCGGGCCAGCGCGTGCTGGTCACGGCCGGCCCGACCTTCGAGGCGATCGACCCGGTGCGGGGCATCACCAATCTCTCCAGCGGCAAGATGGGATTCGCCATCGCCCGTGCCGCGCGCGAGGCCGGCGCCGAGGTGG
Organism: Comamonadaceae bacterium UBA4962; assembly: GCA_002397315.1. GTDB lineage: Bacteria > Pseudomonadota > Gammaproteobacteria > Burkholderiales > Burkholderiaceae_C > Paracidovorax. Next base: position 125,054 of record DHAE01000019.1, read on the forward strand.
ACCTGGTGGCCGGCCCGGTGCACCAGCCGACGCCGCGCGGCGTGCGCCGGGTGGACGTGCGCTCGGCGCGCGAGATGCTCGATGCCGCCACCGCGCTCGCGCGGCAGGCCACCGTGTTCGTGGCCACGGCCGCGGTGGCGGACTGGCGGCCCGCGGAGGCCTCGGCCCGCAAGATCAAGAAGGACGGCTCCGGCGGGGTGCCGGCGCTCGCCTTTGTGGAGAACCCCGACATCCTGGCGACCATCGCCGCCACGGCGCGCGCGCAGGGCGGCACGCCGTACTGCGTGGGCTTCGCGGCCGAGAGCGAGAACCTGCTGGAACATGCCACCGCCAAGCGCGCCCGCAAAGGCGTGCCGCTGCTGGTCGGCAACATCGGCCCCGAAACTTTCGGCCAGGACGACAATGCCCTGATGCTGGTGGATGCCGAAGGCCACCGCCTGCTGCCGCGCGCCTCCAAGCGCGAATTGGCCTGGCAGCTCGTGGCGGACATCGCCCGCCGCCTGGCCGCGCGCTGAGGCCCCTCGCCCGCGCGGGCCGTGCGGTCCGTCCAGGGGGCCGGGCCGAGCGGCCGTGGCTTCCACCATGATTTCCCTCGGCGCGGGCGTTGCATTCCCGCGCCACTTTGAAAGCACTTGTGAAAATCGACGTCAAGATCCTCGACGCGCGCATGGCGCAGCAACTGCCCGCCTACGCCACCCCCGGCAGCGCCGGACTCGACCTGCGCGCCTGCCTGGACGAGCCCCTGGAGCTCGCGCCCAACGCCTGGCAACTGGTGCCCACCGGCATCGCCATCTACCTGAAAGACCCCGGCTACGCGGCGCTGATCCTGCCCCGCTCGGGGCTGGGCCACAAGCACGGCATCGTGCTGGGCAACCTCGTGGGCCTGATCGACAGCGACTACCAGGGCCAGCTCATGGTGAGCGCCTGGAACCGCAGCGACGTCGCGTTCACGGTGCAGCCGATGGAGCGCCTCGCGCAGCTCGTGATCGTGCCGGTGGTGCAGGCGCAGTTCAACGTGGTGGAGGATTTTCCCGCCAGCGAACGCGGCGGAAACGGTTACGGTTCCACGGGCAAGCTGTAGGTATCGTCCTATCCGCCCGAGGCGATGGTGCCTACGGCGGCCGCTGCCATCTCCCGGCGGGGGCCGCGGCCGGCCCCATGCTTCAATGCATCGACCGGCGGGGCCAGGGCCTTGCCCCATTCGCGCACCAAAAAAGGAGTCGAACATGCAGAAGTTTTCCCGCACCACCGCAGTGATCGCCACCGTGGCCCTCGCTGGCGCCCTCGGCGCCTGTGCCGAGCAGCCACGCTACGGCTCGCAGTACCCCGCATCGCAGCCGACGTACTCCAGCTACCCCGCGGGCGCTCCCGCCCCGGCCGGCATGGAATACGGCACGGTGACGAACATCGAGACCCTGCAGGGCCGCAGCAGCGGCAGCAGCGTCGGCGTGGGCACCGTCGCGGGCGCCGTGATCGGCGGCGTGCTGGGCAACCAGGTGGGCAAGGGCACCGGCCGTGCCGCGGCCACCGTGCTCGGCGCGGTGGGCGGCGGCGTGGTCGGCAACCAGATCGAGGGCCGCACCGGCAACAACAACGACGGCCGCATCGAAGGCTACCGCATCACCATCCAGCTCGACCAGGGCGGCCAGCGCGCCTACGACGTGGGCTCGCCCGGCGACCTGCGTCCCGGCGACCGGGTGCGCCTGAACGGCGGTCAGATCTCGCGCATGTAATCGCGGCAAGGAGCCCGGCAGCCACGCCGTGGCTTTCAGGAAAAAAAGGACCCTCGGGTCCTTTTTTCTTGGCCGTGCGGTCTGCGGGCGGCCCGCGTTGCCGCGTCCGCCGCACCGTTCGCCCTCAATGCAGCAGTGGTTCGTCCGTGTCCGGCGGCTGGATGCGGAAGAAACCCGTACCGGCCGTGCCGCGCCCGATTTCCTCTTCCGTGGCCTCGCGCACGCCCTGCACGGTGAGGTGCAGGCGCAGCGCGATGCCGGCGAGCGGATGGTTGCCGTCCAGCACCACGTGTTCGGGGTAGATCTGGGCCACGGTGTAGAGCACGTCGCGCGGGGCATCGGGGTTGGAGCCCTCGGGCAGGGCGCTGCCCTCGATGGTCATGCCTTCCTCGAGGTCGGCCGGGAAGCGGCTGCGCGGTTCGAGGAACAGCAGCCGGTCCTGGTAGTCGCCGAAAGCCTCCTCGGGCTCCAGGTGCAGCGCGACGGTGTCGCCCGCGGTGTGGCCCTGCAGCCCCTCTTCGATGCGGGCGAACAGGTCGTCGCCGCCGACGAGGAATTCCACCGGGTCGTCGAGCACGTCCAGCTCCTCGCCCAATGTGTCTTTCAGGATCCAGGTCAAAGCGACCACGCATTGTTGGTTGATTTCCATAGGAGAATTGTCGCAGTTCGTCCACCGGCCGCGCCACCGTCGCGTGCGCCCTCCGCTTTGTCCCCATGGATACCCACACCCCCCTCGCCCTGCTGGGCGGAATGACCCCCGCGCAGTTCATGCGCCGCCACTGGCAGAAGAAGCCGCTGCTGGTGCGCCAGGCCATCCCCGCGTTCGTGCCGCCCGTGGGGCGCCAGGAGCTGTTCGCGCTGGCGGCGCAGGAGACCGTGGAATCGCGCCTCGTGCAGCAGAAAAAAGGCGCCTGGAGCCTGCGCCACGGCCCGTTCGCGCGCCGCGCGCTGCCGCCGCTGGCCACGCCGGACTGGACGCTGCTGGTGCAGGGCGTGGACCTGCACGACGACGCCGTGCATGCGCTGCTGCAGCAGTTCCGCTTCGTGCCGCAGGCCCGCCTCGATGACCTGATGATCAGCTACGCCACCGAGGGCGGCGGCGTGGGGCCGCACTTCGACAGCTACGACGTGTTCCTGCTGCAGGCCCATGGCCGGCGGCGCTGGCGCATCGGTCGGCAGAAGGATCTCTCGCTCAAGGACGGCATCCCGCTCAAGATCCTGGAGAACTTCGAGCCCGAGCAGGAGTTCGTGCTGGAGCCCGGCGACATGCTCTACCTGCCGCCGCGCTGGGCGCACGACGGCATCGCCGAGGGCGAGTGCATGACCTATTCCATCGGCTTCCGCTCGCCGTCCCGCACGGGCCTCGCGCACGATCTGCTCACGCGCCTGTCCGACGGCCCGGACGAGGACGGGCCGGGGCATCCGCAGCTCTATCGCGATCCGTCGCAGGACGCGGTGGACCGGCCGGGCGAGGTGCCGGCCGCGCTGGTGGAATTCGCCCGCGACGCACTCGCGCGCGCGCTGGCCGAGCCCCTGGCCGTGGAGCGTGCGCTCGGCGAGAGCCTGACCGAGCCCAAGCCGAACGTCTGGTTCGAGCCCGGCGAGCCCGGGGGCCTGGAGCAGGGCGTGCGCCTGGACCGCCGCACGCGCATGATGTACGACGCGCGCCATGTGTTCATCAACGGCGAGAGCTACCTGGCCGGCGGACGCGATGCGGCGCTCATGCGGCGCCTCGCCGACCAGCGGGGCCTGGATGCGCGCGATCTGGCCCGCGCAAGCGACGATGCGCTGGACCTGCTGGCCTCGTGGTGCGAAGCCGGCTGGGTGCACGCGGAGGCCGGCCGGTAGCCCGCGGGCCCGCCGGCGCGGGAAGTGCCACCTGAACCAGCAAGGAGGTTTCCCATGGATTTTTCCCAGGCCCTGGCCGGCGGGGGGCCGCTGCCGTCCGGCCGCTTCGAGGGCCGCGCGGCCTTCGCCGACGGCGTGCGTGCCGCGCTCGCCTGCGCAGCCCGCGAAGGCTGGCAGGAACTCGTGCTGTGCGATTTCGACTTCCACGACTGGCCGCTGGGCGAGCGCGATGTGGAGGCTTCTCTGCAGGCCTGGGCGGGGCGCGGCCGTAGGCTCACGCTGCTGGCGGCGAACTACGACGAGGTCGTGCGCCGGCACGCCCGGTTCGTGCGCTGGCGCGCCACCTGGGACCACATCATCGAATGCCGCAGGGCGCCCGTGAAGGACCGGGCGGAACTGCCCGGCGTGCTGTGGTCGGGCCATTGGGTGCTGCAGCGGCTGGACCCGGAGCGCAGCACGGGCGTGGCCGGCAGCGAGCCGGAACGGCGGCTGCAGGTGCGCGAGGCGCTGGACGAATGGCTGCTGCGGCGCAGCACGCCGGCCTTTCCGTCGACCACGCTGGGACTGTGAGGTAAAGCGCCGGAAAAGGGCATATCGGTGTTAGTCGGTATTGACGCAATCTCCCTATAATTTGCGGTTGATGTCCGGACACGTTTTTCCGACGTGCCGAGCGCCACGGGGTGCGCCGCACCCGGCCAAAACGCATCGCTGAAAGAGGGCGGCGTGGCGGCAAGTTTCCAAGATCCGTCTGTCCCATAAGGAAAATACCGAAATGAAGAACTCTCTCGTTCTGGCTGCCCTGGTCGCGTCCGTCGCTCTCGCCGCTTGCGGCAAGAAGGAAGAAGCTCCGGCGCCCGCACCGGCTCCGGTCGAAGCACCCGCTCCCGCACCTGCCGTGGTGCCCGCTCCCGAGGCATCCGCTGCAGCACCCGCTGCCGCTGCCGAGGCATCCGCTGCTGCCTCCGACGCATCCGCTGCCGCCAGCGACGCCGCCAAGGCCGCTGCCGACGCTGCTGCCGCAGCCGCTGCTGCCGGCGCTTCCGCCGCCAAGTAAGCACGCATCCGGCCATCCTGCCGCGGGGCCACCAGCCCGCGGCGGCAGGGTCCGGCACGAAGCCCCGTACCGCGAGGTCGGGGCTTTTTTTCGCCCTGGAGGCGGCGCGATCGTCAGTCGGCGGCGATCCAGCCGGTGCCGCTGCGCGGGTCGGCCACGTCGATCTGCTCGGGGGCCCAGCCGATGGCCTGGGCGAGCGCCGCGCGCGCGAGGTCCGGGCGGTTGTTCTGCAGGCTGAGGTGGGCGGCGGCCACGCGCTTCAGGCCGCCGTGGTGCACGGCCCTCAGGATTTCGGCGGAGACATGGTTGCCCAGGTGGCCGTAGGCGCCGCCGATGCGCCGCTTGAGGAAGGCGGGATAGCTGGAGACGGACAGCATCTCGCGGTCGTGGTTCGTCTCCAGCAGCAGCGCATGGCAGCCGCGCAGGTGGGAGAGCACGTGCTCGGTGGCGTGGCCGAGGTCGGTGAGCAGGCCGACGTGCGTGGCGCCGTCGCTGCAGCGCAGATGCAGGGGCTCGCGCGCATCGTGCGGCACGGTGAAGGCGCGCGCCTCGAAGGCGCCGAGGTCGATGGCCTGGCCGTCCGCGGCGACGTGCAGCAGGCCGTCCAGGTCGGGCGCGCCGATCGCCGAATAGGTGCCGTGGCTCATCCACGCCGGGATGCGGTGGCGCAGCGCGATCTTCTGCATGCAGCCCACGTGGTCGGAATGCTCGTGGGTGATGAAGATCGCGTCGATGTCCTCGATCGCGAGGCCGGATTCCCCCAGCCGCGTGGCGAGCTGGCGCGGCCCCAGCCCGCAGTCGATGAGCAGGCGCCGCACCTGCGTGCCGCTGCGCCCCTCGACGATGGTGGCGTTGCCCGAGCTGCCGCTGCCCAGGCTCTTGAATCGCATCACGCGGTGGGGTGCTCCTCAGCGAACGGTCGTGCCGCTCACTTCAGGTCGTCGGACAGCACGCGGACGATGCGGTCCGCGTTGGCCGACGCGTCGGGTGCGCCCGATGCGTTCAGCACCGCCACGGTGCTCTTGCCGCCTTCGCTGCGCACCTGGATGCGGTACTTGACCGGCGGCGCCGCGTCGTTCGAGCGGCCCAGCAGCTTGGCGAAGAAGCCCGGGTCCTTCTTCTCGGTGGGCTCCACGTAGCGCACGAAGTACACGCCCTGTGCGCGGTCGCGGTCTTCGACGGTGAAGCCGGTGCGGTCGAGCGCCAGGCCCACGCGGCGCCAGGCGCGGTCGAAGTTCTCGTCGAGCTGCACCACCGGCGCATTGCCCACGCGGGCGATGCGGGCCGTGGGCGGGGTCTGCACGGGTGCGGCGGCCACGGCGCGGGATTGCTCTTCGCTCACGCCGAGCTTGACCATCAGGCGGCGCAGGAATTCGGTCTCCAACTCGGGATCGACCGGGCGGGGTTGCCACACGGTGCTGTCCTTCTGGGCGGAGCTGTAGACCTCGACCATGCCGCGGTGGCTGATGTAGATCTCGGTTGAGCCGTCGGAGGCGCGCTCCAGGCGGGTGCGGAACTTGTCGCGCTCGCCGGTGGAGTAGATGGAGTCGAACACCTTGCCGAGCGTGGAGCGGATGATGTCCTGCGGCAGCTTGGCGCGGTTCTCGGCCCAGTCGGTTTCCATGATGCCGAGGTTGGGCTGGTCGATCTGCAGCACGAAGCCGTTCTCGTTCCAGAAATCGCGCACGGGCTCCCAGAGCGCGTCGGCCGGGCGCTTCACGACCAGCCAGCGCTGGTTGCCGTCGCGCTCGATGCGCACGTCGCCCAGCGATTGCGAGGCGGCGTTGACGGTGCCGGGCTGGCGCTGCGCCTGGCCGGCCTGGAAGGCCGCGGCGGAGACCACGCCGCCGGGGATGGTGTAGCGCGAGTCGCGCGAGAGCTGGGTCAGGTCCGGCGGCACTTCGAGGGTCGGGCCCTTGGTGGCGCTCTTGTAGTCGATCTTGTCGTTCTCCAGCACGGAGCAGGCGGAGAGGGCCATGGCAAGGCCGAGCAGGCCCAGGCGGTTGATAGCGTTCACGCGGAAATCCTTAAACGGTGTCTCTGGAGTGTGCTGCAGCGGAAGGTGCGGGGCGCGGTCGGGCGGGCGAAGCGGGCCGGCGCTCAGAGCAGGCCGGCGGAGCGCAGCGCGGCTTCCACCACGGGTTCGCTGGCGGGCGACAGCGGCGTCATGGGCAGGCGCATCGTGCCGCCGCACAGGCCCATGCGCTGCAGGGCCCACTTCACGGGGATGGGGTTGGCCTCGGCGAAGAGGTGCTTGTGCACCGGCATCAGGCGCAGCTGGATCTCCATCGCGCGGCGCGTGTCGCCCGCGATCGCGGCCACGCAGAGTTCGTGCATGAGGCGCGGCGCCACGTTGGCGGTGACGCTGATGTTGCCCTGGCCGCCGCAGAGCATGAGCGCCACGGCCGTCGGATCGTCGCCCGAATAGACGGCGAAGCCCTTCGGCACGTCGCGGATCAGCCATTGCGCGCGCTCGATGTTGCCGGTGGCTTCCTTGATGCCGATGATGCCGGGGACCTGGGCGAGGCGCAGCACGGTGTCGTGCAGCATGTCCGCCACGGAGCGGCCGGGCACGTTGTAGAGGATCGTGGGCAGGTCGCCCACGGCCTCGGCGATCGCCTTGAAGTGCTGGTACAGGCCCTCTTGCGTGGGCTTGTTGTAGTAGGGCACGACCTGCAGCTGGCTGTCGGCGCCCACCTTCTTGGCGAAGCGGGCCAACTCGATCGCCTCGGCCGTGGAGTTGGCGCCGCAGCCGGCCATGATCGGCACGCGGCCGGCGGACTGCTCGACCGCCACGCGGATGATCTCGCAATGCTCCTCGACGTTCACCGTGGGCGATTCGCCCGTGGTGCCCACGACGCCGATGCAATCGGTGCCCTCGGCGACGTGCCAGTCGATCAGCTTGCGCAGGGTGGGGTAGTCCACGCTGCCGTCCTCGTGCATGGGGGTGACGAGGGCGACGATGCTGCCGGTGAGGGTGGCGCTGGAAGAGGTCATGTCCGCGAAGGAAAACGGTAAAAGAGCATTCTAACGAGTGTGTAACCGGCCCGGCCGGGGGGTTAACCGGGGGGCGGCGGCACGAGGGGATGGCGGGGCGGTGCATCGCCGGGCGCCTCCCGGACGGCCGCGATGCGCTGCACGAAGCGTTCCGGCGACGGCAGGAAGCCGTCCTCGTAGGCCACGGTCCTCAGACCCGCGCAGGCGCCCAGCAGTTCCCCGGGTTCGAGCAGAAAGTCCGGCCGCGACGGCCGGCCCACGGTGCCGTTGCCGTGCGCGAAGGTCTCGTAGAGCAGCACGCCACCGGGCGCCACGCTCTGCACCAGGGTGGGCAGCAGCGGGCGCCAGAGGTAGTGGGTGACCACGACGGCGTCGAAGCGACGCCCGGCGAACGGCCAGGGGCCCTGCTCGATGTCGGCGCAGACCAGCTCGCCCAGGCCCGCCAGCGCGGCGACGTCCTGCGCGGAGCGGTCCACCCCGGCCACGGCATGCCCGCGCGCATGGAACCAGCGCAGATGGCGGCCGCCGCCGCAGGCGACGTCCAGTACGCGGCCATGGGGCGGCACCAGATGGGCCCAGCGCACGATCCAGTCGGAAGGCACGCCGTGGCCAGGCGGGCCGGCGCGCGGGAGAAGAGGGGAGGGCTGCATGGCGAAGGTCGGCGGGACGCGGGACGTGGGCCCGGGACGGACCCGCGATGGCTTCGTCAGAAGCAGGACCAGACCTGGTCCGCCATCATGACCACGAAGCCGGGCTCCGCGTACAGCGCGAAGGCGGCGGAGAGCGCCGCGGCGGCCGCGACGGCCATGGCCAGCCGCCGTTTCCAGGCGGGACGGCGCGGGGCGGACACGGGCCGGGAAGTGTCGACCATGGTGCGCATGCCGTGGCTCACACGGTGGCGCCCGCCCGGGCGGGGGAGCGCACGATCGGCGATTCGCGCACCGGAAGGTTGATGAGGCCGGCCGCGATGCCCAGGCCGATGGCCAGGTACCAGACCACGTCGTAGCTGCCGGTGCGGTCGTAGAGGTAGCCGCCGAGCCAGACGCCCAGGAAACTGCCGATCTGGTGGCTGAAGAACACGAACCCACCCAGCATCGAGAGGTGCTGCACACCGAAGATCTGCGCCACCGTCGCGTTGGTGGGCGGCACGGTGGAGAGCCACAGGAAGCCGATCACCGCCGAGAACACGTAGACCGACGCGGGCGTGAGCGGCGCGAGCAGGAACACCGTGATCGCCACCGCGCGGGCGAAATAGATGAAGGCCAGGATGTGCCGGCGCGCCATGCGCTGGCCGAGCGTGCCGGCGATGTAGGTGCCGAAGACGTTGAAGAGGCCGATGAGGGCCAGCGCGTAGCTCGCCACCTGGGGCGAGAGGCCGTGGTCCTTGAGGTAGCTCGGCATGTGCACGCCGATGAACACCACCTGGAAGCCGCAGACGAAATAACCGGCCGTGAGCAGCAGGAAGCTGGGGTAGCGCAGGGCCTCGGAGAGGGCCTCGCCCACGGTCTGGCCGCGCGGCGCGCGCGCGGTACCGGCGGTGCCCGTGGCCGCGCGCCCGAACCCCGGCTCGCGCAGGCCGAAGGCGATCGGCACGATCAGCAGCACCATCACCGACAGCGCAAGCAGCGATTCCTGCCAGCCCAGGCGCGCGATGAGCTGCCCTTCCACCGGCACCATGAGGAACTGCCCGAACGAGCCCGCGGCCGCCGCGACCCCCATGGCCCAGGAGCGCTTCTCCGCCGGGATCTGCCGCCCGAGCACGCCGTAGATCACGGCATAGGTGGTGCCGGCCTGGGCCGCGCCGATCAGCACGCCCGCGGTGAGCGCGAACAGCAGCGGAGTGGGGGAGAGCGCCATGCCGACCAGGCCCGCGGCGTAGAGCACCGCGCCGCCGATCAGCACCCGGAAGGCGCCGAAGCGGTCGGCCGCCATGCCCGCGAAGATGCCGAACAGGCCCCAGGCGAGGTTCTGCACGGCGATCGCCAGCGCGAAGCTCTGGCGCGTCCAGCCCATGTCCTGGGTGATGGGCTGCAGCCACAGGCCGAAGCCGTGTCGGATGCCCATCGAGAGCGTGACGATGGCCGCGCCGCAGGCGAGGACCTGCGCCATGGAGAGCTTGGGGGTTTCGGAGGACATCCGGCGAATGTAGCCAAAAGCGCCGCGCGCCGCTCGCGGGCCGGTACGGGTAAACCCGTGCCGCGCACGGGCGACTGTCTTTCCATCCAGTGCCGCCGTGCACGCCGCACTACAATCCGCGCCCATGGCAGCCAAACCCTCTTCCGTCTCGCCCAGCGAATATTCCGAAGGTTCGATCCGCGTGCTCAAGGGCCTGGAGCCCGTGAAGCAGCGGCCGGGCATGTACACGCGCACCGACAACCCGCTGCATATCATCCAGGAAGTGCTCGACAACGCAGCCGACGAGGCGCTGGCCGGGCACGGCAAGCGCATCAAGGTCACCCTGCATGCCGACGGCTCCGTCGGCATCGAGGACGACGGCCGCGGCATTCCGTTCGGCCTGCACCCCGAGGAGAAGGCCCCGGTGATCGAGCTGGTCTTCACGCGTCTGCATGCGGGCGGCAAGTTCGACAAGGGCAAGGGCGGCGCCTACAGCTTCTCGGGCGGCCTGCACGGCGTGGGCGTCTCGGTCACCAACGCGCTCGCGCTGCGGCTGGAGGCCTCCACCCACCGCGAGGGGCAGATCGCGCGCCTCGTGTTCGAGGGCGGCGACGTCACCGAGCCGCTCACGGCCCGGCCGCTGGCCGCGGGCGAGCGCCGCCAGGGCACGACGGTGCGCGTGTGGCCGGACGGCAAGTACTTCGAATCGACCGCGCTGCCCATGGGCGAGCTGGTCCACCTGCTGCGCAGCAAGGCCGTGCTGATGCCGGGCGTGACGGTGTCACTCGTCAACGAGAAGACGAAGGAAACGCAGACCTGGCAGTACAAGGGGGGCCTGCGCGACTACCTCGGCCAGAACCTTTCGCACGATCCGGTGATCCCTCTCTTCGAGGGCGAAGGCTATGCCGACCGGCACAGTGAGAACTTCGCCGAAGGCGAAGGCGCCGCGTGGTGCGTGGCCTTCACCGAGGAAGGCCAACCCATGCGCGAGAGCTACGTCAACCTGATTCCCACGAGCGCGGGCGGCACGCACGAGAGCGGGCTGCGCGACGGCCTGTTCAATGCCGTCAAGAGCTTCATCGAGCTGCATTCGCTTTTACCGAAGGGCGTGAAGCTGCTGCCCGAGGACGTGTTCGCGCGTGCCTCGTACGTGCTCTCGGCCAAGGTGCTGGACCCGCAGTTCCAGGGCCAGATCAAGGAGCGGCTCAATTCGCGCGACGCCGTGCGCCTGGTGAGCGGCTTCGTGCGGCCGGCGCTCGAGCTGTGGCTGCACCAGCACGTCGACTACGGCAAGAAGCTCGCCGAACTCGCCATCAAGGCCGCGCAGACCCGCCAGAAGGCGGGCCAGAAGGTCGAGAAGAAGAAGGGTTCCGGCGTGGCCGTGCTGCCCGGCAAGCTCACCGATTGCGAAAGCCGCGACCTCTCGCACAACGAGGTGTTCCTGGTGGAGGGCGACTCCGCCGGCGGCAGCGCCAAGATGGGCCGCGACAAGGAATGCCAGGCCGTGCTGCCGCTGCGCGGCAAGGTGCTCAACACCTGGGAGGTGGACCGCGACCGGCTGTTCGCCAACACCGAAATCCACGACATCTCCGTGGCGCTGGGCGTGGATCCGCACGGCCCCAACGACACGCCGGACCTCTCCGGCCTGCGCTACGGCAAGGTCTGCATCCTGTCGGACGCCGACGTGGACGGCTCGCACATCCAGGTGCTGCTGCTCACGCTGTTCTTCCGCCACTTCCCCAAGCTGATCGAGACCGGCCACATCTACGTGGCGCGGCCCCCGCTCTACCGCGTGGACGTGCCGGCGCGCGGCAAGAAGCCGGCCTCGAAGGTGTATGCGCTGGACGACGGCGAGCTGGAGGCGATCCTCGACAAGTGCGCCAAGGACGGCGTGGCGCGCGAGAAGTGCCAGATCAGCCGCTTCAAGGGCCTGGGCGAGATGAACGCCGAGCAACTGTGGGAAACCACGCTCAACCCCGACACCCGCCGCCTGCTGCCCGTGCAGCTGGGCGTGATGGGTTTCGCCGAGACCGAGGGCCTGATCACCAAGCTCATGGGCAAGGGCGAGGCGGCCGCGCGCCGCGAGCTCATGGAACTGCACGGCGACGCCGTGGACGTGGACATCTGAAGCCATGGCGGCGCGGCGCTCCAGTGGTGATGCGGTGGCGGCGGGGCTGCGGCGGCGGGCGGCTGCCGGCGCGCGCGCGGCCGCGCTGGTGCTGGCGCTCTGGCTGCCGATGCAATGGGCGCATGCGGACCTCTGGGCCTACGTGGACGACCGCGGCGTGACCCATTTCGCGGCCGAGCGCATCGACGAGCGCTACAGCCTGTTCTTCCGCGGCGACGTGTTCGATTCCACCAAGGACGGGCGGACCGCGGGCACGGGCATGGGCCTCGTGCCGCCCGGTGCGGCGCCCGGGGCCACGCCGGAGAGCGCGCGGCGGCTGGCCTATTTCGACATCGCGCCCGAAGTGAAGCGCGTGAAGCACTTCCTGCGCGCCTCGGCGAACCGGCACGGGCTCGACTACGAACTGCTGCAGGCGGTGATCGCCACCGAATCGGGGTTCGACCCGCAGGCCGTGTCGCCGCGCGGCGCGGTGGGACTCATGCAGGTGATGCCGGCCACGGCCGAACGCTTCGGCGTGGCGCGCGAGGCCAAGCGTTCGGTGGAGCAGAAGCTCACCGACCCGGGCACCAACGTGGCGGCCGGCGCGCGCTACCTGCGCCACCTGATCGACCTCTTCGAGGGCCGGCTGGACCTGGCCCTGGCGGCCTACAACGCGGGCGAGGGGGCCGTGCAGCGCGCCGGCCGCCGCATTCCCGCCTACCGCGAAACGCAGAACTACGTGAAGAGCGTGCTCGGGCTGTACGCGCTGCTCAAGCCCGCCGCCGTGGCGCCCGCGCCGCCGCCGGTGGCCGCGGGGCGCGGAGCCGCCGCAGGCCGCGTGCGCATGGAACTGGCGGCGCCGCTGGCGCAGGGCGCGCCCTGACTTTTCGAACGACACCGCGGCGCACCGGCTGCCGCGTTTTTCTCTCCATCCTTTCCCACGCATGAGCGACAACGACCAACCCACCCTCGACTTCACCCAGCCCGCGTCCGACGACCAGCTCGGCCTGGCCGGCTACGCGCAGCGCGCCTACCTGGAGTACGCGCTCTCGGTGGTGAAGGGCCGCGCGCTGCCGGACGTGTGCGACGGCATGAAGCCGGTGCAGCGCCGCATCCTCTTCGCCATGGAGCGCATGGGCCTGGCCTATGGCGGCCCCACGCGCAACGTGCCGGCCAAGCCCGTGAAGAGCGCCCGCGTGGTGGGCGACGTGCTGGGCCGCTTCCATCCGCACGGCGACCAGTCGGCCTACGACGCGCTGGTGCGGCTCGCGCAGGATTTCAGCCAGCGCTATCCGCTCATCGACGGGCAGGGCAACTTCGGCAGCCGCGACGGCGACGGCGCCGCGGCCATGCGCTACACCGAGGCGCGGCTCACGCGCATCGCCAGCCTGCTGCTCGACGAGATCGACCAGGGCACGGTCGATTTCGTGCCCAACTACGACGGCTCCACCGAGGAGCCGCGTCAGCTGCCCGCGCGCCTGCCGTTCGCGCTGCTCAACGGCGCGAGCGGCATCGCCGTGGGCCTGGCCACCGAGATTCCGAGCCACAACCTGCGCGAGATCGCCGACGCCTGCGTGGCGCTGGTGAAGAACCCGAAGCTCGCCGACGAGGAACTCGCCGCGATGGTGCCGGGCCCGGACTACCCCGGCGGCGGCCAGATCATCAGCAGCCCCGGCGACATCCAGGACGCCTACCGCACGGGGCGCGGCAGCCTCAAGGTGCGCGCGCGCTGGAAGATCGAGGACCTGGCGCGCGGCCAGTGGCAGATGGTGGTCACCGAACTGCCGCCCGGCGTCTCCGCGCAGAAGGTGCTCGAAGAGATCGAGGAACTCACCAACCCCAAGGTCAAGGCCGGCAAGAAGGCGCTTTCGCAGGAGCAGACGCAGCTCAAGGCCACCGTGCTAGGCGTGCTGGACGTGGTGCGCGACGAGTCGAGCAAGGACGCGCCCGTGCGCATCGTGTTCGAGCCCAAGACCGGCAAGGTGCCGCAGCAGGAGCTGATCACCACGCTGCTCGCGCACACCAGCCTGGAGACCTCCGCGCCGATCAACCTGACCATGGTGGGCCTGGACGGCAAGCCCGTGCAGAAGTCGCTGCGGCGCATGCTGGAGGAGTGGATCGCCTTCCGCCAGCAGACCATCACGCGGCGCAGCCGGCACCGCCTCGCCAAGGTGCTGGACCGCATCCACATCCTCGAAGGGCGGCAGACCGTGCTGCTCAACATCGACGAGGTGATCGCGATCATCCGCACGGCCGACGAGCCCAAGGCCGCGCTGATCGAGCGCTTCCGCCTCTCGGACCGGCAGGCCGAGGACATCCTGGAAATCCGGCTGCGCCAGCTCGCGCGGCTCGAAGCGATCAAGATCGAGCAGGAGCTCAAGGAACTGCGCGAGGAGCAGGGCAAGCTCGAAGACATCCTCGCCAACCCCGCCTCGCTGCGCCGCCTGATGGTGCGCGAAATCGAGCAGGACGCGAAGCAGTTCGCCGACGCGCGCCGCACCCTCATCCAGGCCGACAAGCGCGCCACCGCCGAAGTGAAGGTGGTCGACGAGCCCGTGACGGTGGTGGTCTCGCAGAAGGGCTGGGTGCGCGCGCGCCAGGGCCACGGCCACGATGCCGGCACCTTCGCGTTCAAGGCGGGCGACGCGCTCTACGGCACCTTCGAATGCCGCACCGTCGACACGCTCATCGCCTTCGGCAGCAACGGCCGGGTGTATTCGGTGGCGGTTGCGCAATTGCCCGGCGCGCGCGGCGACGGCCAGCCGATCACCACGCTGATCGACCTGGAGGCCGGCACGCAGCCGGTGCATTACTTCGCCGGACCGGCCAATGCGGCGCTGCTGCTCGCGGGCTCGGGCGGCTACGGCTTCATCGCCGCCGTGGAGCACATGACCGCGCGCAACCGCGGCGGCAAGGCGTTCATCTCGCTGGGCGAGGGCGAGCAGCTCTGCCGGCCGTCGCACGCGGCGTTCACGAACGGCAGCCAGCCGCTGGCGCCGGCCACGCACGTGTGCTGCGCTTCGGCGGGCGGTCGCATCCTGACCTTCGAGATCGCCGAACTCAAGCAGATGGCCAACGGCGGCCGGGGTCTGATGCTCATCGACCTGGAGCCCAAGGACACCCTGGCCGGCGCGGCGGCGTACACGCGCAGCGTGCGCATCGCGGGCGTGGGCCGCGGCGGCAAGGAGCGCGACGAGACGCTGGAGATCCGCAGCCTGAACAATGCGCGCTTCCCGCGCGGGCGCAAGGGCAAGGCCGCGGATCTGGGCTTCAAGCCGAACGCGGTGCAGCGCGTCGAGTAAGAGCGCGTCGCCGGAACCGGTTCGCCGGGTTCGTGAGCCGCTTCAGGTCCGTGCCTGTGTTCCCGAAGGCCGCCATCGCCATGGCGGCCTTTTTTGTTGCGCCGCCGCATCGCGCGTCTGGAATGGTGTAAACGCGCATTGGTGTTTCGGCAGGGTTGGGTGCACCATCCGCGGGACGCGAACACGGAGAGGCTGCGGCGACTCCAGCCGCACTGTCTGCCGTGGGGTCGCGCAGGAGCCGCCGCATGAAAAACCTGAAGATTTCCACCCGGCTCGCCCTGGGGTTCGCACTCATCCTGATCGTCATGTTCCTGATGAACATGCTGGGCCTCACCACCATGGGATCGATGGTCCGCTCGGTGAAGGGCGTGGGATCCGAGGCACTGCTCAAGGAGCGCCTGATCAGCGACTGGTCGCGCAACATCCATACGAGCGTGCAGCGCACCAAGGCCGTGGCACTGAGCAGCGACCAGGCATTGAGCGATCGGTTCGCGGAGGAGGCGGCCGCATCGTCGCGCCAGTCGGGTGATCTGCTCAAGCGCATCGATGCACTGTCGCAGTCCGACCAGGAAAAAGCGCTGATGGCCGAGATCCAGAAGACGCGCGTGGCGTACCTCGCTTCCCGCGATGCGCTCTACAAGGCCAAGCGCGAGGAGCGGCCGGACGAAGCGCAGCGCCTGTTCACCCAGGAGTTCCAGCCGCTCACCCTGCAGTACCTCAAGAACGTGCAGCAACTGCTCGATCTGCAGCGCGGCAGCATCGACGCAGCCCTGGGGCAGGTCGAGGCCGGATACCTCCAGACCCGCACGGCCGTGATCATCGCCACCGTGCTCGCCCTGGCGGCAGGCGCCGCCATCGGCCTGTGGATCAGCCGTGGCATCACGCGCCCGCTCGGCGAGGCCGTGCGCGTCGCGCGGGCCGTGGCCGCCAACGATCTCACCACCACGGTCGCCGTCACCACGCGCGACGAAACCGGGCAACTGCTGGAGGCGCTGCGCGGGATGAACGACAACCTGGCGCAGGTCACCGGCCGGGTGCGCAGCGGCGCCGACAGCATCGCCGTCGCCGCGCGCGAGATCGATGCGGGCAACCAGGACCTGTCGGCACGCACCGAGCGGCAGGCGAGCGCGCTGCAGCAGACGGCCGCCTCGATCGAGCAGCTCACCAGCGCCGTGCGGCAGAACGCCGACAGCGCCCGGCAGGCCAACCAGCTCGCCGCGCACGCCTCGCAGGTGGCGGGCGAGGGCGGGCAGGTGGTGGCCGGCGTGGTGCAGACCATGGGCGCCATCGATGCCTCGTCGCGCCGTATCGCCGACATCATCGGGGTGATCGACGGCATCGCCTTCCAGACCAACATCCTGGCGCTGAATGCCGCCGTGGAAGCCGCCCGCGCGGGCGAGCAGGGCCGGGGCTTCGCCGTGGTGGCGTCGGAGGTGCGGGCGCTCGCGGGGCGCAGCGCCGAGGCCGCCAAGGACATCAAGGCGCTGATCGGCGATTCGGTGGCCAAGGTGGACGAAGGCTCCCAGCAGGTCGCGCAGGCCGGGCGCACCATGGAATCCGTGGTGGACAGCATCCGGCGCGTGGCCGACATCATGGGCGAGATCAGCGCCGCGAGTGCGGAGCAGAGCAGCGGCATCGAACAGGTGAGCCAGGCCATCGGACAGATGGACCAGGTGACGCAGCAGAACGCGGCGCTGGTCGAGGAGGCCGCCGCGGCGGCCGGCTCGCTCAAGTCGCAGGCGGCGATGCTGTCCGAACTGATGTCCGCCTTCCGGCTGCGCGATGGGGGCCTGCACGGCATGCCGGGGACGGCCGTGCCGGTCGCGCCGCCCGCGGCCAGGGCCGTACCGGCGGCCGCGTTCGCTCCGGCATCCGCTGCTCCCTCGGCATCTGTATCTGCATCGGCATCCACACGCCCGGCCGTCGCAGCGCCGGTCCGGCCGAGCGCGCCAGCCGCCGCCAGATCGGTCGCAGGCAAGGCCCCCGCGCTGCCCGGACGTCCGGCCCAGGCCGCGTCCGCGGCGCAGGCGCCCGCGCCCCAACCACCTGCGCCGCCGCGCAAGGCCAGCCAGAACGACGACGACTGGGAAACGTTCTGAGCGCGCCTGAGGCGCGGAACGCGGGCCCGGTGCCGGGGCCGGATCGCCCGGAGGGCGCCGGTCAGCGCGCTGCGCCGCCCACCGGCTCGGCCGCGAAGCGCTCCGAGGGCTGCGCGATCTGCTCGCGGCAGGCCACCAGGGGCAGGTCGCGCTGGCCGGGCGTGGTGCGCGACACCAGCGCGTAGAGGCTGCTCACCGCGCCCGAGACGGCGTCCGGCGTGGCCGCGCCGCGCAGCAGGTGGCCGAGCAGCACGGCAGAGAACACGTCGCCCATGCCGTTGGGCAGCGGCTGCAGATCGACGTACGGCGTGCGCACCAGCCAGGCCGCGTCGCCCGTCACCGCGAGCGTGGCCAGCCGGTCCTGCGGCAGGTCCGGCGTGCGCAGGCTGGTCACCACGATGAGCGAGGGGCCGGTGCCGGGCGCGTCGCCCAGCAGCGCCCGCGCGGCGGCGATCGCCTCGTCCACCGACGCCAGCGGCGCGCCGTGCAGCAGCTCGAATTCGTACTGGTTGGGCGTGATGATGCTGGCCTGCGCCAGCGCGCGCCGGCGCAGGAATTCGGGGATGCCCGGGCGCACGAACACGCCCCGGCCCACGTCGCCCATCACCGGGTCGCACAGGTAGCGCAGTGCCGGGCGCGCGGCCCGGATCTCCTGCACCGCGGCCAGGATGGCCTCGCCCACGCCGGCATCGCCCAGGTAGCCCGAGAGCACCGCCGTGCAGCGCTGCAGCACGCCGCGGGCACGCAGGCCGTCGAGCACGTCGGCGATGTGGGCGGGCGGGAACACCTGCCCCTTGAATTCGCCGTAGCCGGTGTGGTTGGAGAACTGCACCGTGTGCACCGCCACCGGCTGGATGCCCAGCAACTGCAGCGGCAGCATCGCCGCGTCGTTGCCGACGTGGCCGAAGGCGACGTGCGACTGGACGGAAAGCACCAGCGGCGGCTCGCCGGCCGGCGCGTTCTCCGGCGTCGCGGCGCCAGCCGGCGCCGGCACCGCCATGGAGGTCGACGGAACTGCGGCGGTGTTCACGGCGTTCACCGCGTCAGACCAGCTCGGCGATCAGCTCGATCTCCACGCAGGCACCCATCGGGATCTGCGCCACGCCGAAGGCGCTGCGCGCGTGCTTGCCCTTGTCGCCGAACACCTCGCCCAGCAGCTCGCTCGCGCCGTTGGTCACGAGGTGCTGTTCGGTGAAGTCACCCGTGGAATTCACCAGGCTCATCACCTTGACGATGCGCTGCACGCGGTTCAGGTCGCCTCCCGTGGCCGCATGCAGCGTGCCCAGCAGATCGATCGCCACGGCACGCGCCGCGGCCTTGCCGTCTTCCGTCGCGATGTCGCGCCCGAACTGGCCCACCCACGGCTTGCCGTCCTTGCGCGCGATGTGGCCGCTCAGGAAGACGAGGTTGCCCGTCTGCACGTAGGGCACATAGGCGGCGGCCGGCGTGGCGACAGGGGGCAGCGTGATGTTCAGGGCGGCGAGTTTGTCGTAGATGCTCATGGTCGGTCGGATGGAAGAGGGTGAAGAAAAAAACGGTGGCGGAATGCCGGCCGCCGGCGCGCGCGGCGAGGCAGGGCCCGGCAGGCCGGCGGCAGGAGCGATGGTACACACGGACGGAGCCGGGGACCGGGTCGTGGCGTGGCGTGGCGTGGCGGCAGAGCCTGCCCGGCATGCCCTTGCCAGTGCGTCAGGGCTGCGCGTCGAAGCACCCCCCGCCGTCGGGCAGCTCCACCCAGGCCATGCGCCGCTTCGCCCAGATCTGCCGCTTCGGTGCGCCCAGGTCGTGCCGCTGCCGGATCGCGCCGGTTCGCAGCGAATAGGCGGTGGGCGCCTCGGCCGCGCAGGCATAGAGCGGCGTGCCGCAGTGCTGGCAGAACGCGAGCAGCCGTTGCGCACCGCTCTCGGCGGTTTTGACATAGGTGCGGGGCGCCCCCCGGATCAGCCGGAAGCCGGCCGCCGGCGCGGGAATGTTGGCGCGGAACGCCGAGCCGGAGTGGATCTGGCAGTCGTTGCAATGGCAGACGGTCATGCTGCCCGGCTCGACGTCGGCTTCATAGGCGATGGCGCCGCAGTGGCACTGGCCTTCGACTTTCATGGGATGTCTCCTGGAGGGGTGATGGCCTCCCTGGGGTCATTCTGCGCCCGGTCCGCGGCCTGTCCAGCCCTGCTTCCCGGGGACCTGGAGCCTTGCGCATCGGAGCTACAGGCTGACGACGACCATGGCAACCCACTTATGCGCATGGCTTGCATGATTTTTCATGCCGGTGTCCGCAGTGGATACGGCCCTAGCATGCGGGCCGCATGAGCGTGCCGCTTCCACCCACGCCACCGCGGGCCTCCTCGCCGCAACGTTCTTCCGGGTATCCGCTTCCTGACGCACCCGGCTGGCTCTGGCCCGCGCTGCTGCTCGGCAGCGTCGCCGGTGCGCTGGTGCAACTCACGCAGCCTGCGCTCTGGCCCGTGCGGTCTTACCTGGCCCTGCTGCTGGCCGCCGGAGCCGTACTGGCCACGCTCAGGACGCGCCCCCCTGCTGCCGGTGGCGCGCGGCTGCCGGGTCGATGGCTGCTTGCCTTCTCCGCCGCGGCTGCGATGGCCTTCGCGTCCTGCGGTTTGCGCGCGGGAGCCTTCCTCTCGGACGCACTGGCGCCCGCGCTCGAGGGACGCGATCTGCGGGTGATTGCCGTGGTGGCTGCGATGCCGCAACCGACCGATGCAGGCGTGCGCTTGCGGTTGGAGGTGGAGTCGGCGTGGCTGGTGGACGGCAGCGGCAGTAAGCCGAAGCGCCGGAAGAAGCGCGCCGAAGAGGACCGGAACCTGAATCAGGATCAGGATCGGGCGCCCGATGACCTGAGCGGCGCTGCCGCGGAGGCAGCCGGCATGGACGTCCCCCATGCCCCAGGCCGCCCCGTCGCGATTCCGCCAGTGATCGACGTGGCATGGTCGGCTGGTGTGCCCTGGTTCGCCCGCGGGGGCGGTGGAAAGAAGGGCGTTTCTGCGTCGCCATCGTCGTCCGCCCGATCGGCTGCAGAGCCCGTGCCTCCCGCCCTGGCGATTCCCGCCGTGCGTGCCGGCGAGCGCTGGGAAATGACGGTGCGCCTCGTCGCTCCGCACGGCCTGCGCAATCCCGGCGGCTTCGATGCCGAGCTGTGGCTGTGGGAGCAGGGCGTGCAGGCCACCGGAACGGTGCGTGCCGGCCCGCGCGACGCACCGCCCGTGCGGCGGGAGGCGGCGCCGTGGTGGCGGCATCCGGTGGAGCAGGCACGGCAGCACGTGCGCGATGCGATCCTCGCGCGGCTGGCTCCGCCGACAGGGCGCGGGACGGGCGACGGTAACGGCAGTGGCGATGGCGGCGGAAGCGGCGGAGACGCGGACGCGGACGCGGCGGGCGGCAGCCATTCGGAAGCCGAGGCCCGACGCCGTGCCGCAGGCGTGGTCGCGGCGCTGGTGACGGGCGACCAACGCGCGATCGACCGGGCCGACTGGGACGTGTTCCGCGCGACGGGCGTGGCGCACCTCGTGAGCATCTCCGGGCTGCACATCACGCTGTTCGCCTGGATCGCCGCGGCGGTGGTGGGCTGGCTCTGGCGGCGGTCCGGGCTGCTCTGCCTGGTGGTACCGGCGCCCTGGGCGGCATTGGCGGGCGGCGTGCTGCTGGCGGCGGCGTATGCGCTCTTCAGCGGCTGGGCGGTACCGGCGCAACGCACGGTGTGCATGCTGGCGGTGATCGGCGCGCTGCGGCTGTCCGGGCGGCGCTGGCCGTGGCCGCAGGTGTGGCTGCTGGCGGGCGCGGCGGTGGTGGCCGCCGATCCGTGGGCGCTGCTGCAGGCGGGCTTCTGGCTCAGCTTCGTGGCGGTGGCGGTGCTGTTCGCATCCGATGCGGGAGCATCCGGCGCCGGCATGCCGGCGGGCAGCGCGGTACGGCGGCTGGGCGGGCGCGCACTGGCGCTGCTGCGCGAGCAGTGGGTGGTGACGCTGGCGCTGACGCCGCTCACGGTGCTGTTGTTCGGGCAGATGTCGGTGGTGGGCTTCGTCGCGAACCTCGCGGCGATCCCGTGGATGACGCTGGTCGTGACGCCGCTGGCGCTGCTGGGCGTGCTGTGGGCGCCACTGTGGTCGGCAGCCGCTGCCTGCCTCGTCCCGTTCGCGGCATGGCTGCAGTGGCTCGCGGCCTGGCCCTGGGCGACTGTGTCGCTGCCCGCTGCGCCGCTCTGGGCCGGCGTGGCCGGGGTGGCGGGCGGTGTGCTGCTGGTGCTGCGGTTGCCCGTGCCGCTGCGCCTGCTGGGCCTGCCGTTGCTGCTGCCCGTGCTGTGGTGGCAGCCGGAACGGCCCGCGCACGGGCAGTTCGAGTTGCTTGCGCCCGACGTGGGCCAGGGCAATGCGGTGCTGGTGCGCACGGCCGGCCATGCGCTGCTCTACGACGCCGGCCCGCGTTTCGGGCCGGGCAGCGATGCCGGCGACCGCGTGCTCGTGCCGCTGCTGCGGGCACGGGGCGAGCGGCTGGACCGCTTGCTCCTGAGCCACCGCGACAGCGACCACACGGGCGGGGCCGCCGCCGTGCTGGCCGCGCATCCGCAGGCGGAGCTCTGGGGCTCGCTGGAGGACGGCCACGCGCTGGAAGCGCAGGGCTCGCGCACCATCACCCGCTGCGAAGCCGGCCGGCAGTGGACATGGGACGGCGTGCGCTTCGAAGTGCTGCATCCGCCCTCCGGCGCGCTCGATGCGCAGGGTGCCTTGCGGTCCCACCGCAGCACCCGCGACGACGGCACCAATGGCGCGAGTTGCGTGCTGCGCATCACGGCGGCCCCGCCCGGCATGCCCCGCCGCACGGGCCCGGGTGTGGGCCGCGAGGAGGGCACGGGCGAGCACGAGGGCGAAGTCGCAGGCGAGGGCGCCTCCGCGTTGCTCGTCGGCGACATCGGCCGGGCCCAGGAAGCGGCGCTGGCGGCCGCGGGCGTGCTGGCCCCCGCCGACGTGCTGCTGGTGCCCCACCACGGCAGCCGGACGTCTTCGGGCCCGGCGCTGCTGGATGCCGTACGGCCGCGCACCGCGGTGGTGCAGGCCGGCTACCGCAACCGCTACGGCCATCCGGCGCCAGACGTGCTGGCCCGCTATGCGGAGCGGGGCGCGCACGTCGTGGACTCGCCGTCCTGCGGTGCGTGGGAGTGGCGGTCGGCCCGGCCGCTGCACTGGCGCTGCGAACGCATGGATGCACGGCGCTACTGGCACCATGCGCCACCGCCCGCGGCGACGAGGGCCGCCGCTCAGGGAACCGCGAGCCCTCGCCGGGGCAAGGCCGTGCAGAGCTGACGCACGGATTCGGCGGCGTCCTGCATGCGTGCGGCGCATCCAGCGGCAGAGCAGGCTTGCAACTTGCTATGCTGGCTGCAGGAGGCACCCCTGATGCAGAAGTTCGACGAGATGTACGAAATGCTGCCGTTCGACGGCAGCGATGTGCGCTCCCACTACCAGCGCTACGCCCAGTGGCTGTCGCGCCAGCCGGCCGAGACCATGGAAGCGCGCCGCGCCGAGGCCGAGATGATTTTCCGCCGCGTGGGCATCACCTTCGCGGTCTACGGCGCCAAGGACGAGGACGGCGCGGGCACCGAGCGGCTGATTCCGTTCGACCTGATCCCGCGCATCATTCCCGCCCACGAGTGGGCGCGGATGCAGCAGGGGCTCGTACAGCGCGTGACGGCGCTCAACCGATTCATCCACGACATCTACCACGGGCAGGACATTCTGCACGCCGGCATCGTGCCCACCGACCTGATCGTGGGCAACGCGCAGTTCCGGCCGGAGATGGCGGGCGTGGACGTGCCGCGGGACGTGTACGCGCACATCGCCGGCATCGACATCGTGCGCGCGCCGGACGGGCAGGGCAACGGCATCTACTACGTGCTGGAGGACAACCTGCGCGTGCCTTCCGGCGTGTCGTACATGCTGGAGAACCGCAAGATGATGATGCGGCTCTTCCCCGACCTGTTCCGCAGCCACCGCGTGGCGCCCGTGGCCCACTACCCCGACCTGCTGCTGGACACGCTGCGCGCCAGCGCCCAGGCCGGCGCGGCCGAGCCCACGGTGGTGGTGCTCACGCCCGGCATGTACAACAGCGCCTACTTCGAGCACGCCTTCCTCGCCCAGCAGATGGGCGTGGAACTGGTCGAGGGGCAGGATCTGGTGGTGAAGGACAATTTCGTCTACATGCGCACCACGCGCGGGCTGCAGCGCGTGGACGTGATCTACCGCCGCGTGGACGACGACTTCCTCGATCCGCAGGTGTTCCGCCCCACGTCCACGCTGGGCTGCGCCGGCCTCATGGCCGCCTACCGCGCGGGCAACGTGGCGATCTGCAATGCGGTGGGCACGGGCATCGCCGACGACAAGTCCGTCTACCCCTACGTGCCGGAGATGATCCGCTTCTACCTGGGCGAGGAACCCATCCTGGCGAACGTGCCCACGTGGATGTGCCGCAAGAAGGACGACCTGAACTACGTGCTCGACCACCTGCACGAACTGGTGGTGAAGGAAGTGCACGGCGCGGGCGGCTACGGCATGCTGATCGGCCCGGCCGCGACCCGGGCCGAGATCGAGGAATTCCGCGCCGCGCTGCTGGCGAACCCCGCGGGTTACATCGCGCAGCCCACGCTCTCGCTCTCCAGCTGCCCCACCTACGTGGAATCGGGCATCGCCCCGCGCCACATCGACCTGCGGCCCTTCGTGCTCTCGGGCCAGAAGGTGCAGATGGTGGCCGGTGGCCTCACGCGCGTCGCGCTGAAGGAAGGCTCGCTGGTGGTCAACTCGTCGCAGGGCGGCGGCACCAAGGACACCTGGGTGCTGGGCGAGGGCGACGTGAACGGCAACGGCGTGCAGGGCGGGGCCATGGCGCAGTCGCTGGGCGGAATGGCGCAGACCATGGGCGCTCCGGGCTCCATGGCCATGTCGCAGTCTATGGAGGGGAAATAAAAATGCTGAGCCGCACCGCCGATCATCTGTTCTGGATGTCCCGCACCACCGAGCGGGCAGAAAGGCGTGCCGCAGGCGCGCCTTCGCGACAACACAGCCTGCGCGCGCAGCGCGTGCGGGGTTTTCTGCCCGGGGAGGACGCATGCTGAGCCGCACCGCCGACCATCTGTTCTGGATGTCCCGCTATACCGAGCGGGCAGAAAACACCGCCCGCATGCTCAGCGTGAGCTACGAGACCTCGCTGCTGCCGCAGTCGGCCGACGTGGCGCAGGAGAGCTGGCTGGGCCTGCTCTCCATCAGCGAGCTGATCCCGGCCTACACCGCGCGCCACGGCGAGGTCACGCGCGAAGGCGTGCTCGAATTCATGGTGCGCGACGGCGACAACCCGTCGTCGATCCTGTCCTGCCTGCGGGCGGCGCGCGAGAACGCGCGGGCGGTGCGCGGCGCGCTCACCACCGAAGTGTGGGAGACGCAGAACCAGACCTGGCTGGAGCTGCACCGGCAGCTGAAGGGGCGCGATTTCGAGCGCGACCCGGGGGCGTTCTTCGAGTGGGTGAAGCACTGCTCGCACCTCTCGCGCGGTGTGACGCTGGGCACGATGCTGCAGGACGAGGCCTTCCACTTCCTGCGGCTGGGCACCTTCCTGGAGCGCGCCGACAACACCGCGCGCCTGCTGGACGTGAAGTTCCACGCCGTGCAGAGCGACTTCCACGGCTCGCTGCGCGAGCGCAACCGCAACCGCGCGGCGCCGCAGGAGTTCGACTTCTACCACTGGAGCGCGATCCTGCGCAGCGTGTCCGCTTTCGAGATCTACCGCAAGGTGTACCGCGACGTCATCACGCCCGAGCGCGTGGCCGACCTGCTGATCCTGCGCGCCGACATGCCGCGCTCGCTGCACGCGAGCCTGCGCGAGGTGGCCGACAACCTCGCCGTGGTCGCCAACGACCAGTCGGCGGAAACCCAGCGCAAGGCGGGGCGCCTGCTGGCGGACCTGCGCTACGGCCGCATCGACGAAATCCTCGCGACCGGCCTGCATGCGTACCTCACGCAGTTCCTGGACCGCGTGAGCCACCTGGGGGCGGGCATCAGCCGCGATTTCCTGGTGCCGGTGCCGGCCTGAGGGCGTGGGCACGGTCCGGTGGGAGCGGTTTCCACGATGCCGTGCCGAGCCCTGCGGTTCACGAAGAGGAGGGGCCCTGCCGCCTGCGCTCGCGCAGCATGAACAGGTAGAGGCTCTCCACCTTCTCGCGCGCCCAGGGCGTCTTGCGCAGGAATTTCAGGCTCGACGACACGCTCGGGTCGCTCTGGAAGCAGCGCACGGGGATCTGTTCGGCGAGGCCCCGCCAGCCGAAATGCTGCTGCAGCGCGACCACCATGGCTTCGAGGGTGACGCCGTGCAGCGGGTTGCGGGGCTGGCGCGGAGGCGCCGCGGGCGCGGGCGCAGCGGCATCCGCCGGGGCGGCCGGAGGGTGGGGTGCCGGCGCAGGCGGGGGCGGGGCGGGCGGATGACCAGGAGACGGCGGAATCGATGGGGCATTCATGGGCCCGAGCATAGGCGCTGGTGCCGTTCCCGCACCCATCAACCCTGCAGATGGCGTTCGCGCGCGAACAGCTCCGCCGCCCAATCCACGAACGCCCGCACCTTGGCGCTCAGGTGCCGATTCGGCGGGTACACCACGTAGACCGGCAGCAGCGGATGGCTCCATTCGGGCAGCACGCGCACGAGGTCGCCGCGGTCCAGGTAGCGCTGGGCCTGCAGGGTGGTGATCTGGCCCACGCCGCGGCCGGCGAGCAGTGCGGCCAGGTAGGCGTTGCTCTCGTTCACCGACAGGCGCGAGGGTCCGCCGACCTCCAGCGATTCGCCGTCCTTGTGGAATTCCAGCGGGTAGCGCCGCGAGGTGCGCGGCGAGAAATAGATCACGCTCTGGTGGCCGCGTTCGAGGTCCAGCGGTTCGCGCGGCGTGCCGTGCCGCTCCAGGTAGGCGGGCGAGGCGACGGTGACGAACGCCAGCAGGCCGATGCGGCGCGCCACCAGCGACTGGTCGGTGAGCTCGCCGCCGCGGATCACGCAGTCCACGTTGTCGCCGATCAGGTCGACGATGCGGTCGCTCACGCCCAGGTCGAGCTGGATGTCCGGGTAGCGCGCATGGAACTCCTCCAGGTGCGGAATGATGAGCAGCCGCGCCATGGCGGTGCCCACGTCCACCCGCAGGCGGCCGCTGGGCGTGGCGCGCGCATGGGTCATGCTGGCTTCGATGTCGTCGAAGTCGGCCAGCAGGCGCACGGCCCGGTCGTAGTAGGCCGCGCCGTCCGGCGTGACGGTGACGCGGCGCGTGGTACGGTTGAGCAGCCGCACGCGCAGGCGCGCTTCCAGCGCCTGGACGTGCTTGGTGACGGTGGCTTTGGGCAGTTGCAGGGAGTCTGCGGCGCGCGTGAACGTGCCTGCTTCCACCACCCGCGCGTAGATGCGCATGGCCTGGATCTGGTCCATGGCGTTCCTTCCTCGGTGCCTCTTCTCGGGCCGGCAAATTCTCACACGCGCCAGCGGCCCCGATTGTTCGGGGTTTGGAAACAGTGCGGCGCGCAACGGCTGGTTTATCGTCCGGGTTCGCCCGCCTACATTTGCACCACCGGAACGTTTCCGGCCCACCACCGCCATGCCCACCAAGCCATCTTTCCGTTCCACGCCCGACGGCGCACGCTCCGAGTCCACCATTGCGGTGGCGCCGGGGCAGGACGTCGCCGTGCGCATGTACGGCCGCAGGAAAACCGGCGAGACGTCGCCGCTGGTGGTGCACTTCCATGGCGGGGCCTTCGTGTCGGGCGATCTCGACAGCGGCTGCACCATCGCCGGGCTGCTGCAGGAGGCGGGGGCGCTGGTGGTGTCGGTGGCGTATCCGCTGGCGCCGGAGCATCCGTTTCCCCAGCCGCTGGAGACCGGCTATGCCGTGCTGCAGTGGGTGTACCGCTACCGCACGCGGCTGGCCGGCGCGGGCGCGCCGGTCTACGTGGCGGGCGAGGAGGCGGGCGGCAATCTGGCGGCGGGCGTGTGCCTGATGGCGCGCGACCAATCCCACCCGCCGCTCGCGGGGCAGATCCTGGTGTCGCCGATGCTCGACCCCTGCACCGGCACCGCATCGCTGCGGGCCGCGACCGAGGGCGAGGCCGGCTGCCGCTGGGCGCTGGGGTGGGAGAAGTTCCTGCGCTGCGCCCGCGATGCCGAGCACCCCTATGCCGTGCCCGGCACCGCCCAGCGCCTCGCGGGCCTGCCGCCCACGCTGCTGCTGGTGGGCGATACCGATGCGATGCACGACGAAACGCTCGCCTATGCCGCGCGGCTGGATGCCGCGGGCCTGCCGGTGGAACTGCACGTGCTGCGCAAGGCCGAGCGCTGGCCCGATGCGCTGCTGGAGCCCGGCCCCGAGGCCTGCCCGTGCGCCGACGAGGCCCGCGAGCGGTTCCGCGCGTTCCTGTTCGCCGCCGGGCGATGTCCGGCGCCACGCTGACTTCTGCACCCGAGCCGGCGTGGCCGGCCTGACGACCAACCGCGCGATGGCGGATTTCTCCGGGCAGGTATTGACCTCAACGATGGTTGAGGTTTGACAATCCGGCCCGTTGCCGAAACACGCTGCGGCGCGGTGCTTTTCTTTTCCAGATTTTTTCCGGCTGGCAGCAGCCGGAGGGGATGGCTTTGCCCGCGGCAGGCCGATCACCGATTTTTCGCTTCTCTTCTTTCAACCGATTCCTGCATTCCAAAGACACGGAGGACTTGCCATGCCGTCACCCCGCCATTCCCTTTTCTCGCCCGCCCGCCGCTGGTGGACCGCCGCCGGTGCCGCCGCCGCGCTGGCCGCCGCCACGGGCGCGGTGTTCGGGCTCTCCAGCTCGCATGCCGAATCGCCCGCCGCCGGCGGGGGAGCACCGCCCGCGGTGCCCGTGTCCGTGGCCGCCGTGCTGCAGCAGGACGTCACGCTGTGGGACGAGTTCTCGGGCCGGCTGGAGGCCGTGCAGCGCGTGGAGGTGCGGCCGCGCGTGGCGGGCGCGGTGCAGGCCGTGCATTTCCGCGAAGGTGCGCTCGTGAAGCAGGGCGACCTGCTCTTCACCGTGGACCCGGCACCCTACGCCGCCGAAGTGGACCGCGCCGAGGCGCAGGTGGTGGCCGCGCAGGCCCGCCTGTCGTACGCCCACAGCGAAATGGAGCGCTCGCAGCGCCTGTGGGAAGAGCGCGCCATCGCCCAGCGCGAGCACGACGAGCGCGTGAACGCCCGGCGCGAGGCCGATGCCAATCTGCGCGCCGCGCAGGCCGCGCTGCAGTCGGCGCGCCTCAACCTGGGCTACACGCAGGTGCGCGCCCCGGTGGCCGGCCGCGTGGGCCGCATCGAGGTCACGCAGGGCAACCTCGTGGCGTCGGGGGCCGGCGCGCCGGTGCTCACCACGCTGGTGTCGGTGAGCCCTATCTACGCGAGTTTCGACACCGACGAGCAGGTGGTGACGCGCGCGCTGGAAGGGCTGCGCACCGGCAAGAGCGCCCGCACGCTGATCGAGAGCATCGAGGTGCAGATGGGCACCGGCACCGGCGGCGCGCTGCCGCATGCGGGCCACCTGCAGCTGATCGACAACCAGGTGGATGCGAAGAGCGGCACGGTGCGCGTGCGCGCCGTGTTCGACAACGCCGATGGCGCGCTCATTCCCGGGCAGTACGCGCGCATCCGCATGGCGCAGCCGCGCAGCACGCAGGCCGTGCTGATCAACGAGCGCGCCGTGGGCACGGACCAGAGCAAGAAGTTCGTGCTCGTGGTGGGCGCCGGCAACCAGGCCGAGTACCGCGAGGTGCGGCTGGGTGCGCCGGTGGACGGGCTGCGCGTGGTGACCGACGGCCTCAAGCCCGGCGAGCGCATCGTCGTCAACGGCCTGCAGCGGGTGCGCCCGGGCATGCAGGTAGTACCGCAGGACGTGCCGATGGCCGCCAAGGCGGAACTGGGCGGCGAGGGCGCGCAGGCCCGCGGCGCCGCGCGCCAGCCGGCGGCCTGAGCGCCCCGGCCCCCAAGAGAAAGACGCCAACCATGAACTTTTCCCGCTTCTTCATCGACCGCCCCATCTTCGCCGGGGTGCTGTCGGTGATCATCTTCCTGGCCGGGCTCATCGCGATGCGCGTGCTGCCCATCTCCGAGTATCCGGAAGTGGCGCCGCCGTCCATCGTGGTGCGCGCCACCTACCCGGGCGCCAACCCGAAGGTGATCGCCGAGACCGTCGCCACGCCGCTGGAGGAATCCATCAACGGCGTGGAAGGCATGCTCTACATGGGCAGCCAGGCCACCACCGACGGCGTGATGACCCTCACCGTCACCTTCAAGCTGGGCACCGACCCGGACAAGGCCCAGCAGCTCGTGCAGAACCGCGTCTCGCAGGCCGAGCCGCGCCTGCCCGAGGAAGTGCGCCGCCTGGGCGTGACCACCGTCAAGAGCGCGCCCGACCTGACCATGGTGGTGCACATGGTCTCGCCCAACGGACGCTACGGCATCGACTACCTGCGCAACTACGCCGTGCTGAACGTGAAGGACCGCCTCGCGCGCATTCCCGGCGTGGGGCAGGTGCAGATCTTCGGCGGCGGCGACTACGCCATGCGCGCCTGGCTCGATCCGCAGAAGGTCGCGCAGCGCGGCCTCTCGGCCGGCGACGTGGTGGCCGCCATCCGCGGCCAGAACGTGCAGGCCGCGGCCGGCGTCGTGGGCGCATCGCCGGGCCTGCAGGGCGTGGACATGCAGCTGTCGATCAACGCCCAGGGCCGGCTCGCGACCGAGGAGGAGTTCGGCGACATCATCGTCAAGACGGGCGCCGACGGGGCGGTGACGCGGCTGCGCGACGTGGCCCGGCTGGAGCTGGGTGCGGCGGACTATTCGCTGCGCTCGCTGCTCAACAACGATCCGGCCGTGGGCATGGGCATCTTCCAGGCGCCGGGCTCGAACGCGCTGGAGATCTCCGCCAACGTGCGCGCCACCATGGCGGAACTGCAGAAGCACATGCCCGAGGGCGTGGAGTTCCGCATCGCCTACGACCCGACGCAGTTCGTGCGCGCCTCCATCCAGTCCGTCGTGCAGACGCTGCTGGAGGCGATCGCGCTGGTGGTCGTGGTGGTGATCCTGTTCCTGCAGACCTGGCGCGCCTCCATCATCCCGCTGCTGGCCGTGCCGGTGTCGGTGGTGGGCACGTTCGCGGTGCTGCACCTGCTGGGTTTCTCGATCAATGCGCTGTCGCTCTTCGGGCTGGTGCTGGCCATCGGCATCGTGGTGGACGACGCGATCGTGGTGGTGGAGAACGTGGAGCGCAACATCGAGGCGGGGCTCACCCCGCGCGAGGCCACCTACCGCGCCATGCGCGAGGTGAGCGGCCCGATCGTCGCGATCGCGCTGGTGCTGGTGGCGGTGTTCGTGCCGCTGGCCTTCATCAGCGGGCTCACGGGGCAGTTCTACCGGCAGTTCGCGGTGACCATCGCGATCTCCACCGTGATCTCCGCGATCAACTCGCTCACGCTGTCGCCCGCGCTCAGCGCGCTGCTCCTCAAGGGCCACCATGAGCCCAAGGATGCGCTCACGCGCGGCATGGACCGCGTGCTGGGCGGCTTCTTCCGGCGCTTCAACCGGGTGTTCCACCGCGGCTCGGAGGCCTACAGCGGCGGCGTGCGCCGCGTGATCGGCCGCAAGGCGCTGATGCTGGCGGTCTACGGCGCGCTGGTGCTCGCCACCTGGGGGCTGTTCAAGGCCGTGCCCGGCGGCTTCGTGCCCGCGCAGGACAAGCAGTACCTTGTCGGCTTCGCGCAGCTGCCCGACGGCGCCACGCTGGACCGCACCGACGACGTGATCCGCCGCATGGGCGAGATCGTGAAGAAGAACCCGAACGTGGAGGACGCCATCGCCTTCCCGGGCCTGTCGATCAACGGCTTCACCAACAGCTCCAACGCCGGCATCGTGTTCGTCACGCTCAAGCCCTTCGCCGAGCGCAGGCGCGCCGACCAGAGCGGCGGCGCGGTCGCGGGCCAGCTGAACCAGGCCTTCGGCAGCATCCAGGATGCGTTCATCGCGATGTTCCCGCCGCCGCCGGTCGCGGGGCTGGGCACCACGGGCGGCTTCAAACTGCAGATCGAGGACCGGGCCTCGCTCGGCTACGAGGCGATGGACGCGGCCGTGAAGGCCTTCATGGCGAAGGCCTACCAGACGCCGGAACTGGCGGGCCTGTTCACGAGCTGGCAGGTCAACGTGCCGCAGTTGTTCGCGAACATCGACCGCACCCGCGCGCGCCAGCTCGGCGTGCCGGTGACGGACATCTTCGAGACGCTGCAGATCTACCTGGGCAGCCTGTACGCCAACGACTTCAACCAGTTCGGCCGCACCTACAGCGTGCGCGTGCAGGCCGATGCGGCCTACCGGGCGCGGGCGGAAGACGTCGGCCTGCTCAAGGTGCGCTCGGCCACGGGCGAGATGGTGCCGCTGTCGGCGCTCATGAAGATCGAGCCCAGCTTCGGACCCGAGCGCGCGATGCGCTACAACGGCTTCCTCTCGGCCGACGTGAACGGCGGGCCCGCGCCCGGCTTCTCGTCGGGCCAGGCGCAGGCCGCCATCGAGCGCATCGCGGCCGAGACGCTGCCCCAGGGCATCGGCTTCGAGTGGACGGAGCTCACCTACCAGGAGATCCTGGCGGGCAATTCGGCGGTGCTGGTCTTCCCGATCGCGATCCTGCTGGTGTTCCTGGTGCTGGCCGCGCAGTACGAAAGCCTCACGCTGCCGATCGCCATCGTGCTGATCGTGCCCATGGGCCTGCTGGCCGCGATGGCAGGGGTGTGGCTCTCCGGCGGCGACAACAACGTGTTCACGCAGATCGGGCTCATCGTGCTGGTGGGGCTGTCGGCGAAGAACGCGATCCTGATCGTGGAGTTCGCCCGCGAGCTGGAGTTCGCCGGACGCACGCCGGTGCAGGCCGCGATCGAGGCGAGCCGGCTGCGGCTGCGGCCCATCCTCATGACCTCGCTGGCCTTCGTGATGGGGGTGCTGCCGCTGGTGCTCTCGACCGGCGCGGGCGCGGAGATGCGCAGCGCCATGGGCGTGGCGGTGTTCGCCGGAATGATCGGCGTGACGGCCTTCGGCCTGTTCCTCACGCCGGTGTTCTACGTGGTGCTGCGCCGCCTGGCGGGCAACCGTCCGCTGCAACAGCACGGCAGCCACACCGCGCCGCTGGCCGGTGGCGATGCGGATGCCGGCCACGGCACGGGCGCGGGTGCGCAGCCGGTGCTGGCCGCGCCGCGCGGGAGCCACGAATGACGCCACGGCATGAACGACAAGGAGCGACAGCGATGCATTCCTCTTCCGACGATTCCACCGCGGCCCGGTCCCTGGGCCTCCCGCGACCAGCCCTGGCGGCAACGGTGCTGATGGCGGCCCTGGTACTGGCCGGCTGCATGGGCACGCCGCTCGCGCCGCCAGACCCGCATGCCGGCGTGGCCGTTCCCGCCGCGTTCGCGCAGGACCGGGCGCCGGCCGCGGCCACGGCCGGCGCGGACAGCGGCGCGGCGCACTGGACCACCGCCCCCCCGGCCGAATCGCAACCCCGGGGCGCCTGGTGGCGCGCGTTCCAGGACCCGGTGCTCACCGCACTGGTGGAGCGCGCCGGCGAGGCCAATGCCGACATCGCGCAGGCGGCGGCGCGCCTGGCCGCGGCCCGGGCGCTGCTGCGCTCGGCGGATGCCGACCGGGCACCGCAGGTCGGCGCATCCGCCGGGGTGTCGCGCCAGGCGGGCGCCGGCAGCGCGGCGGGCACGGGCCCGGCCACGCTCGGCACGGCCGGCCTGGGCGTGTCGTACGAGCCGGACCTGTTCGGCCGGCTGTCCCGCGCGAGCGATGCCGCCCGGCTCGACGCCCAGGCCCGCGCGTCGCTGCTGCAGAGCACCCGCCTGCTGGTGCAGTCCGACGTGGCCCAGACCTACCTGCAACTGCGATCCGTGCAGGCCGAGCGTGCCCTGGTGGCAGAAAGCCTCGCGGCCTACCGCGATACGCTGCGGCTCACCCAGCGGCGCTACCAGGCGGGGGATGTGGCCGAGCTGGACCTGGCCCGCGTGCAGGCCGAGGTGGCCGCCACCGAGGCCGAGGCGCTGGCGATGGAGCGCCAGCAGGTGGCGCTGCAGAACGCGCTGGCCGTGCTGACCGGCGACGTGGCAACCGGCTTCGCGGTGCAGCCGGCGGTGGCCGAAGCGGCGCTGCCGGTGATCCCGCCCGGCGTGCCTGGCACCGTGCTGGCGCGCCGGCCCGACGTGTCGGCCGCGCAGGCCGCGGTGCTGGCGGCGCAGGCCCGCGTGGGCGTGGCCCAGGCCGCCTGGTTCCCGGCCATCACGCTCACCGGCAACGGGGGCTTCGCCTCGCCGGAACTGGGCGATCTGTTCCGCTGGTCGGCCCGGGCCTGGAGCGTGGGGGCATTGTTGTCGCTGCCGATCTTCGACGGCGGCCGCCGCGCGGCCGAGGAAGACGCCGCGCGCGCCCGGCTGGATGAGGCGCTGGCGGCGCACCGCGGCCAGGTGCTCGGTGCCTTCCGCGAGGTGGAGGATCAGCTCGGCGCGCTGCGCCTGCTCTCCGCCCAGGCCGAAGCCCAGGGCCGCGCGGTGGATGCGGCCGTGCGGGCGACGCGGCTGTCCGACGCCCGCTACCGCAACGGTTTCGTGAGCCAGCTCGAATTGCTGGATGCGCGCCGCAGCGAGCTGCGCAACCGGCGCCAGGCCCTGCAGGTGCGCACGGCGCAATACACCGCCACCGTCGGGCTGGTCCGGGCGCTGGGCGGCGGCTGGGGCGACGAGGCGCCCGCCGCGCAGGCCGGCGGCACGCCGGTGGCGTGGAACCGCTGAAAAAGTCCGCAACATGGGAAACGCGGCGCAGTCGTGCGCCTGCGCGGCTGCAGGGAACCGCCAACCGGCCTATAGTGCTTCTTTTGCCGCCGAGCCGGGCCATGGCCCCGGCGAGGCCCGGGGGCACGCCCCTCCACCACCCATCCATCAGCTACCGCAGGAGCACATTGCATGACGTATCCGAGCACACGCCTTTTCATCGCCGGTGAATGGCAGGATGCCGCCGATGGCAAGACCATCGCCGTGCACAACCCGGCCACGGGCAAGGAAATCGGGCGCGTGGCCCATGCCGGCCGTGCCGATCTCGACCGCGCCCTGGAGGCCGCCCAGAAGGGCTTCGAGGTCTGGCGCGACATGCCCGCCGTGGAGCGCGCGCGCACCATGCGCCGTGCCGCGGCCCTGATGCGCGAGCGTGCCGAATCCATCGCCCGCATCCTCACGCAGGAGCAGGGCAAGCCGTTGGCCGAGGCGAAGGTCGAAGCCATGGCCGCCGCCGACATCATCGAATGGTTCGCCGACGAAGGCCAGCGCATCTACGGCCGTATCGTGCCGGCGCGCGGCAGCCTCGCCGTGCGCCAGCTCGTGCTGAAGGACCCGGTCGGCCCGGTGGCCGCGTTCACGCCCTGGAACTTCCCGATCAACCAGGTGGTGCGCAAGCTGGCCGCCGCGCTCGCGTCCGGCTGCTCCATCCTCGTGAAGGCGCCCGAGGAGACCCCCGCCAGCCCGGCCGAGCTGATCCGCGCGTTCGCCGACGCGGGCGTGCCGGCCGGCACCGTGGGCCTGGTCTACGGCAACCCCGCCGAGATCTCGGGCTACCTGATCCCGCACCCGGTCATCCGCAAGGTCACCTTCACCGGCTCCACCCCCGTGGGCAAGCAGCTGGCGGCACTGGCCGGCCAGCACATGAAGCGCGTGACCATGGAGCTGGGCGGCCACGCCCCGGTGATCGTGGCCGACGACGCCGACGTGGAACTCGCCATCAAGGCCGCGGGCGGCGCGAAGTTCCGCAACGCCGGCCAGGTCTGCATCTCGCCCACGCGCTTCCTGGTGCACGAGAGCATCCGCGAGGATTTCGTGGCCGCGCTGGCGCGCCATGCGCAGGGCCTGAAGGTGGGCGACGGCCTGGCCGACGGCACGCAGATGGGCCCGCTGGCCAACCCGCGCCGCATCGCGGCGATGGCCGAGCTGATGCAGGATGCCGTGCAGCAGGGCGCCCAGGTCGCGGCCGGCGGCGAGCGCATCGGCGGCGACGGCAACTTCTTCCAGCCCACCGTGCTGGACGACGTGCCGGTGTCCGCGCGCATCTTCAACGAGGAACCCTTCGGCCCGGTGGCCGCGGTGCGCGGCTTCGAGAAGATCGAGGACGCCATCGCCGAGGCGAACCGCCTGCCGTACGGCCTGGCCGGGTATGCGTTCACCCGCTCCCTCAAGCATGCGCACCTGCTGTCGCAGCGGCTGGAAGTGGGCATGCTGTGGATCAACCAGCCCGCGTCGCCCTCCGCCGAACTGCCCTTCGGCGGCCTCAAGGATTCGGGCTACGGTTCCGAGGGCGGCCCCGAGGCGATCGAGGCGCACCTGAACACGCGCGCGGTGTCCATCACCAACGTGTAACGCAGGCCGGGGCCTCCCGCGGCCCCCGTGACGGCGAAAGTCCCCGCAGACCCCGGTCCCGGGGACTTTCTTGCATGGACCGGGAGCGCGCAAGTCCCGAAACGGTTACATTCGCGTCGTCATCGAAATTACCCCGGCCCGGTGCCCAGTCGATTTGCGATCGCTATCAGGCCAGGCCGGGACCGCACCACTCGGACAAGATCGAGAAGAACATGTCAAACCACGGCGACGCAGACGACGTGCTGCACGTGGCCATTGTCGGCGGCGGGGCCATGGGCCTCGCATCGGCATACCACCTGATGCAGCGGGCGCGCCGCCTGGGCGCCAGCCTCGACGTGCACGTGTTCGACGCCCGGCAGGGCGGCGCCGGGGCCTTCGCCGGTACGCGGCCGGGCGCCGCCGCGGGCCCGGAATCCGACGGCCTGCGGCGGCTGCGTGAAGGCGGCGGGCTCACCACCTCGCTGATCCGCATCGTGCACCGCGCGTCCCTCGACCTGCGCGGCCGCGTCCGGCTGGACCATACCTGTGCGCGTTTCTTCGAGGACTGCCTGCGCGACCCCGAGGCGACGCTGGGCGATGCCGCGCGCGCGCTGTGCCTGCCCATCGACTGGCGCAATCCCGAGGTGGTACGCCGCCTCGTGCAGGTGCGCGACGACTACTACTACCCGCTCATCTCCGCCATGTTCCTGTGCGATCCGGCCGGCCCGGAACACACCCCGGTGCAGGCGGCGCTCGAATACATCCGCTGGAAGGACGACGGCCATGCGCTGGCCGATACCGGCTTCGCCGACGACGCCTCGCGCAAGTGGGCCGAATCGCTGGCCGCCCATCTGGTGGCACGCTCCGACCGGCAGGTCTCCGTGCGGATCCGCAGCGGAGGCGCGCTGCTGGTGCGCGTCATGAGCGACATGGTCGAGGTGCTGCAGGAGGGCGCCTCGCGCGTGTTCGACATCTGCGTGATGGCCAATTCGCCGGGCGATGCCCTGCGCGTGCTCGCCTTCGACACCGCGACGGCGGCCTTCGGCGTGCGGGTGGGCCGCATCCTGGAGAGTGTCTGCGATGCCGGCGAGGCTGCCGGGGACGGCGAGCAGGGCGCGAACGCCGGCTGGCCCCACGGCCTGCCCGGCGACGAAGGCGCTGCCGGCATGCCGGGGATCGAAGCCCCGGGCAGTGCGCCCGGGGCGCAGACGTCCCGGCCGCCGTCTTCCGCGGCAGGGTCCGCGTCCGAGGACGAGGCCTGGGCGGCCTTCCGGCACAACGTGCTGGATGTTTCCATGCAGGCGCGGGCGGAGATCCATGCCCTCAACGACGCCTTCGTCCAGGGCTGGCAGGAAGGCGAGGGCCGCGTGCCCTGCGCGGCCATCCCGCCGCTGCTGTTCGTGGGCGGCTGGCCCTACGGCGCGGTGCAGCAGGAGCAGTGCATGGAACAGGCCGAGGAACTCTGCCACTGGCTGCTGCCCGAGTGAGGCGCGGCAGCCGGGCTCCCGCGGCCCGGCCCCGCGGCCGCGTGCGTCAGAAGCGGTAGGTCGAGGTCAGCATGTAGGTGCGCCGCTGGCCGTAGAAGCAGTCGCCGCGCGCCAGGCACTGCGTGATCTGCACCTTGTCCGTCAGGTTCACCACGTTGAAGGCCAGGCGCCAGTCGCCCGCGTCGTAGGCCACCATCGCATCGGCGAGCGTGGCCGCGGGCGTGGAGATGGCGGACGATCCGCTCCACTGCGAGCCGGTGTAGCGCACGCCGCCGCCCACCGTCCACTGGCCGCGTCCGCCCGTGGCGAAGCGGTGCGACAGCCAGGCGGACGCCGTGTGCTTCGAGACTCCCGCCACGGGCTGGGCCTGGTCGCCCGCGTTGCTGCGCGCGATCTTCGCGTCGGTGTAGGCATAAGCGAGCGTGGCGTCCCAGCTGCGGGCGATGCTGGCGGTGAGTTCCGCCTCCAGGCCGCGTGTCTTGGTTTCGCCGATCTGCAGGCTGTTGAGCGGATTGGTCGGGTCGGAGGTCTTGCGGTTCTTCTCGCGCAGCTCGTACACCGCGGCATAGGCCGAGAGGCCGCGGCTTTCGGGTTGCCATTTCACGCCGGCTTCCCACTGCTCGCCGCGCTGCGGCTTGTACGGATCGCCGAAGAAGTTCACGCCGCCCAGCGGCTGGAACGACTCGGCATAGCTCACATAGGGCGCCCAGCCGCCGTCCATCTGGTAGGTGGCGCCCAGGCGCTTGGTCCAAGCGGTGTCGTCCACGGCCGCGGCGGGGCGGCCCTCGGTTTCGGTCTTGGCGCTGTCGTGGCGCAGGCCGAGCGTGGCGGTCCAGCGGTCCCAGCGGATCTGGTCCTGCAGGTAGACGCCCCACTGGCGCTGCGTGACGCCCGGCTGGCGCACCAGGTCGGATTCGGACGGCGGCGTGAAGTTGCCGTACACGGGCGCGTAGACGTCGATGCCGCCCACGGTCTTGAACCACGACGACTGGCTGGTGGCGTTGCGCTGCGCGTCCACGCCGGCCAGCAGCGTGTGCTCGGTGGCGCCGGCCCTGAGCTTGCCTTCGACCTGCGTATCCACCATCAGCAGGCGGCTCGCGTTGCGCTGCCAGGAGGCGTCGCGCAGCAGCGTGCGGTTGTCCGCCTCGAACACCGGGCGCGCCGGGCGGCCCGTGGCGCGGTTGGCCGTGAAGCTCGTGTACATGCTGCGGTAATCGACGTCGCTCACGGTGCGGCGCAGGTTCTGGCGCACGGTCCAGGCGTCGTTCACGCGGTGGCTGAAGAGGTAGCCCCAGGAGTTGTTTTCGGTGTCGTAGGCGTCCCAGCCGGGCTCGCTGATGAAGGCCGAGGTGGGGATCTGGCCGTAGGCGCTTGGCAGGCGCGTGCCCTGCCACGGGAAGAAGCCGATCAGCGAACCGCTCTTGTCCTTCTGGTGCGTGAACTGCAGCGTGAGCGACGTGGCGGCATTCGGCTTCCAGGTGAGCGAGGGGGCCAGGATCAACCGGTCGTCGCTCACGTGGTCCACCTGCGAATCGCTGTCGCGGCCCACCGCCACCAGCCGGTAGAGCCACTGCCCGTCCTGCGTGAGCGCGCCCGTCAGGTCGGCGGCGATCTGCTTGCGGGCGTGGTTGCCCACCTGCACCTGCACTTCGCGCAGCGGCTCGGCCTGCGGGCGCTTGCTGGTGAGGTTCAGCACCCCGCCCACGCTGCCCTGGCCGTAGAGCACCGACGAGGGACCGCGCAGGAACTCGACGCGCTCCAGCAGGTAGGGATCGACCTTGACGTTGTTGTAGGTGCCGTAGGTGCGCAGCAGGCCGTCCTGGTACTGCGTCACGTCGCCGCCGCGCGCCTTGAAGCTGTCCACGCGGCTGTCGAAGTAATTGGACACGATGCCGGCCGAGTAGGCCGTGGTCTGGCGCAGCGTCTGCGCGCCCTGGGCCTCCATCTGGTCGCGGGTGACCACGCTGATGGCCTGCGGCGTCTCGATCAGCGGCGTGTCGGTCTTGGTGGCCGAGAGCGCACGGCGCGCGACGAAGCCGGCGACCGGGGCAGTGGGATTCTCCTGCTGGGCATCGGCATTCACCGTCACGGGGGCGAGCGTGGCCTCCGCGGCAGGCGCGGACGCCGGAGCCGGCTGCGCATGGGCGGCCGTGCCGGTGCCCGCGGCGCAGAGCGCCGCAAGGGCGGCGGAGACGGCCGTGGCCAGGGCGGAAGCAGGCGCGCGGCGGCGCGCGTGCGGTGGCAGGCAGGCGTGCAGGACGGGTTGCGGAATCGGATGGGTCATGGTCTGAAAAGAGCAGGGCTACCGCAGCGATGCAGCGATCGCGCGGGAGGCCGTGGTGGACGGTGAAATTGGAAGAAAGGGCGCCGTGGGTCCGGCACCCGGGCCGCGGCCCTGCATGTGCCGTCTGCCGTCTGGGCGGCAGGGGATCTGCAGGGCGCGGTGCGCGGCGTCAGCGCGTGGGCGCAGCCGGCAGGGCGGGCGATTCCATGCCCTCGGCCTGGGCGAAGGTGAGCGTGGTCAGGTAGCTCGTCTCGCCGAACTTCTCGCCGTCGCGTTCGCCGGCCGTGGGGTCGGTGTGCTTCACCTCGGCCACGTACTGGCCCTTCCAGGGCAGCGCGAACTGCACCGTGCCGTCGGCCCCCGTGTGGGCCTCGCGGGCCCAGCCCGAGGGGGCGACGAGCATCACCTGTGCCTTGGGCAGCGGCTGGCCGTTGAACACCACGCGCAGCTCGCCCGCGCGGCCCGTGGGCACCACGTCCAGCGGCGCGGTCGCCGCCACCGGCTGCGAGAGCCCCGCCACCCAGCGCGCGGCGGGACGCCAGAGCAGCGCGGGCTTGCCGCCCTTGCTGCGGTCGATCACCGGGTAGCGGGCTTCGGCGAACAGCGTGTCGGCGGCGGCCGGCAGCGCATAGGTGAAGGCGGTGGCCGTGCGCTGGCCTTCCACGCGCGTGGCCGCCGTGGCGCCGGCCTTCTGGGCCTGCAGCACCGGCACGCCCTGGAACTTGTCCAGTGCGCCGGGCGACTTCTCGACGAGGTTGTCGGCGTATTCGCCGAACTGCACGCGGGCCTGGTTGCCGCTGGACTCGATCCACACCTGGTGGGCCTGGGCGGTGCCTGCCACGGCGGCGCAGGCGGCGAAGAGGGCGGTGGCCCAGGGTCGGAAGGTCGATGCCATCGGTATGCTCCTTGAAAGCAGGTTGCGTGAAGAAACGAAAGGTGCCTGCCGGTCTCCAAAGGACCGGCGGGTGCGGAAACGAAAGCGGCGAGGGGGACCGGCCAGGCCGTCAACCCGCGGCGAGCGGCCCCAGCACGGCCCACAGCGCGGCCAGCACCAGGGCGGCGGCGGCCAGCCGCGGCAGGCGGCCCGGCCACCAGGTGGCGGCGGCGGTGGTGGCCAGTGCGGATACGGAGAGCGCGATCGCCCACCAGGTGACGGAAAGCGGCACGCTGGCCGCCGTGCGCGGCCACCCCACCGCGAGGGCCAGCGACAGGGCCAGCACCGCCCAGCCCGCGCGGCGCAGGGCGCGCAGGCGCGCGGCATCGCCGTCGCGGCCCCAGGCGTCCTCGTGGTGGCGGTCCATTCCCAGCGCGATGCCGGACCACCCGGCGAAGCACAGCAGCAGTTCCAGCATGGGTCAGGCTCCCCGGGGCGGCGTGGTGGCGGAAGGCGGCACGCTCTGCGCGGCAGGCACGGCCGGGGCGGCGACAGGGCGGGCCGCCCGGGGCGCCGGCTTCACTGCTGCCGCAGTGCGGCGCCGCAGCAGATGGCGCGCCAGCGCGCCGAACACGATGCCGACGGCCAGGAACGACAGGTCCATCCCGGCCCACATCCATTCGCCCGCGGGCAGGGTCACGCCCAGATGCGCGCCCGTGGTGGCGGCGTTGATCGCGGGCAGCGCCGCGAACAGCAGGCCCGCCGCGCCCAGCAGCAGCGCCCAGCCGCGCCGGTCGGGCCGCAGGATGCCCACCGCGAGCCCCACGCCCCAGGCGCCGAAGAACCAGGCCAGTTCGGCGTCGGGCCGGCCCGGCAGGGCGACGGGCAGCAGCCGGTTGGCCGCGAAGACCGTGGCGACGGCGAGCGGCAGCCCGCCCATGAGGCCCACGTTCAGGCTCGCCACCAGCCGCTCGCCGAACGGCATGCGCGCGTCGGCTGCCTTGCGCTGCGCCTGCGCGCGCCGCTTCACGGTCCACAGCACCAGGCCCGAAGCGATCATCAGACTGCCCATCACGCCGAAGCCGAACAGCACCCAGCGCATGCCGGGCCCGGCGAACCGCGCGAGGTGCAGCCCGTACAGCACCCGGAAGGTCTTGAGGGCCGGCGTCTGCGGATCGATGAGCGCGAGCGGCTGCGCGGTGGCGCCATCGAAGCGCAGCCGCGCGGGGCCGTACTGCAGCCGGTCGCCGTCGTGGCGCGTGATCTCCACCACCGTGCCGCTGTCGTCGCGGCGCGCGGAGATGCCGCCGATGCGCGCATCGCCCCAGGTGCGGTGCGCGGACGCCACCATCGTGGCGAGGTCCAGCTCCGGCAGGGGCTCCGCGGCGCCCGTCCGCCCGCGCCGCGCGCTGCGTGCGCCCGGCGCGTCGCCCTGCATCTCCGCGAAGTAGGCCTGCGAATCCGTACCCTGGGGCGTGGCGTACGCGGCCTGCATGCCCGCGGGCATGTAGAGCGTGTGGAAGATCATCAGCCCGCTGAAGGTGATGACGAGGTAGAACGGCAGCACCAGCACGCCGGAGACGTTGTGCGCATCCATCCACGCGCGCTGCCCGCCCTTGGCCGGCCGGAAGGTGAAGAAGTCCTTGAAGATGCGGCGGTGCGTCACCACGCCCGTGAGCAGCGCGACGAACATCAGCATCGTGGCCACGCCCACCACCCAGCGGCCCTGGATCGTCCAGCGCCCGCCGTGCGCGGTGCGCAGCTCGAAATGGAAGCGGTAGAAGAAGTCGCCGCCCACGGTGTCGCGGGTGGCGATCTTCTCGCCGGTGGTGGGGTTCATCAGCAGGCTCTGGAAGCGGCCGCCGCTGGCGTCGCGCCACAGCACCGAGGCCGCGGGCTGGCGCTCGTCGGGCAGGCGCATGATCCACTGCGTCACCCCCGGCACCTGCCGGTGCAGCGCGGCCTGGGCGCGCTCGGCCACGTCCGCGCTGGCGGTGGTGGGCAGCCCGTGCATCTCGGGGCGCATCCACAGGCTGAATTCGTTCTTGAAGAAGCTCAGCGTGCCGGTCACGAAGATCGCGAACAGCAGCCAGCCGAGCACCAGCCCCGCCCAGGTGTGCACCCACGACATCGCCAGCCGGAAGCCTTCCCGTTCGGGCACGGCCTCCGTGGCGGAGGACTTTCCCGGGTTCTGCACGGGCCCGCTCATGCCGCGCCTCCCCACCAGCGCGGGCCCAGCACGCAGGCGCCCAGCACCAGCGCCGGCACCAGCACGCCCGCCCAGGCCGACCACGCCGTGCGCGCATAGAAGGCCCAGCCCGCCGCTCCCGCGTACACCAGCCACGACAGCATCGTGGCCGTGAGCACGGCTTCCACGCGCGGCATGGCGAGCGCGAGCGCCGTGGCGGCCGCGGCCGTGGCGGCGGCCGCCAGCGCATAGCCGCCGGCCGTGGCGGCCAGGGAGCGGGAGGTGATGGCGAGGCGGTATCTCCAGAGCGGGTGGGTGGGTTTCATGGCGTGGTCGCGAATAAGGGGCGGGCGGAGGGCGTGTCTCCCGTTCAGAAGGCGTAGTCGAGCGTGACCTGCAGCGCGCGCGCCTCGCCCGGCGTGACCGAGGTGAAGCCGGCCGCGTTGCTGGTGCCGTCGAGGTAGTAGCGCTTGTCCGCGGCGTTCTTCAGGTTGGCCTGCAGGCGCAGGCCACCGGCCATCTCGTAGCCCACCGCGAGATCGGCCACCGTGTAGCCCGGCAGGCGGCGCCGGTTGTCGTTGGCCAGGAACTTGTCGCCCTGGTGCGTGAGGCCCCCGCCCACCCAGAGGCCCGGCACCGCGGCGATGCGGTACTGCGTCCAGAGCGATGCGG
This sequence comes from Comamonadaceae bacterium UBA4962, assembly GCA_002397315.1. Lineage (GTDB taxonomy): Bacteria > Pseudomonadota > Gammaproteobacteria > Burkholderiales > Burkholderiaceae_C > Paracidovorax. The sequence goes on from DHAE01000019.1 coordinate 168,252, forward strand.
TGCGCTTCGTCGCCAGCGCCACGCGGTGGCCCACGTTGGCGCCGGCCACCGTGTCGGCCAGCACCTTCGGGTCCATGAAGGTGGTCTGCGCCGTCACCGTCCAGCCCGGCGCGATGCGGCCCTTGGCCTCCAGCTCCAGGCCGCGGATGCGCTGGCGGCCCGTGAGCACGGAGTAACCCGGGTTGGCGGGATCGCTCGCCGGGCTGTTGGTGAGTTCCAGCTCGAACAGCGACGCCGTGGTCAGCAGGCGGCGCGACAGCCACTCCTGCTTCACGCCCACCTCGACCTGCTTGCCCTCGGACGGCGGCGCGGCCACGTTGCCCGCGAGCAGCGTGCCGACGTTCGCCTGGAACGAGCGCGCATGGCTGGCATAGACCATCGTGCCGGGCATGGGTTCGTAGCTGAGTGCGATCGAAGGCTGGGTCTTGCTCGCGTCCAGTTGCGGCTTCACATAGCGGTCCTTCAGCCGGTCGTGGCGCAGGCCGGCCGTGAGCGCCCACGGGCCCCAGGCCATGCGGTCCTGCAGGTAGATGCCCGGGTTGCGCGCGTCGCTCGCGATGGCGGGCGACCCCGTGGCCGCGGCGGGCGCGGCGATGCCGGTCGCCGGATTCCACAGATCCACGGCGGGCAGGGGGCCGGTACCGCTGGAGCCGTAGCGGCTCTCCATCGCGCGCCAGTCCACCCCGGCGAGCAGGCGGTGCTCGACCGCTCCGGTGGTCCAGCGGCCACGCAGCTCGGCCAGCACCGTGTCCGAGCGGTAGCTCTGGCCCGGTGCCAGCCAGTAGCTGCGCGCCACGCGGTTGCCGGACACGCCCGAGAGCATCGGCAGCAGCACGTCGCGCTCCGTCTCGTTGCGCGACACGTATAGGCGTGCGTCCAGCGCGTCGCTGAAGCGGTGCGTCAGTTCGCTCGCGTAAAAGTGCATGCGGCCCTGGGTGGTCAGCCAGGGTTCGCCGTAGAAACGGCTCTCGTCGACTGCGTCGGCGCTGCGCGGATCGGTGGGCACCGGCACCGGAACGCCGGGGTAGGAAGTGGTCTCCAGCCGATAGGTCTCGGCCTGCACGCGCCAGCGCGTCTGCGGGGTGATGCGCCATTCCAGCGCACCGCCCAGGCCGCGCTTCTCGGGCGTGATGCCGTCCACCGCGCTGCCGCCGCGGCTCGCGCCGCCGGTCAGGCGGTAGAGCAGGGTGCCTTCGGTGTCGATCGGGCCGGTCAGGTCGAATTCGCCCGAGCGCCAGCCGTGGCTGCCCACGCCCGCGCGCACCGAACGCAGCGCCTCGGCCTGCGGCAGCTTGCTCACGTACTGGATCAGCCCGCCGGGAGCCACCTGTCCGTATTCCAGCGCGGCGGGGCCCTTGATCACTTCCACGCGCTCGATGTTGAAGAGCGGCGGGTCGATCAGGTGCATGAACTTGGCACCGTCCCGCAGGTAGTTGTAGGTGTTGTTGGCCCACAGCCCGCGCACGGAGAACTGCGAATACGAGCCGTAGTACTCGCTGCGCGAGGCCACGCCCGAGACGTTGCGCAGCACGTCGCGCTCCGTGGTGGCGCCCTGCTGCTCCAGCGTCTCGCGCTCCACCACGCTCACCGAGCGCGGCGTCTCCAGCACCGACAGGCCGAGGCGCGATGCGCTCTGCGCGCGGCGTGCGGGGGTGGCGGCCTCGCCCGCGCGGTCGGCGCTCACCTGCACCTCGCCGAGCGCGGCGGCTGGTTCGGCCTGCGCCCAGCCGGCGACCGGCGCGGCCGCGAGCAGCCCGGCACCCCAGAACAGTCCGGTGCGTGCGAGTGCGCGGGCGGGCGCGGACGGGCGGAACGGGGAGCAGGCAGTGCGTGTGCGGAATGGGGCGGAACGGAGCGGCATGGGACGCGGACTTCGGGAAAAAACGGACCGGGAAGCACTGGCTGACGGGGGAAGTCCACGTACTGGCTGGCGGACGCTGCAGGAGGCTGCCGATCCGGCGCGGATGGCACCGCCGCCGGTGGCCGTCGGCTGCGACCGCGCGTCGTATTCTAATTATTTGTGATATGCATTCTCATTTGCGAATGGAAAGTCACGCAAGCTTCCGGTGGGTTCCGCAACTGTCCACCGCCCTTCGGCATCCCGGCCCGCACCCGTCGCGGCGGGCCATGCCGCACGTCCCACAACAAAAAAGGGCCCCGAAGGGCCCGCGCAGCAGGTCGCGTGCCGGCAGCGCCGGCGGCGGAGGGGGGCTGGCCTCAGTCCGCCTCGCCCATCTGCGACTGCAGGTAATTCTGCACGCCCACCTGCTCCACGAGGCCGATCTGCGTCTCGAGGAAGTCGATGTGCTCTTCCGTGTCCTCCAGGATCTCCTGCAGCAGGTCGCGCGAGACGTAGTCGCGCACGGCCTCGCAGTGGGCGATGCCGTCCTTGATCGTCGCCTGGGCGCCGCGCTCCGAGCGCAGGTCGCACTCGAGGATCTCGGGCACGTCCTCGCCCACTTGCAGCTTGCCGAGGTCCTGCAGGTTGGGCAGGCCGTCGAGCATGAAGATGCGGTCCATGATGCGGTCGGCGTGCTTCATCTCGCCGATCGACTCGTCGTATTCCTTCTTGGCCAGCCGGTCGAAGCCCCAGTGCTTGAGCATCCGGTAGTGCAAAAAGTACTGGTTGATGGCCGTGAGTTCGTTCTTCAGCTGTGCCTGCAGATGGCCGATGACCTGTGCGTCGCCTTGCATGGGGCTCTCCTTGTGATAATGGAATGTAGGGTGGACGGGTGTCCGTGGGCGCGATTGTCGTGAGCCACGCTGCCCACCGCAAGGCGAATTCCCCATGCACGCGGTCTGGCTGCGTGTGACACTGAGTTGTGTTCTCATCGGCTCTGCCGCGGGAACGGGATTTGCCCCGGACCTGCAGGGGCCAGCCTGGCGCGTCATAGCTAGCGGCAATTGATTTGATGGAATCAATTAATTGGCTGTATCGTGTCCGCGGGCCTACACTTCATCCATCCGTATCAGCAACCACCAACCGAGGAAACAGCAATGTCCCTGATCAATACCCAAGTCCAGCCTTTCAAGACCGAAGCGTTCGTGAACCGCAATGGCAAGGGTGAGTTCATTACCGTGACCGAAGAGAACCTGAAGGGCAAGTGGTCCGTCCTGATCTTCATGCCGGCCGCCTTCACGTTCAACTGCCCCACGGAAATCGAGGACGCCGCCGACAACTACGCCGAGTTCCAGAAGGCCGGCGCCGAGGTCTACATCGTGACGACCGACACGCACTTCTCGCACAAGGTGTGGCACGAAACCTCCGACGCCGTGGGCAAGGCCAAGTTCCCCCTGGTCGGCGACCCGACGCACCAGCTGACCAACGCCTTCGGCGTGCACATCCCCGAAGAAGGCCTGGCCCTGCGCGGCACCTTCGTGATCAACCCCGACGGCGTGATCAAGACGATGGAGATCCACTCCAACGAAATCGCCCGCGACGTGTCGGAAACCCTGCGCAAGCTGAAGGCCGCCCAGTTCACCGCCGCCAACCCCGGCCAGGTGTGCCCCGCCAAGTGGAAGGAAGGCGCCAAGACCCTGACGCCTTCGCTGGACCTGGTCGGCAAGATCTAAACGCCACCGCGAACCGGAAGCGCCCCGCGCGCTTCCCCGGCCGGACCTTCGCATGGCGCCCGCGCGCCGTGCCGTCCGGCTTTTTTTTCGCCTTTTTTCCGGCCATCCGGGCCCATAACTCGAAACACCCGAAGGACACTCCATGCTCGACGACCAACTCAAATCCCAACTTTCCGCCTATCTGGAGCGCGTGACGCAGTCGTTCGAGATCGTGGCCTCCCTCGACGGCAGCGAAGCCTCGGGCCAGACGCGCGAACTGCTGGAGACCATCCAGTCCCTGCGCAGCGACAAGATCAGCCTGCGCACCGACGGCACCGACGCCCGCAAGCCCTCCTTCACGCTGCAGCGCGCCGGCACGCAGACGAGCCTGCGTTTCGCCGGCCTGCCGCTCGGCCATGAATTTACGTCGCTCGTGCTGGCGCTGCTCTGGACGGGCGGCCACCCGCCGAAGGTGGAGCAGGACGTGATCGAGCAGGTGCAGGCGCTCGACGGCGACTTCGATTTCGAGGTCTACATGAGCCTGACCTGCCACAACTGCCCGGACGTGGTGCAGGCGCTGTCGCTCATGGCGATCCTCAACCCCCGCATCCGCACCACCGTGATCGAAGGCGGCACGTTCCAGCAGGAAGTGACCGACCGCGAGATCATGGCCGTGCCCATGGTGTTCCTCAACGGCCAGGTGTTCGGCTCGGGCCGCATGTCCATCGAGGAGATCGTCGCCAAGCTCGACACCGGCGCCGCGAAGCGCGAAGCCGCCAAGCTGTCGGCCAAGGCGCCGTACGACGTGCTGATCGTCGGCGGCGGCCCGGCCGGCGCCGCGGCGGCCGTGTATGCCGCACGCAAGGGCATCCGCACCGGCATCGCGGCCGAGCGCTTCGGCGGCCAGGTGAACGACACGCTCGACATCGAGAACTACATCTCGGTCAGCAAGACCGACGGCCCGAAGTTCGCCGCCGCGCTGGAGCAGCACGTGCGCGACTACGAAGTCGACCTGATGAACCTGCAGCGCGCCCGCGCCCTGCGCCCGGCGGCCACCGAAGGCGGCCTGGTCGAGGTCGAGCTGGAGAACGGCGGCACGCTCTCGTCGCGCACCGTGATCATCTCCACCGGCGCGCGCTGGCGCAACATGAACGTGCCCGGCGAGGAGCAGTACCGCACCAAGGGCGTGACCTACTGCCCGCACTGCGACGGCCCGCTCTTCAAGGGCAAGCGCGTGGCGGTGATCGGCGGCGGCAACTCGGGCGTGGAGGCCGCGATCGACCTGGCCGGCGTGGTGGCGCACGTCACCGTGCTGGAGTTCGCGGGCGAGCTGAAGGCCGACGCCGTGCTGCAGCGCAAGCTGCGCAGCCTGCCGAACGTGGACGTGATCCTCAATGCCCAGACCACCGAAGTGAAGGGCGACGGCAACCGCGTGACCGGCCTGAGCTACAAGGACCGCACCACCGACGAGCACCACGTGCTGGCCGTGGAAGGCATCTTCGTGCAGATCGGCCTGCTGCCCAACACCGACTGGCTGCGCGGCACGGTGGAGCTGTCGCGCTTCGGCGAGATCGTGGTCGATTCGCACGGCCGCACCAGCGTGCCGGGCGTGTTCGCGGCCGGCGACTGCACCACGGTGCCGTACAAGCAGATCGTCATCGCGGCGGGCGACGGCGCGAAGGCGGCGCTGGGCGCGTTCGATCACCTGATCCGCACCACCGCTCCGGCCTGAAGCCGCTACGGCTTCGGCATCAGCCTGGCCACCGTCTGCACGAACACGTCGTACTGCAGCGGCTTGCCCATGTGCTCGCTGAAGCCGGCGGCCAATGCCTTGGCCCGGTCCTCCGGCCGGGCGAAGCCCGTCACGGCGACCACGGGCACGCCGCGCAGGCCGGCCTCCTGCAGCCGGGCGAGCAGCGTGTAGCCGTCCATGCCCGGCATGCCGATGTCCGAGACGATCAGGTCGAACGTCTCGCGGCCCGCCACCTCCAGTGCCTGCTGCCCGCTGTCGGCCTTCGACAGCCGGGCGCCCGCGGCTTGCAGGATCGCGCCGAACATGGCCAGCACGTCGCGGTCGTCGTCCACCAGCAGGATGCGCAGGCCCTGCAGCGTCGCCGCACCGTCGGCCGCCATGCCCGGTTCCGACCGGTCCGTGTTCCGGCGCGGCAGCACCACCGTGAAGGTCGTGCCCTGGCCCGGGCCGGGCGAGGCCACCGACACCCGGCCGCCGTGCGCCTCGGCCAGGCTCTTCACGATCGCCAGGCCGATGCCCAGGCCGCCCTTGCCGCGCACCGTCGCGCGCGCATCGGCCTGCTGGAACATCTCGAACATCGAGGGCAGGAACGCCTCGTCGATGCCGATCCCGGTGTCCTGCACCTCCAGGCGCAGGTGCGATGGCGCAGGCGCGAGGCGCACCCACACCGTGCCGCCCGCCGGCGTGAACTTGATCGCGTTGCCCACGAGGTTCCAGACGATCTGCTCGATCCGCACTGGGTCCGCCTTCATGCGGTAGTCGCCGGGCTCCACCTGCAGGTGCATCGCCACGTTGCGGCCTTCCGCCTCCGACCGCACCGCGGCCATGATGTGCGCCACCACGTCGTCGCAGTGCACCGGTTCGAGGTTCAGCGACAGCTTGCCGGTCTGGATGCGCGAGAGGTCCAGCAGGTCGTCGATGAGCTGCATCTGGCTCTTCACGCTCGTGCGGACCGTGCCGGCGATGCGCTGCAGGCTCTCGGAGGACTGCGTCTGCGGATGGACCGCCAGCAGTTGCGCGGCGAGCGAGATCAGGTTGAGCGGGTTCTTCAGTTCGTGCGACATGACGGCCAGGAACTGGTCCTTCATTGCACTGGCTTCCTGCAGTTGCGCGCGCAGCGTGCGTTCGGATTCGAGCAGCGCGTCCCGCTGCTGCTCCGCCATGCGCGTCTGCGTCAGGTCGCGCGCGATCTTCGCGAAGCCCAGCTCGGTGCTGCCGGCCAGCGGCACCAGCACGCCGCTGAAATACACCCGCACACCGTCCTTGCGCAGGTGCCAGCGCTCGTCCTCGGCGCGGCCGTCGCGCAGTGCCCGTGCCCGCTCGTCCTGCTCGGCACCGGCAGCGCGATCCTCCGGCGTGAAGATGATCGCGGCCGGCTGGCCCAGCACCTCTGCTTCGGCGTAGCCCAGCGTCCGTTCGGCGCCCTGGTTCCATCGGGTGATCATTCCCTGGCCGTCCAGCAGGATGATGACGTAGTCCATGCTCGAGTCGAACAGCAGCCGCAGCCGCTCCTCGCCCAGGCGCACCGTCTCCTCCGCCTTGTGGCGCGCGGTGATGTCGATGAAGTTGAGCACCACGCCCTCGATGCGGTCCTCGCTGCTGCGGTAGGGCAGCAGCCGGGCGAGGAACCAGCGGCCGTCGGTGCCGGGCACTTCCCGCTCGATCGGCCGCAGCAGCTCGAAGACCTCGTGCGTGTCCTGTTCCATCTGCGGATAGTCCAGCCGATGCGTGAGATCGAACAGCGGACGCTGGATGTCGGTTCCGAGCAGGTTGAAGATGCCGGCCGCGCGCGGCGTGAACCGCTGGATGCACATGTCCCGGTCCACGAACACGGTCGCGATCTCGCTCGCCGCGATGAAGTTCTGCAGATCGTCGTTGGTCTTGGCGCTCGCTTCCAGATGCGTCTTCAGGTCGTAGTTGACGGTGGTCAGCTCCTCGTTGACCGACTGCAGCTCCTCCTTGCTGGTCTCCAACTCCTCGGTGGTCGAGCGCAGTTCCTCGTTCACGGACTGCAGCTCTTCGTTGGATGCGCGCAGCGCCTCGCTGGAACTGTCGGACTCGCCGATCGCCGCCGTCAGCTGCCGCTGCAGGTCGACCAGATCGTCGCCGGCCTGTCCGTGCGGACCGTCGCCGCCGATGCCATTGCCGGTGCGCTCGGCCGGCGTCAGTTCCGTCTCGTCGAAGAGGACGACGAGCCAGCCCCGGGCCGCCTGTGCGTCCGTCAGCAGCGACGCCGGCCGGACCGTCGTCGTGACGGCCACCGTCCGGTCGCCGCGGTGCAGGCGTACCCGGCGGCCGAGCACTTCGCGCGCGGTCTGCTGGGCATGTGCGATCGCCGCCCGCAGCGAGAGCCGCAGTTCCGGCAGCAGCAGGTGCAGCAACTGGGCGGACAGCTCGCCGGTGTGCAACCGCAGGAAACGGTTGGCCTGCTCCGCCAGGTAAATCACCTTCAACTGGTGGTCCACCACGACGGCGGGCGGGGCGTTCTCGGCGCGCAACCGGCCCTGGATGTCTTCCAGCAGTTGGCGGCGCAGCGGGAGGTTCGCCGGCTCGGGCAGGCACAGGTGCGCCAGCGTGTCGCCGAAGCCGCCGCGCGTGCGGCGTTCGGGCGCGGTGACACTGGCGCGGTAGATGCGGTGCTTCTTGTCGATGACGGTGAAATGCTCCGGTGCGGCGTCGGCGGTCTCGGCGTTGCCGAGAAACAGCAGGCCGCCCGGACGCAGCGCGAAGTGGAACGTCTCCAGCAACTGCCGCTGCGCGGGTCGGTCGAGGTAGATCAGCACGTTGCGGCAGCACACCAGATCCAGCCGCGAGAAGGGCGGATCGCGCAGCAGGTTGTGGACCGAGAAGGTGATGCGCTCGCGCAGCAGCCGGGTAACGTTGTACTGCCCCGGCTGCCGTTCGAAGAACTGCCGCAGCCGCACCGGCGGGACGTCGGTGACGATCGAGTCCGCATAGATGCCGCCGCGGCCGATCGCCAGGGCGCTTTCGTCGATGTCGGTGGCGAATACCTGCACGCCGGTCATCGTGCCCGCATGGCTCGCGTGCTCCAGCAGCAGCATCGCCACCGAATAGGCCTCTTCGCCGGTGGCGCAGCCGGCCACCCAGGCGCGCACGCGGTCTGCCGGTGAGCCGTTCTCGAAGAGTTCCTCGATCAGGATGCGTTCGAGCGATTCGAACGCGGCCCGATCGCGGAAGAAATTCGTCACGCTGATGAGCATGTCCTGAAGCAGCAGCACGGCCTCCGGCGCATGGGACTGCAGATAGGCCGCGTAGTCGGGCAGGGTCCGCTGCTGCGACACCTGCATGCGCCGTTCGATGCGCCGCAGCAGCGTGGCGCGCTTGTAGTGCGAGAAGTCGTGGCCCGTGCGTTCACGCAGAAGCCGCATCACGGACAGCAGAGCCGCCTCCGCGCTGTCGTGCGCTTCGGCCGTGGGCGAATCCCCGGCCCGGATGTCGGGCGGCGGCGACGGCAGTTCGATGCGCCGTGCGTTGGCCCACAGTTCGGTCAACTGCTGGCCCATGTCGGCCGCCGGCAGCACGAAGTCGGCCACGCTCGCGGCGATCGCGTTGAGCGGCATCGAGTCGTATTCGGCATCGGCCGGGCTCTGCACGAGCGCCACGCCGCCCCGTTCCTTCACGCGCCGCAGGCCCTGCGCACCGTCGGCGCCCGCACCCGACAACACGATCGCCACCGCCCGCTCGCGGTGCACCTCGCCGAGGCTGCGGAAGAACTGGTCGATGGTGACGTGGTGCGTGGGCGGGCGGTGCAGGTGTCCCAGCCGCAGCAGCCCGTCGTTCATCGACAGTGCGCGGTCCGGCGGTATCACGTAGACGTGGTCGGCCTCGATCGGCATGTCGCCCTGCACCTGGTGCACCGGCATGCGCGTGGAGCGCTGCAGGATCGCGTCCGCCGCGCTGGGGCTGCCGGGCGCCAGGTGCAGCACCACCACGAACGCCATGCCCGGCGAGGGCGGCAGGTTCTCCAGCAACCGCGACGTGGCCTGCAGTCCGCCGGCAGAGGCTCCGATGCCCACGACGGGAAACGGCAGCGTGCTGCGCACGAGGACGGGGTCCTCCTCCGGGTCCAGGGGCGCGGCAATCGATGGGTTCATGGGGTCGGAGAATTCGCTGAGGTCAAGGGAAGAGCGCTCGCGCAGACACGGGCAGGGAGTGGAAATCCCGCGGCAAACGGTATGCCCGGATGTGCACTGCGCACTGCGGCAGACGGCGGTGGGCGAAGAAACCCTGCGGCACGCCGGGCCGTGCCGAAGCATTCCTTTTTTCGGCAAAAGGGTTCTTCAGTAGAGATTGATATTGATAACCATTCTCATATACTGTCGTCGGCAAGCCACTGAACGCACCAGGAGATCCTGTTCCATGTCCGATCCTTCACGCCCGTCCTTGAACCCGTTGCTGCACCCCTCCGAGGCCGAGCCGGGCCTGCCCTGCGCCGAAGCGCTGCTGGCCGGCACGCTGGCGCTCATGACCGGCTACGCGCACACCGAACGCACGGGCGACCGCGAAGCCATGGGCCGCAAGATCGCCGCCCACCTGGAGAGCCTCGCGCGCATGGACGGCCTGTCGCCGCATTTCCGCACCATGGCGGGCAACCTGAACAACCGCTGGTCCCGGCGGCTGGGCCTGGCGGCGGGAGAGGGGGCCGCGGTACCGGCCGGCCCGGGCGCCGCGGAGCTGCAGCGGCGGCTGTGGCACACGGCGCCGGAAGCGCTGCAGTGAGCGCCTGGACCGGTTTGCGCTTTGCCGGTATGGAGTCCGGGGCCATGCGGACGGCGAGCGGGGCCGTTATTGCGACCCCATCCGGACAATCACATCGGCTGGGTCCCCCGGCACCGCGGATACGCCGAACATCCCCAGAACGCATGCCCTGTCGAAGCCCCGCGTTTTGCGACCCGCCGCACCATCGGCTGTGCGCAGACCGGGCATGGTGGCGCCGTCGCGGGATCTGGTGCAGATGCGTGGGGAGGGGACTGGTCAGGAGCCTGCGCAGGGGGCGGTACGCCCATGGCCGGCTCCCTGGGCGCGCGCGGCGCGTGCGCCGCTGCCGGCTGTGAGGGCGCATGCGAATGCGAACGCGGCTGCGATCGCCCCTGCCGTATCCACTGCAGCAATGCCTCGCCGTCGATGAGCCGGATGTTCCGCCCGCTGGCGAAGTCCATGGCCTCCTGCGTGAAGCGGCCCGAGGTGACGACGAAGCCGCCAGCGGCGCCCCGCGCGGCCATCACCCCGTAGAGCTCGCTGCCTGGGGCGGCCGGATCAATACACCAGCCGCTCCGGCCGCACTTCCTGCAGGATCGTCGTCGCGATCTCCTCGATGCTCTTGGTGGTGGTGGAGAGCCAGCGGATGCCCGAGCGCCGCATCATCGCCTCGGCCTCGGCCACCTCGTGGCGGCAGTTCATGAGGTCGGCGTACTTCGAGCCCGGCCGGCGCTCGTTGCGGATCTGCGAGAGCCGCTCGGGCAGGATGGTGAGGCCGAAGATCTTCTTGCGGTGCGGCTCCAGCGCGGGCGGCAGCTGCTTGCGGTCGAAGTCTTCCGGGATCAGCGGGTAGTTGGCCACCTTCAGGCCGCACTGCATGGCTAGGTAGAGGCTGGTCGGGGTCTTGCCGCTGCGCGACACGCCCACCAGGATCACGTCGGCGCCGTCCAGGTCGCGGTGGCTCTGGCCGTCGTCGTGGTCCAGGCTGAAGTTGATCGCCTCGATGCGGTCGGTGTATTCCTTGCTCAGGCTCACGTCCGCGAAGCGGCCCACGCGGTGCAGCGACTTGATGCCCAGCTCGCCCTCCAGCGGGCGGATGAAGGTGCCGAACATGTCCAGCAGCATGCCCTTGCAGTTCTCCTGGATGATGCGCAGCACGCTCATGTTGACCAGCGTGGTGAAAACGACGGGCTTCTTGCCCTCCAGCTCGGCCGTGTGGTTGATGCGGCGCACGGCCTGGTGGGCCTTGTCCTCGGTGTCGATGAAGGGCAGGCGCACGTGGCGCGGCTTGATGTCGAACTGCGCCAGGATGGCGTTGCCGAAGGTTTCCGCCGTGATGCCGGTGCCGTCGGAGATGAAGAATACGGTGCGCGTGTGCATGGATGGGTCGGGGCTTTCCGCGGTGGATCGTTTCGCTCGGGGTGGCTGGACCGGGGCGCCGGTGCTGTCCCACAAGCGCCTTGCGGCCCGCCGCCCTACAATCGCGCCCATTATTCCCATTTCCACCATGCACGCGCCCGGCCTACAACCAGAACAGCCAAGCCACAGCGCGCCGTGCATGCGTGACGACGGCGCCCCCGCCAGCCCGCCCCCGCGCGCGGGCGGCCCCGTGCGGCGCGCAGACCCGGTTTCAACTTCTGGAGCTTTCCCATGTCTGCACTGTTCGAGTCGACCGCCCTGGTCGTTCCGTTTGAGAACCTGAGAATGACCGACGTCGAGTCGGTGGGTGGCAAGAACGCCTCCCTCGGCGAGATGATCTCCCAGCTGCCCGACGGCGTGCGCGTGCCCACCGGCTTCGCGACCACCGCCCACGCCTTCCGCCAGTTCCTCGCCCACGACGGCCTGGCCCAGAAGATCAGCGACCGCCTGAGAACCCTCGACACCGAAGACGTGCGCGCCCTGGCCGCGGCCGGCGCCGAGATCCGCGCCATGGTCGAGGCCCAGCCCTTCCCGGCCGATCTGGAGCAGGCCATCCGCGGCGCCTTCGCCACGCTGTGCGGCGACAACGCCGAGGCCTGCTTCGCCGTGCGCTCCTCCGCCACCGCGGAAGACCTGCCCGACGCCTCCTTCGCTGGCCAGCAGGAGACCTTCCTGAACGTGGTGGGCATCGACGACGTGCTGCACAAGATGAAGGAGGTGTTCGCCTCCCTCTACAACGACCGCGCGATCAGCTACCGCGTGCACAAGGGCTTCGCGCACGACGTCGTGGCCCTGTCGGCCGGCGTGCAGCGCATGGTGCGCTCCGACCTCGGCGCCGCGGGCGTGATGTTCACGATCGACACCGAATCCGGCTTCGACCAGGTGGTGTTCATCACCTCCAGCTACGGCCTGGGCGAGACGGTGGTGCAGGGCGCCGTGAACCCCGACGAGTTCTACGTGCACAAGCCGATGCTGGCCGCCGGCAAGCAGGCCGTGATCCGCCGCAACCTGGGCAGCAAGCTGGTGCAGATGGTGTTCGCCTCGCCCGAGGAGAAGAAGGCGAGCGGCAAGCTGGTGAAGACCACCGACGTGCCCACCGAGCTGCGCAACCGCTATTCGCTGACCGACGCCGACGTGGAGCAGCTCGCGCGCTATGCGCTGCTGATCGAAAAGCACTACGGCCGCCCGATGGACATCGAGTGGGGCAAGGACGGCACCGACGGCCAGCTCTACATCCTGCAGGCCCGCCCCGAGACGGTGAAGAGCCAGCAGCAGGGCCAGGCCGAGCAGAAGTTCAAGCTCAAGGGCACGGGGACGGTGCTGGCCGAGGGCCGCGCCATCGGCCAGAAGATCGGCACGGGCCCGGTGCGCCTGGTGGGCGACATCGCCGAGATGGACAAGGTGCAGCCCGGCGACGTGCTCGTCACCGACATGACCGATCCCAACTGGGAGCCCGTGATGAAGCGCGCCAGCGCCATCGTCACCAACCGCGGCGGGCGCACCTGCCACGCGGCCATCATCGCGCGCGAACTCGGCATTCCCGCCGTGGTGGGCTGCGGTGACGCCACCAGCCTGCTGAAGGACGGCACGCTGGTGACGGTGAGCTGCGCCGAGGGCGACACCGGCAAGATCTACGACGGCCTGCTGGAAACCGAGGTGACCGAGGTGCAGCGCGGCGAGATGCCGAAGATCGGCACCAAGATCATGATGAACGTGGGCAATCCCCAACTGGCCTTCGACTTCTGCCAGCTGCCCAACGAGGGCGTGGGCCTGGCGCGGCTGGAGTTCATCATCAACAACAACATCGGCGTGCATCCGAAGGCCATCCTGGACTATCCGCACATCGACGCCGACCTGAAGAAGGCCGTCGAATCGGTGGCCCGCGGCCACGCCAGCCCGCGTGCGTTCTACGTGGACAAGGTCGCCGAAGGCATCGCCACCATCGCGGCGGCGTTCTGGCCCAAGCCGGTGATCGTGCGCCTGTCGGACTTCAAGTCCAACGAGTACCGCAAGCTGATCGGCGGCAGCCGCTACGAGCCCGAGGAAGAGAACCCGATGCTGGGCTTCCGCGGTGCGGCGCGCTACATCAGCAAGGAGTTCGGCGAGGCCTTCGCGATGGAGTGCGAGGCGCTCAAGCGCGTGCGCAACGACATGGGCCTGACCAACGTGCAGGTGATGGTGCCCTTCGTGCGCACGCTCGGCCAGGCCGACCGCGTGACGCAACTGCTGGGCGAGCACGGCCTGAAGCGCGGCGAGAACGAACTCAAGCTCATCATGATGTGCGAGGTGCCCTCCAACGCCGTGCTGGCCGACGAGTTCCTGCAGTTCTTCGACGGCTTCTCGGTGGGCTCCAACGACCTGACCCAGCTCACGCTGGGCCTGGACCGGGACTCCGGCCTGGAGCTGCTGGCCCAGGACTTCGACGAACGCGATCCGGCCGTGCAGGCGCTGCTCTCGCGCGCCATCGAGGCCTGCAAGAAACAGGGCAAGTACGTGGGCATCTGCGGCCAGGGCCCCAGCGACCACCCGGACTTCGCGCTGTGGCTCGCGAAGCAGGGCATCTCGTCGATCTCGCTCAACCCCGACAGCGTGATCGCCACCTGGCAGAAGCTCGCCGGCTGACGGCGCACGCCGGCCCATGCCCGCGCCGCCGCCATCTTCTGCGCCCTTGCGGGCCGTGGGCGGCGCGCACGGGCCCATGGGCCCTGCGGTGGCCGGCAGACACGGCGGCGGCCACGGCGCAGACGGCGGCATCGACGGCGCGGAGGCTGCGCCGTTCGCGCCCGACCTGCACGACGCGCGCCACCTCTGGCTGAAGGCGGTGCTGCTGCTGGCCTGGGCCGCCGTGTCGTTCGGCGCCTGCTACTTCGTGCGCGACCTGACCTGGCGCCTGGGCGACTGGCCGCTGGGCTACTGGATCGCCTCGCAGGGGGCCGTGCTGGCCTTCATCGCCATCGTGGTGGCCTACTGCGTGGCGATGGACCGCTTCGAGCGCGCGGATGCGCGTGCGGCCACCGACAGGCAGTCTGCGAGCGGAACGGCGGCTTCCGCATCGGCAGCAGGAGCCCCGGCGGTGAACGGAGCGCCGCGCTCCCATGGCTGACGGACATTCCGGCGGCGCAGGCGCAGGTACCGCGGGCCACGGGCGCCTGCACCGCCTGCTCGCGCTCTACACCGTGGGCGTGCTGGCCTTTCTCGCGCTCATGGCCTGGGCCGAGCACCGCGGCCTCTCGCGGCAGTGGATCGGGCCGATCTTCCTCTTCCTCTCCGTGATGGTCTATGCGGCCATCGGCGTCTACGGCCGCACCACCGACCCGGAGGAGTACTACGTCGCGGGCCGGCGCATCCCGCCGTTCTACAACGGCATGGCGGCCGCGGCCGACTGGATGAGCGCCGCCTCGTTCATCAGCCTTTCGGGCGCGCTCTACCTGCAGGGCTTCTCGGGCGGGCCGGGGCAGGCCGGGGGGCTCGCCTACCTGCTGGGCTGGACGGGCGGCTTCTGCCTCGTCGCGCTGCTGATCGCGCCGCACCTGCGCGCGATGAACCTCTACACCATCCCCGAATTCTTCCAGGTGCGCTTCGGCGGGCGCTGGCCGCGCGTGATCGCGGCGCTCGCGGCCGTGCTGTGCTCGTTCACCTACGTGGTGGCGCAGATCTACGGCGTGGGCCTGATCGCCTCGCGGCTCACGGGCGTGCAGTTCGAGATCGGCATCATGCTGGGCCTGGGCGGCGTGCTGCTGTGCTCCTTCCTGGGCGGCATGCGCGCCATCACCTGGACGCAGGTGGCGCAGTACGTGGTGATCCTGCTGGCGTTCCTGATCCCCGTCTCGTGGCTCGCGTACAAGCAGCTGGGCAACCCGCTCGCGGCGGCTGTCTACGGCGGGCAGATCGGCAAGATCGCCGCGCTGGAGTCGGAGCTGCTCGCATCGCCGGCCGAGCGCGAGGTGGTGGCCGCGCACGAGCGCCGCGCGCGGGAACTGCAGGAGCGCCTGCGCGACGTGCCCGCGGCGCTGGAGCGCGAACGCGAGGCGGCGCGCGAGCGCGTGCACCGGCTGCGCGACGCACAGGCCGACGTGGCGAGCGTGGTGGCCGCCAGCCGCGAACTGGCCCTGCTGCCGCGCGACGCCGAGGCCGCGCGCGAGCTCTGGACGCGCGAGATGCGCGAGAGCCAGGAGCGCGCCCGCCCGCTCGGCGGCCTGCCGCCCCATGGCCTGGCCTACCGCGGCGACCCCGGCGGCACGCCCGCGGAGCAGGAGGCCTACGACGTATCGCGCCGCAACTTCCTGGCGCTGATGTTCTGTCTCATGGTCGGCACCGCCGGGCTGCCGCACCTGCTCACGCGCTACTACACCGTGCCCACGCCCTCGGCCGCGCGCGCCTCGGTCGCATGGTCGCTGTTCTTCATCGCGCTGCTCTACCTGAGCGCGCCGGCCCTCGCCGTGCTGGTCAAGTTCGAGGTCATGCAGAACCTCGTGGGCAGCCGCTTCGATGCGCTGCCGGGCTGGATCGGGCAGTGGTCGCGCGTCGATCCGGCCCTGCTGTCGGTGCAGGACGTCAACGGCGACGGCATCGTGCAGTTCGGCGAGATCCGGCTGGGCGCCGACCTCATCATGCTGGCCACGCCGGAGCTGGGCGGGCTGCCCTACGTGGTGTCGGGGCTGGTGGCGGCCGGCGGGCTGGCGGCGGCGCTCTCCACCGCGGACGGGCTGCTGCTCACGATCAGCAATGCCCTGGTGCGCGATCTGTACCTGCACGGTCCCGGCCGCGGCCGGCCGGTGTCGCCGGAACACCGGGTGATCCTCACCAAGTTCGCGCTGCTCGCGGTGGCGCTGGTCGCGGCCTTCGTGGCCGCGATGAAGCGCTCGGAGATCCTGCCGATGGTGTCCGCGTCGTTCTCCATCGCCGCATCCGCCTTCGTGCCCGTGATGGTGCTCGGCATCTTCTGGCGGGGTGCCACGCGGCAGGGCGCGGTGGCGGGCATGCTCTGCGGGCTCGGGGTCACGCTCTACTACCTCGCCACGGCCACGGACGCGGCGCAGGCGCTGGTTCCGGCCTGGCTGCTGCCGGACAGCCTGTGGTTCGGCATCGATCCGGTGTCGGCGGGGGTGTTCGGCGTGCCGGCGGGCCTCGTGGCGGCCTGGCTGGTCAGCCTGGCGACGCATTCCCGTCGCCGCCTGCCGCGCACCCTGGCCTGAGCGTCACTGCAGGCCACGCTTGCGGGGCATATGCAACACATCGCAACAAACCCCCATTCACAAACGGCCGAGCCCGTGCGACGCTGGACCGACTCCGCCGCTTGCGGCTTCCACCCCGAGGTCCACGACGTGCTTCTCACCAAGACCCCCGCAGGCCAGCTGGCCCTGAAAGACCGCCACGGCGGTCTCACATCGCGTCAGCGTTCCGCGTTCATCCTGTTCGACGGCCATCGCACACTGGAGCAGGTGCTGTCCGCCACGGCGGCCATGGGCATCACGGTGGATGACGTGCGGGCGATGATGGAGCAGGGGCTGCTGGAGTCGTCCGATGGACGGGCGTTGCCGGCGCCCGCGGCTGCAGCGCCGGCGGAGGATGCCGTGGACGGCGGGCCCGACGGTGCTTTTGCGCCGCAGACATCGCCTCCGTCCGCCACGCTGGCGGACCGCTACCAGAATGCCTACCGCGTGGCCACGCAACTCACGTCCGGCGCGGGCCTGCGGGGTTTCCGCCTGAACCTGGCCGTGGAGGGCGCGCGCAACATGGAGGAACTCGCCGCCCTGGCGCCCAGGATCCGCGATCTGGTGGGGGAGGAGAAATACCGGCGCCTGCAGGAGGCGCTCTTCGGTTGAGCGGCGCGCGCTGCTGCAGCGCGCCGCAAAGAGACCGGCGGGCGCTCAGCGGCCGACGCCGAGCAGTTCCACGTCGAACTTCAGCGTGGCGTTCGGGGGGATCACGCCGCCGGCGCCGCGCGCACCGTAGCCCAGGGCCGCGGGGATGATGAGCGTGCGCTGGCCGCCGATCTTCATGCCCTGCACGCCTTCGTCCCAGCCCTTGATCACCATGCCGGCGCCCAGGTGGAATTCGAACGGGTCGTTGCGGTCGCGGCTGGAGTCGAACTTCGCGCCCTGCTGGCCGTCGTTGTAGAGCCAGCCGGTGTAGTGCACGCGCACGGGCTGGCCGGCGGTGGCCTCGGCGCCTTCGCCGACGGTGGTGTCTTCGTATTGCAGGCCGGACGGGGTGGTGGTGAAAGCCATTCGCGAAACTCCTTGGGGTGGGTGGCGGTGTGCCAGGAAAGAAAGGGGCGGAAAAGAAAAACGCGGGAAAAACGCAGGAAGGAACGGGCGCAGGCGAGGGCGCTTCAGTCCGGCGACTTGGCCGCCGCCGCGGCCGCCGCCGCCCGGGCGCCGCGCGCGGCGACCCAGCGGGTGGCGAAGGCCTGCACGTCGCTCAGGCGCTTGAGCAGGTCCACGCCCGAGGGCGTGACCGTGTAGCCGTCGCTGCCGTGGTCCAGCAGGCCGGCCTCGCGCAGTTCCTTGATGCGGGTGTTGAGGGTGTTGGGCGTGATGCCGCCCACGCTGTCCTGCAGCAGCCGGAAGGTCTGCGGATGGCCGTCGCGCAGGGCCCAGAGCACGCGCAGCGCATAACGGCATTCGAGCTTTTCGAACAGCTGGTTGATGGCGGCGTTTTCCTTGGAACTCATGCGGGTTCTCCTTGGCGCGGGGACGGTGCGGTGGTCGGGTACGGACGGGCACCCGGGCACCGCGAAAATAATAGCGCGGAAATCGGTTTGCTACAAGTTTAATAGCTCAAGATGCTTGCCTGGCAGGCGCCCCGTGCAAAAAACTCAGCTGTTACCGTCTGGTTGCATTCCCGCCTCCATCCCCCATCGCGGTCACGGAGTGCGCGGGAATTTCTAAAATGGTGGCGCCTCTTCTGCACGCAGGCCCGGACCTTCCTGAGCACCCCTGCCCGCCACCGCTGCCGCAGCCGTTCGCCGCAGTCCCGCCGCACGACGTCGCACCGCATCGTTGACCGCCTTCCGTTCCCTCTCCGCTCCCGCGCATTCCCATGACTTTCTCTGCCGCTTCCCCGTCCTCCTCCCTGGATCGCACCCTGCCGCTCGCGGGCCTGCGCGTGGTGGAGTTCACCCACATGGTCATGGGCCCGACCTGCGGCATGGTGCTGGCCGATCTGGGCGCCGAGGTCATCAAGGTGGAGCCCGTGGAAGGCGACCGCACGCGCCATCTGCTGGGCGCGGGGGCGGGCTTTTTCCCGATGTTCAACCGCAACAAGAAGAGCATCGCGATCGACCTGCGCAGCGCCGAGGGGCTGCAGGTGGCGATCCGCCTCGCGTCGTCGGCCGACGTGGTGGCGCAGAACTTCAAGCCCGGCGTGATGGCGAAATACGGCCTGGATTACGCGGCGCTCTCGCGCCTCAACGAAGGGCTGGTGTACGTGAACCACACCGGCTTCCTGCCCGGTCCCTACGAGCACCGCACCGCGCTCGACGAGGTGGTGCAGATGATGGGGGGGCTCGCCTACATGACGGGCCGCCCCGGCGATCCGCTGCGTGCGGGCGCCAGCGTGAACGACATCATGGGCGGCATGTTCGGCGCGATCGGCGCGATGGCGGCGCTGATGCAGCGCGCGCAGACCGGCCGCGGCCAGGAAGTGGATTCCGCGCTGTTCGAGAACAACGTCTTCCTGGTGGGCCAGCACATGATGCAGTACGCCGTGACCGGCCAGCCCGCGGCGCCCATGCCGGACCGCATTTCCTCCTGGGCCGTGTACGACGTGTTCAGCGTGAAGGACGGCGGCCAGATCTTCCTCGCCGCGGTGAGCGACGCGCAGTGGCAGACCTTCTGCGATGCCATGGGCTACGCCGACCTGAAAGCCGATCAGGCCCTGGTCACCAACAACGACCGCGTGCGCGCCCGCGGCTATTTGCTGCCCGAGCTCAGGCGGCGCCTCGCGGAGCACACGGCCGACGCGCTCGCCGCCATCTTCGAGCGCCACGGCCTGCCGTTCGCGCCCATCCTGCGGCCCGAGCAGCTCTTCGACGATCCCCACCTGAACGCCACGGGCGGCCTGGCCGACGTCACGCTGCCCGACGGCGATCGTGCCGGCGAGCGCGCGCGCGTCACCCTCCTGCCGCTGCGCATGGACGGCGGACGCCTGCCCGTGCGCGCCGATCCGCCGCGCCTGGGCGAACACACGCGCGAACTGCTCGAAAGCCTGGGCTACGCGCCGGACGCCATCGACGCGCTGCGCGAGGCCCGCGCCGTGGCCTGACCGGTCGCCGGACTGCCGCGCCGGCCCGTCAGCACGCCTCGGCGCGCGCCGGGGCGTTCGCGCGACCGCGCGTCGCGAACCAGCACAGCACCGCGCCGCCGCACACCATGCCGGCCCCGGCCCAGAAGGCGGCCGAGAGCGGCACCCGCAGCAGCACGGCCGCCAGCGCCGCCGACAGCACCGGCGTGAAGTACGAGGCCCCCGCGAGCAGCGTCACGTTGCCGTGCAGGATGCCCACGTTCCATGCCGCATAGCCGAAGCCCATCGCCGCCGCGGCGAGCGCGAGGTGCACCACCGTGGGCAGGCTCCAGTGCATCGCCGGCGCGCCGCCCGCGAGGTACTTGCCCCACAGCACCAGCGCGGTGAGGAGGAAGAACAGCGTGATCCCGTTCGTGCCCCGCGCGATGCGCGCCGTGACGGTGCAGTAGGCCGCCCAGATCAGCGCCCCGGCGAACGCCAGCCCGTAGCTCAGCGGGTTGCCCTGGATGTTGCCGAGCATGCCCGCCGCGCTCACGCCGTTGCCGCCGCCCAGCACGATGCAGATGCCCGCCAGCGACACCGCCAGGCCCGGCACCACCAGCCAGTTCGCGCGCTGGCCGTTGAACAGGATCGCGGCCACCATCGTGAAGGTGGGCCACAGGTAGTTCACCATGCCCACCTCGATCGCCTGCTGCCGCGTGTCCGCATAGCCGATGGAGAGCGACAGGCACAGCTCGTAGCCCACGAACAGCACGCTGCCCCAGGCCAGGTACCTGCGCGGGAACGCGCGCAGCGGCGTGAAGCCGACCGTCGCCCACAGCAGCACGGACGCCGCGGTGTAGATCGCCGCCGCGCCGCCCGTGGCCCCGAGCCCTTCGCTCACGCCGCGGATCAGCCCGACGATCGAAGCCCACAGGGCGATGGCGACGAGGCCGATGAGCGTCGCGCGGTTCCTTTTTTCCATGCGCGGATTATCGAAGCCGGAACCCGGGGCTCAGCCCGCGGAGGCGAGGCGCCAGAACGCCTCCGCCGCATCCGACATCTCCGTGCGCTGGCGATACAGCCGGATCTCCACCGGAACGTCCCAATCGGCAGGGCCCGCGGGCACCAGCGTGCCGGCGCGCAGCTCCTCCGCGACCAGGCTCTGCGGCAGCCAGGCCACGCCGCGCCCGTCCAGCACCAGCGTCTTGAGCAGCGCCGCATGGTGGGCCGTGAACACCACCGCCACCTCACGGGGCAGGCCGGGCACGGTGCCGCCTTCGAACACGCCGCGGCGCAGCGCCCGCATGATGCGCCCCAGCCCGGACGCATCGCTGTACGCCAGCACGGGCAGCGGGGAGGCTTCCCGCCCCGTTGATGCGCCGGGCAGGGCGTCCGCTGCCGCGTCCGACCGCGGTATCGCGTGCAGCGGAGTGCCATCGGCGCGCGGCGCCGAGACGGGGCGCAGCACGTCCTCCGCCAGCCGCACCACCGGGTAGCCCGCCTCGTCGAGCCGCCCCGGCACGGCCGCGTGCCCGTGGCACAGCACGAACTGCACGCGCCGCTGCAGCGCCAGGTCCTCGCAGGCGCGGTAGCTGTCGGAGCTGGTCTGGATCGGCCCCAGGCGCAACTGCGCTTCCAGCCCGCCCAGCCAGCGCGGGAAGAACGTGAGCGAGAGCACGTGCGTGGCCGCGAAGCGCAGACTCGCGGCCGACTGCTCCTGCGCCGCGCGCGCCTTGATGCGCGCGGCCTCCAGCCGGGCGAGCACGTCCTCCAGCAGCGGCTGGAATCGCTGGCCCGCGGCGGTGAGCGCGGCCGGGTGCGCGCTGCGGTCGAACAGCTCGGCGCCCACCCAATCCTCCAGCGCGCGGATGTGGCGGCTGAACGCGGGCTGCGCGATGGCGCGGGCCTCGGCCGCGCGCGAGAAATTGCCGCTTTCGGCGAGGGCGAGGAAGTCCTCCAGCCACTCCAGATCCAGCGGTCGGTTGCCGGGGCCCATGCGTCTCCTGGCGCGTGCCGGGCACGCGGATAGTTGTATGCGATTCGGGTATTGGACGGCCGCGGGCAGGGCGGGAATCATCCGCTGCGTTCCCCTTCCTTTCCCACCAACGATCCCCCAACGGGACCATCCCGGAACCACGGAGACAGCCCACATGCCTTCCATCGCGAATTATCGCGGCATCATCCCCGCCATTTCGTGCCCCTTCACGCCGGACCACCGCATCGACGAGACCGCGCTGCGCAAGCTGGCCTCCTGGCTCGCCGGCCACGACGGCGTGGTCGCCATCATGACCAACGGCCACACCGGCGAGGTGTTCTCGCTCACCCCGGCCGAGCGCGCGGAAGTCACCCGCATCGTGGCGGACGAACTCAAGGGCCGCTGCCCCGTCATCTCCTCCATCGTCTGCGAGGGCCTGAAAGACGCCGCCGACCATGCCCGCGCCGCCGTGGCGGCCGGCGCCGTCGCGCTCGACGTGATGCCCCCGCACCACTGGCTGCGCTTCGGCTTCACCTCCGGCCATGCGCTGCAGTACTTCGAGGCGATCCATGAGGCCGCGCCGGAGGCCGACCTCGTCTGCCACGTCTATCCCGCCTGGACGCGTGCCTCCTACTCGTCGCAACTGCTCGCCGACCTCGCCAAGCTGCCCTACCTGCAGGCCTTCAAGGTGGGCCAGCGCGACATGAACAAGTACGCCCGCGACATCCAGGCCATCCGCGAGGCCGATGCCTCCAAGGCCATCCTCACCTGCCACGACGAATACCTGCTCGCCTCCATGGTGCAGGGCGTGGATGGCGCGCTGGTCGGCTTCGCCACCTTCATCCCGCAGCTCATCATCGATCTGTGGAACGCCGTGAAGGCGGGCGACCTCAAGAAGGCCATGGAAGTGCAGGCCGTCATCACCCCGCTGAAAGACGCCGTCTACGGCGGCGGCGAGCCCACGGGCGAGGCCCATGCCCGCATGAAGGGCGGCATGTACCTGGCCGGCGTGATCGACGACGCCACCGTGCGCCCGCCCACCGAAGCGCCGAACGCGAAGGAAATGGATGCGCTGCGCGCCGCGGTGAAGCAGGCAGGTCTGCTGCAGCGCTGAACGGCTGCAGCAAAGAAAAGGGGCGGGGGATTTTGAGTCCCCTGACGCCCTGGGTGGCCTCACGAGAAACAACGACAGGAGACAAGACACCATGCAACGCAAGCACTTCCTCCGCGCCGCCCTGGGCGCCGCTGCCCTCGCGGCGGCGGCCGGCGCCGTGGCCCAGCCGGAGACCTACCCCAACAAACCCGTGCGGATGGTCATCCCCTTCCCGCCGGGCGGCACGCTCGACGCCGTCGGCCGCATGCTCGCGCAGAAGCTCGGCGAGCAGACGGGCCAGTCCTTCGTCGTGGACAACAAGCCCGGCGGCAGCGGCGTGATCGGCGGCGACACCGTCGCCAAGGCCGCGGCCGACGGCTACACGCTGCTGTTCAGCGCCTCCACGCACACCACGGCGCCGATGACGCTCAAGTCCGTGCCCTACAACGTCACGCAGGATTTCATCCCCGTGGCCCTGGTCGCGAAAGCGCCGCTCTCGGTCGCGATCAACAAGGACCTGCCCATCACCGACATCAAGAGCCTGCTCGCCTATGCCCAGGCCCGCCCCGGCAAGATGACCTTCGCCGTCGGCTCCATCGGCTCGGCCGGGCATCTCTCCACCGAGCTGCTCAAGCGCGCCGGCAAGATCGATTATTTGATCGTGCCGTACAAGGGCACCGCGCCGGCCTTCCAGGACCTGATCGGCGGGCAGATCGACGGCTTCATCGACCCCATCCTCGGCTCGCTCCAGTACCACAAGAGCGGCATGCTGCGCGTGGTGGCCGTCACCTCGGCCCAGCGCGTGCCCAGCCTGCCGGACGTGCCCACCGTGGCCGAGACTATCCCCGGCTACGAGTTCTATAGCTGGTACGGCCTCTGGGCCCCGGCCAAGACCCCGCCCGCGCTCGTGCAGCGCCTCAACGCCGAAGTGAACAAGGCCCTGGCCGAGATCGGCCCCAAGCTCAAGGAGCAGGGCCTGCTCGTCACGCCCGGCAGCGCGCAGGACTTCGCCAAGTTCCAGCGCGAGGACATGGAGCGCTCCCAGAAGATCGTGACCGAGGGCCGCATCCGTGCCGAGTGACACGCTTCCGGCGGCCGGCCCCATGCCCCATGCCGTCGTCACCGGCAGCAGCAGCGGCATCGGCCGCGCCATCGCCGAATCGCTGCTCGCCAACGGCTGGCGCGTGACCGGGCTCGACGTGGCACCACCCGCCATCGCGCATCCGGCCTTCGCGCACCTGCCCGTGGATCTCGCCGACGGCGGAGCCATCGCCCGCGCCGCAGCGGCGCTGCTGGAGCAAGGGGCGCGCGACACCGCGGCGCCGAATGCATCGGGCCACGCCAGCGCCCACGCGCCGGACCCGTCGCCCGCACCCCAGGCTCCGGGCGCCCCCGATGCCCTCATCCACGCCGCGGGCGTTCTGCGCGTCGGCCCGCTCGGCCAGCTCGACCATGCCGGCGGCGAACTCATGTGGCGCCTGCACGTCGATGCCGCCACACGCCTCGCCGACGCGCTCGTGCCCGCCATGGCCGCGCGCGGGCGGGGCCGCGTCGTCTTCATCGGCAGCCGCGTGGCCCAGGGCATGCCCGGGCGCGGCCAGTACGCCGCCACCAAGGCCGCGCTCATCGCGCTCGCGCGCAGTTGGGCGGCCGAGGTGGCGGGGCAGGGCGTCACCGTCAACGTCGTCTCGCCCGCCGCCACCGCCACCGGCATGCTGGCCGACCCGGCCCGCGCCGGCAGCGCGCCGCGCCTGCCGCCCATCGGCCGCCTCATCGAACCCGCGGAAATCGCAGCGCTCACGGGCTACCTGCTCTCGCCCGCGGCCGCGGCCATCACCGGGCAGGACATCGCCATCTGCGGCGGTTCCTCGCTCGCCCGCTGAACCGCCTTCGTTTCCGTCCCATTCCACTCCCTTCCATCCCACACGGCCCGAGCCTTTGACCACCATGAGAATCGTCGACATCCTCGAATCCACGCGCCCCATCAAGTCGGACATCCGCAACGCCTACATCGACTTCTCGAAGATGACGCTCAGCCTCGTCGCCGTCGTCACCGACGTCATCCTCGACGGCAAGCCGGTGATCGGCTACGGTTTCAACTCCAACGGCCGCTACGGCCAGGGTGCGCTCATGCGCGACCGCTTCATCCCGCGCGTGCTGGAGGCCGACCCCGCCTCCCTGGCCGATGACACCGGCGACAACCTGTGCCCCCACAAGATCTGGGCGCGCATGATGACCAATGAAAAACCGGGCGGCCACGGCGAGCGCTCCGTCGCCGTCGGCACCATCGACATGGCCGTGTGGGACGCCGTGGCGAAGATCGCGGGCAAGCCTCTCTACCAACTGCTCGCCGAGCGCTACGGCAACGGCACGCCCGCCAACCCGCGCGTGTTCGTGTACGCGGCCGGCGGCTACTACTACCCCGGCAAGGGCCTGGACGGCCTGAAGCAAGAGATGGAGAGCTACCTCGCGCGCGGCTACTCTGTCGTCAAGATGAAGATCGGCGGCGCCACGCTGGCCGACGACTGCGAGCGCATCGAATCCGTCCTGAAAATCCTCGGCCCCGGCCAGCAGCTCGCCGTGGACGCCAACGGCCGCTTCGACCTGAAGACTGCCATCGATTACGGCAAAGCGCTCTCGCAATACCCCCTGTTCTGGTACGAAGAAGCCGGCGACCCGCTCGACTACGAACTGCAGGCCAAACTCGGCGAGGTGTACCAGGGCTCCATGGCCACCGGCGAGAACCTGTTCTCCATGCAGGACGCCCGCAACCTCATCCGCCACGGCGGCATGCGCCCCGACCGCGACTGGCTGCAGTTCGACTGCGCCCTCAGCTACGGCCTCGTCGAATACCTGCGCACACTCGACATGCTCAAAGACAACGGCTGGTCCCCCAGCCGCTGCATCCCCCACGGCGGCCACCAGATGTCCCTCGCCATCGCCGCCGGCCTGGGCCTGGGCGGCAACGAGAGCTACCCGGATTTGTTCCAGCCGTATGGCGGGTTCCCGGACGGGGTGAAGGTGGAGAACGGGTACGTGACGCTGCCAGCGTTGCCGGGGATTGGGTTTGAGGGGAAGGGGGATTTGATTGGGGAAATGCGGGCGTTGGCGGGCTGAAACTAGCGTTCAATCTGCAAATACTGAGTATTTGCTTCAAGGGAATGGTAAAAAGGGAGAGTTTGCCCATACTGCACAAGACTAATCCGACTGACCTCATTGAAGGGATTGCCGCTTTACCACGCTCCGGCGGTCTGGGTCTCAGCTTAGGTATGGTGTTCGGGAATTTTCCAATGCCGTGCGTGTGCGGCGCTGGTATGCGACGACCAATTATATCTTCCTAAGATGAGATGTTTTAGCAAGGGCGCTGCCGGCTAGACGCGGGCTGCCCTGGCGCGAACGTGTCAAAACTGCCATCTGTTATTCGAGTAGCTTTGAAAGGAAGTATTAACTCAACGCGATGGTTGTCAATGAAATGCGTCCACTCCTTTGGGTTTGAAAAGTGCGTGCATCCGCAAGTCCCGACTTATTTGAATGTATCTCATGGCACCGTACTTATATAGTTGGACGCACGTGCTCAAATTTTGGCCGCCTGTACGCAATTGGATAATTTGGTATCTAGTCTTTTATTATTTTTGTCAGTATCGCCTTCATTCCGGGGGGTTGATGCGAAGCTTCAGTCATTCTTTTGACAAGGAGATTTCTGAAGACTTCGTACCCGACGCCAAGCTTTGCCTCCTCAATGAAGCGTTTTAGGATTTCCCTACCTGGAAGGTTTGTTCGCCAAGTCCCATCGGCGAAGCATTTTTCGAATTCTGCTCTCATGCTTTGCTCTAAATCGATCAGAGCTTTCTCAGAGAGTGAGTTTTTCGCTAAATCGTTTATTTTGCTGGCTGACTTATTGGCGGCTTCATACAGCGCAGTTCCAATTGTCAATGTCTCGGGTGAAAAATTAAGTGAAATAGATTGAACAATCTTCGAGTTGACGTGGAGTCTCATTTGATGGACAAGCATACTAGGAACCACCTTCCTGGCGGCAGCGCGTAATTTTTCATCTATTTCTGTTGGAGTGTGTTTATCAACAAGTGTTAGAGAGTTTGCCGTTTCGGCGATAATTTCGTTGTCGAGTAGATAATTTTCGATGTGGTAAACATCCCAGGACATTATGTTGATAGCGCCAGTTTCCTTGGTGGGGGTGTCACTGTCTCTGTCTGTTAGTGCGTAAAATTTAGTGGGTAGATCTCCATTATCGTACGCTCGCTCTAGTATCTCATGCAAGGCTTTTACGCGTGTTTTGTTTGTTCCAGAAAGTAGGTTAATGCCGCGCAATTCGTTG
Organism: Comamonadaceae bacterium UBA4962; assembly: GCA_002397315.1. Taxonomy (GTDB): domain Bacteria; phylum Pseudomonadota; class Gammaproteobacteria; order Burkholderiales; family Burkholderiaceae_C; genus Paracidovorax. The sequence continues at coordinate 195,325 of DHAE01000019.1, forward strand.
CGAAATAACGAGGCGACTATTGTTTTGTCAAAGTCTGAATCGCCGCCGCCTTCGAAAATTATGGCTTTTCCTCCAGGTCGATATGCTGCTAGATCTCCAACTAAATCTGCAATAACAATTTCGAGATCCGCACTTACCGTAAGGGATTTAAGTTGTGAACTCCCAGGAGCTTGCGAACCGCAGGGGGTCATGTGAAATACATTGAATCCTGGCTTCCCTACAGCCTCTCGAATTAAGGCATCCGAGTGCGTAACTAGCCATAATTGATTATGGAGGGCCTCGCCTAGATGTTTTCTATAGAACTCTGGTAAGCCGCGTATTAAACGCGGATTAAGATGAAGCTCTGGCTCGTCGAGTAATATGATCGAGTCTTTCGGGGCAGAGCTTCTTATTCTTAAATAGCCGTACAAAATCTCCTTTTCGCCCGAGCTTAATTCATCAAGGTCATGCTCTGTACCGTTTGGTGTCACCACGGGAAAAGATAGGCTGCCATCTGAGGTCGGTTTTGGGCCTAAGAATTTTTTTTCCGGGAAAAATGATTCAAACAACTCCTTGAGAGTGTCAGCAAGAGATGTGTTTGGCTTATCTTTTGAACCTTCAGCCTTTTCTGAAAGCAACTCTTTAATAAAATTGCCGGCCATTTCACTTTTAACATTTGCGTATTTGTTATTGTAGTTGTAGAGCGTATGTTGGCTGTGCTGTTGATTTGCTTGTTCCAAATTTAGATTAACACCCTGTACATTTTCTCTGCCATAATGTCTTTGCGCGCCGTGAAAATCAATCACTCCGATATTTCTTGGTTTGTAATTTGTGAAAATCACAGTTAGTAGATTGGATTCCGCAATTTGGATATTTCCATTGGGATTGATTGTTACTTTACTCAGAATTTTTTCTGAAGCAAGCTCAGCACGTAACAATGGAAGCGCTGCTTGCACTTTGGCATCAACTTCAGGTTTCCTGGCTCGGAACTGATTTGCGAACATCGCTCGCCGATAGCCTCCCCATTGGAAGGCTTCAGGTAATAAAATCTGCCATATAGCTTCTTCCAGTAGCGCTTCAGCATTTTCTGTTAGGTAAGCTTTTTCTGAGTCGCGAAGCTTAAAGATGCACTCAATTGCTGCCGGTTTTGCTGGATCGTTAAACAGCCCTCTAAGATTTTTTGATCCACCATGAAGTTGAATGGCGAATTCTCCAAAAAAATGCTGCCATTCATTGTGTTGATAGCCTCCATACGTGCTTTTTAATAATCTAATTGCATCAAAAATACATGATTTTCCCGAGCCGTTTTGACCTGCAATTATTACTGTGTCTCCAAGCGAGGTTGCTTCAATTTTTTGAATTCCTCGAAAGTTTTCAATAAGCAGACTGTCTATTTTCATGAATACTCCCGCTGTAAATTATATGATTGAGCAAGTTTGAAGTATTTGTTGAATGCTGGAAGTGTCAGCTTTCAAGTTGGCTTAAAAATGCTTGCAGCGTTTGATTTTTATAATAATAAAAATCCGTCTTTAGAATGAGAATGATGAATTTTAATATTATGACTTTGTTTGCGTTATTAAAATATTTTCATCGCATATACATGGCGGTTTCCTATGACTCCACCACCCTCACCAGTACCCACAACGCCCGATTCACCGGCGTCTCCACCCCCACCGCCTTCCCCCGCGCCACCACATACCCATTGAGGTGATCGATCTCGCTCGGCTTGCCCCGCGCCAGGTCCTGCGCGGTGGACGACATCTGCCCCGGCATCGTGGCCGCGATGCGGTTCACCGCCGCACCCACGTCGCCCGGGATCTGGATGCCGTCCGCCTCGGCCACGGTCAGGCATTCGGCCACCACGTCGGCGATCACGTCCGCCACACCGGGCGTCTGCACCAGCCGGCCGTAGGGCTGCTGCGCGAGCGCGGAGATCGCGTTGTACGCGCAGTTGAGCACCAGCTTGGCCCAGAGCGCGCCACGCACGTTCTCTGAAATCTCTGTGGCGATGCCGGCGGCGCTGAACTGCTGCGCCAACGTGGCGCTGCGGGGCGAGGGCGCGATCACCAGTTCGCCGCGCCCGTGGTGGCGCACATGGCCGGGGCCGGCCATTTCGGTGGCCACGTAGACCACGGCGGCAGCGACGTGGACGGCAACGGGGTGGACGGCATCACCACCCAGCACGCCGCGCACGCGCTCGTCGTTGTCCACGCCGTTCTGCAGCGTGAGCACCAGCGCGCCGGGCGCGAGGTGCGGCTGGATCTGGCGGGCAGCGTCTTCGGTGTCGGTGGATTTCACGCAGAACATCACCACGTCCGCGCCGCGCACCGCGGCGGGATCGGTGTCGGCGGCCATGGGCACCTGTTCGTCGAGCGTGGCGGTCTGCAGGCGCAGTCCGTTCGCGCGGATCGCCTCGACGTGCGCGTGCCGGCCGATCAGCGTGACCGCATGGCCGGCGCGGGCGAGCAGGGCGCCGAAGTAGCAGCCGACGGCGCCGGCGCCCATCACGGCGATGCGCAGGGGCGGGGCTTCTGGATCGGCGTGGGTGGTGGTGTCGTCAGCATTCACGGAGCGAGCGCCTGAGCCAGATGGCGGCGACGCGGGCGTGCCTCCGGCAGGGGCATCCGATGGTGATGCGGTCATGCAGTTTTCTCTCCTCTCTGCCGAGCATCGTAAGCCCGGCCGCTGCGCCTGCATCCAGGGGTTTGCACGATAGGTGATGCGGACCGGTCGTTGCTGCGCGCTCGCGACGGACACGCGGCGTCATTGCCGTGGCGAGGGCATTGCCACGGGCTTTATGGTTCCATTCAGCGGAACGATTTGCGCGAAACAGCGCTTTTCAAACGCCTTGTTGCAATATGGCCGAGCTGGCGCACGGCTGCGCAGCTAGCATCCGCCCCCATCGAAAACGCGACAGTGAAGGGAGGAACCATGAGCGCGGAGTTGGCGGCGACGTTTTTCAATATGGGCTATGCCCAGTCCGTGGCCCAGTCCATGGAAAAGAACCGGGTGGACGTATTGGTGCTCACGCAGGGCCAGTACATGGGCATCCTGCAGGACAAGGCCCGGAACCACCCGGCGCTGGAATTCAACCTGCGCAAGATCCTCGCCGGTTCGACGTTCGGCCAGTATTGGCAGCACACCTTCAGCCCCAACGCCAGCGAGCCGTGGGTGGGCCCCGCGGCGCAGGGAGCCAACGACGCGTTCGCCATCACCCGCACGTTGAATGCGATAGGCATGTCGGGCATCACCAGCTACGTGAAGACGACCGCGACCGGCACCTACATCATCATCAAGGGTTACTCGGCGCGACGCAGCGGCGCGCTGCAAGGCACGCGCTACCTCGCCACGCACCCCAAGATGATCCAGCTGGGCCTGGGCATGAAGAGCCTGCAGGGCATCGCCAAGGGCGGGTTCATCCTGGGCGTGGTCGTCTCCAGCGGCATCGAACTGATGGACTTCATGTTCAACAACGAGAAGACGATGTACGACCTGGTGGGCGGGATTGGGGTGGAGGCGGTGAAGGGTGGGCTGGGGGCGCTGGTGGCTTACTCAGCGGCCGCTGCTTTCAGCGGTGTCACGACACTCGCAGTGGCGCCCCTGGTAGTCATGGCGCTGGTCGCAGTCGTTGCCGGTATCGGCATCAATTACTTGGACAGCCAATTGGGCGTGAAGGGCAAGGTGATTGCGGCCCTCAAAATGGTCCCGGAGCAGGCGTCGCAAGGCTTGTACTACATCGACACGCAATCCCAAGCGTGGTTGGACGATCTTCGATCCGCGATGGAGCAAAGAAAAGAAGAGCTGAGCCGCTCCATCGAGCGTGGCATGAAGGAGTGGCTCTGCCGAATAAGCTGCGTGCTCCATCACGCGCCTCACTGACCTGATCACATAGCCAAGTTATCCATGCACGACATCCATCAAATCCGAAAGCTTATTCGGTGGGGTATTCCGCTGTATCTCGGCCTCGTGGCAGTGGCGTTGCTGATGATCCGCGATGCCATGGTGCCTATGGTTCACGACCTCCTGTCGAGGGCACCAGTGGTAAGGATCACGCCGGGCATGCACCTCATGCCATGTGTCGTCGCTTTCGGCTCACTGGCAATCGTCGTCATGGTGATGCGGGCGATCCCCTGCCGCGCCAGCCTCATCAAGAAGTTCGAGCTTGCGGCCAACTTGGCGGTCGCAGCCAGCGCCATTGCGCTCCTGCTGGTCCCCGTGGTTTCCATCTCCCAGCGCTACTACATGCCCAGCATCGGCTACACCCAGTGCCATGTCCTGCAGGGCCAGCCCACGCTGTGGTTCACGGACTGGGTTCGCGATCCGGCATGGTGCGTGAAGGGCAAGAGTCCTGAATGGTTGAACGAGCAGGCGCAGCAGTCCAGGGCGATCGCGCCTCTGTGAACAGCCTAATGGTGCCGCTACTGGCTCCTCGCGGCCTGGTGGTGCCTGGTGTGTCAGAACAGGTATCTCACTCGAACACCCGAACCTGCCTTCCATGTTTGATGTCGCCAGAACTCGAAAAACTCTGATCTGGGGTATCCCGCTCTACCTGGCCTTGGCCACAGGTTCGATCATGATGGTCGCCTACATCATGGTTCCGACGATAGAGGGAGTTGCCGAACGTGCCCCAGTAGTTCGCATTGGACCAGCCGTGCTGGTAGCGCCATTTGTCGCTGCGTTTTGTCTCCTCGGCATCGTCGTCGCTTCGATGCGGGCAATTCCATGCAGCGATCGCTTCATCAAACCGTTGGAGCGCGCGTTCATCGCCACAGTGCTTGCGGGTGGAGTGGCAATGCTGCTGATCCCGGTCACTGCTGTGTTAGTACGATCTCAGATGCCCCGCATCGGCTACACCCAGTGCCATGTCCTGCAGGGCCAGCCCACGCTATGGTTCACGGACTGGATTCGCGATCCTGCGTTGTGCGTCAAGGGCAAGAGCCTGGACTGGGTGAACGAGCAGGCGAAGCAGCCCAGGCGCCCTGCGCTCCCTCCAGGGGCTTTGCCGCCCGCGGAGGAGTAGGCTTTCCGGCTCATTCGTTCAAGAGCAGGCGATGCGGTGAGTGCTCTTCCCGCAGCCTGAACACCGCCACCCCGTCCACCAGTTGCCGCGCCTGCCCGTTCAGGCTGCTGGCGGCGGCGGCGCTTTCTTCCACCAAGGCGGCGTTCTGCTGCGTGGCGTCGTCCATGCGCACGATGGCCTGGGTCACGCGCAGCATGTCGCGGGTCTGGTCGGCGCTGGCCTGGCTGATGGATTCCATCAGGGTGCTCACGTCGCGGATCGCGTGGACCACTTCGCTCATGGTGCTTCCCGCGGTGCGGGCGAGGGCGGAGCCGGCTTCGACGCGCTCCACGCTGGTCTGTATGAGCGTCCTGATCTCGCGTGCGGCGGCTGCGCTGCGGGTCGCGAGGTGGCGCACCTCGCTGGAAACGACCGCGAATCCCCGGCCTTGTTCACCGGCGCGGGCAGCCTCCACCGCGGCGTTCAGCGCGAGGATGTTGGTCTGGAACGCGAGGCTGTCGATCACGCCGATGATGTCGGCGATCTTGCGCGAGCTCTCCTGGATGCCCTGCACGGTGTCCACCATCTTCCCCACCACCTGGCCGCCCTGTTCGGCCACGGTCGCTCCGGTGCGCGCCAGCTCGCTCGCCCGCAGGGCACTGGCTGCGTTGTTCTGCACGGTTTGCTGCAACTGCTGCATGGACGACGAGGTTTCGTCCAGCGACGTGGCCTGTTCTTCGGTGCGCAGGCTCAGGTCGGTATTGCCCTGGGCGATCTCGGCGCTGGCGCTGGCCACGCCCTCCGCATTGCGACGCACCCCGGACACCACGCGTTCGAGGTTGTCCTGCATGGCGGCCAGCGCCTGCAGCAGCCGCGCAGGCTCGTCGTTGCCCTCGGCGTCGATGGCGGTGGTCAGGTCGCCCGCGGCCACCTGGTGGGCCACCGTGACGGCCACCTGCAGCGGGCGCACCACCGATCGGGTGAGCCGCCATCCCGCCAGCGCGCCCAGCCCGGTCACCAGCGCCAGCGCGACCAGGCTGCTGACCAGCGCACGGTGCGCCTCCCGCGCAGCCTCTTCGGCAATGGCGGTGCTGCTGGCGGCCACCTGCTGGCTCAGTTCGGTGAGCAGGCGGGCGGGGCCCTGGTCGATGTCCGCCACATCGGCGTCTCCCGCGGAGGCGACGAACCCCAGCGACTGGAACACCTCGAATCCCTTGCGGTAGCCCTGTGCCATCTGCGCGTGGGCATCGGCGAACTTCTGCAGCGCGGCGCGCTCCGCGGGATCCGCCAGTTGCGGCGACAGTGCCCGGGCGGCGTCCGCCACGCGCTTTTCGCTGGCCAGGAACGCGTTCCAGTGCAGCTCCCGCTTGCGCGCGTCTTCGCCGCGCAGCAGCGTGTTCTTCCACTCCATCACCTGGGTCTTGAAATCGCTCTCCATGCGCGTCACGGCGCGCTCCTGCGCCACGCGCTGCAGCACGGTCGTTTCGTAAGTGCCCAGCGTGCGGTAGAGCGCCGCGATACCGAAGAGCGACGCACCGATCATCAGCGCCAGCACCAGGCCCCATGCGCCCGCCATGCGGGTGCCGATGGCGTATCGAGACATTTTCATGGCGTGTGTCCTGGAGGGTTCGTGGGCTGGCGGCTTCGGTCGATGGCGGCCACCGGCGGGCTTGCGTCCGCAGCAGCGATGGTGGGGACTGGAGCTGTCAGTCGGCTGTCGGGCGCACAGGGGTATACGCGGGCGGCGCGGCCTGGCCGAACTCAGGCCGCGGCCAGCCGCAGGCCGTCCGGGCCGCCCGCCGGGCTGCGCCGTGCCGGGGCCACGGCGGCGCCCGCCACGTCCGCGCCCGGCGGCAGCCGGAACTGCGCCACGGTGCGCGAGAGCGTTTCCGCCTGGAACTTCAGGCTGTCGGCGGCCGCGGCGCTTTCTTCCACCAGCGCGGCGTTCTGCTGCGTGACCTGGTCCAGTTGCTGCACGGCGTCGCCCACCTGGCCGATGCCGCTGGACTGCTCGGCGCTGGCGGCGCTGATTTCCGCGACCAGCGTGGACACCTCGGCCACCTGGGCCACGATGTCTTCCATCGTGAGGCCCGCCTGCGCCACGAGTTCGCTGCCGGCGTTCACGCGCGACACGCTGGTTTCGATCAGGGCCTTGATCTCCGCGGCGGCCTGCGCGCTGCGCTGCGCGAGGCTGCGCACCTCGGACGCCACCACGGCGAAGCCGCG
>DHAE01000019.1:202638-238308 GCA_002397315.1 Comamonadaceae bacterium UBA4962
TTGGTCTGGAAGGCGATGCCGTTGATGGTGCCGATGATGTCGGCCATGCGGTCCGAGCCCTGGCGGATCGAGTCCATGGTGCGGACCACGTCCTGCACCACGGCGCCGCCCCGGGCCGCGACGGACGAGGCGCCCGAGACCAGCTGGTGGGCGCGGCGGGCCGATTCGGCGTTCTGCTGCACGGTGGAGGTCAGCTCCTCCATCGAGGCGGCGGTTTCCTCCAGGTTGCTGGCCTGTTCTTCCGTGCGCTGGCTCAGGTCGGCATTGCCGTTGGCGATCTGCACGGTGCCGGTGGCGATGGAGTCGGAGCCCGCGCGCACGCTGCCCACGATGCGCACGAGGCTGTCGTTCATGCGGGCCAGGGCCGAGAGCAACTGGCCCACCTCGTCACGCCGCCCCGTGGGGATGTGCGAGGTCAGGTCGCCGCCGGCCACGGCCTCGGCCACCTGCACGGCGGTGTGCAGCGGGCGGGTGATGGAACGGGCGATGAGCCAGCACAGCGCCACGGCCAGCACGGCGGCCAGCGCGCCGATGGCGATGACGGTGACGCGGCCGGTGCTCACCTGCGCGTCCGCCCGGTCGCTGTCTTCGGCCATCACCTTCTGCTGGTGGTCGGACAGGCGGGTGATGGCTTCGAGGTATTTCTGCTGGATGGGCCGCAGCCTCGTTTCCAGCAGGTCCCGGGCATTCGCGGAGTGGTCTTCGCGCATCAGCTGCAGCAGCCGGTCCATTTCAGCGACGTAGTCCGCGCGCGTCGCCTGGCAGGCCTTCAGCATTTCGACGCCCGTGGGGGAGCGGACCAGCTGCGCCAGTTGCGAGAACAACTGGTCGACGGCCTCACGACTGTCCTGGATGCGGCGGGCTTCCTTCGCACGGCTGTCCGCGCTATCGAAGATCAGCATGTTGCGCGTGTAGCGCGACTGGGCTTCGGTTTCGTTGGCGATCTGCGTCAGCAGCTTGACCTTCGGGTAGGCGTCGCGCGTGACCTTGGTGAGTGCGCGGTTCACGTCGCCCAGCGCCCCGAGCGACAGGCCGGCCAGCAGCGCCAGCACGGCGGTCACGACGAGGAAGGCCAGGCCGATGCGGTGGCCGATCCGCAGGTTGCCGAAGAAGGAGGTGTTTTCACGCATGGCGGAAGGTCACAGTGGGGGCTGCCAGGACGGGCAGGCGCCTGCGGCACCTCCCGCGTGATGGAGCCCGGGGACCGCGTTGCCGCGGTCCCATGGTCGAGCACCTCGTGCAGATGTTATTTACTTATTGAAATATTAAGCAATATTTATTTGCAATTTCAATAGAAATGACACAATTTTGGCGCTGCTGATTCTATGGGCGGTGGTGGCCTACGCCTTGAGCTTGAGCAGGTAGATCATCACGCGCGCGGTGGTCAGGTCCAGTTCGATGAAGTCCGAGAAATCCTTGCCGGCGAGCCAGGAGGCGTCCCACCGGTTGGTCTTCAGGGCGCGCTGCCACGAGGCGTGGGCGACGGCGGCTTCCACCGCGGCCACCATCTCGGCCACGCGGGCTGGCGCCACCCCCTTGCCGGTGAACACGCCGCGCCAGTTGGCCATGACGGCATCGATTCCCTGCTCGCGGAAGGAGGGCAGGCCGAAGGTGCTGTGCCGGGACGACACGCCGATGCCGCGCAGCTTGCCCGAGGCGATGGCCTCGCTGAACTCGCTGTAGCCCGACAGGCCGATGGCGGCCTTGCCGGTCAGCAGGGCATCGACGACTTCGCTGCCGCCGGGGAAGGGGCGGTACACCAGCGCCTCGGGGTGGGCCTTGGCGGCACGGGCCAGCACGCCGGCATAGATGTGGTCCACGCCGCCCGCGGAGCCACCGGCCACCGGCAAGGCGGGCAGGTCGGCTTTCATCGCGGCCACGAGGTCCCTGGCGCTGCGCAGGGGCGACGTCGCCGGCACGGCCGCCACGAGGTAGTCGCTGGTCAGCCGCGCGACGGGCCGGATCTGCGTGAGGTCGACCGCCGGCTGCTGCAGGGCCACGGCGCCGACCATGACCATCCCGCCCATCAGCAGGGCGTTGGGGTCGTTCGCGTATTTCTCGGCATAGCGGGCGAGGCCGATGGTGCCGCCCTTGCCGCCGACGTTCTCGTACTCCACGCGTTCCACCGCGCCGACGCCGACCAGGGCCGCGCCCAGGGCCCGGCCGGTCTGGTCCCAGCCGCCGCCCGCATTGGCGGGGATCACGATGCGCAGGGTGCCGGCCAGCTTGGCCGCCCTGGCGTCGGTGGCGGACTGCGCCCGGGCCCCGAAGGCCAGGGGCAGCGCCGTGGAGGCAAGCGCTGCGGTGCGCGCCAACAACTGCCGCTTCGTCGTCGAGAAATCGCGAGTGGACATCGGGCCCTCTGGTCAGTGGCTGTACTCGGCCGCATGATAAGCGCACTACTGTCGAGCCGGCCATGCGGTTGCCGCAGGCGGGGCGTTGCCGTGGCGGCAGCGCCACTCCCGAAAAAAAGCCCCGCGCCGCGGATGCGGGGCAGGGCGTGGGCCGGCAGCCTCCCCGAGGGGGAGGGCGGGCAGGCTCAGAGCGAGTCGATGAAGCTGCGCAGCTTGTCGCTGCGGCTCGGGTGCTTGAGCTTGCGCAGGGCCTTGGCTTCGATCTGGCGGATGCGCTCGCGCGTGACGTCGAACTGCTTGCCGACTTCCTCCAGCGTGTGGTCGGTGGACATCTCGATGCCGAAGCGCATGCGCAGCACCTTGGCTTCGCGCGGCGTGAGGCCGTCCAGGATGTCCTTGACCACGTCGCGCAGGCCGGCCTGCATGGCGGCGTCGATCGGGGCGGTGTTGGCACCGTCCTCGATGAAGTCGCCCAGGTGGCTGTCGTCGTCGTCGCCGATCGGCGTTTCCATGGAGATCGGCTCCTTGGCGATCTTCATGATCTTGCGGATCTTGTCTTCCGGGATCTCCATCTTCGCGGCCAGGATCGAGGCATCGGGCTCGAAGCCGAACTCCTGCAGATGCTGGCGCGAGATGCGGTTCATCTTGTTGATCGTCTCGATCATGTGCACCGGGATGCGGATGGTGCGCGCCTGGTCGGCGATCGAGCGCGTGATGGCCTGGCGGATCCACCACGTGGCGTACGTCGAGAACTTGTAGCCGCGGCGGTATTCGAACTTGTCCACGGCCTTCATCAGGCCGATGTTGCCTTCCTGGATCAGGTCGAGGAACTGCAGGCCGCGGTTCGTGTACTTCTTGGCGATGGAGATCACGAGGCGCAGGTTGGCCTCGATCATTTCCTTCTTCGCGTCGCGCGAGGCCGACTCGCCCTCGTTCATGCGCTTGTTGATGTCCTTGAGCTCGGACAGCGGCACCACCACGCGGGACTGCAGGTCCATCAGGCGCTGCTGCAGTTCCTGCACCGGCGGGATGTTGCGCGCGAGCACGGCGCTCCAGGGCTTGCCGGCGGCGGCCTGCTTCTCGACCCACTGCAGGTTGAGCAGGTTGGGCGGGAAGTCCTTGATGAAGGTTTCCTGCGGCATGCCGCACTTGTCCACGATGATGCGGCGCAGCTCGCGCTCCTTCTTGCGCACGTCGTCCACCTGGGCGCGCACCATGTCGCACAGCTTCTCGATGGTCTTGGCCGTGAAGCGGATGGTCATCAGCTCGGCCGAGATGGAGTGCTGCGCCTTCATGTAGGCCGGCGTGCCGTAGCCTTCCTTGTCGTAGATCTTGTGCATGCGCTCGAACAGTTCGCGCAGCGTGTCGAAGCGGCGCAGCGCCTCGTTCTTCAGTTCTTCGAGCTTCTTGGTGAGCGCCTTGGAACCGCCCTTGCCGTCGTCGTCGTCCTCTTCGTCGAACTCGTCGAAGTCTTCCTCGGCCACGTAGTCGTCGGCCTCGTTGGGGTTCGAGAAGCCGTCCACGATGGTGGAGATGACGACCTTGCCCTCGCGGATCTCCTCGCCCATGGCGAGGATCTCGGCGATGGTGGCGGGCGAGGCGCTGATGGCTTCCATCATGGCCTGCAGGCCGCCTTCGATGCGCTTGGCGATCTCGATCTCGCCCTCGCGGGTGAGCAGTTCCACCGTGCCCATTTCGCGCATGTACATGCGGACCGGGTCGGTCGTGCGGCCGAATTCGCTGTCCACCGTGGAGAGGGCGGCCTCGGCTTCTTCCTCGGCTTCCTCGACGGTGGTGGCGGTGGGCGTGACGTTGTTCTGGAACAGCGTCTCGGCGTCGGGGGTCTGCTCGTACACGGCCACGCCCATGTCGTTGAGCATGGTGACCACGACTTCCATGGTCTCGGCATCGACCAGCTTGTCGGGCAGGTGGTCGGAGATCTCGACCTGCGTGAGGTAGCCGCGGGTCTTGCCGAGCGTGATCAGGGCCTTCAGGCGCGAGCGGCGCTTGGCCAGGTCTTCCTCGGACAGGACGGTGTCGTCGAGCCCGAATTCCTTCATCAGCGCGCGTTCCTTCGCCTTGCTGATCTTCATGCGCAGCGGCTTGACCTTCTCGGTCGTGGCGGCGGCAGCGGCGGGCGCGGCCTCGGCGGGCTCGGCCTCGACTTCGCCCTCGAGCTCGGATTCGATGTCCGACAGGTCGGCATCGTCGCCGGCCGCATCGTCTTCGGACGCCTTGGGCTTGCGGCCGCGCTTGGCGGGCGCCTTGGCGGCGCCGGCCGCGGCGGTGGCGGCCTTGGCGGGACGGCCGGGGCGCTTCTTGGGCGCCTCGTCGTCGTCGCCCACCGCGGCCGTGGCGGCCTTGGCGCGGCTGGCCTTCTTGGCGGTGGTTTCTTCGGAGGCTTCGGGCTTGTCGGCGGACTTGTTCACGGGCACGGATGGGGCTTTCTTGGCGGCAGGAGCGGCTTGCGTCGCAGCGGTTGTCGGGGACGAGGCGGCCTTCACGGCGGTGTCGGGGGCGGACTTGGGCGGCTTCGCGGACTTTTGAGCGGGCATGACGACCTCAGATTCAAAAACGGACACACAAAGGAAACGCAAGCGCCTCGTCTACCGGCGCGGGTGGCACTGCGGGGGCAGGGCCCTCGCGGTTCGGAGGCAGGCCCCCGTAAGGCAAGATGTGTGGGCGAACATTTGGTGTGCAGTCCTTGCGGTGTGGAGGGCGGTGTGCGTGTGTGTCACGGTTGCCCGGCCCGGAGGTGCTGCTGTCGCTCTTGCCGATGAACCTTACATTATAGCCCGCCCGGTTTTTTCAAGTCCGGACGCGCGATTCCCTGCAGCGCCTGGCGCCGCTGCTGGAGCGCGCGGTACCGCTCCAGCGCAGACGGGTCGTGCGCGGCCTGCTGGATGAGTTCCTTCTCCTGGTGCTTGATGTCCTCGATCAGCATGCGGTCGAGCAGGTCGCGCAGTTCGGAGCGCAGCTCGGCCGCGTCGCCCTCGGTCTGGGCATGCGAGCCGGTCATCACGCGCACTGCGAGCGTCTCGCAGCCATGGCCGCGCAGGCTCTCGCGCAGCACGGCCCAGGCCTGCGGCCCATGCTCGTGCCAGTGGCCCTCCAGCCAGTTGAAGAGCGGTCCGTGCGGTGCCGGCTGCGCGCACAGCGTGGCATGGTCCTCGTGCGAGAGCTCTTCCAGGAATTCCATGTGCGACAGCAGCAGGCGCACCGCGTGGTCGCCGCGGCCCGCGGCGGGCGTGGACGGCAGGCGCGGCTGCGGCGGGCGCTGCTCCTCGCCGCGGCCGCGCCACTTGCCCTTGCCTTTCCAGTCGCCGCCGTCCTTGCGCCAGGGTTTGCCGCTTCCGCTTCCGCTGCCCGCACCCGGGCCCGTGCCGCCATGGCCGTGTCCGTAGCCGTCGTCCCGTGCGGGCGCCCAGCCACCGGCGTCCGGCGGTCCGCCCCAGGGGGGCGCGTCATCGGCGACTGGCACGCCCTGCGACGGTGCGGCGCCCGGAGATCGGGCGGTGCCGCCCTGCCGGCCGGCGTCCTGCGCGGCGGCCTGGCTCCAGAGGTCCGACAGGTCGGCCGCCGTGAGCTGGGCGAGTTCCGCCAGTTCCCCGAGCAACTGGCGCTTGAGCGCGCCGTCGGGCAGGGCGCTCCAAAGCGGCCGGGCGTTCGCGGCCATGCGCGCGCGGCCCTCGGCCTGGCCCAGGTCGCACCCCTCGCCCGCGGCCTCCACCAGGAAGCGGCTCAGCGGCAGGGCGCCCTGCACGTGCCGTGCGAATGCTTCGGTGCCGTGCTCGCGGATGAAGCTGTCGGGATCGTGCTCCGCGGGCAGGAACAGGAATTTCACGCTGCGCGTGTCGGTGGCGTACGGCAGGGCGCCGTCGAGCGCCTTGCGCGCCGCGCGCCGGCCCGCCGCGTCGCCGTCGAAGCTGAACACCACCGTGTCGGTGAAGCGGAACAGCTTGTGCACGTGCTCCGGCGTGCAGGCCGTGCCCAGGGTGGCCACGGCGTTCGGGAAGCCGAGCTGCGCGAGCGCCACCACGTCCATGTAGCCCTCGGTCACGAGCGCGTAGCCGTGCTCGCGGATCGCCGTGCGCGCTTCGAACAGGCCGTAGAGCTCGCGCCCCTTGTGGAAGACGGGGGTCTCGGGCGAGTTCAGGTACTTGGGCTTGTCGTCTCCCAGCACCCGCCCGCCGAAGCCGATGCATTCGCCCTTCACGTTGCGGATCGGGAACATCACGCGGTCGCGGAAGCGGTCGTAGCGCTTGGCGTCCTCCTCGTTCACGATGACCAGGCCGCTTTCGTGCAGCAGCGGGTTGTCGTACTCCGGGAACACGCTGGCGAGCGTCCGCCAGCCCTCGGGCGCATAGCCCAGCCCGTAGCGCTTGGCGATCGCGCCGGACACGCCGCGGCCCTTGAAGTACGCGATGGCCCGAGGCGAATCGCGCAGGTGTTTGCGGTAGGCATCGCCGGCCTTCTCCAGCACGTCGGTGAGCGTGGCCTGCTTCTGGCGCTGCGCGGCGGCGCGCTCGCGCTCCTGCGGCGAGACATCGTCCTGCGGCACCTGCAGGCCCACTTGCTGCGCGAGATCCTGTACGGCCTCGACGAATCCCATGCCGGCATGGTCCATCAGGAAGCCGATCGCATTGCCGTTCTTGCCGCAGCCGAAGCAGTGGTAGAACTGCTTGGAAGGGCTCACGCTGAACGAGGGCGACTTCTCTCCGTGGAAGGGGCACAGCCCCATGAAGTTCGCCCCGCCTTTCTTGAGCTGCACGTACCGCCCGACGATGTCGACCACGTCGACGCGCGAAAGCAGCTCCTGGATGAACGACTGGGGAATGGACACCCGGGGATTTTCGCCGCAATCCTCCACGGGGCTTTCCGTTGCATCGGATGCTATCCAAAAGATAGCAAAAAGATGCCGCCGGCAGTGGCGGGCTGGGCGGTGACCCTCATGCAGCGGCCCCGCGGGCGCAACGGCCGAGGGTGTAGGACGTGGCCGCGCCCTGCATCCGCGGCATGCGCGGCGCTCCGGGCTGCACTAAGCTGCACAGAAACCATCTGTAACCACGACTTTTCAGCCCATGCCTGCGCCCGCCCCCAAAGCCACCGCCTGCTCCGCGTGCCGCGATGGCGCAGCGGCGCTCGACTTCACCTTCACCATGGCGTTCCAGCCGATCGTGGACCTGCGCCACGGCGGCAGCGTGTTCGCCTACGAGGCGCTCGTGCGCGGCTCGGACGGCAGCTCGGCCGCCGGCGTGCTGGCCCGGGTGAACGACACCAACCGCTACGCGTTCGACCAGGCGTGCCGCGTGCGTGCCGTGGAACTGGCGGCCCGCCTGGGCGTGGATTGCCGCCTCAGCATCAACTTCCTGCCGAACGCCGTCTACCAGCCCGAGTCGTGCATCCGCGTCACGCTGGAGGCCGCGCGGCGCACCGGCTTTCCGGTCGAGCGCATCATCTTCGAGGTGGCGGAGCACGAGAATGCCCACGACCGGGAACACCTCAACCGCATCCTGCGCGCCTACCGGCGCCAGGGCCTGCGCACGGCCATCGACGATTTCGGCGCGGGCTACGCGGGCCTGGGCCTGCTGGCGGACTTCCAGCCCGACATGCTGAAGATCGACATGGCGCTGGTGCGGGGCATCTGCACCGATCCGGTCCGCCAGGCCATCGTGCGCAGCATCGTGTCGATGGGCGAGGCCCTGGGCATCGCGGTGATCGCCGAGGGCGTGGAAACCGAGGACGAGTTGCGCCCCCTGCGCGCCATGGGCGTGCACCTGTTCCAGGGCTATCTCTTCGCGCGCCCGGCCGTGGAGGCCCTGCCGCCGGTGCAGTGGCCCGCGGGTGCCGGCTTCGGTGCGGCGCCGGAAGCCCCGGTGGCGTCCGTGACGCCCGTGACGCCGCCGTCGGGTGCGGCGGAATTTTCCAGCGTGCACCTGGTGCCGCGCCGCGGCGCGGGCATGGCGTTCGGCCTCGGCTGACCGGGCCTCACCCTCCAACCGGCCCCGGCCGGCCGTCTTCCACCACGAAACGCGCGAGCGTGGAGCAGCCGCTGTCCGCACGCAGAGGATCGTCCACCGTGCGCAGTACCGTGGTCCAGCGCTGCGGCGTGACGTCGGCCAGGCCCCAGCCGCGCAGGTCGCTGCGCGCCAGCAGCACGTGGGGGTTGAGCCGCGCGATGGCGTCCACCCTGTCCTGCGCAGTGCCGGCCCGCGAGCTGATCGAGGTGCCGCAGAACTCGCTGGCCAGGACGTCGCCGTCCCGCGTGGGCGCGCGCACCTCGCAGACGTAGTTCTGGTGGATGTCGCCGCCGAGGAACACGGTGTTGCGCGGCGCATGGCCCGCAATGGAGGCAAGCAGCCGCTCGCGTGCGGCGGGATAGCCGTCCCAGCTGTCCGTGCCTTGCCGCCCCGAGGGTGTGCGGCGCGGCGAGAACAGCGTCTGCTGTGCGATCACGCTCCAGCGCGGGGTCCCTGTGCCGTCGCCGCCCGGGGCGGCATCCTGGGCCAGGCCCGCGTCCAGCCAGCGTTCCTGCTCCATGCCGAGGAAGCTGCGCGCCGGGTCCGCCAGTTCGGCGCATTCGCCGGGCCGCACCGCACCCGCGCCCGAGCCCGGCAGGCGGCAGGCCTGCCGGCTGCGGAACTGCCGCGCGTCGAGCAGGTGCAGGCGCGCCAACCGCCCCCAGGCGAGGCGCCGGTACAGCTGCAGGCCGCCGAATCCGCCGCCGGCCTGCAGCGTTGCCGCGCGCAGCGGCATGTGCTCGTAGAAGGCCTGGTAGGCTGCGGCCCGCAGGTCGGCGAACGCGGCGGCGTCCGTGTCCTTTCCCGTCCATCCGGCGTAGTCGTTCTCCACCTCGTGGTCGTCCCAGGTCACGGCCCAGGGGGCCGCGGCATGCGCCGACTGCAGGGCCGGGTCGCTGCGGTGCAGCGCGTAGCGGTCGCGGAAGTCGGCCAGCGTGCGGGCGTGGCGCAGCGCATGCACACGCGCCAGTCCCGACGGATCGGCGGGGCTCGCGTACTCGTAGATGTAATCGCCCAGGAACAGGATGAGATCCGGGGCGTGGCGGCAGACGTCGGCCCACGCGGCGTAGTACCCGTGCTCCCAGCGCTGGCACGAGGCGAATGCCAGGCGCAGGCGCGGCGCGGGGTCCGACGGAGCCGGCGCGGTGCGTGTGCGGCCCGTGGGGCTCGCGGCGTTGCCGTGCAGGAACCGGTAGTGGTACCAGCGCCCGGGCGTCAGCCCGCGCAGTTCCACGTGCACGCTGTGCGCCAGCTCCGGCAGGGCAGTGGCCGTGCCCGTGCGCACGATCTGCCGGAACCGGTCGTCGTGCGCCAGTTCCCAGCGCACGGTCGCCGGCCCGTTGGCGGCACCCGGCTCCGGTGGCAGCAGCCGGGTCCAGAGCACGAAACCATCGGGTGCCGGATCGCCGCTCGCCACGCCGAGCGCGAAGGGGTCGTTGCCCCACCCGGGGGACGACCATGCCCAGCGGGGCAGGGCGCCGGTCGCCGACAGCGAGGCAGCGAGCCGGAGCAGCGCACGGCGGTCCATGGCCTGCCGCCGCGGATCAGGCCGCCATGACCCGGTTCTTGCCCGAGCGCTTGGCGAGGTACATGCCCTGGTCCGCACGGCGGATCGCGTCGGCCGTCGTTTCCTGCGCAGCGACCTGCGCCACGCCGGCGCTGAAGGTGATGAGCACCTTTTCCCGGTCCTTGAGGAAGTAGCGCGTGGTGAGTTCGCGCTGCAGGCGCGCCATGGCCTCCACGCCCTGCGCCAGTGCGGTGTCGGGCAGGACGATCACGAACTCCTCGCCGCCGTAGCGCGCGAGCTGGTCCTGCGGGCGCATGACCTCGCGGGTCACGCCCGCCAGATGCTTCAGCGCTTCGTCGCCGGCGGTGTGGCCCAGCCGGTCGTTGATCGCCTTGAAGTTGTCCACGTCCAGCAGCGCCACGCACAGCGGCGCGTCGTTGCGCAGCGCGCGCGCCACTTCGCGCTCCAGCGCTTCGTCCAGGCCCTTGCGGTTCAGCGATCCGGTGAGCGGGTCGTGCCGCGCCTGGGCGCTGGCGCGGTCCAGTTCTTCCTGCAGCTTGGCGATCTCGGCATGCCGCGCCTCCGAGCGCTCGCGCAGGTCCTGCAGCTCGTCGCGCGTGAGGCGGGTGTCGAGCGCCATCGCCCGCGTGGCACCCATGACCTCCTCCAGCAGCGGCGTGATCTGGTCCAGGCTGGTGGCCCGGCCGATCTGCTCGGCGCAGCGCTCCATCTTCTCGTGGTAGGTGCTGCTGGAGGCGGTGATCTGCGCGAGGCGCTCGATGAAGGTGGCCAGCAGATCCTTCATCTGCTGCTGGGCCTGCACCGATCGCTCGCGCGCCTCGTTCTGCTTGAAGATCACGTCCTTGAGCCGGCGCTGCACGTCGTCCAGCCGCCGCAGTGTCAGGGGCGGGGTGGCGGCGGCCATCAGCGCCTCGGCCTGGCCCTGCAGCCACTGGTCGTCCTGGCTCAGCACGGCGATGTTCTCGAACACCATCTGCAGCAGCGTCAGCAGCCCGGAGCGGATCGACGCCTGGTCTTCGGTGGCGAACGAGACGCGGTAGCTGAAGTTGTTGAGCATCAGCACCAGCGTGGAAATGGGGGGCGCGGGCTGGCGCAGGAACTGGGTGAGCTGCGCGGCCAGTTCATGCACGCGGGCGTCGTCCTCGCCCAGGGCGGGCAGGGTGTTCTCGATGAGCCGCGCCAGTTGTTCGGCCATGTCGTCGGGCAGGATGCCGGCGGGCGCCGCGGCGGTGGCCGGCCCGGCCGGCGGGGCCACTTCCACCGGTGCGGTGCTGCCGCTGTGCAGGCCGAGGTTCGCGTAGCCCACGAGCACGCCCTGCAGCTGCGACCAGTCGCCCTGGTCGATGGCGGCCTCGAACTGCCCCAGCAGCCGCTTCTGCGCGGGCGTCTGCCCGGGCAGCACCCGCAGGATGTGGCGCAGCGGAGCTTCCGGGAAGGCGCTCGCCATGCGCGTGCCGGCGATTTCCTCGTAGAGCGCCTGGTAGTTGTCGGGCGTGGGCGCGAGCCGGCGTGCCGCCAGCTGTTTGAGGGTTTCTCGCGCGATCTCTGAAGGGGGGCGGTCGGCCATCGGGCTTGCACGGCGGATAGAAAGAGGGCCCGAGTGTGACAGACGGGCAGGGGCTTGAACAGAACGGCGGGGCCGCCCGCCCGCACCCCGCTCTGCGGTTCCGAGGGCCGGCATGCCGTGCCGGCCGCCAGCGCACCGGCTCAGTTCACCAGGACCAGCTTGCCCTGCACGGCGCGCGAGGCCATGCGTTCGTAGGCGGCGTGCAACTGCGCCATCGGCATCGTGCGGTCGATCACCGGCTTGACGGCGCCTTCTCCGTACCAGCGCGCCAGCTCGGCCATCATCGCCGCATTCGCCTTCGGCTCGCGCCGCGAGAACTCGCCCCAGAACACGCCGACGATCGACGCGCCCTTGAGCAGGGGCAGATTGAGGGGCAGGGCGGGAATGGGGCCGGCCGCGAAACCCACCACCAGGTAGCGGCCGCGCCAGGCGATCGAGCGGAACGCCGGCTCGGTGAAATCGCCGCCCACCGGGTCGTAGATCACGTCCGGGCCCTTGCCGTCCGTGAGGCGCTTGATCGCCTCGCGCAGGTTCTCGGCGCTGTAATTGATGACGGCGTCGGCGCCGGTGGACAGGCACAGCGCGCACTTCTCGTCGGTGGATGCGGCCGCGATCACGCGCGCGCCCATCTTCTTGGCGATCTGGATCGCGGCGGTGCCCACGCCGCCGGCCGCGCCCAGCACCAGCACCGTCTCGCCGGCCTTCAGCTGCGCGCGGTCCACCAGCGCATGGTGCGAGGTGGCGTAGATCATGATGAAGGCCGCCGCATCCACGTGCGGGAAGCCGTCGGGCAGCGGCATGCAGAGCGCCGCGGGCGCGATGGTGTGCGTGCCGAAGCCACCGGTGCCGCTCAGGCACGCCACGTTCTGGCCGACCCGCAGGTGCTCCACGCCTTCGCCCACGGCCTGCACCACGCCAGCGTATTCCGAACCGGGCACGAACGGCGGATCGGGCTTCATCTGATACTTGTTCTGCACGATCAGCAGGTCGGGGAAGTTCAGGCTCGCGGCGCGGATCTCGATCAGCACTTCGCCGCGTTTCGGCGCGGGCGTCGGCAATTCGGTCCAGGCGAGGTTGTCCACGCCCGTGGGCTGGGTGCAAAGCCATGCGTGCATGCGGTGTCTCCTTCGGTCGATGGCGGGCATCATAGGCCGTGGCCGCGCCGTGCCGATGTCCCAGGAGCGACGGCCGGCCTGCGGCGCGGAGCAGGGCGGGCCGGGGCCGCGGGGCGCCGCCTACAATCTTCGCGCACTCCGCCCTCCGCGACCCATGAAGATCCTCCTCTCCAACGACGACGGCTACCAGGCACCCGGCATCGTGGCGCTCCACCAGGCGCTGCAGGACTTGCCCGGCGTCGAGGTCGACGTCGTGGCGCCCGAGCACAACAACAGCGCCAAGTCCAACGCCCTGACGCTGCATTCGCCGCTCTACGTGCAGCGCGCGCCCAACGGCTTCCGCTACGTGAACGGCACGCCGGCCGACTGCGTGCACATCGCGCTCACCGGGCTGCTGGGCTACCGGCCGGACCTGGTGGTCTCGGGCATCAACAACGGCGCCAACATGGGCGACGACACCATCTATTCCGGCACCGTCGGCGCGGCCATGGAGGGCTACCTCTTCGGCGTGCCGGCGATCGCGTTCTCCCAGGTGGACAAGGGCTGGGGCGAGATCGAATCCGCCGCCCGCAAGGCCGCCGAGATCGTCGCGCAGATGCAGGCGCAGCACCTCGTCGGCGAGGTGCCGTGGCTGCTCAACATCAACATACCGAACCTGCCGTTCGAGCACCTGCGCGACGTGAAGGTGTGCCGCCTGGGCCGCCGGCACGCGGCCGAGCGCGTGATCGAGCAGGAAAGCCCGCGCGGCGAACGCATGTACTGGATCGGCGGCGCCGGCCCCGCCAAGGACGATTCCGAAGGCACGGATTTCCATGCCACGGCCCTCGGGCACGTGGCGCTCACGCCGCTCAAGGTGGACCTGACCGACCACGAAGGCCTGGCCTACTGGAGCGACACGGCCGGCCGCCTCGCGCCGGCAGCCGCGCAAGAGGGCGATGCCGGCGCCGCGAGCGCCGAGGCCGCCGGGGCGCTCTGATGCACCGCCGCCCCGGTTTTCCCGCACAGCTCGATCGGGCACCTGCGCCCGGCGCGCCGCGTGCGCCCGCGCCCGCCCGTCCGCCTTCGGTAGGCTCGGCGCCCGCCGCCGTGCCGGTGCCCCAGGGGCTGGGGCTGGATTCGGCCGCCGTGCGCGCGCGCATGGTGCAGCGGCTCGCCGCGGGCGGCATCACGTCGCCGGTGGTGCTGCAGGCCATGGGGTCCGTGGAGCGGCACCGCTTCGTCGACACCGCGCTCGTCAACCAGGCCTACGAAGACACCAGCCTGCCGATCGGACTGGGGCAGACCATCTCCAAGCCCAGCGTGGTGGCGCGCATGACCGAACTGCTGCTGGGGGCGGAGGGCGCCCGCGCCGCGGGCCTCGGGCGCGTGCTGGAAATCGGCACCGGCTGCGGCTACCAGGCGGCGGTGCTCGCCCGGGTGGCCCGGGAGGTGTACACCATCGAGCGGCTGCGCGCGTTGCATGAGAAGGCCCGCGACAATCTGCGGCCCTGGCGGCTCACGAACGCGCACCTGATCCTCGGCGACGGCATGGCCGGCTACGCCAAAGGGGCGCCTTATGCAGCCATCATCGCCGCCGCGGGCGGAGACGCGATTCCCGGCGCCTGGCTCGAGCAGCTCGCGGTGGGAGGGCGCCTCGTCGCGCCCATGGCCGCGGCCGCGGGGCGGCAGGTTCTCGTCGTGATCGACCGGACTCCCCAGGGGCTTCAGCAACGCACGTTGGAGCCCGTACATTTTGTCCCTCTAAAATCGGGGATTGCCTGAAGGAATTGCTTATGCTGGTATCGCGTGGTCTTGTGGCTTGGAGTTCGGTGGCGTTGGCGGTCGTGGTGCTGTCCGGCTGCGGAACCCCGGTCAACAGGGCTCCGGTGGAAGACCGCGGCACCGCCGCCGGATCCTCCGCATCGTCCCAGGCCGGCGTGGTCGTCGCGCCGGCCAAGCCCCTGCCCGGGGCCGAGAACGCCGGAAAGCCCGGCTACTACACCGTCAAGCCCGGCGACACCCTCATCCGCATCGGCCTCGAATCCGGCCAGAGCTGGAAGGACATCGCCCGCTGGAACGGCCTGGACAACCCCAACCTGATCGAGGTCGGCCAGGTGCTGCGCGTCGTGCCGCCCGGCAGCATGCCCTCCACCCAGGTCGCATCCGACACGGGCGTGGTCACGCGCCCCGTGGTGCCCAACACGCTGTCGCCGGCACCGGCGGCCGGTGCGAGCGCGCCGCGCGGCGGCGCCTCGGCCTCCGCCGCGGCGGCTCCGGCACCCGCTCCCGCGCCGGCCCCTGCCGCCGCGGGCGGTGACGACGACATGGCCTTCATCTGGCCCGCGTCCGGCTCGCTCGTGGCCGGCTTCGACGAGGCGCGCAACAAGGGCTACGACATCGCCGGCAAGGCGGGCGATCCGGTGCTCGCGGCTGCCGACGGCCGCGTGGTGTATGCCGGCGCCGGCCTGCGCGGCTACGGCAATCTGGTCATCCTGAAGCACAACAACACCTACCTCACGGCGTATGCGCACAACCAGACGCTGCTCGTGAAGGAAGACCAGACCGTGCGCCGCGGCCAGAAGATCGCCGAGATGGGCAGCTCCGACACCGACCGCGTGAAGCTGCACTTCGAGATCCGCCGGCAGGGCAAGCCCGTGGACCCGTCCCGCTACCTGCCCGCGCGTTGAGCCGCGTTCCTCCTCCGCCCGCCGCAGACGAGGACCGCACCGCGGCGGCCTCCGCGGTGGCGGGCGAGGCGTCGATGGACGATGCGGACTCTCCCGACGGCGCCGAGGCCGAGACGCGCACCGTCGAGGCCGCCCCGGCGCAGCACGGCGCCCGCCTCGACAAGGCCCTGGCCGAACTCGTGCCCGAGTTCTCCCGCAGCTACCTCCAGCAGTTGCTGGGCGAAGGCGGCGTGCGGGTCAACGGCCGCACCGCCGCCAAGCCGTCCGCGCGGGTGCAGGCCGGCGACGTGCTGTCGGTCGAACTCCGCCCCACGCCGCAGAGCCAGGCGTTCCGCCCCGAGGCGATGCCGCTGGATGTCGTGTACGAGGACGAGCACCTGCTGGTCATCGACAAGCCCGCCGGGCTCGTCGTGCATCCGGCCCCCGGCAACTGGAGCGGCACGCTGCTCAACGGCCTGCTGGCGCGCGACCCGAAGGCCTGCCTCGTGCCGCGGGCGGGCATCGTCCACCGGCTCGACAAGGACACCAGCGGCCTCATGGTGGTGGCGCGCGAGCGCTCCGTGATGGATGCGCTGGTGCGCATGATCGCCGCGCGCGAGGTGAGCCGCCAGTACCTGGCCATCGCCCACCGTCCCTGGCAGGGCGCGTCCCCCCGCACGGTGCAGGAGCCGATCGGGCGCGATCCGCGCAACCGCCTGCGCATGGCCGCGGTCGATCTCTCGCAGCATGCGGGCAAGCCGGCGCGCACCGATGTCGCGCTGCTGGGCAACTGCGCGCAGGGCTGCCTCGTGCACTGCACCCTGCACACCGGACGCACCCACCAGATCCGCGTCCACATGGCCTGGCTGCGCCATCCGCTCGTGGCCGACGCGCTCTACGGCGGCGAGCCGGCCGCGGGCCTCGGACGCCAGGCGCTGCATGCATGGCGGCTCGCGTTCACCCATCCCGTCACCGGCGAGGACCTGGTCTTCCATGCGCCCCTGCCGCAGGACATGGCCGGTGCGCTCGCTCTCTGGGGCCTGCGCTACAATCCGGCCTGACTGCGGCCTTCCGGCCCCGGGCTGCCCTGCGTGCGGCCCGCCCCGCATGCCGCGCCTTCCACGGCCGAGCGCCCGCCGCTCCTGCGGCCCTGCCTGCCCGGCACACCCCCGACCGCCCGGTGCCCCGCGCCGGCGGCACTCCCTCTTCGCCATCGCTGAACCATGAATACGGTGGACGCCAAACGGGTCCTCGAAACCGCGCTGATCTGTGCGCCGCAGCCCACGACCCTGCGGGAACTGCGCACGCTCTTCAACGACGCGCTGGGCTCGGACACCCTCAAGCTGCTCCTGCTGGAACTGCAGCAGGAATGGGCGCAGCGCGGCGTCGAACTCGTGCAGGTCGCCTCCGGCTGGCGCTTCCAGAGCCGCCCCGAGATGCGCGAGTACCTCGACCGGCTGCACCCCGAGAAGCCCCCGCGCTACACCCGCGCCACGCTGGAGACGCTGGCGATCATCGCCTACCGCCAGCCCGTCACGCGCGGCGACATCGAGGAGATCCGCGGCGTCACGGTCAACAGCCTGATCATCAAGCAGCTCGAAGACCGCGGCTGGGTCGAGGTGATCGGCCACCGCGAAACCGTGGGCCGGCCGGCCCTGTTCGCCACCACGCGCCAGTTCCTCGACGACCTGGGCCTGCAATCGCTCGACGAGCTGCCGATGCTCGAAAACCCCGCTGTGCAGTCCAGCGTCCTGGAGGCGCTGGAGCGCGGTGCGGCAGAAGCCGGTGCCGAGGTGCAGGATGCCGGTCCCCCGGAGGAGGGCGCCGAAGCCGGTGTCCCGAGCCCTGAAGTCGCTGCGGAGCCCGAAGCTGCCCTGGAAACCGAAGCTGCCCCGGATTCCGGAGCCGCCCCCATGCCCGAGGCCACCGCACTCCCGGCGCCTGACCCGTCCGCCACCGGCGTCCCTGCGCCTGCGCCCGAACAAGAACACGATCCCGGTCCGGAATCCCGCCCGGAGCCTGAACCCCGCCGACCCGAACCGCCCGCCTCCTCCGAAAGCACGCCATGAATTCCTCCCAGCCCGACCACGACGACACCGTTCCCGCGCCCGCTCCGGAGGCCGCAGGCACGGACGCCGCAGCGCCCGCGCCCGCGAAAAAGCCGCGCCGCCCGCGCAAGGCCGCGGCATCCTCCGAGGCTGCGCCGGTGGCCGACGTGCCGGAGACTGCGCAGGAAGGCGCACCGGCAGTGCCGCCGGACGCCGGCGCGCAGGCGATGGAGCAGGGCGCTTCGGCCTTGCCAGCCCCTGCGCTGGATGGCGTGCAGGCCGCGGACGAGGGCCTGCAGGCAGCAGGCGTCCCGGCTTCCGGCGAGAAGGCGGCTCCTGCGCCCCGCGGCCCCCGGGCGTCCCGCGCCCCGAAGGGCAAGGGCCCGGCCGGCGCGGTTGCCGATGAGGGCTACCGCTTCGACGACGTGGTCTCCGGCCAGCTGGATGCGGACGAGGAGCGTGCCGACGTCGCTCCTGCCAAGCGCGTGCTGCCGCCCCAGGTGGAAATGCCCAAACTGCACAAGGTGCTCGCGCAGGCGGGCCTGGGCTCGCGGCTGGAGATGGAGCAGCTCATCCTCGAGGGCCGCATCTCCGTCAACAACGAGCCGGCCCACATCGGCCAGCGCGTGCAGTTCGGCGACCAGGTCAAGGTCAACGGCCGCCCCATCCGCTACCGCATCGATCCGCCGCCGGCCCGCGTCATCGCCTACCACAAGCCCGTCGGCGAAGTCGTCACGCACGATGATCCGCAAAACCGGCCGACCGTGTTCCGCAAGCTCCCGCGCCTGCAACACGGCAAATGGCAGTCCGTCGGGCGGCTGGACCTGAACACCGAAGGGCTGCTGCTCTTCACGAGCGCGGGCGAACTCGCCAACAAGCTCATGCATCCGCGCTTCGGCCTGGAGCGGGAATACGCCGTGCGCGTGCTGGGCGCGCTGAACAACGAGGAAAAGCAGCGGCTGCTCGACGGCGTGCAGCTCGACGACGGCATGGCCGCCTTCGGCTCCATCGAAGACGGCGGAGGCGAGGGCTCGAATTGCTGGTACCGCGTCACCATCTCGGAAGGGCGCAACCGCGAAGTGCGGCGCCTGTTCGAGGCCGTCGGCCATGCGGTGAGCCGGCTCATCCGCATCCGCTACGGCTCCATGATGCTGCCGCGCGGCCTCAAGCGCGGTGCCTGGCTGGAACTGGACGAGCGCGACATCCGCGCGCTGATGCAGGCCGCCGGTGCCGAGACCGCACGGCCGGCCGCTGCCGTCCCGGGCTCCGCGGCCGGCGACCGCCGGGGCGGGGGCGGTGGCCTGCGCGGCAAGGGCCAGGCCCGTGGCGGCCGGGGGGCGGGAGGCCCTCCGCCGCGCGGCGCGAACGACGGCGGCCCGCGCGCCGGCGGTCCCGGCAAGCGCGCGGCACCGCAAAGCCAGCCCGATCCGATGAAGACCTCGGTCGGCTACATCGGCAGCGACAGCCTGTCGCGCCACCGCCAGGAGCAGAAGCAGAAACGCAAGGCATTCAACAAGCGGGGCGGCCGCTGAGCGCCTTTGCCACAGTGTGGACAAGTCCCGCCGTTTAGAATCGAGGGCTTTGTCCGCAGGGCAAACGATTTTTCACACCGTTATTAGGAAAACACCATGGCTATCGAACGCACCCTCTCCATCATCAAGCCCGACGCAGTCGCCAAGAACGTGATCGGCCAGATCTACGCCCGTTTCGAAGCCGCCGGCCTGAAGATCGCCGCTGCCCGCATGGCCCACCTGTCGCGCCGCGAAGCCGAGCAGTTCTACGCCGTGCACAGCGAGCGTCCCTTCTTCAAGGACCTGGTGGACTTCATGATCTCCGGCCCCGTGATGATCCAGGTGCTGGAAGGCGAGAACGCCATCCTGAAGAACCGTGAACTGATGGGCGCCACCGACCCGAAGAAGGCCGCTCCCGGCACCATCCGCGCCGACTTCGCCGACAGCATCGACGCCAA
Organism: Comamonadaceae bacterium UBA4962; assembly: GCA_002397315.1. Classification (GTDB taxonomy): domain Bacteria; phylum Pseudomonadota; class Gammaproteobacteria; order Burkholderiales; family Burkholderiaceae_C; genus Paracidovorax. The sequence goes on from DHAE01000019.1 coordinate 221,885, forward strand.
CGCCGTGCACGGCTCCGACGCCCCCGAAACCGCCCAGGTCGAAGTCTCCTTCTTCTTCCCCGGCCTGAACGTCTACTCGCGCTGATGCGCCGGCCCGGGCCGCGCGCCGCCGCCACCCGGCAGCGCGCCGCCCGGCCACCTGCCATCGGACAATGCCCCTTCTCCCGCCGATGACCCAAAACCTCCTCGACTTCGATCTGGACGGGCTGGCCGCATTCTGCGAACGGCTCGGGGAGAAGCGTTTCCGCGCCGTGCAGCTCTTCCGCTGGATCCACCAGCGCGGCGCCAGCGACTTCACCCAGATGAGCGACCTCGCGAAATCGCTGCGCGAGAAGCTCGCCGGCTGCGCGCACGTCGCCGCACTGCCGGTCGTGAGCGAGCACGTCTCCGCCGACGGCACCGTGAAGTGGCTCTTCGACGTGGGCGACGGCAACGCCGTCGAGTCCGTCTTCATCCCCGAGGACGACCGCGGCACCCTCTGCATTTCCTCCCAGGCCGGCTGCGCCGTGGGCTGCCGCTTCTGCTCGACCGGGCACCAGGGCTTCAGCCGCAACCTGACCAGCGGCGAGATCGTCGCCCAGCTCTGGTTCGCCGAGCACGCGCTGCGCGCGCGGCTGGGCACCGAAGAGCGCGTCATCTCCAACGTGGTCATGATGGGCATGGGCGAGCCGCTGCAGAACTATTCCGCGCTGGTGCCCGCCCTGCGCACCATGCTCGACGACCACGGCTACGGCCTGTCGCGCCGCCGCCTCACGGTGTCCACCTCCGGCGTCGTGCCCATGATGGACCGGCTCTCCCAGGACTGTCCGGTGGCGCTGGCCGTCTCGCTGCACGCGCCCAACGATGCGCTGCGCGATCCGCTGGTGCCGCTCAACCGCAAGTACCCGCTGCGCGAACTGCTGGAGGCCTGCAACCGCTACCTCGAGCACGCCCCCCGGGACTTCATCACTTTCGAATACTGCATGCTCGACGGCGTCAACGACCAGCCGGAGCATGCCCGCGAGCTCATCGAACTGGTGCGTCCGCGCACCGGCGAGGGCGTGCGCTGCAAGTTCAACCTGATTCCCTTCAATCCCTTTCCCGCCTCGGGACTGCGGCGTTCCAGCGCCCCGCAGGTGGCGGCTTTCGCAAAAATGCTGAGCGATGCGGGTATCGTTACGACCGTGCGCAAAACCCGCGGCGATGATATCGACGCGGCCTGCGGGCAGCTGGCCGGCGACGTGAAGGACCGCACCCGCGCGGCCGAACGCATGGCCCGCCAGCGCACGATCGTTCTCAAACCGGTGGCCTGAAGGCCGCCCCCCGTTCTGGAGGCCTGGATTGGAACAGCACCCCCCTGTGCGGCTTCGCCGCTTCCCTGGCTGCTTTCTCGCCATGGGAGGCGCACTGTGCCTCGCCGCATTCCTGGGCGGTTGCGCCGCCCGGCCGGATGCCGGCACCGGCTCCAGCGCCGCCGCCGTGGCGCTGGGCCCCGAGGCCAATCCGTCGTCCGAGGCGGCGGAGCTGCGGCGCCGCGCGCGCATCCGGCTGGAACTCGCGGCCAACTACCTGGAGATGGGGCAGACCCAGGTCGCCCTCGAAGAGGCGCAGCAATCCATCGTCACCGATCCTTCCTTCGGCGACGCCTACAACCTGCGGGGCCTGGTCTTCATGCGGCTGGGCGACTGGGGCGCGGCCGACGAGAGCTTCCGGCGCGCGCTGGCCCTCAACCCGGCGGAGCCGTACCTGCTGCACAACTACGGCTGGCTGCGCTGCCAGCAGAAGAGCTATGCCGACGCCGAGCAGTATTTCGAGCGTGCGCTGGCCGTGCCGGCCTATACCGCACGCGCGAAGACGCTCATGGCGCAGGGCCTGTGCCAGGAGCGTGCAGGCCGCGTGGCCGATGCCGAGAAGACGCTCGGCAAGTCCTACGAGCTCGACGCCGGCAATCCGGTGGTCGGCTACAACCTCGCTTCGATGGCCTTCCGCCGCGGAGACCTGAAGCGGGCGCAGTTCTACAGCCGCCGGCTGAACAACAGCGAACTGGCCAATGCGGAATCGCTCTGGCTGGGCATCAAGATCGAGCGCGGCCTGGGCAATGCCCTGGAAATGCGCCAGTTGGGCGAACAATTGCACAAGCGCTTCCCGGATTCCAGGGAAGTGATGGCATTCGATCGGGGGGCATTCGATGAGTGAACCGGTGGCGCAGGACGCGCAGGTCTCCGGAGCCGGAGTGGAAAAAGCCCTGGCGGACGCCGCGGCGGCGGGCGCCATGCTGCGCGAGGCGCGCGAGAGGGCCGGCATGCACGTCGCCGCGCTCGCGGTGGCGCTCAAGGTGCCGGTGCACAAGCTCGAGGCACTGGAAGCGGGCGATCTCGGCGTGTTCCCTGATGCGGTCTTCGTGCGCGCGCTGGTGTCCAGCATCTGCCGCACCCTCAAGATCGATCCCGTCCCGGTGCTGGCGCTGCTGCCCCAGAACCAGGCGCCGCGCCTGTCCTCCCATGAAGGCATCAACGCCTCGTTCAAGCCAGGGACGGGCCGCATGGCATCCTCGTCCGCCGCCCCCGGCTCGCGCAAGGTGGCCGTGGCCGTGGCCCTGCTGCTGGTCGCCGCCGTCGCCCTGGTGTTCGTCCCGCGAGAGTGGTTCGACCGGCTCCAGGGTCCCTCCACCGGCATGACCAGCGAGCCCGCGTCGGCTCCAGGCGATCACGAAGTGACCTCCTCGGCGCCCGCATCCCCGGCGACGGCTGCGACCCCGGCTGCCGCATCCGCGCCCGTCGCGCTGCGCCAGGAAGCGCCGGTTGCGGGTATCGCCGCGACGGCGCCGGCCATGGCCGCCTCCATGGCCCTGCCTGCGGCGTCGGCGTCGGTCGCGGCCGCGTCCGCCGCACCCGCATCGGCGGCCGCAGGCCAGAGCGCCCTCGTGATCCGCGCCCGGGGCGACTCCTGGGTGCAGGTCCGCGGTGCGAACGGTGCCACGGTGCTCCAGAAACTCGTGCGTACCGGTGAGGCGGTGGCGGTTCCCGGCACGCCGCCCTGGTCGGTCGTGATCGGCAAGGCCGACGCGACCGAGGTGCTGGTGCGCGGCCAGCCCATGGACCTCGCGCCCGTCGCGCGCGAGAACGTTGCCCGCTTCGAGGTGAAATAAGTGCTCTCCACTCCCAACGCCGGCCCCGCCGAGGGCTCCCCCATCGCCATGGCCTCGCCGCTGCCGAGGCGCTCGCGCCAGGCCCGCGTCGTCTGGGGCGACCGCGTGGTGACCGTGGGCGGCGATGCGCCCGTGCGCGTGCAGTCCATGACCAACACCGACACGGTGGACGCGATCGCCACGGCCATCCAGGTCAAGGAGCTGGCCCAGGCCGGCTCCGAGTTCGTGCGCATCACCGTCAACACGCCCGAAGCCGCCGCCGCCGTCCCCTACATCCGCGAACAGCTCGACCGCATGGGCGAGACGGTGCCGCTCGTGGGCGACTTCCACTACAACGGCCACCGCCTGCTGACCGAATTCCCGGACTGCGCGCAGGCGCTGTCCAAGTACCGCATCAACCCCGGCAACGTCGGCAAGGGCGACAAGCGCGACCGCCAGTTCGGCCAGATGATCGAAGCCGCCATGCGCTGGGACAAGGCCGTGCGCATCGGCGTGAACTGGGGCAGCCTCGACCAGGAACTGCTCGCGGGGCTCATGGACGCCAACAGCCGGCGCGCCCAGCCCTGGGACGCCCGCCAGGTCATGTACGAGGCGCTCATCACCTCCGCGATCGAGTCCGCGCAGCGCGCCGAAGCCATGGGCCTCGACGGCAACCAGATCATCCTGTCGTGCAAGGTGAGCGGCGTGCAGGATCTGATCGCCGTCTACCGCGAACTCGCCCGCCGCTGCGACTACGCCCTGCACCTCGGCCTCACCGAAGCCGGCATGGGCACCAAGGGCACCGTGGCCTCCGCGGCCGCGCTGTCGGTGCTGCTGCAGGAAGGCATCGGCGACACCATCCGCGTCTCGCTCACGCCGCAGCCGGGCGAGGCCCGCACCCAGGAAGTGGTCGTCGCCTCCGAGATCCTGCAGGCCCTGGGGCTGCGCATCTTCGTGCCCAGCGTCACCGCCTGCCCGGGCTGCGGCCGCACCACCAGCACCACCTTCCAGGAACTGGCCAAGCAGATCGACGATTTCCTGCGCTCGCAGATGCCCGTCTGGCGCACCCGCTACCCCGGCGTCGAGAAGATCAAGGTGGCCGTCATGGGCTGCATCGTCAACGGTCCCGGCGAAAGCAAGCATGCCGACATCGGCATCAGCCTGCCCGGCACCGGCGAAGCGCCCTCCGCACCGGTCTTCATCGACGGCGAGAAGGCGATGACCCTGCGCGGCGAGCACATCGCCCAGGAATTCCAGCAGGTCGTCGAAGACTACATTTCCCGCCGCTTCGGCAGCACCGCCGAAGCGCTCTGATCCGATCCGGGCCGATGCCCGCCTTCCCGGCGGGTGCCGTCCCTGCCCGCACCGGGGCCGCAGCCCCTTCTTTCGCCGTATGTCCGCCAGCAATTCCCCCAGTCCGTCCCCGGCCGCCAAGCCGGCCAAGCTCGCCGCCGTCAAGGGCATGAACGACATCATGCCGCCCGAGTCCTCCCGCTGGGAATGGCTGGAAGACCAGGTGCGCCGCCTCATGGCGCAGTTCGCCTACCGCAACATGCGCACCCCGATCCTGGAGCACACGGCGCTGTTCGTGCGCGGCATCGGCGAAGTGACCGACATCGTCGAGAAGGAGATGTACTCCTTCCAGGACCGCTCGGACAAGTACGGCGACAACGACCATCTCAGCCTGCGCCCGGAGAACACCGCCGGCGTGGTGCGCGCGGCCATCGAGCACAACATGCTCTACGACGGCCCCAAGCGCCTCTGGTACACCGGCCCGATGTTCCGCCGCGAGAAGCCGCAGCGCGGGCGTTTCCGCCAGTTCCACCAGATCGGCGCCGAAGCCCTCGGCTTCGCCGGTCCCGACGTCGATGCCGAACTCATCCTGCTGGCGGACACGCTCTGGAAATCCATCGGCCTCACCGACGTGCGGCTGGAACTCAACAGCCTGGGCCAGCCCGCCGAGCGCGCGCGCCACCGCGAGCAGCTCATCGCCCACTTCGAGCGTCACGCCGACCTGCTCGACGAAGACGGCAAGCGCCGACTGCACACCAACCCGCTGCGCATCCTGGACACCAAGAATCCCGCGATGAAGCCGGTCGTGGAGTCCGCGCCCCAGCTCATGGACTTCCTGGGCGAAGAGTCGCTCGCCCACTTCAACGGGCTGCGCGCCATCCTCGATGCCAACGGCATCGCCTACACGATCAACCCCCGCCTCGTGCGCGGGCTCGACTACTACAACCTCACCGTCTTCGAGTTCGTCACCGACCGCCTGGGTTCCCAGGGCACGGTGTGCGCCGGTGGCCGCTACGACGACCTGATCGCGCAGGTGGGCGGCAAGCCCGCGCCGGCCGTCGGCTGGGCGATCGGCGTGGAGCGCGTGCTGGACCTGCTCAAGGAGCAGGGCGCCGCGATCCCCGAATCGCGTCCCGATGTCTACGCCGTCGTGCCGGACGCGGCCGCCGCGCCCGTCGTGCTGCGGACCCTGCGGCAGCTGCGCGAGGCGGGCGTTTCGGTGCAGATGCATGCGGCCAGCGCCGAAGGGCAGGGCAGCTTCAAATCCCAGTTCAAACGCGCGGACGCCAGCGGCGCGGCCTATGCCCTGGTTTTCGGTGCGGACGAACTCGCGCGCGGCGCGGTCACGCTCAAGCCCCTGCGCGAGCAGGGCGGCGAGCAGGTCGAGCGCCGGCTCGACGACGTCCCCGCCTGGGCGCCCACCCTACAATCCCCCCGCTAACCCCGTCGCGAACCATTCATGGCACAACACCTCGACCTCGAAGAACAAGAACAGATAGACCAGCTCAAGCATTTCTGGAATGCCTGGGGCACCCTCATCAGCGGTGTGCTGGTCGTGATCTTCGGCGGCGTCGCCGCCTGGAACGGCTACCAGTACTGGCAGAACCGCCAGGCCGGCCAGGCGGCCGCGCTCTCCGATGCCGTGCAGGTGGCGGTGCAGGGCGGTGACGCCGCGCGCGCCACCCAGGCGTTCGACGACCTCAAATCCCGCTACGGCGGCACCGTGCAGGCCGCGCAGGCAGGCCTGCTGGCCGCCAAGGCCCTGGTCGATTCCGGCAAGCCGGAAGAGGCCAAGCCCGTTCTGCAGTGGCTCGCCGAGAACGCATCCGACGACGGCTACAAGGCCATCGCCTCGCTGCGCCTCGCGGCCCTGCTCATCGACCAGAAGGCCTACGACCAGGCCCTGGCGCGCCTTTCGGGCAAGTTCCCGCCGCAGTTCGATGCCCTGGTCGCCGACCGCAAGGGCGACGTGCTGCTGCTGCAAGGCAAGAAGGCCGAGGCGATCACCGAGTACCAGAAGGCCTACCAGGGCCTCGAAGAAGGCACCGAGTTCCGGCGCGTGGTCGAGGTGAAGCTGGGCAGCCTGGGCGTCCAGGCGCGTACCGACGGAGAGGCTGCAAAGTGACCATGGACACCATCTCTCGCGGCGCGCGCCGCGCCTTCCCGCTCCGCCGTGCCGGACTGGCCCTCGTGGTGGCCGCCGCGACCCTCTCCTCGGGCTGCTCGCTCTGGAATGGTTCCCTGTGGGGTGGCTCTTCCAAGCCCAAGCCCGCCGAACTCGGGCCGGTCGTGCCCGTCCTCGGCGTGCGCCAGGCCTGGACCTCGAAGATCGGCAGCATCGGCCGGCTGCCGCTGGACGTCCACGTCAACGGCACCACCGTGACCGTGGCTTCCTCCGACGGCACCGTCGCCGCGATCGACGCGCGCACCGGCGGCGACCTCTGGCGCGCCACCGTCGGCGAACCCCTGTCCGCGGGCGTGGGCAGCGACGGCAAGTGGGCCGCGGTCGTCACCCAGTCCAACCAGCTCGTCGTGCTCTCGCAAGGGCGCGAGCTCTGGCGCAAGCCGCTGTCCGCGCAGGCATACACCGCACCGCTCGTGGCCGGCAACCGCGTTTTCGTCCTCGGCGGCGACCGCTCTCTGACAGCCTTCGATGCGGCTGGCGGCACCAAGCTCTGGAACCAGCAGCGCCCCGGCGAGCCCCTCGTGCTGCGGCAGGACGGCCTGCTCACGGCCGTGGGCGACACATTGATCGCCGGCATGTCCGGCCGCATGGTCGGCTTCAATCCCGACAACGGCACCGTGCGCTGGGAAGCGCCGCTCGCCAGCCCGCGCGGCACCAACGACGTCGAGCGCCTGGTGGAGTTGCTGGGCCGCGTGAGCCGGGAGGGCGACAGCGTCTGCGCTCGCGCCTACCAGGCCACCGTGGGCTGCGTGGACACGTCCCGCGGCACCGTCGCCTGGACGCGGCCCGCCAGCGGCACCGAAGGCATCCACGGTGACGGCACCATGCTTTTCGGCACCGAAAGCAACGGCACCGTCATCGCCTGGAAGCGCAGCGACGGCGCCCAGGCCTGGTCGCTCGACAAGCTCCGCTACCGCCGCCTGACCGCGCCGCTGCTGCTGGGCCGCTCCGTGGTCGTCGGCGACGATTCCGGCCTCGTGCACCTGCTCTCGCGCGACGACGGCGCGTTCCTCAACCGCCTCACCACCGACGGCTCGGGCGTGGCGGCCGCGCCCGTTGCCGCCGGCGAAACGCTGGTGGTGGTGACGCGCAACGGCGGCATCTACGGGTTCCGGCCCGAATGACCGGCGGCATGCCAACCAGGAAAGTGTTCGGATGAAGCCAGTCATCGCTCTGGTGGGGCGCCCCAACGTGGGCAAATCCACCCTGTTCAACCGGCTCACGAAGTCGCGCGACGCCATCGTCGCGGATTTCGCGGGCCTCACGCGCGATCGGCACTACGGCAACGGCAGGCTGGGCAAGCACGAATACATCGTCATCGACACGGGGGGCTTCGAGCCCGATGCCTCCTCGGGCATCTACCGCGAGATGGCCAAGCAGACGCAGCAGGCCGTGGCCGAAGCGGACGTGGTCATCTTCGTGGTGGACGCACGCGCCGGCATTTCCGCGCAGGACCACGACATCGCCAACTACCTGCGGCGCCTGGGCAAGCCCTGCCTGCTCGTCGGCAACAAGGCCGAGGGCATGCTGGGAGGCGCGCAGCTGGCCGAGTTCTACGAGCTCGGCCTGGGCGAGGTCCTGCCCGTCTCCGCGGCCCATGGCCAGGGCGTGCGCAGCCTGCTGGAAGCGGCGCTGGAGACCCTGCACCTCCCCGAGCCCGAGGATGAAGAGGACGACGGCGAGGACAGGCCCATCCGCCTGGCGGTGGCCGGCCGGCCGAATGTCGGCAAGTCCACGCTCATCAACACCTGGCTCGGCGAAGAGCGCCTCGTCGCGTTCGACATGCCCGGCACGACGCGGGACGCGATCTCCGTGCCGTTCGAGCGCAACGGCCAGAAGTTCGAGCTCATCGACACCGCCGGCCTGCGGCGCAAGGGCAAGGTGTTCGAGGCCATCGAGAAGTTCTCGGTGGTCAAGACCCTGCAGGCCATCGAATCGGCCAACGTCGTGCTGCTGCTGCTGGATGCGACCCAGGGCGTCACCGACCAGGACGCCCACATCGCCGGCTACATCCTCGAGAGCGGCCGAGCCGTCGTGCTCGCCGTGAACAAGTGGGATGCCGTGGACGACTACGGGCGCCAGATGCTCGAGCGCTCCATCGAGACGCGCCTGTCGTTCCTGAAATTCGCCACCCTGCATTTCATCTCCGCGAAGAAGCGTCAGGGCCTGGGCCCGCTGTGGACCTCGATCGCGCAGGCGCACAAGTCCGCCACCTGCAAGATGCCCACCCCGGTGCTGACCCGGCTGCTGCTCGAGGCCGTGCAGTTCCAGACGCCCAAGCGGTCCGGCATGTACCGGCCCAAGATGCGGTACGCCCACCAGGGCGGAATGAACCCGCCCGTCATCGTGATCCACGGCAATTCGCTGGAGCACGTCACCGATGCCTACAAGCGTTTCCTCGAAGGACGGTTCCGCAAGGAATTCAACCTCGTGGGCACGCCGCTGCGCATCGAAATGAAGACGTCGCACAACCCGTACGCCGACGACGGCGATTCGTAGGCGTACATCCCGTCAATGCCCTGGCTTTGTCCGGGGCGACGAAAGGCTGTGGTAAGGTGCAGCTTTACAACAATATTCCTGAACACGGAGAATATCGTGAGCAACAAAGGTCAACTTCTTCAAGACCCCTTCCTGAACGCACTGCGCCGTGAGCACGTGCCTGTCTCCATCTACCTGGTCAACGGTATCAAGCTGCAGGGGCAGATCGAATCCTTCGACCAGTACGTGGTCCTGCTGCGCAACACCGTCACCCAGATGGTCTACAAGCACGCCATCTCCACCATCGTTCCCGGGCGCGCCGTCAACTTCTCGACGGCCGAGCCTGCGGAAACCGATGCCGGCCATTGAAACTCCAGCGCCCGTGTAGGTACATCCTGTGCGGGGCACACGCCCCGTCCAGGCTGCTGTCTTGAGTTCCTCCTCCTCCCCCGAACCGCAATCCGCTCCCGTCCTCCTGGTGGGGGTGGATTTCGGTCTTCCCCATTTCGATGCCGAGCTCGAAGAGCTCGGCCTGCTGGCGCAGACCGCCGGGCTGCAGCCCGTGGCGCGCCTGACCTGCAAGCGCAAGGCGCCCGACGCCGCGCTCTTCGTGGGCAGCGGCAAGGCCGACGAGATCCGCACGCTCGCCCAGATGCATGGTGCCGTCGAGGTGCTGTTCGACCAGGCCCTGAGCCCGGCGCAGCAGCGCAACCTCGAGCGGCATCTCGAACTGCCGGTCACCGACCGGACCCTGCTCATCCTGGAAATCTTCGCCCAGCGCGCCCGCAGCCACGAGGGCAAGTTGCAGGTGGAGCTGGCCCGGCTGCAGTACCTGAGCACCCGGCTGGTCCGCCGCTGGTCCCACCTGGAGCGCCAGCGCGGCGGCATCGGCGCGCGCGGCGGCCCCGGCGAGACCCAGATCGAGCTCGACCGCCGCATGATCGACGACGCGATCAAGCGCACCCGCGAGCGGCTCCAGAAGGTCAAGCGCCAGCGCGCGACCCAGCGGCGCCAGCGCGCGCGGCGCGAGACCTTCAACATCTCCCTGGTGGGTTACACCAACGCCGGCAAGTCCACGCTCTTCAATGCCCTCGTGAAGGCGCGGGCGTACGCGGCCGACCAGCTGTTCGCCACGCTGGACACCACGACCCGCCAGCTCTACCTGTCCGAACTCGAGGGCACGGTGTCCCTGTCGGACACGGTGGGCTTCATCCGCGATCTGCCGCACGGGCTGATCGACGCATTCCAGGCCACGCTGCAGGAGGCGATCGACGCCGATCTGCTGCTGCACGTCGTCGATGCGTCCAATCCCGATTTTCCCGAGCAGATCGCCGAGGTCGAGAAAGTGCTCGGCGAAATCGGTGCCGGCGACATTCCCCAGATCCTCGTGTTCAACAAGCTGGATGCCCTGCCGGAAGGCCAGCGGCCTCTGGCCATGCAGGACACCTACGAATGGGACGGCCGCCAGCTGCCGAAGCTGTTCGTGAGCGCCCGCGCAGGCCTGGGCCTGGCCGAACTGCGCGAGCAATTGGCCGCGTCCGCGCTCGCCACGCGGGAGCGCTCGCCCATGACCCCAGATCCCGACGTTGAATTTCCTGCGCAGTGAGGCCACTTGGGCACAATGCCGCGAGACCATCTTCTCGAAAACCAGAGACCTAACGCATGAATCATCCTCTCAGAGCCTGGCGCTGGGCGACGCTGCCTGAACGCATCCGGGGCATGTTCAACTTGAATGATCCCCGCTGGGGCCGCGGGGATGAGAAGGGTGACGGCGGAAACCGTCCTGACTCCGAGCGGCCGGTCCCTCCCTCCGGCAACCGCGGCCGCGATCCGCAAGGCCAGCCGCCGGACCTCGACGAGCTCTGGCGCGACCTCAACCGCAAGCTCGGAGGCCTGTTCGGCGGCCGCAACGGCGGTGGCCGCGGCCCCGGCAACGGCGCGGGCGGCGGGTTCCAGCCCGACATGAAGAACACCGGCGTGGGCGTGGGCCTGATCGCCGGTGTGGCGGTCCTGATCTGGCTCGGCTCCGGCTTCTTCATCGTGCAGGAGGGCCAGCAGGCCGTCATCACCCAGTTCGGCAAGTACAAGAGCACGGTGAACGCCGGCTTCAACTGGCGCCTGCCGTATCCCATCCAGCGCCATGAACTCGTGTTCGTCACGCAGATCCGCTCGGTGGACGTCGGCCGCGACAGCATCATCAAGAGCACCGGCCTGCGCGAGTCGGCCATGCTCACGCAGGACGAGAACATCGTCGAGATCAAGTTCGCCGTCCAGTACCGGCTGAACGACGCGCGCGCCTGGCTGTTCGAGAGCCGCAACCCGGCGGAAGCCGTCATCCAGGTGGCCGAAACCTCCGTGCGCGAGATCGTCGGCAGCATGCGCATGGACACAGCGCTCGCCGAGGAGCGCGATCAGATCGCCCCGCGCGTGCGCAAACTCATGCAGTCCATCCTCGACCGCTACAAGATCGGCGTGGAAGTGGTCGGCATCAACCTGCAGCAGGGCGGCGTGCGCCCGCCCGAGCAGGTGCAGGCCTCGTTCGACGACGTGCTCAAGGCCGGACAGGAGCGCGAGCGTGCGAAGAACGAAGCACAGGCCTATGCCAACGACGTGATTCCGCGCGCCGTCGGTACCGCCTCGCGCCTCACCGAAGAGGCCGCCGCGTACAAGGCGCGGATCGTCGCCCAGTCCCAGGGCGATGCGCAGCGCTTCAGCTCGGTGTTGACCGAGTACCAGAAGGCGCCGCAGGTCACCCGCGACCGCCTGTACATCGAATCCATGCAGCAGATCTATTCGAACGTGACCAAGGTGCTGGTCGAGTCCCGCCAAGGCTCGAACCTGCTCTACCTGCCGCTCGACAAGATCATGCAGAACGTGTCCCAGGGCGGCAGTGCCGCGGCGCCCACCCCGGAAGCGCCCCCCGCATCGGCGTCGTCGTCGATACCTTCCAGCACCACCCAGGCCTTTCCCATCGACCCGCGGGCCCGCGACAGCAGCCGCACCCGGGATCGTGAAGTTCGCTAATCCGAGGGAGCAACAGTCGTGAACAGAGTCGGATTCATCGTTTCCTCCCTGCTGGTGGTGCTCGCCCTGCTCAGCTCCATGCTCTTCGTGGTGGACCAGCGCCAGTTCGGCGTCGTCTACCAGCTCGGGCAGATCAAGGACGTCATCACCGAGCCGGGCCTGAACTTCAAGCTGCCGCCGCCGTTCCAGAACGTGCGCTACATCGACAAGCGCCTGCTCACGCTCGACAGCACCGACACCGAGTCGATGCTCACGGCCGAGAAGCAGCGCGTCGTGATCGACTGGTACGTGCGCTGGCGCATCTCCGAGCCGTCGGAATACATCCGCAACGTCGGGCTCGATGAAAACGCCGGTGCCCTGCAGCTCAACCGCGTGGTGCGCAACGCCTTCCAGGAGGAAGTCAACCGCCGCACGGTGCGGGAACTGCTGTCCGACAAGCGCGACGCGCTCATGTCGGACGTGAAGAAGGAAGTGCTGGAAGTCGTCAAGGGTGCCAAGCCCTGGGGCGTGGACGTCGTCGACGTGCGCATCACCCGCGTGGACTACGTCGAGGCGATCACCGAATCGGTCTACCGCCGCATGGAAGCCGAGCGCAAGCGCGTGGCGAACGAACTCCGCTCCACCGGCGCCGCCGAAGGCGAGAAGATCCGCGCCGATGCCGATCGCCAGCGCGAGATCACCATCGCCAACGCCTACCGCGATGCCCAGAAGATCAAGGGCGAGGGCGATGCCGATGCCGCACGCATCTACGCCGAGGCCTTCGGCCGGGATCCCCAGTTCGCCCAGTTCTACCGCAGCCTGGAAGCCTACAAGTCCAGCTTCAGCAAGAAGAGCGACGTGATGGTGGTGGACCCGTCGTCTTCGGAATTCTTCAAGAATTTCCGCGGCGCGGCACCCGCTCCGGCTCCCCGCAACTGAGCCCCGCGTGGCGGCGGGTGCCTGGCTCTCCGCGGGCCGGCACCCCGTCAACCCCCCTACGAAAAAGACGTCTCCCACTTCGCCGGCTGCCGGTGCCGTGGTTCCGCGCGTCCGGGGCGTGACCCTCCTGCCGGCGAGTGCCCGGTAGAATCGCGTTTTTAACAGACCTCCCTTTCCCATGTCCGCTTGGGTCCTGCCGGATCACATTGCCGATGTCCTGCCTTCGGAGGCCCGGCACATCGAAGAACTGCGTCGAGGGCTCATCGACACTGCACGGGGTTACGGCTACGAGCTCGTCATGCCGCCCCTGCTGGAGCACCTGGAATCCCTGCTGTCCGGCACGGGAGAAGCGCTCGATCTCCAGACGTTCAAACTGGTCGATCAGCTCTCCGGCCGTTCCATCGGCCTGCGGGCCGACATGACGCAGCAGGTCGCCCGCATCGACGCCCACCTTTTGAACCGCACGGGCGTCACCCGGCTCTGCTACTGCGGCCCCGTGCTGCACACGCGCCCCGACCGCCCCCGCGCCACGCGCGAGCCGCTGCAGTTCGGCGCGGAAATCTATGGCCACGCCGGCATGGAAGCCGACCTGGAGTCCGTCCTGCTCGCGCTCGACTGCCTGAACCTTGCCGGAGTGCAGGGCATCAGCGTCGACCTGTCGGACGCCCGCATCGTGCGTGCCCTGCTGGAGCCGGCGGCGCCAGATGCGCACACCGTGCGCAGGATCCATGCCGCGCTGGCCGCCAAGGATGCCTCCGAGCTCTCCAGCGCCTCGGCGAAACTGCCCGCCGCCACGCGTAATGCGCTCATGGCGGTGTCGCGGCTCTATGGCGACGAGCGGGTGCTGGATGAAGCGCAGCAAGTGCTGCGCGGATTCCCCGGCGTCGACGCGGCGCTCGCCCATCTGAAATCCATCGCCTCGCACCTGTCGGGCCATGCCGTCTCGTTCGACCTCGCCGATCTGCGCGGCTATTCGTACTACAGCGGTGCGCGCTTCACCATCTATGCCCGCGGCGCCTCCGATGCGGTGGTGCGTGGCGGCCGGTACGACGAGGTCGGTGCAGCCTTCGGCAGGACCCGGCCCGCCGCGGGGTTCAGCCTCGACATCAAACAACTGGTCGGCCTCGTGCCCCCCCGGACGCTCAAGGCCGCCATCAAGGCGCCCTGGGCCGACACGCCGGAGGCCCACCAATGCATCGCGCGGCTCCGCCAGGCGGGTGAAACCGTGGTGTGCGTGCTCCCCGGGCACGAAAGCCAAGTCCAGGAATTCCAGTGCGACCGAGAACTGGTGTTCGAGCAGGGCCAGTGGGCCGTGCGGACCCTCCCACATTGATTGAACATTGAATCGAAGCAGGTCAGACATGGAAGCAGCTATCAAAGGACGGAACGTAGTCGTGGTGGGCACCCAGTGGGGCGACGAGGGCAAGGGCAAGCTCGTCGACTGGCTCACCGAAAGCGCGCAGGGCGTCGTGCGGTTCCAGGGCGGGCACAACGCCGGCCACACCCTCGTCATCAATGGTGTGAAGACCGCGCTCCACCTGATTCCCAGCGGGATCATGCGTCCCGGCGTGAAGTGCTACATCGGCAACGGCGTGGTGCTGTCGGCCGCCAAGCTCTTCGAAGAGATCGAAGGCCTGGAGAAGGCGGGGGTGGAAGTCCGTTCGCGCCTGCGCATCAGCGAGGCCTGCCCGCTGATCCTGCCGTTCCATGCGGCACTCGACGTGGCCCGCGAGGCGGCCCGCGAGCACGGCGGCAGCGAGAAGATCGGCACCACCGGCCGCGGCATCGGCCCCGCCTATGAAGACAAGGTGGCGCGCCGTGCCCTGCGCGTGCAGGACCTGAAGCACCCCGAGCGCTTCGCCGCCAAGCTCAAGGACCTGCTGGCCCTGCACAACCACGTCCTCAAGACGTTCCTGAATTCCGGCTCCTTCCAGTTCGGCAGCGCACTGCAGCCCTACCTGAAGGACGGCGAAGTGCAGTTCGACGCCGTCTTTGAAGAGGCGATGCGGCATGCCGAACTGCTCAAGCCCATGATCGCGGACGTGTCCCGCGAGCTCAACGATGCGCACAAGGCCGGCGCGAACCTGCTCTTCGAAGGCGCGCAGGGCACGCTGCTCGACGTGGACCACGGCACCTACCCGTATGTGACCTCCAGCAACTGCGTGGCGGGCAACGCTGCGGCCGGCGCCGGTGTGGGCCCCAGCCTGCTGCACTACGTGCTCGGCATCACCAAGGCCTACTGCACCCGCGTCGGCGGCGGCCCGTTCCCCACCGAACTCGATTGGGAAAAGCCCGGCACGCCCGGCTACCACATGAGCACCGTCGGCGCCGAGAAGGGCGTGACCACGGGCCGCAGCCGCCGTTGCGGCTGGTTCGACGCCGCACTGCTCAAGCGCAGCGCCCAGGTCAATGGCCTCACGGGCCTGTGCATCACCAAGCTCGATGTGCTGGACGGCCTGGAAGAACTCAAGCTCTGCGTCGGCTACGACCTGGACGGCGAACGCATCGACATCCTGCCCATGGGCGCCGAAGAGATCGCACGCTGCGTGCCCGTCTATGAAACTCTTGCGGGCTGGAGCGACTCCACCGTCGGTGTCACGCGCTACGACGCGCTGCCCGCCAACGCGCGCCGCTACCTCGAGCGCATCGCCGAAGTGACGGGCGTGCCGATCGCCGTGATCTCCACCAGCCCCGACCGCGATCACACCATCATGATGCAGCACCCCTACGCTGCCCAGTGACCGCATAACGCACCGCAACCCATTTCAGGCCCAAGAGCCCCGGAGCCCCCATCCATGTTGACAGAAGACGGCAAGCACCTTTACGTAAGCTACGACGAATACCACGGCCTGATCGAAAAGCTGGCCTTGAAGGTGCACCAATCCGGCTGGCAGTTCGACACCATCCTGTGCCTGGCCCGTGGCGGCCTGCGCCCGGGCGACATCCTGAGCCGCATCTTCGACAAGCCCCTGGCCATCATGTCCACCAGTTCCTACCGTGCCGAAGCCGGCACGGTGCAGGGCCACCTGGACATCGCGCGGTTCATCACCACGCCGAAGGGCGAGATCGCAGGCCGCGTGCTCCTGGTGGACGACCTGGCGGATTCCGGCCACACCCTGAATGCGGTCATCTCGCAGCTCAAGTCCAACTACGCTCCCATCACGGAACTGCGCAGCGCGGTGATCTGGACCAAGGCCATGTCGACCTTCACGCCGGACTACTCCGTCGAGTTCCTGCCGACCAATCCCTGGATCCATCAGCCGTTCGAGGGCTACGATCACCTCACTCCGCAAAAATTGATGGAAAAGTGGACTGTGTGACCGAAATCTGTGTGTATACTAGCGGGCTTCGCTACTGAAGATCAGCAACTGCCGGAAGGTGGTTGCGGAGATGGCAGGCAGCGAAGGTGGTTGAAGAAAG
>DHAE01000020.1:0-4286 GCA_002397315.1 Comamonadaceae bacterium UBA4962
GACTGCAGCCATGCCAACAGCAGCAAGCAGCACGAGCGCCAGCGCGACGTGGCGCGCGACATCGCCGGCCAGATCGCGGGCGGCTCGCACAGCATCTTCGGCGTGATGGTGGAGAGCCACCTCGTGGCCGGCGCCCAGAAGTTCACGCCGGGCAAGGACGATGCCTGCGGCCTGGAATACGGCAAGAGCATCACCGACGCCTGCCTCGGCTGGGACGATTCGCTCGGCGTGCTCAAGGAGCTGTCGGACGCGGTCGCCGCACGGCGTTCCGCTGTCGCCCTCGCCGCTTGACACGGCGTCCCCCGGGTTAACCGGGAGCCCGGGGCGGTTGCGGACGGGCGAGGCCGCCGTGTAAGCTTTTCCCATCCGCCGGCGGGGCTCCGCTCCCCGCCGCTTTCCCGATCCGGCAAGAAAGGCCCTTTCCCCATGCGCAGCGAAGTCACCGTCCTTCTCGGACCCGGCCAGGAGTTCCGCTTCGACCTCGAGGGCGAGGCGCCCATGGCCCACGAGATCGCGCGCCGCTGGCTCGACGACGAATTCATGCGCCTGGAATGCGAGCCGCTGCGGGCCAGCGGCAAGGTGCTCACCGCCGACAAGGTGCTCGTGGTGGCGCAGGCCGCGGGCCCGGCGCTGCTGGCGCAGGACTGGGGCCGGCAGTTCGCGATGGCCGCGAGCGCCGCGCTGGCGCGGCCGGTCGTGCGGGTCGATCTGCCGGCGATGTCGATCAGTTATTGAAATTCACGCGGCGCGGCCCGCCAGGGCGCCCAGCAGCCGGGCATGCACGCCCCCGAAGCTGCCGTTGCTCATGCACACCACGTGGTCGCCGGGACGGGCCTCGGCGGTGATCTGGTCCACGAGCGTGCCGATGTCGGCGGCCGTGCGGGCCCGCGCGCCCAGCGGTGCGAGGACCTCGGCCGCGTCCCAGTCCAGCCCCGCCGTGTGGCAGAACGCCAGGTCGGCCGCTTCGAGTGCCCATGGCAGCTGCGACTTCATCGTGCCGAGCTTCATGGTGTTGCTGCGCGGCTCGAAGGCCGCGAGGATGCGCGCACCCGGGCCGACGCGGCGGCGCAGCCCGTCCAGCGTCGTGCGCAGTGCGGTGGGATGGTGGGCGAAATCGTCGTACACCGCGATACCGCCGGCGGTGCCGCGCAGTTCCATGCGGCGCTTGACATTGCGGAACCGGCCCAGCGCCGCCGCGGCCTCGGCGGGCGCCACGCCCACGTGGTCCGCCGCGGCGATCGCGGCCAGCGCGTTGAGCTGGTTGTGCACGCCCGACAGCTCCCACTCCACGCGCCCGACCACGTGCCCGTTGCGCAGCACGTCGAACGCCTGGGGCTCGCCGCGCGCGGTGAAATCGCTCACCGCCGCGCCGAAGCTGGCCACGCCGCTCCAGCAGCCCTGGTGCAGCACGCGCACGAGGCTTTCCTCCAGCCCGTTGAACACCACGCGGCCCGAAGGCGGCACGGTGCGCACCAGGTGGTGGAACTGCCGCTCGATCGCCGCGAGGTCGTCGAAGATGTCGGCGTGGTCGAATTCGAGGTTGTTCAGCACCGCGGTGCGCGGGCGGTAGTGCACGAACTTGCTGCGCTTGTCGAAGAAGGCGGTGTCGTATTCGTCGGCCTCGATCACGAAGAGCGGGGCTCCGCCCTCCGGCCCGTCCGACGCCACCGGGCGCGCCGCGGCCCCGAGCCGCGCGGAGACGCCGAAATCCAGCGGCACGCCGCCGACCAGGAAGCCGGGCTGCAGGCCCGCGCATTCCAGCACCCATGCGAGCATCGAGGTGGTCGTGGTCTTGCCGTGGGTGCCGGCCACCGCCAGCACGTGGCGCCCCTGCAGCACGTGCTCGGCCAGCCACTGCGGCCCGCTGGTGTAGGGCGCCCCCGCATCCAGGATCGCTTCCATCAGCGGAAACTTCGGGCTGCCGTCGGCCAGCCGCGCGCGGCTCACCACGTTGCCCACCACGAACACATCCGGCGCGAGGTCCAGCTGGTCGGCGCCGTATCCCTCGATCAGTTCGATGCCCAGCGCCCGCAGCTGGTCGCTCATCGGCGGGTACACGCCGGCGTCGCAGCCCGTGACCCGGTGCCCCGCTTCCCGCGCCAGTGCGGCCAGGCCGCCCATGAACGTTCCGCAGATGCCCAGAATGTGAATATGCATGGGCGCCGATTCTACGGTTCGGCCGCGCGCGGCGAGCCATCGGCCGGGCCAGCGGGATTGCTCTCTTTTTGATAGCTGTCGGCGACCGCCGCCCGTGTTTTCGGGCAAGACCCCGCCACGCGCGGGCGCATTGCTCCCACAGCGCGTGCCCGCCGGGCCACAATGCGGGTTGTCCCTGCCTTTTCTCCCCACGCCGCCCACCGGGAGTCGCCATGCCCAACGCCCTCGCCACCGAGATCGCCAATGCCGCCGCCCGCTTCGTCGTGGAGGAGGGGCTCGAATGGGGCCCGGCCAAGCGCCGGGCCGTCCGGCAGCTCGGCCTGCCCGCGCGCTCGCCGCTGCCGGACAACGACCTGGTGGAAGACGCCGTGCGCGAGTACATCGGCCTCTTCTGCGCCGATACCCAGCCCGCCGAACTGCGGGCGCTGCGCGAGTTGGCGCTCGTCTGGATGGAGCGCATGGCGGAGTTCCGGCCGCACCTGGGCGGCGCCGTGTGGTACGGCACGGCCACCCGGCTGTCGGACATCTACCTGCAGCTCTTCTGCGACGACTGCAAATCCGCCGAAATCGCGCTCATCGACCACCATGTCGATTACGAACCCCGCACGGTGACAGGCTTCCACGGCGAATCGGTCGAGGCGCTGAGCGTCGCCGCCCGGTCGGCCGCGCTGGGCGAGACCGTCGGGGTGCATCTGCTTGTCTATGATCTGGACGATCTGCGCGGCGCCCTGCGTCCCGACGCGCGCGGCCGCGTGCCCCGGGGCGATGCCCAGGCCGTGCGCAGGCTGCTGGCCGAGGAACCTTCCGCATGACCGAACCCATCCCGGCGCCCGGCGCGCCCGCCCCGACCCCGACCGTCCGTTCGCGCCGCCGTGCCCTCTATGCCGGAGCGGCCGCCGTCGCCGCGGCCGCAGGGGCCGGCCTGGCCTGGTGGCGCCTGCGGCCCCACGCGGCGTTGCCGGAGGCCGAAGCCGCCATGTGGGCGCAGCGGTTCGACGCGCCCCGGCAGGGCGACGCGGCGGTGGAGATGCAGGCCTTCCGCGGCCGGCCGCTGCTGGTCAACTTCTGGGCGACGTGGTGCCCTCCCTGTGTGGAAGAGCTGCCGATGCTCAACGGCTTCTACCGCGAGCACCGCGCACGGGGCTGGCAGGTGGTGGGTCTGGCGATCGACCAGCCTTCCGCGGTGCGGAAGTTCCTGGAACGCGTTCCCCTGGATTTCCCCGTCGGACTGGCGGGACTACAGGGCACGGACCTGGGCCGGAGCCTCGGCAATCTCGCCGGCGGCCTGCCTTTCACGGTCCTGTTCGGTACAGATGGCAGCATCATGCATCGTAAAATGGGGCAGATCACGACCGAAGACCTCCGCCAGTGGGCGTCGCTGGGCTGACATCGCGGCATTCCATTCGAAGATGATGGAATTTGCGCTCGGATAGGGGTCGAAGCGGTCAAATTGGGGTAAATTCGCGCCCTATTTCGTTTTAGGCGTTGGAGTCCCCATGGATTTGCGAAAACTCAAGACCTTGATTGACCTCGTGTCCGAGTCGAATGTGTCGGAACTCGAGATTACCGAGGCGGAAGGCAAGGTCCGCATCGTCAAGAGCGGCGGCGCCGTCGTGCAGCAATTCGTGGCCGCCCCGGCACCCGCACCCGCCGCCGCGCCCGCGCCCGCGCCCGCAGCCGCCCCCGTGGCCGAACTGCCGGCCCCTGCGGCACCCACCGGCCACATCGTCAAGTCGCCCATGGTGGGCACGTTCTACCGCGCCTCCAGCCCCGGCGCCAAGGCTTTCGTGGAAGTCGGCAGCCAGGTCAAGGAAGGCGACACCATCTGCATCATCGAGGCCATGAAGATCCTCAACGAGATCGAGGCCGACAAGTCCGGCACGGTCACGCGCATCCTCGGCGAGAACGGCCAGGCGGTGGAATACGGTCAGCCGCTGTTCGTCATCGAGTAAGCCTCGCTGCCCACTCCAGACCTGCAGCGAACCAGGAAATTCGTGTTCAAAAAGATCCTTGTCGCCAATCGCGGCGTACTTGCCGCAGGCAAGGCGAAGCAAAGCGCCCTGGCACGCGCCAGCGTGCGGCGATGAGCCGCGAGAGAGCCTATGTTTAAAAAGATCCTTGTCGCCAAT
>DHAE01000020.1:4423-93656 GCA_002397315.1 Comamonadaceae bacterium UBA4962
TCCTTGTCGCCAATCGCGGCGAAATCGCCCTGCGCATCCAGCGCGCCTGCCATGAGCTGGGCGTCAAGGCCGTGATGGTGTATTCCGAGGCCGACCGCGACGCGAAGTACGTCAAGCTCGCCGAAGAGGCCGTCTGCATCGGCCCGGCCCCCTCGCCGCTGTCCTACCTCAACATGCCGGCGATCATCTCGGCCGCCGAGGTGACCGACGCCGAGGCCATCCACCCCGGCTACGGCTTCCTCTCCGAGAACGCCGACTTCGCCGAGCGCGTGGAAAAGAGCGGCTTCCAGTTCATCGGCCCCACGCCCGAGTCCATCCGCACGATGGGCGACAAGGTGTCGGCCAAGCAGGCCATGATCCGCGCGGGCGTGCCCTGCGTGCCGGGCTCCGAGGGCGAACTGCCCGACGATCCGGTGCAGATCCGCCGCATCGCCAAGACGGTGGGCTATCCGGTGATCATCAAGGCGGCGGGCGGCGGCGGTGGCCGCGGCATGCGCGTGGTGCACACCGAAGCCGCGCTGGTGAACGCCGTGCAGATGACCAAGGCCGAGGCCCAGGCCGCCTTCGGCAACCCGGCCGTGTACATGGAGAAGTTCCTCCAGAACCCGCGCCACATCGAAATCCAGGTGCTGGCCGACAAGTTCCGCAATGCCGTGTACCTGGGCGAGCGCGACTGCTCGATGCAGCGCCGCCACCAGAAGGTGATCGAGGAAGCGCCGGCGCCCGGCATTCCGCGCAAGCTCATCGAGAAGATCGGCGAGCGCTGCGTGGCCGCCTGCAAGAAGATCGGCTACCGCGGCGCGGGCACGTTCGAGTTCCTCTACGAGAACGGCGAGTTCTACTTCATCGAGATGAACACGCGCGTGCAGGTCGAGCATCCGGTCACGGAGTGGATCACGGGCGTGGACATCGTGAAGACCCAGATCATGGTCGCCGCGGGCGAGAAGCTGCCCTTCACGCAGCGCCAGATCGAGATCCGCGGCCATGCGATCGAGTGCCGCGTGAACGCGGAAGACGCCTACAAGTTCACCCCGTCGCCCGGCCGCATCACCGTCTGGCATGCGCCCGGAGGCCCGGGCGTGCGCGTGGACTCCCACGCCTACACCAACTACTACGTGCCGCCGAACTACGACTCCATGATCGGCAAGATCATCGTGCACGGCGACACGCGCGAGCAGGCCCTGGCCCGCATGCGCACGGCCCTGTCCGAGACGGTGATCGAAGGCATCCACACCAACATCCCGCTGCACCGCGAGCTGATGGTGGACGCCAAGTTCGTCGCCGGCGGCACCAACATCCACTACCTGGAAGAGTGGCTGGCCGCGCACAAGCGCTGACCTTTGCCGGCCGCGGCCGGCTCCCCGCGCATGCTGGCGCTCCGGAAACGGGGGCCGGCATCGCCGTTTCTGGAGATGGATGCCATGTTTGAGCTGAGCCTGTTGTGCCCCGAAGAGCGGATCGAAGCCGTGGGCGAAGCCCTGGAGGCGCTGGACGCGTTGAGCGTGTCGGTCGAGGATGCCGACGCCCAGACCGATGCCGAGCAGGCGCTGTTCGGCGAGCCCGGCATGCCGCCCCCGAAGGACGGCTGGCAGCGCAGCCGCGTGGTGGCGCTGTTCCCCACGCAGGAGGCCGCCGGCGAGGCGCGCGCGCTGCTGGAGGTGCAGGATTTCTTCGCGGGCTGCCGCGTGCTGGGGCTGGCCGAGGTGCCCGACCAGGACTGGGTGCGGCTCACGCAGTCGCAGTTCGCGCCCGTGGAGATCACGCCGGACTTCTGGATCGTGCCCACCTGGCATGAACTGCCGCCCCAGGCCGCGCGCCACATCCGGCTGGATCCCGGCCTGGCCTTCGGCACCGGCACGCACCCGACGACGCGCATGTGCCTGCGCTGGATCGCGCGGCGCGGCGGCGGTTTCGGCCGGGTGCTGGACTACGGCTGCGGCTCGGGCATCCTCGCGATCGGCGCCGCCAAGTTCGGCGCCACGGACATCGACGCGGTGGACATCGATCCCGCGGCCGTGGAATCGACCCGCCTCAATGCCGAGGCCAACGGCGTGGTGCTGAAGGCCGGCCTGCCGGACGCCGCGCAGGGCGCCTACGGCACGGTGCTCGCGAACATCCTGGCCACGCCGCTCAAGGTGCTGGCGCCGCTGCTGTGCGCGCACGTCGATGCCGGCGGCCACCTGGTGCTGGCCGGCATCCTGGAGCGCCAGGCCGCCGAGCTGCAGGAAGCCTACGCGCCCTGGCTGCCGCTCGAGGTGAGCGACGCCGAGGATGGCTGGATCCTGATGACGGCGTCGCGCTGACGCGAAGGCGGGCCGCCCTGGGCGAAGCGCCACCTACAATCGCGAGCCCATGAGCCAGATCACGCGCTGCCCTGCCTGCGGCACGACCTTCAAGGTCGTCGCGGACCAGCTGCGCATCTCCGACGGCTGGGTGCGCTGCGGGCAGTGCAAGGACGTGTTCGATGCGTCCGCCCACCTGCTGCCGGCGGTCTCGGCGCCGGCGCGCCGGAGTGCGCAGCCGTCCGCGGCTCCGCCGGCACCACCGGCCGCCGCGCCCCAGCCGCTGGCGCCTGTACCCGCAGCCGTGGCCGCGCCCGTACCGGCACCCGCACCGGCGGCCGCGCCCGTACCTGCCGCCCCGCCGGGTGCCGGCAGCGCCATGCCGCCCGCGCAGGCCCCCCGGGAGGCGCCTGCACCGGCCCTGCCGGACGCTCCTCCGCCCGCGGTGCTCCCGCGCGGCTTCCCCCCCGCTCCCGGTCCGTTGGCCACGGCGGCGGGCACCTCCGACGGGCTCCAGTCCGCTGCCGTGCCGGCCTTTCTGGAGCGGCGGCGGGAAGCCGTGCCTAGCGAAGACACCGATGCGGCCGGCCGTGCCTGGAGCCTGGAGCCGGTATCGCCGCTCGCATGGCGCGTGCGTCCCCCAGGACAGGCGTCGGCCGCGCCCGCGCAGGCGCAGCCGCAGTCCACCGATGTGGCGGAGCTGCCTATGCCGGTGCCTGGCTCCGCTGCCTCCGCGCCAGCGCCGGCCACCGCGTCTCCTGCGGCCAGGATGGCCCCGCACCGGCAGACGCCCGATCCGCTGGTGGGCTACGAGCTGCCCTTCGCCGAATTGCGCGACTCCGGCTGGCCCGAGGAGTTCGACAGCTACGCCGGGGAGTTGCGGGAAGAGGACCGGGGGGAGTTGGCGGCCGAACCCGCCCCCAGTCCGGCCGGGCCCAGCCTCGGCGAAGCTGCTGGTACCGGTAGCGGGTACCTGCCCGGCCTGCCGTCGCCGCGAAAGTACGATGCGCTGCCCGAAGACGATGCGCTGGAGCAGGAGGTGGCGAGGGAGCTTGCGCACGAAGCGGTCGATGTCGATACCGATCCGGTCGATGTCGCCACCCAGGCGATGCCGTTGGGCGATGCCGCGGTCGGGACCGGGGCGGCCGGGCCGGCCCCGTCGGTATGGCGGTCGGCGCGCGATGATGCCGCCACCGCGCAGGCGGTGGCCCCCGCCCTGCGGCGTCCGGCCGCGGTACGCGAGGCCGCTGGCACCGATGAAGACGCCTGGGACGACGACGAGGAACCGGAGGGCCGCGAGGACGAGCCCGGCTTCGTGCGGGCCGCCCGGCGCAGGGCCTGGTGGCGCAGGCCCACGGTGCGCATCGCCCTGGGCCTCGCGGGCGTGCTGCTGCTCGGTGTCCTGCTGCTCCAGGTGGCCCTCCAGGAGCGCAACCGCCTCGCGTCGCAATACCCCGCGATCCGCCCCCTGCTGCAGGTGCTGTGCGCGCCGCTGCAGTGCCGGATCGACCCGCCCCGCCGCATCGCGGACGTGGTGATCGACAGCTCCGCCTTCAACAAAGCGCGCGGCGAGGGCTACGTGCTCGCGGTCACGCTGCGCAGCCGTGCGGATTTCCCGGTGGCCACGCCCGCCCTGGAACTGACGCTGACCGACGCGCAGGAGCAGCCCGTGCTGCGCCGCGTGCTGATGCCGCAGGACCTGAATGCGCCCGCCGAGCTGCCGGCCGGCAGCGACTGGGGCGGTTCCTGGCCGGTGCGCATCGCGGGCGCCGCGGCACCGCGCGTGGCGGGCTATCGGCTGCTGGCGTTCTATCCATGAGCGGCAGCGGCTTCTCTTTCTTCCTTTTTTCCAGTTCCACAGGATTTCTATGGCTGCCCTGATTTGCGGTTCCCTGGCCTTTGACACCATCATGACGTTCGAGGGCCGCTTCGCCGAGCAGATCCTGCCCGACCAACTGCACATCCTCAACGTGTCCTTCCTGGTGCCGTCGCTGCGCCGCGACTTCGGCGGCTGCGCCGGCAACATCGCCTACAGCCTGAAGCTGCTGGGCGGCACGCCGGTGCCCATGGCCATGCTCGGCAGCGACGGGGCCGAATACCAGCAGCGCCTGCAGGGCCTGGGCATCGACACGCGCCACGTCGGCCGCGTGGACGAAACCTACACGGCGCAGGCGCTCATCATGACCGACCGCGACAACAACCAGATCACCGCGTTCCACCCGGGCGCGATGATGCTCGCGCACCAGGCGCGCATCACCGCGGAACCGGACCTGCGCCTGGGCATCATCGCGCCGGACGGACGCGACGCGATGATCGAACACGCGGCGCAGTTCGCGGCCGCCGGCATCCCCTTCGTCTTCGATCCGGGCCAGGGCCTGCCGATGTTCGGCGGGGAAGAACTGGCGCGCTTCATCGTCCAGGCGGACTGGGTGGCGGTGAACGACTACGAGGGCCGCATGCTGTGCGAGCGCACGGGCTGGAGCTTCGCCGAGATCTCCCGCAAGGTGCGCGGCCTGGTCGTCACCCTGGGTGCCGAGGGCTGCGACGTCTGGGAGGACGGCGTCGCCACGCGCGTGCCGCCCATGCAGCCGGCCGCGGTGGTCGATCCGACGGGGTGCGGCGACGCCTGGCGCGGCGCGCTGCTCTTCGGGCTGGAGCAGGGCTGGTCGCTCGCACGCTGCGCCGCGCTGGGCAACCGCCTGGGCGCGCTGAAGATCGCGCAGCGGGGACCGCAGAACTACCAGCTCGACTTCACGCCCGCCTGAGACCGCGCGGGCATAAAAAAACCCGGTGCATGCACCGGGTCGGTCAGGCCCTGCATGCACCGGGCATGCGGCGGGCCTGAGACGCCGCCTCAGGGCTTGGTGCCCGTCGGGAAGGGCCATGCGGCCTGCGGGTTCAGCGTGGTCTGGGCTGCAGGCGCAGGGGCCGGAGCGGCGGCCTTCGTGGTCTTGGCTGCGGCGGACTTGCGCGGAGCGGCGGCCTTCTTCGCCATGCCGGTGGAGGCGGATGCGGCCTTCTTCGCGGGAGCGGCAGCAGCCTTCTTGGCCGGAGCGGCGGCCTTCTTCGCGGGTGCAGCGGCCTTCTTGGCAGGTGCAGCCTTCTTCGCGGGCGCAGCGGCCTTCTTGGCGGGTGCTGCCTTCTTCGCGGGTGCAGCGGCCTTCTTGGCAGGTGCTGCCTTCTTCGCAGGTGCAGCAGCCTTCTTGGCCGGAGCGGCAGCCTTCTTCGTGGTGGTCGACGCGGCCTTCTTGGCAGGCGCGGCAGCCTTCTTCGCCGTCGATGCCGACTTCGTGGACGAAGCAGCCTTCTTGGCGGGCGCAGCAGCCTTCTTCGCCGTGGTCGAAGCGGCCTTCTTGGCGGGCGCGGCAGCCTTCTTCGCCGTCGTCGATGCCGACTTCGTGGTGGACGAAGCCGCCTTCTTCGCGGGCGCGGCGGCCTTCTTCGTGGTGGTCGAAGCGGTCTTCTTGGCCGATGCCGTGGCCGGGGCCGCAGCGGCCTTCTTCACGGTCGTCGATGCCTTGGTGGTCGTCGCCGCTTTGTCCTTCTTCGCGGCGGGTGCTGCCTTCTTGGCGGCGGTCGTCTTTTTCGCAGTTGCCATCATTTTCTCCTTGGGTCGATTTGCAAAGAGCGCTCCGTGCCTGCATTGGACATGGAGCGATCCATGGCGGTGGGCACCCGGGGGCACCCACCGCCATGAACGCGGGAACGCCCCGCGCGGCAGGGCCCTTGCGGGCTGCCGGTGCGGGGCGTGGAATGAAAAATCATGGCCTGGAATTACCGGGATCGACTAATCCCAGGACAGCGCGCCGCCGGACTGGTACTCGATGACGCGCGTCTCGAAGAAGTTGCGTTCCTTCTTCAGGTCGATCATCTCGCTCATCCAGGGGAAGGGGTTCTCTTCGTTGGGGAAGAGCGCCTCCAGGCCGATCTGCGTGGCACGCCGGTTGGCGATGTAGCGCAGGTAGCCCTTGAACATCGAGGCATTCATGCCCAGCACGCCGCGGGGCATGGTGTCTTCCGCGTACTGGTACTCCAGCTCGACGGCCTTCATGAACAGGCCCTTGATCTCTTCCTTGAACTCCGCCGTCCAGAGGTGCGGGTTCTCGAGCTTGAGCTGGTTGATCAGGTCGATGCCGAAGTTGCAGTGCATCGACTCGTCGCGCAGGATGTACTGGTACTGCTCGGCGGCGCCGGTCATCTTGTTCTGGCGGCCCAGCGCGAGGATCTGCGTGAAGCCGACGTAGAAGAACAGGCCTTCCATCAGGCAGGCGAACACGATGAGCGACTTCAGCAGGGTCTGGTCGGTCTCGGGCGTGCCGGTCTTGAAGTCGGGGTCCATGATCGCCTCGATGAAGGGGATCAGGAACTCGTCCTTGTTGCGGATCGAATCGACCTCGTTGTAGGCGTTGAAGATCTCGCTCTCGTCGAGGCCGAGCGACTCGACGATGTACTGGTAGGCGTGCGTGTGGATCGCTTCCTCGAACGCCTGGCGCAGCAGGAACTGGCGGCACTCGGGCGCGGTGATGTGGCGGTACGTGCCCAGCACGATGTTGTTGGCGGCCAGCGAATCGGCGGTGACGAAGAAGCCGAGGTTGCGCTTGACGATGCGGCGCTCGTCCTCGGTCAGGCCGTTCGGGTCCTTCCACAACGCGATGTCGCGCGTCATGTTCACTTCCTGCGGCATCCAGTGGTTGGCGCAGGTGGCGAGGTACTTCTCCCAGGCCCACTTGTACTTGAAGGGGACGAGCTGGTTGACGTCGGTCTGGCCGTTGATGATGCGCTTGTCGGCGGCATTCACGCGGCGGTGCTGGACGGGTGCTGCGGCGGCGGAAGGCGCGGCTGCGGCGAGCGGCGCGGAAGCGGCAACGGACTGCAGCGCGGGGCTCTGGAAAGACGCGGGGGGCGCCATGTCGGGACGGTGGCTTTGCAGACCGCCGTCCGGAGTTTTCTGCGATGAGGGCTTGACTTCTTCGTCCCAGTTCAGCATAGGTATTCCAATGGTCGGATTATGAAAGCAGCGCTGCAAAAATAAAAGCGCCGCAGCGTGGCGCAGCGATGTTTTTGTTGCTTCAGAGCACACGCGCGGAAGGTCTCGCGATGAGACCTTCCGCGCGGCGCATCACATCACTGGCACGCTTCGCAGGTCGGGTCGTCGATGGCGCAGAACTTCACGTCGGTCGCGGGCAGCGCGGCGGCCTGCGATTGCGCAGCGGCCGCGGCCGCATCGAGCGCGCTGGGGCGCGCGGCGCCGTTGCCAGCGGCCTGCATCGCACCGTCGCTGCCCGACGAAACGGCGTTGAGCTGGCGCGTGTTCACGGTGCTCATCTCGACGTGCGTCGCGCTCTGCGTGCGCAGGTAGTACGTGGTCTTCAGGCCGCGCACCCAGGCGAGCTTGTAGGTCTCGTCGAGCTTCTTGCCGGAGGCGCCGGCCATGTAGATGTTCAGGCTCTGCGCCTGGTCGATCCACTTCTGGCGGCGCGATGCGGCCTCGACCAGCCACGTGGGCGCCACTTCGAACGCGGTGGAATAGAGCGCCTTCACGTCCTGCGGCACGCGGTCGATCGGGTGCAGCGAGCCCTTGAAGTGCTTGAGGTCCATGACCATCACGTCGTCCCACAGCCCCAGGCGCTTCAGGTCGCGCACGAGGTAGCCGTTGATGACGGTGAACTCGCCCGACAGGTTCGACTTGACCGACAGGTTGCCGAAGGACGGCTCGATCGACGCGTCCACGCCGACGATGTTGGAGATGGTGGCCGTGGGGGCGATGGCCACGCAGTTGGAGTTGCGCATGCCGTCCTGCGCGATCTTCTTGCGCAGCGCATCCCAGTCGAGCGTGGCGGCGCGGTCCACTTCCACGTAGCCGCCGCGGGCCTTCTCGAGCAGGTCGAGCGTGTCGATCGGCAGGATGCCGCGGTCCCACAGCGAGCCGGGGTAACTGGAGTACTTGCCGCGCTCCTGCGCGAGTTCGGTCGAGGCCCAGTAGGCGTAGTAGCAGATCGCTTCCATCGAGCGGTCGGCGAATTCCACCGCCGCCTGCGACGCGTAGGGAATGCGCAGCTCGTACAGGCTGTCCTGGAAGGCCATCAGGCCCAGGCCCACGGGGCGGTGGCGCATGTTGGAGTTGCGCGCCTTCTCGACCGCGTAGTAGTTGATGTCGATCACGTTGTCGAGCATGCGCATGGCCGTGGAGATGGTCTTGCGCAGCTTGGCGTGGTCGAGCTCCTTGCCGTTCGGGCCGTCCTTGAGGTGGCGCACGAGGTTCACCGAGCCGAGGTTGCAGACCGCGGTTTCGGCGTCGCTCGTGTTGAGCGTGATCTCGGTGCAGAGGTTGGACGAGTGCACCACGCCGGCGTGCTGCTGGGGCGAGCGCACGTTGCAGGCGTCCTTGAACGTGATCCAGGGATGGCCGGTCTCGAACAGCATCGTGAGGATCTTGCGCCACAGGTCGGTGGCCTGCAGGGTGCGCGAAGGCTTGATCTCGCCGCGCGCGGCCTTCTCTTCATAGGCGACGTAGGCGCGTTCGAAGTCGGCGCCGAACAGGTCGTGCAGGTCCGGCACGGAGGAGGGCGAGAACAGCGTCCAGGTGCCCTTTTCCATCACGCGGCGCATGAACAGGTCGGGGATCCAGTTGGCGGTGTTCATGTCGTGCGTGCGGCGGCGGTCGTCGCCGGTGTTCTTGCGCAGCTCCAGGAACTCCTCGATGTCGAGGTGCCAGGTTTCCAGGTAGGTGCAGACCGCGCCCTTGCGCTTGCCGCCCTGGTTCACGGCCACGGCCGTGTCGTTCACCACCTTGAGGAACGGCACCACGCCCTGCGATTCGCCGTTCGTGCCCTTGATGTGCGAGCCCAGGGCGCGCACGCGGGTCCAGTCGTTGCCCAGGCCGCCCGCGAACTTGGAGAGCAGCGCGTTTTCCTTGATGGATTCGTAGATGCCGTCGAGGTCGTCGGGCACCGTGGTCAGGTAGCAGGACGAGAGCTGCGAGCGCAGCGTGCCGCTGTTGAACAGCGTGGGCGTGGACGACATGAAGTCGAACGACGACAGCACCTCGTAGAACTCGATCGCACGGGCTTCGCGGTCGGATTCGTTCAGGGCGAGGCCCATGGCCACGCGCATGAAGAAGCACTGGGGCAGCTCGATGCGGGTCTTGCGCACGTGCAGGAAGTAGCGGTCGTACAGCGTCTGCAGGCCGAGGTAGTCGAACTGCTGGTCGCGGCCCGGATTGATCGCGGCGCCCAGGCGCTGCAGGTCGTACTGCAGCAGGCGCGGGTCGAGCAGTTCGTTGTCCACGCCCTTCTGGATGAACTGCGGGAAGTAGGCGGCGTAGGCAGGGCCCATGTCGGCGGGCACCACGTCCTGGCCCAGCACCTCGCGCACGATCGTGTGCAGCAGCAGGCGGGCGGTGGCGTAGGTGTAGTCGGGGTCCTTCTCGATCAGCGTGCGCGCGGCCAGGATGGAGGCCTTGTACACCTCGTCCATCGGGACGCCGTCGTACAGATTGCGCAGCGTCTCGGCCACGATGGGCGCGGCGTGCACGTCCGCGCCCAGGTTGGCGCAGGCGGAGTCGATCAGGCCGAGCAGGCGGGCTTCGTCGAGCGGCACGCGCTGGCCGTTGTCGATCACGTGCAGCGACGGCGTGGAGGGTGCGGGCTGGCGGTCGTGCTGCTGGTGCGCGCGCTCCTGGGTGCGGCGTTCGCGATAGAGCACGTAGGCGCGGGCGACTTCATGGTGGCCGCCGCGCATCAGGCTCAGTTCCACGTTGTCCTGCACGTCTTCGATGTGGAACGTGCCGCCGCCCGGACGCGAGCGCATGAGCGCGCGCACCACGGACTGCGTGAGCGTGTCGACCGTCTCGCGCACGCTGGCGGAGGCGGCGCCCTGCGTGCCGTGCACTGCGAGGAAGGCCTTCATCATCGCCACGGCGATCTTCTGCGGCTCGAACGGCACCACCGCGCCGTTGCGGCGGATGATCTGGTAGTGCGAGAGCGGATGGCCGCCCGCGTCCGGCGCGAGGCCCTGGGACGGGGCTGCCTGGTCGGGGGAGGTCGTGGCGGATGAAGGATTCAGCGCAGGCTGCATACAGGAAACCTCGGAAGATGGGTGGCAGAAATGGGACAGTGATGTAGGCCGACGCCGCTAGTGCATTGCGCCATGCGGAACGCTATAGGTAGCGTGTCGGTGCCTGTCCGGGCACTACATGTAGTGTATCTCCGGATCGGTGGCGGGTGTGCGGTGCGCACGGTGACGTGATGTTTCGAGCGCGCCGGACAAGTCTCAAGCATGGGCTGCGAAGCCGCGCCGGACCGACATCCGGAAGCACGATGCGAGGCGTGGCGCGCGTTGCGGGGCAGGATCGCGTGCCGGACCTGCGCCGGTGCTGGAAACGCGCAAGGGGAGCGAGTGTCGCGATTTGCCCGCACCCGCGCCAGCGGTTCGGGAAAACCCTTGCTGGCCGGTCAGGAGGGGTTGACTTGCGGCGGAAAGGCGATGCCCGGCCGGTCGAGCCCGCGCTCCAGCGCATTCCAGTCGAAGCCGGGGCCCGGATCGCGCTTGCGCCCCGGCGCGACGTGCTCGTGGCCCGCGATGTGGGCGACCGGATAGCGTTGCGCGATGTCGCGGCACAACACCACGAGCGCCTGGTACTGGGCGGGCTCGAAGCGGTCGCCCTCCAGCCCTTCGAGTTCGATGCCGATCGACGAATCGTTGCAGTTGTCGCGGCCCCGGTAGGCCGAGGGGCCGGCATGCCAGGCCCGGTCGTCGCAGCTCACGAACTGCCAGATTCTTCCATCCCGCTCGATGAAGAAGTGCGCCGACACCTGCAGGCCGCGGATGCCGGCGTAGTAGGGATGCGCATCCCAATCCAGCGCATTGGTGAACAGGCGCTGCACCTCGCCCGTGCCGTACGCGCCGGGCGGCAGGCTGATGGAGTGCACCACCACGAGGTCGATGGCCGTGCCCTGGGGACGTGCACCGAAATTCGGCGAGGGCAGGGCGGTGGCCGGCGCATACCAGCCGCCGCGCCAGGGCGCGTCGCAGGCGGGTCCGCCATCCGGCGGCGGCGCGGAGGTGTCAGCAGGCAGCATGGTCTTCGGGCGCGTCGTCGTCCTGCGGCGTCGCGATCGCGAGCCGGTCGATGCGGTAGCGGATCTGCCGCAGGCTGATGCCCAGGCGCGCGGCGGTGGCGGTGCGGTTGAAGCCGTGCTCGCGCAGGGCACGCACGAGGATCTCGCGCTCCTGCTGGTCCAGCCAGCCCTGCAGGTCGGTGGGCAGGGGCACGGTCGCTCCCGGGTGTGCATCGCCCGTGCCTTCGGCGGCCCCATCCGCGGGCGCAGGGCCGGCTGCGGTGCGCGGGGCCGGCGCCGCGGCGCTGCCCGGGGGCGGGCCTTCCTCGATGTGCAGGTCTTCGGCGTCGCTCAGCGCCACGGCGCGGTGCAGCAGGTTCTCCAGCTCGCGCACGTTGCCGGTGAGCGGATGCCGCCCGAGCGCCGCCAGGGCCTGGGCGGTGAGCGCGGGCACGGGCAGGCCGGCCTCGCCGGCGATGCGGTCGAGCAGCGCCGCGCACAGGGCCGGCAGGTCCTCGCGGCGCTCGCGCAGCGGCGGGATCACGATCTCGATCACGTTCAGGCGGTAATAGAGATCCTGGCGGAAGCGGCCCGCCTGCACGTCGGCGGCGAGGTCGCGGTGGGTGGCGCTCACGATGCGCACGTCCACCGTCTCTTCCTGCGTGGAGCCCAGGGGGCGCACGCTGCGCTCCTGGATGGCGCGCAGCAGCTTGGCCTGCATGGACAGCGGCAGGTCGCCGATCTCGTCGAGGAACAGCGTGCCGCCGCGCGCGGCCTGGAAGTAGCCGTCCCGGTCCGCGTTCGCGCCGGTGTAGGAACCTTTGCGCGCGCCGAAGAATTCCGCCTCCAGCAGGTTCTCGGGGATGGCGCCGCAATTGACGGCCACCAGCGGGCCGTCGGCGCGCTGGCTGCTGGCGTGCACTGCCCGGGCGACCAGTTCCTTGCCCGTGCCCGACTCGCCGCGGATCAGCACCGGGGCCATGCTGCGGGCCACCTTGCCGATGCGCTGCTTGACATTGCGCATCGCCTCCGATTCGCCGACGAGGCGCTCCAGCCCCGAGGGCTCGCCCGCGGCCGCGGACTGCTGCGCGGCGGTGCCCGCCCGAGGCGAGCGCGGCGCGGGCACGCCGCCCGATCCCTGCACGGCGGAGGCGACCACGGAGCGGAACTGTTTGAGATCGACCGGCTTGGTGAGGTAGTCGAAGGCGCCGGAGCGCAGCGCCTCGACCGCGTTCTCGGCCGAGCCGTAGGCGGTCATGACCACGCAGCGCTCGCGCCGCTTCTGCTGGCGCAGGTCCTGCAGCAATTCCATGCCGAAGCCGTCCGGCAGCCGCATGTCGGTGATGACGGCGTCGAAGCGCCGCTCCTGGAGCTGGCGCCGCGCCTCCTCCACCGTGGCGGCCGTCTCCACGCGGTAGCCCTCGCGCAGCAGCGTGAGTTCGTAGAGCGTGCGCAGGTCGGGTTCGTCGTCGACGACCAGGATGGTGGCGGCGGGAGCGGTCATGGCAGGAGCGTGCGGTGGCGCAGGAATCAGACGACGATTGTGTCAAACAGCGAGGCCGGCCCCGGCCGTTGGGTGCGCCGGAAGGCCACGGTGAACGCGTTGCCGCCGACCGCGCCGCGCTCCAGCACCCGCGTGAGCCGCTGGTAGGCGATGGAGGCGCCGTGGCGCTGGCATAGCTCGCGGCAGATGTAGAGGCCCAGGCCGCTGGAGCGGCTCTCCGAAGAGAAGAAGGGCTCGAACAGATGGCGCTCCACGGTCTTGTCCAGCGGTGCGCCGTCGCTCCAGACCTGCAGGTGGGCCTGGCCCGCGGCGTTGGTGTAGGTGGCGATGCAGAGCGAATCCGGCTCCGCGCCCATGTAGCGCAGGGCGTTGTCCAGCAGGTTCACCAGCACCCGCCGCAGGTGCTCCGCGTCGAATTCCACCTGCGTGCCCGCGGCATGCAGCGCGAGGTGCGCCTGCCGGCCCCGCGGTGCCTGCGACAGCCAGTCGCGGCAGGCCTGGGCCACGGTGTCGTCCAGCGGCAGCACGCCCGCGGGCGCATGGTGGATCTGGTGCTGCACGCGCGCGATGTCCAGCACGTCCTCCGCGATGCGGGCGAGCCGGTCCGCGTTCTGCCCCACCATCTGGGTGAGCCGCCGGTGCGCGGGGTCGGCCAAGTCTTCTTCCAGCAGCGCGTTGGCCTGCACGATGGCGGCGAGCGGGTTGCGGATCTCGTGGGCCACCGCCGCCGACATGCGGCCCATGGCGGCCAGCTTCTCGGTGCGCAGGCGCGCCTCCATCTCGCGCAGGTCGTGCAGGAACATCACGCACAGCTGCGCTCCGCCGGTGCCGGGCGGCGCCAGCGGCGAGGACGTGAGCCAGGTCCGCACGTGCAGCGCGAGCGGGCTCTGGCCCGGGTGCAGCACGTCCAGCCCGGCGCTCTGCGGCTGGGCCTTCTGGAAGGTCTGCCGGGCCAGCTCCAGCAGCGGCGCCCAGGAGGGCGTGGCACCGAGCGGAAACGGCGGCGCGGGTGGGGGCGTGCCGCCGAGGAAGAGCAGGGCCGCAGGATTGGCCAGGCGCACGGTGTCGCCGCCGTCCACCACCAGCACGCCGTCCGAGAGGTGGTCGATCACCAGCGCGCTCACCTGCTCCTGCAGCTTGGCGGCCAGCAGCCCTTCCTGGGCGCGCTCCTGCTCGCGGTGCAGGCGCGTGGCCAACTGGTGCACGAGGTAGGCCACGATGAAGTAGCCGGTGCCGGTGAGCGCCGCCTGAAAGTAGCGCTGCGTCGATTCGGCCGTTCCGGCGCCGCCCAGCCACCAGGTCCAGGCGAGCAGCATCAGCGTGGCGGCCGCGGTCGTGCCCAGCGCCAGGGTGAGGGTGCCGAGCACGCCGGCCATGAGGATGGGCAGGCCGAACAGCGGTGTGAAATTCATCGCGCCGGACTGCAGGATCTGCAGCCCCATGATCACCGCCAGATCCACCCCGATGGTGGGCAGCCAGCGGATGCCGGCCTGCGGGGGAGGGGGGGCGGCGCGCGAGAAGGCGAGCGCCATCACGGTGGCCAGCAGGTAGAGCGTGCACACGGCCGCCAGCAGCGGCTCGGCATGCTGGTTGAAGGCGAAGCCCAGGGCCTGCAGCAGCAGCAGCGCCACCGCCACCAGCACCCGGCCGGCAAGGAAACTGGTCCAGAGGCGCAGGAAGGGCGGATCCGCCGCAGGCACCTGCAGGGTGGACGCGGACCAGTGCAGCACGGGCAGCCCGGTGTGTGCCTAGGCCCGGCGCGGGCCCAGGCGCTGGTGCTCGGGGCTGCAGTAGCTGCGGCCACTCTCTACCACCGCCTGCGGCGCGGGCACGTGCACGCCGCAGTGGGCGCAGGCCACCATGTCCTGCGGCGTGGCCAGCCGGCGGCGCTCGGTGGCCGCGGCCACCTGCCCGCGGCGCGCGCCGCCGCGCCACAGCCACCAGGCGACGGCCAGCACGAGCAGCAGCAGGAGGTATTTCACAGCGAGCGCCCCAGCACCACTTCGAGCACGAAGCGCGAGCCCACGTAGGCGAGCAGCAGCAGTCCCGCCCCGGCGTAGAGCACCCGCACGGCGATGCGGCCGCGCCAGCCGAACCGCGAGCGGCCGATCAGCAGCACGGCGAACGTGAGCCACGAGAGCACGGAGAACACGGCCTTGTGGTCCCAGTTCCAGGCCCGGCCGTAGAGCGTCTCGCCGAAGAACAGGCCCGCGGCGAGCGTGGCTGTGAGCAGCACGAAGCCAGCCAAGACGAAGCGGAAGGTGAGCCGCTCCAGCGTGAGCAGCGGCACCCCGCTGCGCGGATCGGCGGCCAGGCGGATGCGGCGTTCGGCCCGCGTCATCAGCCAGGCATGCACCACCGCCGCCGCGAACAGGCCGTAGGAGGCGATGCCCAGCGCGAGGTGCAGCGGCAGCCAGGCCGAGGCGTTGACGTGCAGCGGCTGCCCGGGAAACACCTGGGCCAGCAGCACCGCCGCCGCGCCCAGCGCGGCCAGCATCCAGCGCGTGCGCATCTGCGGGAACACTTGGTGCTCTACCGCGTAGACGGTGAGCACCAGCCACGCCGTCATGGAGAGCGCGGGCGCGAAGCCGAAACGCGGCACGCTGCCCAGCAGGCCCCACGCCAGCACGGCGGCATGCAGCACCCAGGCCACCCAGAGCGCCGCGCGGCCGCGCCCGGGGCCGAGCCGCGAGGCCGCCAGCGCCGGCACCGCGTAAGCCAGCGCCGCGCCCAGGGAGAGCAGCCAGTGGGCGGGAGAGACGCTGGGTAAAATCATGGGCCCACAGTTTAGCCCGCCACCGCCGCCCTTCGCGCGGCCCGCGCCCGGATGCACGTCCGGCCCGCCCAACCGGAACACGTCCCATGGCATCCGCCCTCACCGAAAAACTCTCCCGGCTCGTCAAGGAGATGCGCGGCCAGGCCCGCATCACCGAATCCAACGTGCAGGACATGCTGCGCGAGGTGCGCATGGCGCTGCTGGAGGCCGACGTGGCCCTGCCGGTGGTGCGCGACTTCATCGCCCGCGTGAAGGAAAAGGCCCTGGGCCAGGAAGTGCTGGGTTCGCTCAAGCCGGGGCAGACGCTGGTCTCCATCGTGAACCGCGAGCTGGCCGCGACCATGGGCGAGGGCGTGTCGGACATCAACCTCGCCGCCCAGCCGCCGGCCGTGATCCTGATGGCGGGCCTGCAGGGCGCCGGCAAGACCACCACCACGGCCAAGCTCGCCAAGCACCTGATCGAAAAGCGCAAGAAGAAGGTGCTCACCGTCTCCGGCGACGTGTACCGCCCGGCGGCCATCGAGCAGCTCAAGACGGTGACCAAGCAGGCCGGCGCCGAGTGGTTCCCCAGCACGCCCGACCAGAAGCCGCTGGACATCGCACGCGCCGCGATCGACCACGCGCGCCGCCACTATTTCGACGTGCTGCTGGTCGACACGGCCGGCCGCCTCGCGATCGACGAGGCGCTCATGAACGAGATCAAGGAACTGCACGCGGCCCTGAACCCGGTCGAGACGCTGTTCGTGGTCGATGCCATGCAGGGCCAGGATGCGGTGAACACCGCCCGTGCCTTCAAGGAGGCGCTGCCGCTCACCGGCATCGTGCTCACCAAGCTCGACGGCGACTCCCGCGGCGGCGCGGCGCTGTCCGTGCGGCAGGTGACGGGCGCGCCGATCAAGTTCGCGGGCGTGTCCGAGAAGATCGACGGCCTGGAGGTGTTCGACGCCGAGCGCCATGCCGGCCGCGTGCTGGGCATGGGCGACATCGTGGCCCTGGTGGAGCAGGTGAGTGCCGGCGTCGATCTGGAGGCCGCGCAGAAGCTGGCAGCCAAGGTCAAGAGCGGCGACGGCTTCGACCTGAACGACTTCCTGGGCCAGTTGCAGCAGATGAAGCAGATGGGCGGCATCTCCAGCCTCATGGACAAGCTGCCCTCCGAACTGATGGCCAAGGCCGGCCAGGTGGACATGAACAAGGCCGAGAAGGACATCCGCCGCAAGGAGGGCATCATCCAGAGCATGACGCCCCAGGAGCGCCGCAAGCCCGAGATCATCAAGGCCACGCGCAAGAAGCGCATCGCGGCCGGCGCGGGCGTTCAGGTGCAGGAGGTGAACCGCCTGCTCAACGAGTTCGACCAGATGCAGGGCATGATGAAGAAGATGAAGGGCGGCGGCCTCATGAAGATGATGAAGAAGATGGGCGGCATGAAGGGCTTCGGAGGGGGCGGCATGCCCAAGCTGCCGTTCTGATCCCGTTTCGCCCCTCTTGCCGAAGCCCCGCCACCGCGGGGCTTTTTCTTTGTCCACGCACGGCGTGCGCCCATGAAAAAAGCCGGCCCTGGGAGGGGCCGGCCTGGAAGTGCGCGCCGGGCGCGCACGAGGGGCAAAGGGGCGTCAGGCCGCCTTCAGCAGCGGCGCGGGCTGGCGCTGCGGGCCGCCGTTCTTGAGCTGGGTGGCGTGCATCCAGGCGCGGCGCAGCACGGGCGGCGACCACGATTCCTCGGGAATCAGCAGCAGGCGCTGGGCGCGCAGGGTGCGGCCGAGGGCGATCTGGCTGGACAGCACCACCAGCGGAATGGCCAGCACCAGCGGCAGGCCCACGGGCATCAGCCAGACCAGGGCCGTCGGGTCGAGCAGGGCCACGCCGGCGCCCAGCAGGGCGATGACGATGCTCATCGGGGCCAGTTGGCGCAGGGCGTCGCTCCAAGGCACGGCATTGGCTTCGCGGGGGGGCGACTTCCAGTCGAGCTTCAGGCCGGTCAGGGCGATCAGCACGAACAGCGAATGGCCCAGCATGCGGATGGGAGCCTGCAGGATGGCCATGGCGCTTTCCAGCACGGCGCTCTTGAGCAGGCTGGTGGTGCCGCCGTACTGCTTCTGCTCGCCCTTCATGAGGATGGCGGCCACGCCCAGCACGCGGGGCAGGAACAGCATGCACAGCGTCCAGGCCCACAGGGCCATCAGCTCGCCGGGCAGCACGTTCCAGTCGGCCACGAGGCGCGCGCCGGAGAGCCACAGCACGGTGCCGAAGGTGATGAAGGCCAGCCACAGCGGGGCCGAGAGGTAGGCCATGGCGCCGGTCACGAACATCGCGCGGTGCACGGGGTGGATGCCGGGTTCGGCCATCAGGCGGGCGTTCTGCAGGTTGCCCTGGCACCAGCGGCGGTCGCGCTGCAGTTCGGACAGCAGGTCCGGCGGCTGCTGCTCGTAGCTGCCCACCAGATCGGAGACCAGCCACACGTGGTAGCCGGCGCGGCGCATCAGCGCGGCTTCGACGAAGTCGTGGCTCATGATGCCGCCGCTCATGCCGCCGGTGCCCTTGATCGGGGCCAGGGCGCAGTGGTCCATGAAGGGCTTCACGCGGATGATGGCGTTGTGGCCCCAGTAGTGGGACTCGCCCAGTTGCCAGTACTGCATGCCGAGCGTGAACAGCCGGCCGGTGACGCGCGAGGCGAACTGCTGCGCGCGGGCGTGCAGCGTGACGTGGCCGATGGCCTGCGTGGCGGTCTGGATGATGCCGGCGCGCGGATGGGCTTCCATCAGCTTGGCCATGGAGACGATGCAGTCGCCGCTCATCACGCTGTCGGCGTCGAGGACCACCATGTACTTGTAGTCCTTGCCCCAGCGGCGGCAGAAGTCGGCCACGTTTCCGGCCTTGCGGTGGCTGCGGCGGGTGCGCAGGCGGTAGTACACCTCCACCTGCGGCTGGTTGGCGTTGGCGGCCAGCACGGCACGCAGCTCTTCCCAGGCGGCGCGCTCGGCGGCGGCGATCTCCGGGTCGTAGCTGTCGGAGAGGATGAACACGTCGAAGGTCTTCGCGTGGCCCGTGGCGGCCACCGATTCGCACGTGGCGCGCAGGCCTGCGAATACGGTGGACACGTCCTCGTTGCAGATGGGCATGATGATCGCGGTGCGCGCGTCGGGGCTCAGCACGTCATTGCGCACGCTTTTCGCCGACAGGGCGTGGCGGTCGCCGCGCAGCATCACCCAGAAGCCCATCATGGCCGTGAGGAAGCCGGTCACCACCCAGGTGGAGAGCAGGGCGAACAGGGCGAGCTGGCCGTATTCGAGCCAGGCGCTGTCGTAGTTGGGCTGCACGCCGGCGAAGAGCGTGGTGGCCAGGGCGCTGGTGGCCAGGGCCAGCAGCAGGAAGATGTTGCGGCGCTGGCCGGCGACGCGCTCCCAGCCTTCGCGGGGGGCAGCTGCCGCAGCGGCGGCATCCTTGCCGCGGCCGTTGAGGCGCAGCAGCAGGGCGGTGCCGAGGCTGTTCCAGAAACCGCGCCAGGGCAGCGGCGCCATCGAGCCGCGGTGCACGGGCGGTGCGGTGAGCGAATTGGGATGGCGTTCTTCGCGCAGCGTGCTGCGCGACGATTCCACCGGGCGGGGGTAGCGTGCGCCACGGCGCGCCACCACGGCAGGAGCGGACACGCCCGCGGGTTTGCGGGGCGCGGCATCCGGTCGGGAGGATAGGGTTTCCATGGTTGTGCTCACTCGGTTGTGGTGTTCCAGGACAGGTGCGTAACCCTCTCGCGAACAGGCCGCGGCCGGTGTCGGCGCAGCGCTGGAGGGGGAGTAGGCCTGTTGCATGCGAGCAATAGGGCAAACCCTGTGCCAGCCTGGAAAAATCCTTGTGAATCAAGGACTTGGGAGCACTTTCCCGTGTAAGCAGTTGTGCGGGGCGCCTGCGAGGCCCCAAAACCCGGTTTTTTGTCGCAATCCGGCGACCGATCCGTCTCTTGGATTGCAAATTCCCTTTCAAATCAAAGACTTAGTCTTGTCGCTCTTCGGCGACATCCTCTCCGCCGCCCGCATCGCTCTTGAACTGTCCGGGCGTGAGCGCGTGCTTTTGCAGCAGGCGGTAGAACTCCGTGCGGTTGCGCTGCGCGAGCCGTGCGGCATCGGCGACGTTGCCGTCCGTCATCTTCAAAAGGTCCACCAGGTACTCGCGCTCGAAGCGCTGTCGGGCCTCTGTGAAGCTCAATACCTGCACCGTCGGCGTGCGCAGGGCGCGCTGCACGAGGCCCAGCGGCACCAGGGGGGTGGTGGAGAGCGCGCAGGCCTGCTCCACCACGTTGTAGAGCTGCCGCACGTTGCCGGGCCAGGGGGCGGCCGTCAGCGCCTTGAGGGCTTCGGGCGAGAAACCCGAGAGGCGCTTGTCGTACTTGCGGGACAACAGATCGAGGAAGTGGTTCGCCAGCAGCGGGATGTCCTCGCGCCGGTCGGCCAGCGTGGGCAGCGTCAGCGTGACCACGTTGAGGCGGTAGTAGAGGTCTTCGCGGAACTGCCCGGTGGCCATGGCGGCCTCCAAGTCGCGGTGGGTGGCCGAGACGATGCGCACGTTCACCGGCGTGGCCTGGCTCGCGCCCACGGGGCGCACCGCCCGCTCCTGCAGCACCCGCAGCAGCTTGACCTGCAGGGCCGGCGGCATGTCGCCGATTTCGTCGAGCAGCAGCGTGCCGCCGTCGGCCGCCTGGAACAGGCCCTTGTGGTTGCTGTGCGCGTCGGTGAACGCGCCCTTCATGTGGCCGAACAGTTCGGATTCCAGCAGGGCCTCGGGAATGGCACCGCAGTTCACCGCCACGAACGGCCGCGCCGCGCGCGGGCTGGCGCGGTGGATGGCGCGGGCCAGCAGTTCCTTGCCGCTGCCGCTGTCGCCCAGCAGCAGCACGCTCGCGTCCGACTGCGCGACCATGTGGGCCTCGGCGAGCAGGTCGGCCATGCGGTTGGAGCGGCTCACGATCTCCGCCCGCCAGGTGCTGTCGGACTGTGGGCTCCGGGTGGCGGGCGCGCTCAGCGCCAGGGCCTGCGCGATCTTGTCGAGCAGGTCCTTGGCGTCGTAGGGCTTGGTGAGGTAGGTGAAGACGCCGCGCGCCGTGGCCTCCACCGCGTCGGGGATCGTGCCGTGCGCGGTGAGCAGGATCACCGGCAGCGAAGGATGGCGCGCGCGCACTTCGTCGAACAGCGCCAGGCCGTCGCGGCCGGGCAGGCGCACGTCGCTCAGCACGAGCTGGGGCCGGTGGGTCTCCAACTGCGCGAGCGCGGCCTCGGCGGAGGGCACGGCCGTGATGTCGTAGCCCGCCGCGTTGAGCCGCAGCGACAGCAACCGCAGCATGTCGGCGTCGTCGTCCACGACGAGGATGCGCGGCCGGGGCGCGGAAGGCGAGGCTTTCGAAGAGGACGGTGCGGGCATGCGCGAGGGTGGGCGGTTCGGTCGGCGGGGGAGTCAGCGGGGGATGTCGGTCGCAGCCGGCAGAGGATGCGAGCGGCCGTTGCCGGGCGCGCCCGGGCGGGCGTTGAGGCTGCGTTCGATGGCGCGCATCGCCTCCAGGCGTTCGTTCAACTGGTCGATGCGGCGCTGCATGTCGCGGATCTGCTGGCCCTGGCGGTCCGTCTGGTCTTCCAGGCGGCGCTGCTGGAGCAGCCGGTTCTCGACGAAGCGTGCGAGCGGCTGCAGCACGACCGCGGCCGGCCGGCCGTCGGCCAGCAGCTTCTGCAGCAGCCCCAGGGAGCGGGCCGTATCGGCCGGCTGGCGCGTCTGCAGCAGGGCCAGGGAGAGCCGGAAGGCATTTTCCGGGACGGCGCCGCTGCCCGCCTGGGCGTCGGAAAGCCGGGCGATCTCGGCCGTGAGCTCGGGCGGGGACAGCGCACGCACGCGGTCCGCGTACTGCAGCATCTGGCGCGGCAGCGAGACGGACGCGGCGCGCTCGGGCTTCGGTGTGTCGGCGGCTTCGCCCGGCGTGGACGGCGCCGCGGCGGCGGTGTCCGCGTCGGGCTTGTCCATGTCCGGCTCCGGCACGGGCTGTGGCGCTGCGGCCGGCGGGGCGGCCGGGGGCGCGGGGGCGGGCTCGGGCGGTACGGCGCAGCCGGAGAGCGCGAGCGCGGTCCACAGCGTGCACAGCGCAAGGCGGATCGCCGGGCCGGCGGACGGTGCGCGGGCGCCCGGCAGCAGAGGGTCAAGAGGCATGGGGCAGTTCGATGCGGAAGGGAGTACGTTCGCCGGCCTCGACGAGGCTCACGCGCCCTCCGTGGGCGGCGACGTATTCCTGGACGATGGACAGGCCGATGCCGGTGCCGCGGGCGGCGTCTTCCGGCTGCCGCACTCCGCGGTAGAAGGGTTCGAAGATGCGGGCACGGTCATTTTCATGCACGCCGGGACCTTCGTCGGCCACATCGATGCGGATGAGGTCTTCGAAACGTATGAGTTGAATCAAAATCCTGCTCCCGCGCGGCGAAAAGCGGATGGCGTTGGAGAGCAGATTGCCCACGGCCGAGGCGATCTTCTCGGCATCGATCGGCAGCGTCACGGGCCGGCCCTCCACCACCACGTCGAGCTTGCGGGCCTGCCACTGCAGCCGCTGCGCCTCGACCTGGGCCTCGATCAGCGCCAGCAGGTCGGTGGGTGTGCGGTGCAGCTGGCGCGCCTCGAAGGCGGCGGCGTTGAAGCGCAGCAGCGCCTCGATCTCGCCCTGCAGCACCAGCGTGTTCTGGTGGAGGATGTCCACCACCTCGCGCTGGCCGGCGGTGAGTTCGCCGGTCACGCCGTCCTGCAGCAGCGCCACGCCCTCGCGCATGGAGGCGAGCGGGGTCTTGAGTTCGTGCGAGACGTGCCGCAGGAACCGCGCCTTGTCGGCGTCCAGTTCCAGCAGCCGCACGCGCAGCCATTCCAGTTGCTGGCCTACGCGCCGCACGTCCACCGGCCCCGGAATGTCGACGGGCTGCGCGAGTTCGTTCTCGCCCAGCAGGCGGATCGCGTGCCGCAGGCGCTTGAACGGCCGTGCCAGCCAGATGCCCAGCGCGAGCGCGAGCACCAGCGCCAGCACGATCACGCCGACCACCTGGTGCGTCACCTCGCGGCGGCTGGCCTCGATCTTTTCCTGCAGTTCGGTGCTGCGCCGCGTGTTGATGTCCTGCACGGTCTGGACGATGGCGCCGTTCACGCCGTCGATCTCCAGGAACAGACCGGCCACGGCACGCTCGTTGTCCAGCGACAGCGCGGGCGGGCCGTCCAGCAGGGTGTTCACCTGGACGAGGTGCTCCCGCCACTGGACCGCGAGTTCCGGCGGCAGGCCGCTGGCCTCCAGCCGCTGCAGGATGTCGCGCGCCTCGCGCGCGATGTCGTCGAAGCGGCGGCGCAGCGTGCGGTCCGACAGCACCAGCGACTGCCGGGCGGCGCGTTCCATCGTCTGGCTGCGCGCGTTCAGGCTCTGGGCCGCGGCGTTGAGCTGGATCGCCTCGGCGGCGCCGTGGCGGCTCTGCACCATGAGCTGCTCCAGCGTGAAGATGGCCCGCAGCGAGCTCGCGCCCTGCAGCCCGGCGATCAGCAGGAACGCCAGCAGCAGCATCTGCTGGAAGGACAGCCCCCCGAGCGCGGCGACGCCCTGCTGGCGGCGGAAGAGGCGTGCGGCGAGGCCCATGCGGCCCGCCTCAGTGCGCGGCCAGGGCGTCGTGGTCCGCCATGACCACCTCGCCGCGCAGCGTGTAGGCCTTGGCCTCGGTGATGGTGACGTCGACCATCTGCCCCACGAGCCGTGGGTGGCCCGCGAAGTTCACCACGCGGTTGCATTCGGTGCGGCCCATC
Organism: Comamonadaceae bacterium UBA4962; assembly: GCA_002397315.1. Classification (GTDB taxonomy): domain Bacteria; phylum Pseudomonadota; class Gammaproteobacteria; order Burkholderiales; family Burkholderiaceae_C; genus Paracidovorax. Next base: position 27,839 of record DHAE01000020.1, read on the forward strand.
AGCTCGCTGCCGTCGCGCTTGGACGCGCCCTCCACGAGGAGGCGCTGCACGGTGCCCACGCGGCTTTCGCTGATCGAGCGGATGTTGGCGTTGATCACGGCCTGCAGCTCCTGCAGGCGGCGCAGCTTCACCTCGTGCGGCGTGTCGTCGTGCAGGCCGGCGGCCGGCGTGCCGGGGCGGGGGCTGAAGATGAAGCTGAAGCTGTTGTCGAAGTGGATGTCGTCGATGAGCTTCATCATCTTGGCGAAGTCGTCTTCCGTCTCGCCGGGGAAGCCGACGATGAAGTCGCTGCTCATGGCCAGGTCGGGCCGGATGGCGCGCAGCTTGCGGATGGTGCTCTTGTATTCCATCGCCGTGTAGCCGCGTTTCATCGCCATCAGGATGCGGTCGGAGCCGTGCTGCACCGGCAGGTGCAGGTGGCTGACCAGCTTGGGGATGCGCGCGTAGGCGTCGATCAGGCGCTGCGTGAACTCATTGGGATGGCTGGTCGTGAAGCGGATGCGCTCGATGCCCGGAATGTCGGCCACGTATTCCAGCAGCAGCGCGAAGTCGGCCACCTCGGCCGTGCCGCCCATCTTGCCCAGGTAGGCGTTCACGTTCTGGCCGAGCAGCGTGACCTCCTTCACGCCCTGGTCGGCCAGGCCCGCGACCTCCACCAGCACGTCGTCGAACGGGCGGCTCACTTCCTCGCCGCGCGTGTAGGGCACCACGCAGTAGCTGCAGTACTTGCTGCAGCCTTCCATGATGGAGACGAAGGCGCTCGCGCCCTCGACGCGCGCGGGCGGCAGGTGGTCGAACTTTTCGATCTCGGGGAAGCTGATGTCCACCTGCGGGCGCGCCAGGGCCTCGCGCTGCGCGAGCAACTCGGGCAGGCGGTGCAGCGTCTGCGGGCCGAAGACCACGTCGACGTAGGGCGCGCGCTTGATGATCTCGTCGCCCTCCTGGCTGGCCACGCAGCCGCCCACGCCGATCTTCACGCCGCGCGCCTTCAGGTGCTTGAAGCGGCCCAGGTCGCTGAACACCTTCTCCTGCGCCTTCTCGCGCACGGAGCAGGTATTGAACAGGATCAGGTCGGCCTCTTCGGCGTTCTGCGTGGGCTCGTAGCCCTGGGCGGCATGCAGCACGTCCACCATCTTGTCCGAGTCGTACTCGTTCATCTGGCAGCCGAAGGTTTTGACGAAGACTTTTTTGGCCATGGCGGGCAATCTCGGGAAAGGAAAGGCGGCACCCTGCGGGCGCTGCATCCGGGCCGCAGGGCGGCGGCCGGAAACATCGGAAGGAAGCGGATGGCGGAGCGGCGGTGGCCGCGGCGGCGGTAGCGGTCCGCGCCGTCAACGGTCGGAGCCGAACAGCGAATCGAAGAACGAGCCGCCGCCGCTGCCCTTGCGCGGCACCGCGGCTTCCGCCTTGGTCAGGATCCAGACGGTGTGCAGCAGGCCCGTGGACGGCTCGATCGTGTAGTTCACCGTGAACGACTGGCCGATCACCGAGTGGGCCATCACCAGCGTGTTCTGCGGGCTGAAGATGCGCAGGCCGGGCGCCGTGCGCACGGTGTCGCCATTGAGCTTGGCTTCGGCCGTGCTGAGCACCACCAGGGTGCCGCGCTGCGCGGCTTCGGGGAAGTTGCGCAGGTTGCCCATGCCGGGCTGCACTTCCTGGGCGGTGGCAGGCGCGGGCAGCAGGGCGCAAGCCGTGGCCGCGCAGAGGGCGAGCAGCAGCGCGGCCATCGCCTTCGTGCGTTGCGGGGCGGCCCAGGGCAGGGCGGCGGGTGGGGTGGCGTTCTTGCAGCGGGTCATGGTGTTCATCCAGGGGCTGAAGGGCGGAATTCTACGGCCCGGCCCCGTGGGCGTTCCATGGGCGGAAGCGAACGGTGCAGGAAGTTGTTGTGCGCCCCGAAAAAAGCGCTATACTTGAGGGCTTAGGCGCTTTAGCTCAGTCGGTTAGAGCGATGGAATCATAATCCACAGGTCCGCGGTTCGAATCCGTGAAGCGCCACCAGATTGAAAAGCCTTGCAGGTCATTGGGCCTGCAAGGCTTTTTTCATGGCCCGCACCCCAGGCGGGGTGACGGCTGATGCGTGTGGAGGCGGCTTGGAGCGGAGGCGCTGGGTAAGCACCACCGCTCGGCCCGTCAGCGGTGCGTGAACGCCGCCGGGCGCTTTTCCAGGAAGGCGGCCATGCCTTCCTTCTGGTCCTGCGTGGCGAACAGCGCGTGGAACAGTCGGCGCTCGTACATGAGGCCGTCGGAGAGCGAGCCCTCGAAGGCGCGGTTGACGGTTTCCTTGGCCGCCATGACGGCCACCTGCGAGAAGCCGGCGATCACCAGGGCCGCGCCCAGCGCTTCGTCCATGAGCTTGTCGTAGGGCACGACGCGGCTCACCAGGCCGGCGCGCTCGGCCTCCTGCGCATCCATCATGCGGGCGGTGAGGGCCATGTCCATGGCCTTGGACTTGCCCACGGCGCGCGGCAGGCGCTGCGTGCCGCCCGCGCCGGGAATCACGCCGAGCTTGATCTCGGGCTGGCCGAACTTGGCGTTGTCGGCGGCGATGATGAAATCGCACATCATCGCCAGCTCGCAGCCGCCGCCCAGGGCGAAGCCGCTCACGGCCGCGATCACGGGCTTGCGGATGGAGCGGATGCGCTCCCAGTTGCGGGTGATGTAGTCGCCCTTGTAGGCATCGGCGAAACCGTACTTCGCCATGGCCCCGATGTCGGCGCCTGCGGCGAAGGCCTTCTCGCTGCCCGTGAGAATGATGCAGCCGATGCGCTCGTCCGCGTCGAAGGCGGCCAGCGCGTCGCCCAGCTCGTCCATGAGCTGGTCGTTGAGTGCGTTGAGCTGCTTGGGGCGGTTCAGCGTGATGACGCCGACCTTGTCCGCTTCGGTGCGGACCTCGATCACTTCATAGGCCACGGGGGTTCTCCTGGGTTGTCGTTGCGGTGCGGACGACTATACCGAAGGGCCGGCCGCGGACGGCCCCGCTCCCGTCACGCCGCGGACACGGGGCCGGCCGTGGAATCCTCCCCGGGCCGGGTCTGGCCGCCCTGGCCTTCCAGCCAGCGGCGCGCCAGCGCCGCATCCCCGAGCGACAGCGCCACCGTGTCCTGCGGCGCGGTGCCTTCGTGCTCCAGCGCCAGCGAGAGCCGCAGCACGCGGCGGTCGCGCGCCACCAGGGCCGTGACGCGCTTCTCGCGCCCCGCATAAAGCGCGACGTCGTCCAGCCGCTGCACGCGCCAGGTCTCGCCATGCGTCTCGATGGCCAGCCATTCGTCTCCGGCCGCGAAGCCGGCGGCTTCGGCGAGGCCGCCGCGCAGCACCACCTTCACCTGCAGGCCCTGCGCCTCGGATACGCGCATTCCCAGGCGCTGCGCGGGCTGCGCCGTATCCGCACGCAGCACCACGCCGTGCGCCGCCAGCAGTTCCGCGAGCGGCAGGTCGTCCGTGCCGTGCACCCAGGCGGCGATCTCCTGCGCGAACGGGCGCCCGGAGAGGGATTCGAGCACCGCGAGCAGGTCGTCCTCGGTCATCGGGCCCGCGTCGCAGCGCACCCAGAGCGCGCGCATCACGTCGTCCAGCGTGGTGCGGCCCTCGCGGCGCAGCGCCAGGTCCAGGCACAGGCCGACGAGCGAGCCCTTGGTGTAGTAGCTCACCGTCGTGTTCGGCGTGTTCTCGTCCTGGCGGTAGTACTTCACCCAGGCATCGAAGCTCGCGTCGGCCACGCTCTGCACGAGGCGCCCGGGCGTCTGCAGCACCTGGTTGATGGTCTTGGTGAGCAGGCGCAGATAGGCGGCGTCGTCGATCAGGCCGGCGCGCCGCAGCAGCAGATCGTCGTAGTAGCTCGTGAAGCCTTCGAAGAACCACAGCAGGCGCGTGTAGTTCTCCTGCGCGTAGTCGTAGCGCGCGAGTTCCGCCGGGCGCAGGCGCTTGACGTTCCAGGTATGGAAATGCTCGTGGCTGATGAGCCCGAGCAGGGTGGTATAGCCCTCGGGCGCCTTGGCCTCGCCCTGGCGCGGCAGGTCGCGGCGGCCGCAGATCAGCGCCGTGGAATTGCGGTGTTCCAGGCCGCCGTAGCCGTCGTCCACCACGTTGAGCAGGAACAGGTACTGGGTATAGGGCGGTGCGTCCGCGCCGTGCCAGAAGCGGATGCCTTCCTCGCAGATGCGGCGCGTGTCGGCCAGCAGGCGCTCGCCGTCGAACGAGGGCGCCGCGCCGGCCACCACCAGGCGGTGCGGCACGCCGCAGGCCGTGAAGCGGGCACTCCAGAAGGGGCCCATCTCGACCGGGCAGTCCACCAGTTCGTCGTACGAGGCCGCGCGGTAGGTGCCGAAGCCCGCGCGCGTGGTCTTCTCCGAAGCGAGCCCGGTGGCCACGGACCAGTGCGCCACCTCCGGCGTGGGCACGATCTCCAGGTCGTGGCGCGCGTCTTCCTGGCCATGCACGCGCAGGCACAGGCTGGTGCCGTTGAAGAAGCCGCGGGACGCGTCGAGCCAGGCCGTGCGCACGGAGTTGTCGTAGGCGCTGACTTCGTAGGTCAGCACCAGCGGCGAGCCCTCGCGGCACGCGGCCTGCCACAGGCACTTGCTGCGCTGCGTGAGCGGCACCTCGTGGCCGCCCTGGCGGGCGCGCAGGTTCTGCAGGTTCTTCGAGAACTCGCGCACGAGGTAGCTGCCGGGAATCCACACGGGCAGCGACAGTTCCTGCTGCGCGGCGGGCCGCTCCACCGTCAGCGTGACGTGGTAGAGGCGCGCCTGCAGCTGCGCGGGTTCCACGCGGTAATGGACGGGCGAGGCATGGTGGCGAAGGGAAGGCATGCGGCGGACGGAGGGCGGGGAGGCGAAGCGGGGGCGGGAAGGTCAGTTGGCGGCGGGGGCGGGCGTGCCGGCGGCGGAGCCTGCGTCGGCGAGCCGCTTTTCCACCTCGCGCGCATCGATGGCGCCGGGCACGCGCGAGCCGTCGGTGAAGATCAGCGTGGGCGTGCCGGTGATCTTGTGCTTCTTGCCGAAGGCCAGGTTGCGCTGCAGGGCCGCCGTGTCGCAGCTCGCGGCGGCCGGGGTCTTGTCGCGCACCATCTGGTCCTGCCAGGCGGCGGCCCGGTCCTTGGCGCACCAGATGTTGCGCGACTTCTCCGCCGAATCGGGGCTCAGGATCGGGTAGAGGAACAGGTACACCGTGACGTTGTCGACGTTCTGCAGGTCCTTCTCGAAGCGCTTGCAGTAGCCGCAGTTCGGGTCTTCGAACACCGCGAGCTTGCGCTGGCCGTTGCCGCGCACGATGGTGAAGGCGTCCTGCAGGGGCAGCGAGGCGAAGTCCACCGCGGTGAGCTTGTTGATGCGGTCCTCGGTGAGGTTGCGGCGCGCCTTGGTGTCGATCAGCTCGCCCTGGATGAGGTAGTTGCCCTTGGCATCGGTGTAGAAGACGTCGGTGCCGATGCGCACTTCGTACAGGCCCGGCATGGGCGTGGCGCGCACCTCGTCGATGCTCTGCAACTGCGGAATGCGGCTGCCCAGCGCCTTGCGGATCGCCGATTCCTGGGCGTGGGCACCGAAGCCGATGGTCAGTGCGGCGGCGCCGGCGAGCAGGGCGGGAATCAATTTCATGGTCTTCCTTCGTGATGCGTGAATGTCGGGTGGCCGCCAGCGCGGCGGCGCGGGCGGCGGCACCGGGGTGCCGCGCGGCCGTCAGCCCAGGCCCATCGCCTGGCGCGTCACCCAGTCCTTGAGGAGGCCGCTGCGCTCGAAGCCGCGCATGCCCCAGTTGCGCAGCCAGGGCACGGGCCCTTCGTTGCGCGAGAACAGTTGCTGCAGGCCGTCCATGGCCCAGCCCATGGGCAGCAGCGCGGCCTTGCGTTCGCGTTCGTAGAGCCGCAGCAGCTTCAGGTCCGCCACGCCGCGCCAGTAGTCGCGCTCGCGCAGCACGCGGGCCAGGGCCTGCGCGTCGGCCAGCCCGAGGTTGAGGCCCTGGCCGGCCAGCGGATGCACGGCGTGCGCGGCATCGCCCGCGAGCACCCAGCTGCGGGAGGGCGCCGCCTTGGCCTTGCCTGGGGGCGGGCTGCCGGCCGCGGCCGGCATCGGCCCGCACCAGCGGTCGGCCCGGGCCTGCTGCAGCGGCCAGGCGGCGCGTGGAGCGTCCAGCGTGACATGGCCGAGCATGTCCTGGCTCGCGGCGTGGATGCGTTGTTCGAAATCGGTGGGTTCCATGGCCAGGAGGCGCTGCGCCTCGTCCTGCCTGACGGACCACACGACGGCCACGGAGTTCCCCTCGGGGCCCTCCAGCGGCAGAAAGGCCAGGATGCCGTCGGGCAGGAACCACTGGCGCGCCACCTGGCCGTGGGGCCGTTCGCAGCGCAGCCGCGTGGCCACCGCATGCTGGCCGTAGGGCACTTCGGCGTAGTGCACTCCGAACTCCTCGCGCGTGCGGCTGGCGCGGCCTTCGCAGACCACCGTCAGCGCGGCCTGCACGGGCGCATCGACCACCTCCACCTGCGGCTGGAAGCGCACCGCGTCGGCCAGGCGCGCCTCCAGCGCGGGCACGTCGACGATCCAGGCGAGCGCGTCGGTGGCGGGATGGCGCTGCGCATCGAACGTGACCTCGCCGCCCATGTCGCCGTGCACGTCCATGCGCAGCACCGGCGTGGCGTGCTCCGCGTCCGGCCAGCTGCGCACGGATTCCAGCAGCCCGCGCGACGCGGCGTTGAGCGCGTAGGCCCGGACATCGGGGCCTCCCGCGGCCGGCGCCGGGCCGGGCACGAGGGCCACGCGCAGGCGCTCTCGCGCGAGAAGCAGGGACAGCGTGCGGCCCACCACGCCCGCGCCACGGATACAGACATCGAAGGATTGCGCCATGCGGCCATTGTAGGAGCCGCCCCGTGCTCCGCCGAGCCGGAGGCACAATCCCCGCTTTCCCGTCCCACCTTGCTTTTTCCGGAGCCCCGCGTGACCTTCCGCACCGACCGAGACCTGGCCGGCACCCTCTCCCGCCTCTTCGTCCATCCCGTCAAGTCGTGCGCGGGTATCGCGGTGCGCGAGGCCCGGCTGACGCCCACCGGCCTGGAGTGGGACCGCGCCTGGATGGTGGTCGATGCGCACGGCGAATTCCTCACGCAGCGCACCCTGCCGCGCATGGCGCTGGTACAGCCGCAGCTCGGCATTACGGAGCTGGCGTTGCGGGCGCCCGGCATGCCGCTACTGCGCGTTGCGATGGAGGCCGAAGGCCCGTCCGCGGCGGTGCGCGTGTGGGACGACGCCGTGCCCGCGCTGGATGCGGGCGACGGGGCCGCGCGGTGGTTCTCGGAATTCCTGGGCCTGCCGTGCCGCCTGGTGCGCTTCGATCCGGCGCACCGCCGGCTCTCCAGCCTGCGCTGGACGGGCGGGGTCGAGGCGCCCAACCAGTTCGCCGACGCCTACCCCGTGCTGGTGGCCAGCGAGGCGTCGATCGAGATGCTCAACCACCGCCTGGACACCATGGGCGCGCCACCGGCCACGATCGAGCGCTTTCGTCCCAACGTCGTCATCGCCGGCGTCGAGGCGCACGACGAGGACCGGATCGGCAGCCTGTTCGTCGATGCCGACGGCGGGCAGGCCTGCCTGCAGCCCGTGAAGCCGTGCACGCGCTGCCCGATCCCCGACATCGACCCGGCCACCGCGGAGAGCACCACCGACGTGGGCGACGCGCTGCGCACTTACCGGCAGGACCGCCGCATGGACGGCGCCATCACGTTCGGCACGAACGCCATCGTGCTCGAAGGCGCGGGCTGCGTGCTGCGCGTGGGCCAGCGCGTATCGGCCGACTGGCAGTTCGACTGAGCGCCGGGCGGTCCGCCACGGCGGCCCGGTAAAATCGCCGGTTTTCCCCAGAACCCTGAAAGCCCTGCCATGAGCCTGAAATGCGGCATCGTGGGCCTGCCCAACGTCGGCAAGTCCACCCTCTTCAACGCCCTGACCAAGGCCGGCATCGCGGCCGAGAACTACCCCTTCTGCACCATCGAGCCCAACACCGGCGTGGTGGAAGTGCCCGATCCCCGCCTGCAGCAACTGGCCCAGATCATCACGCCCGAGCGCATCGTGCCGGCCATCGTCGAGTTCGTGGACATCGCCGGCCTGGTGGCGGGCGCTTCCAAGGGCGAAGGCCTGGGCAACCAGTTCCTGGCCCACATCCGCGAGACCGACGCCATCGTCAACGTGGTGCGCTGCTTCGAAGACCCGAACGTGATCCACGTGGCCGGCCGCGTGGACCCGATCGCCGACATCGAGGTCATCCAGACCGAGCTGTGCCTGGCCGACCTCGCCACGGTGGAGAAGGCCCTGAACCGCTACAGCAAGGCCGCCAAGTCGGGCAACGACAAGGAGGCCGCCAAGCTGGTCTCGCTGCTCACGCCCATCCAGGCCGCGCTCGACGAAGGCAAGCCCGCGCGCACCGTGGCCGTCAGCAAGGAAGACGCGCCCCTGCTCAAGCAGTTCTGCCTGATCACCGCCAAGCCGGCGATGTTCGTCGGCAACGTGGCCGAGGACGGCTTCGAAAACAACCCGCTGCTCGACCGCCTGAAGGAATACGCCGCCGCGCAGAACGCGCCCGTGGTGGCCATCTGCGCCAAGATCGAATCCGAGATGAGCGAGATGAGCGACGAGGACCGCGACCTGTTCCTGGCCGAGATGGGCCAGGACGAGCCCGGCCTGAACCGCCTGATCCGCGCCGGCTTCAAGCTGCTGGGCCTGCAGACCTACTTCACCGCCGGCGTGAAGGAAGTGCGCGCCTGGACCGTGCCCGTCGGCGCCACCGCGCCCCAGGCCGCCGGCGTGATCCACGGCGACTTCGAGCGCGGCTTCATCCGCGCCCAGACCATCGCCTTCGACGACTTCATCGCCTTCAAGGGCGAGCAGGGCGCGAAGGACGCGGGCAAGATGCGTGCGGAAGGCAAGGAGTACGTCGTCAAGGATGGGGACGTGATGAACTTCCTGTTCAACGTCTGAAGGACACCGATCCCCGCCATGCCACGCCGGGTTCCGGAGTTCCTTCTCGCTACCCGATGCGCGGCCTCCTGACCGCGCGCCTGCGCCGCGCAGCCCGCGCCCTCCGGCCCGCGCCCATGCACGTGGACGCCCGCGAGCGCCTGCGCATGGCGGCAGGCGCGCTGCTCGGCGTGCTGCTGGCCGGCTGGCTCAGCCGCTGGGTGGGCGGCCACTGGGGCATTTCGCCCTGGCTGGTGGCGCCGATCGGCGCGAGCGCGGTGCTGGTGTTCGGGGTGCCGGCGAGCCCGCTGGCGCAGCCCTGGCCGGTGGTGGGCGGCAACACCCTGTCCACCCTGGTGGGCGTGGCCTGCGCGGCACTGGTGCCCGAGCAGGCCGTGGCGGGGGCGCTGGCCGTGGCGCTGGCGATCGCGCTCATGGTGCCGCTGCGCTGCCTGCATCCGCCGGGCGGTGCGGCCGCGCTGTTCGTGGTGATGGCCCACGGCGCGAAGCCGCAGTTCGCGCTGTTCCCGGTGCTGACCAATTCCCTGCTGCTGGTGGCGGCGGGCATGGCGTGGCATGCGGCCACGGGCAAGCGCTATCCGCATGCGCAGCAGGCGCGTCCTGCCCCGACAGGCGCACCGGCGCGCGCCGCGGGCCGATTCACGCCCGAGGACCTGGACGCCGCGCTGGCGCACTACAACCAGGTGCTGGACGTGAGCCGCGACGACCTGGAGGCGCTGCTGCACCACGCCGAGGCCGAGGCCTACCGCCGCAATTTCGGCCATCTGCGCTGCGGCGACATCATGTCGCGCGAGCCCGTCACGGCGGCGTTCGGCACGGAGCTGCAGGAGGCCTGGGCGCTGATGCGCCGCCGCCGCATCAAGGCGCTGCCGGTGGTGGACCGCGCGCGCCGCATCGTGGGCATCGTCACCACGGCCGATTTCATGCGCCAGATCGACCTCGATGTGCACCACGGCATCGGCGAGCAACTGCGCGCCCTGGTGCGCCGCGTCGGTGCCGTGCATTCCACCAAACCGGAAGTCGTGGGCCAGATCATGACGCGGCAGGTGCGCGTGGTGAGCGAGCAGCGGCCGGCGCTCGATCTGGTGCCGCTGTTCACCGAGGACGGGCACCACCACATCCCGGTGATCGACGCGGAGCGGCGCCTGGTGGGCATCATCACGCAGTCGGATCTGGTGCGCGCCCTGCACCGGGCCGTCGGTTGAAACGGCACGGGCCGGGCACTGCGCCTGCAAGCGCGCCGCACCTGCGATAGCATCGCCGCCAGTCACGCCACGCCATTCCCGCCCCCGGGCGGGCCGCGGCAGCGCGCTCCCGGTGCCGCAGCGCGGCCGTGCGCGCGCACCGCCAGCCATACCTTCGTCCGCTCCATGCAATCCGGCATCCTCTACGCCACGCTCGCCTATGTGGCGTGGGGCATTTTTCCGCTCTACTTCCACCAGGTGGCCTCGGTGCCGGCTCTGGAGGTGGTGATGCACCGCACGCTCTGGTCGATGGTGCTGCTCGCCGCCGTGCTGGTGGCGCGCCGGCAACTGGCCTGGGTGGCCGAGCTGCGCCGCCAGCCGCGCGTGGTCGGGGCGTTCCTGCTCTCAGCGCTGCTGCTGTCGGTCAACTGGCTGCTCTACGTCTGGGCCGTGCACCACCAGCACGTGGTGGACGCGAGCTTGGGCTACTTCATCCTGCCGCTCGTGAACGTGGCCATGGGCTGCGTCTTCCTGCACGAACGCCCCCGGCCGGGCCAGTGGGCCGCGCTGGCGGTGGCGGCCGCGGGTGTGCTCTGGCTCACGGTGCAGGCGGGGCGCCTGCCGTGGATCGCGCTGGTGCTGGCCGCCACGTTCGGTTTCTACGGCCTGCTGCGCAAGACGGCGGTGCTCGGCGCAATGGAAGGGCTGGCGCTGGAGACCGCGCTGCTCGCCCCGCTGGCCGTGGGCGGCCTCGCCTGGCTGGCCTTCACGGGGCAGGCCGCGTGGACGCAGGCGGATGCGGCCACGCTGGGCTGGCTGGTGGCGGCCGGGCCGGTCACCGCCATTCCCCTGCTGTTGTTCGCCGCGGGCGCGCGGCGCATCCCGCTGGCGACCATGGGCGTGTTGCAGTACATCTCGCCCAGCCTGCAGTTCGTTCTCGGCGTCTGGCTGTTCGGCGAAGAGGTGCAGCCCGCGCGGCTCGCGGGCTTCATGCTGATCTGGGGAGCGCTCGTGCTCTACACCCTGGAAGGCACGTGGAAGCGCCGTCGGGTGGCGCGGTGAGTGGACGCGGCCCGGCGAAGTGGTGCTGGCGAGGCGCCGTATCGCAGGCAGTACGGTAGTAGCGCAGGATGCGGCGACGACGCCGGAAGGGCCGTGTTCGCCGCGCTCAGTGCGGCAGTGCGTTGGGCCAGAGGTACATCAGGCTCGACGTCATGGCCAGGTAGCGCAGGAACTTGCCCACCGCCATGTAGCCCACGCAGGGCCAGAAGGGCAGCTTGAGCCAGCCCGCCACGGCGCACAGCGGATCGCCCACCACGGGCAGCCAGCTCAGCAGACAGGCCTTGGCGCCGAAGCGGCGCAGCCAGCCGAGCGCGCGCACGTTGGTGTGTTCGCCCCGTGCCTTGTCCACGGCCTTGTGGGCACCGAGCCCCATCCACCAACTGACGGCCCCGCCGAGCGTGTTGCCCGCGGTGGCCACCAGAATGGCGGGCCAGAAGAGCTCGGGGTTGAGCTGGATCAGGCCGAACACGGCCGGCTCCGAACCCAGCGGCAGTAACGTTGCGGAGATGAACGACACCAGGAAGACCGTGCTGAGCCCATACTGCGGCAGCGCCAGCAGGTCCATGAGGTGTTGCATCCAGATTTCCATAGCTGGGCGCGAGTTTAGGGGGGTGCAGGTTCGGGCTGCTGTAGCCCGGCACGCCGTCGTGCTGTGGCGCGCTGGCCGGCCAGGAAGGCGCATATACCAAATCCGTTCCGCCTGGAGGATTGGGTGTCCGACTCTTCCGTGTGGCGAAATCGCCATACCCCCCGTTCGGCCCTGCATGTAACATTCGGTAAGGCGGTGGCGCCGACCGTACCAACATTCCAAGTCATCAGCGCGTACCGGGCTTCGTCCGGTATCGCGGAGAGGGTATCCGTCGACATGGGTCTTGCCAAATTCTGGGCTTCGCTGCGCGAGCGCGAGGCCGGGCGGTTTTCCAATACCGCGGTCTTTGCTCCGAGCGAGGCGTTTTCGTCCAGCGAAGGCTTCTCGGACTTCGACGACTCCGTGCAGTTCAAGGGATCGGACCTGCAGGCCGCGCGCGTGCTGGAGCGCCGGCTCGGCCGCCCGCCGAAGCGCCTGGTGCCGGTGCTTATGAGCGTGCTGTACCTGCTGTGCATGGGGGTCTTCTATGCCATGGGCGTGATCGCCGGCCCGCTGGTGCTGATGGTGGCCGCGCTGATCGCCTTCGGCACCGTGCTCAGCGCCGCGTACATGCGGCTGCGGCAGCACGAGGAGCGGCGCTCGGGAGACCGGCAGCTGCGGCTGCCGATCGTGATCGCTTCGGTCGTGACCCTGCTGCTGGTCTTCTACCTGGAGCCGGTCACGCAGATCGCGCTCGCGCCCTTCGTGTTCGTCTCCATGGCCTACGGCCTGCTCACGCTGTCGCGCCGCGCGGCGCTGCTGCTGTGCGGCGGCATCCTGGGGGGGTATGCGCTGGTGATGCTGGCGCACTACCTGGAACGGGACGACAGCGCGCTGCTGCGCCTGGAGGCGCTGCACTTCATGGCCCTGGCCCTGGCCCTGCCTGCCTACGTCCTGCTGATGGGCCGCGTGCGCGTGCTGCACCGGCTGCTGCAGAAAACCAGCCACGAAATGCGCACCATCGCCGAAAGCGCGCGGCTCGACGTGCTCGGCTGCCTGAACCGCCGCTCGATCCTCGCCGCGCTGGAAGAACAGAAGCAGCTCGCCGACGAGAGCGGCATTCCGCTGTGCCTGGCGGTGGTGGACCTGGACCACTTCAAGCGCGTCAACGACGAGCTGGGCCACCTGGGAGGCGACGAGGTGCTGCGCACCTTCACGAAGCTGGCCCAGCAGACCGTGCGCACCGATGATTTCTTCGGCCGCTACGGCGGCGAGGAGTTCCTGCTGATCTTCCCGGCCACGCCGCTGCTGCCCTCGCTCAACAGCTGCGAGCGCATCCGTGCGCTGGTGGAGTCGCACGACTGGCAGGAACCGTTGCGGGGGCGCGTCACGGTGTCGATCGGCGTCACGCAGTACGTGCTGGGCGAATCGGTGCTGGAGTTCTTCTCGCGCGCCGATACCGCGGTGTACCTGGCCAAGCAGGGCGGCCGCAACCAGGTGGTGGTGCAGGAGCCGGTGGGGGCCTTCGCCCCGGCGGCCGAGGACGGGGAACCGCAGGCCCCGCCCCACGGCTACTTCTGACGGCGTGCCGGCCCGGGAACGGCCGGGCCGCCCGTGCCGGGTGGGTGCGGGCCCGCCCCGCGCGATGCCCTTCGATGGGCGTTCCGCCATTCCCGCTTTTCGTTTGCTGAAAATTTGAGCAGGTACAATCCCGCCTCCGTTTTCCTCCGCCTGTTTTTTCAGCACTCCCGCGCGCCATGCAGATCGGCCACATCCCTTTGGCGAACCGCCTCTTCGTCGCGCCCATGGCCGGGGTGACGGACCGGCCGTTCCGCCAGCTCTGCAAGGCCCTCGGCGCGGGCTACGCCGTGAGCGAGATGGTCACCTCGCGCAAGGACCTGTGGAACAGCCTGAAGACCTCGCGCCGGGCCAACCACGACGGCGAGCCCGGGCCGATCGCGGTGCAGATCGCCGGCACCGACGCGGCGATGATGGCCGAGGCCGCGCTCTACAACATCGACCGCGGCGCCGAGATCATCGACATCAACATGGGCTGCCCGGCCAAGAAGGTCTGCAACAAGTGGGCGGGCTCGGCCCTCATGCAGAACGAGGCGCTGGCCGTGGAGATCGCGCAGGCCGTGGTCGAGGCCTGCGCGCCGCGCAACGTGCCGGTCACGCTCAAGATGCGCACCGGCTGGTGCCAGCAGCACAAGAACGCCGTGCAGCTCGCGCAGGCGTTCGAGGGCGTGGGCATCCGGATGCTCACCGTGCACGGCCGCACGCGCGAGCAGGGCTACAAGGGCCATGCCGAGTACGACACCATCGCCGCCGTGAAGGCCGCGGTGGGCGTGCCGGTGGTGGCCAACGGCGACATCGATTCGCCCGAGAAGGCGCGCGACGTGCTGGCGGCCACGGGCGCCGACGCGGTGATGATCGGCCGCGCGGCGCAGGGCCGGCCGTGGATCTTCCGCGAGATCGGCCATTTCCTCGCCACGGGCGAGCACCTGGCCCCGCCGCTGGTGGCCGAAGTGCGGCGCCTGCTGCTCGACCATCTGCAGGACCACTACGCGCTCTACGGCGAGCTGACGGGCGTGCGCAGCGCGCGCAAGCACATCGCCTGGTACGTGCGCGCGCTGCCGGGCGGCGAGGCGTTCCGGCAGCACATCAATACCCTGGACGGCTGCGACGAACAGTGGCGGGCCGTCGACCTTTTCTTCGAGGGGCTGGGCCAGCAGATGGACCGCCTCCCCGCCGCACCGGCCCCGGGGGCCGGCACGGACACCGACGACGCACAAGAACAAGAAGGACTGCCCGCATGAGCAACAAGAACATCGAGGACTGCGTGCGCGAGAGCCTGCAGGGCTATTTCCGCGACCTGGGGGGCGAGACGCCGGACGGCATGTACGACATGCTCGTGCGCCTCGTCGAGAAGCCGCTGCTGGAAGTGGTCATGACCCACGCCGACAACAACCAGTCCCGCGCCGCCGAGTGGCTGGGGCTGAACCGCAACACACTGCGCAAGAAGCTCGTGGACCACAAGCTGCTGTGACCGACCGAATCCACAACCTCCCCACCATTGCCATGAACGCACTTCTTTCCGTCTCCGACAAGACCGGCATCGTCGAATTCGCCCGGGCCCTGCATGCCCTGGGCATCCGCCTGCTGTCCACCGGCGGCACCGCCAAGCTGCTGGCCGACCAGGGCCTGCCCGTCACGGAAGTGGCCGAAGTGACGCAGTTCCCCGAGATGCTCGACGGCCGCGTGAAGACGCTGCATCCCAAGGTGCACGGCGGCCTGCTGGCCCGCCGCGAGCTGCCGGAGCACATGGCAGCGCTGAAGGAGCACGGCATCGACACGATCGATCTGCTGGTGGTGAACCTCTACCCCTTCGAAGCCACCGTGGCCAAGGCCGGCTGCACGCTGGCGGATGCGATCGAGAACATCGACATCGGCGGCCCGGCCATGGTGCGCAGCGCGGCCAAGAACTGGAAGGACGTGGGCGTCGTGACGTCGGCCGACCAGTACGACGCCGTGCTGGGTGAGCTGAAGGCGGGCGGCAACCTGTCCGACAAGCTGCGCTTCGCGCTGTCGGTGGCCGCGTTCAACCGCATCGCGCAGTACGACGGCGCGATCAGCGACTACCTCTCTTCCGTCACCTTCGAGGCCGAGAAGCTGTCCGACACCTATGTGCCCGAGCGCAACCCCTTCCCGGGCCAGAGCAACGGCCAGTTCGTCAAACTGCAGGACCTGCGCTACGGCGAGAACAGCCACCAGCAGGCCGCCCTCTACCGCGACCTGCACCCCGCACCCGGCTCGATCGTCACGGGCGAGCAACTGCAGGGCAAGGAGCTCTCGTACAACAACATTGCCGACGCCGATGCCGCGTGGGAGTGCGTGAAGAGCTTCGACGCCGCCGCCTGCGTGATCGTGAAGCACGCCAACCCCTGCGGCGTGGCCGTGGGCCTGGACGCCGCCGATGCCTACGGCAAGGCCTTCCAGACCGATCCCACCAGCGCGTTCGGCGGCATCATCGCCTTCAACCGCCCGGTGGACGCGGCCGCCGCGCACCTGGTGGTGAAGCAGTTCGTCGAAGTGCTGATGGCGCCGTCCTTCACGCCCGAGGCGCTGGAGATCTTCAAGCCCAAGACCAACGTGCGTCTGCTGCAGATCGCACTGCCCGACGCCAAGGGAGGGCGCGCCTGGGACCGCGGCCGCAATGCCATGGACGCCAAGCGCATCGGCTCCGGCATGCTGCTGCAGACGGCCGACAACCACGAGCTCTCGCTGATGGACCTGAAGGTGGTCACGAAGAAGCAGCCCACCCTCGAAGAGATGGAAGACCTGCTGTTCGCCTGGAAGGTCGCCAAGTACGTCAAGAGCAACGCCATCGTGTTCTGCAAGGGCGGCATGACGATGGGCGTGGGCGCGGGCCAGATGAGCCGCCTGGATTCGGCGCGCATCGCCAGCATCAAGGCCGGGCATGCCCAGCTCTCGCTGCAGGGCACGGTGGTGGCGAGCGACGCCTTCTTCCCGTTCCGCGACGGCCTCGACGTGGTGGTGGACGCGGGCGCGACCTGCGTGATCCAGCCCGGTGGCTCCATGCGCGACCAGGAGGTGATCGATGCGGCCGACGAGCGCGGCGTGGCCATGGTGTTCAGCGGCGTTCGCCATTTCCGCCATTGAACCGGCCCGCAGTGCGGCGGGCATGCCTGCCGCATCGCATCGGCGCAAAAGGAAAGCGGCCTTCGGGCCGCTTTCCTTTTTTTCCCGGGATCAGAAGCCGCACAGCCGGATCGGCAGGCCCCTCGCGCCCTTGCGCCCTGGATCCGCCGCCAGTGTCTTCTATGGTGTTTGGCTGTCCTTCGCCGAGGCGGAGGCGCCGGGCGTTGCGCCCAGCCATGCATCCAGGCGCGCGTCCTTCTCGCGCCACAGTCCGTCCAGCCATTCCTGCATGGCGTTGCGCGCGCCGGCCCGCGACGGCGCGGCCGGCACCGGGCGCTTCTCGACATGCACGATGACGCGGCCCAGGCGGCCTGCCAGGGCGTCGGGGAAGCTGGGCACGCCGTCGGGGTAGGCGATGGTCACGTCCAGCACCGAATCCAGCTGGTCGTGCAGGGTCTGCAGGGCCGTGGCCATGCCGCCGTACTTGGGTACCAGCAGATGGCGATAGGGTGATGCCTGCTGGCCATGCTTTTCGGGCGTGAAGCGGGTGCCTTCCGAGAAATTCATCACGGCGGTCGGCATGCGCCGGAATTTCTCGCACGCGGCCTTGGCGGCGCGCAGGTCCTGCCGGGCGCTGGCGCCGCCGCTGCTGCGGCGCATGAACGGGAAGTCCAGCGCCCACCAGGCCAGGCCGATCACCGGGACGTAGATCAGCTCGCGCTTGAGGAAGAACTTCAGCAGCGGAATGCGCCGGTTGAAGACCCGCTGCAGCACCAGGATGTCCACCCAGCTCTGGTGGTTGCTGGTGACCAGGTACCAGTTGCGGGGGCTCAGGCCTTCCAGTCCCGACACCTGCCAGGGGGCCGGGTTGGCCGCGCCGATCCAGACGTTGTTGATGCCGATCCACAGCTCGGCCAGCGCGGCCAGCACGCGGTCGGTCACGCGCCTCACGGGCGCGAACGGCAGCACCAGCTTGGCGAGTGCGAAAGGCATCATCAGGGAGAAGCAGCCCACGGTGTTGAGCGCCAGCACCAGGCCGCACGCCACCATTTTCAGAACGGCGAACACGTCAGGAGCGTGCCCAGGACTGGAAGACCTCGGCGGCGGCCGCCACCGTGGCCGCGATGTCCTCGCCGGTGTGCGCCGCGCTCACGAAGCCGGCCTCGTACAGCGCCGGTGCGATGTAGATGCCGCGGTCGAGCAGGCCGTGGAAGAGGGCGTTGAAGCGCGCGCCGTCGGTGGTCATCACGGTGGGGTAGTTCTGCGGCAGCTCGGGCATCAGGAAGAAGCCGAACATGCCGCCTTCGCTGTCGGCGCTGAAGGGCACGCCCGCCGCCTGTGCGGCGCTGGCCAGCCCGGCGGTGAGCGAGCGGGTGCGTTCTCCGAGGGCTTCGTAGAAGCCGGGGCGTGCGATCTCGCGCAGCGTGGCCAGGCCGCAGGCCGTCGCCACCGGGTTGCCCGAGAGCGTGCCCGCCTGGTAGACCGGGCCCAGCGGCGCGAGCTGCTCCATCACGCCGCGCGGGCCGCCGAAGGCCGCCAGCGGCATGCCGCCGCCGATCACCTTGCCCAGCACGGTGATGTCGGGCCTGAAGCCGGGAATCGCCTGGGCATAGAGGCTCTGCGCGCTGCCCAGGGCCACGCGGAAACCGGTCATCACCTCGTCGAACACCAGCAGGGCGCCGTACTGCGTGCAGAGTTCGCGGCAGCGCCGCATGAAGGGCACGCTGGCGCGCACGAAGTTCATGTTGCCCGCGATCGGCTCGATCATCAGGCCCGCGATCTCGCTGCCGTGCAGCGCGAAGGCCTCTTCGAGCTGGGCGATGTCGTTGTATTCGAGCACCATCGTGTGCTGCACCACCTCGGCCGGCACGCCGGCGCTGGTGGCGTGGCCGAAGGTGGCCAGGCCCGAACCGGCCTTCACCAGCAGCGCGTCGGCATGGCCGTGGTAGCAGCCGTTGAACTTGACGATGCGGCTGCGGCCCGTGGCGCCGCGCGCGAGGCGGATGGCGCTCATGCCGGCCTCGGTGCCGGAACTCACCAGGCGGATCATCTCCATCGAGGGCACGTGCCGGAGGATCTCCTCGGCCAGTTCGACCTCGCGCTCGGTCGGGGCGCCGAAGCTGAAACCGTCGAGCGCGGCCTTCTGCACGGCCTCCAGCACGGCCGGGTGGCCGTGGCCCAGGATCATGGGGCCCCACGAGCCGATGTAGTCGATGAACCGCTGGCCGTTGGCGTCCCAGAAGTAGGCGCCCTGCGCGCGCTGCACGAAACGGGGCGTGCCGCCGACGGCGCGGAAGGCGCGCACGGGCGAATTCACGCCGCCGGGGATCAGCGCCTTGGCGCGTTCGAAAAGGGGAATGTTGAGGTCAGTGCTGGGTGTCATGGGGTGGCATCACGAAGCCGTCGGTGGACAGGGGGTCGGCGGCGGGACCGCCGCCGTCGGGGTCTTCGTCGTCATCGTCGTCGTCGGGCTGGGCCCAGAACATCCGGTCGGGCACGAAGTGGCCCATGCCGGGACGGAAGCCCGCGTCCAGGCAGCGGTCGAGGTAGGTGAGTGCTTCGGAGGCCGCCTCGGCCAGGTCGTTGCCGCTCGCCACGAGCGCGGTGAGCGCGGCCGAGAGCGTGTCGCCCGCGCCGGTGAAGGTGGCGTCGAACAGCTCGAACCGGGTCGTGCCGAGCACGGTCTGCGCCGAGGTGAGCACGTTCTCGACGTGCTGCTCGGCCGCCGGCACGCCGGTGACCAGCAGATAGGGTACGCCGAGTTCCGATGCGGCCATGGCCAGGTCGCGCGCCGAGGGCTTGCGGTCGCTGCTCCAGTCCGGCAGCAGCCAGCGCGACAGCGTGCTGTAGTTGCCCACCAGCACGGAGGTCAGCGGCATCAGCAGTTCCTGGAACGCGTCCAGGTACTGGTCGATGAGGTCGTCGCGCCACCACGACAGATTGGGCATGTACGCGATCACCGGCACGTCGTCGTAGTCGGACGCGATGGAGGCGATGGCGCTCAGGTTCTCGGGGCTGCCGGCGAAGCCGACCTTGATCGCCTGCACCGTGAGGTCTTCCAGCACGGTGCGGGCCTGCTCCGCCACCGCCTCGTCGTCGAACGCATAGTGGTCGAACACCTGGGCCGTGTCGCGGACGTAGGCGCCGGTGACCACGGCCACCGCATGGCCGCCCACCGAGGAGACCGTGGCGATGTCGCCCGTCAGGCCGCCGGCGCCGCTCGGGTCGCTGGCGTTGAAGACCATGACGCACACGGGCGTGCTCTCTTCGGGGGCTGCGGCGGGGCTGTCGGGAGGGGAAGGCGGGGGGATGGAATGTGAATCTGTGGTCATTGCGCCGCACCAGCGTAACGGGTGGCGCGGAAGCTGCGTCCCGCGTTCATGTCTAGATACAATCGTTGCATTCTATGTGAAGGCCCCTTAAGCTGTGACCGACCCTAAAACCTGGATGTGCTTGATTTGCGGTTGGATATATGACGAAGCCGCAGGTTCACCCGAGCACGGAATAGCGCCCGAGACCCGCTGGGAGGACGTGCCCATGAATTGGTCGTGTCCCGAATGCGGAGCCCGCAAGGAGGATTTCGAAATGGTCCAGATCTGAGTCCTCCAGCGGACGTCGTTTTTTACCATCATCAGCGGTGACGAAATTGACCCAGACCCATGGTGCCACCTTCAAGGTTCTCGTCGTCGACGACAGCAACACCATCCGGCGCAGCGCCGAGATATTCCTCAAGCAGGGCGGCCACGAGGTCATGCTGGCGGACGATGGGTTCGATGCACTGGCCAAGGTCAACGATTATCAGCCGCAGCTGATTTTTTGCGACATCCTGATGCCCAAGCTCGACGGTTACCAGACCTGCGCCATCATCAAGCGCAACGCGCGTTTCGCGGATACGCCGGTGGTCATGCTCTCGTCGAAGGACGGGGTATTCGACAAGGCGCGCGGGCGCATGGTGGGCTGCCAGGAATATCTCACCAAACCATTTACCAAAGACCAGCTGCTGAAAGCCGTTCAGCAGTTCGGTAATCCCCAACAAGGAGCCATGTAATGCCCATCCAGAAAGTTCTGGTCGTCGACGACTCGAAGACCGAGTTGATGTTCCTGACCGACTTGCTGCAAAAGAAAGGCATGCAGGTGCGCACGGCCGAAAATGCCGACGAAGCCTTCCGCCGCCTGGCCGAAGAAAAGCCGGACCTCATCCTGATGGACGTGGTCATGCCCGGACAGAATGGTTTCCAGCTCACGCGCGCCATCAGCCGCGATCCCCAATATGCCGACGTGCCGATCATCATGTGCACGAGCAAGAACCAGGAGACCGACCGGGTGTGGGGCATGCGCCAGGGCGCGCGCGGCTACATCACCAAGCCGGTCGATCCCGCCGAGCTGCAGGCCAAGATCGACGCGCTGAACTGATCCGGCCCGTCCTCCCATGGCCAATCGCGAAGCGCTCCGAGAACTCCAGACCCGGCTGGCCGCCCGCCTGCAGGCCGCGCGCGTCGAAAGCTCCTCCGTCTCCTCCTGGCTGGCGGTGGAGTCGGCCGGCCGCCGTTTCCTGCTGCCCCTCGGGCAATCCGGGGAGATCTTCTCCTGGTCCGGCGTGCAGCCCGTGCCCTATACCCAGGACTGGTTCCTCGGGGTGGCCAACCTGCGCGGCGCGCTGATCGGCGTCGTCGACCTCGCCGGCCTGCTGGGGCAGCCCGTGGCGCGCACCGAACAGGCCCTCGGCGAGGCCAGCCTGCTCGCCTTCAATGCCGCCCTCGAGGTGAACGCGGCGCTGCTGGTCGACCGCCTCGCGGGTCTGCGAGGCACCGACGCCTTCGTCGATTCCTCCCCCCCCGGCGCGGACGCCCCGCCGTACTTCGGCACCACCTACCTGGATGCGGAAGGCACCCCCTGGCAGGAACTCAACCTGCAGGCGCTCTCCCAGCACCCCGCATTCCTCAGCATCAGCGCTTGAGCTTTTCCTCTCTGAAGGCCGAACCATCATGTCCGTCGTGAACCCGTTTGCAAAACTATTCCATCGGAAGCCTGCGGAAGGCGATGCCGGCCAGGACTCGCTGGCGGCAGCGTCCTATCAATCCGACGGCATGCAGAGCGTGCAGGGTGATCCGTCGGCGCTCTCCCAGCCGGGCGACGGCGACCTGGCGCAGCAGGACCTCGTCACGCTGCCCCTGCTCGGGCAGGCCACGGCCGCCGAACACCAGCGGCGCCTGCTGATCCTGCTGGCGGTGGGCGTGGTGGTGCTGGCGCTGATCGCCGGCTGGGTTCTGAAGCAGGCGGACCGCTCCGCGCAGCAGCTCGCCGCCACGGGCCAGGCGCTGATGCAGTCGCAGCGGCTCGCGAAATCGGTGTCGCAGGCACTGGTCGGCAGCCCGCAGGCCTTCCCCGACGTGGTCGACAGTTCCGGCGTGCTGGCGCGCAACGTGCGCGCGCTGGCAGCCGGCGACGACGATCTGCGCGTGCAGGCGCTGGGCGAGTCGTTCAAGCCGGACATCGAGGCCATCACCCCGCTGATGGAGCGCGCCGAGCGCAACGCGGCCGTGGTCATGGGCCAGCAGAAGATCCTGACCCAGGTGGGCGACGCGCTGCGCACCATCAACCGCCAGTCGTCCGACCTGCTCGAGATCGCCGAGACCATCTCGTCGCTCAAGCTGCAGCAGAACGCCCCCTCGTCGGACATCTCCGCCGCGGGCCAGCTCGTGATGCTGACGCAGCGCA
This sequence comes from Comamonadaceae bacterium UBA4962, assembly GCA_002397315.1. Classification (GTDB taxonomy): domain Bacteria; phylum Pseudomonadota; class Gammaproteobacteria; order Burkholderiales; family Burkholderiaceae_C; genus Paracidovorax. The sequence continues at coordinate 49,996 of DHAE01000020.1, forward strand.
TCGGCAAGTCCGCCAACGAATTCCAGACCACCGAAGGCGTGAGCCCCGAGGCCGTGTTCCTGCTGGGCAAGGACCTGAACACCTTCCGCGAGATCGCCCAAGGCATGCTCGACGGCAGCACCGACCTGCGCCTGGCCGCCACGCGCGACCCGCAGACGCGCGAGCAGCTCGAGAACCTCATCAAGGTCTACGACCAGACCCGCACGCAGGCCGGCGCCATCCTCGGCAACCTGCAGGGCCTGGTGTCCGCCCGCGAGGCGCAGTCCGCCATCATCGCCGACAGCGAACCGCTGCGCCGCCAACTGGAAGGCCTGCAGACCAAGCTGTCCGAGCAGACGGGCCTGGGCGCCGGCCAGCTGGCCGCCCTCGTGGCCGCCGGTCTCTTCGTGCTGCTGTGCGGCGTGGGCATTTCCCGCGTGCAACTGATGGACAGCCGGACGCGCCAGGTCGCCGCCGAAATGCAGCAGCGCGACGCCCGCCGCCAGGAGCAGGAGGCCAAGCGCGTCAACGACGCCAACCAGGCCGCCATTCTGCGGCTCATGAACGAACTGCAGTCGGTCGCCGAAGGCGATCTGACCCAGGAAGCCACCGTGACCGAGGACATCACCGGCGCCATCGCCGACTCGGTGAACTACACGGTGGAAGAACTCCGCCAGCTGGTGGGCAGCGTGCAGAACACGGCCACCCGCGTGGCCCAGACGACGGCGCAGGTGGACAGCACCTCCACCGAACTGCTGGCCGCCTCCACCGAACAGCTGCGCGAGATCCGCGAGACCGGCCGCTCGGTGCTGGACATGGCGACGCGAATCAACGAGGTGTCCGCCCAGGCCCAGGAATCCGCCTCGGTGGCCCGCCAGTCGCTGCAGGCGGCCGACTCCGGCCTGCAGGCTGTGCAGAACGCCATCGGCGGCATGAACTCGATCCGCGACCAGATCCAGGACACCTCCAAGCGCATCAAGCGCCTGGGCGAATCGTCGCAGGAGATCGGTGAAATCACCGAGCTGATCTCCGACATTACCGAACAGACCAACGTGCTGGCCCTGAACGCCGCCATCCAGGCCGCGTCGGCCGGCGAGGCGGGCCGGGGCTTCTCCGTGGTGGCGGAAGAAGTGCAGCGCCTCGCCGAACGCTCCGCCGACGCCACGCGCCAGATCTCGGCGCTCGTGAAGGCGATTCAGACGGACACGCAGGATGCGGTGGCCGCCATGGAGCGCTCCACGCAGGGGGTGGTCGAAGGGGCGCGCCTGTCCGACTCCGCCGGCACGGCCCTCTCCGAGATCGACCGCGTGTCGCGCCGCCTCGCCGAGCTGATCGAGCAGATTTCCTCCTCCGCATCGCGCGAGGCGGAACTCGCAAACGGCGTGGCCGACAATATCCAGCACATCTTCGCGGTGACCGAACAGACCGGCGAGGGCACGCGCACGACGGCCCAGCAGGTGCGGGAGCTCTCGCACATGGCCGAGGAACTCCGCCAGTCGGTGGCGCGCTTCAAGATCGCCTGACGCGCCGGCCGGCAGCCAGTTAGCATCAACGAAACGGCTCGCGGAGCCGGGGACGAATTCATGTCACCTATTGACGCCGCAAATGCCTCGGGCGCGGACTGGAGCCAGGGAGAGCAGGACCTCGGGCCCCTGGCCTGGGTGCTGGACGAGTTGCGCAAATCGCTCGACGGGGCCGTCAAGGCGATGCGCCGCTTCGTGCGCGACGCCGAGATGGCGCGCGAATCCGATATCGCGTCGCTCGATGCCGGCGCGCTGCGCATCGCGCGCCAGCAATTGCACCAGGCCAGCGGGGCCCTCGAAATGGTGGGCATGGGCCCGCCGGCCCTCGTGCTGCGCTCCATGGAGGAGGCCGTCCAGAAGTTCGTGCAGCGCCCCGAGCTCTGCAGCGACGATGCCGCCGCCGTGATCGAGCGCGCCAGCTTCGCGCTCGTGGAATACCTGGAGAGCGTGCTGGCGGGCAAGCCCGTCTCGCCGGTGGCGCTGTTCCCCCAGTACCGCGACGCCCAGGCCCTCACGGGCGCCGAGCGGGTGCACCCGGCGGACCTGTGGCCGGTGGAGCGCCGCTTCCGCGAGCCGGATCTTGTGGTCGATGCCGCGCCCATCGCCTACGGTCCCGAGGCGCGTGCCCGCCTGGACACCGCCGTGCTGCGCGTCGTCAAGACCGGCAGCGCATCCGCCGCACGCGACCTGCAGAAGATCTGCCTGGGCTTCGCGGCCGGGCAGGCCGACCGCCAGGCGCGCGCCTTCTGGAAGATCTGCGCCGGCTTCTTCGAGGCCCTGGCGCAGGAATACCTCGTGCCGGACGTCTATGCGAAGCGCGCCGCGTCGCGCGTGCTCATGCAGTACGCCACGCTGGCCCGCGGCGAAACCACCATCGCGGACCGGCTCGTGCAGGACCTGCTGTTCTTCTGCTCGCAGGCCCGGCCCCGGGGCGCGGCCGCCGCGGAGCCGGACGACCGCTCCGCGCTGCGGGCGGTGCGCCAGGCCTTCGGCCTCGACCGGTTCAGGCCGGTGGACTATTCCACGCCGCGCTTCGGCCTCTACGATCCGGCGCTGCTGGCCCAGGCGCGCAAGCGCATCGCCGCGGCCACCGAGACCTGGTCCGCGCTCGCCGGCGGCGACCGCAACAAGCTCAAGCCCGCCGCCGACCAGTTCAGCCTCGTCTGCGATTCGCTGGCCAAGCTCCAGCCCGGCAGCGAACCGCTGGCGCAGGCCCTGGCGCGCGCCGTCGACACCACGGTGCGCTCCGGAGAGCCGCCCACGCCCGCGCTGGCCATGGAGGTCGCCACGGCGGTGCTGTACCTGCAGGCGTCGTTCGAAGAACTCGAATCCGCGCAGGACCACATGGCCGACCGGGCCGCGCGGCTCGCCGAGCGCCTGGACGGCGTGGCCGCGGGGGCCGAGCCGGAGCCCCTCGAACCGTGGATGGAAGAGCTCTACCGCCGCGTGAGCGACCACCAGACCATGGGCAGCGTCATGGACGAGCTGCGCGCGACCCTCGGCGAGGCCGAGAAGTCGATGGACCAGTATTTCCGCAACCCCGCGGACCTGGCCGCTCTGGGCAACGTGCCCGGGCGCCTCGCGCAGATGCGTGGCGTGCTGTCGGTGCTGGGCCTGGACCAGGCCTCGCTCGCGGTGCTGCGCATGCGCGAGACCGTCGAGCGCCTGCTGCTCGGCGAGGTGCCGGAGCCGGAGCGGCCCGCGGTGTTCGAGAAGCTGGGCGGCAACCTCGGGGCGCTGGGCTTCCTGATCGACATGCTGCGCTACCAGCGCACGATGGCGCGCAAGCTGTTCATCTACGACGAGGAACTGGACGAGCTGCGCATCCTGATGGGCCGCACCCGCACCCGCGCGAGCGACCTGCCCGAGGAGGCCGACATCCACCGCGAGGCCCGCGCCGCGCGGCCCCTGCCGCTGCAGCTCGGCGGCGAGCGCACGCAGCAGCCGCCCGAAGACCGGCACCTGCCGCCGCTGACGGAGGTGGCTGCCCCGACGGAAATTCCTGCGCCGCTGCCGGCGGCCGAAACCACCGAGGCTGCCGAGGCAGCGGCCGAGCCTGCCGATGCAGCGCGCCCCGATGCCGACGCGCAGATGCCCGCGATGCCTGCCGCTGCGCCCTTCGCGGCTCCTGCGCCGGCGGCTGCCGCGGACGATGCGGACGACGAGAGCGAACTGCTCGACATCTTCCTCGAAGAAGCCCGCGAGGTCGTGGCCAACGGCCTGGAGGCCGTGGCGGGCCTGCGCGCCGAGCCGGGCGACCTGAGCGGCCAGACGACGCTGCGCCGGGCTTTCCACACGCTCAAGGGCAGTTCCCGGATGGTGGGGCTGGAAGCCTTCGGCGAAGCGGCCTGGTCCCTGGAACAGGTGTTCAACGCCTGGCTGGCCGAGCAGAAGCCCATGCGCCCGCCGATGCTGGATCTGGCGGACGATGCGCTGCGCGCCTTCGGGCGCTGGGCGGACGATATTGCAGCGGGCCGGGCAGACGCGTGGACGCCCCGGGGCTTCGCGGAGTCCGCGCAGGCCATGCGCGATCGCGGGGAATACCTGCCGCTGGCCGGGGCCGTTCCCGCCGACGTTCCCGCCGCAGCAGCGGAGGTGGCGAAGGCACCGGCCGTTGCCATCGAAGCCGCTGAAGCGGCCGAGGCGGTCCGGGAAGCGGCGCCGCCGTCCCAGGCATTGCCGGACCTGCCGGAGCTGGAGTTTCCGGAGCCCGCGGCGTTCGCCGGGGCCGGGTCCGGGTCTGCTGTTCCTGTGGCCGCTGGCGGCGATGCGGCCCAGGTGCAGGACGCGGAAGCACAGGCCGCCTCGGAACTGGCCGACGCGTTACAGGACGCGCGAGCGCCCGCCGCCGAGGCCGAACCTTCGTTCGACCTGGATCTGGACCTGGCACTGCCGCTGGCGGACCGCGATGCGGTGACTGCGCCGGCTGCCGATCTGGCATTCGCCGACACCCGGCCGCCGGAAGCGGAAGCGGATGCCGACGGCGGACGCGAGGCCGGCGCCGAGGCCCCGGCCGCGGTGCCCGCCGCGGACGTGTCCGAGGACATCGATTTTTCTGCATTCTCCGCGGCGCTCGAGGATGGCGCAGCAGGGCATCCGGCCGACAGGGCGCTGGCGCCGGAAGAGGTGCCGCTGCCCGGCATCGACACCGGTTCTGTGCCCGGCGACGTTCCTCAGGAGGCCGGCGCACCCGCCGAGCCGGACCGGGACGGTGCGGTGCCGGCGTTCTCCACGCCCGATGAGGGCGGGCGGGGACAGGATGCCGTTCCGGCCGGTGCATCGCCGGTGGAGCCCGCGGAAACGCCGGCGGAAACCTGGCCCGACCTTGCCCTGGATTTCGGCGACGCGGCCGACCGCGGCGGTGCCCCGGCCCATGCCGACGAAACTCCCCTGCAGGTTCCGCCTGCGGCCGGGGAGCCGGAAGCCGTGGATGCGCTCGATGCGCCCGAATTGCCCCATGCAGCCGATGCAGCCGATGCCGCGGAATTGGCGGAGTCCGGTGGCGTCCCGGAGGCGGCGGATGCCGCGGAAGCCGGCGACGTGCGGGAGGAGCCCGCCGATGCGCAGGAGCTTCCGCTGGTCGCCGAATCGCCGGAAGACGCGGTGAAGGTCATCGAGACGCTCCGCATCGGCATTCCGCTCTACAACGTCTACCTCAACGAGGCCGACGAATGGTCCCGCCGGCTGGTCACCTGCCTGCAGGAATGGTCGCTGGAGCTGCACGAGCCGCTGCCGGACACGGCGGTGGCCCTGGCCCATTCGCTGGCCGGCAGTTCCGCAACCGTGGGATTCCAGGCCCTGTCGGACATGGCGCGCGCCCTGGAGCACGCGCTGCAGCACGTACAGCTGCAGGCGCAAGGCACGCCCGAGCAGGCGCGCGTCTTCATGGCCGCCGCGGAGGACATCCGCCGCCTGCTGCACCAGTTCGCCGCCGGCTTCCTCAAGGAGCCCCACCCCCAGATCCTGGCCCAGCTGCGGGAGATCCTCGCCACCGAGGTGGCGCCGGACGCTGCCGATGCGGGCTTGCTGCCCGCGCTGGACGACACGCCGGATCCCGAAGGGGCGGCGCAGGGCGAAGCGGATGCGGCGCGGGAGGATGCGGCGGTTTCTGAGACCGCGCCAGCGACCACGCCCGCCGGCGGCCCGGAGGAATCCAATCCCGAGCCCGAGCCCGAGCCCGAATCCGCAATGGCGAGCCGCGGCCACGTGGCACCGGCGCTGTCGGTGCCGGTGGCCCTGCAGGGCGCTGCCGCGGACACCGGCCGGCCGGCCGCCGCCGAGCCGGCGGTCACCGACATCGACGACGACATTGACGCGGTCGACGTGATCGATCCCGACCTGTTCCCGATCTTCGAGGAAGAGGCCATCGAGCTGCTGCCCTCGCTGGGCGCGGCGCTGCGGCAGTGGGCCGCGCGCCCCGAGAACCTCGGTGCCCGCAACGAGGCGCTGCGCGCGCTGCACACCCTGAAGGGCAGTTCGCGGCTCGCGGGGGCCATGCGCCTGGGCGAGATGGCGCACCGGCTGGAATCGGCGGTGGAGCAGGTGGACACGGAGGCGCTGAGCGCCGAGGCCATCGAGCCGCTGCTGGTGGCATTCGACGGCCTGCAGTCCGGCTTCGACGCGCTGCGCAACATCGGCGCGCAGGGGCTGGCCGAGCCGATGGCGGTGTCTCCGCAGGCCGAGCTGGCCACCGGGCCCGCCGCGCCGGCAGCCGCGCCGCAGGACGGCGGTGCGCCCATGCCCGTGCCCACGCCGCGCCCGGCCGTCCGCCTGCCCGGAGCCTCGCAGCTCACGGCCGCGCGGCCGGTGTCGAGCCAGTCGGTGCGCGTGCGCGCCCAGCTGCTCGACCGCCTGGTCAACCAGGCCGGCGAGGTGATGATCGCCCGCTCGCGCCTCGATGCCCGCATGGTGCAGATGAAGGATTCGCTGGCGGATCTCACGGGCAACCTGGAGCGCCTGCGCCAGCAGCTGCGCGACATCGAGGTGCAGGCCGAGACGCAGATGCAGTCGCGGCTGGCGCTGTCGAAGGACTCGTCGGCCGATTTCGATCCGCTCGAATTCGACCGCTTCACGCGGGTGCAGGAGCTCACGCGGATGATGGCCGAGTCGGTGAACGACGTGGCCACCGTGCAGCGCAATCTGCAGCGCGCGATGGAGGGCGCGGAAGACGACCTGATCGCCCAGGGGCGGCAGGCGCGCGAACTGCAGCGCGACCTGCTGCGCACGCGCATGGTGGAGTTCGAGGGCATCTCCGAGCGGCTCTACGCCGTGGTGCGGCAGGCGTCGAAGGAAACCGGCAAGCAGATCAAGCTCGACATCGACGGCGGCTCCATCGAGATGGACCGCGGCGTGCTCGACCGCATGACCCCGGCCTTCGAGCACCTGCTGCGCAACTGCGTGGCCCACGGCATCGAGGCTCCCGAGGTGCGCGCCGCCGCCGGCAAGCCGCCGACCGGCTCCATCACCGTGGCGCTGAAGCAGGACGGCAACGACGTCTCCGTGGAGTTCCGCGACGACGGTGCGGGGCTCGATCTGGAACGCATCCGCGCCAAGGCGGTCAGCCAGGGCCTGATCGCGCCCGACGCCCCGGTGGGGCCCGCGGAGGCCGCGCAGCTGGTCTTCATGCCGGGCTTCTCCACGGCCATGGAAGTGACCGGCCTGTCCGGCCGCGGCATCGGCATGGACGTGGTGCGCTCCGAGGTGAATGCCCTGGGCGGCCGCATCGAGACCACGACCGCATCGGGGCAGGGCACCTCGTTCCGCATGGTGCTGCCGCTCACGACCGCCGTGACACAGGTGGTGATGCTGCGCGCGGGCGCGCTCACGCTGGGCGTGCCGGCCAACCTCGTGGAGATCGTGCGCCGCACGAGCGGCAGCGAACTGGAGGAGGCCTACCGCCAGGGCGCGTTCGAGGATGGCGTCGAGACGCTGCCCTTCTTCTGGGCGGGTGCGCTGCTGCAATCGTCGGCGAGCAGCCAGGAGACGTCGTGCCGCACGCGTCCCGTGGTGATCCTGCGCAGCGCGTCGCAGCGCATCGCGCTGCACGTGGACGAAGTACTGGGCAACCAGGAAGTGGTGGTGAAGAACCTCGGGCCGCAGCTCTCGCGCCTGCCCGGCCTGGCCGGCATGTCGGTGCTGGCATCGGGCGCCGTGGTGCTGATCTACAACCCGGTGGCGCTGTCGACCGTGTACGGCGAGCAGGTGCGCGCCCGCATGGCCGCGCCGGCCGCGGCCGATGCGGATGCCGCTGCGCAGGCCGCGGGCGGAACCGCTGCGCCCGGTGCCGGCAGCCCGCTCGGGCAGGCCGCCCAGGTGCCGCTGGTGCTGGTGGTGGACGATTCGATCACCGTGCGCCGCGTCACGCAGCGCCTGCTCAAGCGCGAGGGTTACCGCGTGGCGCTGGCCGCCGACGGCCTGCAGGCCCTGGAGCGGCTGCAGGAGGAACGCCCGGCCGTGGTGCTTTCGGACATCGAGATGCCGCGCATGGACGGCTTCGACCTGGCCCGCAACATCCGCGCGGACCGGCATATGCACGATCTGCCGATCATCATGATCACCTCGCGCATCGCGCAGAAGCACCGCGAGCACGCGGCCGAGCTCGGCGTCAACCACTACCTGGGCAAGCCGTATTCGGACGAGGAACTGCTGAGCCTGGTGCACCACTATGCGCAGGCGGCGTCCAACGCCGCGCCGGCCGCGCAGGGCGAGTCGGCGGCAGAGGCAGCGGCAGAAGCCGTGCCGGGCTGAAGGTCCGGCCCGCACGGCGGCAGCGAAAGGCCACGGCCCCGGTTCGGGGCGTGGCCTTTTTTTGGGGCCCGTGCCGGTCAGTCCGCGCCAGCGCCCGCTTTAGCCCCTGCCCCTGATCTGGCTTTGACGACCGCATAGCGTTCCAGGGTGCGCTGCCGGGCTTCGTCGTGGTCCACGATGGGGCGGGGATAGGTGTCGCCCAGCCGCACGCCGGCCGCTTCCAGCTCCAGCGGGCTGGCCTCCCAGGGCGCATGCACCAGCGCGTCCGGCAGCGCGGCCAGCTGGGGCAGGTAGGCGCGGATGAACTTGCCCTTGGGGTCGAACTTGCGGCTCTGGCTCAGCGGGTTGAAGATGCGGAAGTAGGGTTGCGCGTCGCAGCCGCTCGAACTCGCCCACTGCCAGCCGCCGTTGTTGGCGGAGAAGTCGAAGTCGTTGAGCTTTTCCGCGAAATAGCGCTCGCCCAGGCGCCAGTCCACGCCGAGGTCCTTCACGAGGAAGCTGGCCACCACCATGCGCAGCCGGTTGTGCATGTAGCCCGTGCGGTTGATCTGCGCCATCGCGGCGTCGATCAGCGGGTAGCCGGTGCGCCCGTCACACCAGGCCGCGAACCGTTCCTCGGCCTCGGCGCCGGCCTCCCAGGCGATGGCGTCGTAGGCGGGCCGGAAGCTCGCGCCCCCGGCCAGCTGCGGATGGTGCGACAAGATCTGGACATAGAAATCGCGCCAGATCAGCTCGCTCAGCCACGTGGCCGCGCCTTCGCTGCCCTTCCTCGCACGGGCGTGGGCCTCGCGCGCGGCGCGCCGCGGAGACAGCGTGCCGAAGCGCATGTGCACGCTGAGATAGCTCGGCCCCTTGACGGCGGGGAAGTCGCGCGCCTTGCCGTAGTCGTCGATGCGCCCGAGGAAATCCTCGAACAGGGCGTTCGCGCCGTCCATGCCGGGCGGCAGCGGCAGGGCGTCCAGGCCGGCCGACTCGAAGCCGATGTCGGCCAGCGTGGGCACGCCGCCGCGCGCCCATTCCGGCCGGGCCGCCAGCTGCCGCGCATGGCGCTCCACGGGATAGGCGCTGAGGTAGAACGCATCCACCTTGCGCAGCCAGGCGTTCTTGTAGGGCGTGAACACGGTGTAGGGCGAGCCCTGCTGCGTGAGGATCTCCGCGCGCTCGAAGATCGTGTGGTCCTTGGAGGTATGGAACTGCACGCCGCCCGCGCCCAGCACGTGGCGCACCCGGCCGTCGCGCTCCAGCGCGGCGGGTTCGTCGTCGTGGTTGGCGAACACCGCCTGCACGCCCAGGCGCAGCGCCAGCGCGGGAACCTCCCGCGCCGCGGCGCCGTGGCACACGATCAATCCCCCGTGCGTGTGGCCCGAAAGCCGGCGCAGCGAGGCGTCGAGCGCCACCAGCGATTCGCGGATGAACTCCACGCGCCGGTCCGCGCGCGGCAGCGGATCGAGGATGTCGGTGTCGAACACGAACACGCAGTGCACCTCGCCGCACTGGCGCAGCGCGTGGTAGAGCGCCGCGTGGTCGTCGCTGCGCAGGTCGCGCCGGAACCAGACCAGACCTGAAGAAAAAGTGGCTTCCATGATCGTCGTTAAAATTGCGGGATGCCTGCCGATTCTGCGCCCATGAACCTGACGCACCACTTCCTGATCGCCATGCCTGGACTGGAAGACGAGTCGTTTGCCCGCAGCGTCGTGTACCTGTGCGAACACAGTGAGCGCGGGGCGCTCGGGCTCATCATCAACAAGCCGTCCGACCTGAGCCTGAAGGGCCTGTTCGACAAGGTCGACCTGTCGCTGCGCCGCGACGACCTCTCGAAGGAGCCCGTCTTCCGCGGCGGACCGGTACAGACCGAGCGCGGCTTCGTGCTGCACGAACCGATGAGCCCGCCGCCCTCCCTCGAAAAACCCAGGGCGAAGGCCGAAGGGGAGTCGGAGGACGACGAGGATTCCGGGCCCGAATCCGCCTACGCGTCCACCATGTCCATCCCGGGTGGCCTGGAGATGACCACCAGCAAGGACGTGCTGGAGGCCCTCTCCACCGGCGCCGGCCCGCGGCGCGTGCTCGTCACGCTCGGCTACGCCTCCTGGGGCGAGGGCCAGCTCGAATCCGAACTCGCCGAGAACAGCTGGCTCACCGTGGGGGCCGATCTGTCGGTGATCTTCGACACCCCCGTCGGCCAGCGCTACGACAAGGCCCTGGGCCTGCTGGGCCTGCAGGCGTGGATGCTCTCGCCCGAGGCGGGGCACGCATGAGCGGCACCGTGCCGGAGCCGTCTTCCGCCGCCGCCGCCGACCCTGCCGTTTCCGCCGTTCCCGCGCACCTGCAGTCCTTCCTGGCCTTCGATTTCGGCGCCAAGCGCACCGGGGTCGCCGTGGGCACGCGGATGCTGCGCACCGCCACCCCGCAGGCCACGATCCGCGCCGAAGGGGCGGACGCGCGCTTCGCTGGCGTGGCCGAGCGGGTGCGCGAATGGCAGCCCGATGCGCTCGTCGTCGGCGTGCCGTACCACCCCGACGGGGCACCGCACGAGAACACCGCGCGCGCGCAGAAGTTCGCGCGCCAGCTGCGCGGGCGCTTCGGCCTGCCGGTGTTCGAGGTGGACGAGCGCTACAGCACCACCGAAGCCCATGCGGCCGGCGCAAAGGACGCCGATGCCGCATCGGCCTGCATCATCCTGGAACAGTTCCTGAGGCAACTCCCATGAGTCCGACGTCTTCCTCCGCCCCGGCCGGGGCCCTCACCCTCGACGCCGAGGCGCTCTACCGCGAACTGCTGGCCGGCGTGCGCGCGCTGCGCACCCCGCAGACGCAGCTCGCCGGCATCGCGTCCGGCGGCGCCTGGCTGGCCGAGCGCCTGCAGCAGGACCTGGCCCTGCCGGGCGAGGCCGGCGTGCTCTCTTCCGCGCTGCACCGCGACGACTTCTCCCAGCGCGGCCTCGCCACCAGCGCGCAGACGCGCCTGGGCTTCGACGTGGACGGCGCGGACATCCTGCTGCTGGACGACGTGCTCTACACCGGCCGCACCATCCGCGCCGTGATCAACGAGCTGTTCGACTACGGCCGCCCGGCGCGCGTGCGGTTGGCGGTGCTGGTGGACCGCGGCGGCCGCGAGCTGCCCGTGCAGGCCGATTTCGCCGCGGCGCGCGTGGCGCTGCCGGCGGCCCAGTCCCTGGCGCTCGCCCGCGCGGACGGCGGCGCCTTCCACTTCCACGTCCAGGAGGCCTGACGCCGTGCTCTCCAAGCGCAACCCCCAGCTCAACCGCCACGGCGAGTTGATCCACCTGCTGTCGATCGAGGGCCTGCCCCGCAGCATCGTCACGCACATCCTGGACACCGCGGCCAACTTCGTCTCTGTGAACGACCGCGAGGTGAAGAAGGTGCCGCTGCTGCGCGGCAAGAGCGTGTTCAACCTGTTCTTCGAGAACAGCACGCGCACGCGCACCACCTTCGAGATCGCGGCCAAGCGCCTGTCGGCCGACGTGATCAACCTCGACATCGCGCGCTCCTCGGCCAGCAAGGGCGAATCGCTGCTGGACACCATCGCCAACCTGTCGGCCATGGCCGCCGACCTGTTCGTGGTGCGGCACAGCGAATCGGGCGCGCCCTACCTGATCGCGCAGCACGTGGCGCCGCACGTGCACGTGATCAACGCGGGCGACGGCCGGCATGCGCACCCCACGCAGGGGCTGCTCGACATGTACACGATCCGCCACTACAAGAAGGATTTCTCCAACCTCACGGTGGCGATCGTGGGCGACGTGCTGCATTCGCGCGTGGCGCGTTCGGACATCCACGGCCTCACCACCCTGGGCTGCCCGGAGGTGCGCGTGGTGGGCCCGCGCACCCTGGTGCCCGGCGATCTCTCGCAGATGGGCGTGCGCGTGTGCCACACGCTGGAAGATGGCATCAAGGACGCCGACGTGGTCATCATGCTGCGCCTGCAGAACGAGCGCATGAGCGGGGCGCTGCTGCCCTCCAGCCAGGAGTACTTCAAGAGCTTCGGCCTCACGCCCGAGAAGCTGCAGCTGGCCAAGCCCGATGCCATCGTGATGCACCCCGGCCCGATCAACCGCGGCGTGGAGATCGACTCCGCCGTGGTGGACGGCAAGCAGAGCGTGATCCTGCCGCAGGTGACCTTCGGCATCGCGGTGCGCATGGCAGTGATGTCCATCGTGGCGGGGAATGAGGCTTAAACGATGAAGATACTGATCCAGAACGGCCGGGTGCTCGATCCGGCCAGCGGGCTCGACAAGCAGGGCGACGTGGCGGTGGCCGCGGGGCGCGTGATCGCCATCGGCCGCACGCCGCCGGACTTCCAGCCCGCGCGCACCATCGACGCCACCGGCTGCATCGTGCTGCCGGGGCTGGTGGACCTCGCCGCGCGCCTGCGCGAGCCGGGCCACGAACACGAGGGCATGCTCGAATCCGAGATGTCCGCGGCGGTGGCCGGCGGCGTGACCAGCCTCGTGTGCCCGCCCGACACCGATCCGGTGCTCGACGAGCCGGGCCTCGTCGAGATGCTCAAGTTCCGCGCCGAGAAGCTGCACCAGGCGCGCCTCTTCCCGCTGGGCGCGCTCACGCGCGGACTGGCCGGCGAGGTGCTGACCGAGATGGCGGAACTCACCGAATCGGGCTGCGTGGGCTTCGGTCAGGCCGAGGTGCCGCTCGCCAGCACGCAGGTGCTGCAGCGCGCGCTGCAGTACGCGGCCACCTTCGGCTACACGGTCTGGCTGCGGCCGCAGGAGCTGCACCTGGGCAAGGGCGTGGCCGCCAGCGGGCCGCTCGCCACGCGCCTGGGCCTGTCGGGCATTCCCGTCGCGGCCGAGACCATCGCGCTGCACACCATCTTCGAGCTGCTCAAGACCACCGGCGCGCGCGTGCACCTGTGCCGCCTCTCCAGCGCGGCGGGCGTGCAGCTCGTGCGGCAGGCCAAGGCCGAGGGCCTGAAGGTGAGCTGCGACGTGAGCATCAACTCGCTGCTGCTCACCGACACCGACATCGGCTACTTCGACAGCCGTGCGCGCCTGTCTCCGCCGCTGCGCCAGCAGCGCGACCGCGACGCGCTGCTGGCCGCGCTGGCCGACGGCACCATCGACGCGCTGGTCTCCGACCACAATCCGGTGGACGAGGACGCCAAGACGCTGCCCTTCGCCGAGGCGGAACCGGGCGCGACGGGGCTGGAGCTGCTCGCGGGCATCGCGCTCAAGTGGTCGCGCGACCACGGCGTGCCGATGGACCGGGCCTTCGCCACGGTGACCTCCGAGCCCGCACGCGTGCTGGGCTCGGCGCTCGGCACGTTCGCGGCCAGTGCCGGCCGGCTCGTGGAAGGCGGCGTGGCCGACCTCTGCGTGTTCGACCCCGCCGACGCATGGACCATCGCCCCCGGCGCCCTGCGCAGCCAGGGCACGCACACGCCGTTCTCCGGCTACGAACTGCCCGGCCGCGTGCGCTGCACGCTCGTGGGCGGCATCGTCGCGTTCGAGCGCGGTTGATGCGGTCGCTGCGCGCGGTGGCGCGCCTGCTGCGGCTCCTGGCGCACATCCTGGCAGGGCTGGGCACAGTGCTGCTGCGCTTTCCCCGCATGGCGCCGGAGGTGCAGCATGCGCGCGTGCAGGTCTGGTCGCGCGAACTGCTGGCGCATGCCGGCATCGCGCTGGAGATCCGCGGCACCCCGCCGGTCTCGGGCCCGGTGCTGCTCGTGGCCAACCACCTCTCCTGGCTCGACATTCCCGTGATGCACGCGGCGCGGCATTGCCGCTTCATCTCCAAGTCGGACGTGGAGCGCTGGCCCGTCATCGGCCGCCTCGCCACGGCCGCGGGCACGCTCTACATCGAACGCAACACGCGCCGCGACGCCATGCGCATCGTGCGCCTCATGCAGGAGGCGCTGGCGCGCCGCGAAGTGCTGGGCGTGTTCCCGGAGGGCACGACGTCCGAGGGCACCGAACTGCTGCCCTTCCACGCCAACCTGCTGCAGGCTGCCGTACTGGCGGATACGCCCGTGCAGCCGGTAGGCCTGCGCTTCGTCGACCGTGCCGCCGGCCGGCCCAGCGCAGATGCGCTCTACGTGGGCGACGACACGCTGCTGGCGTCTCTCTGGCGCGTGCTGCGGGCCGAGCCCATGGTGGCGGTGGTGCATTACGGACGGCCCGAGCGGGCCGCGGGCCGCGACCGGCGCGTGTGGGCGGAGGATCTGCGCCAGGCGGTCGACGCGTTGCGCAAGGGCTGATCCGCGCCCGCCGTCCTGCGGATACAGCGGCTTTTATTCCCGCGGAAACGCCACCACGTGGTCGACCTGCGGCCGGATCCCGATCCAGTCGCCGACCGCATGGTCGTGGTGGCTGGGCACGTGGGCCATCACCGTGAGGCCGCCCTCCAGCTGCAGGGTGTAGAGGAACTCCGATCCCCGGAACGACTTGCGCAGCACGCGTGCGCGCACGGGCGCATCGTCGTCGTGCAGCACGTCGTCCGCGCGCAGCAGCACGTCGCAGGCACCGCCCGGGTAGCTGGAGGGCAGGGGGCATTCGGCCAAGTCCGTGAGATCGCCCAGCGGCGTGCGCGCCACCACGGTGTCGCCGCGCTGCTCCAGCGTCGCGGGGGCGAACACGCCATGGCCGATGAAGTCGGCGACGAATCGCGTGGCAGGCCGGTGGTAGAGCGCATAGGCGTCGTCCCACTGGTGCAGCGTGCCGCTCTCCATCACGCCGATGCGGTCGCCGATCGCGAAGGCCTCTAGCTGGTCGTGGGTGACGAAGAGCGCCGTGGCGCCCGCCGCCTTGAGGATGCCGCGCACCTCGTGCGCGAGCCGTTCGCGCAGGTCCACGTCGAGGTTGGAGAACGGCTCGTCCAGCAGCATGAGCCGGGGACGGGGCGCCAGCGCGCGGGCCAGCGCCACCCGCTGCTGCTGCCCCCCGGAGAGTTCGTGCGGATAGCGCGCCGCGCTGCCTTCGAGGCCGACGAGGCGCAGCACCTCGTCCACGCGCGCCGCCTGCTCCGCCTTCGGCAGGCGGTGGATGCCGAAGGCCACGTTGCGGCCCACGGTCAGGTGCGGGAAGAGCGCATAGTCCTGGAACACCATGCCGATCCGCCGTTGCTCGGGCGGTACGCTGCGGCCGGCGCCGCCGACACGCTCGCCCTCCAGCCGGATCTCGCCGGCCGCCACGGGCTCCAGGCCGGCCACGGCCCGCAGCAGCGTGGTCTTGCCGCAGCCCGACGGACCGATCAGCACGCCGATCTCGCCGGCAGCCAGGCCGAGGGTGGCGCCGCGCACGGCGGCCCGCGCGCGGCCCGGGTAGCGCACGTCCAGTTGGATGACTTCGAGGAACATACGGGGATTCTAGAAGGGGCAATGCGTAGAATTCGCATTTGCATCCGTGGCGGTGTCGTCCTTCCATGCCGGCGGGCCTTCGCCCGTTCCGGCCTTTCACTTTCCGGTCATCCTTTTTCTTCGCCCGTTTTGCGTTTTCCCTCCGCCCTGCGCGCCGTTCCGCTGCTGCTGCTCGCCGTCGTCCTCACCCTGCCGGTGCTGGCGGTGTTCGCCTCCTGGCTGCCGTGGGGGCATGGCGGCGAGGAATCCCTCGCCATCCTGCGCGAGATGGCCGCCACGGTGCTGCCGGACTATCTCGCCACCACCGTCTGGCTCGCGATCGCGGTGGGGGCGGGCGCGGCGCTGGTGGGCACGGCCACCGCGGCGGCGGTGACGCTGTTCGACTTCCGCGGCCGTCGCACGCTGGAGTGGCTGCTGCTGCTGCCCCTGGCCATGCCGGCCTACGTCACGGCCTATGCGTACACGGATTTCCTGCAGTTCAGCGGGCCGCTGCAGGTCTGGCTGCGCGCCACGTATGGCCTGGAAGGCCGCCTGCTACCCGAGGTGCGCAGCCTGGGCGGTGCGGTGTGGGTGTTCGTCTTCTCGCTCTACCCGTATGTCTATCTGCTGGCGCGCACGGCGCTCGGCGAACGTGCCGCCCACCTCATGGAGGCCGCGCGCCTGCTCGGTGCGCCGCTCGCGCGCCGCGTGCGCACGGTGGCCCTGCCGCTGGCGCGCCCCGCGGTGGCGGCGGGCGTGGCCCTGGCCTTGATGGAGACGCTGGCGGATTTCGGGGTCGCGAGCTATTTCGGCATCCAGACCTTCACGACCGGCATCTACAAGGCCTGGCTGTCGATGGACAACCGCCTCGCGGCCGCGCAGCTCGCCACGCTGCTGCTGGTGCTGGTGGTGGTGCTGCTGCAGCTGGAGCAGCGCGCGCAGCGGCGCATGCGCTTTTCCACCAGCGGTGTGGGCCGCGCGGGCTCCGCCGAGGCGCAGCCCCAGCGACTGACCGGGTGGCGCTGCGTGGCTGCCTGGCTGGTGTGCGGGCTGCCGGTGGTGATGGGCTTCTTCGCGCCGGTGGCCTTCATGCTGCGGCCGCTGGCCGCGGACTGGTCCGTGCTGCCTTGGGACCGCTTCGTGGAATGGGCGGGCCACAGCGTGCGGCTGGGCGCCATCACCGCGGTGCTGGCCGTGGGCGTGGCGCTGGCGCTGGCCTTCGCCGTGCGGCGCCGTGCGGGACGCCTGACGCGCGGCGTGGTGCAACTGGCCAGCGTGGGCTACGCGGTGCCGGGCGCGGTCATCGTCGTCGGCCTGCTGCTGCCCGTGGGCTGGATGCAGTCCGCGGTGCCGGAGTGGCGCGTGCCGGCGCTGATCACCGCCACGGCGGCGGGCATCGTCTGGGCCTACCTCGTGCGCTTCTGCGCGGTGGCGCTGCAGTCGGTGCAGAGCGGCTATGCGCGCATTCCCGCCAGCCTGGATGATTCGGCGCGCATACTCGGCGCGGGCGGCCTGGGCCTGCTGGCGCGCGTTCACTGGCCGCTGCTGCGCCGCTCCACCGCGGCGGCGGCGCTGCTGGTGTTCGTGGACGTGATGAAGGAGCTGCCCGCCACCATGGTGCTGCGGCCTTTCAACAGCGACACCCTGGCCGTCGTCGCCTACCAACTCGCGCGCGACGAGCGCCTGGGCGAGGCGGCCCTGCCGTCGCTCGCGCTGGTGGCGGTGGGGCTGGTGCCCGTCATCCTGCTGAGCCGCACGTTGCGGGCGTCCGGTTCGCGCTGAGCCGCGGCGGGGGGCGGAAGAGGCCCCGCCGCCGGCGGCGCGGGCCGGCCGATGGCGCGTCCGTATCAATCGCGCGTGACGCGCAGCACTTCCTCGGGGCTCGTGATCCCCGCGCGCACCAGCCGCTCGCCGTCCTCGCGCATGAGCGTCATGCCCCCGGCGATCGCGGTGGTCCGCAATTCCGCCTCGGCGGCCTGCCCGTGGATCTGCGCGCGCAGCGTGTCGTCCACCACCAGCAGCTCGAACACGCCCGTGCGGCCGCGGTAGCCGCTGGGCTCGGTCGGGTCCAGCTTGCGCACCAGCCGCTGTGCCAGCACGCCCAGCAGCGAGCTGGAGAGCAGGAACGGCTCCACGCCCATGTCGGTCAGGCGCGTGACGGCGCTGGCCGCGTCGTTGGTGTGCAGCGTGGCGAGCACCAGGTGGCCCGTGAGCGAGGCCTGGATGGCGATCTGCGCGGTCTCGAAATCGCGGATTTCGCCGATCATGATCACGTCCGGGTCCTGGCGCAGGATCGCGCGCAGTGCCTTGGCGAAGGTGAGGTCGATCTTGCTGTTGACCTGGGTCTGGCCCACGCCCGGCAGCTCGTATTCGATCGGGTCCTCCACCGTCATGATGTTGCTGCTGGCGGCGTCGAGCCGGCCCAGCGCCGCGTACAGCGTGGTCGTCTTGCCCGAGCCCGTGGGCCCGGTGACGAGCACGATGCCGTGCGGCTGGTGGATCAGCCCGTCGAAGCGGCGCAGGGTGTCGCCCTGCATGCCCACGGCTTCCAGGCTCAGCTTGCTCTCGCTTTTGTCCAGCAGCCGCAGCACCGCGCGTTCGCCGTGGGCGCTTGGCAGGGTCGAGACGCGCACGTCGATCGCGCGCGTGCCCAGGCGCAGGCTGATGCGGCCGTCCTGCGGCAGGCGCTTCTCGGAGATGTCCAGGTCCGCCATGATCTTCAGGCGCGAGATCAGCGCCGCGTGCAGCGCGCGGTTGGGCTGCACCACCTCGCGCAGCGTGCCGTCCACGCGGAAGCGCACGCTCGAATGGCGTTCGTAGGGCTCGATGTGGATGTCGCTCGCGCCGTCGCGCGCGGCCTGCGTGAGCAGCGCGTTCAGCATGCGGATGATGGGCGCGTCGCCCGCGGATTCGAGCAGGTCCTCCACGGCCGGCAGCTCCTGCATCATGCGCGAGAGGTCGGCGTCGGATTCGACCTCGCTCACCACCGTCGCCGCGCTCGACTCGCCCTGCGAATAGGCCGCGCTGATGCGCTGCGCGATGGCGTGCGCGTCCAGCGGCATGAGTTCGCGCACGGCATGCTTGCGCATCACCTCGGAGAGCGCGCCCGCATCCGGCGAGGGGCCGTGCCAGAGCACGCAGGTCTGGCCGTCGTCCTCCAGCAGCAGCTGCGAGGTGCGCGCGAAGGCATAGGGGAGCGGATGGCGCATGGCGTGGTGGCGGGGGGGGCTGTGGGTGAGAGGCCCGTTACTGCGGGTTGTAGGCTCCGGCATCGGCTGGCGCCGGGGCACGGTTGGGCACGGGCGGCAGTGGCGGCGGCGCGAGCGGCACCAGCGGCGCGGGCGGGGCGGTGCGCACGGTGGGCGTCGCGGGCACCACGCCCTGCGGCGTGGCCGCGGACGCGGGTGCCGGGGCGGGCGAAGGCGCGAGCGGCGGCAGGATCGGCGCTTCCGATACCGCGCGCATCACCGTGCTGGGCGCCGGCTGGATGTTCTGCTGCAGCGCGCGGATCGCCTCGTAGCGGTCCACCATGAGCGCGTCGCTGGTCGCGTTGTCGCGGATCACCACCGGGCGCAGGAAGACCATCAGATTGGTCTTGCGGCGCGAGCGGTTCTCGTTGCGGAAGAGCCCGCCCACGACGGGCAGGTCGCCCATCAGCGGCACCTTGTCCTGGCCCATTGCGTAGCGGTCTTCCAGCAGACCGCCCAGCACGATCACGCTGCCATCGTTGACCAGCACCGTGGATTCGATCGAGCGCTTGCTCGTCGTCGGCCCGTTGGCCTGCGACAGCGTGCTCGCGTCCACCTGCGAGACTTCCTGGTAGAGCGTGAGCTTCACCGTGCCGTTCTCGCTGATCTGCGGGCGCACGCGCAGCATCAGGCCCACGTCCTTGCGCTCCACGGTCGTGAATGGGTTCACGGTGCTGCTGCCGGTGCTGTTGGCGTAGGAACCGGTCACGAACGGCACGTTGTTGCCGATGATGATCTGCGCCTCTTCGTTGTCCACCGTCATCAGGTTGGGCGTGGAGAGCACGTTGGCGTCGCCCGTGTTCTCCAGGAAGTTGGCGAGCGCGCCCAGGTAGTAGTTGCCGTTGATGCGCGGCGCGATCGCCAGGTTGAGGCCGTTGCCCGGGCGGGCGCCGTTGGCCGCGAGGGCGGAGGTGACGCCGCTCACGCTGCCGCTGGCCGCCGCGAGCGCCAGGTTCAGGATGTTCGCCCCGCCGGATGCGCTGGAATTGGTGCCGATGATGCCGACGGTGCCGCTGCCGTAGTTGCCCATCACGCCCTGCCACTGGATGCCGAAGTCGGCCACCTTGTTGGCCGCGACCTCGACGATCAGGCTCTCCACCAGTACCTGCGCGCGCCGGCCGTCGAGCTGGTCGATCACCGCGCGCAATTGCCGGAACTGGGGTTCGGGCGCCGAGATGATGAGCGAGTTGGTGGACGGATCGGCCTGGATCTGCCCGCCGGTGGAGGGCTGGTTGCTGTTGGCGCTGTTCAGGCTGCCCGCGTTGCTGCCCAGGCCGCCGCCGCTGGAGCCGCCGCCCATCCCGGTGCCGCCCATGCCGCCGGTGCTGGCCTGCAGCATGCCCGATCCTCCCGAAAGCCCCGTGGAGCCCGAGCCGCCGCCCACCGACGGCGCGCCGCCCGATGCGCCGCCGCTGCCGTTGCCCATCGACGCGGCCAGCGCGGCACGCAGCGTGGTGGCGAGCTTGGTGGCGTCGGCGTTCTTGAGGTAGACCACGTGGATGTTGCCGGAGGCCGACCCGCTGCCGGCGATCGGCGCCTGGTCCAGCTTCTCGACCAGCGTGCGCACCAGCGCGAGGCGCGCCGGGTTGGCCGCCCGCACGATCAGCGAATTGCTGCGCGGCTCCGGCAGCAGCGTCGTGCGGTAGGCGGTGTCGCTCTGACCCGGCACGGCGCCCGCGGTGCCCGGGGCCGCGCCGCCCGCGCCCGTGGCGCTGCCGGTGCCCTCGACCAGGCGCGACACCAGCGGCGCGAGTTCGCTCGCCACTGCGTTGCGCAGCGGGATCACTTCCACGTCGCTCGCGTTGGAGACGTCCATCGCCGCCACGATGCGCGCGATGCGCTGCAGGTTGTCCGCGTAGTCGGTGATCACCAGCGAGTTGTTGCCGGGGTTCACGTTGATGGTGTTGTTCGGGCTGATCAGCGGCCGCAGCACCGGCACCAGGTTGGCCGCGTTCTCGAAATTGAGCTTGAAGATCTGGGTGACGATCTGCCCGCCGCCCGGCGCCCGGCCCGAGCCGCCCTGCGTCACGGTCACCCCGCCCGACTGCAGCTTGGCGTCCGCCTCCGGCACCACCTTGTAGAGGCCGCCGGATTCCACCACCGTGAAGCCCTGCAGCCGCAGCGCGGCGAGGAACTGCTGGAAGGCGGCGGCCGGTGGCACCGCCCGTTCGGTGACCAGGGTGAGCTGGCCCTTCACGCGCGGGTCCACCACCACGTTGCGCCCGGTGATGGTGGCCATGGTGCGCGCCACGGCCTCGATGTCGGCGCCCGCGAAATTGAGCGTCACCGGCTCGCCGGGCTGCACGCTGGAGGGCGCGGCGCCCGTGGCCGTGGTCTGGGCGTGCAGCGGGCCGCAGAGCGTGGCGAGCATCGCCCCGAAGGCGATGGAGTGGAGGGCGAATGCGAACCGCAGGCGTTGCGAAGTCGTGGAAGTCATAGGATTCAACCGACGGTGATGAGGGACCGCGCGCCCGTGCGCCGTCCGATGATGTTGAGAAGGTTGGAGAGCGCGCCTTCGCGCTCCGGCGCGGCCGTGGCCTCGCCCTCGAAGCGCAGGCGCTGGCCGATCCAGCGGCCGCTGCCCGTCAGGCGCAGCGCGCCGTCCAGCGTGGCGAGCGACAGCGTGGTCACCTCGCCGCCCTGCAGTGTGAACCGGTAGCTGCCCATGGGGCGCAGCGTCGACAGGCGCGAGGACATGCCGAGCGCGTCGAGCTGCGCCTGGCCCGAGACCACCACGCGCCCGGCCGCGCTGTCCAGCGCGAGACCCTGCGTGCGCAGCGCCAGGCGGCCCTGCGGCTGCAGCGTGTTGAAGGGGGTTCCCAGCCCCGACAGCACCGCGGCCGGCCACTGGCTCAGGCCGTCGGCCACCGCCACGTGCACGCCGCCCCAGCGCAGTGCCACGCGGGCAGCGATCGGCGCGGAGGTGCAGCAATCGGCCGCCAGCTGCGCGTGCAGTCCGCCCCACGCGGGCCGCAGCCGCCAGTGCAGCCGGCCCGGCAGCGCGGCGCGGTCTGCGCTGCCCTGGCCGCCGGTCAGCACCAGCTGGGCGGAACCGGTCCAGACCGTGCCGCGCGGCTGGGCGAACAGCACCTGGCCCCCGCTCGCGCGTTCCACGCCCGCGGCCAGCCAGGAGGCGGGCGCGAACAGCAGCAGCACGGGCAGTGCCCCCAGCAGGCAGCCGGCCACGGCCCAGGCGCGGGGAGAGCGCGGTGGGCGTGCGGCGGAGGTGCGAAGGGAGCGGGCGGGGCTGCGGAGCACGGTGAATGGGAGCGTTGAAGAAAAGTGGGTCGAATGGACGGAAGACGGTGGGCGCGGGCCGGTGCTGCCGTGCCTACCGTGCGGGCAGCGCCAGCACCAGCGTGCCGTCCCAGCGCGGCATGGCATCGTCGGCGGCGGGTGCCGGAGCCGGGGCGCTGCGTGCAGCGCCCGCCGTGCGGGGCGAAGTGGCCGGGCCCATCACGGCCGGGCCTGTCGGCGTGGCGGCGGCCGGGGCTGCCGTGCTGCGTGCCAGCTTGGCCTCGACCGGTACGGTGCGCGCATTGCTGCGGGCCTGGGCCAGCCATCCGGCGAGCCCGTCGGCAGGCGCTGCCTTCAGCGTGACCGTGGCGCGGTCGCCCAGCACCGCGACCTGGGCCTGGGGGCCGAGCCGTTGCGTGAGCGAGGTGCGCAATGCCTGGGACGGATCCCCGGGTGGTGCCGCGGGGGCGGCCTGCAGCTGCAGCGCTTCGGCCTGCAGGGCCTGCATGCGCTGCAGTTGCGCGTCGAGTTCGGCATGGCGCTGCGGCGCCTCGCGCAGCGTGCGCACGGCGGGCGCCAGCAGCACCCACCAGAGCAGCGCCAGCGCGACCAGCGCGGCGGCGGCCAGCACCAGCGATTGCTCGCGCGGCGCCAGCGCTTTCCAGCGGGCGCGCAGCGCCTCGGTGCGGGCCCCGGCGCCCGCGGCAGGCCGGGTGGCGGCCGGGGTTCGCTGCAGCGGCTTCATGGGCGGGCTCCTTCGCGCACCACCAGTGCGCCGTCCTGCAGCGCCGCCTGGTAGCCGGACGCGGTCAGCCGCTCGTTGACGGCGGCCAGTTCATCGGGTTGCCATTCGATGCCCCGCAGGCGCAACTCGCCCACGGTGTAGTCGATGGCCGTGGGCAGTCGGCCGGCGGGCAGCGCAGCGCCCGCGGCGGCCAGCATCGGCTCCAGGTCGCGCGTGGAGACGCCGCCCGCCTGCTGGCGCAGCCGTGCCACTTCGCGCTCCATCTGGACCGGCGCATCCACCACCACCTGCACCTGCGGGAAGGTCTGCGTGAGCGCGCTGCGGATGCCGGCCTGCTTGGCCGCCAGCGCCTGCCGCTCCTGCCAGGCCCAGGCGTTCAGGCCCACGAGCTGCGCCGCCACGCACACGCCCAGCGCCCAGCGCGCCGCACGCCACTGCGGCGCGCGCGCGAAGCTGCCGAAGGCCGATCCCGCCTTGCGCAGCGTGCGCGTGCGGCGGTTGCTGGCGAACTCGAACTGCGCCAGGTCCCACGCGCCGCGCGCCGCCGCCAGCGCGCGCTGGCTGGCCGTGTGCAGCACGGCGGGGCGGCCGAGCATCCGTTCGGTGGCGATGGCCACGGCCGGCTCGGCCAGCACCTCGGGCGGCGCCTCGTCTTCGGCCGTGCCGCCCGGGCTGCCGGGGTGCAATGCGCCCGTGAGCTGCAGCGCGGCGGGCGAGAGCGGCAGCACCGCCGGCACGGCGTCGGGCCCCTGGCCCGCGGCCACGAGGAACGGATCTTCGGGCGTGCCGATCACGAAATAGCCGGAGGGGCCGTCGCCGCCCGCGCCGGGCGCGAATTCGGGCACGATCCGCTGCACGGGGCGGCCCGCGGCCTCCAGGGCCTGCAGCGACGCGCGCAGCCAGGCCCGGTCGCAGACGGCCACCCAGACCGGTACGCCGGTGCGTGCACCGGGCTCCAGCGCGAAGTGCAGCTGCTGCGGGTCGTCCAGCAGGCGCTCTTCGAGCAGGCCTTCCAGCACGGCCCGCAGGCGCGGGGCCTGCGCGCCCGCACCCTGCGGCAGCGTCACGCGCTGCCAGGACAATGCGCGGATGGGCACCACGGCCACCACCTCGCCCGCGCGGCCCGGGTCGGGCAATAGCGGGGCGGGGGCGCTGTCATGGCGGGTCGCGGTATGGCCGTCCGTGGTCAGCGCGTAGCTGTATTCGGTGGCCGGACCGGGGGCGCTGCCCTGGGGCAGGAAAAGGACGAGGGTGCTCATGGATGGGATTCGCGGGCCATTTTAGGGGCCTCGCATGACGGTCGGCCGGCGGCCCGCGCGCCGCTCAGGTCGCAGGCGCCGTGCTCCTTACGAAGGCGCCGCGCTCGCGCCACAGCGTGCGCGCCGTCGAGCCCGCCTTGTAGACCAGCGAACGCTCTTCCACCACGGTGTCGCCCAGGCGCAGCCGGCCCCGCACTTCATAGTACGCCGACATGGTCGAATGCGTCTCGGAGGCGATCTGCAGCGTGCCACCCAGCTGCCGGCTCGCGTCGGCCAGGGTCTTGAAATGCTGCGATTCCCGCGCCTGCACCAGCCGCTGGGCGCCGGCCATGTCCAGCCCGTCGATGCTCGCCTGCAGCACCTGCGCGCTCGCGGTGTTGATGTTCACGGGCGTGCGCCGCGGCAGCAGCGTCGCGTAGGGCTCCAGCGCCGCCACGGTGGCGGGCGACAGCCCCAGCCAGGTGAGCTGCGTGAAGCTGCGCGGCATCAGCGGCACGGTGGACAGATCGGTGGACGATGCCCCGGTTCCCTGCGTGGACGGTGCCGGTGCAGTGTCCGGCGTGCCGCCTGGCCCGGCCGCCGCATTGCCGCCCGCGACCGACAGGCCCTTCTGCAGGTTCGCCGCCAGGCCCAGCAGCTCGGGCTGCGGCAGCCCCAGCGCCTCGAAGAGCCGCGTGAACTGGCGCAGTGCGGTTGCCGAGACCGACTTGCCTTCCACGAGGTTGTAGACATTGAGCCGCGACTGCAGGTCGGTGATCTGTCCCGAGAGGAAGGCATTGGAGGTGTCCGTGCTCGCGTCCGGCTCGGCGGCCGCGCCGTCGGGGCCCGCCGCCAGGAACGTCGACAGCCGCGCTTCCTCCAGCGGCACCGCCCAGGGCTCGGCGAGATGGTCGGTGCCGTCGCCGCCGCGGGCGAACAGGTCTTCGCGCAGGATCAGCCGCGACCAGTCCAGCGCACCGACCAGCAGCCAGGCCGACTGCACGCGCGCACGCTCCGACGTCTCCACCTCGACGGCCCGCCACTGCTGCCACATGGCCGCCGCTGCGAAGGTGGCCACCAGGGTGACCGTGAGCATGGCCGCCAGCAGCGCGGCACCGCGCGTTTCCCCGCGCCGTGGATGCCTGCGGATGGCCGGCGCGCGTTTCACGATTTGCCTCCGCCGTGGGTGGGATTGATCCAGTCGCGCGTGATCGTGCCCGTGAGCGCCCGGCCCGGCGGCAGCACCAACTGCAGCCGCACACCGTCCGGGATCGTGGTCGATGCGGTGGGCCCCAGGGTCTGGGCGACGGGGCCCGTGGCATTGCTCGACAGGGCGTTGTACCACGCGCCGTCGCGGTAGTAGAACAGGCGCCAGTCCTGCAGCGGCATCAGCACGGTCTCGCCGCGCTCGGTGGCGGCACCGCCCGCGCCCCCGGAGCGGGCCCACAGCGCCGCGCGCTGCCACGCGATGTTCCAGTCGCCGAGCGTGCGCAGCGGCGGCGACTGCCAGCGCAGCCACTGGTCCGTGCCGCCCACGGCACGCCGCGCCCAGGCGACGACGAAGGCGCCTTCGTCCGGCGTCGTGCTGCCGCGGCGCGTGAGGCGCAGCACCTGCCCGTCCCAATCGATCGGTTCGGTCTGGCCGATGTCCTGCACGGCGTCCAGGTCGGCCGCCCACTGCGACAGCGCCGCCTGCAGCACCAGCAGATCGTCGGAACGCGCGCGGGTCTGCTCCTGTGCGCGCGCCATGCCGTCCAGGCCGCGCCAGCTCATGATCGCCAGCAGCGCCATCACTGCGATCGCGACCAGCAGTTCCACCAGGGTGAAGCCGGCAGCACGGCGCATCAATACCTTCCCACGATGGTGGAGAGCCGCAGCACCGGGCCCACGGCGTCGAACACCTGCGCGTCCACCCGGCGGAACTGCGGATTGGGCGTCGGCCGCACGGCCACTGCCACGTCGTAGCGCAGCCCGGCCTGCTCGCAGGGCACGGTGCTGTCGCCGATGGACGGCATCTGGCGTGAGAGCCGCATCTTCACGAGTTCGTTCTCGGCGCACACGTGCGCCAGCATCACGTCGGCCTGCCGCGCGGCATTGCGCGCCAGCGCCGAGGTGGCCTGCGTACCGGCCGTGAGCGCGATGGCGACGATCGCCAGCGCCACCAGCACTTCGACGAGCGTGAAGCCGGCCTGCGGGCGTCGGCCGTAGGGCCGGCACGCGCGGCGCCAGCGGCGCCCGGGGCTCACTGCAGGGCCTCCGCCGTGAAGGGCCGCAGGCCGTCGGTCGCCACGCGCACCGCCCGGCCCGGATGGGACTGGCTCGCGATCACCACCTGCTGCGGCGCGATGATCGGCTCGGGCCCGAGCTGCAGCAGCGCCGGCCCGACCGCGTAGGTGGACGCATCGAGCCAGGTGCCCGGCGCGGGATTGCCGGGCAGCCCTTCGAAGCGGAACGTTCCGCCGGCCGCGCGCCAGCGCACCGGGGCGCCCGAGGCGCGCGACTGCGCCCTGCCGGCTTCCAGCAGCGCGGCGAGGCGTTCGCCCTCGCGCTGCAGGGCCGTGCTGCCGTCGTCCCGCAGGGCGAATCCGACGCCCGCCGTGGCGATGGCGATCAGCGAGACCACCACCAGCAGTTCCAGCAGCGTGAAGCCCCCGGCGCGGGAGCGGCGCGGCGGGACCTTACTGCCAGCTGCCGACGTCGGCATTCTTCCCCTCGCCGCCCGACTGCCCGTCGGCGCCGAAGGACATCACGTCCACCTCGCCCTTGATGCCGGGGTTCAGGTACTGGTAGGGCCGGCCCCAGGGGTCGTTGGGCAGCTTCTCCAGGTAGGGGCGCCAGTTGCCCGGCACCGGGCCGTTCGTGGGCTTGGCGATCAGTGCCTGCAGGCCCTGCTCCGCGGTGGGGTAGCGCTGGTTGTCCAGGCGGTAGAGCTTCAGCGCCTGCACGATGTTGGTGATGTCGGTGCGGGCGGCCGTCACGCGGGCGTCGTCCGCACGGTCGATCACGTTGGGCACGATCAGCGCGGCCAGCACGCCGATGATGACGAGCACCACCATCAGCTCGATCAGCGTGAAGCCCCGCACGATGCGGCGGCGGGCATTCCGTGCGCTCCGTGCGAGGGCGCCTGCGTTGCGGGGAATCACGGTGTTCTGAAATGTGGAAAACATATGCGGTCAATGATAATCGCGACATGATGACAAACACCTCCGCTCCCTGGGGACCGCGGCTCGGCACGCTCGCGCTGTGGGCCCTCGCGGGAGCGAGCCTCGTCTACTGGGGCCTCAAGCTCGCGGTGCGGCCCGCGCTGGTTTCCGCGCCCGTGGCCGCGCCCGCACCGCCGCTGCCCGATGCCCAGGCACTCGCACGCCTGCTGGGCGCGGGCCCGGCACCGGCCGCGCCCACGGTGGTGGCCGCCCCCACCCGGTTCGTCCTGCAGGGCGTCCTGGCCGGCACGGCGAGCGGTGGCGGCGCGGCGCTCATCGCGGTAGACAACCAACCCGCGCGACCGTTCCGTCTGGGCGCCACGGTGGCCGACGGCCTCGTGGTGAAATCGCTCGGCCGCCGGCAGGTGCGCCTGGGGCCGGCCGAAGGCACCGAGGGCGCCGTCACACTCGAAGTGCCCGAAAAAGGCGGCTGAGCCACCGGGGTGACGGGGGTGGGCGCCTGCTCCGGGCGCGCCTCAACCGGGCTCGATCATGGGCGCGGCGGGCAGTTCCACGCACTCCCATTCCCCGAAGGCTGGCGCGGTCACGGGCCATTCGTCGGCCCGCGGCATGCGGCCCGGCGATTGCAGGCACCAGCGCGCGCAGCGCGCCACGCCGGCATGCGTGATCCACACCACGTCCCCTGCCGCCTGGGGCCCGCATTCGGCCCGCGCTTCGGCGAACGCGGCCGCCACCCGCGCCAGCATGCGCGCGAGGCTTTCGCCGCCGCCCGGCGCATGGCCCGCGAAGTCCGCTGTCCACGCATCCACCGCATCGCGGCCGATGTCGCTCCACGGGCGGCCCTCCCATGCGCCGAAATCCATCTCCGCCAGCCGCGCGTCCGGCCGAGCGACGAGGTCCGGCCGCAGCGCCTCCAGGGCCCGGGCCAGTTGCGCGCAGCGGGCCAGCGGCGAGTGCCGTACCAGGACGCGATCGGCCGGCAGCGCGGCGGCCAGGCGCCGGGCGGCCTCGTGCGTGCCGACCGCATCGGCGCCCACGTCGGATGCCCCATAGCAGGTTCCTGCGGCGATGCGCGGCGCGGCATGCCGCACCAGCCAGAGGCGTGGCCGCCGGGGCGTCATGCGGGCGATGGCCCGAGCGCCAGCGCCACGCCCAGGTAGAACGCGATCTCGCACACCTGCTGCGTCGCACCCAGGCCGTCGCCGGTGAAGCCCTGCAGGCGCCGTGCGAACCAGCCGCGCATCACCCAGGCCGCCAGCGCGCTCGCGCACAACGCGCCCAGCGCTGCAACCGGGCCCAGCACCCACAGCACCAGCAAGACGGCAGGCACGGTCCAGGCCACGGCGGCCAGCAACGCCCGGCCGGCGATGCGGTCGGCCAGCGGCTTGCTTTTCGAAGTGGCCGTGTCGCCCACGTGGGGCAGCGTGCGCACCAGCAGCAGCGGCCAGCAGCGCGACACCACGTGCGCGCCGGCCAGCGCGCAGGCAGGGACGGCCCCGCCTTTCTGCCCCAGCAGTGCGAGCAGCGCCATTTTGGCGGCCAGCGCCAGCACCAGCGCCATCGCGCCGAACGCGCCGATCCGCGAATCCTTCATGATCTCCAGCGCCCGCTCGCGCTGCGCACTGCCGCCCAGTCCGTCCGCCACGTCGGCGAGGCCGTCCTCGTGGAAGCCCCCCGTCACCAGCACGGTGGCAGCCGTGCTGAGCGCGGCGCAGGCCAGCGCGGCGAGCGGCCCCGGGCCCAGCCGTGCCTGCAGCAGCGCGTACACGGCCACCGCCACGCCCGCCACGATCCAGCCCACGCCCGGAAAATGCGCCGCGCTGGCGCGCAGCATGGCCGGGCTGAAGCCCACCCAGTCGGCGCACCGGCCCGTCACCGGAATGCGGGTGAAGAACTGCACGGCCAGCAGGAAATGGCGGACGGCCTGCATGCGGAAGGTCAGGACGGGTGGATGCGCGATCGCCCGATCGGGCGCAGTTGCCGCGGCATGGGCCTGGCCCTCAGCCCTGGCCCGCGGGCGCCTGCAGGAACAGCCGGTATGCCGGGTTCTGCGTTTCTTCCACGTAGGGGTAGCCCAGCGTCTTGAGGAACGCGTCGAACGCATCGGCGTCGCTCGCCGGCACCTGCATGCCCACGAGGATGCGGCCGTAGTCCGCGCCCTGGTTGCGGTAATGGAAGAGGCTGATGTTCCAGCTCGGCTGCATCATGCTCAGGAACTTGAAGAGCGCGCCCGGCCGCTCGGGAAAGACGATGCGCAGCAGCCGCTCGTCCTGCGCGAGGCCCGATCGCCCGCCCACGAGGTGGCGCAGATGCTCCTTGGCCAGCTCGTCGTGCGTGAGGTCCAGCGCCTCGAAGCCATGGCGCTGGAAGTTGCGCGCGATCTTCTCCGATTCGCCCTTGCCGTGCGTGGTGAGACCGACGAACACATGGGCCTGGGCGGCATCGCTGATGCGGTAGTTGAACTCGGTCACGTTGCGCGGCCCGCCCGGCAACTGCCCCACCACCTCGCAGAAACGCCGGAAGCTGCCGCGCTCTTCGGGAATCGTCACGGCCAGCAGCGCCTCGCGCTCCTCGCCCACTTCGGCGCGCTCGGCCACGAAGCGCAGCCGGTCGAAATTCATGTTGGCGCCGCACAGGATCGCCGCATAGGTCTCGCCACGCGTCTTGCGCTCGGCCACGTACTGCTTGATCGCGGCCACGGCGAGCGCACCGGCCGGCTCGACGATGCTGCGCGTGTCCACGAAGATGTCCTTGATCGCGGCGCAGACGGCATCGGTATCCACCGTGATGAACTCGTCCACGAGCCCGCTCGCCACGCGGAAGGTTTCCTCGCCCACCAGTTTCACGGCCGTGCCGTCGGAGAACAGGCCCACGTCGGGCAGCGCCACGCGGCGGCCTGACGCCACCGACTGCGCCATGGCGTCGGAATCGTTCATCTGCACGCCGATGATGCGGATCTCGGGCCGCACGGCCTTGATGTAGTTCGCCACGCCGCTCACCAGGCCGCCGCCGCCGATCGCGACGAACACGGCGTCCAGCCGGTTGCTGCCCAGGCTCTGGAGCTGGCGCAGGATCTCCATCGCGATCGTGCCCTGGCCGGCGATCACGTCGGGATCGTCGAACGGATGCACGAAGGTCAGTCCCTGTTCCTGCTGCAGCCGGGCGGCATGCTCGTAGGCGTCCGAATAGCTGTCGCCGTGCAGCACCACCTCGCCGCCGAGCGTCTTCACGGCGTCCACCTTCAACTGCGGCGTCGTCGTCGGCATCACCACCACCGCGCGCGCGCCCAGGCGCTTGGCGCTCATCGCGACGCCCTGCGCATGGTTGCCGGCGGAGGCGCAGATCACCCCGCGCTGCAGCTGCTCGGGCGTGAGGTGCGCCATCTTGTTGTAGGCACCCCGCAGCTTGAAGCTGAACACCGGCTGCTGGTCCTCGCGCTTGAGCAGCACCGTGTTGTGCAGCCGGCGGCCCAGGGCGCGCGCGGGCTCCAGTGCGGATTCGACGGCCACGTCGTAGACACGCGCCGTGAGGATCTTCTTGAGGTAGTCGGCAGGGGCCAGGGCGGGGGAGGGCGGGGTGGTCTTCGTCGTCATGGGTGCGTGGGCGGCGGATGCAAAGCCGGCCCGCCCGCAGGGCGGGAGGCGCTGCGGCGGGGCCGACATCATAGGCCGAGCCCGGAAGGGGCACGCCTGCGCGCAGAAGCGGCCCAGGTGCCGGCGCAAAAAAAACGGCCCCGGATCGTGAGACCCGGGGCCGAATCCATCCTTTGAGGAGATGGAGGAGACAATCGGTGCGTCGGCCAGCTTTGGAGCCCCGCCGAGCCCTTTCGGGCAACGCATGGACGAAGTGTAGCGCAACCGATGCTGCGATGCAGCAAAATTCGCAACGGGCAGCGGTGGAAAATCGTTTCACCACCCGATTGATGGGAAAAAACAACATGGAATGCACAGTCACCTGGACCGGCGCCTCGGGCGCACGCTCGGGCATGGGGTTCATCGCGGAAACCGGCAGCGGCCACGTGCTCGCGATGGACGGGGCGCCGGATGCCGCCAACCCCGCCAACGGCGGCCAGAACCTCGCTCCCCGGCCGATGGAAACCGTGCTCGCCGGCACCGGCGGCTGCACCGCCTACGACGTGGTGCTGATCCTGCGGCGCGGCCGGCACGACGTGCGGGGCTGCAGCGTGAAGCTCACCTCCGAGCGCGCGGACACCGATCCGAAGGTCTTCACGCACATCCACATGCAGTTCACCGTCTCGGGTCGGGGGCTGCCGCCGGCCGCGGTCGAACGCGCGATCGCCATGAGCCACGAGAAATACTGCTCGGCCAGCATCATGCTCGGCAAGACCGCGCGGATCACGACCGGCTTCGAGATCGTCGAGGCCTGAAGGCGGGCGCCGGGGCGGGCGGCACGGCGCCGCTGCCAGCGGGATTTATCCTGCTTCCCCGGCGCGCCGAAACGCTATACATAGTGGGCCGTGGTCGTCATGACCTTGGCGGCCGCGGACATCGCCGCGCGCACGGGCGCCGGCAGCTCCGCGGCGCCCGATGCACGCGCCTGCGCGGCGTGGCGCTCCTCGTCGGCCTGCATGCGCGCGATCACCGCCAGCGACGCGGCGTCCTGCCGCGGCATGCGCTTCAGGTGGCCCTGCAGGTGCCGCGACACCTGGTTCTCCGTCTCCACGACGAAGCCCAGGCTGGCCGCATCGCTCACGCGGGCCGCCGCCCAGCCGATCGCGAAGGCGCCGGCGAACCACAGGGGATTGAGCAGGCTGGGCCGGCTGCCCAGCGCCTCGATGCGCTCCGCCGTCCATGCGAGGTGGTCGGTTTCCTCGCGCGCGGCCTCCAGCAGGTGCGCACGCAGCGCCGGATCCTGCGTGACGGACGCCTGCCCCATGTAGAGCGCCTGGGCGCATACCTCGCCGACGTGGTTCACGCGCATGAGCGCGCCCGCCTCGCGCCGCTGCGCGGCCGACAGGTCGCCTTCCGGCAGGCCTTTCGCGGGGGAGGGCTGGGCCGCGCGGGGCTTGGCGAAGAGCGTGCGCAGGGCGTTGTCGGCGGCTATCAGGAGCTGGTCCATGGCGTTAATAATCGATGATCGAAGGGCGGTGGTGCTGCGAAAACGGTAGCAAAGGGCCCCACATTCGTCTCGTTCGCTATCGGTTCGGAAGCGCCGGCCGCTGTGTTGCGATGCTGCAACGAAAAGGGCCTTTCGGGGCGATTGTGAGGGAATTCCTTTGCGAAACGGAACGGCGTCTGTTGCAATAAGGACAACTTCCCCACCAGGAGGTTGGCCCGGGGTTGGCGGACTGCGCCTGTCGTGCGTACCAGCCCCCCGAACCGGCGCCCTCGTTTAACCTTGGAGTAACTCGCAATGAAAAAATCCCTGATTGCCCTGGCCGTGCTGGCTGCTTCCGGCGCCGCAATGGCTCAATCTTCCGTCACGATGTTCGGTATCGTCGACACGGGCGTGACGTACGTGAACCACGCCAACGCTGCCGGTGACAGCGTCTACGGCCTGACCACCAGCGGCAACGCTACGAGCCGTCTGGGCTTCCGTGGCACGGAAGACCTGGGTGGTGGCCTGAAGGCTGGCTTCTGGCTCGAAGGCGAGATCTTCGGCGACAACGGCAACGCCAACGGCTTCAACTTCCAACGCCGCTCCACGATCAGCCTGATGGGCAACTTCGGTGAAGTGCGCATGGGCCGCGAACTGACCCCCAGCTACTCCAAGGTCAGCGGCTACGACCTGTTCGGTCAAGCTGGTATCGGCCAGTTCCAAGGCTGGAACGAGTGGCTCGGCCTGAACGGCGCCACGGGCGTGACCGCTGACACGAACAACATCCGCTCCAGCAACATGCTGAGCTACTACACCCCGAACTTCGGTGGCTTCACCGGCGGTCTGGGCTACGGCTTCGACGAGCAAACCACCGGCAAGGCTGGCCGTTACATCGGCGGTTTCGCTGCTTACGACAACGGCCCCCTGAGCGTGACCGTGGCGTATGACCAGCGCAACATGGGCTTCACCCTGGGTGGCATCTCCACCGCCGGCAAGCACAACATCCTGACGATCGGCGCTTCGTACAACCTGAACGTTGCCAAGCTGACCGCCCTGGCCCAACAGTCGAAGTACGAAGGCAACGCCTTCTCCGGCGACGCCAAGTTCAACAACTACGCTCTGGGCGCTTCCATGCCCGTCGGCGCCGGCGAATTCAAGCTGCAATACGCCCTGTACGACCAGAAGGCCATCGACTCCAAGGCACACCAGCTGTCCCTGGGCTATGTCCACAACCTGTCCAAGCGCACCGCTCTGTACGGCACCGTGGCTTACGTGAAGAACAAGGACAACTCCAACCTGGGCCTGCCCACCAAGGGTCTGACCGTTGCAGGTCCTGGCCTGGGCGACAACCAGACCGGCGTGCAAGTCGGTGTCCGCCACGCTTTCTGATGTCCGGCTGGCTCTGCCAGCTTGACCAGCAAGTCGAAAACGCTGCCCTCGGGCAGCGTTTTTTTTTGTCACGAAGGTAACAGGAACTAAGGGAAAACGACTGTGATTCCTGCGCGACCGCAGGTGCCGCCGGAAGGCATTGATTTCTAGAATGAAAGTTCCCTCATCCCTTCCGCAGAAAGAGACAACACATGCGTATTTCGTCTGTGAAAAAAACGGTGGCCATGACCACCCTGGCAGCGGTGGCCCCCTTCGCGTTCGCCCAGCAGGCCGGCACCAGCAGTGTGCAGCTCTACGGCATCGTGGACATGGCCTACCGCCACACCAACAATGAAGGGCCCGTCGGCAGTCCGGGCGGATCGCTGAGCCAGATGGTCGGCGGCGGCATGTCGCAGAGCCGCTGGGGGATCAACGTGTCCGAGGACCTGGGCGGCGGCACCAAGGCCCTGGTCAATCTCGAAAACCGCTTCGGCGCGGACACCGGCACGCCGGCTTCCCCGTATTTCCAGCAATCGTGGGTCGGCCTGCAGGGCGGCTTCGGCCGCGTGACGCTGGGCCGCCAGTACAACATCCTGTTCGACCTCGTGACGAGCACGTACGCGTCCTATCCGTACTCGCCGTACATGGACGTCTACAAGCCCGAGATCGGCTTCGCGCTCGGCGCCCGCGCGGACAACATGATCAAGTACATGGCCGAAGTCGGTCCGTGGCGTGGCGGCCTGCAGTACTCGTTCGACGAGAAGAGCCCCACGGGCGGCAAGACGGCCGGCGGCTACGTGCGCTACGCCGCGGGTGGCTTGGCGGCGGGCCTGGGCTACCAGAACTACGAATTCGCTTCCGGCAAGAAGATCGACGCCTGGACGCTGGGCGGCTCCTACCGCATGGGCAGCTGGTACTTCAACGCCGGCTATGGCCAGAACAAGGTCGACGACGGGCTCACCGCGGTGGACCGCGCCGTGCTGGCCGCGATGTGGCAGGGCGGCATCAACGGCGGCTTCGGCGGCCCGGCCTTCCTGGCGGCCAACAAGCGCACGATCTACAAGATCGGCGCGGGCTACCAGATCACGCCGCAGATCAACCTGGGCGCGCACTACTTCCGTGCAGAGCAGAAGGGCAACACCGACCTGGCGAAGGCCAAGGCCGACTTCTTCACCATGGCACTCGACTACGCCTTCTCCAAGCGGACGGATGCCTACATCGAAGTCGACCACACCAAGCTCAAGGGCGACCAGGTCAGCCTGAACAACGGTGCCGGCCAGGCCAACGGCGCCAAGAGCCGCACGGGCTACACGATCGGCCTGCGCCACCGTTTCTGAGCCTGACGCGAAGGGCTTTCCTTCATCCGCCTCGGGCGGATGGCACCGATCACGCCGCTGGCCGCACCTGCCGCCAGCGGCGTTCGCCTTCATGGACCTCGGACCCCCGTGCATCCACCGACCGCGATGGTCCGGGTATTGCTTCCGGTGGCCCTGCTCCCTGCTAGCATGCCCGCTTATCTGCCGCACCTCCGATGCTTGCCTTCATTCTGCGACGCCTCCTCCAGGCCGTGATCGTCATGGTCGCGGTGGCCTTCATCTCCTTCATGCTGTTCCAGTATGTCGGCGACCCCGTCACCTTCCTGCTCGGGCAGGACGCCACGCCGGACCAGATCCGCGAAATGCGTGCCGCGCTGGGGCTGGACAAGCCCTTCATCGTGCAGTTCTGGCACTTCCTGGTGAACGCGGCGCAGGGCGAGTTCGGCCTGAGCCTGCGCCAGGGCGCGAAGGTGTCGAGCCTGATCGCCGAGCGGTTCCCGGCCACGCTGGAGCTGGCGCTGGTCGCCGCCGTGCTGGCGCTGGTGGTGGGGGTACCCATGGGCGTCTACGCGGCGCTGCGGCGCGGCACGTTCACGAGCCAGCTCTTCATGACGCTGTCGCTGCTGGGCGTGTCGCTGCCCACGTTCCTGATCGGCATCCTGCTGATCCTCGTCTTCGCGGTGCAGCTGGGCTGGTTCCCGAGCTTCGGGCGCGGCCCGGTCACGCAGCTCGGCTGGTGGAACACGGGCCTGCTCACCGCCAAGGGGTGGCACCACATCGTGCTGCCGGCCGTGACGCTCGCGATCTTCCAGCTCACGCTCATCATGCGGCTGGTGCGCGCGGAAATGCTGGAGGTGCTGCGCACCGACTACATCAAGTTCGCCCGCGCCCGCGGCCTGTCGGACCGGGCGATCCACTTCGGGCACGCGCTCAAGAACACGCTGGTGCCGGTGATGACGATCACCGGGCTGCAGCTCGGCGGCCTGATCGCCTTCGCCATCATCACCGAGACCGTGTTCCAGTGGCCCGGAATGGGGCTGCTCTTCATCCAGGCCGTGACCTTCGCCGACATTCCGGTGATGGCCGCCTACCTCTGCCTGATCGCGCTGATCTTCGTCGTGATCAACCTGGTCGTGGACCTGCTGTATTTCGCGGTGGATCCGCGGCTGCGGGTGGGCAAGTCCGGTGGGCATTGATGGAACACCCCCTGAGCGGCTGCGCCGCTCCGTGCCCGCCTGCGCGGGCATGGACGGGACGAACGCCCCTCGACTCTGGCGAGGGGCTGGACGCCAGCGGCCCGGCGAAGCCGGTTCCGCGGCGTCCGCTGGCGTGGCCTGCTCCGCGGCCATTCGAACGTTGAAGTCCGCGCCGGTTTCGTGGAGCGCGGACGGTGCATAGCGGCATGGATGAATGAGATGACAGTTGCAACCACCACCAAACCGGCGTCATCGCAGGCGCCCCGCCTGAAGGCCGGAGGCCGGGCGTTTTCCCAGATCGCGCAGTTCCATCCGGAGCTGACGGCGTTCCGCCGCGATCTGCATGCGCATCCGGAACTGGGCTTCGAAGAGGTCTACACCGGCTCGCGCGTGAAGGAGGCGCTCAAGGTGTGCGGCGTGGACGAGATCCACGACGGCATCGGCCGCACGGGCATCGTCGCCGTGATCCACGGGCAGGGCCGTTCGAGCGGCAGCATGATCGGGCTGCGGGCCGACATGGACGCGCTGCCGATGGCCGAGCAGAACGAGTTCACGTGGAAGTCCTGCAAGCCCGGGCTGATGCATGGCTGCGGGCACGACGGCCACACGGCCATGCTGGTGGGCGCGGCGCGCTATCTGGCGGCCACGCGGCAGTTCGACGGCACGGCGGTGCTGATCTTCCAGCCCGGCGAGGAAGGCTTCGGCGGCGCGCGCGTGATGATGGAGGACGGCCTGTTCGACCGCTTCCCCGTGCAGTCGGTCTATGCCATGCACAACTGGCCGGCCATGCGCCCGGGCACGATCGGGCTCAATTCGGGCGCGATGATGGCCTCGGCCGACCGCATCACGATCGAAATCGCCGGCCGCGGCGGGCACGGCGCGCACCCGTACCAGACGGTGGACGTGGTGCTCGTGGCCGCCCACATCATCACGGCGGTGCAGGGCATCGTCTCGCGCAATGTGCGCCCGCTCGACAGCGCGGTGATCAGCATGTGCGCCATGCAGGCGGGCGACCTGGGGGCCTTCAGCGTGCTGCCCGGCACGGCCACGCTGGTGGGCACGGTGCGCACGTTCTCGCCCGCGGTGCAGGAGATGATCGAGCAGCGCCTGAAGGACCTGTGCAGCGCCGTGGCGCTGGGCTTCGGGGCCACGGCCAGCGTGCGCTACGAGCGCATCTACCCCGCGACCATCAACACCGAGAGCGACGCACTGTTCGCGGGCGACGTGGCGGCCTCGCTGGTCGGCGCCGAGAACGTGGTGCGCGACCTGGAGCCCAGCATGGGCGCGGAGGACTTCTCCTTCATGCTGCAGAGCAAGCCCGGCGCCTACCTGCGCATCGGCCAGGGTTCGGGCCCCAGCCACAGCGCGCTGCACAACAACCGCTACGACTTCAACGACGAGATCCTGCCGCTGGGGGCCGCGCTGCACGCGAGCCTCGTCGAGCAGGCCATGCCGCTGTCGGCCGTGGCCTGAGACCGCGAAGGCAGTACCTCCGCGCCCCATGTTCCGGATTTCCCGTTCCTCTGCAACCACCATCCCTACGGGCACACCATGACGACATTCCCACGCAAGGCACTGCGGGCCGTCCTCGGCGTTTCGTTGATCGCGATCGCCTGCGCGGCCGGGGCGCAGACCATCCGTGTCGCCAACCAGGGCGATGCGCTGTCGATGGATCCGCACTCCCTCAATGAAAGCCTGCAGCTCAGCGTGACCGGCAACGTCTACGAGCCGCTCGTGGGCCGCAACAAGGACCTGAGCCTCGCGCCGGCGCTGGCCACGGGCTGGACGCAGACTTCGCCCACCGTGTGGCGCTTCGAGCTGCGGCGCAATGTGCTCTTCCACGACGGCAGCCCGTTCACGGCGGACGACGTGCTGTTCTCGCTGGCGCGCACGCAGGCCGAGGGCTCGGACATGAAGACGTACACCAACGACTTCAAGGAAGTGCGCAAGCTCGGCGACCACACCATCGAGATCGAGACCAAATCGCCGTACCCGATCCTGCCGGACGTGCTCACGCTCGTGTACATGATGTCGCGCAAGTGGTGCGAGGCCAACCAGGCGACGGCGCCGGTAGACCGGCGCAAGGGCGTGGAGAACGCGGCCTCGTTCCGTGCCAACGGCACCGGCCCGTTCCGCCTGCGCGAGCGCCAGCCCGGCGTGCGCACCGTGTTCGCGCGCAACCCGCAGTACTGGGGCGCCATCGAGGGCAACGTGGCCGAGGTGGTGTTCACGCCCATCGGCAACGACGCCACGCGCGTCGCGGCGCTGCTCTCCGGCCAGGTGGACGTGATGGAGCCCGTGCCGGTGCAGGACATCGAGCGCGTGAACACCAGCCCGAACACGCGCGCCGTGACCGGCCCCGAGCTGCGCACCATCTTTCTGGGCATGGACCAGAAGCGCGACGAACTGCTGTATTCCAGCGTGAAGGGCAAGAACCCCTTCAAGGACCAGCGTGTGCGCCAGGCCTTCTACCAGGCGATCGACATCGAGGGCATCCGCAAGACCGTGATGCGCGGTGCCTCCAACCCGTCCGCCCTGCTGGTGGGCCCGGGCGTGAATGGTTTCCAGCCGGACATCAAGCGCCTGCCCTACGACGCCGACGCGGCGCGCAAGCTGCTGGGCGAAGCCGGCTACCCCAACGGCTTCGAGGTGGGCATGAACTGCCCCAACGACCGCTACGTGAACGACGCGCGCATCTGCCAGGCCGTGGCGGCCAACCTCGCGCGCATCGGCGTGAAGGTGAACCTGCAGGCCGAGACCAAGGGCACGTATTTTCCGAAGGTGCTGCGCCGCGACACCAGCTTCTACCTGCTGGGCTGGATGCCCGCCACCTACGATGCGCACAACGCGATGAATGCGCTGATGGCCTGCGTGGACGACAAGGGCGCGGGCCAGTTCAATCTGGGCGGCTACTGCAACGCGAAGGTGGACCAGCTCACGCGCCAGGTCCAGTCCGAGACGAACAAGGCGCGGCGCGACGCGATGATCCGCGAGGCCTTCGAGATCCATGCCGCCGACGTCGGCCACATCCCGCTGCACCAGCAGGCCCTGGCCTGGGGCGTGTCGCGCAAGGTGGCGCTGGTGCAGATGGCCGACAACTTCATGCCGTTCAAGTGGATGAGCATCGCCAAGTGATGCCCTGATCCGTTCCGCCCGCGCCTTCCCGAAGCCCCACGATGAAAAAAACGCTTTTCCGATGGTTCGACAGCGATGTCGGCTACAGCTTCCGTACCTCGCCCGTGGCCATCGGTGCCGCGGCGATCGCGCTGGTGTGCGTGTTCTGCTCGCTGTTCGCGGGCTGGGTCGCGCCGCACAACCCATTCGATCTGTCGACGCTTGAACTGAGCGACGCGCGCCTGCCCCCGGGCTGGAGCGAGGGAGGCTCCTGGAAGTACCCGTTCGGCACCGACGACCAGGGCCGCGACATCCTCTCGGCTCTGATCTACGGCGCGCGCATCTCGCTCATCGTCGGCCTGGCCTCGGTCGCGCTCTCGGTGGTGGTGGGCGTGGCCCTCGGCCTGCTGGCGGGCTTCAAGGGCGGCTGGATCGACGCGGTGCTGATGCGCCTGTGCGACGTGATGCTGTCCTTTCCCGCGATCCTGGTGGCGCTGCTGATCGCGGGCGTGGGGCGGGCGGTGTTCCCGAACGCGCACGAGTCGCTGGCCTTCGGCGTGCTGATCCTCTCCATCTCGCTCACGGGCTGGGTGCAGTACGCGCGCACGGTGCGAGGCTCCACGCTGGTGGAGCGCAACAAGGAATACGTGCAGGCCGCGCGGGTGACGGGCGTGTCGTCCCTGCGCATCATGCGCCGCCACGTACTGCCCAACGTGCTCGGTCCAGTGATGGTGCTGGCCACGATCCAGGTGGCGACGGCCATCATCACCGAGGCCACGCTGTCCTTCCTGGGCGTGGGCGCGCCGCCCACTTCGCCCTCGCTCGGCACGCTGATCCGCATCGGCAACGATTACTTGTTCTCGGGCGAGTGGTGGATCACGGTGTTCCCGGGCGTGATGCTGGTGCTGATCGCGCTGTCGGTGAACCTGCTGGGCGACTGGCTGCGCGACGCTCTCAATCCCCGCCTCCGCTAGGGATGGAACGCAACCCCCTGAGCGGCTGCGCCGCTTCCCCCTTTTCTCGTCGCTGCGCGACGGGAAGGGGGACGCCGCCAGCGCGGCGGGGCGGCCCTTGCGCGGCGGCCCTGGCCTGGGCCGCGCTCATGCCGCGCGCCGCGCGGAATGCAATGGATAACGGATGGATGGTCTGCCATGTCCCTTCTTGAAGTCGAGAACCTCGTCGTCGAATTTCCGGGCCGCCGCGGTACGCTGCGGGCGCTGGACGACATTTCCTTTTCGATCGCGCCGGGAGAGATCCTGGGCGTGGTGGGCGAATCCGGTGCGGGCAAGTCGCTGACCGGCGCGGCCATCATCGGCCTGCTGGAGCCGCCGGGCCGCGTGGCGGGCGGGCGCATCGTGCTGCAGGGCGAGCGCATCGACGACCTGCCGCCGCAGAAGATGCGGCATGTGCGGGGGCGGCGCATCGGTGCCATCTTCCAGGATCCGCTCACCTCGCTGAACCCGCTCTACACCGTGGGCCGGCAGCTCACCGAGACCATCCAGACGCACCTGCCGGTGAATGCCGCCGAGGCGCGCCGCCGCGCGATCCAGCTGCTCAAGGACACGGGCATTCCCGCGGCGGAGCAGCGCGTGGACCACTATCCGCACCAGTTCTCGGGCGGCATGCGCCAGCGCGTGGTGATCGCCCTGGCACTGGCGGCGGAGCCGCAGCTCATCGTGGCCGACGAGCCCACGACGGCGCTGGACGTCTCTATCCAGGCGCAGATCATCCAGCTGCTGAAGAACATCTGCAAATCGCGCGGCGCGGCCGTGATGCTCATCACGCACGACATGGGCGTGATCGCGGAAACCTGCGACCGCGTCGCCGTGCTGTATGCGGGCCGCGTCGCCGAGATCGGGCCGGTGCACGAGGTGATCAACCATCCCGCGCATCCCTACACGGCGGGCCTGATGGCTTCCATTCCCGACATGGAGCAGGACCGCGAGCGCCTGAACCAGATCGACGGCGCCATGCCGCGCCTCAACGCCATTCCCCGGGGCTGCGCGTTCAACCCGCGCTGCCCGCATGCCTTCGACCGTTGCCGCGAGGAGCGGCCGGAGCTGCTGCCCGCCGGGCCGACCCGCGCCGCGTGCTGGCTGCATGCCGCCGTGCCGAACGCGTCCGCCGCCATCCAGGAAGCCGTGTCATGAGCGAAACCGCGCACACCCCCCCGAAGAACGCCGCCACCGTTGCCGCCGCGTCCACCGCGCCGCTGGTGCAGGCGCACGACCTCGCCAAGACCTTCGACGTCTCCGCGCCGTGGCTCAACCGCGTGCTGGAGCGCAAGCCGCGCACGCTGCTGCATGCGGTCGACGGCGTGAGCTTCACTATCGAAAAGGGCAAGACCCTCGCGCTGGTGGGCGAATCCGGTTGCGGCAAGAGCACCGTGGCGCGTCTGCTGGTGGGCCTGTACGAGCCCACGCGCGGCGGCCTCACCTTCGACGGCCAGGATGCGCACGCCGCCTTCAAGGGCCGCGATGCGCGCACCATGCGCCAGCGCATCCAGATGATCTTCCAGGACCCGTACGCGAG
Organism: Comamonadaceae bacterium UBA4962; assembly: GCA_002397315.1. Taxonomy (GTDB): domain Bacteria; phylum Pseudomonadota; class Gammaproteobacteria; order Burkholderiales; family Burkholderiaceae_C; genus Paracidovorax. The sequence continues at coordinate 91,769 of DHAE01000020.1, forward strand.
CCTGAACCCGCGCTGGATCGTGGAGGACATCATCGGCGAGCCGCTGCGCGAGCACGGCCTCATCACCGACAAGGCCCAGCTGCGGCAGCGCGTGGGCGAACTGCTGCAGTCCGTCGGCCTCTCGCCGCTCGACATGGCCAAGTACCCGCACCAGTTCTCCGGCGGGCAGCGGCAGCGCATCTCGATCGCGCGGGCGCTGGCCACCGAGCCCGAGTTCCTCGTCTGCGACGAACCCACGTCGGCGCTGGACGTATCGGTGCAGGCGCAGGTGCTCAACATCATGAAGGACCTGCAGCGCGCGCGCCACCTCACGTACCTGTTCATCAGCCACAACCTCGCGGTGGTGCGCCACGTGAGCGACCAGGTGGGCGTGATGTACCTCGGGCGCCTGGTGGAGCTGGCGGACAAGCGCGAGCTCTTCGCCGCGCCGCGCCATCCCTACACCCGCATGCTGCTGGATGCGATCCCGAAGATGCACGACACGGGCCGCGCCCGCACGCCCGTGCAGGGCGAAGTACCGAACCCGCTCAATCCGCCGTCCGGCTGCGCGTTCAACCCGCGCTGCCCGTACGCCAACGACCGCTGCCGCACGGAACGCCCGCAGCTCATCGACGACGGCGGCACGCGCGTGGCGTGCCATGGGATCGAGGAAGGGCGGATTCCGTCGGCCGCCGCGGCCCTGGCCGGCTGACAGGTCAGTTGAACCGGCCGTACGCGCCGCCCAGGCTGTAGCGGCCGGCGCCGAGCAGCATCACGGCCAGTGCGCCGAACAGGTACATGCCCTGCAACTCCAGCGCCCAGCCGCCCTGCTGCGTCATGCTGAACAGCTGGCCGAGGTGGACGAGGCCGATCGCCACCACCATGTTGACGAAGATGATGGCTGCGCCGGCACGGGTCAAGAGGCCGGCGATCACGAGCAGCGGGGCCAGCACTTCGCCGACGTACACCAGGTAGCCCAGAGCGCCCGGCAGGCCGGCTTTCTCCAGCATGCCGGTGATGAAGCCCGCGCCGTTCTGCAGTTTGAAGACCCCGTGCAGCAGGATCAGCACGCCCAGCGCGAGCCGCAGCACGAGCTTGCCGGCGTCGTCCATCGAAGAGGCCTGCGCAGCGTCGGTAGAGAAACCGCTGCGGGAGGGGGCGGTCGGGTGGTTCATGGGTGCTCCTGGGCAAGAGGTGGTTCGAAGGCCGCAGTGTGCAGGGCGGCATCCGGCCCGTCGGTGCGTTTTCGCACACTGTGGTCGCGATCGATGGCCAGGTCTGCCGGAGGACGCCGTACCACGCGCACGGCCCGGGCGCTGCTGGCGATGCCGGACGTTTGGCTGCCATGCCGAACCGCGCCGGGGCTGCCCGTGCCCGCCCCGGGAGCGCTCAGGCGGCCGACAGGGCTCCTGGGTGCGCATGCGGCAGCGCGGTCCGTGCCCAGCCCGCGCCGGGCGAACCACGCTCTGCCGCTGCCGGTGAGGCATGCGGATGTAGCTGGAAGACCGACACCAGCGCGTTGAGCTGCTCCGATTGCGAGCGGAGGCTGGCCGCCGCGGCGGCACTCTGCTCCACGAGCGCGGCATTCTGCTGCGTCACCTGGTCCAGGTGGTTCACGGCTTCGCCCACCTGGCCGATGCCGCTGCTCTGTTCGGCCGAGGCATTGGCGATCTCGCTGATCAGGGTACCGACCTGCCGGACCTGCGCGACGATGTCGTCCATGCTGCGGCCCGCTTCGCCCACCAACTGGCTGCCGCTGTCCACCTTCGCCACGCTGTCCGCGATGAGGTCCTTGATTTCCCGGGCCGCCTGGGCGGAACGCTGTGCCAGCGTGCGCACTTCGCTCGCCACCACCGCGAAGCCGCGGCCCTGTTCGCCGGCCCGCGCGGCTTCCACGGCCGCGTTCAGC
>DHAE01000020.1:93816-202676 GCA_002397315.1 Comamonadaceae bacterium UBA4962
CTGGAAGGCGATCGAGTCGATGACGCCGGTGATGTCCGCGATCTTGTTCGACGAGGATGCGATCGCCTGCATGGTCGACACCACGCTGCCGACCAGGGTGCCGCCCTGTTCCGCGGCCTGGGTGGCGCGGGCTGCCAGCTGGTTGGCCTCGTAGGCGGTGTCGGAATTCGTCTTCACCGTACTGCTCAGTTCCTCCATCGACGCGGCGGTTTCCTCCAGGCTGCTGGCCTGCTGCTCGGTGCGCTGGCTGAGGTCCGCATTGCCCATCGCGATCTCGGCCGCTCCGGTGGCGATGTTCTCGCTGCTGTGGCGCACCTGTCCCACCATGGACACCAGTTGCTGGTTCATGTGCTGCAGCGCCTGCAGCAGCGCCGCCGGTTCGTCCTTGCCTTCGACACGGAACGACGTCGTGAGGTCGCCCTTGGCGACGGCGGAAGCGATCGAGACCCCGGTGGCCAGGGGCAGGGTGATGGACCGCGTCACTGCCACGGCGAGCACGAGGCCGCACAGGATCGACACGGCGATCAATGCGCCGAACACGAGCACCGCCCGCTGGTAGCCCTCGTTCGCGCCGGCAGCGGCGGCGGCTCCCCCGTCTTCGTTCAGCTTCACCAGCCGGCTCAGCGTGTCCGCCAGTTCCGTGAACGCCTTGGCGGAATCCCCGGTGGCGAGGGCGCCCACGGCGGCCGCCGAACTTCCCCCCTCGTCCAGCAGCGTGACGAGACGGCTTTCAAGAGCGCGGTAGCCGTCCAGCTGCGTACGGAAGAGGTCGTAGAGCTTTCGTTCCTCGGGCGACGAGATCAGTTTCTCGTAGTTGGCGAGGCTGCGCGGCAGCTGTTCGTCCATCGCTGCTTTCTGGCTCGCGAGCTGGCGCTGGCGGCCCTCGGGCGTGGCCTCCAGGAGGCGGCGCAGGCTGGCACGGCGACCCTGGTTCAGCTGGCTGCGCAGTTCACCGATCACCCTGACACTCGGCAGCCAGTTGCTGCCGAGCTCGTTGGCGTGGTAGTTGATGCTGCGGATCTGCACGATGCCGAACAGCCCCAGCCCGAGCAGTAGTGCCAGCAGGGCACCGAAGCCCATGGCCAGACGGGTGCCGATCTTGACTTGGCGGAGGATTTGCATGAGGAACTCCCTGGTGTTTGCTTGATGATAGGATCATATTTATCAAACTTAAGGAGTGCTTATCACCCTGAATTGATTTTTCCTCACCGTGGAATAGTTTAATTCCAAGAAAAGGGTCATTGGCAGGGCGGACGTCACTGTGGACACATGGACCGTTTGCCAAATAAATCATTTTTGCGGGAGTCTGCGCAAGACAGGGGCCCGGTGCTTGCGCCGCACGGCCAAGACCCTGGTCGATGGTGCGGGCCGTCCGGCGGCCGTGGCGCGCGCTGGATGCTGCCGCAGTGCGCCCGGGTGAGGGCTTCGCCTTTTGGGGCGTGAATGTCACGCGATTGCCGGGATCCGGACACCCGCGTGCGCATGGCGCCGGATGCGGTCTGCCGGCTGCGGTTTCAGGTGTAGCGCTTGGCGCGCAGGTTGTCCTTCATCTGCTGCAGGCGCGGCTGCAGCGGCTCTCCGATGCGCAGCGCCACGCAGGTGGCGAGCACGTCGATCACCAGCAGGTGCAGCAGCCGCGAAACCATCGGGCTGTAGCGGTCGTAGCCCTCCGGATGGTCCGCCGCCAGATGGATGTGGCAGGCACTCGCCAGGGGCGAGCCGCTCGCGGTGATGGCGATGGTGGTGGCGCCGTTCCTGCGGGCGATCTCGGCGGCGTCCATCAGATCGCGGGTGCGGCCGGAGTTGGAGACGATCACCACGCAGTCGCCCGGCCCGAGCAGGGTGGCGCTCATCACCTGCATGTGCCCGTCGCTGGTGCTGAGGCTGGTCACGCCCAGGCGGAAGAACTTGTGCTGCGCGTCCTGCGCCACGATGCCCGAATTGCCCGCGCCGTAGAACTCGATCCGCCGGCCCGTCTGCCAGGTGGCGGCGATGGCCTGCGCGGCCTGCTCGATCGCCTTGGTGCTCGCCGCGTTGCGGTACTGCAGGAAGGCTGCTGCGGCGTTGTCCACCACCTTCACGAGAACGTCGCCCGTCTTGTCGTCGGCGTCCACGCTGCGGTGGATGAACGGCACCCCCTCGCTCACGCTGCCCGCGAGCTTGAGCTTGAAATCGGCCAACCCGTCGTAGCCCATGCTGCGGCAGAAACGCACCACCGTCGGCTTGCTCACCCCCGCCCGCGCCGCCAGCTCCCGCACCGGCAGCCGCGCGAACGCGCGCGCATCCTGCAGCACCAACTGGCCCACCCGCTGCTCGGCGGGGGCCAGCGAGGGGAGGGAGGCGGTGATGCGCTCGAGCATGTCAGCGATCTCCTGCGAAGGATGGAGGGCACTGCGCCTGCCACCAAATCGACCGCGCTCGTCGACTGGCATTGGACCCAGCTTCGCTAAGCCTCTGGCAACAGCCTTTCAAACGCCACTCACCGCACTGGTTTTGCATAGTGAGCGCCATTGACCCAGGCCTATGAGACTGGCGCGGCCTCACCCGTCGAATGGCCGCGGAGCAGGCCAAGCCAGCAGACGCCGTGGAACGGGCTTCGCCCGGCCACCGGCGTCGTCCCCCTGCCCGCCGTGCTGCGCACGGCGAGAGCGGGGGGATGCGGCGCAGCCGCTCAGGGGGGTGTTTCAAGATTCCTCCATCCAGCTATGCCCCTCCCGCGCCACCATCGCGCTGGCGGCGCTCGGCCCCCAGCTACCAGCGGAGTAAGGCCGGGGGCCTTCTCCCGAGTCGCGCCACGACTGCATGATGGGTTCCACCCAGCGCCAGGCGGCTTCCTGCTCGTCGGCGCGCACGAAAAGGTTCAGGCGCCCGGCGATCACGTCGAGCAGCAGGCGTTCGTAGGCGCCCACGCGCTCCGTGCCGAAGCGCTGCTCGAAGTCCAGGTCCAGGTGCACCGGCGCCAGGGCCTGCACTTCGGAGATGCGCATGCCGCGCTTTTCCTGCCCGGCGGCGAACAGGTGCAGCGCCACGCCGTCGCGTGGCTGCAGGTGGATCACGAGGCGGTTGGCGGCGCCCAGCGGCGTGCGGTAGATCGCGTGCGGCGTGGGCCGGAAGTTGATGGCGATGTGCGCCTCGTGCGCGGCGAGGCGCTTGCCCGTGCGGATGTAGAAGGGCACGCCCGCCCAGCGCCAGTTGGCGATCTCGGTGCGCAGCGCCACGAAGGTCTCGGTGCGGCTGTCGGTGGGCACACCGTCTTCCTCGGCATAGCCGCGCACGCGCTCGCCGCCCAGCGAGCCGGCGGTGTACTGGCCGCGCACCACGTCGCGCGAGAGCGAGGCCGGCGTCCAGGGCACGAGCGAGCGCAGCACCTTGAGCTTTTCGTCGCGGATGGCATCGGCATGGGCATTGATCGGCGGCTCCATGCCGATCGCGCACAACAGCTGCAACGCGTGGTTCTGCACCATGTCGCGCAGCGCGCCGGTGCCGTCGTAGAAGGCGCCGCGCCTTTCCACGCCGAGCTTCTCGGCCATGGTGATCTCGATGCTGGCCACCGTCTCGCGGCGCCAGAGCGGCTCGAACAGCGCATTGCCGAAGCGCAGCGCGAGCAGGTTCTGCACCGACGGCTTGCCCAGGTAGTGGTCGATGCGGAAGATCTGCTCTTCGTCGAACACGCGGCGCACGGCGGCATTGATCGCGCGGTTGGAGGCCAGGTCGTGGCCCAGGGGCTTTTCCAGCACCACGCGGGTGTGCGGCGTGGCGAGCCCCGCGGCGCCCAATTGCTCGCAGGCGGTGGTGAACAGGCCCGGCGCGGTGGCGAGGTACATCACCACGGTATCGGCCTGCCGCTCGCCGAGGCGCGCAGCCAGCGCGGCATAGTCGGCGGGCTTGGAGAGGTCCATGCGCTGGAAGTGGAGCAGCGCGGCGAAGCGCTCGAACTCCTCGGCGCTGGGCCGCTTGTCGCCCTCCACCGCGGCGAACCGGCTGGCGATCAGCTCCCGGTAGGACGCATCGCTCAGGTCGTCGCGCGCCACGCCGATGATGCGGCCGTCCGCCGGCAGGGAGCCGTGCCGGAACGCCTGGAAGAGGGCCGGCAGCAGCTTGCGCCATGCCAGATCGCCCGTGCCGCCGAACAGAACCAGATCGAAACTCATTGCCGCCGCGCTCCCGAAGTCTGAAGGTGTGATGGGTGGAAAACGAAACCGGAACGGCGCGGACATTGCCCGCGCGGCCGTGGCGGCATGTTACCGAGTTTCACGTCGGGGTGCCGGCTGACAGGGTCCGCGGTTACATCCCCCCTACACTCGCTGGTGGCGCAGCGCGCGGTTCCGTGCCCTTCAGAAGGGCGCGGCAGTCCACCGCGACCGCCCCCAAACCACCCGGAGGATTGCATGAACCAACTCGACGCCCTCAAGCAGGTCACCACCGTGGTGGCCGACACGGGCGACTTCCGCCAGCTCGGCGCGTACCGCCCCCAGGACGCGACCACCAATCCGTCGCTGATCCTCAAGGCCGTGCAGAAGGCCGACTACGCCCCCCTGCTGCAGGAGTCGGTCGAGCGCTGGCGCGGCCGCCCGCTCGACGAGATCATGGACCGCCTCATCGTGCGCTTCGGCTGCGAGATCCTCTCGCTGATCCCCGGGCGCGTTTCCACCGAAGTGGACGCGCGCCTGTCGTTCGACACCATGGCCACCGTGACGCGCGGCGAGCGCATCATCGACCTCTACCGCGCCGAAGGCGTGGACACCGCGCGCGTGCTCGTCAAGATCGCCGCGACCTGGGAAGGCATCGAGGCCGCGCGCATCCTGGAAGAGCGCGGGATCCACACCAACCTCACGCTGCTGTTCTCGCCCGTGCAGGCCGTGGCCTGCGGCGCCGCCCGGGTGCAGCTGATCTCGCCCTTCGTGGGCCGCATCTACGACTGGTACAAGAAGCAGGCCGGCGCTCAATGGGACGAGGCCGCGATGGCCGGCGCCAACGATCCCGGCGTGCAGTCGGTGCGCCAGATCTACCAGTACTACAAGCACTTCGGCATCCGCACCGAGGTCATGGGTGCGAGCTTCCGCAACATCGGCCAGATCACGGCGCTCGCCGGCTGCGACCTGCTCACCATCGCGCCCGAACTGCTCGCCCAACTGGCGGCGTCCGAAGCACCCCTGGAGCGCGCGCTCGACCCGGCCTCCGCGAAGGACCTGGAACTGCAGCCCGTGCAGTACGACGAGCCGGCGTTCCGCTACGCGCTCAACGCCGATGCCATGGCCACCGAGAAGCTGGCCGAGGGCATCCGCGCCTTCGCGGCCGACGCGGCCAAGCTGGAACAGATGGTGCTGGCCGCATGACGGGGATGACCGCCATGACCATGCCCGTTTCCGCCCGCGTGCGCTGCGATCGCACCGCCGCCTGGGCCGCGCTGCAGGCGCACTACGAGGCCGCCGGCCGTACCTTCGATGTCCGTGAGGCGTTCGCGGCCGATCCGCAGCGCTTCGGACGTTTCAGCCAGGAGGCGCCCCACGTCTTCGCCGACCTGTCCAAGAACCGCATCGACGCGGGCACGGAAGCCCTGCTGCTGCAACTGGCGCGCGACTGCGGGCTGGAGGGCTGGCGCGACGCGATGTTCGCGGGCGAGGCCATCAACCACACCGAGCAGCGCGCCGTCATGCACTGGCTGCTGCGCGAGCCCGCCGAGGCGCTGGAGGCCGCCGGCACCGGCGCACCGGCACCGGTCACCGAGGGCCTGCGCGACGTGCACGCCACCCTGCAGGCGATGCTGGACTTCGCCGAACGCGTGCGGGCCGACGACACCCTCACCGACATCGTCAACATCGGCATCGGCGGCTCGGACCTCGGTCCGTCGATGGTGACCAAGGCGCTGGACGACCTGCGCCATCCGGGTAAGCGCCTGCACTTCGTCTCCAACGTCGACGGGGCCGAGCTGGGCAGCGTGCTGCCCGGACTGCGGCCGCAGAACACGCTGTTCCTGATCGCCTCCAAGACCTTCACCACGGCGGAGACCATGACCAACGCGCACGCCGCGCGCGCCTGGTTCCTGCAGCAGGGCGGTAGCGAGGAGGCGGTGGGCCGGCACTTCGCGGCCCTCACCACGAACATCGAGGCGGCATCCGCCTTCGGTATCGACACCACCTTCGGCTTCTGGGACTGGGTGGGCGGGCGCTATTCGCTCTGGTCGGCCATCGGCCTGCCGATCGCGATCGCCATCGGCGCCGAGGGTTTCCGCGGCCTGCTGGCCGGCGCGCATGCGATGGACGTGCACTTCCGCACCGCGCCGCTGGAGCGCAACCTGCCGGTGCGCCTGGGGCTGCTGGACGTCTGGTACCGCAACTTCCACGGCTTCGCGACGCGCAGCGTGGCCCCCTACAGCCACGCGCTGCGCCGGCTGCCGGCCTACCTGCAGCAACTGGAGATGGAGAGCAACGGCAAGGGCGTGGATGCCCAAGGGGACACGCTGCCCTTCGCCACCTCGCCGGTGGTGTGGGGCGAGCCCGGCACCAACGGCCAGCACGCCTTCTTCCAGATGATCCACCAGGGGCCGGACATCGTGCCGGTGGAATTCATCGTGATGCGCGAGCCCGGGCGCGGCCTGCCGGAGCAGCACCCCCGCCTCGTGGCGAACGCGCTCGCGCAGGCCAAGGCGCTGATGCACGGCAAGCCGAGCGACGACGGCCACCGCCGCTTCACGGGCAACCGGCCCAGCACCTTCCTGGTGCTCGACCGGCTCGACCCCGCATCGCTGGGCGCGCTGATCGCGCTCTACGAGCACCGCGTCTTCGTGAGCGGCGCGCTCTGGGGCATCAACAGCTTCGACCAGTGGGGCGTGGAACTGGGCAAGGTGCTGGCCAAGGACCTGGAGCCGCGGCTGGCCTCGGGCGACACGGCAGGGCTGGACGGATCGACGGCCGGATTGATGGCGCGCCTGCGGTAGCTGAACGGTGGTGGCGGGGGCGACGGCGCGCAGCCGCTCGCTCCCCGCTGCGGCTTCGCCACGTGCGAAGCCGTAGGGGCGCGGAGGTCGCATGGGCCGATTGCGTGGTGGGGAAGGGACAAAAATCCCGTTTTTACTCGTGCTGGACAGTAAAAATCGACCGCCTCCGTCTTTTGACCTTTGGAAACATTTAGTCTTGGTTGGTAGCAACGGTCGAGCTTCGGCTCGCCATCCCCGTTCCACTCACCAAGCACGTCCCATGTTTCGCACTGCCTCCACCCAGCGACGGTTCACCGCGCTCATCTGCGGATTCTTCTTCCTGCTGCTGCTCGGCACGTTCGCCGTGATCCAGTTGTCCGTCAAACCCGATCTGTCCGCGCTGGAAGGCCGGGTCGCCGCTGCCAGCGTGGACCAGATTTCGGTGCGCATCAGCGAGCAGCTGCGGCAGGTGGAGGCCCAGTCGCGCAGCATCACCCAGACGGTGGCGCTGCTGTCCAGCGACCAGATCGACGTGCTGCAGCCCGGGCTGGTGGACCAGTACGGCGATCCGAACGTGTTCGGCGGCGGCATCTGGCCGCTGCCCAACCAGCGCGAGCAGGGGCGCGACAAGTTCAGCACCTTCTTCGCGCGCGACGGCAGCAACAAGCTGGTGGTGAACACCCACTGGAACTCGCCAGAGTCGCTCAAATACTGGGAGCAGCCCTGGTACGAGAACGGCAAGACGGCGCCCAAGGGGCAGTGCAAGTGGGCGAAGGCCTATCAGGACGCCGCCAGCCCGCAACCGCGCACCAATTGCGCCATGCCCATCTACAAGGGCGATACGCTGTGGGGCGTGTCCACCATCGATGTGACGCTGGGCTTCTTCAACCGGCTGGTGGCCGACATGGAAGCCAGGATCCAGGGCCAGATCCTGATCGTGGAGGGTGACGGCAAGATCGTCAGCAACAGCAGCCGCATCCAGGGCAACATCGTGCTGAAGAACCTGTCCGAGATCACGTCCACCTCGCCCATGGCGGCGGAGACCCTGCGGCTGCTGCCCCAGGCGCAGGCCGGCGAAAAGGTGGAGCAGGCCTACCAGGGCGACGGCGGCGAGCAGATGCTGTTCCTCAAGCCGATCCCCGGCAGCCCGTGGCTGATCGCCACCAGCATTCCGGCCTCGCTGCTGGCGGTGAACAGCCATCGCATCCTGACCAAGCTGGCGGCCGTGCAGGTGCCCATGGCGATCGTGCTGCTGGCGCTGATGGTGCTGGGCATCCGCCTCTTCATGCGGCGCCTGGGCGTGCTGAAGACCAACATCGACGCCCTGTCGGCCGGCGAGGCCGACCTGACGCGCCGCCTGCCCGAGACGGGCGGCAGCGAATTCAGCGAAGTCGCGCGCAGCTTCAACGCCTTCATCGCGCGGCTGCAGGGCGTGGTGGGCCAGGTGGTGAACGGTGCGTCGTCGATCGCGGCGGCGTCCGGCGAGATCTCCTCCGGCAACCAGGATCTGTCCGTGCGCACCGAGGAGCAGGCCGCGTTCCTGCAGGAGACGGCCGGTTCGATGGACCAGATCACCAGCACCGTCAGGCAGAACGCCGACAGCGCCAACCAGGCCAACCAGCTGGCCGCGGACGCCTTCCAGGTGGCCACGCGCGGCGGCCAGGTCATCGGCAACGTGGTCGAGACCATGGATTCGATCAGCACCTCGTCGAAGAAGGTGGTGGACATCATTGGCGTGATCGACGGCATCGCCTTCCAGACCAACATCCTGGCGCTCAACGCCGCTGTGGAAGCCGCCCGCGCGGGCGAACAGGGACGGGGTTTTGCCGTGGTGGCCAGCGAGGTGCGCAGCCTGGCGCAGCGCAGCGCCGAGGCGGCCAAGGACATCAAGCATCTGATCGCCGATTCGGTCTCCAAGGTCGAATCCGGCAGCGCGCTCGTGGTGCAGGCCGGCACGACCATGCAGGAGATCATCGCCACCAACACCAACATGGCCACGATCATGGGCGAGATCATGGCGGCCAGCGTGGAGCAGAGCAAAGGCATCGAGCGCGTGAACCAGGCGATCGCGCAGATGGATACCACCACGCAGCAGAACGCCGCGCTGGTCGAAGAGGTGTCAGCCGCCGCACGGTCGATGCAGGAGCAGACCAGCATGCTGATCCAGGTGGTGGGAGCGTTCAAGGTCTGACGCGGCCCCGGGGCGGTCAGGCGCCTCTTCCCCCCTTTTTTCCACTGCCTCCAGCACGACAGCCCGCTCCCTGCGGGCTGTCTCTTTTGGGGCCCCTCCGTGCGGGTATCCATGCTGTATTGCATGGATTAGGGAATATCCCAGGCAATGGATGCAAAAAAGTACCAGGCACGGTGGAGCCAGTACCAGGATGATGGCCGCACCTTGTCCAGAATTCCTCCACGGCGACCTGTTGCAACGAACGCGGGCGTCGCTCACCCAAGGAGACAAACATGAAGCGTTTTCTGAAAGCGGGCCTCGTCCTGGCAGTCGCCGGCAGCGCCGGCATGTCGCAGGCCGCCACCGAACTCGTCATCGCCACCGTCAACAACGGCCACATGATCGAGATGCAGAAGCTCACTCCCTTCTTCGAGAAGGCCCACCCCGACATCAAGCTCAAGTGGGTCACGCTGGAAGAGGGCACGCTGCGCCAGCGCGTGACCACCGACATCGCCACCAAGGGCGGGCAGTTCGACGTGATGACCATCGGGCTCTACGAGGCCCCGATCTGGTCGAAGAAAGGCTGGCTCAAGCCCATCGCCACGGACGCCGCCTACGACGTGGACGACCTGCTGCCGGCCATCCGCAACGGGCTGTCGCATGACGGCAAGCTCTACGCGGCCCCGTTCTACGGCGAAAGCTCCATGCTCATGTACCGCAAGGACCTGGCCGACAAGGCGGGCGTGAAGTTGTCCGAGCAGCCCACGTGGGCCGAGGTGAAGGCCTTCGCCGACAAGGCCCATGACCCCAAGGCGGGCGTCTATGGCATGTGCCTGCGCGGCAAGCCCGGCTGGGGCGACAACATGGCCTTCCTCTCCACCCTGGTCAACACCTACGGCGGCCAGTGGTTCGACATGGCCTGGAAGCCGCAGCTCGACACCAAGCCCTGGCGGGAAGCCATCAGCTTCTACGTCGACCTGATGAAGAAGGATGGCCCTCCGGGCGCCTCCGCCAACAGCTTCAACGAGAACCTGGCGCTCTTCAGCGAGGGCAAGTGCGCCGCCTGGGTCGACGCGACCATCGCGGCGTCCTTCGTCAGCGACCCGAAGCAGTCGAAGGTGGCCGACAAGGTGGCCTTCGCCCAGGCCCCCGTGGCCGTCACGCCCAAGGGTGCGAACTGGCTGTGGTCGTGGAACCTGGCCATTCCGGCCAGCTCGTCCAAGGACGAAGCGGCGCAGAAGTTCATCCGATGGGCCACGTCCAAGGATTACATCCAACTGGTGGCCAAGGAAGAGGGCTGGCGCAACGTGCCCACCGGCACCCGCAAGTCCACCTATGCCAGCCCCGAGTTCCAGAAGGTCGCCCGCTTCGCCGCGGCCGAGCTCAAGGCCATCGAGTCGGCCAACCCGAACCCGGGCGAGAACACGCTGCCCAAGTCGCCGTACGCGGGCGTGCAGTACGCCGCGATCCCCGAGTTCCAGGCCATCGGCGTGGGCGTGGGCCAGCAGATGAGCGCCGCGCTGGCGGGCAAGGTCACGGTCGAGCAGGCCTTGAAGACGTCGCAGACCCTCGCCGAGCGCGACATGAAGAAGGCGGGCTACTACAAGTGAAGCGAGCCGGGTGAGGCCTGGTGTCCAGTCGGCGCCGCGCCCTCGCTCTCGTCGCCCCTTGTTGCCGCCAGTTGGCCCGATGACTGCCATGAAAAGACTCCTGCCCCGCGCCCTCATGGCGCCCGCGGTGCTCACGCTGCTGGCGTGGATGATCGTGCCGCTCGCGATGACGGTGTATTTCTCCACCGTCAGCTACAACCTGCTGCAGCCGGGCGAGCATCCGTTCGTGGGCCTGGAGAATTTCCAGTATTTCGTCACCGACCCGGACTTCTGGCCGGCGGTGTGGAACACGCTGCTGCTCATCGGCAGCGTGATCGGCATCACCCTGGTGCTGGGCGTGCTGCTGGCGTTGCTGGTGAACGATCCCTTCCCGGGCCGCGGCATCGTGCGCGTGCTGCTGATCTCGCCCTTCTTCGTCATGCCCGCGGTGAATGCACTGCTGTGGAAGCACATGATGATGAACCCCATCTACGGCATCCTGGCCGACGTATGGCGCTTCTTCGGAGCGACCCCCGTCGACTGGATGACCGACTACCCGCTGCTGTCGGTGATCGTCATGGTGGCCTGGCAGTGGCTGCCCTTCGCATGCCTGATCTTCATCACCTCGCTGCAGTCGCTGGACCGCGAGCAGATGGAAGCCGCCCGCATGGACGGCGCGAATGCGCTGCAGCGCTTCTTCTATCTCGTCGTTCCGCACCTGGGCCGGCCCATGGCGGTGGTCGTCATGATCGAGATGATCTTCCTCCTGAGCGTGTTCGCCGAGATCGCCATCACCACCAGCGGCGGCCCGGGCAACGCCAGCACCAACATGACCTACCTGATCTTCAAGCAGGCGCTCATGAACTTCGACGTGGGCGTGGCCTCGGCCGGCGCACTGTTCGCCGTGGTGCTGGCCAACATCGTGGCGGTGTTCCTGATCCGCATCGTCGGCAGGAATCTGGACTGAAAAAGGCGCAGAACCACCATGCAAGCCCATTCTTCCGCCGGTGGCCGGCTCGCGCTCGCCGTCCGCACCGTGGCCGCCTGGGGCGCCGCGCTGCTGCTGTTCTTCCCCATCGTCTGGCTGTTCCTCACGGCCTTCAAGACGGAGCTGCAGGCCATCCATGTGCCGCCGCTCTTCGTCTTCGAGCCCACGCTGGACAATTTCAGCGAAGTGCAGCGGCGCAGCGACTACCTGCTCTACGCGCGCAACTCGCTCATCACCAGCCTGGGTTCGACCGTGCTGGGCCTGCTGATCGCGGCCCCCGCGGCCTATTCGATGGCGTTCTTCCGCACCCGCCGGACGCGCGACATCCTGATGTGGATGCTCTCCACCAAGATGATGCCGGCCGTGGGCGCACTCGTGCCCATCTACGTGCTCGCGCAGACCGCCGGGCTGCTGGATTCGCTCACCGCGCTCACCATCGTGTTCACGCTGTCCAACCTGCCGATCATGGTCTGGATGCTCTACAGCGCCTACAAGGACATTCCGCACGAGATCCTGGAGGCCGCGCGCATGGACGGCGCCAGCCTGTGGACCGAGTTCCGCCACGTCGTGCTGCCGCTGTCGGTGGGCGGCCTGGCCTCCACGGGCCTGCTGTGCCTGGTGCTGAGCTGGAACGAAGCCTTCTGGGCGCTCAACCTCACCTCCGCCAAGGCCGGCACGCTGGCCACGCTCATCGCGTCGTATTCCAGCCCCGAAGGACTCTTCTGGGCCAAGCTGTCGGCCGCATCGCTCATGGCCATCGCACCCATCGTGGTGTTCGGCTGGTTCAGCCAGAAGCAGCTGGTGCAGGGCCTGACCTTCGGCGCCGTCAAGTGACGCACCGAAGACCTCCGCAAGAAAGGCAGTCATCCTCCATGGCCTACCTCGAACTCCAGGGCATCCGCAAGCGCTTCGGCGATGCCGACATCATCCAGGGCGTGGATCTGCAGATCCGCAAAGGCGAGTTCATCGTCTTCGTGGGGCCCTCGGGCTGCGGCAAGTCCACGCTGCTGCGGCTCATCGCCGGGCTCGAACCCATCACCGAAGGCCGCCTGATGCTCGACGGCCGCGACATCACGCACATACCCTCGGGCAAGCGCGACCTGGCGATGGTGTTCCAGAGCTACGCGCTCTATCCGCACATGAGCGTGTACGACAACATGTCGTTCGCGCTCAAGCTCGCGGGCGCTTCCAAGGCCGACATCCAGGCGAAGGTCGAGCACGCCGCGGCCACGCTCAACCTCACGCAGTACCTCGGGCGCACACCCCGGGAGCTGTCGGGCGGTCAGCGCCAGCGCGTGGCCATCGGCCGCGCCATCGTGCGCGAGCCCAAGGTCTTCCTGTTCGACGAGCCGCTCTCCAACCTCGACGCGGCCCTGCGCGGCAACACCCGTGTCGAGATCCACAAGCTGCACCGCGCGCTGGGCGCCACCACCATCTACGTGACGCACGACCAGGTCGAGGCCATGACCCTGGCCGACCGCGTGGTGGTGCTCAAAGACGGACTCATCGAGCAGGTCGGCACGCCGCTGGAGCTGTACGACCGCCCCGCGAACCGCTTCGTCGCGCAATTCATCGGCATGCCCTCGATGAACATTGTCGCGGCCCGGGCCATCCCGAGCTTTGCCGCGGCCACCGGCGGCGCGCTGCCGGAGGACGGCTTCCTGGGCGTGCGGCCCGAGGGCCTGCGCGTGCACCGCAGCCAGGACGCGCGGGGCACCGGAGTGCCGGGCCGTGTCGAACTGATCGAGGCGCTGGGCGCGGACACGCTGATCCACGTCGACGTGGGCGGGGTGCCCCTCGTCGCGCGGCAGAACGAGCGCACGCCGCTGCAGCCGGGCGATCCGGTGGCGGTGGAGCTCGACCCTGCGGTGCTGCACTGCTTCGACCGCGGCGGCCAGGCCGTGCACGCGGGCCGTTCCTGAGCTTTCCTTCCACCCGCCTTTCACCATTTTTCCTGAGCGACATCGCCGTGACCCTTGCGCACCTTCCCCCGGCCCCCACGGAATTCACCCTGCTTCACCTGGGCCTGGGCTCGTTCCACCGCGCGCACCAGGCCGTCTACCTGCAGCGGCTCATCGACGCGGGCGACACGCGCTGGTCGATCTCGGGCGCGAACATCCGGCCCGACATGCCCGAGGTGATCGCCGCGCTCCGGGCACAGGGCGGCCGGTACACGCTGGAGACCGTGTCCCCCGCGGGCGAATACTTCTACGAGCCTATTCACGCCCTGCGCGAAGTGCTGCCGTGGGACCCGGCACTCGCCGCGGTGATCGCGCGCGGGGCTGCGCCTTCCACGCGCATCGTTTCCTTCACCGTGACCGAAGCGGGCTACTACCTGGACGCCCGGGGCGGGCTGGACCTCGGGTTCGCCGAACTCGTGGCCGACATCGACCGTGCGCGGCGCGGCGAGACGGGCGGGCAAGGAGAGGGCGGGGGCGCCACGGTCTACGGCGCCGTCACCGCGATCCTGCGCGCGCGCCGGGCCGCGGGCGCGGGGCCGGTCACGCTGCTCAACTGCGACAACCTGCGCCACAACGGCGACCGCTTCCGCGCCGGCCTGCTCGAATTCATCGAGCGCGCGGGCGATGCCGGCCTGCTCGCCTGGGTGCAGGCGCACACCACCTGCCCGAACGCCATGGTGGACCGCATCACGCCGCGCGCGCCGGCCGAGCTGCGCGCCCGCGTGCAGGCCGCCACCGGCCGCGATGACGCCGCCGCCATCACCGCCGAACGCTTCATCCAGTGGGTGATCGAAGACCGCTTCGCCGCCGGCCGCCCCGAGTGGGAGCGCGTGGGAGTGGAGATGGTCCAGGACCTGCAGCCCCATGAAGAAGCCAAGATCCGCCTGCTCAACGCCACGCACAGCTGCATCGCCTGGGCGGGCACGCTCGTGGGGCTGCAGTTCATCCACGAAGGCACGCGCGATGCCGCCATCCGCCAGATGGCCTACGACTACGTGACCGACGACGCCATTCCCTGCCTGAGCCGCCCCGGCCAGCCCAGTCCCGTCGATCTGCCGGCCTACCGCGACGTGGTGCTCGAACGCTTCGGCAACCCAGCGATCCGCGACACCAACCAGCGCGTGGCGATGGACGGCTTCTCCAAGATTCCCGGCTTCATCGCCCCCACCGTGCGCGAGCGCCTGGCCGCCGGCCAGTCCATCGACAGCGTGGCCATGCTGCCCGCGCTGTTCCTGGCTTTCCTGATGCGCTGGCACAGCGGCATCCTGCCCTACGCCTACCAGGACCAGGGCATGGACGAGGCCGTGGCCCACGCCATCTGCGATGCGCCCGACCCGGTCGCGGCGATGTGCGCGGATGCCGGCCTCTGGGGCGACATCGCGGGCGACGCCCGCCTCGCCGATGCCCTGCGCCGCGCCAGCGAGCGCGTCGCACGATTCGTTCAATCCAGGAGCTGAACCCCCATGACCACCAACCCCCGCTTGCAAGACCGCCACGTGCTGCTTACTGGAGCCGGCGGCGGCATCGGCCTGGCCGTGGCCGAAGCGTGCCTGGCCGAAGGCGCGTGCTGCAGCGTCGTCGACCGCGGCACGGCGGTGCCCGCCGACGTGGCCGCGCTGCAGCAGGGCCACCCCGGGCGCATCGCCTACGTCGCCGCGGACATCACCGAGCCAGGCGCCATCGCACGCCTGCTGGCCGTCGCCATCGCCACCTTCGGTCCCGTCCACACGCTGTTCAACAACGCGGCCGTGTTCGACCTGGCACCGCTGCTGGAAAGCGACGAGGCCTCGTTCGACAGGCTGTTCGCGGTCAACGTGAAAGGCATGTTCTTCGTGATGCAGGCCGTGCTGCGCCACATGGTGGAGGCCGGCACGCAGGGCGCGTCGGTCATCAACATGGCCTCGCAGGCCGGCCGGCGCGGCGAGGCGCTGGTGTCGCACTATTGCGCCACCAAGGCGGCCGTCATCAGCTACACGCAGAGCGCCGCGCTCGCCATGGCGCCGCACGGCATCCGCGTCAACGGCATCGCGCCCGGCGTGATCGACACGCCCATGTGGGCGCACGTGGACAGCCTCTTCGCCCGGGCCGAAGGGCTGCCCATCGGCGAGAAGAAACGCCAGGTGGGCCAGGCCGTGCCGCTGGGCCGCATGGGCGATCCCCGCGACGTGGCCGGCGCGGCCGTGTTCCTCGCCAGCGACGAGGCCCGCTACATCACCGCCCAGACGCTCAACGTCGATGGCGGCAACGTCATGAGTTGAAGGCCCAGCGATGAACGCCACCGACTTCCATCTCTACATCGACAGCGCCGACATCGCGCAGATCGAAGCCTGCCTGCCGCACCCGGTGGTCCATGGCGTCACCACCAACCCCACGCTGCTGCGCCGTGCCGGCGTGGCGCGCGCGGCCGTGCCGGGGCTGCTGGCGCGCTGCATCGAACGTGGGGCCCGGCAGGTGCAGGCGCAGGTCTGTTCCGCCGAGGCGGACGGCATGCTCGAAGACGCGCTGGACCTGCTGCGGCACTTCGATCACGGCCAGCTGGTGGTGAAGATTCCCGCCACGCGCCAGGGCCTGCAGGCCGGCGCGCACCTCATCGCCCAGGGCGTGCCCGTCACCTGGACGGCCGTCTATGCGCTGGAGCAGGCGCACTTCGCGGCGCAGTTGGGCGCGGCGTATGCGGCGCCCTACCTGGGCCGCCTCGACGATTCCGGCGTGGACGGCCTCGCGCGCATCGCGCAGATGCAGGCCCTGGTGGCGCAGGCCCCGGCCCCGCGCACGCGTCTGCTGGTGGCCAGCGTGCGGTCGCGCGATGCCTATCTCGCCCTGCTGCAACTGGGCGTGGGCGCCATCACCATCCCGCCGCAGCTGTTCGACGCACTGATGGACCATTCCGCCACGCTGGAGGCCGAGCGCGGTTTCCTGGCCGATGCGGCGGCCTGCTGACCGAAGGAGCCTGCCATGCGCATAGCCTTCATGGGCGAGGCCCTCATCGATTTCACCTCCAGCGGTGCCGGCGCCCTGCGCTTCGAAGGCCACGTGGGCGGCTCCCCGCTCAATGCGGCCATCGCCAGCGCGCGGCTGGGCCAGCCCACGGGCCTGCTCACCCAGCTGTCGAACGACCTCTTCGGCGAACGCATCCTGGGCTACCTGCAGCGCAACGGCGTCGACACGCGCTTCGTGCCGCGCAGCGCGGCCCCCTCCACCCTGGCCTTCGTCGAGCGCACGCCGCAGACCAACCGCTACGCCTTCTACGCCGCCGGCAGCGCCGACGCGACCTGGTCGCCCGAGCCGCTGCCCGAGCTGCCGCCCGAATGCGCCTTCCTGCACTTCGGCTCCATCGCCATGCTGCAGGAGCCCGCATCGTCCCGCATCCTGGACATGGTGCGCGCCTCGTCGGGCCGCCGCGTGGTCGTGCTCGATCCCAATGTGCGCCCCAGCCTGATCGGCGACATGGCGCGCTACCGCAGACAGGTGGCGCAGTGGGCCGGCCTGTCCGATCTGGTCAAGCTCAGCGACGAGGATGCGGAACTGCTCGCGCCCGGCCGGGCCATCGATGCCTTGGCCGGCGATTACCTGGTGGCCGGTGCCCGTGCCGTGGTCGTCACGCGCGGCGCGGCAGGGGCCACGCTGTGGCGCACGGCGCATGCGCCCATGGCGGTCGCCGCACCGGGCGTACCGGTGGCGGACACCATCGGCGCCGGCGACACGTTCACGGCGGCGCTCTCGGTGGCGTTGCTGGCCCAGGGCGCCGACCGGGCCGCGCAGATCGACACGCTGGGCGACACCGCCTGGCGCACCGCCCTGCGCTTTGCCGCCACCGCTGCCGCACTCAACTGCATGCGCGAAGGCGCCGACCCTCCGACGCTCGCCGCCGTCCAGGAGCTGCTCGCCCGCGGGGAAGACGCCGGGGCGGCGAATCACCACCCATCCCCGAGCCGATGCATGCCATGACGACTGCCGCCAAGCGCTCCACACCCCGCCGGCACCAGCCCGTGCTGGAGCGCGACATCGCCCGCTCCCCCTCGCTCGGCTACGAGACACCCGAAGAGGCCGGTCTGGTGCGCTGCCTGGCGCACGGATTCCCGAGCCCGCTGGTGCGCTGGCATTTCCACGAGGACTACGAGCTGCACCTGATCACCGAGACTTCCGGCAAGGCGTTCATCGGCGACTGGATCGGGCCCTTCCAGCCCGGCCATCTGGTGCTGTGCGGGCCGCTGTTGCCGCACAACTGGATTTCGCTCGACGTGGCCGAAGGCGGCGCACCGGGACGCGACCGGGTCATCCAGTTCTGCCACGACCCCATCGAGCGCGCCGCCGCCGGCATCCCGGAACTCCGCGAAGTCATGCCCCTGCTGGAGCGCGCGCGCCACGGCATCGAATTCTTCGGCATGTCGCAGAAGGCGCTGGCCCACTGGGATGCCGTCAAGGCGGCGCGCGGCCTGCGGCGGATGGGCCGGTTCTGCGAATTCCTCGCCGACCTGGCCGACTGCACCGACTACCGCCTGCTGTCGAGCGTGCAGATGCAGGGCCTGCACGGCGCGGACAGCGATGCCCAGATCGACCAGATCAACGGCATCGTCGACCGCATCACACGCCACATCGCGGAGCCCATCTCCATGCTCGAGGTCGCCACCGAGCTGGGCATGAGCGAAAGCCGCTTCAGCCGCTTCTTCCGCCGCGCCACCGGCAACAGCTTCACCGACTTCGTGAACCGCGTGCGCATCAACAGCGCCTGCCACCTGCTGATGCAGACCGACCACTACGTGACCGACATCTGCCACCAGGTGGGCTTCAACAACGTGGCCAACTTCAACCGGCGGTTCCTGGAGATCAAGGGCATGACGCCCACCGAATTCCGCCGGCAGGCCGACACCCGCTTCGGCAGCGGAATCCACCACTGAAAGGAGCCCGCCGTGTACCTGGGCATCGATCTCGGCACCTCCGAGCTCAAGGCACTGCTGCTGGACGGCGACCACCGCATCGTGGGCGTCGCGCGCGCGCCGCTCACGCTGGAGCGGCCACGGCCCCTGTGGTCCGAGCAGTCCCCGCAGCAGTGGTGGGACGCGCTGGAGAATGTGGTGCAGGGGCTGCGGCAGGCGCATCCCGCGGAATGGGCGGCGGTGCGCGGCATCGGCCTGTCGGGGCAGATGCACGGCGCGGTCCTGCTGGATGCCTCCGGCGCGGTGCTGCGCCCGGCGATCCTGTGGAACGACGGCCGCAGCACCGCGCAGTGCGAGGCGCTGGCGCGGGCGGTCCCCCGGCTGGGCGAGATCAGCGGCAACCTGGCGATGCCGGGGTTCACGGCACCCAAGCTGCTCTGGGTGCGCGAGCATGAGCCCGACGTGTTCGCCCGCACGGCCCGCGTGCTGCTGCCCAAGGACTGGCTGCGTCTCATGCTGAGCGGCGAGGCCGTGAGCGACATGTCGGATGCCGCGGGCACGCTGTGGCTCGACGTGGGCGCGCGCGACTGGTCGGGCGAGTTGCTGGCGGCGACCGGGCTCACCCGCGCCCACATGCCGCGCCTGGTGGAGGGGAGCAGTGCTTCCGCGCAGTTGTTGCCCGAGTTGGCCGCCCGCTGGGGGCTGCAGGGCGGCGTCGTGATCGCCGGCGGGGCAGGGGACAACGCGGCCAGTGCCGTCGGCATGGGGCTGGTCGAGCCAGGCCAGGGCTTCGTCTCGCTCGGCACCTCGGGCGTGGTGTTCGTATCGACCGATCGCTTCCTGCCCAATCCGGCGCAGGCCCTGCACGCCTTCTGCCACGCGCTGCCCGGGCGCTGGCACCAGATGTCGGTGATGCTGTCGGCCGCCAGCGCCGTGCAGTGGGCCACCCGGGCCTTCGGCTTCGTCAGCGAGGCCGCGCTGCTCGAGGCGGCCGCCACGGCCACGCTGCGCGACCGTTGTCCGCTGTTCCTTCCCTACCTGTCCGGCGAGCGCTCGCCGCACAACCAGGCGGATGCGCAGGGCGTGCTGTTCGGCCTCACCCACGCGCACGGTCCCGCCGACATCGCCTACGCCGTCGCCGAGGGCGTGTGCTTCGGCCTGCGCGACGGCCTCGACACCCTGCGCCTGCCCGTCGGCATGCCGCTGCGCGAGATGGCGCTGGTCGGCGGCGGTGCCCGCAGCGCATGGTGGGGGCAACTGCTGGCCGACATCCTGGGGGTGCCGCTCAGGCTCTACGAAGGCAGCGAAACCGGCGGTGCCCTGGGCGCGGCACGGCTGGCCTGGCTGGCCGACGGTGGCCGGGTATCCGAGGTCTGCGCACTGCCGCCGCAGACCCGGCGCTTCGAGCCGGCCGCGGCCGACGCCGGTTTGCACGCGGCGCGGCATCTGCGCTTCAAGGCGCTCTACCAGGCGCTGCGCGGCGAGTTCGGTTGACGGGGGAAGGGCGCCCGCTGCCGCCGCACATCCCGGGCCCTTCCGGCAAACCCATGAAAAAAGGGGCCGCTTGCGCGGCCCCTTCGTCGGTTGAGCGAGGCTCAGCCGGGCATTACATGCCCATGCCGCCCATGCCGCCCATGTCGGGCATGGCGGGAGCAGCCGCTTCATCCTTCGGAGCCTCGGCCACCATGGCTTCGGTCGTCAGCAGCAGCGAAGCCACGGAAGCGGCGTTCTGCAGGGCCGTGCGCGTCACCTTCGTCGGGTCCAGAATGCCCATTTCGAGCATGTCGCCGTAGGTGTCGTTGGCGGCGTTGAAGCCGTAGTTGCCCTTGCCGCCCAGCACGGCGTTGACCACCACGGAAGGCTCGCCACCGGCGTTGGCCACGATTTCGCGCAGGGGCGCTTCGATCGCCTTCAGGATCAGCTTGATGCCGGCGTCCTGATCGGCGTTGTCACCCTTGATCTCGCCCACGGCCTGCTTGGCGCGCAGCAGCGCCACGCCACCGCCGGCCACGATGCCTTCTTCCACGGCAGCGCGGGTGGCGTGCAGCGCGTCTTCCACGCGTGCCTTCTTTTCCTTCATCTCGACTTCGGTGGCAGCGCCGACCTTGATCACGGCCACGCCGCCGGCCAGCTTGGCCACGCGCTCTTGCAGCTTCTCGCGGTCGTAGTCGCTGGTCGCTTCCTCGATCTGGATGCGGATCTGCTTCACGCGGGCTTCGATGTCGGCAGCGGCACCGGCGCCATCGATGATGGTGGTGTTTTCCTTGCCCACTTCGATGCGCTTCGCTTGGCCCAGATCGGCCAGGGTCACCTTCTCGAGCGTCAGGCCCACTTCCTCGGCGATCACCTTGCCGCCCGTCAGGATGGCGATGTCTTCCAGCATGGCCTTGCGGCGGTCGCCGAAGCCAGGTGCCTTCACGGCCACGACCTTCAGGATGCCGCGGATCGTGTTCACCACCAGCGTCGCCAGGGCTTCGCCCTCGACTTCTTCGGCGATGATCAGCAGCGGACGGCCGGCCTTGGCGACCTGCTCCAGCGTGGGCAGCAGGTCACGGATGTTGCTGATCTTCTTGTCGAACAGCAGCACGAACGGGTTGTCCAGCAGGGCGGCCTGCTTTTCGGGGTTGTTGATGAAGTAGGGCGACAGGTAGCCGCGGTCGAACTGCATGCCTTCCACGACGTCCAGCTCGTTGTCCAGGCTCTTGCCGTCTTCCACGGTGATTACGCCTTCCTTGCCGACCTTGTCCATCGCGTCGGCAATGATCTTGCCGATGGATTCGTCGGAGTTGGCGGAGATCGAACCCACCTGGGCGATTTCCTTGGAGGTCGTCGTGGCCTTGGAGACCTTCTTCAGCTCGGCGACCAGGGCCGTCACGGCCTTGTCGATGCCGCGCTTCAGGTCCATCGGGTTCAGGCCGGCGGCCACGTACTTGGAGCCTTCGCGCACGATGGCCTGTGCCAGCACCGTGGCGGTGGTCGTGCCGTCACCGGCGTTGTCGCTGGTCTTGGAAGCCACTTCCTTCACGAGCTGGGCGCCCATGTTCTGCAGCTTGTCCTTCAGTTCGATTTCCTTGGCCACGGACACACCGTCCTTGGTCACGGTGGGGGCGCCGAACGAACGCTCCAGCACCACGTTGCGGCCCTTGGGGCCCAGGGTGACCTTGACTGCGTTGGCGAGGATGTTCACGCCTTCGACCATGCGGGCGCGGGCTTCGCCGCCGAAAACTACGTCTTTTGCTGCCATGTTTGGCTCCTAGAGATGTCTAAAAATCGTGAAACGGATGACTGTGTCGGGAAAAGAATTGCGTAGCGAGCGGCTCACAGGCCAGGCGGATGGAGCGCAGGAAACGGAACGTACTTCGGTACGTGAGGATTCCGAGCACCGCCCAACGCCGCCTGTGGGCCGCGCAGCAGCAATTACTTCTCGACGACGGCGAAGAGGTCGTCTTCCTTCATCACCAGCAGCTCGTCGCCCTTGACCTTCACGGTCTGGCCCGAGTACTTGCCGAACAGCACGCGATCGCCGACCTTGACGCTCAGCACGCTCAGTTCACCCTTGTCGTTCTTCTTGCCAGGGCCCACGGCCAGGACTTCGCCTTGATCGGGCTTTTCGGCAGCGTTGTCGGGGATCACGATGCCGGAGGCGGTCGTGGTTTCGCTTTCAATGCGCTTGACGATCACGCGATCGTGCAGGGGGCGAAGGTTCATTGCATCTCTCCTGGGTCAAAAAAGGATTGCGACATCGACAGGACGCCCGCAGGGGCGGGCGTCGGGATTCCAGCGGCCGTGTCCCACACGATTGTTAGCACTCGCCCGCTTCGAGTGCTAATGATACGGGCATTTGTTGGCGTTTCAAGGGGGAGAGGTTCGACGTCATGAAGATCTGGCGGCCAGTTCGTTGTCTTCATGATCATTCACAGGGCATGTGGTCAAGCCGCGTCTGGCAATGACGCGTCGTGCGAAGGTCTGCCGCATTGCGCTCAGTTTCACGAGGGTTCATCAGTCCTCCGTGCATCTCACCCTGAACTGATCAGCAACGTGATGCTGCCCAGTGATCTGCCGCCCTGGGAGTCGGTCTACCAGCAGAGCAGGCGTTGGCTGGACGTGGGCTACTTCGAGGCGATGGTGCCGGATCTGCGCTCCATCACCCGCGCAGCGCAAGGAGCGCCAAGGCCGGTCCGGCGCCGTGGTCATGGATGAGTGCATGCTGCAGTCGAGCTGCGAGAGCGGCGCACGTGCAGGCTGCGACGGTTACAAACGCAAGCTGCGGCAGCAAGGTGCACATAGCGGTGGACGCGCTGGGCCACCTGTTGGCGGTGCATGTCATGCCGGCCGACGAGCGGGGGCGCGCCCACATGTACAAGTTGCGCGAGGACGGTTCGCTCCAGATGCTCCAGTAAGGATGCGCAGTGCGCCATTTGGGAAGTCACTGGGCAGCGCGCGCCACTGGCAACCGATGCGCAGCAGGTACAGCACATCACACAAAACACTTCGTACAGGTCTGCCTGCCGCGGCGCGGTCTTTCTGCGTGCGCTCTTCAGCAACGGACGCACAAGCTCAAACTGCTCGCGACGGACGTCGCTGGGATAGCCTTTTCTCACCTCCTGAGCGTCTCACGATTCGGGGCAGACTTGAACACGTTCTAAGCAGGTTGCCACACACCAGCTTGCAGTATCGGCTGCTCTCTTGAGCAAGGGTTCTACAATCCGATGCCGCGTCGTTGAGTTGTCACGCCGTCCCTGCCCGCGCACGACGCATCCGCCGTAAAGAAAATCGAACAGAGCATGGCATCCCTGCAAATCACCGCCGCATTCATGGGAATCGGGCTTGCGGTCTTGATCCTCTACCTGATCAGGCGCGGTCACCTGTATCTCATGCACGGTCTTTTCTGGGTTGTCGTTGCCAGCGGCGCCGCGGTGCTGGGGGCCTGGCCTGGACTAATCGACATCTTGGCCCGCGCCATGGGGATCAGTTATCCGCCTGCGCTTCTGCTGCTTCTTGCGTGCATGGTGCTTTTGGTCAAGGCGCTCCACACTGACATGATCAATACCCGCGTCGAACGCGACGTACGCAGATTGAACCAGCGCTTGGCCATGCTGGAGGCGGACAACGAGAGCATTCGTGAGGCGTGCCAAGGCGACGACACTTTTGCCGCGACGGGCGTGAGACATGGCCGTTGACTCCCCTGTGCTCCTTCCCGTGATCCTTTGTGGCGGTTCGGGAACCCGTCTCTGGCCCCTGTCGCGCGAAACCTATCCGAAGCAGTTTTTGGCGCTCACCGGTGTGCATACGCTGCTGCAGGAAACGGTCCTGCGGCTGCACGGCCAGCGAACACCGTTGCCTGTGGCCGAGCAGCCTCTACTGGTCTGCAACGTAGAGCACCGGTTCCTGGCTGCCAGCCAGCTTCAGGACGTCGGTATACGCGGAGCCAGTATTCTGCTGGAGCCTGAAGGGCGAAATACGGCACCCGCGCTGACGTTGGCAGCGCTGCATGCCAGTGCGTCAGGGGCTGATCCTGTCCTGATTGCCATGCCGGCTGACCATGTCATTGCCGACCTGCCCGCATTTCATTCTGCTGCTGCTGATGCGTTTCTTTTGGCTCAGCGCGGTGGACTGGTAGCTTTTGGCATTGAGGTCGACCGTCCCGAAACCGGCTACGGCTATATCCGCAAAGGTGTCGCCGTGGAGGGCATGGACGGCGCAGCCTTCGATATCGCGAGTTTCTCGGAAAAACCCGACGTTGTTGAGGCTCAGGCTTACCTGGAAAGTGGCGAGCATCTATGGAACAGCGGGCTATTCATGGTGAGGGCCAGCGTATGGCTAACGGCAGTAGGCTCCTGCCGGCCCGACATTCTGGGCGCCTGTGAAGATGCCATGAAGGACGCCAAGCGGGATCTTGACTTCGTCCGGCCTGACGCCGAGTGCTTCAGGGCGTGCCCTACTGACTCCATCGACTATGCAGTGATGGAGCGGTTGCCGGATCGTCCCGACTTAGGTGTGCCGGCCTACGTCGTGCCATTGCGAGCGGGTTGGTCGGACATTGGCGCATGGGATGCGCTCTGGGAGTGCCGCGAGCGTGATGGGAACGGCAACGCCCTGGTCGGAGATGCGGTACAGCATAAGTGCGCCGACACGTTACTGCTGTCCAGCAACCGGCTGGTAGTGGGCGTGGGGTTGGAGCAGATCTTTGTCGTCGAAACGCCCGACGCAGTGCTGGATGGCGAATCCGCCCTTCAACCGGACCAGCATTCTGTTGCAGACCTCACCCGCTCCTACATTCGCTCAGGCGTGATCATGCGCGCTGAGCGCCATTGGACCGACGATGAGGAGGCTCCACGCTATGGCAACGTGGTTTTGCGGGGTGCCCGTCTACTGAATGCGGCAAAAGAGGAGAGCCATCGTTTTGAAGTGAAAGAAGACATTATGCTGGAAGTTGATTACGACATTTTGGACGATTCAGCTCCTGTCAACCTGCATATCCATCTCAAAGATCTGGCAGGCCATCACATCTTGGTGGCTATGAACAATCGCCATGTCGATGGTGGGGCTCAACGAAAACCAGGTCGTTACAAGGCAGAATGTCGTCTGCGTGCACCTTTATTGAACAATGGCGACTACCGTATCGATCTGGAAATTTGGCCTGGAGAGCCGATGGATCCAAAATATCTGTATTCGCAATTATTGAATTTCACCGTTTTCGATAATAATGCGGCAGCGGGAGTTCGAGGAAATTGGCCTAATCAGTGGCCGAATTGTTTGGTCCGCCCAGACATACCCTGGGCGGTGACATCCCGTCCTTGATACATGCGTTCTAGCCTGCTTGGCGGATTCTCATCAATGTCCCGGGATTTGCTGCTCGTTTCCTTCCCGCATCATTTGCTGCACGCGCTTGCTGCCCTGCGGAGGGTGCGCATGAGTTTGGGATATGAAGCAGCAGAGACAGTTACGATACTGGTGTGGTGCTACGATGCTCGTGAGCACCTACCGCGTTCTCGATTCCGCAACCTGTTTCAGTCACTTCTCAAGAATCAGTCGGAGATAAAACTAGAGTTCCCTGGATATTTTGAGCGGGTTTTCAGTCTTTCACCATTCCGCCCAATTCGAGATCGAATAAGGCCACTGCGAAAATTGGTAGGGTTTAAAGATTTTCGTTTATTGGGGTATTCGCATGATGTTGGGGCAGATCATACGGCGCAGGTTGCTTTACAGTGCTGGCTGGAAGCGAAGGCTTTTTGCTATGGTGATCCTCCTGGTTTTCTATATTCAAGGCAAGAAATTGAGCGCAGTGCGATTGCGCCGCAGTCAGTAACACGAACTTTATTTTCCTGCGGGCGAAATCCAGATGCTGATCTTGTCTGGCGCTATGCTGATCATGACTGTGTTGCCCTGGACCTCAGCGGCATGGCGAAATCAGTTTCTGAAAGGGAGGTACTGGAAATCCCCCGTGATTTTTTGCAAGACACCCTTCGGTGTCTATGCGCGGGACTGGATCCACAATGCCTTGAGATCCAGCAGGATATACTTAGGTCGAATGGTTCACGCCCTCCCAGCATTTTGTTGCTGAGCAATTTTTTTGAAAGTGGAATTGCTTCTCGTGCTGGGGAATTGCGACTGTATGCTCGATTGCTCCAGCAACATGCTCCGACTGGTTCCTTGGTGCTACTAAAACCCCATGCGGGGACGACCCCTTCGTTTATTCGAGAGATTGCAGCGTCTCTGTCCAGCCATCGTGTGGCGCCGTTGCCAGCGGAAATTGCGTGGATGCCTGTGGAGATGCTGCAGATACTGGTGCCGAGTACGCGTATTATTTCAGTATCTTCGGCTTCTGCACTGCTGGGCTTACTGTATTGCAACCGGAACATAGCACATGGTTTGTCTACAGAACTGATAGAAGAGCTCTTTTATCCCAGATGGCATGAGCACTTCAAGAAAGCCAATGATGCGATATTGCAGCGGCTCAGGGGATTGGGCTGAAACGCGTGTCGAACAGGTTCTTCAAAAAATCGTTGTGCCGCTTTGCACTATAAAGCAGCCCTGTAAACTTTTCCCATTCCCGTGTGGACAGAGGCAACCCCTTGAGCGTTGCCTCGTGCAGCAAACCCAACGCATGGAAATTCTTCCATCGCAGAGCTGCATGAAAAACATCGGCATGGGGTAATGCGCGCCCTGAGGCCGAGGCATAGCTGCGAACGAAGTTCTGAGCAAGATCTTCTGCTTTGGTGGTACAGGTGTAGGGCATGCAGAAACGCTCGAGGACCCATGCGACATCCAGCCAGACGCTTCCTACTGAGGTTATGGTTTCTTCAAAGTCGAGGAATGCCAATATCTTGCCGTGTTCATTAAAAAGAACATTTCCTGGATGGAGATCGTTGTGCAGCGGTTGCGGATCTTCCGTCAGGAGGGGCTGAATTCTCTCTTTTTGAGTGACGAGCACCTGTAAGTCTCGCTTCAGCGAGGGGGGCAGTACTTCATGGTGCAGAAGTTCTTCCAGACGTCTCCAGCTTGAATTCCAATAGTTGCGCTGCCTGACAGCAATTTCCTGGTCTGCGGAGCATCGAAGGTAGGCATGCAGTCTGGCTAATTCATTTCCCAGTAAGCTGACTTCCTGCGGAGTCTGCTGAAAGTATTGGCCGTCCAACCATTCATGCATTATCAGGCAGTATTTTTCATCCAGCATGATGGGGGGAGCCGCCACGCCTAAGGTCGCCATTCCTGCACTTCTTGCGTCGGCTGCCACGCAAGCGGCTAGCCAAGTACGGCTCAGATCTGTCCGGTCTATGATTTTGCCGAACAGCACTGTTCGCTGGTCGGTGTCTTCCAGCCGGTAGTACCCGAGAGGCATGGCTTTGGAGTGGCAAGCCCGCAGTGCTTTGCGTGCGCCGGTAAGCGTGCAAATCAGGGTGTTCCAGGGCTCATCCACCTGCTCGTAGACATAGCGTGTGGGTGTCAGGCCTTCATGGGCGGGGAAGAGATTCACTGCGGTCCAGGTCGCTAATGTTGATGGGTTGCCATTGCTGCACAGCACGGGCCACCGTTATACCGGCGACGTCGTCCCAGTCTTCCACTGGAATTCCCACCGCTGGAAATGCGAAGCGGGTGTTACCAAGGTCCAGGGTGTCTCCTGGCTCCAAGTCTCGGGCCGCAACAAGTCCCATCCGGTCCCTGGGAGGTGCCAAGACCTTGCGGCGTTCAAGGTCTGGAGTTCCTATGGCCACATGGGCTCGACGTATGCAGTCGAGTGCGGCGGCGACTTCAGAGGCATGCAACGCATGGGCGATGTCAATATCTGCAGGAGTATTGTCAGCACATACACCCTTTTCAATAACAGACGCGCCCAGCGCTACCGCCAGGGGAAACATGTCTAGGCCTGTGAAATGGTCAGACAGGCCATAGCGGACCCCGTAGCGCTGTCCGAACATAGGGAGCATGGCCAAGTGAAATTCCTCTGGTTGAGCGGGCGGGCCTGGAGGGCTGTGTTGTAGCAGTAGGTCAGTGGCTCCCGCATCACGCGCCCACTGGACAGCACGATCGATTTCCGTCAGCCGTGACCGTCCGGTATCCAAAACCAGGGGCAGGCCGCTTGCAGCTGCCAATCGGATCAGCGGGGCATGCACGATATTGCTGCTAGGTATTTTGACCGCTTTGGCACCGTAATTTTTAGCTACAGCTAAGCCTACGGGATCGTAAATGCTCAGCACCAGATCTAACCCGGCGGAGCAAATATGGTCACAAATGCGCTCCAGTTCAAGACGCGTAATCGCATGACGCTCCAGGATTGTCCGATAGGATTCGGATACTGAACCTCGTCCAGAGACATAGTATGAAGTTTCATGTTCCCCGCGCAGGCAGATATCTATGTCATGAAGCGCCGCTGTTTTTACGCATTTCACACCAGCCGCCCGCAGCTGATTAATCAAGTCAATCGCGCAGTCGATGTCTTTTTTAAAATAGACGTCAATATCGGGCCAGAACTCAGGCTCCGGAGGGCGCTGTGAAGAGGAGGGGTTCATGTCGAAGGAAAAGCTGTCCCTGTGTACGGGCGAGTGCGATAAATAAGATCTAGGTTTTCTTTGAATTGTGTGCATCGTGGGAGCCGAAGATGGTGGATACCATGCGTTGCTCGGCGTTGCCGTCCAGGTGTCCGAATCTTTGGGCCCCCAACCTTGCCTTGTGTTTCTGATGCTCCAAATAGCGTTTGTCGCAGCATTGTTGGAGAAGGCACCTAAATTCCTCTACGCTCGTGCATTCATGCACTCCAGGCACCTGGCTGTAATCAGGGTAATAATATCGATAGCAGTCGAAATTGATGACCGGAACTCCGCAAGCCAGGGCCCACTTGATCGTAGTGGAAACACATGCGACGAACAGGTCGGCCAGCGCCACCACTTCCATCGCGCCGCCCTTGTAGACATGGCATCCCGATGCCTCCAGTCTCGCCAGATCTTCGCCTTGTATGGAGGGATGGGGCGAGAAAATGATGTTGAACTGTGCGCGTGTCGATTCGAGGGCCTGGATCCAGGTTTGAAGCAGTTCGCCGTAGCTCGTGTGGCCAGCGGCTGGCCTGGATGGGTACTGATTGGGAGGCACCGCGCATACGAGCACCTGCCGTGCAGGATCGAGGCCATGCTGTTGCAACCATTGGGCGCGGTCCTTGCGCCGGGTATTCATTTGGGCTGCTAGGACATCCATGGGCATAGTGCCCGTCACATGGACCCGCGCACGGTCGATCCCATGGCGTACGAAGCGTTCGCACATGAACTCGCTTTCCACCAGAATGCCATCGCAATGGCCTGTGTTGACCGTCCATGGATGCCTGGGGGCCAGACCCATGCTTTCCAAGGCCCACGCGCGGGGAGTAGGTAGGCGAAGCATGGCCCTGCCCGCATGACGCAATTGCCAGCGCGGCCGGGCCGCGACGAGGAGACGGTCCCGCAGATGCCGGACGCTGAATTCGGGGTGGTCCCAATACGCGATCGCAGCTTCGTGGGGTGTGACCGCTGCATAGGAGATAACAAACGCCCTGCCACCTCGTTCGTGGGCGGCATGAATCCAGCAAGCGCTGTCACGCTCAACATTGTCTTCCGCCATCAGCAAATGCGTCACACCTGCGCGGCCGAGCAACGTACGCGCGGTGTTCAGCCTCGTAGCGTAATGCTCGCGCCATGGAGCGACGTCCGCGCGCAATTTCACGTCGAACCACTGTGACAGACGCAGCATGAACGGCTCACTAACATCATGCGATGACGCGAGGGCAGAGGTCGGTCGGGGAGCGACGCCTGCGGCCTCCAATTGCCGGACTAGATCGGCAGTGCCTCCTAAGGCGGTGACTTCGTGCAGGTATGCGATTCGGCGCTTGCGTGCCTGCTCCATGTATTCAGGCGTTCGAGGAAGGTAGTAGGGGGAGTAGAGCAGGCATCGCACACCGTGTTGCTCGTGCAAGCGCGAACAGAAATCCAGTGCAGGTTGCACATTGCCTGCCTCGTAGATCAAATACAGAACAGACGCGGATGAAGCAGGAGACATCGGGGTGAAGACGCTGGGAGCATGGTGCAGAAACAGTTTGCCCGGACTAACGGCGTTGGCCAGGGCGCACGATGGCATAGAGTAGATTCTGGAAAATCTGATTCCAGAGTTGTGCGAGGGCCAGTTTGATGTAGCCCTTGCGATAGAAGCGCGAAGAGAATCGGCGTCTCAAAGCTCTGGCGTTTAGCTTCCAGTAGGCGCTAAGTCGCATTCCTTCTTGCCGGAACTCCGCTCGGCGCGCGTAAGCGTCCTTGTAGACACGTAGCAGGACACCCAGGCGGCCGTCGAGGGTGTAGCGCACCACCGTCATCATTTGGGCCGCTAGCGAAGAAGGGCTGTGGCGCAGTCTCAGGACCATTGGCATGAGTTTCCATTGCATCCATAGTGCATTGCGCAGGCCATGGTAAGCGATGAAGTCGTTGTAGTTGCCTCCGCTGCTGGCTTGCCCCTCATGCAGCGCTACTACGTCATTCACAAAAATGGGGCGATATCCCCGCAGAACTGCCCGCAGCACCAGATCGGTGTCTTCGCAATAGCAGAAGAAGCGGGAGTCGAAAAGGTAGCCGCTGACAGATATAGTGTCCTCAACAAAAGCCCGATCCATGATGCAACACCCGCCGGTCGGGCCGAGGTAAGGGTCTTCCGTCGTTTTACGGTCTGCGGGCATCAGGTTCGCGTAGATTGTGATACCCAGCGTGTCTACTGACCCGGGAGCATGCAACTGGTGCATGCGGCCTCCGGCCATTCCAACGTGGTGGTCTGCGTTTGCTGCCGCGAATGCGTCTGTCAGCTGTCTGATAAATGACGGCAGGGCGACAGCATCGTTGTTGAGAAGTCCGATGTACCGACATGCGGGCTCCTCCAGCAATCGTTCGGCGAGGAAATTACTGCCCTCCGCAAATCCAAGATTTATGGGAGAACGGTAGAGACGAAGTTCGCTTCCCGCCATTGCCTGGCAGCCATCAAGCAGCCGTGCATAGTCGGAATCTGACGATGCATTGTCCAGCACCAGCACCCAAGCCGCAGCGCAGTCTCCGTCCCGTAGGGATTGAAGGCAGCGGAGCGTCTGTGCAGCCGTGTTGAAGTTGATGATGGTTATGCCGACCGCCCGCGTTTTCGGTGTCGCGGTATTTTCAGGCCACGCGCCGGTCAGTACGGGGGAACGTGTATTCATGATCGTTGAGTGTGTGCTCGGCCGTGAACTGCCGGATTTGCGCGTTAAAAAGGCCTGGGCCTGCCGTGTGCAATACAAAGCAGCGCCGATACTGCAGCATACCGCCATGCATTTCGCCAAGACTGGAACATCTTCGAGCGGTCCACCTTCGCGGTATGCATGGATAATTCCACCTCCGCAATCCGCAATGCCGCACTCCGCATAAGCAAGAGCATTCCGATGTCTTGGTAGTCCAGCAGCGTGGCGTCGGCGGAGGCCGCCACGCGGAGTGCGGCCCGTCGATAGAGGCAGAAGCCCGAAACAAAATCACGCAACGGAAAGCCCGTTACCCAACGGAACCACTGCCATGCGAAAAGGCGTACTCGGCTGTGTTTCTCGGGGAAAAAGCCGAGTACCAGATCGGCATCTTTGTGAGATATCAGCAGGGCGCCTATCTCCTCGACCTCATAACGTCCGTCGGCATCAATGGTGACGACAGATTCATACCCATGCGCTACCGCGTAGCGAATGCCGGTCTGCAAGCTTCCCCATGTCGTCATGCCCAGCAGGGGACGGATCACCTTGGCACCGCAGTTTTCCGCGATGTGGCAGGTAGCATCGGTGCTGCGATTGTCCACTACCAGCACCGGCGCGTCGGTCAATGTCCGCACGCGGTGGATCAAATGTGCGATGGACTCCTCGTGATTGCGCGTGCAGATCACGATCATCAGGCTATGCCGTTCTGCTGGTGCCACTCTGCCAGGTGCCAGGTAGCGGTAATGGCGTGCCAGGGAACGTTCGCAGGGAACGATGCCGAAATACCGCTGCAGGGCATGCGGACCGGCAGCGCCCAAGCGCTCGCGCAAAGCATTATCGTGCTGCAGCCGTGCGATGGTACTGCGCCATGATTCGACATCCTCGAAGGGCACGTGCAGGCCTGCCTTGGCCTGTGCGACTACCCAGGGCATGCCCGATCCCGGCAGGTCGGTCACAATGCTCGGCCGGGCATGCTGCATCGCCTCGAGCAGGACGATTCCAAAGGCTTCGGTACGCTCCCGCGATGCGAGGCAGAAGATGTGGCAAGAATGCAGCAATGCGTGTTTTTCTTCTTCGCTCACAGAACCCAGCAGTCTCGCCGCAGGAGAGGCGCCTGGCGGCGTGGTGGTGCGTATGAGAGCTTCCAGTGACTCCTGCAATTCGCCTTCGCCGGCAATCAGCAGTTCTACGCCCGGCAATGTGGCCACAGCGCAAATGAGGGTCTCGAAACCTTTATAGTAGGTCAGGCGCCCAATAGACAGCAGGCGCAGCCGCGTGTTGGTGCGCCAGGAAAGTTCCTCGCGCAGCGGGGTAGCTGGATGCGGTGTGGCCAAGTCGATGCCCAGCGGAACCACCTCGCATTTGCTGTGCCAAGCGCGTAAAGCGGGGCTTGCTTCGAGGTAGGGCGGAGAGGTGGCAAAGACCTGCTGTGCCCGTTCGAGGAGCGCTTGTTCGAACGGGCGGTAGACCAAATAGGCCAGAGCGACGGACCATTTGATGTTGGACACCACCACGTCCGAATGCCAATGCACCACCCAGGGCACCTGCCGGGCGCTAGGTAGGGTGAGTGCCCAAAGCGCCGAGTTGTTGGGCATGTGCAGGTGCAGAACGTCCGGGCGAATGCGTCGGATAGCCCGTCCTAATGCAGAGCGGAAGCCTAGCGCGATCGGGGCATACACCATGTTGAACTGCACCGGGACACGCTCCAGCCAGGGTGGGTCTTCGGGTAGAGGCCTGCCATGCACGAGAGCGTGCGCGTCGATACCCTGAGCTCGCTGCGCGGCTATCAGGTCGGACAGAAACACTTCCATTCCGCCGCGGTAGGGCGGATAGAACTTTCCTATGTGCAGTACGCGCAAGGCCCCCGAATGCATTGCTTGCTTACTTTCGGGCCGCGGCAGCCACTTCGGATCTGACCTGCGCGTATTGCGGATTGTGTGGATCCAGGCGAACAGCCTGACCGAGGTCTTTCAAACTGGCTGCGTATTGGCGGGCACCCCGGTAGGCCATGGCGCGTCCATAGTAGGCGGCCGCCGTGGGCGCGCTCGCGATCAGCTGGTCAAACAAAGCAATGGCCTCTCGGGTGTCGCCCTTGCCGACGCGGGCCATTCCCAGGCCCAGCAACAGGCGCGGGTTGGAAGGGCTGGCCGACAGCAGCGCGTTAAAATCGTTGATTGCGTCGTCAAACCGGTTGGCACCGATGGCGCTCTCAGCGCGGCGCAATTGCATGAGCTGGCGGACACGCTCCATCTCAGTGGCGTTGATTCCCTCGAGTTGCACGTGCATTCCCCGGTCGAACTGTTCGTAGGCCTGGGCATATCGTCCGAGCGCGAATTTCGATTCGCCACGGTGGTAGTAGAGTTGCAAATCGTTGAAGCCTTGCTTCTCCGCTTCGTCGAAGGCCGCGATCGCTTCGGCATGCTTGTTCTGGCGCTGCAGCGCGGCGCCCAGGTTGAAGCGTGCGGTGCCGCGTACGGCGCCGAGTGCCTCGGCCGTGGCGAATGCCTTCTGCGCCTCGGGCATGGAGCCACGGTCCAGGTGATAGGCGCCCAGGTTGAGGAAGGACCGCCACCGACCCACGGCATTGGCGGGCGCCTTCAGATCGGTTTTTTCGGCGGCATCGCCCCAGGCGGTGTAATCGTCGCGCAGCGAAGCCGAGCGTTCGAAAGCCAACAGGGCGAACACCAGCCCCACCATCGCGCCCAGCACATAGATGGTGCGCGGCTTGAAGCCGGTAAGGACGATGGCGATCAGGATGGGAATGCCGATCGCCCACAGATAGCTGCGGTAGAGCACGAAGGGGTCCTGCACCCAAACGGTGGCGAATTCCGTCGCGAAGAGCAGCAGGGGGAACATCAGGGCCACACCCGCGAGGCTGAGCACGCCCCGGCGGCGCAGCACCGCCCAGACGGCCGCGGCCCAGAGCGCTGTATAGCCCACGATGCCCAGCACCTGCGGGAACGCGGTGAAGGACAAAGGGAACGGCGGATGCAGGTCCACCGACATCCAGGTGATGTTGGGGAAGAACCAGAGGAAACCGTAGGCGAAGAACAAGGCCGCTTCGTTGAGGATGCTGAGCGGATAGATGCGCTGGGCCGCGCCGGGGCTCAGGCGGTCCAGCTGCTGGACGAGATCGATGGAGCGCTGGTCGAACGCCCGGCCGATCAGGTCGCCGTAGAAAGCGAACAGCACGGCGGCGCTCACGGCCACCAAGGCGGCCGATGCCCCGGCGACGATCGCAACGGTGCGCCACGGCGGGCGGCGGACGTGGATGTAGATCGGAACGGCCAGAGCCGCCACCATCACCGCATGCTCCTTGGACAGCACCGCCGCCGCATAGGCCACGACGGCGCCCGCATACCAGCCGGCACCGCGGCCGGAGAGCCCGCGCACGAAGCACCAGCAGGCCAGCACCGCGAAGAAGGTGGCCATGACGATGGAGCGCTGCACGAGGTAGGCCACGGCGTAGACGGCCACGGGATTGACCGCGAAGAGCGCTACGCCCACGCGCACGGCCGCGAGGCGCGATGCGGCGAAGTGGGGCTGGGCCTCGAAATCCTCGGGGAAACGCGTGCGGGCGAGCAGGTCGCGCACGAGGGCGTACAGCACTGCCACGGTGCCCAGGTGCAGGCCGATGTTGACGAGGCGCTGCTTCCACCAGCCGGCGCCCGCGAGGCCGTCCACCCAGACGAAGCTGCCGTACGAGAGCAGCCGCTGCTTGAAGGCCAGCAGATTGCCGTAGTTGCCGAAGATGGTGCCGTCCGTCAGAGCCAGGTCGTCGAACAGCAACGCATGGTCCAGGCCGGGCAGGTAGATGGCCAGGACGGCGGCGACGACGACGAGTCCGAAGACGATGAAGGAAACGGAGGGTCTGGTGGCCATGGCGGTGGGGCGTGA
This sequence comes from Comamonadaceae bacterium UBA4962, assembly GCA_002397315.1. Taxonomy (GTDB): domain Bacteria; phylum Pseudomonadota; class Gammaproteobacteria; order Burkholderiales; family Burkholderiaceae_C; genus Paracidovorax. Next base: position 128,927 of record DHAE01000020.1, read on the forward strand.
CGGCGGAAATCGGGCGGCGCAGGGCAGGCTTGCGGGCGTGCGGAGCGCCTGCGGGACGCGGAAGTCTACGCGATGGTGCGGCCGGCTCTGCCTTGCGGCGGCACCGGTCCCAGGGTGGCGCCTCAGGCCGGCGGCGGAGCGCCCGGCGCCAGCCCCTGCAGGACCATGTGGCAGATCAGCGCCTCGGCCTGCGCGTAGTCCCGCTCGGTCAGGGCCGGCTTGCCCAGCAGCAGCGCGAATTGCGCCTGCTGGTCGGCATATGCCTGGGTGACCGACCAGATGATGAACATCAGGTGCGTGAAGTTCACGCGGGCGATGCGGCCCTCGCGTGCCCAGCGTTCGAAGGTGCGCACGTCGTTGCGCAGCACGGGGCCCACGCGCTCGGCGATGACGTCGCCGTAGCGCGGCGCGCCGGCGATGACTTCCTTGGCGAAGACCTTGGCGGCGTTCGGCCGCTCCAGCGAGGAGCGCAGCTTGGCGCCGATGTAGCGGCGCAGGGCCTGGGCGGGGTCGTCACCGTGCGACATCTCCTCCATGCCGTCGAGCCACTGGGTGAGCACGTCGTCGAGCACGCGGCGGTAGAGCGACTCCTTGCTGGGGAAGTAATAGAGCAGGTTGTGCCGGCTGATGCCGGCGGCGGCCGCGATGCTGTCGAGCGAGGCGCCCTCGAAGCCGAACTGGGCGAAGTGGCTCTCGGCCTCGGCGAGGATGGCCTGCTCCTTGCGCAGCCGCGCGGCCGAGGGGGCGCGCGCCGCGTCGATAGCAGGAGCCGGCGCGGGCGAGGGGGTGAGGCTCGCAGCGGTATCCGGCGCCGGAGCCGTGTCGGAAGAGTCGGCGGGGTTGGCCGGCGATTCGGCCGGACGGCGCGGGGCGTTGGTGGTGCGGGCGTGCACAGGGTCAGGGCGGGACGGCGGTCTTCGGGGGCTCATGCGCACCATTGTGGTCCGGTACGGGAGGGTTCGCGCCAGGGCGCGGCACTCGCGGCTGGCACGGCGCTTGCTGTCCGGGATTTTACCAATAGGTAAGTTTTTACTGGTTGGTAAATTGCAAGCCACACCGGCGGGCCATGCATCCGCCACCACGAGCGAGGACCACGATGACCGCTTCGCCTTCCATGCCGCACCGCACCCGCGGGCGTGCCGCCGTTCCGGCGTTCTCCGCGGGCCGCCGCCAGGCCGGCCGCTTCCACCGCACGCCCCTGGCGCGCGCTTCCTCCCCCCTGCCTTCCTGATCCCCGAGCGGGACAACCGACACAGGAGCCCTCCGATGGAAACGACGACCGCGAGCGTTGGCTGCGGCGTGCATGGCGCACGCCTGGATCTGGCCGCCTACGCACACAACTTCAGCGACGCGCACCCTCCGCTCACCCGCCCGCAGGCGCTGATCGAGGCCGAGCGCTGCTACTACTGCTACGAAGCGCCCTGCGCCACCGCCTGCCCGACGGGCATCGACGTGCCGTCCTTCATCCACCGCATCGCGCAGGGCAACGAGCGCGGCGCGGCCCGGGCGATCCTAGAGGCGAACCCGCTGGGCGGCATGTGCGCCCGCGTCTGTCCGACCGAGGTGCTCTGCGAGCAGGCCTGCGTGCGCAACGTGAACGAGGACAAGCCGGTGGAGATCGGTGCGCTGCAGCGCTACGCGACGGATGCGCATTTCGCGCAGCCGGGGGCGCCGCTTTTCACGCGGGCCGCGCCCACGGGCCGGCGCGTGGCCGTGGTGGGTGCGGGCCCCGCGGGCCTGGCGTGCGCGCACGGCCTGGCGCGGCGCGGGCACGACGTGGCGCTGTTCGACGCCCGCCCGAAGCTCGGCGGGCTCAACGAATACGGCCTCGCGAGCTACAAGACCACCGGCGGCTTCGCGCAGAAGGAGATCGAATGGCTGCTTTCCATCGGAGGCATCGAGCCGCGCTGCGGGCAGGTGCTGGGACGCGACATCACGCTCGCGGGGCTGCTGCAGGCGTATGACGCGGTGTTCCTGGGCCTGGGCCTCGCGGGCGTGAATGCGCTGGGCATCGCCGAGCCGCAGGCGGAGGGCCTGCGCAATGCGGTGGACTTCATCGCCGATCTTCGGCAGGCGCAGGACCTCTCCACGCTGCCCGTGGGCCGCCGCGTGGTGGTGGTGGGCGGCGGCATGACGGCGGTCGACGCCGCCGTGCAGGCCGCCAAGCTGGGCGCGGAGGAAGTGACCATGGTCTATCGCCGCGGGCAGGAGAGCATGTCCGCCTCGCTCGCGGAGCAGCAGTGGGCGCAGACGAATGGCGTGACGGTGCGGTACTGGGCCGCGCCGAAGGAGCTGCTCTGCGAAGGCGGGGCGGTGCGCGGCATGCGGTTCGCGGCCACGGCGGTGCAGGGCGGGCGCCTGGTGGAAACCGGCGAGGTCTTCACGCTCGAGGCGGACATGGTGCTCAAGGCCATCGGCCAGAGCTATCTCTCCGAGTACGCGGGCGCCGAGGTGGCGCTGAGCCAGGGCCGCATCGCGACCGATGCCGAGGGCCGCACCAGCGTGCCGCGCGTCTGGGCGGGCGGCGACTGCCGCGCCGGCGGGCGCGATCTCACCGTGGAAGCCGTGGAACACGGCAAGGTGGCCGCGGTGTCCATCCACGAAGCGATGCGGGCGGCCTGACGCCGCGCTATCAGACCCCACGAACCCAGAGCAAGACACCGGAGAAGCACATGGCAGACATCCGCAGCGATTTCCTCGGCATCCGCAGCCCGAACCCGTTCTGGCTGGCCTCCGCGCCCCCCACGGACAAGGAAGTGAACGTCACCCGCGCCTTCGAGGCGGGCTGGGGCGGCGTGGTCTGGAAGACCCTCGGCGAGGATCCGCACGTGGTCAACGTGAACGGCCCGCGCTACGCCACGCTCATGTCGCAGGACCGGCGCGTGATCGGACTGAACAACATCGAGCTGATCACCGACCGGCCGCTGGCCGTGAACCTGGAGGAGATCCGCCGCGTGAAGCGCGCCTGGCCGGACCGCGCGATGATCGTCTCGATCATGGTGCCGTGCGTGGAGGAGAGCTGGAAGCGCATCCTGCCGATGGTGGAGGACACGGGCGCGGACGGCATCGAGCTGAACTTCGGCTGCCCGCACGGCATGAGCGAGCGCGGCATGGGCGCGGCCGTGGGGCAGGTGCCCGAGTACATCCAGATGGTCACGCAGTGGTGCAAGCACTACACGCGCCTGCCCGTGATCGTGAAGCTCACGCCCAACATCACCGACGTGCGGCAGCCGGCGCGCGCGGCCAAGGCGGGCGGCGCGGATGCGGTGTCGCTCATCAACACCATCAACTCCATCATGGGCGTCGACCTGGAGCGCATGGCCATGAGCCCGAACACGGGCGGCTGGGGGTCGCACGGCGGCTACTGCGGGCCCGCGGTGAAGCCGATCGCGCTCAACATGGTGGCCGAGATCGCGCGCGACGAGCAGACGGCAGGGCTGCCGATCAGCGGCATCGGGGGCGTGAGCACCTGGCGCGATGCGGCCGAGTTCATCGCGCTGGGCTGCGGCACCGTGCAGGTGTGCACCGCGGCGATGGTCTACGGCTTCAAGATCGTGCAGGACATGTGCGACGGCCTCTCCAACTTCATGGACGCGCACGGCTACGCGACGATCGAGGACTTCCGCGGCGGCGCCGTGCCCACGGTCAAGGACTGGAAGCAACTCGACCTGAACCACGTCGACAAGGCGGTGATCGACCAGGATGCCTGCATCCAGTGCGGCCGCTGCCACGTGGTCTGCGAAGACACCTCGCACCAGGCCATCACGTTCACGCAGGAAGGCGGCGTGCGCCGCTTCGAGGTGGACGATGCGGAGTGCGTGGGCTGCAACCTGTGCGTGTCGATCTGCCCGGTGCCCGAGTGCATCACGCTGCGTAGCCTGGAGCCGGGAGAGGTGGATGCGCGCACGGGCAAGGTGGTGAGCGGCGAGTACGCCAACTGGACCACGCATCCCCACAACCCGAACCGCGTGGCCGCCGCCGGCGCGCCCGCGCCCGCCCCCACGGCAGCGGTCGCCGCCTGACGCCATCCATTCATCCATCCAGCACCTTGATTCAGGAGTGACGACATGATGAACACTTCAGGCAGCGCGGCCCCGCTCGCGGCGGGAGCCGCCACCTCCCCGGGCGGGGAGCACAACCCGCTCGCGAACGAAGACCTGCTGCCCACCACCGCTGCCCAGAGGCATTGGGCCTGGAAGGACTATGCGGCGCTATGGATCGGCATGGTGGTCTGCGTGCCCACGTACACCATGGCCAGTTCCATGCTGGACCAGGGTTTTTCCTGGCAGATGGCCGTGTGGCTGGTGTTCCTCGCCAACTGCATCGTGCTGGTGCCGATGGTGCTGATCGGCCGCGTGGGCCCGAAGTACGGCGTGCCGTTCCCGGTGCTGGCGCGCGCCCCGTTCGGCGTCAAGGGCGCCAACCTGCCGGCGGTGCTGCGCGGGCTGGTGGCCTGCGGCTGGTTCTCCATCAACTGCTATTTCGGAGCGCTGGCGCTGCACGGCTTTCTGAACATTCTCGGCCTGGGGCTCGCGGGACCGGCCGAGGGACAGACCATCAGCACCTCGCAGTTCATGTGCTTCCTGGCCTTCTGGGCCGTGCACATCTGGTTCATCTGGAAGGGGCCGGAGTCGATCCGCAAGCTGGAGGTGATCGCCGCCCCGCTGATGATCGCGGCATCCGTCCTGCTGGTGGTGGTGCTGCTGGTGCGCGTGCCGCCCAGCCAGCTGTTCAACCTGCCCGCCAAGGTGGTGGAGGGCGGGCCCAGGACGTGGGCCGCGCTGACCGGGCTGGTGGGGTTCTGGGCCACGCTGGCGCTGAACATTCCCGATTTCACGCGCTTCGCGCGGTCGCAGAAGGACCAGATGCTGGGCCAGGCCATCGGGCTGCCCATTCCCATGGCGCTCTTCTCGATGGTGGGCGTGATCGGTTTCTCGGCATCGGCCATCCTGTACGGCAAGGCGCAGCTGTTCCCGGACGGCCTGCTCACGCAGATGGGCAGCGTCGCCGCCGGGCTGGGCCTCCTGGTGATCCTGCTGGCCAACCTCACGACCAACGTGGCGGCCAACCTGGTGTCGCCCTCCTATGACTTCAGCCAGATCGCGCCGTCGAAGGTCAGCTTCCGCATGGGCGGCGTGATCGCCGCGCTGCTCGGCCTGCTGTTCATGCCCTGGAAGCTGCTGGCCACGTCCGGCAGCTACCTCTTCGTCTGGCTGGGCGGCTACGGCACGCTGCTGGGCGCCATCGCCGGCATCCTGCTGGTCGACTACTACCTGGTGCGCAAGACCCGGCTGAAGGTGGAGGACCTCTACCGCCGCGGCGGCGACTACGAATACACCCACGGCTGGAACCTGCACGCGCTGGTGGCGTTCCTGCTCGGCGTGCTGCCGTGCCTGCCGGGCTACCTGGCCGTGTCGGGCGTGGTGGACAAGGCCGGCATGCCCGCCATCTGGCTCACGCTGTTCGATTCGGGCTGGTTCTTCAGCCTCGCCGTGGCGGGCCTGTACTACTTCGCGACCGCCCGCAAGCCCCGGTAGCCGTTCCCATCCAGACACGAGGAGACCCCATGACCCCCAGCCTTCTGATCCGCGGCGGCACCGTGGTGAACGCCGACCGCGAGGAGCGCGCCGACGTGCTCTGCGTCGGCGGCCGCATCGAAGCCGTGGGCGGCGACGCCGCCCGGCTCGCGCCCGCGGGCGCGCAGGTGCTCGATGCCGACGGCCAGTACGTGCTGCCCGGCGGCATCGATCCGCACACCCACATGCAACTGCCCTTCATGGGCACGGTGACGATGGACGACTTCTACACCGGCACGGCCGCGGGGCTGGCCGGCGGCACGACCACCATCATCGACTTCGTGATCCCCGATCCGAAAGAGCCGCTGATGGATGCCTACCGCAAATGGCGCGGCTGGGCCGAGAAATCCGCCGCGGACTATTCCTTCCACGTGGCCGTGACCTGGTGGAGCGAGCAGGTGCATGCGGACATGGGCACCCTGGTGCGCGAAGAGGGCGTGAACAGCTTCAAGCACTTCATGGCCTACAAGAACGCGATCATGTGCGACGACGAGACGCTGGTGAACAGCTTCAAGCGCGCGCTGGAGCTGGGTGCCATGCCCACGGTGCACGCCGAGAACGGCGAACTGGTCTACCTGCTGCAGCAGGAAGTGGCCAAGATGGGCATCACCGGCCCCGAGGGCCATCCGCTGGCCCGCCCGCCCATGGTGGAGGCCGAGGCCGCCAACCGCGCCATCGCCATCGCCGACGTGCTGGGCGTGCCGATCTACGTGGTGCACGTGAGCTGCGCGGAGGCGGCCGAGGCCATCGCCCGCGCCCGGGCGCGCGGCCAGCGCGTGTTCGGCGAAGTGCTGGCCGGCCACCTGCTGGTGGACGACAGCGTCTATCGCGATCCGGACTTCGCCACTGCCGCGGCCCACGTGATGAGCCCGCCTTTCCGATCGCGCGCGGGCGGCCACCAGGAGGCACTGTGGCGCGGCCTGCAGTCGGGCCAACTGCACACCACGGCCACCGACCACTGCACCTTCTGCGCCGCGCAGAAGGCCATGGGGCTTGACAACTTCGCCAAGATCCCCAACGGCACCGGCGGCGTGGAAGAGCGCATGGCCGCGATCTGGGACGGCGGCGTGAACACCGGGCGCCTCACGCCCAGCGAGTTCGTGGCGATCACCTCCGCCAATGCCGCGAAGCTGTTCAACATCTATCCGCGCAAGGGCTTCGTGGGCCCGGGCGCGGACGCCGACCTGGTGCTGTGGGACCCGGAGGGCACCAAGACCTTCTCGGCCAGGACGCAGCACAGCAAGGGCGACTTCAACATCTTCGAAGGCCGCACCGTGCGCGGCATTCCCAGCCACACCGTCAGCCAGGGCCGCGTGGTGTTCGCACAGGGCGACCTGCGCGCCGAGCAGGGCGCGGGCCGCTACGTGCACCGCCCGGCGTTCGGCGCGAACTTCCAGGCCGTGCACAAGCGTGCGCAGGATCTGGCCCCCAGCGCCGTCGCGCGCGCCTGAGAACGAACGAGGAGACCCCATGGACACGACCACCACCGGGAAGACCGGCATCCGCCAACTGCGCGTGAACGGCGAGCGCCTCTGGAATTCGCTCATGGAACTCGCGCGGATCGGCGCCACGCCCAAGGGCGGCGTGTGCCGGCTCACGCTCACCGACCTGGACAAGCAGGGCCGCGACCTCGTCACGCGCTGGGCGCGCGAGGCGGGCATGTCCGTCACCATCGACAAGATCGGCAACGTCTTCATGCGCCGCCCGGGCCGCGACGACAGCCTGCCGCCCATCATGACCGGCAGCCACATCGACACCCAGCCCACGGGCGGCAAGTTCGACGGCAACTATGGCGTGCTGGCCGGCATCGAGGTGGTGCGCACGCTCAACGACCACGGTATCGAAACCGAGGCACCGATCGAGGTGGCCTTCTGGACCAACGAGGAAGGCAGCCGCTTCGTGCCCGTGATGATGGGTTCGGGCGTCTTCGCCAAGGCCTTCACGCTGGAACACGCCTATGCCGCCACCGATACGGAAGGCAAGACCGTCCGCGGCGAACTGGAGCGCATCGGCTACATCGGCGACCAGGAGCCCGGCGACCATCCGATCGGCGCGTATTTCGAGACCCACATCGAGCAGGGCCCGGTGCTGGAGGACAACGACAAGACGATCGGCGTGGTGACGGGCGTGCTCGGCATCCGCTGGTACGACTGCACCGTGACAGGCATGGAGGCGCATGCCGGCCCGACCCCCATGGCATTGCGCCGCGATGCCCTGCAGGTGGCCACGCGGCTCATGCAGGAGGTGGTGGCCTGCGCGCACCGCCATCCGCCGCACGGCCGCGGCACGGTGGGCATGGTGCACGTGCACCCCAACAGCCGCAACGTGATCCCGGGGCAGGTGAAGTTCAGCATCGACCTGCGCAACGCCACCGATGCGGACTGCGAAAGCATGGACCGCGACATCCGCGGCGTGGCCGACCGGCTGGCCGCCGAGACCGGCCTCGCGATCCGCATCGACCTCGTCTCCAGCTATCCCGCGCAGCCGTTCCACGACGAATGCGTGCAGGCCGTGGAGCGCGCGGCGCAGCAGCTGGGCTACTCGCACATGCCGGCCGTCTCCGGAGCGGGGCACGACGCCGTGTACATGGCGCGCCTCGCGCCGGCGGGCATGGTCTTCATCCCCTGCAAGGACGGCATCAGCCACAACGAGATCGAGGACGCGCAGCCGGAGCACATCACCGCGGGCTGCAACGTGCTGCTGCATGCGATGCTGGAGCGGGCGGGCACCTGATGAGGGCGGGGGCGTTGTCGTTGCACGGCCGCGCCTGACGTCTTGCGCACTGACACCCCGGTGTGCAGGTGGTTACAAAATTCCCTCCATGGTCGGGTTGGCGGCACGGCTGTGCTGTCTTAACGTTCGATCCTTTGCCGTTACTTTTTCTTTCTTCACCATGAACTCGTCCTGGTCTCTGACTTTGCCCGCTCCTTTCCGCTCCTCCCTGCGGCCTTCAGCCATCGCTGGTGCCGCCCTGGCCGCCGCAGCGCTGCTGTCGGGCTGCGAGACCACGAACATGCGCATGGGCAGCGCCGAGTCGAAGACGGTGGCGACGGGCGCCGCGGCCGGGGAAGCCTCGGCGAACGCCAGCTCGCAGTTGGAGCGCTGCTCCTCCCCGCTGGGCACGGTGTCGCTGGTGGAGAACCAGGACGCGGGCTGGTACACGATCCTGCGCAATGAATACCGCCTGCCGCCCACGTCGAACCTGCTGCGTCTGCTGATCCAGCAGTCGAACTGCTTCGTGGTGGTGGAGCGCAGTATGGCCGGCATGGGCGCGATGAACCGCGAGCGCGCCCTCATGCAGTCGGGCGAGATGCGCGGCGGCAGCAACTTCGGGCAGGGCCAGATGGTGGCCTCGGACTACGGCATGTCGCCGGAGATCATCTTCTCCAACAGCGACGCGGGGGGCATCGGCGGCGCGCTGGGCGCGCTCATCGGCGGCGGCAGCGGCCGGGCGATCGGCGCGCTGGGCGGCTCGCTGAAGACGCGCGAGGCGAGTGCGATGCTGACGCTGGTGGACAACCGCTCGGGCGTGCAGGTGTCGGTGTCGGAAGGCAGTGCGTCCAAGAGCGACTTCGCGGGCTTCGGCAGCCTGTTCGGCGGCTCGGCCGGGGGCAACCTGGGCGGCTACCAGAACACCTCGCAGGGCAAGGTGCTGACGGCGGCGTTCATGGACGCATACAACCAGATGGTCGTGGCGCTGCGCAGCTACAAGGCGCAGAAGGTGCAGGGCCAGGGCCTGGGCGGCGGTGGCCGGCTGGGCGTGGACGGGGGCATGGCGCCGTCGCAGACGAAGGCGGGCGCGTCGATGTCGGTGCGCGAAGCCCAGGCGCGTCTGAACGCGTTGGGCTACGACGTGGGCGCGCCGGACGGCGGCATGGGCCCGAAGACGGCGAACGGGCTGCGGGCATTCCAGAAGGACAAGGGCCTGCCGGCGACGGGCCGGCTGGATGCCGCCACGACGGACGCGCTTTCGCGCTGAGCGGCCCGAAGCGGTCCCCTTGACGGGACCGTTGGAGCACATTTTCCGGCGCCTGGCGCAGCACGGCTGCTGAGACGGCCGCAACGCGTCGGCTCCGGAAGCTCTGCCATAGCTGTCGCTATCCGACCGTCGGGTCGGATTGAGCCCACAGTGAGGTGGCTGTTGCAATTTCACCGGGCGGTCCGGCCGTGGAACTGACGTATTGTTCCGTTTCAGAAAAATCCACGAGAGTGACATGAAATTGCGGACACGGATCCTGCTGCTGTGCGGTGCCACGCTGCTGGGAATGCTGCTTCTTTCTGCGGTGGCGCTGACCACGCAGTACCAGACCATGCTGCGGGAGCGCACCAACCAGTTATCCACCCTGGTGACGCTCGCGCACGCTGCGGCGCAGAAGGCCTACGACGAGGAAAAGGCGGGCCGCATATCGCATGAGGACGCCGTGAAGTCGGCCAAGCGGGCGATCGGCAGTTTCCACCGGGGCGACCAGTACTTCTTCGTTCGCGGCTACACCGATGACGTGAATCTCGTCCACCCGAATCCTAAACGCATCGGGATCGTCGATCCCAATGTCGGCAGGGCGGCGGGAGAGCGCTACCGCGCGGCGCTGCAGGGCAAGACCATCGGCACCGTGGTGGCCAAGGGCACACGCCCGGGCGCCAAGGAAGAAGTGGAAAAGCTCTATGCCATCATCAAGTTCGAACCCTGGGACTGGACCATTGGCTTCGGTGATTACATCGACGACATCGACCAGGCGTTCTGGCGCCAGGCAGCCATCCTCCTCGGCATCTGCGGCGTGTTGATGATCGCCATCGGCGCCCTGGCCTGGGACATGCTTCGCACCCTGGTGCGCCAGCTGGGAGGCGAACCCCAGTACGCGGCCGAAGTAGTGCAGCAGATCGCCGACGGCAACCTTGCCGTGGATGTGCAGACCCGGCCGGGCGACCGCACCAGCATCCTGCATGCCATCCGCACCATGCGGGACAACCTCTCCTTCCTGGTCATGCAGGTGCGTGACAGCACCGGCTCCATCACCACGGCCTCCGCGGAGATCGCCTCGGGCAACGGCGACCTGTCATCGCGCACCGAGTCGCAGGCCAGCGCGCTGGAACAGACCGCGGCCTCCATGGAGGAGTTGACCGCTACCGTGCAGCAGAACGCCCAGAACGCCCGGGTCGCGAACGATCTCGCCGTGGCGGCTTCCGGCGTGGCCGTTCGGGGCGGTGCCATGGTAGGGCAGGTCGTGGAAACGATGGGGTCGATCGACGCGTCCTCACGCAAGATCGTGGACATCATCAGCGTCATCGACGGCATCGCCTTCCAGACCAACATCCTGGCGCTGAATGCCGCCGTGGAGGCGGCCCGCGCGGGCGAGCAGGGACGTGGATTCGCCGTGGTGGCGAGCGAGGTGCGCAGCCTCGCCGGCCGATCGGCGGCGGCCGCCAAGGAGATCAAGGGCCTGATCGACGACTCGGTGTCGAAGGTCGGCGAGGGAACCCGCCTCGTGCAGCAGGCGGGCTCCACCATGCAGGAAATCGTCGATGGCGTGCAGCGCGTCACCGCGATGGTGGCCGAGATCAGCGCCGCCAGCGCGGAGCAGAGCGCCGGCATCGCGCAGGTGAACCAGGCCGTCTCGCAAATGGACCAGGGCACGCAGCAGAATGCGGCGCTCGTGGAGCAGGCCCTGGCTGCGGCCCAGTCGCTGAGCCAGCAGGCCCAGGCACTCTCCCACACGGTGGACAAGTTCCGCGTGGACGGATCGGCGCGCAGCCTGCCGGCACTGGCGTCCTGAGTCGGCGTGCGTTGCCGCGCTGCGTGGGCGTTCAGTCCGCCGAAGGCCCGCGCGTCAGCCCCAGAAAATGGTCCAGCATGTGGAAGTGGTCCTCGAAGAAGGCCTCTTCCAGCGCTGCCAGCGCCGTGATGGGAAACCACTCCACCTGTGCCGCGTCGTCGTCTGCCCGCACTTCGGGGAAATCATCGTCCCCGAGGTCGAAGTAGTGGGCATGGGTGATGGTGCGGCCGCGCTGGCTGCGGTCGGGGTGGTCGAACACGGCCACCTCGCGCAATGCGGCGCGCATGCGGGACTCGGGCAATTCGCAATGGGTTTCTTCGGCCAGCTCGCGCAGGCAGGACTGCCAGACGGTTTCGCGCTGCTCGATGAAGCCGCCGGGGGCGGCGAGGTGCCCCTTGCCGGGCGCGTGCGCGCGGCGGATGAGCAGCACGTGGTCCTGGCACCGCAGCACGGCGTCCACGGTCACGAACACGGGCGGGTAGGGCGCCTGCGCCCAGGCCTCCCGGTAGCCGCGCAGCATGCGCCACTCTTCCTGCAGCGCCGGATAGTGCGGGCCCTGGGCGAACGTGCGCAGGAAATCCAGCGTGCTCGCGGGTATCTGCTCCGCGAGCGGCTGCAGCGCATCGGGCACGGCATCCGGCGGGGCACCGAAGTACGCGTCGCGGATGGCGGTGGCGTCGATGCTGCCCTGGCGCTCCACGGCGATCAGCTGCCAGCCGGGGAACGCCCGCAGGTAGCTGCTGGTCGCGTCCTTGAAGTGGCCCACGAGGCCGATGCGGGCATCGGGCCGCGTGTGCTGTGCCACGGCCTGCAGCACGGCGGCCACCCAGGCGCGTTCGTCGTAATGGTCGCGCACCGGCAGCACCCTGAGACGCGCGCGGTCGGCCTCGGGCAGCGCGTTGCGCAGCATGGCCTCGCGCTCCTGCCAGGTGAACGGGTTCTTGGGCGAGCGGGCCTGCCAGGCCGATCCCATGATGACGATGGCGCCATGGGCGCTGTCCAGCGCGCGGCGCAGCAGGGCCAGATGGCCGTTGTGGACGGGCTCGAAGCGCCCGATGAGGATGGCGGTGTCGTACATGGAATCCGGAAGGCGTGGAAGGCTCGGCAGGTGGTGTGTGATCCGCCGGCCCGGCAGTGGTGTCACCGGCAAATGTAGCCCGTCCCGCCGCCGCGCAACGGCTCGGACGTTTCGCGAGGTACGGAGGACGGGGTGGGCGGGCTCAGACGTGTTTCGCCGCGATCGGCATCTGCCGCCCGTTGCCGAACGCCTTGGCCCGCACGCGCAGGATGGGCGGGGCTTGGCGGCGCTTGTATTCGTTGCGCGCCACCATCTGGCGCACGCGGTGCACCAGGGCGCGGCCCGCTTCATCGTGCTGCAGCTGGGCCGAGAACGCGCGCGCCGCCTCGTACTCGGCGTGCGACAGGCCTTCGCCTTCGATGATGAGGCGCAGCACCTGGTCCAGCACCGGGTAGGGCGGCAGGCTGTCGACGTCGCGCTGTCCGGGCGCCAGCTCGGCCGAGGGCTCCTTGTCGATGATGGCCTGCGGAATCAACCCGCGGCCCGCGTGCTCGTTCACGTGGCGCGAGAGCTCGAACACTTCGGTCTTGTAGAGATCGCCCAGCAGCCCGAGGCCGCCGTTCGTGTCGCCGTAGAGCGTGCAGTAGCCGACCGAGATTTCCGACTTGTTGCCCGTGGTGAGCAGCAGGTGGCCGAAGGCGTTCGAATACTCCATCAGGATGGTGCCGCGGATGCGCGCCTGCAGGTTCTCCAGCGGCAGTCCTTCGAGCGGCTGGCCGAAGCTGGCTTCGAACTGCGCGGCGTAGCCGGCCACGAGGTCTGCGATCGGGTGCGTGTGGAGCTGGATGCCGAGGTTCCGGCACAGGGCCACGGAATCGTCGACCGAGCCGCTCGACGAAAAGCGCGAGGGCATCGTCACCGCCACCACGTTCTCCGGCCCCATGGCCTCCACCGCGAGCGCGAGCGTGAGCGCACTGTCGATGCCGCCCGAGCTGCCCACCACCACCTGCCGGAAGCCGCAGCGCCGCGCATAGTCGCGCAGGCCGAGCACGATCTGCTGCCGGTAGAACGCCATCGTGGGCAGGCCCTCGGCCGGCACGGGCGGCAGGGCGCCGCCGTCCTCGGCCTGGAAGCGGCCTTCCACGAGCCGCAGGGTGCGCACGTCTTCGGCGAAGCGCGGCGCCTCGAAGACGACGCCGGCCTCGGGCTCGGCGGCGAACGATGCGCCGTCGTAGACGATCTGGTCCTGCCCACCCACCTGGTTCACGTACACCACGGGCAGCCCGTGGCGCCGCGCAGCGTCGCCGAAGACCTGGTGCCGGATCTCGCGCTTGCCGATGTGGCTGGGGCTCGCATTGATGCTCACGACCAGGTCCGGCGCCGCGTCGGCGATGCGCTGGAAAGGGTTGGTGGCGTAGTCGGCCACGGTGTCGTTCCAGCCGTCCTCGCAGACCAGGAAGCCGATCTGCGCGCTGCCGATGCGCAGCACGCGCGCCACGTCGGGGCCGGGCTCGAAATGGCGCCGTTCGTCGAAGATGTTGTAGGTGGGCAGCAGCTGCTTGGCGTAGCGGAGGCGTTCTTCGCCCTGGTGCAGCACCAGCAGGCTGTTGTGCAGCCGCTTGCCGGGCCCCTGCGCCCGCGTGGGCGTGCCCACCACCCAGTGCAGCCGCGGCGTGGCGCGCGAGGCCTCCTGCAGCGCGGCGATGCCCGCGTCCACGCGCTCCATGAAGCCGGGCTCTTCCAGCATGTCGCCGGGGTAGTAGCCGCACAGGGCCAGTTCGGTGAACACCACGAGGTCGGCGTCGGCCTGCGCGGCACGGTGCGCTGCATCCACCATGCGCTGCACGTTGCCTTCGATGTCGCCGACGGTGTAGTTGAGCTGGGCGAGGGTGATCCGGAGCATGTGTTCGTTTCCTTGGGTTCACACGCCGGCGGCGGGCAGGCCGAAGACCTGGCGCAGGTAGGCGAGGTAGGTTTCATCGTCGCACAGCGTCTTGCCCGGGCTGTCGGACAGTTTCGCGACCGGCTGGCCATTTGCGCGCACGATCTTCATCACGATGTTGATCGGCGCCGGGCCCAGGTCGTTGCTGAGCTGCGTGCCGATGCCGAAGCCCAGCTGCACGCGGTCGCCGAAATGCCGGTGGTGCGCGAGCGCGCGGTCCACGTCGAGCCCGTCGGAGAACACGAGCCGTTTGCCGTGCGCATCGATGCGCAGCCGGGCGTAGTGCGCGAGCGCCTTCTCACCCCACGCGACCGGATCGCCCGAGTCGTGCCGCAGGCCGTCGAAGAGCTTGGCGAAGTACAGGTCGAAATCGGCAAGGAACGCGTCCATGCCGACGGTGTCGGTGAGCGCGATGCCGAGGTCGCCGCGGTACTCCTGCACCCAGTCCTCCAGGGCCGCCTTCTGGAAGTCGCGCAGCCGCACGCCGAGGGCCTGGTAGCTCTGCAGGTATTCGTGCGCCATGGTGCCGATGGGCACCAGGCCCAGGTCGCGCGCGAGCAGCACGTTCGAAGTGCCCTTGAACCACTGCGGCGCCTCGGTGGCGAACCGCTGCACGACCTCGCGCTGCCAGGCGCCGCTGTAGCGCCGGCGCAGCCCGAAGTCGAACATCTCGAAGGGGTGGGCGCGGGGCGCCTCGTCCGCCAGCGCCTGCACGCGCGCGATCTTGGCGCCGAGCCGCCGCCGCCCTTCCTCCAGCGCGGCGTCGGCATGGCCCAGGCGGCGGAAGTACAGCTCGTTCACGATGGCCAGCACGAAGATCTCGAAGCCCATCACGTGCACCTGCGGGCCGCGCGCCACGATGGCCAGGTGCACCCCCTCCACGCGCGCTTCGATGAAGTTGCGCTGGAACTGGAAGATGCGCAGGAAGTCGATGAAATCGCTCTTGATGTAGCGCAGTCCGCCCAGGTACTCCAGCTCGGCCGGCGCGAAGCGCAGCGTGCAGAGCGCGTCCAGCTCGGCATTCACCTGCGGCAGCAGCTCCGCAAGCGGGAAGGCCGGTGCGTTGCGGCAGACGAAGCGGTATTCGGCCTGCGTCTGCGGATGGCGGTGCAGCAGCGCCTGCCACATCGTGAACTTGTAGAGATCGGTGTCCAGCAGGCTCTGGATGATGGGGGTCATGCGTTAGGGGCTCCGGGGCAGACGGCGGAAGGCGGAATGCTGAAGGGCAACGCAGCTAGGCTGCGAAGTCGGTCGAGCGGGACAGGTGCACGCCGTGGGCACGCATCGCGGTGAGGAACGCATCGTGCTGGGCTTCGAAGCCGCGCACGGGGCTCATGCAGTCGGTCAGCAGCACGATCCGCTCCGGTGTCCAGCCGGGCCGCAGGCGCGGCAGGTACTGCACGATGTGCTCGGTCGTGGCGCGCACGCAGTGGCTGCTCGCTTCGCCGGCGATCACCAGGCATTCCGCGGCGCCCAGGCGCTCGAGCAAGGGCCGGTTGAGCGCGGTGGCCGGATCCTGCGGATCGGGCACCTCGGCCTCGATGGCGCTGTAGTGTTCGGTCCAGGGGTTCATGCCCTTGAACACCGCATGCACCGCCTGGCCGCGCAACGCCTGCCACTCGGCGCACGCGGCCAGCAGCGCGGCGTGCACACCGTGGCCCCCGCTGCCGATCTCGCAGTGCACCGGCCAGACCATCAGCGTGTAGCGGCCCTGCGATTCGAGCGCGTCGAGGTAGGCCAGCACGCGCGGCAGGGCGACGGCGTCGCGTGGCAGGAATTCGCCGGCGCGCACCTGGGCGGCCGTGATGGGCGTGAACGGGGCGACTTCCGCTCCACCGCGTGCCTGCCAGAAGAGCGGGTGCGCGACGTCGTAACGCTGATGGGAATCCAGCGTGACCGTCACGCCGTCGATGCGCGGGCCCATGCGGCGCAGGAATTCCGCCAGCCGCTGCATGTCCGCATGGGCGCCGGCCACGGGCAGGGCAGGTGGGCATGTCCGGCCGGTGGCGGGATCGCGGTGGTTCCAGCTCTCAGGAAGGTCGCAGAAATCGTTTTGGGGATCGATGGCCAGCAGATGGAAGGAGGAGGGCATGCGGTTCATGGCGGTGTTCCATTCGATACGCGGGAATCGGATGGAGCCATTGTAGGTTTGTTAGTTTATTTATGCAACTAAGTGGGTCGGCCCGAGTTCATGGCCAGGGAATATGCCGGGCTTTGCTCAAGCGCCCCATGAACGGCGCATGCCCGGCTCTTCGGCTGCCGTGAGGGGGCAGACGACGATCCGGGCATGCGTCGAAAGGGCTGAATGGGCGGCCGGAAGGCTGGCCGCCCGGGCAGGGGGACGATGGCTTACTTCATCACCCTGCGCGCCGCGCCCACGCCCAGCACGGCGAGCACGACGAAGATCACGGCGACCACGAGGAACAGGAAGAACAGGATCTTGGCGATGCCGGCCGCGCCTGCGGCCACGCCGCTGAAGCCGAGCGCGCCGGCGATGAGGGAGATGATGGCGAAAATGATGGCGTACTTCAGCATGGTGTCGCTCCGTTGACGGTGGGTCCGTTGCTGGCGGGCGGCTGGGGCCGCCGTCTTTGCACCGGGTGTCCTGATCATCGTGAGCCGCTGAAGGGGGTGCCGTCGGCATGTCCTGACTGCAGGTGTAGGAGCGGGCGCAACGAAAAAGCCGCCGGCCCTTGCGGGGCGGCGGCCTGGTGGGCGCTGGATGGGCGAGAGGCCTGGTGGTCTGCGTTCACATCGCCGCGCGATAGGGACTTCGCCTCCAGGCGGCCGAATCCGCTGTGCGGGTTGCCGGGCTTACAGCCCGGCCGCTGCGCGCAGCGCGGCCGCCTTGTCCGTCTTTTCCCAGGTGAACTCGGGTTCTTCGCGGCCGAAGTGGCCGTAGGCGGCGGTCTTTTCGTAGATCGGGCGCAGCAGGTCGAGCATCTGGATGATGCCCTTGGGGCGCAGGTCGAAGTGCTCCTGCACCAGCGCGGCGATCTTCTCGTCGGGGATCACGCCCGTGCCTTCGGTGTACACCGTGACGTTGATCGGGCGCGCCACGCCGATGGCGTAGCTCACCTGGATCTGGCACTGGCGCGCGAGGCCCGCGGCCACGATGTTCTTGGCCACGTAGCGCGCGGCGTAGGCGGCCGAGCGGTCGACCTTCGTCGGATCCTTGCCGCTGAAGGCGCCGCCGCCGTGCGGGCAGGCACCGCCGTAGGTGTCGACGATGATCTTGCGGCCCGTCAGGCCGCAATCGCCCTGCGGGCCGCCGATGACGAAGCGGCCCGTGGGGTTGATCAGGTACTTCGTGTCCTGCAGCCACTCCTTGGGCAGCACGGGCTTGATGATCTCCTCGATCACGGCCTCGATGAAGCTGGCCTTCATCTTGGTGGCGGTCTCGGACTGGTCGGGGTGGTGCTGGGTGGATAGCACCACGGTGTCGATGCTGTGGGGCTTTCCGTCCACATAGCGCATCGTCACCTGGCTCTTGGCGTCGGGGCGCAGGAAGGGCAGGCGGCCGTCCTTGCGCAGTTGCGCCTGGCGCTCGACCAGGCGGTGCGCGTAGTAGATGGGCGCGGGCATCAGCTCGGGCGTCTCGTCGCAGGCGTAGCCGAACATCAGGCCCTGGTCGCCGGCGCCGGTGTTCAGGTGGTCGTCGCTCGCGTGGTCCACGCCCTGTGCGATGTCGTTGCTCTGCTTGTCGTAGGCGACGAGCACCGCGCAGCCCTTGTAATCGATGCCGTAGTCGGTGTTGTCGTAGCCGATGCGCTTGATGGTGTCGCGCGCGACCTGGATGTAGTCGACGTGCGCGTTCGTGGTGATCTCGCCGGCGAGCACGACGAGGCCGGTGTTGGTGAGCGTCTCGGCGGCCACGCGGCTGCGGGGGTCTTCGCGGAAGATCGCGTCGAGGATGGCGTCGGAGATCTGGTCCGCCACCTTGTCGGGATGGCCTTCGGACACCGATTCCGACGTGAAGAGAAAGTCGTTCGCCATTTGAATAAACTCCTGTGCTTTTTGGCATTTTGGGCGTTGCCCTCAGCCCTCAGGAGCCTTGGCGAACGCTTTAGCAGAGTTGTTTAACGTCGCCCTGCAAGTTGCTCATTTAACTCAGCGACCCCGCCATTCTACCGACACGGATCTGTCACCGATGCCCCCCGCGTTCCGCTTCTTCGCCCGATGGCCCCTGCCGGCGCTCCATGCGCTCGGTGCCGTGCTGGGCTGGATCGCCTTCCTTGCGTCGCCGACCTACCGCCGCCGCTTCCTCGCCAATGCCGCGCTGGCCGGCTATCCGTTCGCGCGGGTGCGCTGCGCGGTGGCGCATGCGGGCCGCATGGCGGCCGAGCTGCCGCGCCTGTGGCTGCAGTCCGAGGCGCCGCCCTGCCGTGTGGAGGGCGCCGAATGCGTGGAGCGCGCCTGGGCGGCCGGCCGGGGCATCGTCTTCCTGACGCCGCACATCGGCTGTTTCGAGCTGTCCGTGCAGATCGCGGCGCGGCGCTGGGCGGAGCAGCACGGGCCCGTCACGGTGCTCTACCGGCCCGCCCGACAGGCCTGGCTCGCCGAACTCATGCGCACGGCGCGCGACCGGCCCGGCATCCGGGCGGTGCCCACCACGCTCTCGGGCGTGCGGCAGATGATCAAGGCGCTGCGCCGCGGCGAGGCCGTGGGCCTGCTGCCCGACCAGGTACCGCCCGAAGGGCAGGGTCTTTGGACGCCATTCTTCGGACAGCCGGCCTATACGATGACGCTCGCCGCGCGCCTGGTGCAGCAGACCGGCGCCGCGGTGGTCCTGGCGCGCTGCGAGCGCCTGCCGCGCGGCCGCGGCTACGTGCTGCACCTCGAATCCCCCGCCGAACCGCTCTCCGACGACCTCGCAACCGCCACCGCGCAGATCAACCGATCCATGGAACACATCATCCGCCAGTCCCCCGGCCAGTACCTCTGGGGCTATGGCCGCTACAAGCAGCCGCGCGCCGAGTCCGCCCCGGCGTCCCCCGCGCCCGGAGACGCCGCATGACGGCGGGCCGCATCAACACCGCCGTGATGCGCGTGCTCGCGCGCCTGCCGCTGCCCGTGCTGCGCGGGCTGGGCTGGGTGCTGGGCCAGGTGCTCTACGTGCTCGCCAAGCCCCGCCGCAAGGTAACGCTGCGCAATCTCGAACTCTGCTTCCCAGAGGCCAGCCCTGCGCAGCGCCGGGCCTGGGCACGCGAGACCTTCGTGCGTTTCTGCCAGGCCTGGCTGGACCGCAGCTGGCTCTGGATGGCGCCGCGCTCGGTGGTGGAAAAGCGCCTGGAGTTCCACGGCGCGCTGAACGAGCTGGAGGGCGACACGCCCACGATCATCTTCGCGCCGCACTTCCTGGGCATGGACGCGGCCGGCACGGCGCTCACGCTGCAGACCGACCGGGCGTTCACGTCGATCTTCACGCCCCATCCCGATCCGGACATCGACGCCTGGCTGTTCGCCGGCCGCCAGCGCTTCGGCAACGTGCGCATGCTCAACCGGGCCGATGGGGTGAAGCCGATCCTGAGCGGGCTGCGCAAGGGCGGGCTGCTCTACCTGCTGCCGGACATGGATTTCGGGCCCAACGATTCGCTGTTCGTGCCGTTCTACGGCATGTCGGCGGCCACCATCACCTCGCTGTCGCGCTTCGCGCGGCTGGGGCGGGCCAAGGTGGTGCCGCTCATCGGCCGCATCACGCCGCGCGGCTACCGCGCCGAGATGATGCCGGCCTGGCAGAACTATCCCACCGACGATCTGGAAGCCGACACCGCCCGCATGAACCGCGAGCTGCAGCAGTGGATCGACACCATGCCCGGCCAGTACTACTGGGTGCACCGGCGCTTCAAGTCGCGCCCGCCGGGCGAGCCGCCGGTCTACCGCTAGCCCGCACGCGGAGAAACGGCTGCCCGCGGCTGCCGCGCCGGCCGGACGAGGGGTTCAAGGCGCTGTGGAGGCATCTCCGAGAAATTCCCCGATCTCGCGCGCCACGCGTTCCGGCTGCTCGTGCACGATCCAGTGCGACGCGCCCGGCACCGTGCGCAACCGCAGCGACGGCACCCAGCGCTCCAGGCCATGGAGCAGGCCCGGCCGCAGCGCGGGATCGTCCAAGCCCCAGATGACCAGCGTCGGCATGCCGATGGAGAGCATGCTGTCGGGCAGCTCGACGCCTGCCGCGTGCGCCTCGCCCTCGCGCGGCGGGCGCAGGGGACTCGCGCGGTAGTAGTTGCACGGGCCCGTCAGCCCTTCGTCCCAGGTGGCGCGGTAGCGACCCTGCAGTTCGGGCGTAAGCCAGTCGGGCGCGCTGCCATCGGGGCGGTTGAAGAACCCGAACAGCCGGCGGTAGCCGTCCTGCGCCAGCAGCGTCTCGGCGTCCTTGCGGCAGAGGAAATGCATGTACTCGCTCGCCTGCTGTTGCTCGGGACTCTGCCGCAGTTCCCGCAGGAAGGTGCCGGGGTGGGGTGAATTCACGATCACCAGGCGTTCCAGCAGATCGGGCCGCTGGTTCGCCAGGTTCCATGCGACCGCGCCGCCCCAGTCGTGCGCGACGAGCGCCGCGAGCCGGCCGCCCGCGTCCGCCGGGCCGCATTCGGCCTCGATCAGCGCCACCAGGTCCTGCACGAGGTGCTTGGCACGGTACGACTCCACGGCCTGCGGGCTGCTGGAGGGCGCGAAACCGCGCAGGAAGGGCGCGACGCAGCGGTAGCCGCCGTTCTCGGGTCGCGAGAAATGCTCCAGCATCCCGTCCCAGATGAACGCGCCTTCGGGGAACCCGTGGAGGAACAGGAGCACCGGGCGGCCGGGCACGCCGCGCGTGCGGCAGTGCAGGGTGATGCCGTGGGGCAGCGGATGGAGCGTGGTGTCGGTCATGCGCGTGGTGCGGTGGTCCGCCCGCGCGGCATGTCCACGCGGGGCGTCAGGGGGCCTCGGAATCCTCGGGGCCGGGCGCGGGTTCGGCGGGGCCCGGCTCCTGCGCGGCGCTGTCGCCGGCCGGGGCCGTGCCCTGGGGGTGCGACCACTGCCACAGCAGTTGCGCCACCTCGTCCACGCCCTGCTTCTTGAGGGCCGAGAACATCTTCACCTCGCCGCCGCCGGCCTGCAGTCGCGTGATGGACAGCACCTTGGCCTGCTCGGCGCGCGTGAGCTTGTCGGCCTTGGTGAGCAGCACGAGGAATTTCAGTCCGGCCTCCACGCGGGGGCGCACCGCTTCCAGCAATGCCTCGTCCAGCTCGGTGAGGCCCAGGCGCGGGTCGCAGAGCAGCACGATGCCCGTGAGGCTCTCGCGGCTCACGAGGTAGTTCACCATCACCTGCTGCCAGCGCTGCTTGTCCGAGCGCGACACGGCCGCATAGCCGTAGCCGGGCAGGTCGGCCAGCACGGCGTCGGTCACGTTCTGCCGGCCCAGGGCGAACAGGTTGATGTGCTGCGTGCGCCCGGGTTTCTTGGAGGCGAACGCGAGCTGCTTTTGCTGCGTCAGCGTGTTGATGCAGGTGGACTTGCCGGCATTGGAGCGTCCGACGAAAGCGATTTCCGGAACGTCGATGGGCGGCAGGTGGTGCAGCTGCGCGGCGGTGGTGAGAAAGCGGGCCGTATGCATCCATCCCACGGCGAGCTTGGCGTCGGGTGCGGGCGGAACCGTGCCAGCAACTGGCGCATGTGATGTAGTCGTCATAAATGGGGGTTAGCAGGGAGACGCCCGCAAAGGGGCGCATTGTAAGATTGACGGGCTTTGCGGCCCCCCTTCTACAACACAGAACCCCCGATATGAAGAAACTGCTCGCCCCCATGCTGATGGCTGCCGCGCTCGCGGTGGCTGCGCTCCCGGCCTCGGCCCAGGCACCCGCAGCGGCGCAGAAGGCGGGCAAGCCGGATCCGGCCAAGGGCGAAGCCAGCTTCACCGCCGTGTGCGCGGCCTGCCACGGGGCCGACGGCAATTCCTCCATCGTCGCCAACCCCAAGCTGGCGCAGCAGCATCCCGAATACCTCGTCAAGCAGCTGCAGGAGTTCAAGTCCGGCAAGCGCAACGACCCGGTCATGAAGGGCATCGCCGCCATGCTGTCGGAAGACGACATGCGCAACATCGCCTGGTGGGTGGCGGGCAAGCAGGCCAAGCCCGGCTTCGCCAAGGACAAGGACCTCGTCGCCCTGGGCGAGCGCATCTACCGCGGCGGCATCGCCGACCGCAACATCGCCGCCTGCGCCGGCTGCCACAGCCCCAACGGCGCCGGCATTCCGGCCCAGTACCCGCGCTTGTCGGGCCAGCACGCCGACTACACGGCCAAGCAGCTCAGCGAGTTCCGCGAGGGCAAGCGCGCCAACAGCGTGCAGATGACGCAGGTCGCCGCCAAGCTCAACGACCGCGAGATCCGCGCCGTGTCCGACTACATCGCCGGCCTGCGCTGATCCCCACGCACCTGCGGGAATTCCGGGAGGCCCCGGCGCTTGATTTGCGTCAAAATCCCACCGGGTGGCCCCCAGGCTTCCGGAACCAGCCGCCGATAATCACACCCAAGACGGGCGGGCACATCTAAGAACGTGTTCACGGTCTCGCAGGGGATCGCGTTGGAGCGCAATCGGGATGAGTGGATGCTTCGGATGCGCCGCATGGGCTGGTGCCCATGCAAGCAGTCGGAGCGTTCAATCGCCCGATTTCGCTCCAACCCGAAGGGCAGTGGTGTGGGCGAGTGGTCTGCGGCGTTGCGGCGCTTGTGGATAGCCCAAGCTATCCACGGCGCACCGCGCCTTGCATCCCTCCCGCCGACACCGCTGCGCGACCCCTGGGAGACCGTGAACACGTTCTGGCGGATGGCCCGCCTTTTTTTGCGTCCGGCCCGTGCCGATCGCGCCATCCCGGCCGCCTTTACCTCATTTCCTGCCCCGCGAGCCTGCCCCAACCCATGTCCGACACCCTCCACGGCCATCCGCCCCCGCAGCGTGCCGCCCCCGTGCGCGCCGTGGTCGAGCTGCTGTCGTCCATGCGCTTCGCGATCTCGCTGCTCACGGTGATCTGCATCGCCTCGGTGATCGGCACGGTGCTCAAGCAGCACGAGCCCGCCGTGAACTACGTGAACCAGTTCGGCCCCTTCTGGGCCGAGGTGTTCCTCGCGCTGCGCCTCAACACGGTCTACAGCGCCTGGTGGTTCCTGCTGATCCTGGCCTTCCTCGTGGTGAGCACCTCGCTGTGCATCGCGCGCAACACGCCGCGCTACCTCGCCGACCTGCGCAACTACAAGGAGAACATCCGCGAACAGAGCCTGAAGGCGTTCCCGCACCGTGCGCAGGCGCCACTCGCCGGAGAAACCCCGGAAGCCGCGGCGCGGCGCATCGGCGGGCTGCTCGCGGGGGGCGGCTGGAAGGTGCGCCTGCAGCAGCGCGATACCCCGGCAGGTCCGGGCACGGGCTGGATGGTCGCCGCCAAGGCCGGCGCAGTGAACAAGATCGGCTACATCGCCGCCCACAGCGCCATCGTGCTGATCTGCCTGGGCGGCCTGCTGGACGGCGACCTCATCGTGCGCGCGCAGATGTGGCTGGGCGGCAAGACGCCGTATGCGGGCGGCGGGCTCGTCTCCGAGGTGGGCCCGGAGCACCGCCTGTCCGAGCGCAACCCCACGTTCCGCGGCAACCTGTTCGTGGCCGAAGGCACCCAGTCGGGCACCGCGGTGCTGAACCAGTCCGACGGCGTGCTGCTGCAGGAATTGCCGTTCTCCATCGAGCTCAAGAAGTTCATCGTGGAGCACTACTCCACCGGCATGCCCAAGCTGTTCGCGAGCGAGATCATCATCCACGACAAGGCCACGGGCGCAGCCGTGCCCGCGCGCGTGGAGGTGAATCATCCCGCCAGCTACCGCGGCATCGAGATCTACCAGTCGAGCTTCGACGACGGCGGTTCGCTGCTCAAGCTGCGCGCCGTGCCCATGGCACCGGGCGTGCAGCCGTTCGACGTGGAAGGCACCGTGGGCGGCTCCACGCGCATCGAGCGGGCGGGTACGGGCAAGGGCACGGGGGCCGACGCATCGCAGGCCCTCACGCTCGAGTTCACGGGGCTGCGCACGATCAATGTCGAGAACTTCGGCGCCGCGGGCAGCGGTGGTTCCGGTGCCGACGTGCGCAAGGTGGACCTGCGCCAATCCATCGAATCCCGCCTGGGCGCAGGCAACAAGACCGCCACGCCCAAAGAGCTGCGCAACGTCGGGCCCAGCGTCACCTACAAGCTGCGCGACGCGGCGGGGCAGGCGCGCGAGTTCCACAACTACATGCTGCCGGTGGACACGGGCGACGGCCAGCCGGTGTTCCTGCTGGGCGTGCGCGAGACGCCGGCCGATCCGTTCCGCTTCCTGCGCGTGCCGGTCGACGACCAGGGCCGCATGGACGGCTTCCTTCGCATGCGCATGGCGCTGGCCGACCCGGCGCTGCGCGAACAGGCGGTGCGCCGCTACGTCGCCATCGCCGTGGACGGCTCCCGGCCCGAACTGGCCGAGCAGCTCGCGCAATCCACGCTGCGCGCTCTGTCGCTCTTCGCCGGTGCCGACAATGCCGGCAAGGGTTCGGCCGGCGCACCGCCCCGCGGCGGCCTGCAGGCCATCTCCGATTTCATGGAAGCCAACGTGCCGGCCGCAGAGCGCGAGCGGGCGGGCGAGGTGCTCATCCGCATCCTGAACGGCGCGCTGTTCGAACTCGCGCAGCTCACGCGCGAACGCGCGGGCCTCGCGCCCCTGCCGCAGAACGAGGCCACGCGCGCATTCATGACGCAGGCCGTGCTGTCGCTCAGCGACGCGCAGGCCTACCCGGCCCCCATGGCGTTCGAACTCGCCGACTTCACGCAGGTGCAGGCCAGCGTGTTCCAGGTGGCGCGCGCCCCGGGCAAGAATGTGGTCTACCTGGGCTGCGCCCTGCTGATCCTGGGCGTCTTCTCGATGCTCTACGTGCGCGAGCGGCGCGTCTGGGTGTGGCTCGCGCCGGGCGCGGGCGGCACGGGAGCGGAGGCCACCATGGCCCTGTCGACCAACCGCAAGACGATGGACGGCGACCGCGAATTCGCCCACCTCACCGAACGGCTCATCGGGGCGAAGCCCCACCACGGAGGCACTCCCGCATGAACACGGCGACCACCACGACCATCACCCTGAGCGAGGGCTATTTCGCCCGCCGCAACTGGTTCGACTGGGTGTTCGCGGCCATCGTGGCCGCCGGCGGGCTCTACGCGCTGCAGCGCTACGGCGCCTTCATGGACGTGTACGAGAAGGGCATCCTGCTCGGCGCCATTCCCTGCGCGGTCTGGCTCGGATGGTTCTGGCGGCCGCTGCGCACGCTGATGCTGGCGGTGGCGGCATTCGCGCTGCTGGCCATCGGCCTCTACCAGCAGGACGGCGCGGGCAGCCTCGCGCGGGCCGACACCGTGTTCGGGCTCAAATACTTCCTCTCCAGCCAGTCCGCCATCCTCTGGATGAGCATGCTGTTCTTCATCAGCACGGTCTTCTACTGGCTGGGCATGTTCGCCCGTGGCGAACGCGGCACGCTGTCGCTGCTGGGATCGCGCATCGCATGGGTGGCGATCGCCATGGCACTCATCGGCACGCTGGTGCGCTGGTACGAAAGCTACCTCATCGGCCCGGACATCGGCCACATCCCGGTGAGCAACCTCTACGAGGTGTTCGTACTGTTCTGCTGGATGACGGCGGCCTTCTACCTCTACTACGAGGAACAGTACGCCACGCGCGCGCTCGGCGGGTTCGCCATGCTCGTGGTGAGCGCGGCCGTGGGCTTCCTGCTCTGGTACACCGTGGTGCGCGAAGCCCACGAGATCCAGCCCCTGGTGCCGGCCCTGAAGAGCTGGTGGATGAAACTGCACGTGCCCGCCAACTTCATCGGCTACGGCACCTTCGCGCTCGCCGCCATGGTCGCGTTCGCCTACCTCATCAAGCAGCAGGCCGGCGAGACGCGCTGGTGGAAGCTGGCCCCCCTGTGGCTGCTCGGCGTGGTGCTGTGCTTCGAGCCCATCGTGTTCCGCCAGGGCGCGGCCGAGAACGGCGGCAGCTACTGGATGGTGTATTTCGGCATTTCCGCACTCATCGTGGCCGGCATCCTGCTGGGCCGCCGGCGCATCGCCGCGCGCCTGCCGTCGTTCGAGGTGCTCGACGACGTGATGTACAAGGCGATCGCGGTCGGCTTCGCGTTCTTCACCATCGCCACCGTGCTGGGCGCCCTCTGGGCGGCCGAGGCCTGGGGCGGCTACTGGAGCTGGGATCCGAAGGAGACATGGGCACTCATCGTCTGGCTCAACTATGCGGCGTGGCTGCACATGCGGCTGATGAAGGGATTGCGCGGCACCGTGTCGGCCTGGTGGGCGCTGGTGGGCCTCGGCGTGACGACGTTCGCGTTCCTGGGCGTGAACATGTGGCTCTCCGGACTGCACAGCTACGGAACGTTGTAGCGCCGGATGAATCCTTCGGAGGGTTCGGCGCGTATAACCGGGGTCTTCCCTCCCCGCGCGCCCCCACCGAGGATCTTCCATGCTCATCCGCAACCACGACGACGGCTTTCTCCATGCGACCAGCAGCGAGATCACTCCCCGCGCGGTCTACGACAACCGCCGCGATCTTCTCAAGCTGATGGCCACGGGCGCCGCCGGCGCGGCCCTGGCCGCGTGGGCTGGCCGCGAGGCCCTGGCACAGACGCCCCGGCCCGGCAAGCTGGCGGCCCTGCCCGGCGTTCCCAGCAAGGTGGCGGGTGCCACCACCATCGAGAAGCTGACCGACTACAAGGACGCCAGCACCTACAACAACTTCTACGAGTTCGGCGTCGACAAGAGCGATCCGGCGCGCAACGCGCACACGCTGAAGACCTCGCCGTGGACGGTGGAGGTGGAAGGCCTCGTCAACAAGCCCGGCAAGTTCGCCATCGAAGACCTGCTCAAGCTGAGCCCGCAGGAAGAGCGCATCTACCGGCTGCGCTGCGTCGAGGGCTGGTCGATGGTCATCCCCTGGGTGGGCTACTCGCTCGCCGAACTGATCAAGCGCGTCGAGCCCCAGGGCAGCGCCAAGTACGTCGAGTTCGTGACCCTGGCCGACAAGCAGACCATGCCCTACGTGGGCCGGCCCGTGCTCGACTGGCCCTACACCGAGGGCCTGCGCATGGACGAGGCCATGCACCCCCTGACGCTGCTCGCCTTCGGCATGTACGGCGAAGTGCTGCCCAACCAGAACGGCGCGCCCGTGCGCCTCGTGGTGCCCTGGAAGTACGGCTTCAAGAGCGCCAAGAGCCTGGTCAAGATCCGCTTCGTCGAGAAGGAGCCGGGCACGGCCTGGAACAAGGCAGCCAAGCAGGAATACGGTTTCTACTCCAACGTGAACCCTGAGGTGGACCACCCGCGCTGGAGCCAGGCCACCGAGCGCCGCATCGGCGAGGACGGCCTGTTCGCCAAGAAGCGCAAGACGCTGATGTTCAACGGCTACGAGGCCCAGGTCGGCCAGCTCTACGCGGGCATGGACCTCAAGAAGTTCTATTGATCCGTGGGACGCCGCCATCCACACGGCGCCTGGGCCGGATGCGGCCGGCTGGCGGGTTGCCTGTAGACCTCCATGAAAAAACTGTTGCTGCACCCCGCCGCCAAGCCGGCCGTCTTCGCGATCTGCCTGCTGCCCTTCGCCTGGCTCGTCTATGGGGTGATCGCCGATCGCCTGGGACCCAACCCGGCGGAGGCGCTCATCCGCGCTTCGGGCGACTGGGCCCTGCGGGGCCTGTGGATCGCGCTCGCCGTCACGCCGCTGCGCATGCTCACCGGCATGCCGGCGCTGGCGCGGTTCCGCCGCATGATCGGGCTGTTCGCGTTCTTCTACGCGCTGGTGCACCTGCTGTGCTACGCGTGGCTGGACATGGGCTTCGACGTGCCGGAGATCGTGCGCGACATCGCCAAGCGGCCCTTCATCCTCGTCGGGATGCTCGCGTTCGCGCTGCTGCTGGTGCTCGCGGCCACCTCGTTCAACCGGGCCATCCGCTGGCTCGGCGGCAAGCGCTGGCAGGCCCTGCACCGCGCCGTCTACGTGGCCTCGGCGCTGGCGCTGCTGCATTTCTTCTGGATGCGGTCCGGCAAGAATCTCGTGGGGGAAGTGGCGATTTATGCGGCCATCCTGGCTGCGCTGCTGGGGTGGCGCGTGTGGAAGGCACTGCGCGGCGCGCGTGCTGCGAGGGCCGTCGTTTCTTGACCCGGAACCGGGCAGGGACGGCCGTTGCCGGCCCTCAGCCCCTCAGGCCCGCACCGCCTGCAGCGCCGGCCTCACCTGCCGCGTGGCCGGATCGATGGTCGCCGTGGGCAGTTGGTAGGCCCGGTCGTCGAACAGGTCGATGCCGCACTGCAGGTTCTCGATCCAGTCGAAGAAATCGGCGATCGCCTGCCGCCCCATGATGGGCGCGCCGTGCTGCGGCACCAGCATGGCGATGTCGAGCTGGCGGGCCATGCGCGTCCACAGGCGCAGGATCTTGTTGGACACCATGTAGCGGCGGTGGAAGCCCTCCATGCGCGGGATGTGCGGACGCAGGTCGGTGACCGGCTCGCGTGCCTCGGCCCCGGAGGTCATCGAGACGCCCAGGTCGCCCGTGAAAAGGATCTTGCTGACCGGGTCGTAGAAGTGGAAGTTGCCCTCGGAATGCATGAAGTGCGCGGGCAGCAGCACCAGCTCGTGCCGGCCCAGCGGCAGATGGCCGCCGGCGTCCGGCACGCCGATGACGCGGTTCTCGGTCTTGCCCACCTTGGTGAAGTGGGGCGCGAAGCGTTCCCAGATGCGCGAGATCACCAGCGTGGCCTTGGTGCTGGTCATCCACCGGTCGAGCGAGGCGATGATGTCCGGATCGGCGTGCGAGGCGATGAGGTAGGAGAGCTTGTGCGGCGGGAAATGCTTGCTCATCCCCATGAAGAGCTCGTTGAAGGCGAGGTTGCCGCCCGGGTCGATGATCGCCCCGGTGTCGCCGTCCACGATGAGGAACTGGTTGGCCTGCACCGCCTGGCCATCCTCCTCGATGAGGTCGGAAAACATCAGGCACGCATGGTGCCTGTCCCGATACAGTTCCAGAGGTTCCGATGCCATGGCGTTCCGTCCGTCGTGAAACTGCCAATGTACGGACGCCGGGCCGGCGGGAGCTTGATGCGCATCAAGCGAATGGTCAGCCGGGCAGCTTCTCGTGGCGGAACGTGTCTTCGAGCGTCTCGCGCGCGCGGATGACGTCGGCGCGGCTGCCGTCCACCAGCACCTCGGCAGGGCGCGAACGCGTGTTGTAGTTGCTGCCCATCGAACTGCAATACGCGCCGGCGGAGAGCACCGCGAGCCGGTCGCCCGCCTGCACCGCCAGCGTGCGGTCGCGGCCGATCCAGTCGCCGCTCTCGCAGATCGGGCCGACCACGTCGTACACCGCGGCCTCGGTGCCCGGTGCGGCAGGCGCCACCGGGACGATCGCATGGAACGCCTGGTACATCGCCGGCCGCGGCAGGTCGTTCATCGCGGCATCGACGATGCAGAAGTTCTTCTGCTCGCCGGGCTTCACGTACAGCACCTCGGTCAGGCACACGCCCGCATTGCCCACCAGGGAGCGCCCGGGTTCGATCATGAACTGCCGGTCGCCGTAGCCGCGCGCGTCCAGGCGCGCGAGCAGCTGCGCCCACAGCGCATCGGCCGCGGGCGGCGTGTCGCCGTTGTAGTCGATGCCCAGGCCCCCGCCGAAGTCGATGTGGTGGATCGGAATGCCGGCCGCCTCGATCTGCGCGACGAGGTCGAGCATGCGGTCCACCGCGTCGAGGTAGGGCGTGGCCTCGGTGATCTGCGAGCCGATGTGGCAGTCGATGCCCACCACCTGCAGGCCCGGCAGGGCCGCGGCGCGCTGGTAGGTGGCCACGGTGCGCTCGTGGGCGACGCCGAACTTGTTGCCCTTGAGGCCGGTCGAGATGTAGGGATGGGTCTTCGGATCGACGTTGGGGTTCACGCGGATGCTCACGGGGGCCTGCTTGCCGCAGGCCACCGCGACCTCGCTGAGCACGTCGAGCTCGGGCTCGCTCTCGACGTTGAAGCAGCCGATGCCGGCCTCCAGGGCCTCGCGCATCTCCTGGCGCGTCTTGCCCACGCCGGAGAAGATCACCTTGGCGGCGTCGCCGCCCGCGGCCAGCACGCGCCGCAGCTCGCCGCCCGAGACGATGTCGAAACCGCAGCCCGCGCGCGCGAAGAGTTGCAGCACCGCCAGCGACGAGTTGGCCTTCATCGCATAGCAGATCTGCACCTTGCGGCCCGCGAAGCCGCGCTGGTAGGCCGCGAGCGCCGCGAGCATCGATGCCTTGGAATACACGTAGAGCGGCGTGCCGTGCTCCTGCGCCAGATCGGAGGCGCGCACGGATTCGATGAACAGTTCGCCGCCCTGGTAGGCGATGTGGGGATGGCCGGGCAGTGCGGGCAGCGTCATGGGGTGGTGGTGGAGGCAGGGGACGACGCGGGGGTCGGGGGCTGGGTGGCGGCGGGCGAGGCCGGGGGTGCCGAGAGCGAGGGCGCCGGTGCGAGCACCGGCGCCGGGATGGGCGCGGGGGAGGGCGTGTCGCGCATGGGATCGAGCGTCTGCGGCAGGGTGGCGCGCTGGCTTGCTGCGGGGTCGCCCGGCAGGTAGAGCGCCCCGCGCTGGCCGCAGCCCGCGAGCAGGGCAACCGCACCGGCAGCAAGGACGCAGGTGCTGACTAGAATTTGCGAAGCTCTCAACATCCGCAAATTGTAGAAGTAATGACCGATCTCGAATTCCAGGACCATGCCGAGAAACTGCTGCTGGCGGTGGAACAGGGCTGCGACCGCATCAACGACGCGAGCGATGCCGACCTCGATGCCCAGCGCACCGGCGGCATGGTGACGATCACTTTCCCCAACCGCAGCCAGATCGTGGTCAACCTGCAGAAGCCCCTGCACGAGGTGTGGATGGCCGCGCAGTCCGGCGGCTACCACTACCGTTTCGACGGCAGCGCGTGGCAGGACACGAAAGGGGCGGGCGAATTCTTCGCGGCCCTGAGCGAGAACGCGTCGCGGCAGGCGGGCATGCCGCTGGCATTCATGGCGCCCTGAGCGCCCCGCCGCCAGCGAAGGCGCGAAGAAAAAGGCACCGCGGCCCAGGCCGGGGTGCCTTTTCTTCATGCTCTCCCGCGGGTGCCCGCGGGGAGCCGGTCAGTTGCGGAACAGATCCAGGATCCGGTTGCGCTCTTCCGTGGGCGGCGGAGCCTGCGGCGGCGCGCCCGGTACCGCGGAGACGGGGGCGGAGTGGTCCTCCATGCCCACGCTCGCCACGCCCGCATTGCGCGCGAATTCCTCGTAGTACCACTCGCCGCCGACGTTCACCACGCCCGGCGGCACCGTGGGTTCGGCCACCGGCACGCCCTTGAGCGCGCGCTCCATGAAGCTGATCCAGATCGGCAGGCTCAGGCCGCCCCCGGTCTCGCGGCTGCCCAGGTTGCGCGGCGTGTCGTAGCCGATCCAGGTCACGGCCGCGATGGTGGGCTGGAAGCCGGCGAACCAGGCGTCCACGGCATCGTTGGTCGTGCCGGTCTTGCCGTAGATGTCCGGGCGCTTGAGCGTGGCCTGCGCCTTCGCGGCGGTGCCCGAGCGGGCGACTTCCTGCAGCAGGCTGTCCATCACGAAGGCGTTGCGCGGCTCGATGGCGCGCGGATTGGACGTGGTCGCCGGCGGCTCGAAGTTCGACAGGATGCGTCCCTTGTGGTCGGTCACCCGCGCGATGAGGTAGGGGTTCACGCGGTATCCGCCGTTCGCGAACACCGAATACGCGGCCACCATCTGCATCGGGGTCACCGAGCCCGCGCCCAGCGCCATCGTGAGGTAGGCCGGGTGCTTGTCGGCATCGAACCCGAAGCGGGTGATCCAGTCCTGGGCCGTCTTCGGACCCACGGCCTGCAGGACACGGATGGACACCACGTTCTTCGACTTGGCCAGCGCGGTGCGCATCGTCATCGGGCCGTCGTACCGGCCGTCGTAGTTCTTGGGCTCCCACGGCTGGCCGCCCGTCGTGCCGGCGCTGAAGAACAGCGGGGCATCGTTCACCACGGTGGCCGGGCTGAAGCCCTTCTCGAGCGCGGCCGAGTAGATGAACGGCTTGAAGCTGGAGCCCGGCTGCCGCCAGGCCTGGGTCACGTGGTTGAACTTGTTCTTGTCGAAGTCGAACCCGCCCACCAGCGCCTTGATCGCCCCGCTGCGCGGATCGACGGCCACGAAGGCACCTTCGACCTCGGGCAACTGGGTGATGTCCCAGGTCTTCTTGGGCGTCTGGATGATGCGGATCACCGCGCCGCGGCGGATGCGGATGTTGGGCGGCGCCTTGTCGCTCAGGCCCGACTGCGCGGGCTTGAGGCCCTCGCCGGTGATCTCGATGGGCTCGCCGTTCGCGCGGGCCGCCACGATCTTCTTGGCCGAGGCCTCCAGCACGACGGCGGAGAGCACGTCGCCGTTGTCCGGATGCCCGGCCAGGGTGTCGTCGATCACGTCCTCGGCTTCCTGCGGATCGGTCGGCAGCGCGACGAACTTCTCGGGGCCGCGGTAGTGCTGGCGGCGCTCATAGTCCATGATGCCCTTGCGCAGCGCCTGGTAGGCGGCTTCCTGGTCGCCGGCGTTCAGCGTGGTGTAGACGTTCAGGCCGCGCGTGTAGGCTTCGTTGCCGTACTGGGCATAGATGAGCTGCCGCGCCATCTCGGCCACGTATTCGGCATGGATGCGGGTGTTGTCCGGGCCGCCCGGACGGATCTTCAGGTCTTCCTGCTTGGCTGCCGCGCCTTCCTCGGCCGTGATGAAGCCGTTCTCGACCATGCGGTCGATGATGTAGAGCTGGCGTATGCGGGCGCGCTTCGGGTTGCTGATCGGGTTGTAGGCCGAAGGGGCCTTGGGCAGGCCCGCGAGCATGGCCGCTTCGGCGATGCTGATCGATTTCAGGGGCTTGCCGAAATACGCCTCGGAGGCGGCGGCGAAGCCGTAGGCACGGTTTCCCAGATAAATCTGGTTCATGTAAATCTCGAGAATCTGATTTTTGCTCAACAGATGCTCAAGTTTGAACGTTAGTAAGATTTCGTAAATTTTCCGTGTGATTGTTTTCTCGGACGAGAGATAAACATTGCGCGCCACCTGCATGGTGATGGTGGAGGCACCCTGGCTCTTCACGCGCCCGAGGTTGGCCAGGCCGGCCCGCACCATGCCCTTGTAGTCGACGCCGCCGTGCTGGAAGAAGCGGGCGTCCTCGATGGCCAGCACCGCGTTGGTCATCACTTTCGGAATCTCGTCGATCGGCGTGAGGTTGCGCCGCTCTTCGCCGAATTCGCCGAGCAGGGCGCCTTCGACCGAGTACACCCGCAGCGGCAGTTTCGGGCGGTAGTCCGCCAGGTCCGAGACGTCGGGCAGGTTGGGGTAGGCCACTGCCAGCGCCACGGCGATCAGCAGGCCGAGGCCGGCGGCACCGGCGGCCGCGATCCCCAGGAGCCACGCGATGCTCTTGAGCAGCCATCGGAGCCACGTGGGACGGGCGGAAGCGCTCTGCTGCGCGTGCTTGTCGGGGGAGGGAGGGGGCATATCTGTCCAGGAGGAGTCAACCGGGCATTATAAAAAGTCGCTCATTGCATCACCGTTTTTTTCCCCCCAAGCCCGGCCGTGGCGGAGGTGCGCGAAGGGCTCTTGCCGGAGCCCCTGCATAACACCGTGCGGGGCCCCGAAAACCGTCTGCTTTTGACAACGCAACGCCGGCCGGTGCGAAGGGCAACGCTTTGCCGGCCCGCAACCTTACTGCTAGCATTCATGTGAAGTGTTAAGTTTTGTTGCGTCAATAAGGCGAGTTACAGGGGGCCAATCTTGATCTCTTTGGGATCTTTGTTCAGTCGCCAGGCTGCGCCGCTGCTGGGTATCGACATCAGTTCCTCCAGCGTGAAGCTGGTGGAACTGGGGCGCGACAAGGCGGGGGGGCTGGTGCTGGAACGTTGCGCGATCGAGCCCCTGGAGCGCGGCTGGATCAGCGACGGCAACATCGAGAAGTTCGATGAGGTCGCGGAGGCCCTGCGCCGGCTGGTCAAGAAGAGCGGCACCCGCACCAAGAACGTCGCGCTGGCGCTGCCGCCCTCGGCCGTCATCACCAAGCGCATCACGCTCCCGGGCGGCATGACCGAGCAGGAGCTCGAGGTGCAGGTCGAATCGGAAGCCAACCAGTACATCCCTTTCTCGCTGGACGAGGTGAGCCTCGACTTCTGCGTCATCGGTCCCAACAAGAGCGCGCCCGGCGACGTGGACGTGCTCATCGCCGCATCCCGCCGCGAAAAGGTGCAGGACCGCCAGGGGCTCGCCGAGGCCGCGGGCCTCAAGCCCGTGATCGTCGACATCGAATCGCACGCCTCCCGCCTCGCGGCCGGGCGGCTCATCGAGGCGCTGCCGAACCGGGGCCAGGACGCCCTGGTGGCGCTCTTCGAAGTGGGCGCGCTCACCACCAGCATGCAGGTCATCCGCAACGACGAAGTCCTCTACGACCGGGACCAGGCCTTCGGCGGCGCGCAGCTCACGCAGCTCATCGTCCGGCAATACGGGTTTTCCGCCGAAGAGGCGGAAGGCAAGAAGCGCAGCGGCGACCTGCCCGAGGACTATGCCTCGGCCGTGCTGCGGCCGTTCGTGGAGAGCATGGCTCAGGAAATCGGTCGTGCATTGCAATTCTTCTTCACGAGTACGCCCTACAACCGGGTGGATCACATCATGCTGGCCGGCGGCTCCGCGCCCCTGCCCGGGCTGACGGAGGCCGTCACGCAGCACTCGGGCTGCGCCTGCACGGCCGTCAATCCCTTTGAGGGCATGGAGATCGGAAGTTCCGTGCGGCTCAAGAAGATGGTGCGCGAGGCGCCTTCCTACCTCACCTCGTGCGGGCTGGCCATGCGGAGGTTCCTCCAGTGATTCTCATCAACCTGCTGCCCCACCGCGAGGCGGCCCGGAAACGCCGCAAGGAGGCGTTTCAGGTGGCGATGTTCGCGTCCTTCCTCATGGGGCTCGCGATCGCCGCCGTCATCTACTGGTGGTTCCAGATGATGATCGGCGAGCAGCAGGGGCGCAACGCCTTCCTGCAGTCCGAGATCAAGGTCCTGGAGGGCCAGATCAAGGAGATCGCCACCATCGAGGAGGAGATCGCCTCCCTGCGCGCACGCCAGAAGGCGGTCGAAGACCTGCAGTCCGACCGCAACCTGCCGGTGCACCTGCTCACGGAACTCGTGCGGCAACTGCCGGACGGCGTCTACATCACGAGCCTGAAGCAGGCGGACCAGGTCGTCACCATGCAGGGCATGGCGCAATCCAACGAGCGCGTCTCGGAGATGCTGCGCAACCTGTCCGACAACACGCCCTGGTTCTCCAAGCCCGAACTGGTGGAGATCGTGGCTGCCAACGTCGCGCTCACGCCGCGCGACCAGCGCCGCGTCGCTTCCTTCAACGTGCGCTTCCGCCTCGTGCGGACCAGCGAGGCGCAGAAGGCCATGGACGGAGCCAGCGCACCGCGCGCGGCAGGGGGATGACGAACATGGCGACGAGACGCAAGACATCGGTGGATTTCGGCGCGGTGCAGGAGAACCTGCAGCGCCAGTTCCGCAACCTGGACCCCAAAGACCCCTCGCTGTGGCCGCCGCTGCCGCGGCTGCTGCTGTGCGTGGTGATCGCCGTCGGCGTGGCGGCCTTCCTGTGGTTCTTCAAGATCAACGAATACCAGGACGAACTCGAGGCGGAGCGCGCCAAGGAAGTCAGCTTGCGCGAGGACTACCAGCGCAAGCTCGTCAAGGCGGTGAGCCTCGACGCCCTGAAGAAGCAGCGTGAGCAGGTGCAGCAGTACGTGATCCAGTTGGAGAAGCAACTGCCGAGCAAGGCCGAAATGGCCGCGCTGCTCTCCGACATCAACCAGGCGGGGCTGGGCCGCAGCCTGCAGTTCGAGCTGTTCCGGCCCGGACAGGTGGTCGCACGCGACTACTACGCCGAACTGCCGATCTCGATCAAGGTCACCGGCAAATACCACGACATCGGCGCGTTCGCGGCCGACATCGCCAACCTGTCCCGCATCGTGACCCTGAACAACATCTCGCTGTCTCCCGCGAATTCGAAGGACGCCACGGCCGGCGCGCTGTCCATGGACGCGACGGCGCGCACCTTCCGCTACCTGGATCCCGAAGAGATCCAGGCGCAGCGCAAGGCAGCCGGGGGAGCGAAGAAATGACGCGGCGCGCTTTCTATGGCCTCGCCGCGCTGGCGGTGCTGGGACTGCAGGGCTGCGGATCGTCCAACGAGGACGAACTGCGCGAGTGGATGGCCCAGTTGCGCGCCACGACCCGCCCGCACGTCACCCCGCTGAGCGAGCCCAAGCGCTTCCAGCCGGAGAACTACGTCGTGGACAACGCGGCCGATCCGTTCAATCCGGCCAAGCTCACCCAGGCGCTGCGCCGGGATTCCACGCAGGTGGCCGCGAACGCCACGCTGATCGCCCCCGAGATGGCGCGCCGCAAGGAGCCCCTGGAAGCCTTCCCCCTGGATGCGATGACCATGGTCGGGAGCCTGAACAAGGGCGGGGTGCCGACGGCGCTGCTGAAGGTGGACAACCTGATCTACCAGGTGCGCGTGGGCAATTACCTGGGCCAGAACTACGGAAAGATCACCCGGATCACCGAAACGGCCATTCAACTGCGTGAAATCGTCCAGGATGCCACGGGTGACTGGATAGAGCGTCCCGCGACGCTGGATCTCCAAGAGGGGAAAAAATGATTCAAACGAAATGGTTCGGTTTCCGCTGCCGAGCGGCTTTGCTGGCCGCGGCAGCCGCGCTCTGCAGCACCTGGGCCCATGCGCAGTCCGCCATCGAGTCCGTGCGCGGCGTCGTGCAGGGCGGCACGGAGTTGGTGCGCATCGAGCTGTCCCAGCCGCTCGCGGCCGTGCCCTCCGGCTTCGCCATCCAGGCACCTGCGCGCATCGCGCTCGACTTTCCCAACACCACCAACGGTACCGGCAAATCGCTCGTCGAGGTGAACCAGGGCAATCTCAAGTCGGTGAACATCGTGCAGGCGGGCGACCGCTCGCGCGTGGTGCTCAACCTGAAGCAGCCCACGTCGTACCGCGCCGAAATCCAGGGCTCGGCCCTGATGGTGACGCTGGAGCCCGCATCGGCCCCGGCGGTGGCTCAGACGGCCGCACCCGCCGTCTTCGCGGAAAGCCGCAACACCGACGTGCTGCCGCTGCGCGACGTGGACTTCCGCCGCGGCACGGACGGCGCCGGCCGGATCATCGTCGGCCTGGCCAACAACCAGGTGGGCGTCGATCTGCGCAAGCAGGGCAACAACCTGGTGGTCGAGTTCCTCAAGTCCTCCCTGCCCGAAGGCCTGCGGCGGCGCCTGGACGTGACCGATTTCGGCACGCCCGTGCGCATCGTTACGACCACGCCGCAGGGCGAGCGCGTGCGCATGACGATCGAGCCGGTCGGCGAATGGGAGCACAGCGCCTACCAGAGCGACAACCAGTTCGTCGTGGAGATCCGCCAGAAGAAGGTCGACCTGAGCAAGCTGACCCAGGGGCCCGGCTTCAGCGGCGAGAAGCTGTCGCTCAATTTCCAGAACATCGAAGTGCGTTCCCTGCTGCAGGTGATCGCCGACTTCACCAACTTCAACATCGTCACGTCCGATACCGTGACGGGGGCGCTCACGCTGCGGCTCAAGGACGTGCCCTGGGACCAGGCCCTGCAGATCATCATGGACGCCAAGGGCCTGGGCATGAAGAAGTCCGGCACGGTGCTGTGGATCGCACCCAAGGACGAGATCGACGCCCGCACGAAGAAGGACTACGAGGCGGCGCTCGCCATCCAGAAACTGGAACCGCTGCGCACCCAGGCCTTCCAGCTGAACTATGCCAAGGCGGCCGACATGGTGACGCAACTGGCCAACACCAGCACCGGCACTTCGGGTGCATCCACGCGGTTCCTGTCCGAGCGGGGCAGCGCGATCGCCGAGCCCCGCACCAACCAGCTGTTCGTCACCGACACGCCCGCCAAGCTGGAGGAAGTGCGGCAGTTGCTGAGCACGCTGGACGTGGCCGTGCGCCAGGTGATGATCGAGGCGCGCATCGTCGAAGCGCGCGACACCTTCGGCCGGTCTCTCGGCGTGCGCCTGGGCGGTGCCGATCTGCGCGCCAACCGCGGCGGCGACGGCGGCTACAGCGTGGGGGGCGGCAACCGCGTGGCCCTGGGCACGAGCTACAACAACGCCGTGGCTTCCAGCGGAGGCGGCGGAACGGTCGCGACGGGCACGGATGCCGCCGGCTCCACCTTCGTCAACCTCCCGGCAGCGCTCTCCTCCGGTGCGAGCTTCGGCAACTTCGCCCTCACGCTTTTCAATTCCGCGGCGAACCGGTTCCTGACGCTGGAACTCTCCGCCATGGAAGCGGATGGCCAGGGCAAGGTGGTGTCGAGCCCGCGGCTCATCACCGCCGACCAGACCAAGGCCCTGATCGAACAGGGTACCGAATATCCGTATTCCGTCACCGCGCCGAACGGCGCCACCACCATCGCCTTCAAGAAGGCCGTGCTGAAGCTGGAAGTGACGCCGCAGATCACGCCCGAGGGCAACATCATCCTCGATCTGGATGTGAACAAGGACAGCAAGGGAGAGACGACCACCCAGGGCGTCGCGATCGACACGAACCACGTCAAGACGCAGGTTCTCGTGGAGAACGGCGGCACGGTGGTGATCGGCGGGATCTTCCGGTTGGAGGAATCCAATCAGGAGAACAAGATCCCCGTGCTGGGAGACGTGCCGGTGGTCGGCAACCTCTTCAAAAACAGGACCCGGGAGTCCACCAAGCGTGAAATGCTGGTGTTCATCACGCCGAAAGTGATTTCGGACAAGGGCCCGGTGCGTTGAACGGATGGGAAGAACAGATGAAATACATACATAGATTCATTGCATTGATTGCCTGCCTCGTATTGGCCGCCTGCGGCGGCGGCGGCGGCAGCGGGGGCTCGAACGGTTCGGGCGGTGGCGGAACGACCACGCCTGCGCCCACGGTGAGCCTCGTCATCGTCGATGCATCGAACCAGACGGTGACCAGCATCACCTCCGGGGGCGCCTACCAGGCCCGTGCGACCGTCAAGGACGCCAACGGCGTGGCCGTGGCGAACCGCGTGGTGACGTTCAGCGTCAGCGGTTCCTCGGTCGCCACGCTGGCGCAGCCCACCGCGCTGACGGATGCCTCCGGTGTGGCGCAGGTGCCGATCGGCCCCGCCTCCTTCACCTCGTCCGGCGCCGCGACGCTCACGGCCTCGGTGGAGGTTCCCGTCCCCGGCGGAACGACCACGGTGACCGGCACGGGAACGCTGGACTTCGCGGTGACCGCCGCGGGCCTTACCCTGTCGCCCATCTCCATCGGCTCCACCAATCTGCCCTCGGGTGGCAACACGACCCTGTCGGTGACGGCCCAGGTGAACGGCAACGCGCTGTCCGGCACGCCCGTCAACGTGGCGTTCTTCGCCTCCTGTGGGCGCATCAACGGGCAGGACGGCTCGGCCGGCGGCGTCAGCGTCACCACCAACGGCAGCGGCATCGCTTCGGCGAACTACACCGCGGTCAATGCCGACGGCACCCTGTGCAGTGGCCTGGTGAATGTTTCCGCATCCAGCGCCGGCGCCTCCACCCGCACGGCGACCCTCACCGTCGCGGCTCCCGTCGCGAACGCCGTGACCTTCGTGTCCGCCTCGCCCGCCCAGATCTTCGTGGCGGGCTCGGGTGCGGCCGAGCAGTCGGTGGTCGCGTTCAAGGTGTTCGCGGCATCGGGCACGCCGCTGCCCGGCGTCAGCGTGGTCTTCAGCATCCAGACGAACCCGGGTGGCGTGGGCCTGAATGCGTCGGGCTCCACCGCGAACGTGACGGCCACGACCGATCAGGCCGGCCAGGCCACGGTTTCCGTGTTCTCCGGAACGATCCCCGGCCCGGTGAAGGTGCGTGCCGCCCTGGCAGCCTCCCCGACGGTGTTCGCCGAATCGCAGAACCTGACGATCGCCTCGGGCCCGCCGTCGCAGCGGTTCATGAGCCTGTCTCTGACCAAGATCAACATCGAGGCGCAGGACCGTGATGGGACTTCTACGCAACTGACAGTGCGTATCGCTGACCGGCAGGGCAATGCCGTGGCGGATGGGACCGTCGTCAACTTCACCGCCGAGGGCGGACAGGTTGCCAACAGCTGTGCTACCACGACGGTGAACAAGATCTCGTCGTGCTCCGTGGACTTCATCAGCCAGAATCCCCGTCCCGACAACGGCCGTGTTTCCGTGCTTGCCTATCTGGCAGGTACGAAGGATTACGTGGACAACAACGGCAACAATATCTTCGATGCCGGCGATACGCTCGCGCAGATCGGCGATGCCTATCGCGACGACAACGAGAACAATGCTTTCGACGCAGGTGAATTCCTGATTCCCCGTGGAGGTTCTCTGGCGTGTGCAGGTGTCGGTGGATCTTATCCTTCGCGTGAAAACACCTGCAGCGAAGGCTTGGCCACGACGGTTCGCCAGGCCGCGGTGATCCTTTTCTCGAGCAGTTCCGCAGCGATCTCCAGCGTATCCGCATCGGCTGGCGGAATTACGTTCAAGC
Organism: Comamonadaceae bacterium UBA4962; assembly: GCA_002397315.1. Taxonomy (GTDB): domain Bacteria; phylum Pseudomonadota; class Gammaproteobacteria; order Burkholderiales; family Burkholderiaceae_C; genus Paracidovorax. The sequence continues at coordinate 169,881 of DHAE01000020.1, forward strand.
TTGGAAGCGTGGATAGTTCGGGCCGGGCTTCTTTGCTGCCGATGCCGGTCGGAACCACCGTGACAGCGACGCCGCTGGCGGATGGCTGCACTGTGAGTGATACGAGTGGCTCGCCGGTTGCGAATGTGGATCCTCAAATCGGCAACCCGGCTAAGGATCTCACGACAACCGTGAACATCGGCTTGAAGGGCTGCGCCAGTGGACAGCGAGTCAACCTGAAAATCACCGCTCCCAGCGGTTTGGTGACGTCGATCCCTGTCGATCTGCAGTGAATGTCATCCTGATCGGCCTTCCCGGTTCAGGCAAATCCACCGTCGGGCGCCAGCTCGCCCGGCGGCTGGGTTTGCCCTTCATCGATTCCGACCACGTGATCGAGCAGCGCATCGGCGGCTCGATCCGTGGTTTTTTCGATCGGGAGGGGGAGGCGGCTTTCCGCGACATCGAAGAGGACGTGATCCGCGAACTCACCGAGGATGCGGCCCCGCGCGTGCTCGCCACCGGCGGCGGCGCGGTGATCCGCCCCGCGAACCGCGCACGCCTGCGCGAGCGGGGCACGGTGGTGTACCTGAACGCCTCGCCCGAGGAAATCTTCCGCCACATCCGGCACGACCAGGCGCGGCCGCTGCTGCAGGTGGCCGCGCCGCTGGACCGGCTGCGCGAATTGCAGCAGGAGCGGGACCCGCTGTACCGCGAGACGGCGCATTTCGTCGTGTCGCCCGGGCGCGGCAAGACCGTGCTCGCGCTGGCCCAGCACATCGCCATGCAGCTCGAACTCACGGGACTGCGATCGCCCGATTCCTGACGCGGGTACGGCCGGGGCCACGCCACGGCCCGCGCTGGCGGAAGCCGATAGACTCCGGGGCATGACTGCCGATGCCCCGATCTCCCGCGACACCGCCGACCGGCCTTCCCGGTCCTTCACGTCTTCCGCCCCCGAAACGGCCCGCGCGTCTTCCGGGCTGCCTTCGTCGGCCGTGACGTCCGCTGCCACCGCAGCAGCAGGGGCATCCGCGGCAGCGGGGGGCGCTGCGGCTCGCGCCGCACGTGTCGAGATCGCCCTGGGCGACCGCAGTTACGGCATCGAGATCGGCAGCGGCCTGCTGGGCGATGCACGCACCTACGCCGGCCTGCCGCGTGCCTCGCGGGCGCTGATCGTGACCAACGAGACGGTGGCGCCGCTGTATGCGGAAGCGTTGCGCAGTGCGCTGTCGGCCCACTATTCCGAAGTGCTGGTCACCGTGCTGCCGGACGGCGAGGAGCACAAGGACTGGCCCACGCTGAACCGCATCTTCGACGCGCTGCTGTCGCAGGGATGCGACCGCAAGACGGTGCTCTTCGCGCTGGGCGGGGGCGTGGTGGGCGACATGACGGGGTTCGCGGCCGCGAGCTACATGCGCGGGGTGCCCTTCGTGCAGGTGCCGACGACGCTGCTCGCGCAGGTGGATTCGTCGGTGGGCGGCAAGACGGCCATCAACCACCCCCTGGGCAAGAACATGATCGGCGCCTTCTACCAGCCGCAGCGGGTGGTGTGCGATCTGTCCACGCTCGCCACGCTGCCGGCCCGCGAACTGAGCGCCGGGCTGGCCGAGGTGATCAAGTACGGCCCGATCGCCGACATGGACTTCATGGCGTGGCTCGACGGGCACGTGGATGCGCTGCGTGCGGGAGACCACGCTGCGCTGGCGCATGCCGTACGCCGCAGTTGCGAAATCAAGGCCTGGGTGGTGGGGCAGGACGAGCGCGAAGCCGGGCTGCGGGCCATCCTGAATTTCGGGCACACCTTCGGCCATGCGATCGAGGCCGGGATGGGCTACGGCGTATGGCTGCACGGCGAAGGGGTCGGTGCCGGCATGGTGATGGCGGCCGAGCTGTCGCGCCGGCTGGGTCTGGTGGACGTTGCCTTCACGGAGCGTCTTCGCCGCCTCGTCGAGCGTGCCGGGCTGCCCGTGCGGGGGCCGGTGCTGGATGCCGCGGACAACGCGGGCCGGTACCTCGAACTCATGCGGGTGGACAAGAAGGCCGAGGGCGGCGAGATCCGTTTCGTCGTCATCGACGGGCCGGGCCGCGCCGCCATGCGGCCGGCGCCGGATGCGCTGGTGCGCGCGGTCGTGGATGCCTGCTGCGCCTGAGCGATGCGGGACATGCGCGTGAACGCCGATGCCCTGGTCCCTGGCGGCGCCGCTGGCCGCGGGGCTCCGTCTCCCGTAGCTGCTCACGCAGGCATCCCGGCGGGCGACGCCGCCGCAGCATTGGCGGAAGGGGCAGGGGAGAGCCTGCTCGCCCCGTACGCCTGCCACTCCGCATCGACGCGCGGCCGCCGCCATGCGCAGTCCGCGGCCCCCACGCGCACCGAGTACCAGCGCGACCGCGACCGCATCGTGCACTCGACGGCCTTCCGCCGGTTGGTCTACAAGACCCAGGTGTTCCTCAACCACGAGGGCGATCTGTTCCGCACGCGGCTCACGCATTCGCTGGAGGTGGCGCAACTGGGCCGCTCCATCGCACGGTCGCTGCGCATCAACGAGGATCTGGTGGAGGCGGTGTCGCTGGCCCACGACCTGGGCCACACGCCCTTCGGCCATGCCGGGCAGGACGCGCTGAACGCCTGCATGGCGCCCCATGGCGGTTTCGAGCACAACCTGCAGAGCCTGCGCGTGGTCGATGCGCTCGAGGAGCGCTATCCCGATTACGACGGCCTGAACCTCACCTTCGAGACGCGCGAGGGCATCCTCAAACATTGTTCGCGCGCGAACGCCGAGCGCCTGGAGGCGTCGGAACCGGGCGGGGTGGGGGCACGCTTCCTGCGCCGCGAGCAGCCCGGGCTGGAGGCGCAACTGTGCAACCTCGCCGACGAGATCGCCTACAACGCGCACGACATCGACGACGGCGTGCGCTCCGGCCTGATCACGCTCGCCCAATTGCGCGACGTGCCGCTGTTCGACCGCTTCCGCGCGGATGCCGAACGCGAGCACCCGCACCTGGCCGCCCCGCAGGCCGGACGCCGCCTGCTGCACGAGGCGATCCGCCGCATGCTCAGCGCGCAGGTCTACGACGTGATCGACGCCACCGGCGCCGCGCTGGCCGACGCCGCGCCGCGTTCGGCGGACGAGGTGCGCCGCATGCCGCCGCTGGTGGGTTTCAGCGCCGCCATGCGCGGGCAGTCGCAGGCCCTCAAGCGGTTCCTGTTCCAGAACCTCTACCGGCATCCGCAGGTGATGGAGACCACGGGGCGTGCGCAGCAGGTGGTGCGCGAGTTGTTCGACATCTATGCGGCGCGCCCCGAAGAAATGAAGCACCGGTTCGCGGACCGCGCGGCGGATGCCCGGAAGGCGGCTGAAGAGGCCGGATCGCGGGCCGGCCTGCCGCACGCGCGCACCGTGGCGGATTTCATCGCCGGCATGACGGACCGCTTCGCCGTGCGCGAGCACGAGCGGCTCACGGGGCGTCGCCTGCTGTCCTGAAGGGCCATGGCACGCGGCCATCCCGCGGCCATCGCTCACCTGCAGGAGTCGTCCTGCTGGCGCCTCGCAAGACCTGACGGGCCCGGCCGTGGGCGGCCCGATAAAATCGCGGGCTACCCTCCCGTGAAAGTCCCCATGAGCGAAATTCCCGCCGGCGCGGTGCCGCCTTTCACTACCGCGTCCCCACCGCACCAGACCGTGATCGACGACATGGTCCGCTGGCTGGAGCGCGCTGTCATCGGGCTCAACCTGTGCCCCTTCGCCAAGTCCGTGCACGCCAAGGGCCAGATCCACTACGTGGTGAGCGAGGCCGAGGACGCGCGCGCGCTCGCCGAAGACCTGCAACGCGAGTTGGAGGCCCTGGCCGAAGCCCCGCCCGAGCAGCGCGACACCACGCTGCTGATCGCGCCGCGCTGCATGGAGGATTTCCTCGACTTCAATGATTTCCTCGGCCTGGCCGACGACCTCGTCGAGGCCATGGACCTGGGCGGCATCCTGCAGGTGGCGTCGTTCCACCCGCGTTTCCAGTTCGCCGATACGGACGTGGACGACGTGGGCAACGCCACCAACCGGGCGCCGTATCCCACGCTGCACCTGCTGCGCGAGGAAAGCATCGACCGGGCCGTGGAGGCCTTCCCCGAGGCGGAAGCGATCTTCGAGCGCAACATCGAGGTGCTCGAAGAACTGGGCGCCGATGGCTGGGCGGCGCTCGACGTGGGGCCGCGCTGCCCGGTGGCGCATGGCGGCACGCGGAGCGGCGCATGAAGAAGGCCGCCCGCACGGCCGCGCAGGTACCGAAGGCCCCCAAGGCCCCCAAGGCCCCGGCGGCACGCGGCGGCGCAGGCCTGGCCGCGGACGCGCAGGTGCTGCAGGAGCTGCGGCCCGGCCAGTCCGTGGAACTGCTCAAGGAACTGCACATCCTCACGCGCGACGGCAAGCTCAACCAGGATTCGCGGCGCAAGCTCAAGCAGGTCTACCACCTGTTCCAGTTCATCGAACCGCTGCTGCGCGAGTTCGCGCAGGACGGGCAGGCCCCCACGCTGGCGGACCACGGTGCGGGCAAGTCGTACCTGGGCTTCATCCTCTACGACCTGTTCTTCCGCGAACTGGGACGCGGGCACATCTACGGCATCGAGACGCGTGCCGAACTCGTGGAGCGCTCGCAGGCGCTGGCACAGCGCCTGGGTTTCGACCGCATGTCGTTCCTGGCCCTGAGCGTGGCCGATTCCATGCAGGCCGATGCATTGCCCGCGCGCTTCGACGTGGTGACGGCGCTGCATGCCTGCGATACCGCCACCGACGACGCCATCGCCTTCGGGCTGGCCAAGCAGGCGCGCGCGATGGTGCTCGTGCCCTGCTGCCAGGCCGAAGTGGCGGCCTGCCTGCGGCAGCACAAGGCGCTGGCCCTGGCGCGCACGCCCCTGGCCGAGCTGTGGCGGCATCCGCTGCACACGCGCGAGCTGGGCAGCCAGCTGACGAACGTGCTGCGCTGCCTGTACCTGGAGGCCAGCGGCTACCAGGTCACGGTGACGGAACTGGTGGGCTGGGAACACAGCATGAAGAACGAGTTGATCGTGGCGCGGTACACCGGCCAGCGCAAGCGCAGCGCGGCCGAGCGGCTGCGCGCGATTCTCGCGGAGTTCGGGCTGGAGCGGGAACTCGGTCCGCGCTTCGGCCTGGGCGATGACGGCGCCCACGCTGGCGGGGGCGGGGCGGCTGCCCAGGGCCCGTCGGCCTGATCCGGAAAAGAGTCCGGGACGTTTTCCGGGCGCTTTTCCCGCGGGTCTAATATCGCGGCACCGTCGCTCTCCTTCGTGCCCGACCATGGCCCGCCTTCCCCGCCTGACCCTTCCCGGCTATCCGCACCACGTGATCCACCGGGGCAACAACCGGCAGGCGGTCTTCGTGGACCGGCAGGACCGCGAATTGCTGCTGGAAGTACTCACCGAGCAGGCGCGCGTGCACGAGGTGGCCGTGCATGCCTACGTGCTGATGGACAACCATTTCCATCTGCTGGCCACGCCGCGCACGGCCGAGGGCCTGCCGCTGCTGATGCAGGCCGTGGGGCGCCGTTACGTGCGCGCCTTCAACCAGCGCCATGGGCGCACCGGTACGCTGTGGGAAGGGCGCTACCGCTCCACGGTGCTCGACCCGGCACGCTACCTGCTGGCCTGCATGGCCTACATCGACCTGAACCCGGTGCGTTGGGGGCTGGTGGCCGATCCCGTGGAGTATCCATGGTCCAGCCATGCGCATGCGCTCGGCCTGCGGCCCGACCGGCTGGTGACGCCGCACGCGCTCTACTGGGCCTTGGGCAACACACCGTTCGCGCGCGAGGCCGCCTATGGCGCACTGGTCCAGGCCGGGCTGTCCGAGCAGGATGTCAGGCGCATCACCGATGCGACGCTGTCGGGCTGGGCGCTCGGCGATGCGGACTTCACGGCGGCGTTGCAATCGCAGACCGAGCGCCGCGTAACGAAAGCGCGGGCTGGGCGGCCGCGCAAACGGGTGTCCCCGACTTCTGAAAATTGACAGCGCTACAGGCATGCCCCGCATGGCCCTGTGAAGATGTGTCCCCAATTAATGATCGATGAATTGCCTGGAAAGGATATTGCGTATCTGACCCTAATTAAAAATGCTTGCTCCGCATAACGTGATGCAATACGCTCGGGCTCCCCGCGATTTTTCTTGAGGAGTGCGCCATGACGACGGCCGCCGAAATCCAGCACCTGCAGCAGCACGGTTTGTATGCATCCGCCAACGAGCACGATGCGTGCGGCCTCGGCTTCGTAGCCCACATCAAGGGCGAGAAGCGCCACGACATCGTCACCCAGGCGCTGAAGATCCTCGAGAACATCGACCACCGCGGCGCCGTCGGTGCCGACAAGCTGATGGGCGACGGCGCCGGCATCCTGATCCAGATCCCGGACGCGCTCTACCGCGAAGAGATGGCCAAGCAGGGCGTCACGCTGCCGCCCGCTGGCGAATACGGCGTCGGCATGATCTTCCTGCCCAAGGAGCACGCCTCCCGCCTCGCGTGCGAGCAGGAGATGGAACGCGCCATCAAGGCCGAAGGCCAGGTGCTGCTCGGCTGGCGCGACGTGCCGGTGAACGTCGACATGCCGATGTCGCCCACCGTGCGCACCAAGGAGCCGATCCTGCGCCAGGTGTTCATCGGCCGTGGCAACGACGTGATCGTGCAGGACGCGCTCGAGCGCAAGCTCTACGTGATCCGCAAGACGGCGAGCGCCGCCATCCAGAGCCTGAAGCTCAAGCACAGCAAGGAATACTACGTTCCGAGCATGTCCAGCCGCACCGTGGTCTACAAGGGCCTGCTGCTGGCCGACCAGGTGGGCACCTACTACCTCGACCTGCAGGACCCGCGCTGCGTCTCGGCCATCGGCCTGGTGCACCAGCGCTTCTCCACCAACACCTTCCCCGAGTGGCCGCTCGCCCACCCGTACCGCTACGTCGCGCACAACGGCGAGATCAACACCGTCAAGGGCAACTACAACTGGATGCGCGCGCGTGAAGGCGTGATGGCCTCGCCCGTGCTGGGCCCGGACCTGAAGAAGCTCTACCCGATCAGCTTCGCGGACCAGTCCGACACCGCCACGTTCGACAACTGCCTCGAGCTGATGACGATGGCCGGCTACCCGATCAGCCAGGCCGTGATGATGATGATCCCCGAGCCGTGGGAGCAGCACGCCACGATGGACGGCCGCCGCCGCGCCTTCTACGAATACCACGCCGCGATGATGGAACCCTGGGACGGCCCGGCCTCCATCGTGTTCACCGACGGCCGCCAGATCGGCGCCACGCTGGACCGCAACGGCCTGCGCCCCTCGCGCTACTGCGTGACCGACGACGACATCGTGATTCTGGCCTCCGAGTCCGGCGTGCTGCCGGTGCCCGAGAACAAGATCGTGCGCAAGTGGCGCCTGCAGCCCGGCAAGATGCTCCTGATCGATCTGGAGCAGGGCCGCATGATCGACGACGACGAGCTCAAGGCCAACATCGTCAACACCAAGCCCTACAAGCAGTGGATCGAGAACCTGCGCATCAAGCTCGACAGCGTCGGCGGCGACGTGCCGGTCGCGCCGCTGCCGTCCGAGCTGCCGCTGCTGGACCGCCAGCAGGCCTTCGGCTACACGCAGGAGGACATCAAGTTCCTGATGGCCCCGATGGCGAAGAACGGCGAAGAAGGCATCGGCTCCATGGGCAACGACAGCCCGCTGGCTGTGCTCTCGGGCAAGAACAAACCGCTCTACAACTACTTCAAGCAGCTCTTCGCGCAGGTGACCAACCCGCCGATCGACCCGATCCGCGAGGCGATCGTGATGTCGCTCGTGAGCTTCATCGGGCCGAAGCCCAACCTGCTGGACATCAACCAGGTGAACCCGCCGATGCGGCTCGAAGTGGGCCAGCCGGTGCTCGACTTCGCGGGCATGGCCAAGCTGCGCGACATCGAGCAGCACACGCAGGGCAAGTTCAAGAGCGCGGTGATCGACATCACCTACCCGCTGGCCTGGGGCCGCGAGGGCGTCGAGGCCAAGCTGGCCTCGCTGTGCGCGCAGGCCGTGGACGCGATCAAGGGCGGCGCCAACATCCTCATCATCAGCGACCGCGCCGTGAGCGCGACGCAGGTGGCGATTCCCGCGCTGCTGGCGCTGTCGGCGATCCACCAGCACCTGGTGCGCGAGGGCCTGCGCACCACGGCGGGCCTGGTGGTGGAGACCGGCACGGCGCGCGAAGTGCACCACTTCGCCGTGCTCGCCGGCTACGGCGCCGAGGCCGTGCATCCCTACCTGGCCATGGAGACGCTGGCCGACATGCACAAGGACATGTCGGGCGACCTGTCTCCCGAGAAGGCCATCTACAACTACGTGAAGGCGATCGGCAAGGGCCTGTCGAAGATCATGTCCAAGATGGGCGTGTCCACGTACATGAGCTACTGCGGCGCGCAGCTGTTCGAGGCCATCGGCCTGAACACCGACACCATCGCCAAGTACTTCACCGGCACGGCCAGCCGCGTGGAGGGCATCGGCGTGTTCGAGATCGCCGAGGAAGCGATCCGCATGCACAAGGCCGCGTTCGGCGACGACCCGGTGCTGGAGACCATGCTGGACGCGGGCGGCGAGTACGCCTGGCGCGCGCGCGGCGAGGAGCACATGTGGAGCCCCGACGCGATCGCCAAGCTGCAGCATTCCACGCGGGCCAACAACTGGAACACGTACAAGGAATACGCGCAGATCATCAACGACCAGAGCCGCCGCCACATGACGCTGCGCGGCCTGTTCGAGTTCAAGTTCGATCCGGCCAAGGCGATTCCCGTCGAGCAGGTCGAATCGGCCAAGGAGATCGTCAAGCGATTCGCCACCGGCGCGATGTCGCTGGGCTCGATCTCCACCGAGGCGCACGCCACCCTGGCCGTGGCCATGAACCGCATCGGCGGCAAGAGCAACACCGGTGAGGGCGGCGAGGATGCCGCGCGCTACCGCCAGGAGCTCAAGGGCATCCCGATCAAGCAGGGCGACACGCTCAAGACCGTGATCGGCGCCGCCAACGTCGAGGTCGATCTGCCGCTGCAGGACGGCGATTCGCTGCGCTCGCGCATCAAGCAGGTGGCCTCGGGACGCTTCGGTGTCACGGCCGAATACCTGTCGTCGGCCGACCAGATCCAGATCAAGATGGCCCAGGGCGCCAAGCCCGGCGAGGGCGGCCAGCTGCCCGGCGGCAAGGTGTCCGAATACATCGGCAAGCTGCGCCACAGCGTGCCGGGCGTGGGCCTGATCTCGCCGCCGCCGCACCACGACATCTATTCGATCGAGGACCTGGCGCAGCTGATCCACGACCTGAAGAACGTGGCGCCGCACGCCGACATCTCGGTCAAGCTGGTGTCCGAAGTGGGCGTGGGCACGATCGCGGCCGGCGTGGCCAAGTGCAAGAGCGACCACGTGGTGATCGCCGGCCATGACGGCGGCACGGGTGCGTCGCCCTGGTCGTCCATCAAGCACGCGGGCTCGCCCTGGGAGATCGGCCTGGCCGAAACCCAGCAGACCCTGGTGCTGAACCGCCTGCGCGGCCGCATCCGCGTGCAGGCCGACGGCCAGATGAAGACGGGCCGCGACGTCGCCATCGGCGCGCTGCTGGGCGCCGACGAGTTCGGCTTCGCCACCGCGCCGCTGGTGGTCGAGGGCTGCATCATGATGCGCAAGTGCCACCTGAACACCTGCCCGGTGGGCGTGGCCACGCAGGACCCGGTGCTGCGCCAGAAGTTCTCGGGCAAGCCCGAGCACGTGGTGAACTACTTCTTCTTCGTCGCCGAGGAAGTGCGCCAGATCATGGCGCAGCTGGGCATCGCCAAATTCGACGACCTGATCGGCCGCACCGACCTGCTCGACATGCGCGCCGGCATCGCGCACTGGAAGGCGCGCGGCCTCGATTTCGGCCGCCTGTTCGCCCAGCCGCAGGTGCCCGCCGACGTGCCGCGCTTCCACGTGGACACGCAGGACCACAACATCGAGCACACGCTGGACCGCAAGCTGATCGAGCGCAGCCGTCCCGCCATCGAGAAGGGCGAGCGCGTGCAGTTCATCGAGGTGGCGCGCAACGTGAACCGGTCCGTGGGCGCGATGCTCTCGGGCGCGGTGACGCGCGAGCACCCCGAGGGCCTGCCCGACGACACCATCCGCATCCAGCTCGAAGGCACGGGCGGGCAGTCGTTCGGCGCGTTCCTGACGCGCGGCATCACGCTCTACCTGATCGGCGACGCCAACGACTACACCGGCAAGGGCCTCTCGGGTGGCCGCGTGATCGTGCGCCCGAGCATCGACTTCCGCGGCGACACCACCCGCAACACCATCGTGGGCAACACGGTGATGTACGGCGCCACCACCGGCGAGGCCTTCTTCGGCGGCGTGGCGGGCGAGCGCTTCGCGGTGCGCCTCTCCGGCGCCTCCGCGGTGGTGGAAGGCACGGGCGACCACGGCTGCGAGTACATGACGGGCGGCACGGTGGTGGTGCTCGGCAAGACGGGCCGCAACTTCGCGGCCGGCATGAGCGGCGGCGTGGCCTACGTCTACGACGAAGACGGCCTGTTCCACACGCGCTGCAACCTGTCGATGGTCACGCTGGACCGCATCGTGCCCTCCGACGAGCAGATGGCGACCACCCACCCCGGCATCTGGCACCGCGGCCAGACCGACGAGGCGCAGCTCAAGAAGATGCTGGAGGACCACAACCGCTGGACCGGCAGCAAGCGGGCGCGCGAACTGCTGGACAACTGGGCGGCCTCGCGGGCGAAGTTCGTGAAGGTGTTCCCCACCGAGTACAAGCGCGCGCTGTCCGAGATCCACGAACGCCGTGCGCTGCAGGAGCCACCCACCCCGCCGGTGGCCGCTCCCGAGCAGGAGAAGGCGCGCGCGGCGGTGCCGGCCAAGTAAGGCCGCATCGCACCGACGACGCACCGCTTCGCACCCCACAACGACAGGACACGCAATCATGGGAAAGACCACCGGCTTCATGGAATACGAGCGCATCGAGGAGGGCTACAAGCCCGTCACCGAGCGCCTGAAGCACTACAAGGAATTCGTCATCGGCCTGGACGACGCGCAGGCCAAGCTGCAGGGCGCGCGCTGCATGGACTGCGGCACGCCGTTCTGCAACAACGGCTGCCCGGTGAACAACATCATTCCGGACTTCAACGACCTGGTGTACCAGCAGGACTGGAAGAGCGCCTGGGCGGTGCTGGACTCGACCAACAACTTCCCCGAGTTCACCGGCCGCATCTGCCCCGCGCCCTGCGAGGCCGCCTGCGTGCTGAACGTGAACGACGACCCGGTGGGCATCAAGTCCATCGAGCACGCGATCATCGACCGCGCCTGGGCCGAGGGCTGGGTGCAGCCGCGCCCGGCCAAGCACAAGACCGGCAAGAAGGTGGCCGTGGTGGGCTCCGGCCCCGCGGGCATGGCGGCGGCCCAGCAGCTCGCGCGCGCCGGCCACGACGTGACGCTCTTCGAGAAGAACGACCGCATCGGCGGCCTGCTGCGCTACGGCATCCCCGACTTCAAGATGGAGAAGTCGCACATCGACCGCCGCGCCGGGCAAATGCAGGCCGAGGGCGTCACCATCCGCACCGGCGTGTTCGTGGGCGCGGCCAAGGACGGCCTGGGCAAGGGCTCCAAGGTCACCAACTGGGCCAAGGAAACGGTGACGCCCGAGCAGCTGCAGCAGGAGTTCGACGCCGTGCTGCTGGCCGGTGGCGCCGAGCAGAGCCGCGACCTGCCCGTGCCGGGCCGCGAGCTGGACGGCGTGCACTTCGCGATGGAGTTCCTGCCGCAGCAGAACAAGGTGAACGCGGGTGACAAGCTCAAGGGCCAGTTGCGCGCCGACGGCAAGCACGTCATCGTGATCGGCGGCGGCGACACCGGCAGCGACTGCGTGGGCACGAGCAACCGCCACGGCGCCGCGAGCGTGACGCAGTTCGAACTGATGCCCCAGCCGCCCGAGGTGGAGAACCGCCCGCTCACGTGGCCCTATTGGCCCTACAAGCTGCGCACCAGCTCCAGCCATGAAGAGGGCTGCGAGCGCGAGTTCGCCATCGCCACGAAGGAATTCATCGGCGAGAAGGGCAAGGTCACGGGCCTGAAGACGGTGCGCGTGGAGTGGAAGGACGGCAAGATGGTCGAGGTGGCCGGCTCCGAGCAGACGCTCAAGGCCGACCTCGTGCTGCTGGCCATGGGCTTCGTCGCTCCGGTGTCGCCCGTGCTGGAAGCCTTCGGCGTCGAGAAGGATGCCCGCGGCAACGCCCGCGCCAGCACCGACTTCACCGGCGGCTACACGACCAACGTGCCCAAGGTGTTCGCGGCCGGCGACATGCGCCGCGGCCAGTCGCTGGTGGTCTGGGCCATCCGCGAGGGGCGGCAGGCCGCGCGGGCGGTGGACGAGTTTCTGATGGGGTATTCGGACCTGCCGCGCTGAAAGCGCAGCCTCTCGTGCCCGGCCCGCCCGCGGGCCGCACGCCAACGGCGCCACAGGCGCCGTTTTTCATGGGCGGTTTCGCGTGGGTTTGCTATCTTTTTGATGGCAACGTATGCCGATACATCCGGGTGCCTGTGCGGTTTGCCCGTGCATGCGGCAGGGCCGGTGGCGCGCCGTGCCGTGGCCGGTGCGGACGATCGGGGACAATACGGGCTGGTTCCGTGCCGCCACGCATGCCCGCCTGTCGTTACGGCGCAGGTCCCGGGCGCTGTTGCCGGACTGCCTTTCCCTTCCCTTTTTTCGCTCCATGCCGGCCTGCGGGCCGGCTTTTCGTTGCCATTGCCATGAAGAAGATCGCCGCCATTGCCCTGATGTCCCTGGGTGCCCTGCTCGCCGCCTGCGGCAAGAACGAGAGCGCGCAGCCCACCGCCGCCGCCACGCCCGCGACGCCGCCTGCCGCCGTCACGAAGATCGTGGTCGGCCTGGACGACAACTTCCCGCCCATGGGATTCCGCGACGAGAAGAACCAGCTCGTGGGCTTCGACATCGACATGGCGCGCGAGGCCGCCAAGCGCATGGGCGTGGAGGTGGAGTTCAAGCCGATCGACTGGAGCGCCAAGGAGGCCGAACTCTCCGGCAAGCGCGTGGATGCGCTCTGGAACGGCCTGACGATCACCGAGGAGCGCAAGCAGAACATCGCCTTCACCGCGCCCTACATGGAAAACCACCAGATCGTCGTCGTGGCCGCCAACTCCCCGATCAAGACCAAGGCGGATCTCGCCGGCAAGGTCGTGGGCGCACAGGAAGGCAGCAGCGCCGTCGATGCCGTGAAGAAGGAGGACGCCGTCTTCAAATCGTTCAAGGAATTCAAGAGCTTCGGCGACAACGTGACCGCGCTCATGGACCTGTCCACCGGCCGCCTGGAGGCCGTGGTGGTGGACGAAGTGGTGGGCCGTTACTACGTCGCCAAGAAGCCGCAGGACTACGCCGTGCTGGACGAGCATTTCGGTACCGAGGAATACGGCGTGGGCGTGCGCAAGGACGACACCGCGCTGCAGGGCCGCCTCGACAAGGCGCTCGCCGACATGAAGCAGGACGGCGCGGCGGCCACGATCGCCACGCAGTGGTTCGGCAAGAACATCATCAAATAACCTCGGCGCATCCCCCTGAGCGGCTTCGCCGCTTCCCCCTTCTCTCGCATCGCTGCGCGATGAGGGAAGGGGGACGCAGCCGGCGCGGCGGGGCGGCCCTTGCGCGGCTGCTGCTGGCCTGGGGCCGCGCCGAGTGCATGCGCCTCGGGCGGTATTTGGCGCCGTTGTTCAGCCATGGATTCTTGTAGCTCGTAGATGGATTACGTTCTTTCACTTCTGGGGCCGCTGGCGCAGGGCGCGACGGTCACGCTGAAGCTCTTCGCGATCACGCTGGTGCTGGCGGTGCCGCTGGGGCTGGCGCTCGCGCTCGCGCGGGTGTCGCGCTGGGGGCTGCTGTCGGGGCTGGTCAACGGCTACATCTGGCTGATGCGCGGCACGCCGCTGATGCTGCAGATGCTGTTCATCTATTTCGCGCTGCCGTTCGTGCCGGTGATCGGCGTGCGGCTGCCGGATTTCCCCGCGGCGGTGGTGGCGTTCGCGCTGAACTACGCGGCGTACTTTGCCGAGATCTTCCGCGCGGGCATCCAGTCGATCGACCGCGGCCAGTACGAGGCCGCCAAGGTGCTGGGCATGACGTACGGCCAGACCATGCGGCGCATCGTGCTGCCGCAGATGGTGCGCCGCATCCTGCCGCCCATGAGCAACGAGACCATCACGCTGGTCAAGGACACCTCGCTCATCTACGTGCTGGCCCTGAACGACCTGCTGCGCGCCGCGCGCGGCATCGTGCAGCGCGATTTCACGACCACGCCCTTCCTCGTGGCCGCCGCCTTCTATCTCGTGATGACCCTGGTGCTGACCTGGGGCTTCCAGCGCCTGGAGCGCCGCTATGCCCGCCATGACGCCTGACCTCTCCGCTCCCTCTGCCGGTGCCGGTGCCTCCGCCGCCGCCGCCATGCCCATGATCGAGGCGCGCGGCCTGCACAAGGCTTTCGGCGGCCTGCCCGTGCTGCGGGACGTGTCGCTCACGCTCGGCCGCGGCGAGACCGTGGCCGTGATCGGGCCTTCGGGCTCGGGCAAGAGCACCTTCCTGCGCTGCCTGAACCATCTGGAAACCATCGACCGCGGCCACATCGCCATCGAAGGCGACGTGCTCGCGACCACCGATGCCGGCGGCCACTGCCGCTACGTGCCCGACGCCGAGGTGCGCCGCATCGGCCGCCGCATGGGCATGGTGTTCCAGTCGTTCAACCTCTTTCCCCACCTCACCGTGCTGGAGAACGTCATCGAGGCGCCCATGGTGGTCAAGGGCGTGGCCCGGCAGGCTGCCGTGCCGCCCGCGCAGGCGCTGCTCGCCAAGGTGGGGCTGCTGGAGAAGCAGGACAGCTATCCCGGCCGGCTCTCGGGCGGGCAGAAGCAGCGCGTGGCCATCGCCCGTGCGCTGGCCATGGAGCCGGACATCCTGCTGTTCGACGAGCCCACCTCGGCACTCGACCCGGAGCTGACCGGCGAGGTGCGGCGCACCATGCGCGCACTGGCCCAGGAGCGCATGACCATGCTGGTCGTCACGCACGAAATGGGGTTCGCGCGCGAGGTGGCCCACCGCGTGGTCTTCATGGACCAGGGCGAGATCATCGAGGCGGCCCCGGCGGCGGAGTTCTTCGCGAACCCCCGGCATGCGCGGACGCAGGCCTTCCTTCGCAGCATGCTGTGACGCGATCGCCACAGCCTTCCGTGCCGGCGTGATGGATGCCTTCCAGGGCTGGACCAGTCTGCGATTTGTGCTACTGAAAAGATAGCGACTGTAGGGGGATCTCGCCAGCAAACATGCATGCATGTATGTTTGCGTTACCATCGCTCGCATGTCCCGCGGCCACAGCCGCGACAATCACGCCTTCCTCTGAATTTTCCAACCTTCCCGCATGTCCGAAACCCCTCTGGTCG
This sequence comes from Comamonadaceae bacterium UBA4962, assembly GCA_002397315.1. Lineage (GTDB taxonomy): Bacteria > Pseudomonadota > Gammaproteobacteria > Burkholderiales > Burkholderiaceae_C > Paracidovorax. The sequence continues at coordinate 185,359 of DHAE01000020.1, forward strand.
AGCTGCGCAACGTCACGTTCTCGTACGGCGATCGACCGATCCTGCGTGACGTGTCGCTGCGCATCCCGCGCGGCAAGGTGACGGCGCTCATGGGCGCGTCCGGCGGCGGCAAGACGACGGTGCTGCGCCTCATCGGGGGGCAGCATCTGGCGCAGCAGGGCGAGGTGCTGGTGAACGGCCAGGACGTGGCCCGCATGGACCGGGACCAGCTCTACGCCGCGCGCCGGCGCATGGGCATGCTGTTCCAGTTCGGCGCGCTCTTCACCGACATGACCGTGTTCGAGAACGTGGCCTTCCCGCTGCGCGAGCACACCGATCTCTCGGAAGCGCTGGTGCGCGACATCGTGCTCATGAAGCTGCAGGCCGTGGGCCTGCGCGGCGCGCGCGACCTGATGCCGAGCCAGATCTCCGGCGGCATGGCGCGCCGCGTGGCGCTGGCACGGGCCATCGCGCTCGATCCCGAACTGATCCTGTACGACGAGCCCTTCGCGGGGCTCGACCCGATCTCGCTCGGCACGGCCGCGCAGCTGATCCGCCAGTTGAACGATGCCATGGGCCTCACCACGCTCGTCGTCTCGCACGACGTGGAGGAGACCTTCCGCGTGGCGGACCACGTCGTGATCCTCGGCCCCGGCGTGGTGGCGGCGCAGGGATCGCCCGAGGAGGTGCGCGCCAGCACCGATCCGCTGGTGCACCAGTTCGTGCACGCACTGCCCACCGGGCCGGTTCCGTTCCATCACCCCGGCCCCTCGATGGCCGACGATTTCGGGCCGCTCGGCAAGGGCGACGCCCTGGGCGGAGGTGCGCGATGAGCTGGTGGAAACCTTCCGACGTCGGCTTCGCCACGCGCCGCCTGCTCGCGGACATCGGCCGGGCGACGCGCCTGTTCGCCCGCCTCGTCGGCCTGGCCGGCCCGACCCTGCAGCGCTTCGGCCTGGTGCGCGACCAGCTGCATTTCCTGGGCAACTATTCGCTGTCCATCATCGCCGTCTCGGGGCTTTTCGTGGGCTTCGTGCTGGGTCTGCAGGGCTACTACACCCTGCAGCGCTACGGCTCTTCGCAGGCGCTGGGGCTGCTCGTGGCGCTGGCGCTGGTGCGCGAGCTCGGGCCCGTGGTGTCGGCGCTGCTGTTCGCGGGCCGCGCGGGCACCTCGCTCACGGCCGAGATCGGGCTGATGCGCGCGGGCGAGCAGCTGTCGGCCATGGAGATGATGGCCGTGGACCCGGTGCGCCGCATCCTCGCGCCGCGCTTCTGGGCCGGCGTGATCGCCATGCCGCTGTTGGCGGCGGTGTTCAGCGCGGTGGGCGTGATGGGCGGCTGGGTGGTCGGCGTGGCCATGCTCGGCGTGGACAGCGGCGCCTTCTGGGGCCAGATGCAGGGCGGCGTGGACGTCTGGGCCGACGTGGGCAACGGCGTCCTCAAGAGCTTCGTCTTCGGCGTCACGGTCACCTTCATCGCGCTGCTGCAGGGCTTCATCGCCCGGCCCACGCCCGAGGGCGTGTCGCGCGCCACCACGCGCACCGTGGTGATGGCCTCGCTCGCGGTGCTGGGGCTGGACTTCCTGCTCACCGCCTGGATGTTCAGCATCTGACGCGCCGCCGCAAACGCAAGAAACTTCCAAGAGAAACACACCATGCAGCACTCCAAGAACGATGTCTGGGTCGGCCTGTTCGTCCTGCTGGGCGGCGCGGCCCTGCTTTTCCTCGCCCTGCAGTCCGCCAACCTGCTGCGCGTGCAGTGGCAGACGGGCTACCACGTCACCGCGCTGTTCGACAACATCGGCGGGCTCAAGCCGCAGTCCGCGGTGCGCAGCGCCGGGGTGGTGGTGGGCCGCGTGCAGTCCATCACCTTCGATGACAAGACCTTCCAGGCCCAGGTGGCGCTGGAGCTGGACAAGCGCTATGCCTTCCCCAAGGACAGCTCGCTCAAGATCCTGACCAGCGGCCTGCTGGGCGACCAGTACATCGGCATCCAGGCGGGTGCCGACGAGAAAAACCTCGCCGAGGGCGACCGCATCACCTCCACGCAATCCGCGGTGGTGCTGGAAAACCTCATCGGCCAGTTCCTCTACGGCAAGGCCGAGGAGAGCGGCGGCGGGGCTTCTGCTTCGGGTAGCAAGAAATGACGACAACAATGACCCCCCTGTTTTCACCCTCCCGCGCCCCGTCCCTGCGCGGCAGCGCCGGCATTCTGGCCGCGGCCTGCCTGATGGCCGGCTGCGCCACCGGCCCGGACGCCAATCCGCGCGATCCGTTCGAGCCCTACAACCGCGGCATGACCCGGTTCAACGACAAGGTCGACGACGTCCTGCTGCGGCCCGTGGCCACGGCCTATACCGAAGTCACGCCGCGCCTGGTCCGCACCGGCGTGAGCAACTTCTTCGCCAACCTCGGGGATTTCTGGTCCTTCGTGAACAACGCGCTGCAGCTGCAGGGCGAGGGCGCGCTCAACAGCATCGCGCGCTTCAGCGCGAACACCGTCTTCGGCCTCGGCGGCGTGCTCGACATCGCCACCGAGATGGGCATCGACCGGTCCAAGCAGGACTTCGGCCTCACGCTGGGCCGCTGGGGCGTGCCCACCGGGCCGTACCTGGTGCTGCCGCTGCTCGGGCCCTCCACCGTGCGCGACACCATCGCGCTGCCGGTGGATGCCAAGGGCAATCTGATCACCTACGTCGATCCGGTCTCCGACCGCAATGCGCTCTATGCGCTGCGCGTGGTGGACACGCGCGCCAACCTGCTGCGCGCGAGTTCCGTGCTGAGCGCGGCGGCGCTCGACAAGTACAGCTTCACGCGCGACGCCTACCTGCAGGTGCGCAGCCAGGCCGTGCAGACGGACAAGCGCGGCGAGGAGCGCTACGACGAGGACGCGGGCAAGCTGCCCCCGGAGCCCGCACGCTGACCGTGTGGCACGGCGGGGGGGCCCTGCGCGCCCTGCAGTGGCGGAAGCAGTTGCGGCTGTTGCCGTTGCAGTTGCTTGCATCCGTGCACGCGCCAGACGCATGCAGGCCCGCCCCCCGCGCAAGAATGACACCATGACCGGTGTTTTCCCATGAGGAAAGCACCCCTGAAAGGAAACGACATATGACGATGAGCCGACGTACCCTGGGCCAGGCCGCCCTGTGCACCGCCGCCGTACTGTGGCTGGGCGTGCCGGTGGCCGCCCTGGCCGCCGACGAAGCGCCCGACGAACTGATCAAGCGCCTGTCCACCGACGTGCTGAACACGGTGCGCAGCGACAAGAACATCAAGGCCGGCGACGTGAACAAGATCACCGCGCTGGTCGACAAGACCATCCTGCCGCACGTGAACTTCCGCCGCATGACCGCCGCGGCCGTGGGCCCGGCCTGGCGCCAGGCCACGCCGCAGCAGCAGGCGCGCCTGCAGGACGAGTTCAAGTCGCTGCTCGTGCGCACCTATTCGGGTGCGCTGAGCCAGGTCAACGATCTCTCCATCCAAGTCAAGCCGCTGCGCGCGGGGGCCGGCGACACCGATGTGCTCGTGCGCTCCGAGATCCTGGGCCGCGGCGACCCCATCCAGCTCGACTACCGCCTCGAGAAGACCCCCGGCGATGCCGCGGGCTGGAAGATCTACAACCTGAATGTGATGGGCGTGTGGCTGGTGGAAACCTACCGCACCCAGTTCGCGCAGGAGATCAATGCCAAGGGCATCGACGGCCTCATCGAGTCGCTCGCGGCCCGCAACAAGGCCAACGCCGCCAGCACCGGCAAGTCCGTCTGACCGTCGGCCCCGCGACGACCGCCATGCTGGTCCTTCCCACCGAGCTGACCCACCGGCAGGCCGAAACCTGCCTGCGCATGCTGCTGCAGGGGCTCAAGGCGCACCGCGACGAGATCCTCGTCGTGGACGCCGCGCCGCTCGCGGTGTTCGATTCGTCCGCCCTGGCGGTGCTGCTGGAGTGCCGCCGCGCCACGCTGCTGGAGAACCGGCGTTTCGAGGTGAAGGGCATGCCCGAGGGGCTGGCGAAGCTGGCGGGGCTGTACGGGGTGCAGGAACTGCTGGTGGATGCACCTGCCGAGGCGATGAACCTGCCAGCCTGAGCACGGGCTGCGGGCCGGCCGGGGCCGGTCCTGACATGGGCGAGGGTGTTCCGTTTCCCGGGGGCACTCCACGGCCCAAGACCGCCAGCCGGCACGCGGACGGGCGAAACCTTAGAATCTCCCGCTCCCATGCCCGCAGTCTCCTTCCAGTCCGTCTCCAAAACCTACGACACGCCCCGAGGGCCGTTCCAGGCGCTCGACAACGTGAGCCTCGACATCGAGGAGGGCGAGTTCTTCGGCCTGCTCGGGCCCAACGGCGCCGGCAAGACCACGCTCATCAGCATCCTCGCGGGCCTTGCCCGGGCTTCGGGCGGCCGCGTGCTGGTGCAGGGCTGCGACGTGCAGGCCGACTACGCCGATGCGCGCCGCAAGCTCGGCATCGTGCCGCAGGAGCTGGTCTTCGATCCGTTCTTCAACGTGCGCGAGGCGCTGCGCATCCAGTCCGGCTATTTCGGCGTGAAGAACAACGACGCCTGGATCGACGAGCTGCTCGAAAGCCTGGGCCTCGCCGACAAGGCCTCGTCCAACATGCGCCAGCTGTCGGGCGGCATGAAGCGCCGCGTGCTGGTGGCGCAGGCGCTGGTGCACAAGCCGCCCATCATCGTGCTGGACGAGCCCACGGCCGGTGTCGACGTGGAACTGCGCCAGACGCTGTGGCATTTCGTGGCGCGGCTCAACAAGGCCGGCCACACGGTGCTGCTCACCACCCACTACCTGGAAGAGGCCGAAGCGCTCTGCAACCGCATCGCGATGCTCAAGCGCGGCCGGATGGTGGCGCTCTCGACCACGTCCGAACTGCTGCAGGCCGCCTCCACGAACGTGCTGCGATTCAAGACCGACGATGCGCTGCCGCCGGCACTGGCCGCCGCCGCGCGCGTCACGGGCCGCGTGGTGCAATTGCCCGCGCAGGACGCGGCGGACATCGAGCGCATCCTCTCCGGGCTGCGCGCCTCCGGCGTCGGCGTGCACGACGTCGAGATCCGCAAGGCGGATCTGGAGGACGTGTTCCTGAGCCTCATGGCCGAGGGGCGCTATCCCGATCCGGCCCAGGCGCCCGCGCCGGCTGACGAACCGGCGGAAACGCCCGAAGGCGGGGTGCGGCTATGACCGGCTGGCAGACTTTGTTCTACAAGGAAGTGCTGCGGTTCTGGAAGGTGAGCTTCCAGACCATCGCCGCGCCCGTGCTCACGGCGGTGCTCTACCTGCTGATCTTCGGCCACGTGCTCGAAGACCACGTGAAGGTCTACGACCGCCTGAGCTACACGGCCTTCCTGGTGCCGGGCCTGGTGATGATGAGCGTGCTGCAGAACGCCTTCGCCAACAGCTCGTCGAGCCTCATCCAGAGCAAGATCATGGGCAACCTCGTGTTCGTGCTGCTCACGCCGCTGTCGCACTGGTCCTGGTTCTTCGCGTACGTGGGTTCGTCGATGGTGCGCGGCCTGGCGGTGGGGCTGGGCGTGTTCATCGCGACGTTGGGCTTCGCCCAGCCGGAGTTCGCCGCACCGCTCTGGATCGCCGCGTTCGCGCTGCTGGGCGCGGCGCTGCTCGCCACGCTGGGGCTGATCGCCGGGCTCTGGGCCGACAAGTTCGACCAGATGGCGGCTTTCCAGAATTTCATCATCGTGCCGATGACCTTCCTCTCGGGCGTGTTCTATTCCATCCAGTCGCTGCCGCCGTTCTGGCAGACGGTGAGCCACCTGAACCCGTTCTTCTACATGATCGACGGCTTCCGCTACGGCTTCTTCGGGCAGAGCGATGCCTCGCCGTGGCTCAGCCTGGCCATCGTGGGCAGCGCCTGGCTGGCGGTGAGCGCGCTGGCCGTGCATCTGCTGCGCACCGGCTACAAGATCAGGAACTGACGCGCTGCGCCCCTGCGGGCCCGCCGGCCTTCCGGCCCCCGGGGCGACCGCCCATCCTTCCCTCACGAAATCCATCGAAATGACCGCCGACCAACTCAAAGACCTCATCAGTGCCGGCCTGCACTGCGAACATCTCGCGCTCGAAGGCGACGGCCGCCACTGGTATGCCACCATCGTGTCGTCCGAGTTCGAGGGCAAGCGTGCCATCCAGCGGCACCAGCGCGTGTACGCCACGCTCGGCGGCCGCATGCAGACCGACGAGGTGCATGCGCTGTCGATGAAGACCTTCACGCCCGCCGAGTGGGCCGCGCAGCCGCGGGACGAATGATCATGGACCAGCTCCAGATTCGCGGCGGCCGTACGTTGAGCGGCGAGGTGCCGATCTCCGGCGCCAAGAATGCCGCGCTGCCCGAGCTGTGCGCGGCGCTGCTCACGGCCGAGCCCGTGACCCTGCTCAACGTGCCACGCCTGCAGGACGTGGCGACCATGCTCCAGTTGATCCGCAACATGGGCGTGGCGGCCGAGCATTCCCACGGCGGCGAGCGCGCCGACAGCGGCACGGTGCGCATCGACGCCGGCGCGCTCTCCACGCCGGAGGCGCCCTACGAACTCGTGAAGACGATGCGTGCCTCCGTGCTGGCGCTGGGGCCGCTGCTTGCGCGCTTCGGCGAGGCCACGGTGTCGCTGCCCGGCGGCTGCGCGATCGGCTCGCGCCCCGTGGACCAGCACATCAAGGGGCTCACGGCCATGGGGGCCGAGATCCTGGTGGAGCACGGCTACATGATCGCGCGGCTGCCCGCGGGCCGCTCGCGGCTGCAGGGCGCGCGCATCACCACCGACATGGTCACCGTGACGGGCACCGAGAACCTGCTCATGGCCGCCACCTTGGCCGAGGGCGAGACGGTGCTCGAGAACGCGGCGCAGGAGCCCGAGGTCATCGACCTGGCCGAGATGCTGATCGCCATGGGCGCGCGCATCGAAGGCCACGGCACCAGCCGCATTCGGGTGCAGGGCGTGGAACGCCTGGGCGGCTGCACGCACCGCGTGGTGGCCGACCGCATCGAGGCCGGCACCTTCCTGTGCGCGGTGGCGGCCACGGGCGGCGAGGCGCTGCTGCGCCATGCACGCGCCGACCACCTCGACGCCGTGATCGACAAGCTGCGCGAGGCGGGCGTGTCGGTGGAGGCCGTCGACGGGCCGGCGGGCGGCATCCGCGTGCGCAGCCCCGGCGCGGGCCAGCTGCGGGCCCAGAGTTTCCGCACCACCGAATATCCGGGTTTCCCGACCGACATGCAGGCGCAGTTCATGGCGCTCAACGTGGTGGCGCAGGGTGCTTCCCGCGTTACCGAAACGATTTTCGAGAACCGCTTCATGCACGTGGACGAACTGCTGCGCCTGGGCGCGCGCATCCAGGCCGACGGCAAGGTGGCGGTGATCGAGGGGCTGGGCGACACGGGCGGCCTGCTGTCGGGCGCGACGGTGATGGCGACCGACCTGCGCGCCTCGGCGAGCCTGGTGATCGCCGGGCTGGTGGCCACGGGGCAGACCACGGTGGACCGCATCTACCACCTCGACCGGGGCTACGACTGCATGGAAGGCAAGCTGCGCGCCCTGGGCGCCGATATCGAAAGGGTGAAGGCATGACGACCCAGGACGACGTGATCACGCTGGCTCTGTCGAAAGGCCGGATCTTCGAAGAAACCCTGCCGCTGCTCGCGGCGGCCGGCATCGAAGTGCTGGAAGACCCGGAAAAGTCGCGCAAGCTGATCCTGCCGACCAACCGGCCCGAAGTGCGCGTGGTGCTGGTGCGCGCCACCGACGTGCCCACCTACGTGCAGTACGGCGGCGCCGATCTGGGCGTGACCGGCAAGGACACGCTCATCGAACACGGCGGCCAGGGCCTCTACCAGCCGCTCGACCTGCAGATCGCCAAGTGCCGCGTGAGCGTGGCGGTGCGGCAGGATTTCGATTACGCCAACGCCGTCAAGCAGGGCGCGCGCCTCAACGTGGCCACCAAGTACACCACCATCGCGCGCGACTTCTTCGCGGCCAAGGGCGTGCACGTGGACATGATCAAGCTCTACGGCAGCATGGAACTGGCGCCGCTCACCGGGCTGGCCGATGCCATCGTGGATTTGGTCTCGACCGGCAGCACCCTGCGCGCCAACCACCTGGTGGAAGTGGAGCGCATCATGGACATCAGCTCCCACCTCGTGGTGAACCAGGCCGCGCTCAAGCTCAAGCGCGAGCCGCTGCGCCGCATCATCGATGCGTTTGCGCAGGCCACCGCTACAGGCGCGGGGAAGTGAAAGTCGAACGTGTTCCACACGAGAGATTGCTGCCATCAGGTGAAACTATGAAATCCACAGCTGCTCCCGCCCGTCTCTCCACGGTGTCCACCACCTTCGAGGCCGATTTCGCTGCCCGCCTGCATTGGTCCGCCGACACCGACGCCGCCATCGAGCAGCGCGTGGCCGACATCCTGGCCGACGTGCAGGCGCGCGGCGATGCGGCCGTGCTGGAATACACCCAGCGCTTCGACGGACTGCAGGCGGACTCCGTGGCGGCGCTGGAGCTTTCCCAGGCGGAACTGAAAGCGGCCTTCGAGACGCTGCCGGCGGCGCAGCGCGAGGCGCTGGAGTCGGCAGTCCGCCGCGTGCGCAAGTACCACGAGGCCCAGAAGAAGGCGAGCGGTGAGAGCTGGAGCTACCGCGACGAAGATGGCACGCTGCTCGGCCAGAAGGTGACCCCGCTCGACCGCGTGGGCATCTACGTGCCGGGCGGCAAGGCGGCGTACCCCTCCAGCGTGCTGATGAACGCCATTCCGGCCCACGTGGCCGGCGTGCAGGACATCGTCATGGTCGTGCCCACGCCGCGCGGCGAGAAGAACCCGCTGGTGCTCGCGGCGGCCTACGTGGCGGGCGTGAGCCGCGCCTTCACCCTCGGCGGCGCGCAGGCCGTGGCCGCGCTGGCCTACGGCACGGCCACCGTGCCGAAGGTGGACAAGATCACCGGTCCCGGCAACGCCTACGTGGCCAGCGCCAAGAAGCGCGTGTTCGGCACCGTGGGCATCGACATGATCGCCGGCCCGAGCGAGATCCTGGTGCTGGCGGACGGCACCACGCCGCCCGACTGGGTGGCGATGGACCTGTTCAGCCAGGCCGAGCACGACGAACTGGCGCAGTCCATCCTGCTGTGCCCGGATGCCGCCTACATCGATGCGGTGCAGGCGGCCATCGACCGTCTGCTGCCCGATATGCCGCGCGCCGGGATCATCGCCAAGAGCCTGACGGGCCGCGGCGCGCTGATCCTCACGAAGGACATGGAAGAGGCCTGTGCGATCAGCAACCGCATCGCGCCCGAGCACCTGGAGGTGTCGAGCCGCGATCCGCACCGCTGGGAGCCGCTGCTGCGCCATGCGGGCGCGATCTTCCTCGGGGCCTATACCAGCGAAAGCCTTGGCGACTACTGCGCAGGCCCCAACCACGTGCTGCCCACGAGCGGCACCGCGCGGTTCTCGTCGCCGCTGGGCGTGTACGACTTCCAGAAACGCAGCAGCCTCATCGAGGTGAGCGAGCAGGGCGCGCAGACGCTGGGCGCGATCGCCAGCGTGCTGGCGCACGGCGAAGGGCTGCAGGCGCATGCGCGTGCGGCGGAGATGCGACTTAGGTTGGATGACCGGGCCTGACCTTCCGGTGTGCTTGCTGCGGACCGGCCGATACCCGGCCACCAGCGTGCGCGCAGTCAAGGGAACATCTGAGATGTGTTGGATGGGTTAAAACTAGGAAACTCAAGGTTCCCCATATCGGTAACATGCAACGGATGCTGGACGCCTCGGGGAAAGACGTCGTTGATTTCATGGATACCGTGCACTTGCGCAGATCCTCTTGTCACAGCCCACGCTTGAGGCCTGTCACATACATTTGCGTGGGCATCTCTGCAACCTCTTGCCAGGGCGTGGGACACGTCGACTGGCATACGCGATTTTTTGGAATCATCGCCACTCCGTTTCGGGAAAATTTTTACATTTCCCAAAGCTGCAGTTGGCGCTGTTGATTTTCAATATTTTTTCGGTTAATTATGTATTTGAAGATTTTCTCCTCGTTGCTTGCTTCTGGTTTGCTGATGTCGACCGCCGCCGTCGCTGGCGAAAATTCGTATAGCCCGGAGGTCTTCTCATGGGAGAAGGATCCTGTTGTGGAGATACGGTCTCACTCCGAGGAGTCTCTTCATGTTGAATATCCCACGGTATTCATGGTTGGGTCGAGAAAATTTATGCTTTACTCTGCATATGGAGATGACGGCAGATGGCGTTTGAAGCTCGCAATTGCTGAAGAGGATAATGATTTTGTTGGGCAGGGTAATATTTTCGATGAATCATCGTTGCCTTTTCGTGGAGGTTATGCTTTTCCTTTCGTAACCGTTGCGGAGTCGGGGGAAGATGCCGTCTATCATCTATATTTCTCAGCGGCCGATGGCAAGGATGGATCAAGGTATTCGGCTATCTATCATTCATCCAGCCACGATGGCATAAAATGGGATAATCCTAAAAAACTGCTCTCCGATGGTGCCCTCGATCCGCTGGTGATAGACAGAGGTGGCAAGAAATTCATTCTGTACACCACTTCGGAAAAGAACAAGAACTTTATCAAAATGGCGGAATTGAGAGCTCCTGACGTTGCCGGGAAGACTCGCGTGCTTTATTCCTCTCCCGCCGGGTTCTACACATTGGGAAATCTGACAGTGCGCGGAAAACCCATGGTCGTTGTTGAAACCAGTAAAGACTGGGTGGCCATGTGCTTTGCGCCCGACGGACAACTCGTCAAATCGTCAAAAAAACCACTTCTGCGTTTGAGCGAGGGGGGGAGTTCCCGGTGGGATGGGCTTAGGTATGGGATGTTCTTCACGGAAGCTTCTGGAATTTCCGAGATTTTTTATAACGGGATCAGAGGCCACGGAGTGGAAAGCGGTGGTCAAATCGGAGCGGGCACTTACGACATAACGGCCGTTGCGAAGACGGTGAATACGGGGGTGTGTCAGTAACTGTGGTCGTTGCCACGATTTCAGGGGCAGGCCATGCGAGTTGCCGTTGCCCGTTCAACTGGGTCTGCGTCATGGACTTTGTCGGCGTACCGCAGCTTCAAGCGCGGTTTGTGTACACGCTCCTGCAAGCATCCAGTAGCGGGACAGCATCCATGTGCCAGTCGATCCTCGCCCAATGCTGCCGGTTGCGCCAGCAGCCAGGATTGCCATCTGGACATGTGCGCAACGATGGTGAGTGATAGGAGCCCGCTCTTCTCGGTCCGCTGGGGCGCTACTCCTGTGCCCGTCTCATCTCTGACGGGTCTTCCAGCTGGGGGGCTTACCTAGGTCCTGCTTGCTGCACTTGGGCATGTCTGAGCGCCTGCGAATGTCCCCACAGATCTTCCACGAACTTCGTGCCGCACGAAGTTCGTGGAAATTCCGGTACCATCCGTACCGTGAAGAACGTCACCGTCACCATGGACGACCCGGTCGCCGAATGGGTCCGCGTCGAGGCCGCCCGGCGCGGCACCAGCGTGTCCCGCATGCTGGGCGAATGGCTGGCGGAGAAGATGCGCCAAGAGGATGCTTATGCCCAGGCCATGCGCGAGGCCCTGGCGTTCGAGACCTGGGGCGCCTCGGCGCGCCCCTACCTGGCACGTCCCGAACTGATGGAGCGCGAGGAGCCGCCTGCGCCATGAGCACACCCCTGTTCGTCGATACCGGCGTGCTGCTCAGCAGCGTGGACGACCGCGATCCCGCCCGCCAAACCCGCGCCCGCGAATGGCTCGCCCTGTGCTGGAGCACGCGCCGCGGCCGCATCAGCTCGCAGGTGCTCAATGAGCTCTATCACAACGCCGTGGCCTGCTTTCCGGGCCCCGAGACGCTGCACTTGGTGCGCGCGCAGGTGCGCCGCCTGCGCGTCTGGCAGCCGCCGCACCTCGATGCCTACGTGGTCGACGGCGCCTGGGACCTGCAGGACCGCTACGGCCTGAGCTACTGGAACGCGCTCATCGTCGCTTCCGCGCACCAGCAGGGCTGCCGTCACGTGCTGGGCGACGTGCTGCCCCACGGCCAGCGCTACGACGCCGTGCGCGCCGTGAACCCCTTTCTCGTCACCCCCGACGCTCTGGAATCGCTCGAATGACCGACACCCTCGCCGCCGCGCTCGGCCGCATCCGCCCCGACGTCCGCGCCATGCACGCCTACGCCGTGCAGCCCGCCACCGGCGTGCTCAAGATGGACGCGATGGAAAACCCGTTCCCGCTGCCAACCGAACTGCAGGAAGCGCTGGGCCGGCGGCTCGGCGCGCTGGCGCTGAACCGCTACCCCGGCGCGCGGCTGGCCGATCTGAAGGAGGCGCTCGCCGCGCACATCGGCATGCCGGAGGGCTTCTCGATGGTGCTGGGCAATGGCTCGGACGAGATCATCACGCTGCTGGCCTTGGCCTGCGCGCGGCCCGGCACGGGCGAGCGCGCGACCATGCTCGCGCCGATGCCCGGGTTCGTGATGTACCCGATGAGCGCGCAACTGCAGGGCCTGGACTTCGTGGGGGTGCCGCTCACCGCCGACTTCGAACTCGATGAACCCGCCATGCTCGCCGCCATCGCGCAGCACCGCCCGACGATCACCTACCTGGCCTACCCGAACAACCCCACGGCCACGCTGTGGGACGAAGGGGCGGTGCAGCGCATCGTCGACGCGTTGGGCGCGCAGGGCGGCATCGTGGTGATGGACGAGGCCTACCAGCCCTTCGCGAGCCGCACCTGGCTGGACCGCATGCGCGCCGAGCCCGCGCGCAACGCCCACGTGCTGCTGATGCGCACGCTCAGCAAGTTCGGCCTGGCCGGCGTGCGCCTGGGCTACCTCGCGGGACCGGCGGCGCTCGTGGACGAGATCGAGAAGGTGCGCCCGCCCTACAACGTGAGCGTGCTCAACTGCGAGGCCGCGCTGTTCGCGCTGGAGCATGCGCAGGTATTCGCCGCGCAGGCGGCGGAACTGCGCGCGGCGCGCACGCAACTGATCGCCGCGCTGCGCGCCATGCCGCGCATCGAGCGCGTATGGGACAGCGAGGCCAATATGGTGCTCGTGCGCGTGCCCGACGCCGCGCGGGCCTTCGAAGGCATGAAGGCCCGCAAGGTTCTCGTCAAGAACGTTTCTACAATGCATCCCTTGCTGGCCCGCTGCCTGCGCCTCACGGTGGGCAGCGCGGCCGACAACGCCCAGATGCTCGACGCACTCCAGGCTTCCCTATGACTTCCTCCTCCGCACTCGTTCCCTCCACCGCCCCCGAGGGCGCCGCCGCCGACCGCACGGCCGAGGTCGCCCGCAACACCGCCGAAACCCGCATCCGCGTGCGCGTGAACCTCGACGGCACGGGCGCGGCGCGCCTGTCCTCGGGCATCGGCTTCTTCGACCACATGCTCGACCAGATCGCGCGGCACGGCCTCATCGATCTGGACATCGAGTGCGAGGGTGATCTGCACATCGACGGCCACCACACGGTGGAAGACGTGGGCATCACGCTGGGCCAGGCGTTCGCGCGGGCCGTGGGCGACAAGAAGGGCATCCGCCGCTACGGCCATGCCTACGTGCCGCTCGACGAGGCGCTCTCGCGCGTGGTGGTCGATTTCTCGGGCCGGCCGGGCCTGCACATGGACGTGAAGTTCACCGCCGGCGGCATCGGCCAGCTCGACACCCAACTGGTGTACGAGTTCTTCCAGGGCTTCGTGAACCATGCGGGCGTGACGCTGCACATCGACAACCTGAAGGGCTTCAACGCGCACCACCAGTGCGAGACGATCTTCAAGGCCTTCGCGCGTGCGCTGCGCGCGGCGCTGGAGCGCGATCCGCGCTCGGCCGGTGTCGTTCCCTCCACCAAAGGCTCGCTGTAGCCATGAACCTCGCATCGAAGACCGTCGCCGTCGTGGACTACGGCATGGGCAACCTGCGCTCGGTGTCGCAGGCCGTGCAGGCCGCCGCCGAGGGCAGCGGCTGGACCGTGGTCGTGACCTCGCGTCCCGAGGACGTGCGTGCCGCGCAGCGCATCGTGCTGCCGGGGCAGGGCGCGATGCCGGACTGCATGCGCGAGCTGCGCGAATCCGGGCTGCAGGAATCCGTGCTGGAGGCCGCCGCTTCCAAACCGCTTTTCGGCGTTTGCGTGGGCATGCAGATGCTGCTGGACCACAGCGCCGAGGGCGACACCCCGGGCCTGGGGCTGATCCCCGGCGACGTGGTGCGCTTCGACCTGGCCGGCCGCCTGCAGCCGGACGGCAGCCGCTACAAGGTGCCGCAGATGGGTTGGAACCGCGTGCGGCAGATGCCGCACGGTGGGGCCGTGCATCCGGTGTGGGCCGGCATTCCGGACGAGAGCTACTTCTACTTCGTGCACAGTTTCCATGCCCTGCCGCGTGATGCAGCGCACACTGCAGGGGAAACCGATTACGGTGGCCGCTTTGCATCCGCCATCGCCCGCGATAACATTTTCGCCACCCAATTCCATCCCGAGAAAAGTTCCGAGCACGGCCTGGCGCTCTACCGCAACTTCCTCCACTGGAATCCCTGATCCTTCCGCTTGCCCCTCCCGCCCACCCCGGCCGGACCCCGTCCGCCACGGCATTCCTTCATCTCTTTCTTCCATCATGCTGCTCATCCCCGCCATCGACCTCAAGGACGGACACTGCGTACGCCTCAAGCAAGGTGACATGGATCAATCGACCACCTTCGGCGAAGACCCGGCAGCCATGGCGCGCAAATGGGTGGATGCCGGTGCCCGGCGCCTGCACCTCGTGGACCTGAACGGCGCTTTTGCCGGTGCGCCCAAGAACTACGCGGCGATCAAGGCCATCCTCAAGGAAGTGGGCGACGACCTGCCCGTGCAGCTCGGCGGCGGCATCCGCGACCTGGACACGATCGAGAAGTACATCGACGGCGGGCTGCGCTACGTGATCATCGGCACCGCGGCCGTCAAGAATCCCGGCTTCCTGAAGGACGCCTGCAGCGCCTTCGGCGGCCACATCATCGTGGGCCTGGACGCCAAGGACGGCAAGGTCGCCACCGACGGCTGGAGCAAGCTCACGGGCCACGAGGTGGTCGACCTCGCCAAGAAGTTCGAGGACTGGGGCGTCGAGTCCATCGTCTACACCGACATCGGCCGCGACGGCATGCTCTCGGGCATCAACATCGAGGCCACGGTGAAGCTGGCCCAGGCCCTCACCATTCCCGTCATCGCCTCCGGTGGCCTTGCGGGCATGGCCGACATCGAGCAGCTCTGCGCGGTGGAAAAGGAAGGCGTGGAAGGCGTCATCTGCGGCCGCGCCATCTACTCGGGCGACCTCGACTTCGCTGCCGCGCAGGCCCGCGCGGATGCGCTGAACGGCGTGGCCTGAGGCTTTCTGCGTCGCGTCCTGCGGCGCCGCAGCGGCATGGAACCCCGGTTGCATACGGGTTCGCCTTCCATCGGATAACTAGGCGGGAAGCCGAAGACGGTGCTATGGCACGGCGAGGCGAACCGACGGGCGTTATACGGTTGAAGGCGAATCCGTATCAGCAGGCGGGCGGCAGGCGTCCCTGGTTCACGGCCGCCACGGTCTGCAGCAGCGCCGTCCAGTACGAGGGCAGCGATTCCCACGGGTTGCCGATGTCCTTGACCGGGTCGTACTGCAGGTCGGTCATGTAGATCACCCCGGCGTTGTAGCGCGAGGAGTCGGCGGCCATCACGGCCTTCACCATGTCGACGCAGGTGGCGGTGTTGTGCACCAGCGAACTCTGCCGGATGTTGGGCAGGGTGTAGAGCCATGGCGTGGTGCGCGGATCGTAGGTGGCGTAGGTGCTGTTGCGGGCTTCGAAGGTGACTAGCACGTCGGCCACCGTGGCGTAGTCGGCGGTGTCCGGCACCATGCCCGGATTGCCGATCACGCGCAGGTCGGCGTCCTTGGCCTTGATGTACGTGTAGATCTCGCGGTAGCCGCCTACCTTGGAGGCATCGGAGGACATCTCGTCCAGGAAGATGCCGCTGATCAGGTTGCGGCCGTAGAGCGCGAAGTACGCGTCGATGTTGGCCTTCACGGCCGCGAGAGAGCGGGCGCCGTAGCCCGTGTGGACATAGCCCACCACCTTGCCGCCGGCGGCGACGAAGGCATTGAGTGCACTCGTGTAGGCGGCTTCGGCGGCGGTGAATTCGCCGTTGTTGGGGTTGACGATGGCCGTCACCTTGACGCCGGGGTTGGCGGCCGCGCCGGCAGCGAGACGCGCCCATTCGGTGCCGGAAGACGGATGGAAATAGGCGGGCACCAGCACTTCGAGCGACGCGGGCACGGGGCGCATGTACAGGATGCGGGTGGCTGTCGCCGTGGCCGCGGCCGATGCACCGGAAGACGGCACCGACACCGAGGCGCTGAGCTGCTGCCGGCCCGGTGCCGTGCCGCTGAACGCGACGGTGGCCACGCCCGAACGGGTGGTGCCGGTGGTGGAGAACGTACCGGGCGACACGGCGAAGTTCACGGGCGTGCCGTCCGCGGCATCCGCGCCGTTCACCGTGACGCGGGCGCTGAGCGAGATCGGCGAGCCCACGCTGTAGACGGTTTCCGCCTCGGGCGAGGCGAAGGCGAGCGCGACGCTCGTGGGATTCGAGGGCGTGGCCGGGTTGGTGGGACTGGATCCGTCCGACGAACCGCCGCCGCCGCCCCCGCAGGCGGCGATCAGCGCGGCCAGGGAGAGGCTGCACCAGCGGAGGAGGGGACGGATTCGGGCCATGGCAGGTTCTCTCACAAAAGGAAACGGAAAAGCCCCCCGATTGTCTTCCGGACCGGCGTTTTGCGGTGGGGCACTGCGGGTCGTTTGTGTAAAGTTTCGACACATCTCCGTGGAAACATGCCGAACCTCGGGGGAGCGTGCGGCCGCTACTGCAGCATGAACGTCTCGTATTCGAGCCGGTTCAACTGGCGGGACAGCAGGTACATGCCCGTGCACAGCGTGAGCAGCGTGGCGACCGCGAAGCCATAGCCGTAGAGCGCGGCTCCGGCATGCAGCGTGAAGCCCGTCAGCAGCACGTTGAGCGCCACGAATTCCAGGCACAGCAGCAGCACGATGCGGCGCTGGTCGAGGTAGAAGAACACGTTCAGGATGGCCATGAGCCCCACCTGCAGGCCCGCGCCGATCACCTGCACGTGCAGCAGCGGCAGGTACAGGCGCGAGATGCCCAGGCCGCTCAAGATGGCGGGCCCGGCGACGAAGGTGATCAGCACGGCCAGCGTCTGGATCTTGGCGATCTCGCCCAGGCCCTGCTGGATCGAGTACACCATTTCGTCGCGCATCGCCTCGATGTATTCGAGCGAACCGCCGCTGCGCACGGCGTCGTAGAACTTGTCGTAGTACTC
>DHAE01000020.1:202930-317993 GCA_002397315.1 Comamonadaceae bacterium UBA4962
GGAAGTACCAGAACATGAACTTGTCCACCCAGATGCCGAAGTTGTAGAGGAACCCGATGGCGATCAGGGAGGGGTAGAGCAGTTTGCGCTCGGCGAACTCGAAGGCGATGATGCGGCCGCGCGGGTTGAACTCCCGCACCACGAGCAGCCACATGCCCGCGAGCAGCAGGTAGTTGCCGATCACGAAGCCGGCCAGCAGGCCCTCCAGGCCCCACGGGCGCATCAGCAGCGAGCTGAGCACGACGACGGCGTACGACACGCCGAACAGCCCGACGATCGCCTTGTAGCGCTTCATGCCCGACAGCAGCACCGTGAGCACCCAGACGTCGCACATGAGCGTGAAGCCCGCGAGCATGAGCATGCGGTAGACGAGGCCCAGGTTCGGCAGCAGCGTGAAGAGCGCCAGCGTGCCGAGCGCCGCGGCGGCCAGGGTGGTCACCAGCATCAGCCCGTGCAGGTTGGGCAGGATCGCGTCCTTGCGCTTCTCGAAGAGCCGGTCGGAGACGAAGCGCGTGAACGCGAGCTGCACCAGCCCGGTGAGGATCAGGCTGCCCGCCACCATGTAGGTGACGGACGTCTGGAACTGTGTGACCAGCACGCCCGGCACGACCACGCTCGCGCTGAAGATACCGATGAGCAGGATGCCCACGATGGAGAACACCCACGGCCCGGAGCCGATGACGCCCGCGTACGCGTAGGCCTGCACGAGGCCCACCAGGGTGTTCTTGCGCAGCATGCGCCGCAGCTCGAATCCGATGCCGGCCATCAGCGGGGGCCCTCCGTCTGTGCGAGCGCCCGTTCGTAGACGCGCCGGTAGCGGTCGAACATGAGCGTGTCGGTGTAGTAGCGTTCGACGCGCGCCACGGCGGCGCGGCTCGCGGCATGCCAGGCGGGCGCGTCGTTGATGAGGGAGAGCGAGGCGTCCGCGAGCCGCTGGGGATCGGCGATCGGCACCACCTTGCCCGAGGCGCCGAGCGCGCGGTCTTCTTCGTCCAGCCCCTCGATGAGCTGGCGGCAGGAGCCCACGTCGGTCGAGACGGCGGGCACGCCGGCGGCGTAGCCTTCCAGCAGCACCAGCGGCAGCGCCTCGCTGATCGACGAGAGGATGACGAGCCCGATGCGCGGCATCAGGTCCTCCACCTTCTGGAAGCCGAGGAAGCGCACGTTGTTCTCCAGCCCCAGGCTGCGCACGAGGTTCTCGCACTCCTGCGCGTAGGCGCGGTCTTCCTCGGTGGGGCCGGCGATCCAGCCTTCGGCGTCGGGCCGCTGGTTCACCACCCGGCGCATCGCGCGGATGAAGGTCTTGATGTCCTTGATGGGCACCACGCGGCCGATCAGGCAGAGGACCGGCGGCACCTCGGCGGGGCGCTGGACGCGCAGCGGCGCGAAGCGCTCGAGCCGGATGCCGTTGGGGATGTTGAAGGTGCGATCGGGCGCCGCGCCGTCGGCCACCTGCCGCATCCGGTTGGCCTCGTAGAGCGCGATGATCGGGTCGGCCGACGCATAGCAGTAGTAGCCCAGCCACTCGAAGAACTGGATCCACATCTGGCGGAAGTACGACAGCTCGGTCGGGTCGCGCTGGAAGATGTTGCGGTTGTCGCGGATCCACTCGCTCTTGAAGAGGTCGATCTTGCGTTCCTTCGTGTAGATGCCGTGCTCCGAGAGGATGAGCGGCACCCCGCGCATCTGCCGCGCCAGGCCGCCCAGGTAGCCCGCGTAGCCGGTGGAGGCGCTGTGCACCGCGCGCACGCGCGGCATGCTGCGGGCCACGCGCGCCAGCATCCAGAGCGGCTGGTACATGATGCGCACGGTCCAGAAGTAGTCCACGAACGACGGGTCGGTGCAGTGCTCGCGGTAGCTCTGGCAGATGATCTCCCAGGCGCGCTCGCTGTAGAGGAAGTCTTCCAGCGGCAGTCGGCCGCCGGGCTGCATCTCCAGGCTGATGCGCTGGAAGGCGGCGATCGCCTCGGGGCTGCGGTGGCCCAGCCGGAACGAATCGACCAGCGTGCGCACCATCTCGAGCGCGTCGCGGTCGCCCTTGCGGCCTGCGGGCATCTGGCGCACGCCGAGGTGCTCGTAGAGGTAGTGCTCCTCGAAATGCACCACGTTGGGCGGCAGCTCGTACTTGAAGCCCGCGTAGTCCTCGCGCCGGCTGCCCAGGAAGACGATGGCGAAGCGGTACTCGGGGTAGGCCCGGATGATCTGGTTGATCCAGCTCGACACGCCGCCGCTCACGTAGGGGAAGGTGCCCTCGAGCAGCAGGGCGATGTCGGCTTCCTGGGCCTGGGGATGGACGTCGCTCATCGGGCGTTCCAGTAGTCGAGCACGGGGCGCAGGCGCGGCAGGGCGCGCCACTGGCCGAGTTCCTGCAGCAGCGCGCGCGCCTGGGCGTAATCGCGGCGCTCGAAGCTCAGTTCGGCCTGGTAGGGCAGCACGCGCGTGGCGGGCAGGCCCAGTGCGCGGGCGCGTGCGTAGGCTTCGCCGGCTTCGGCGGACAGGCCCTGGGCGTGCAGCAGCCGGCCCCGCCGCAAGTTGAGCTGCGCGTTGCCCGGCGACTGCCCCAGCACCATGTCGCAGTAGCGCAGCGATTCGTGGATGGCATGGGTGCGCAGGTCGCCCTGCACGAGTTCCTGGTAGACCAGCTCCCAGTAGAGGTCGGAGAGCCGGTGCGCGGCTTCGAGCGTCTGCGGCCCGGGCGTGGCGCCTTCTTCGGCCTCGGCGCGGCGCAGCGCGTCCAGTTCGCTGTCGATGGTGCGGTTGATGCGCTTTTCCAGCGTGTCGAGCATGCCGTAGGCGAGCAGCCGCAAATCCTCGCTCGGGTCGCTCAGGATGCTGCGCAGCAGCGGCGAGGCGATGCGGCCCGAGACGTGCTGCAGCGCGACCATGGCGCGCATGCGCGTCTGCATCGGAGCCTGGGCGTTGCCCAGGAAGGACCGCAGCCCGGCCTGCCGGAAGCTGGCCTGCATGCGCTGGTGCAGGTCGAACTCCGGCAGCTGCAGCGATTCGAAGTCGTCCTGGCCCAGCGGCGTGCGGTAGAGGCGCAGCACCACCACGGCCACCACCATGCCGACGATGCCGGCGATCGGCACGGCATAGCTGAACACCGCCATCAGCGCCATCACCGGCAGCCGCGGGCGGGCCTGCTCGCCCGAGAGCAGCGGCAGCAGGCACAGCGCGAGCACCGCGCAGGCGAGCGCATGCACGACGAGGTAGCTCACCAGCGCCGCGTCGGAGCGCCCCTGCAGCATCAGGGGGCCGCTCCACGCGCCGAGTTCGAGCAGGAAGGCGGTGATGCCGAGCTTCACGTTAAGCATGGGCCATCCTGTGCAGTCGCTCCAGCACCGCGAGGGGCTCGCCGTCCAGCGGCACCACGTGCGGGAAGATGCCGGCCTCGGCGAGCGGCTGGCCGTTTTTCTGCTGCGCCCAGCCCTCCAGCCGGTTGATGTAGCCCTCCGCCGTGGCCTGGTCGCCCAGGGGCATGAGCATGGCCAGCACCTGGCGCTCCGGCCCCGCGATCAGCCAGCTCTCGTCGAGTTCGCGCTTGAGCCGCTCGATCTGCGACGGCAGGCCGCGCTCGATGGCGCGGGGCAGGAATTCGAGCGCCACGATGATGCTGGGCACCCGCGTGGTATCGCGCATGTGCGCCAGGCGCTGCGCCTCGAACGCGAAATCCGCGGGGCAGTCCGGAATGCGCTCGACGAGCGGCCTCGCCAGCGTCTGCATGGCGAGCCCGTCGGTGTAGTAGCCCAGCAGCAGGTTGATGGTCTGCAGGTTTTCGTCCTGCAGGGAGAAGAACGGCATGTCCTCGATCACCAGCAGGCCGTAGATCTCGCCGCCCAGGTCCAGCAGCGGCGCCACCGCGAGGTAGCGGGTCTGCTGCTGGTGCGTGAGCAACTGGCTGATGTGGCAGAGCTTGCGGGTCTCCAGGGCCTGCAGCACCAGCGGATCGCGCGTGTCGAGCGGATCGGTGCCGCTGCCGATGCGCGCCACCGGTTCGGCTTCGGCATGGTCGTCGGTGGCGGCATGCAGCGCGGCCGATTCGAGCTGGCAGTACTGCGCCAGCAGGCGCAGCAGGGTCTGCGCGCCCTGCGCCGGATCCTGCTCCTGCGCGTCCACGCTCTGCAGCGTGGCGAGCGCGTCGCGCATGGACATGGGGCGGCCGATGAGTTCCTGTTCCAGCCGGTCGTGCGACAGGCGCAGCAGGTAGTACTGCCGCACCAGGTGCTCCAGGCGCTGGTCGAGGTAGAGCTGCACGTTCTCGGCGCGCCGGGTGCGTGCCTGCCACAGGCTGGAGAATTCACCCACGATGAGCACGAGAATCAGCCCGCCCAGGAAGAAGAGCTGCGGGAAGCGGTCGTAGTGGCCGACATTGGCCAGCAGCCACCCGGCGAGCAGCACCACCGCGCCGCCCAGCCCCGCGAGCGGGCCGTAGCGCAGCGCCACGATCACCGGCGCGAACCACGCCCAGGGAAAGTCGCCTTCGCTCCAGATCGGATCCTGCGGATGCAGCAGCAGGCCGAGCGCGATCGCCAGCCCGGGCAGCAGCAGCGTCTCCAGCAGCATGACGGCCGGCCGCGTGTCGGTGGCGGCGAGCTTGCCCAGCAATTGCTCCGGCAGCGGCCGCAGGCCCGCGCGGCCTTTCGCAGGCGCGGGCGTGGGTGCGGCGCCGACCGCGCGGCGGCGGCCGGCGGCCGGATGGGGCGGGGGGGATTTCTCCGGCGGCATGGCGGCGTCAGCGGGCACCGGACAGGCCGGAGTCCATCAGGCTGCGGATCAGCTTCTGCGCCACGCCCGAGAGGGATTCGCGGCTCCAGCCGCTCTTGCCGCCCGTGCCGCTCCAGAGCGTGTCGCCCGTCGCCACGTCGATGATCTGCAGCGTGACGCCGGCCGCGGGTTCGCCGTCCACGCCGACCTTGTAGCGCCATTCGTCCACCGCGCCGGCGAGCGCGTACTTGGCCTGCTTCTCGCGGGCCCAGGCGAGGACTTCCTCCTGGCGCTTGGCGTCGCCCGCGTCGAAGAGGGCTTCCTGCTGCGCGCCGCCGGGGTAGCGCTGCACGCGGCCCACGCCGCGGGCCTGGAGCAGGGCGAGCGAGATCGCTTCGGCGCGGTTGCCCGCCAGCGGCGTCTCGGTGTGGTTCGCGAAGGGCAGCACCACCCAGGTGGCGTCGCGCTCGAGCGGCGGGGGCGTGCCGCGGTCGATGGTGGAGCACGCCGCGAGCAGCACCAGGATCAGGCCTCCGGCGGCGCCGGTACGCAGGCGTTGCAGCAGGGAGCGTGGATGTTGCATGGGGGAGTCCTTTCTTCCTTGGAGAAACGGTTCGGGGTTCGATGGATGCATGGGAATGTCAGAAGTGCAGCCGGTAGCTGAAGGCCAGATTGCGGTTGAGGCCCTGCTGCAGTTGCAGCCCGGACTTGCTCATCCCCCACGTCAGGCCCAGGTGGTCGCCGCCGATCACGCTGCCGGCCACGCCCACGCGCAGCTCGTAGCCCGGCCCCAGGCGGCTGTGCCAGGTGCGGCTCGCGCTGGCGTAGGGCCGCAGCGTGCGCGAATACTCTTCCTCGTAGCGCATGTTGGTGGACACCTGCAGGCCGTAATAGCTGAAGCTGTCGGGCAGGAAGTAATCCGGCCCCGGCTCGATGCCGGGCAGCAGGTAGCGGCGGAACTCCTGGTCGCGCGGCGAGAGCGAGAAGATGTCGTTGCGCAAGAAATCGTGGCGCGACCAGAACACCCCGAACTCCAGCAGCGGCGCCTCCTGCCGGTAGGTGTGGGTGTAGCTCAGCGTGGTGTGGCGGCCGCTGCCCAGGCCCGTGCCGGTCTGCAGGCGGTAGCGTTCGTTCGCGTATTCGATGGAGAAGCGGTCCAGGCGCGTGGCCTGGTAGCGCACGCTCGCACCCGCGCGGTCCTTCATGCCCGCGATGCGCAGCGCCAGGCTCTCCTGGCTGGGCAGCTGGAAGCCGAGTTCCATGCGCAGCGTGAGGCGGTTGTCGATGCGCTGCTCGTGCTCGATCTGCACGGGCGTATAGGCCTGGAAGCTCACGCGGCGGCCGGCGCGCAGCGTGGTCTCGCCGTCCGGGTGGCGCCAGTGCAGGCGGGCGTCGAACACGCTTTCGTCGGGCGGGTTCACCACCACCAGCGGGTCGCTGGAGCGGCGGCGGATGCTGGCGAATTCCAGGTCGAGCGCCAGCCGCGGGTTGAAGGCGATGTGGAAGCGGCTGCCGCCCTCGACCTCGTCCAGGCCGCCCAGTTGCTGGATCTTGCCGTAGCCACCGGCATGGTCGCTGAAGGCCAGCAGGCTTTCTGTGAGCTGCAGCTGCAGGGGTTCGTCTTCGCGCTGCTCGCCCTGCGCCTCGAAGGCCGCGCTCTGCGCGAGCCGCACGTCGTCCACCGCGCGGGCGGCATTCACGCGGTCGTAGCGCGGCAGGCGCTCGTCGAACTGCTCCAGCAACTGGCCCGTGGCGGCCTTGTCGTCCTCGGCCAGCGCCACCGTGATCTCCGCCCAGAGCGGCCGGTTGGTGCGCGTGCCCCGGGCGCGCGCGTACTGCTGCCAGAGGTAGCCGCGCTCGGCGGTGTATTCGCCGGCATCCTGCAGCCAGCCGATGGCGGTTTCGGCCGCCGCGTTGGACATGCGGCCGCGGTCGTCCGTGTCCATGCGCAGCAGCTCGCGCAGCACGTCCAGCGCCGGGTCGCCGGGCCGCTGCGTGAGCATGAGGCGGGCGCGCGCGACGCGGCGGGTCGTGTCCAGCCCTTCCTCGGTGAGCCAGCGGGCGCGCGCCTGCTGCGGCGTGAGCCGCTGACCCTGGCCGCCCTGGCGCGCGGCATGCCATTCGCGCGACAGCAGTTCGCGGCGCAGGCGCCAGGAGCGGTCGGTCTGCTGGTTCTGGTCCAGCGCGTCCGCGTAGTTCATGAGCCACAGGAAATCGTCCTGGTGCTGCGCCACGCGCGGCGTGAGGTAGCGCTCCAGCGCCACCTGCGGCAGCGAGAGCGCCTGGTAGGCGGCCGCGAGCGCGTCCTTCACGTCCTCGTCGCGCGCCCAGTTCCGCTCCTGCGTCGTCAGCAGGGTGCGCAGCGAGACGGCATCGTTGCTGTCGATGAACAGCCAGATCAGCGCCTGCCGCATCTCGGACGAATCCGGGCTGGTGCGCAGGCCGTCCTCGTAATAGCGCCGCGCACGCGCGAGGTCGCCTTGGCTCTGGTAGTAGCCTCCCGCCAGGCGCAGGAATTCGGGGATTTCGCGCAGCGCGGCCACGGACTGCTTCGTCTCCTGCGAGCCGCTGTCCAGCTTGCGCATCAGCGCGCCCATCGCCTCCCACTGGTTGCGGCTGGAATAGACCGAGAGCGCATCCACGAGGTAGCGCGGATCGCCGAATTTCTCCCAGGCGAGCGCCGACACCTTGGCGCCCTCGATCGGCTGATCGGCCATCAGCAGGCGGATCAGCGCGTCGTAGTCGGAACGGTCGTGGTCCTTCGCGCCCACCAGGGCGCGGTAGGCCTGCAGGGCCAGGGCCTGCCGCTGCCGGCTCTCGGCGAGCTGGCCCGTCAGGCGCCAGAAATCGATGGCGGTGGCCTCCGAAGGGGCCTGCCGCTGCTGGGCGGCCTCCAGCCAGCCCAGGCCTTCGTCGGGCCGGTCGTGCGTGAGCGCCAGCACCGCCGCGCGCATGGCGCGCTCGGGGGTGAGTTGCTTCGGATCGGCCAGCAGCCGGCGCCACGTGTCCAGCGCCAGCGTGGGCTGTCCCGCGCGCTCGGCCAGCTGGGCCAGGAGTTCCACCGTCTCGGGTGTCCTGGCGTGCTGGCGCAGGTAGTCGATCGCCGGCTGCGGTTCGCCGATGCGCTCGTAGGCCGCCACCAGCTGGCGGATCAGCGCGACATCGTCGGGCCGCTGGCGCAGCTGGAAGCGGATGCCCTGCACCAGCGCGGTGTCGTCGAACTGCCCCGGAGCGATCCGCAGCACGGCCTGCCAGGCGGCTTCCTTCTGCGTGCGCTGGGCCACCACCAGCCAGTTCTGCAGCGCCACGCCGGGCCGCTGCGACCATTCCGACACCTGGGCGAGCCGCTCGCGCCAGGCCATGTCGTCCGGGCGGGCCTGCACCGCGGCGTGCGCGATCAGCCAGGCGTCGTCGAGCTTGCGGTTTTCCAGGAAGACCTCGTACGCGATGCCGTAGATCTTCTCGTCGTAGGGCAGCAGGTGCGCGGGCATGGGCACCGGGGGGGCGGCCACGGCGGGGGCCGGGGCGGGCGCCGGTGCCGGACGCGCCGCGCCGGGTGACACGGGTGCGGGTGCGGATGCGGGAGCAGGATCGGGCGCGGGGCCCGCCGTGCGGTGGAATCCCCACGCAGGCGCCGTCCCGGCAACGGCCGGGGGTTGCACGGAGAAGAGGGGCGGGCGCAGCAGGTGGGCGCCGTCGTCGTAGCGCGCCGCGGTGGGAGGAGCGGGGGCGGGTTCCGGCGTGGATGCGGCCGCCGGCGCCGCGGCGCCATGCCAGGCCATGGGCCGCAGCAACGTCCCCACGGGCGACGGGGCTGCCGCCAGCACGGTGGCGCTGTCCTGCCGCTGGTGCAGCCACGAAATGCGCAGCAACTGGCGGACGTAGCGGTCGGCCACGGCGGGCTTGCCCGCCGCACGTGCCAGCTGCGTGATCATCAGCAGCACCTGCGGGTCCTTCGCGAGCGGGCCGATCTCGCGCTCGGCCATCTCCAGCGCATCCACCGGGCGGTTTCCCGACTGCAGCGTGCGCACCGCGGCCAGGTAGAACTCCTTGGCCTTGCCCGCATCGGGCGTGGAGCGGCGCGCCAGCAGGTACAGCTCGGCGGAGCCGACGTAGTCCGACTGGCCCAGGGCCTCCTTCGCGGCGCGCTCGTACAACTGGGCCGCCTCGCGCGGGTCGGTGGCTTCCTCGGCCATCCGGCGGGTCATCGCGGCGCCGAGCACCCTGTCCTGCAGCTCCGCGGCGCGGCGCGTGAGCAGCACGCGGCGCTCCAGTGGCCAGGGCTCCGCCGACAGCACGCGCAGTTGCCGCAGCAGGTCTTCGCGCATCGCCTTGCGGTAGGTGGCCTCGCGCTCGGGCGTGCGCTGGTAGTCGGTATAGGAGAGCTCCCAGAGCGCCCAGAGCGCGTCGCGGTGGATCTGCGGATCGGGCGAATCCAGCGCGGGCTGCAGCGTGGCGCGCGCGTCCGCCATCTGGCCGACGGCGATCTGGCGCTGGGCGAGCAGCAGCCGCAGCCGGGGGTTGTCCGGGTCGCTGCGCAGCAGGTTGTGCAGATAGGCCACCGAGAGGGCGGAATTCTCGGTTTCGGCCAGGCGTCGCTCCAGATCCTGGCGCGGATAGAGCAGCCAGAGCCCGCCGCCCACCATGCCGGCGAGCAGCGTGATCAGCCAGGACGGCGCCAGGACGGGGCGCTCAGCGTGCTGGGCACTGGAGCTGGATTTGCGCAGCAGCATGGGTCAGTCGGAAGGCGAGGACATCGTTGCCGCTGCCGGTGGCGGCGGCGGTGGAGCGTTCGGGGGAGAGCGTGCGCTGGTCGGCCCGCACCTGGCAGCCGCGCGCGTTGCCAAGGCTGAAGGCGAGGGGCGCGTGGCCCTGGAGCCGGAAATCGGCGCGCGTGCCGTCGGCGGCCACGCTCCAGTCCGCGATGCGTGCGTTGGCGTCGACGAGGTAGGGCAGGGGGCGCGTGGGCACGGGTGCCGATGCCGATGCCGATGCCGATGCCGATGCCGATGCCGGTTCTGCCGGGGCGGCTGCGGGCGCGTCGGCCCCGGCCGGGCCCGGGACCGCCGAAGTTCGCGACGTCCGCAGCCAGGCCGATCCGCCCGTGAGGTGCACGTAGAGCCCCTCGGCACCGCCGCGGTAGCCGGCCACGCCCCGGCTGGCCGCCATCTGCGGCGCGCCGAGCGCGGCGGGCAGGCGCAGGGTGCGCAGTTCGCCGTCGCCGCGCACGCGCCAGCCGCCGCTGTCGCGGGCGATGGCGAGGGTGTGGAAGTCGCGCACCTTGCGGATGTATTCGGACGCGAAGACCGGATGCAGCGGCTGCGCGATCGCCCAGCCGTACACCTTGTGCAGCGCCGTGAGGCCCGCGCGCTTGCTGGCGGAATACACGTGGTAGTAGATGTCCACGGGCTTCAGGCGCCGGGGCTTTTCCGTCAACTCGAAGCTCTGGATCACCTGCTCGAAGCCGTAGTAGGGGCCTCTCCACAGGTTGGTGTAGATGTTCTCGTTGGTGATGGGCGCATACACCTGCAGGTAGCCGTTCTTCCGGATGCCGAAGGCGCCCACGGCCGTGAGCGACGGATTGGTGCGCGTGATCGACGTGTCGCCGCCGTTCATGTTCAGCAGGCCCGCGCGTTCGGTGATCTCCAGGGCCTCCGCGTTGGGCGCCGTGTCGCCGGACCACAGCAGGATCTTCACGCGCTTGTCGGGCGGCGCGAGGCGGCTGTTGATGTAGTCGGTGGAGCCCACGATCTCGCGCCGCAGGTCCATGGTGTAGCCGGGCACGTCCAGGCTCATGGCCGCCTCGGAGTTGTCGCTGAACAGGCCGTGGCGCACGCTGCGGTCCCAGAGGAACGGGTGCGAATAGGTGTGGCTCGCGATCTCCACGTGCGGCAGGCGGAACATGCGCCGCGCGATGTCCTCCATCTCGGCGCTGGTGGCGGGGTACAGCCCGTGCGGCGCCACCTCGGCCTCGATCACCGACATGGTCTGCGGCACCTGCGTGTACTTCTCGAAGATCTCCTTGAGCAGCACGGCGCCCGCGTTCGGGCTGCCCGCCAGCTCGGCGCGCGAGGGGAAGCCGTCGCCGTCCACGTGCGAGAACAGCAGGCGCCGGCCGTTCTCGGTGGTCACGTCCGGCACCGGCAGCGGCTGCAGCCTCAGCGCCTGCGTGAGGAAGGCGAACGGGTCGATCATCCAGCGTGCGTAGTCGGTGCCGGGCACTTCGGTCACCACGAACGGATCGACGACGAAACCGCCCCACGGCAGGATCGCGCCGCCCAGGAAGGAGGCGCCGCGCGCATCGCGATGCTCGATCAGCGCGCGCGCCGGCTGCTGCACCGGAGCGCCGCTCTTTTGCACCCATTCGAAGCGCGAGCCGCTGGAAGGCTGCACCGCCAGCTCGAAACCCATCATCGGATCCTGCGCGGCCACCTTCTGCTCGCCGCGCGGCGGGCTCGCGTTGCCCTTGATGCCCAGCGCCTCGTTGAACTGCCGGTCCAGCGCGAAGCCGAAGTTGCCCATCACCGCGAGCGGCGTGCGCTCGCCCAGCCGCGCGAGCAGCCACTGGTTCACCGTGCGCACCCGGCCTTCGGGCAGGAAACCCGAGAACCAGGTCACGATGCCGGCGTAACGGTCCTGGAAAACGCCTTCCGGCAGCGGATTGCGCACGTCGGCATAGTCCACCACGTAGCCCATGTGGTTGAGCGGCATCTGCAGGAAGCGGTGGGGCGACGCGTAGTTGAGCGCGGCCGATTCGCCGCCGTAGTAGAGGACGAGCACACGGCGCGGCACCAGCTCGACGCTGCCCACGCCCACGGTGCCCACCTGCCCGTCGGTCACCCAGGGAATGAAGCCCAGGTCCTTGATCTTCTGCGCCGTGGCGCGGGCGAGTTCCCGGTCGGCCGGCGGCACGTAGTCGATCGCCAGCACCGGCAGGCCGTCGCGCTCCTGGATGGTGCGCAGCTGGCCGAGCAGCCAGTCACGGTCCGTCGCCTTCACCTCTTCGTAGCGGCGCGTGCCGGCGTTCCAGCCCTGGAAGAGCGATTCGGCGGCGACCATCTGGACCTTGTCCTTCACGCGGGGCACGATCTCGAAGCCGCGGTTCAGGATGAGGCGGATGCCGGGAAAGCGCCGGTGCAGCGTCTCGACGACGCGCACCAGGCCGTCCTGCTGCGCGGCCTCGTCGAACGTCTGCGCGAGCCGGTAGGAATCCAGCGTGTCGAGGAAGAAGCCGCGATAGCCCTGCTCCCACAGCGGCGCCACCACGCGGTCGGCGAAGAACTGCGGCCATTCGGCGGGGGTCTGGTCGACCACCTCGGAGTTCCAGGCGCCGTTGCGCGCCATCTTCCAGGCCGCCGGGATGTCGCCGAAGTAGGGGCGCGAGGACTGCACCTCGGCCACCGACACGTAGGCATAAAGTGCGCTGCCGGTCTTGGCGAAGGCCTTCGGATCGTACCCGTGGCCGGGCTCGACGACCACGATGTCGAACACCTTCAGCTCGGCCAGCGGTGCCGCCGGGCCGTAGTGCAGGGCCACGGCGGGCAGGGCGGCCCAGCCTGCGGCGCACCACGGCGCCAACAGGCAGAAAAACAACAGTCTGAGGCGTCTGGACACGGAAATTCTGGTCTTATGGAAGAAACGCCAAGGGTTTACCCTCGGCATCGCATGGATCTCCGGAGCGATTCCCTGTCCCTCGGACGGCCGCTCCCTCCTTATGGCGTACATCGTGTCTCAACGGGCACACCATGTTTCTCTTCATAGAAAAAAACAATTCATTATATTGTTTCGATAATTATCATTTCGTGTGGCGAATTTTCTGATTCCGCCAGATGGAGTGCGCGATGGAGCGTTTCAGGGCTCCAGCAGGCCCGGATGCCTGCCCGAATGTGGGATACGCTGGAGTACGCAGGCCAGAATGGGCCGGATTCAACGGGAGACCAGCGTGATACTTGTGACGGGCGGAGCCGGGTTCATCGGCTCGCACACCTGCGTGGCACTGGCCGAAGCCGGGATGCCATTCCTCATCCTCGACAACTTCTGCAACAGCCGCCGGTCGGTGCTGGAGCGCCTGGGCCGCATCACCGGCCGCGTGCCCGACCTGGTCCAAGGTGACGTGCGCGACGAGGCCCTGCTGGCCCGCATCTTCGCCGAGCACCGCGTCGAGGCCGTGATCCATTTCGCGGCCCTGAAGTCGGTGGGCGAATCGGTGCGCGAACCGCTGTCGTATTACGACAACAACGTGGCGGGAACGGTGGCGCTGCTGCGGGCGATGCGCACGGCAGACGTGCGCACCCTCGTGTTCTCATCGTCCGCGACGGTGTACGGCGACCCCGCCTCGCTGCCGATCCGCGAGGACTTCCCGCTCTCCGCCACCAATCCCTACGGACAGAGCAAGCTCATGATGGAGCAGGTGCTGGCCGATCTGGACGCCTCCGAGCCCGGCCGCTGGCGGATCGCGCGGCTGCGCTACTTCAACCCGGTGGGTGCGCACGAAAGTGGCCTCATCGGTGAGGATCCGCAGGACGTGCCCAACAACCTGCTGCCCTACGTGGCCCAGGTGGCTGTGGGCCTGCGCGAACGCCTGAGCGTGTACGGCGGCGACTACCCCACGCCGGACGGCACGGGGGTGCGCGACTACCTCCATGTGTGCGATCTGGCCGACGGACATGTGGCGGCGCTGCGCTACCTGCGCGAGCACCCGGGCCTGCTCACGGTGAACCTGGGTACGGGCCGCCCTGTGTCGGTGCTGGAGATGGTGCACGGTTTCGAGCGCGCGAGCGGGCGCCCCGTGCCCTACCAGGTGGTGGCGCGGCGCCCGGGCGACGTGGCCGCCTGCTGGGCCGACCCCACGCTGGCCGAGCGGCTGCTGGGCTGGAAGGCCCGCCACGGCCTGGACCGCATGTGCGAGGACGCCTGGCGCTGGCAGGACGGCGTCGCGCGCAGCCTGCAGGCGGGTTGATGCGTCGGCCGCCCGCGGCTGCTTCGCGGGATGGCTGCGCCCGGCCCGTCCGCTGCACCTTCCGCCCGGGGCGGCGCAGCGCGGGCCGGCCCGCTACCGCATCAGGCGGCGGTCGCCGGCACGACCGGGGCGCCGGCCGGCGGTGCGTCGTCGGGCTGCGTATCGAGCGTGGCCGCATGCACCGCCGCGTCTTCTTCCGACAGCAGCGCGCCTTCCCATTTCGCCACCACCGCGGCGGCGATGGAGTTGCCCACGGCATTGGTGGCCGAGCGGCCCATGTCCAGGAACGTGTCCACCCCCAGGATCAGCAGCAGGCCCGCCTCGGGGATGTGGAACTGGTTCAGCGTGGCGGCGATCACCACCAGCGAGGCGCGTGGCACGCCGGCCATGCCCTTGGAGGTGAGCATCAGGATCAGCAGCATGGTGATCTGCGTCTCGATCGGCAGGTGGATGCCGTAGGCCTGCGCGATGAACAGCGTGGCGAACGTGCAGTAGATCATCGAGCCGTCGAGGTTGAAGGAGTACCCCAGCGGCATCACGAAGCTCGACACGCGGCGCTTCACGCCGAAGCGGTCGAGCGCGTCGAGCAGCTTCGGGTAGGCGGCCTCGGAGCTTGCCGTGGCGAACGACAGCAGGAAGGCTTCACGGATGTTGCGCAGCAGCTTGAACACGCGCCCGCGCAGCGCCACGAAGCCGGCGGTGACGAGCAGCATCCAGAGGAGCACCAGGCCCAGATAGAACTCGCCCATGAACACGGCGAACTTGAGCAGGATGCCCAGGCCGTTCACGGCCACGGTGGCGGCCATGGCGGCGAACACGGCGGCGGGCGCGAAGCGCATCACGTAGCCGGTGATCTTGAGCATGGCGTGGGAGAGTTCCTCCACGCAGCGCACCAGCGTACGGGCCTTGTCGCCGAGGCTGGCGAGCGCGATGCCGAAGAACATCGAGAACACCACGATCTGCAGGATCTCGTTGTTGGCCATCGACTCGGCGAAGGATTTGGGCACGAGGTGGTTCACGAACTCCTTGAGCGTGAACTTGCCCGTGGCCAACTGCGTCGCCTGGTGCGTGTCCGGCAACGGCAGGCCGAGATTGGCGCCGGGCTGCAGCACGTTCGCGAGGATCAGGCCGAGCGCCAGCGACACGAGCGAGGCCGTCAGGAACCAGGCCATCGCCTTGAGGAACACGCGCCCGACCGCTGAAGCGTCACCCATGTGGGCGATGCCCACCACCAGGGTCGAGAACACCAGCGGCGCGATCAGCATCTTGATCAGGCGCAGGAAGATGTCCGAGATGATCGATACGTAGCTCGCCACCCCCGCCTTGTCCGCGACGTGGGTGTTGATGAGGTAGCCGGCGAGGATGCCGAGGAGCATCGCGACCAGGATGCTGACGGTGGGAGGGAGTCTTCTTTTGTTCTCTGGCATGGTGCAGGGCAGAAAATGGGCAACGGTTCCCCCGGCGCTCTCCGTGCGCCGTAGCGGGGACGCGCATTGTCGTTCAAGACGCGGAGCGCCCCCCGGTGCGCGCCCGCCTGTCTTGCGGCGGCGCAAAGGGCCGCAATCCTACAATCCGAAATATGACGAACCCTGCCCCGACCGCTGCCGCGGCCTCCGTCCCGATGTTCCCGGACCTGCCCGCGGTCCGGCTGCAAACACCCCGCGCGGGCTCCGCGACCGTCGCGCTCCAGGGGGCGCAGGTCGTTTCCTGGGTCACCGCGGACGGCACCGAGCGCCTGTTCCTGAGCCCCTTGTCGGCCCATGACGGCCGCACCGCGGTCCGCGGCGGGGTGCCGATCTGCTGGCCGCAGTTCAGCCAGCGAGGCCCTTTGCCCAAGCATGGGTTCATGCGAAATTTGCCTTGGAAATTAATATCCGGGTCATCGGAAGGCACGGTGGCCCGCGCCGAGCTGGCGGTGGAGGACGATGCCGCGACGCGCGCGCTCTGGCCGCACGCCTTCGCGGCGCGCCTGGCGGTGGAGCTGTCGGACGACACCCTGCGGATCGCGCTCACGCTGCGCAACCGCAGCGACGCGCCCTGGTCCTTCACCGGCGCGCTCCACAGCTACCTGCGCGTGGCGGACATCGCCGCGGCGCGGGTGGACGGCCTGGATGGCTGCGCCCGCTGGGACGCCGCGACCGACCGCCGCGGCGTGCAGGAAGGCCCGCTGACGTTCGACGGCGAGTTCGACCGCGTGTTCGATGCGCCCGGCGCGCCGCTGCGCGTGGAGACGGGGCAGGGCGTGCTGTCCGTCACCCAGGGCGGCTTTGCCGAGAACGTCGTCTGGAATCCCGGCGCACAGCTCTGCGCCAAGCTGACCGACATGCCGCCGGACGGCTTCCGCCACATGCTGTGCGTGGAATCCGCCTGCGTGCACGCGCCCGTGGAACTCGCCCCGGGTGCCGAATGGACCGGCTGGCAGCAACTGCAGGTCGTGCGCTGAGGCGGCTGCGCCCGTGCCCTTGCGCCCTCGATTTCCGCTTTTCCTTTCCCGATCTTTTCTTTGCAGGACCCGCCCATGCTGGCCAAACGCATCATTCCCTGTCTGGACGTCACCGGAGGCCGAGTCGTCAAAGGCGTGAACTTCGTCGAACTGCGCGACGCCGGCGATCCGGTGGAGATCGCCGCGCGCTACAACGGCCAGGGCGCGGATGAACTCACCTTCCTCGACATCACCGCCACGAGCGACGGCCGCGACCTGATCCTGCCGATCATCGAATCCGTCGCCAGCCAGGTCTTCATCCCCCTCACGGTGGGCGGCGGCGTGCGCACGGTGGAAGACGTGCGGCGGCTGCTGAACGCGGGCGCCGACAAGACGAGCTTCAACTCGGCCGCGATCGCCAACCCCGACGTGATCGACGCCGCTTCGGCCCGCTACGGCGCACAGTGCATCGTGGTGGCCATCGACGCCAAGCGCCGCACGCCCGAGGAAGCCGCCCGCCCGGGCCCGGACGGCACGCCGCGCGGCGACGGCTGGGACGTCTACAGCCATGGCGGGCGCAAGAACACCGGCCTGGATGCCGTGCAGTGGGCGACCGAGATGGCGCGCCGCGGCGCGGGCGAGATCCTGCTCACCAGCATGGACCGGGACGGCACCAAATCCGGGTTCGACCTGGCGCTGACGCGGGCCGTGAGCGATGCGGTGAGCGTGCCGGTGATCGCCTCGGGCGGTGTGGGCGGCCTCGACGACCTGGCCGACGGCGTGCAGCAGGGCGGCGCGGACGCGGTGCTGGCCGCGAGCATCTTCCACTACGGCGAATACACCGTGGCGCAGGCCAAGGCGCGCATGGCCGAACGCGGCGTGCCCGTGCGGCTTTGAGTGCATGCCCCGGACGGCGTCCGGGTTCATGCTGCAGTGCAACAAAATGGCGGAGAATGGGGCGATGAACTGGCTCGACGATGTGAAATGGGATGCGCAGGGCCTGGTGCCCGTGATCGCGCAGGAAGCGGCCACGGGCGACGTGCTCATGTTCGCCTGGATGAACCGCGAGGCATTGGCCAAGACGGCCGAACTCGGGCGCGCGGTGTATTTCAGCCGCTCGCGCGGCAGGCTGTGGTTCAAGGGCGAGGAATCGGGCCACGTGCAGACGGTGCACGAGATCCGCCTCGACTGCGACAACGACGTGGTGCTGCTCAAGGTGACCCAGCTCGGCCACGAGCCCGGCATCGCCTGCCACACCGGCCGGCACAGCTGCTTCTTCAGCGTGCTGAAGGACGGTGCCTGGCAGGCCGTCGATCCGGTCTTGAAAGACCCCGAATCCATCTACAAGTGACAGCGATGACCAACGTTCCTTCTTCTCCGGCCGCCGCACCGTCCGTGCATTCCGGCGACGCGCTCGCCCGGCTCGCCGCCGTGATCGAGAGCCGCAAGCCGGCCAACGGCGGCGATGCCGACAAGAGCTACGTCGCCCGCCTGCTGCACAAGGGCCCGGACGCCTTCCTCAAGAAGATCGGCGAAGAGGCCACCGAGGTGGTGATGGCCGCCAAGGACGTGGACCACGGCGCCGAGGCCTCCAAGCTCGTGTACGAGGTGGCCGACCTGTGGTTCCACTCCATGATCGCCCTGGCGCACTATGGCCTCGCGCCCGCCGACGTGGTGGCCGAGCTGGAGCGCCGCGAGGGCACGAGCGGCATCGAGGAAAAGGCGCTGCGCAAATCCCTGCAGCGCGCCGCCGACGAATCCCAACCCTGAGGACCGCCGCCATGAACCGCAACGACATCACCGACATCGATCTTGACGAGCGCGCCGACGGCCTGAAAACCGTCGGCTGGGTGAGCTACATCCTGCACCTCATCGTCGCGGTGGGCGCCGTCATCCCGGGCGCGCAGCCCGGCGCGGCGCTGCTCGTCATCGCCCTGGTCATCGACCTGGTGAAGAAGGGCGATGCCGAAGGCACGTGGCAGGCCTCGCACTTCTCCTGGCGCATCCGCACCGTGGTCTGGGCCGGGGTGCTGTACCTGGTCACCGCGCCGCTCTGGCTGCTGTTCTTCTTCCCCGGCTGGATCGCCTGGGGCCTGATCTCCATCTGGTTCCTCTACCGCATCGTGCGCGGCATGGTGGCCATGAACAAGGGCCAGGCCATCGATGTCTGAGCCCGCCGCGCCGGCGCCGGGATCGGTGCCGCTCAACCTCGCCCTGCAGGGTGGGGGATCGCACGGCGCGCTCACCTGGGGCGTGCTCGACGCCCTGCTGGAAGACGGCCGCTTCCAGTTCGAGGGCATCAGCGGCACCAGCGCCGGCGCCATGAACGCGGTGGCCCTGGCCCACGGCTTCGCACAGGCCGCCCGCCAGCATCCCGATCTGCGCGGCGAGAAACTGCACCTGCGCGGCTGCGCCATGGCACGCGAATCGCTCACCCGGCTCTGGGAGGGCGTGGGGGCCATGGGCAGCCTGATGTGGGGGGTGCCGCTCGCCTCCACGCCGCTCATGGGGATGGTGTCGCAGTGGCTGTCGCCCTACCAGACGAATCCGCTCGGCATCAACCCGCTGCGCCGCCTGCTGGAGCGCGAGGTCGATTTCGACGTGTTGCGCGACTCCCCCGGGCCGCGCGTCTTCGTCTGCGCCACGAACGTGCGCACCGGCCGCGGCGTGATTTTCTCCGGCCAGCGCCTGAGCGCCGACGCCGTGATGGCCTCGGCCTGCCTGCCGCTGCTCTTCAAGGCAGTGCAGATCGACGGCGAGCCCTACTGGGACGGCGGTTACTCCGGCAATCCCGCGCTGCACCCGCTCATCTACAACACGCGCTGCGCCGACATCCTGCTCGTGCAGATCAACCCCATCGAGCACCATCCGCTGCCCGACAGCGCCGCCGACATCATGGAGCGCATCAACGAGGTGACCTTCAACGCCAGCCTGCTGGCAGAGATGCGCGCCATCGAGTTCGTGCGGCGCCTGCTGGCCGAGGGCAGGCTGGACGCCCAGCGCTACAAGAGCGTGCGCATGCACCGCATCGACGGCGGCTCGGTGCTCGCGGAATTCGGCGCATCGAGCAAGCTGCGCGCCGATCTGGCTTTCGTGCGCCAGCTGTTCGCGCTCGGCCGCGCGGCGGGCCAGGACTGGGTCGCCCGGCACCATGGCGACATCGGGGTGCGGCCCACGGTGAACATCGCCGACAATGCCTGACGCGTTTTCCGATCCGATCCATTACCCGCCATGCACGATCCCGACTGCCTCTTCTGCAAGATCATCGCCGGCCAGATTCCGTCGCGGAAGGTCTATGACGACGACGAAGTCTTCGCCTTCCACGACATCCACCCCGCCGCGCCCGTCCACTTCCTCATGGTGCCCAAGGAGCACGTGCACTCCATGGCCGGCTTGTCTGACGCCCATGCCGGGCTGCTCGGCCGCATGATGCTGCTCGCGCCGCGGCTGGCGGTGGAGCAGGGCTGCAATCCGTACCCGGACGGCGGTTTCCGCGTCGTGGTGAACACCGGCACGGAAGGCGGGCAGGAAGTGCACCACCTGCACCTGCACGTGATGGGCGGCCCCCGCCCCTGGCTGAAGGGCTGAGGCCTCCCGGCGGCGGTCAGGGATATGAAACTTCCATGACATGCGCCGGGTCTAGAATGAACCGTATTCGTTAGGAGATTTCCATGGGTTCCTTTTCCATCTGGCACTGGCTGATCGTGCTGCTCATCGTGGTGATGGTGTTCGGCACCAAGAAGCTCAAGAACATGGGCTCCGACCTGGGCGGCGCAGTGAAGGGCTTCAAGGACGGCATGAAGGACGGCAGCGCGCCCGACGTTCCGCCCACCACGACCACCACCGCCGCGCCCCCGGCCGGCCAGGTGACCAACCAGCAGGTGCATGCCGCCGACAAGGGCACGATCGACGTCGAGGCCCGCCACAAGGGCTGAGCGGCGTTGTCGTCTTCTCGCACTGAACCGCATTTCCCGCTGCTTCCATGATCGACATCGGCCTGTCCAAGATGGCGCTGATCGGCGCCGTGGCGCTCATCGTCATCGGCCCCGAAAAGCTGCCCCGCGTGGCCCGCACGGTGGGCACGCTGCTGGGCAAGGCGCAGCGCTACGTGTCCGACGTGAAGGCCGAGGTCAACCGCTCCATGGAGCTGGACGAGCTGCGCAAGATGAAGGACACGGTGGAGGCCTCCGCGCGGGACGTCCACCAGAGCTTTCAGACGCATGCCAGCGAGTTCCAGAAGGACTGGCAGGAGCACGGCCCCGGCGGCACGCCGACGGACGGATCCGGCCTCGACCACGACCCGTACGCCCCCCTGGCGCCGATCGTCCCGACCTACCGCCACCCCGGCAAGAACTGGCGCCTCAAGCGCAGCGCCACCCCGCAGTGGTACAAGGCCCGTGCCGGCGTGCGCACCAAGGCCCAGTCGGGCGCGGCGCGCGTGGCGCGCTTCCGGCCCCGCAAATTCCAGTGATTTCCCGCTGACGGCCGCGTCCGCGCGGCCCCGCGGGGCCGCTCTCTCTTCCCACAATGTCCGAAACCCCCTCCCACGAAGACGAGCTGGCCGGTACCGAGCAGCCGTTCGTCGCGCACCTCATGGAGCTGCGCGACCGCCTCATCAAGGCCGTCATCGCCATCGGCATCGCCGGCGCCATCCTGTTCTTCTATCCCGGGCCGGGCCGTCTCTACGACCTGCTGGCCGCGCCGCTCGTGGCGCACCTGCCGGCCGGGGCGACGCTGATCGCCACCTCGGTGATTTCGCCGTTCATGGTGCCGCTCAAGATCCTGCTGATGTCGGCCTTCCTGCTGGCGCTGCCCGTGGTGCTCTACCAGGTGTGGGCGTTCGTGGCGCCGGGCCTGTATTCCCACGAGAAGAAGCTCGTGCTGCCCCTGGTCGTCTCCAGCACCGTGCTCTTCCTGTTCGGGGTGGCGTTCTGCTACTTCTTCGTCTTCGGCCAGGTGTTCAGCTTCATCCAGAGCTTCGCGCCCAAGAGCATCACCGCCGCGCCGGACATCGAGGCCTACCTGAGCTTCGTGCTCACCATGTTCCTGGCGTTCGGTTTGTCGTTCGAGGTGCCCATCGTGGTCGTCGTGCTGGCGCGCATGGGCATCGTGGACGTGGCCAAGCTCAAGAGCTTCCGCGGCTACTTCATCGTCATCGCCTTCATCATCGCCGCCGTGGTCACCCCGCCGGACGTGGTGTCGCAGCTGGCGCTGGCGGTGCCGATGTGCCTGCTGTACGAGCTGGGCATCTGGGCGGCGCAGATCTTCATCCGGCACACGCAGGCGCCGGAGGATGCGGCGGAGCAGCGGGAACCGTCGGCCTGACGCTGCACAGTTTCCCGGAGCCGTTGCTGCCGATACCTCGGCTGGCCGACGGCGGTTTATGGTGTTTTATGCGATCGATCATAAAATTATGAGATCTCCATAAAACACCATAAATGCATGGATTCCGCACGGCAACCGCCCCATCTCATTTCGTTCCACCGCACCGAACTGGCGCAGCAACTGGTGCAGGCACTGCAGGGCAGGCTGTTGTTCAGCGATGCCAAGAGCGGGCTGTTCCTCACTGCGCCGCGACGGACCGGCAAGACGACCTTCCTGCGGTTCGACCTGACGCCTGCACTGGAGGCGGCCGGCGCGCTCGTGGTCTACGTGGATCTCTGGGAAAACCAGGACCGCGATCCGGCCGAATTGATCCTGGAGGCCATCGGCCAGGCCGTGCAGGCCCAGCAGGGCATCATCGCGCGCACGGCGCGGAAGGCGGGTCTGGCGAAGGTCAAGATCGGCGGCGCGCTGGAGATCGACACCAGCCAGCTGGGCAGCATCCAGGGGCTGACCTTGAAGGAGGCCCTGCGCGTCCTGCATGAACTGAGCGGGCGTCCCGTGGCGCTGATCGTGGACGAAGCGCAGCAGGCTTTGAGCAGCCAGGCCGGCGAAGTGGCGATGATGGGCCTCAAATCCGCGCGGGATCAGCTGAATACGCCGAGCGAGATCCACCTGATGCTGGTGATGTCGGGATCGGACCGCGACAAGCTCATGCGCCTCACCAACACGAACAGCGCACCGTTCTACGGGTCCACGGTGCACCCGCTGCCGCCGCTCGGGATCGAATTCATCCAGCTCGTGGCCCGGCGGATCGAAGAGGAACGGCCCGGCATCAAGCCCGTGGACATCGAGACGCTGCACCGGGCATTCGAGGCTTTCGGGCACCGTCCGCAACGGTTCATGGATGCGCTGGGCGCGGTGCTGAACCCGATGGCGGTGTTGGCCGGCCGCTTCGAGGGGGCGCTGATGGAAGTGGCGAAGCAGCAGGCGCGCGAGGAAGAGGCGCGGATGGCATCCGAATACCTGTCGTTCAGCCCCCTGCAGCAGGCCGTGCTGTGGCGCCTGCTGGACAAGGGAAGCCTGTTCAAGGCGTATGACGCGGATGCGCTCGCGTTCTATGCGGCCCAGGTGGGCCGGAAGGTGACCGCCCAGCAGGTGCAGACGGCGCTGGATGCGCTGCGTGCCCTGAGCCCGAGCCCGGTGTGGAAGTCGCAGCGCGGCGACTATGCCGTCGACGACCTGGCCATGCACCGATGGTACGACGCACGCGTGGCCGCGGGCACCTGGCCGCCGCGCCCCCACCCCGGCCCCCGGTAGCGCGGCACTTCGCAGCCCTGCGTGCGGGGCGGTTCAGCGCCGCTGCGCCCGCTGCTGCCGCGGCCGCGTCCCCGGCACCACGTTCAACTCCAGCTGCGCATCCCCGCGCTGCACCTGGAATGCCGCTGGCTCGCCCGGCTTGAGCGCCGCCACGGCCGTGAGCAGGGCGGAGACGTTCTCCGTGGGCTTGTCGCCCACGCGCACGATCACGTCGCCGGGGCGGATGCCGGCGCGGGCGGCGGGGCCGTCCTGCAGCACGCCGGTGATGATGACGCCCTCGGTGGCGCGCACGCCAAAGGTGGCGGCGAGTTCGGGCGAGAGTTCGTTGGGCTCCACGCCGATCCAGCCGCGGGTGACCTGGCCATCCTTCACGATGCCGTCGAGCACCAGCTTGGCGGTGGAGACGGGAATGGCGAAGCCGATGCCCATGCTGCCGCCCGAGCGGGAGTAGATGGCGGTGTTGATGCCCATCAGGTTGCCGTTGATGTCCACCAGCGCGCCGCCGGAGTTGCCGGGGTTGATGGCGGCATCCGTCTGGATGAAGTTCTCGAAGGTGTTGATGCCCAATTGGCTGCGGCCCAGGGCGCTGACGATGCCGCTGGTGACGGTCTGGCCGACGCCGAAGGGGTTGCCGATGGCCAGCACCTGGTCGCCCACGGCAAGCTGGTCGGAGTTGCCCAGCACCATGGCGGGCAGCTTGTCGAGGTCGACCTTCAGGATGGCGAGGTCGGTGTCCGGGTCGGTGCCGATCACGGTGGCGCGCGTGCGGCGGCTGTCGGCCAGGGTGACTTCGATCTCGTCCGCGCCTTCCACCACGTGGTTGTTGGTGAGGATGTAGCCGTCCGGGCTCACGATCACGCCGCTGCCCAGGCCCGTCTGC
The DNA here is from genome assembly GCA_002397315.1 of Comamonadaceae bacterium UBA4962. Lineage (GTDB taxonomy): Bacteria > Pseudomonadota > Gammaproteobacteria > Burkholderiales > Burkholderiaceae_C > Paracidovorax. Next base: position 226,538 of record DHAE01000020.1, read on the forward strand.
GCCTGCTGCGGGCCCTGGTCGCCGAAGAAGAACTGGAACCAGGGGTCGTTGCTGCGCGGGTTGCGCACGGCCTTGCTGGTGTTGATGCTGACCACGGCCGGGGCGGCCTTGCGCGCCGCCGCGCTGAAGCTGCCCGCCACCGGCTGGGACGAGGCCGCGGGCGGCGCCTCGATCAGCGAGATGCCGGCGCTGCTGCGCGTGGCACCGCGCCGGATCCAGTCCGGCTGCAGGGTGGCGACGACGAAGTAGGCCGCGACGAACACGGTCACGGCCTGGGAGAACAGCAGCCAGAAGCGCTTCATGGTGGCGATGGGGGATCGGAAGGGGGAAAGGGAGAACCCGCCCATTGTCCTCCCTTTGCGCGGCCGTGGCCGTGGGAGGAGATGCCGCCCACGCATCCGCCCGGCTCCGCGCACCGGGCGCGCAGCGAGGCCATTCGCGCAGGTGACCGGAGGAGGGCGGGGAAAACCCTAAAATCGGGGCATGGCCGCCACCCGCGGCCTTTCGCTTTCGCGTTTCGCTTCCCCTTCTTTCGTTCCTTTTTCTTTTCTTCCGCCAGCCGGCCCCGTGCCCGGCCGCCCGCACTCCACCCCCGCGGCCGGCCCTGCAGCCCGCGCCACCCCCGCCACGCTCCCCTACGGTCCGGCGGCCGCAAGAAAAACCCCGGACGCCGCCGCATGCGTGGCCGCGCCCGGGCCGCACCCGTGCATTTCCGGACCACGCCATGACTTCCTCTGCTTCCGCTGCCGCGAGCGCCGACGCCGCGCAGCACCACCGCCCGCTCACCCGCGGCGATTACAAAACCCTGGGCCTTTCCGCGCTGGGCGGCACGCTCGAGTTCTACGACTTCGTCATCTACGTCTTCTTCGCCACGGTGGTGAGCGGCCTGTTCTTCCCGGCCGACATGCCCGACTGGCTGCGGCAGTTGCAGACCTTCGGCATCTTCGCGGCCGGCTACCTGGCCCGGCCGATCGGCGGCATCGTGATCGCGCACTACGGCGACAAGCTCGGCCGCAAGCGCATGTTCAGCCTGTCGATCTTCCTGATGGCCGTGCCCACGCTGGTGATCGGCCTGCTGCCCACCTACGCGAGCATCGGCGTGGCGGCGCCGCTGCTGCTGCTGGCGATGCGCGTGCTGCAGGGCGCGGCGATCGGCGGCGAGATGCCCGGCGCCTGGGTGTTCGTGGCCGAGCACGTGCCCAAGAACCGCTACGGCCTGGGCGTGGGCACGCTGACGGCCGGGATCACGGGCGGCATCCTGCTGGGCTCGCTGGTGGCGATCGCCATCAACCGCAGCTACACGCCGGCCGAGGTGCAGGGCTTCGCCTGGCGCATTCCGTTCATCCTGGGCGGCGTGTTCGGCCTGGTGTCGGTGTACCTGCGCCGCTTCCTGCACGAGACGCCGGTCTTCCAGGAGCTGGCCGCGCGCCGCGCCGTGGCGCGCGAGCTGCCGCTCAAGACGATCTTCCGCGACCACAAGGGCGCGATGCTGCTGGTGGCGCTGATGACCTGGGTGCTCTCCACCGCGGTGGTGGTGGTGGTGCTCATCACGCCGTCGTACCTGCAGAAGGTGTTCCACCTCCCCGCCACGCTGGCGCTGGAGGCGAACGCCGTGGCCACGCTCACGCTGACCATCGGCTGCGTGGTGATGGGCTGGGCCACCGACCGCTTCGGCACGCGCGCCGTGATGCTGGTGGGCTGGGGCGGCCTGTTCGTGACCTCGTACCTGTTCTACCTGGGCCTGCCCGGCACGCCGGAGACGCTGGTGCGCAACTATGCGCTGATCGGCTTCTTCGTGGGCTCGATCGCGCTGCTGCCGATCGTCGGCGTGCGCGCGTTCCCGCCGGAAGTGCGCTTCTCTGGGCTTTCGTTCTCCTACAACATGGCCTACGCGGTGTTCGGCGGCATCACCCCCATCCTGATCACCGTGTGGCTGCAGCGCGATCCGATGGCGCCGGCCCACTACGTGGCGGCCATGGGCGTGCTCGGCTTCGTGCTGGGCTTCGTGCCGCTGGCCTCGCGCGGCTGGCAGCCGGCGCCTGCGCGGGTCTGATCGACGCGGCGGCTGCCGCGCGTTTCATCCTCAGGGTTTGCGCATGTCTCCCAGGAAAACGCAGTCGTCCGGCAACTCCGCGGAGGGGTGGTCCACGCGGTACTGCATGGCCGCGTTCTTTGCGGAAGCATCGGGCCCCGTGAAGCGGAAGCCCTGCTTGAAGAAGAATTCGGCAGCTCCCTCATCCTGGCAAGTCAGGGTCGTGGACGGCAGCCGCCGTTCGGCACGGACTTGCTCGGCGATGCCCAGCAGTTGCGTGCCGACGCCCTTGAATCGCCTCCGGTCGGCGTTCTCCACGGTCAGCACTTTCAGCGTATCCGGCAGGGGCGCGATGCCCATCGTGCCGAAGGTCAGGCTGCGGGTCGGGCTGGCGCTGCGCAGCTCGACGACCGTGGCGTTGCCCATGCTCGAAGACACCGGAACGGCCTCAAGGGACCGATTCAGCCTTTTGTCGTGGATGCGGTGGGTCATCGGTCGGTGTGGAGGTGCGATGGCGTAAGAAGGGAGTGTGGCCGCACGGGAGCCGGTCGACCCGAGCGCTCGCGAAGTGCGCCGCCGCATGGCGAAGCGCATCGTGAACCGGCGGGCTGGGCACGGATGCCACAATTCCGTCATGACGCACGCCGCCTTTTCCGATGCTTCCGAATCCCATCCCAGGGTATCCCGCGACAACCTGCTCGCCGCGTTCGACGAGCTGCTGCAGCCCGCCCGCTTCAAGGACTACGGCCCCAACGGCCTGCAGGTGGAGGGCCGGGACCGCATCCGCCGCATCGTGAGCGGCGTGACGGCGAGCCGCGCGCTGATCGATGCGGCGATCGAAGACGAGGCGGACGCGGTCTTCGTGCACCACGGCCTGTTCTGGCGCGGCCAGGACGGACGCGTGACGGGCTGGATGAAGCAGCGCCTGCAGCGCCTGCTGGCGCACGACATCAATCTCTTCGCCTACCACCTGCCGCTCGACGCGCACCCGGAGCTGGGCAACAACGCCCAGCTGGGGCGCGTGCTGGGCTTCGCGCCGGCCGACCTGCGCTTCGGCGAGCAGGACCTGGGCTTCTGCGCGTCCGCAGACATCGCCGACGCGGCCACGCTCGCGGCGCGGGTGCGGGCGGCGCTGGGCCGGCCGGTGACGCTGGTGGCGCCCGGCGAGGGCGAGGCCCGGCCGATCCGCCGCGTGGCCTGGTGCACGGGCGGCGCGCAGGGCTTTTTCGAAGGCGCGATCGCCGCGGGGGCGGATGCCTTCATCACGGGCGAGATTTCCGAGCCGCAGGCGCACCTGGCGCGCGAGACGGGAGTGGCCTTCATCGCCGCGGGGCACCACGCCACCGAGCGCTACGGTGCGCCGGCAGCGGCGGCGCACGTGGCGGCGGCGCTGGGCATCGAACACCGCTTCATCGAGATCGACAACCCGGCGTGAGCCGCGGTGCGGCGTTCCAAGAGCGGCTCACACGACCCAGCGAAGCGGTTCTGGCGAGGCGTCGCATCGCAGGCAGTACGCGCAGTACGACAAGATGCGGCAACGACGCCAGAAGGGTCGTGTGAGTCGCTCTAAAGTACGCGCCCGAACCACCACAGCGACAGCAGGCCCGCCAGCACCAGCAGCGCGGCGCCCGCCAGCGCGAACAGGGCGGCCACCTCGGTCTCCTTCTTCTCCACGGTGAGGCGCGAACTGAGGGTCTCGTACACCTTCTTCAGGTCGGCCGCGGTGGCCGCGTGGAAGTATTCGGCCTGGGTGCGCTGCGCCACGGCCTTGAGCGTGTCTTCGTCGAGGCGCACGCGCATCGACCAGCCCTCGAAGCCGATCGTCTCCCCGGCCACGGTGCCCACGCCGACGGTGTAGACGCGCACGCCGCGGTCGGCGGCCCATTGCGCGGCCTCCAGCGGGTCCACGCCCGTGGTGCGCTGGCCATCGGTGAGCATGATGATGGCGGCCGAGGTGTAGGAGCCCGGCGCCACGGGTGCGGGGCGGTCCACGCTCTTGTTGCCGTCGCGGTGGGGCGGCTTGCCGACCTCGTCGATCGACTGCGGCCGCATCATCGCCTGGCGCCCTCCGAGTGCGGAGACGTCGATGCCCGTGTCCGGGAACAGCGTCGCGAGCGACAGCAGGATGCCGTTGCCCGTGGCGGTACCGCGCTGCAGCTGGAAGCTGTCGATGGCGCGGGCGAGGTCTTCGTGGTTCTGCGTGGGCAACTGGGCGAGCTGCGCACTGCCCGCGAAGGCCACGATGCCCACGCGCACGTGGCGCGGCAGGTCGGCGATGAAGGCCTTGGCGGCATTCTGGGCGGCGGTGAGGCGATCGGGCTGCACGTCGGCGGCGCGCATGCTGCCCGACACGTCCATGGCGAGCATGATGGTCTGCTGCTGCGAGGGCAGCGTGAGCACGGCCAGCGGCCGCGCGGCCGCGACCAGCAAAGCAGCGAGGCCGAGCAGGAAGAGCAGCGGCGGCACGTGGCGCCGCCAGCGCGAGCGCGCGCCCTGGGCCTCTCGCGCCAGGGCCAGGGCGGGGAAGTGGAGCACGGCGGCCTTGCGGCGGCGCAGCAGCCACACGTAGAGCAGCACCAGCAGCGGCAGCGCGAGCAGCAGCCAGAGCAGGTCGGGCCAGAGAAACACCATGGGGGGCTCCTTCCTGGTCGTGTCGTGTATTCGGTAGGGAGTGGGTCCGGCGCCGCGCGGCCTCAGGCGTGGGCGCGGGCCTCCGGTGCGGCGGCCGTGCGCGGGGGCGGCACGAGCGGAGCACGCCGGCGGGCGCGCACGGGCTGGCCGCGCAGTTCCATGAAGCGCACCAGCGCGCCGAGCAGGTCGTCGTCGGTGGCGAGCTCGAGCGTGTCGGCCCCTGCGCGCGCCAGGGCCGTGCGCAGGGCGGCCTCGCGGTCGGCGGCGAGGCGGGCGAAGCGCTGGCGGAAGGACCGGTCGCGCGTGTCCACCGTGAGGTGCTCGCCGGTTTCCGGATCGCGCAGGTGCAGCACGCCCACGTCGGGCAGTTCCAGCTCCAGCGGATCGAGCAGCCGCACGGCCACCACGTCGTGCCGTTGTGCGAGGTGTGCGAGGGGCTTCTCCCAGCCCGGGGCGGAGAGAAAGTCGGACACCACGAACACGGCCGAGCGGCGGCGCAGCGCGCATGCGGCGGCGCCGAGCAGGCGGTGCAGTTCGGTGGTGCCGGGCGGCGCGCTGGATGCACCGGCGGCGTGTGCCGCAGGCGCCAGCGCGTCGATCAGCCGCAGCACCTGGGTGCGGCCGGTGCGTGGCGGCAGCACGGTGGCGGCGCTGCTGCTGGCCGCGGAAGAGGCACCGCCCAGCAGCAGGGCGCCCACGCGGTTGCCGTGGCGCGTGAGCAGCCGCGCGAGCACGGCGACGAAGCCGATCAGCTGGTCGCGCTTGCTGGCGCCGGGCGGCCCGAAATCCACCGATGGGCTCAGGTCGAGCAGGAACCAGGCATTCATTTCGCGGTCTTCTGAGAACACGCGCACGTGGGGCGTGCCGAGCCGCGCGGTGACGTTCCAGTCGATGTGGCGCACGTCGTCGTGCGGCTGGTATTCGCGCAGATCCGCCAGGTCCACGCCCGCGCCGCGCATCAGCGTGCGGTACTCGCCCTGCAGCAGGCCGTCGAGGCGGCGCACCACGGTCCATTCGAGCCGGCGCAGCAGCCGGTCCGCCGCGCCCGCGGCCAGGCCGGCCGCAGCGGCCGGCACCGCGGGTGCGGTGGCCTCAGGCCGGCTGCGCCGCGGCATGCAGCACCTCGTTCTGGGCATCGTGCGCGAGCGGGCGGGCGGGCGCCGGCAGGCGGGCCATGAGCTGGGCGATGAGCGCGTCGGCATCGAGCCCGTCCGAGAGCGCCTCGTACGAGAGCGTGATGCGGTGGCGCAGCACGTCGGGCGCGAGGTCGGCCATGTCCTCGGGCAGCACGTAGCCGCGACCGCGCAGCATGGCCAGGGCGCGGGCGCCCTCGGCCAGGTGGATGGTGGCGCGCGGGCTGGCGCCGCAGGCGATGCGCGGTTCGAGTTCGGGCAGGCCGTACTGCGCGGGCGCGCGCGTGGCGGCCACGAGGCGCACGGCGTACTGCAGCAGGGAGGGATCGACGTACACGCGCCGGCATTCGGCCTGCAGCGCGGCGAGCTGCTCCGTGGTGGCCACGGAGGCCACCTGCACGGGCTCGGCGAGGGCGCGCTGGGCGATGACGAACTCTTCCTCCTCGGTGGGATAGCCGATGAGCACCTTCATCATGAAGCGGTCCACCTGGGCCTCCGGGAGCTGGTAGGTGCCCTCGGTCTCGATCGGGTTCTGCGTGGCCATGACGAGGAAGGGGCGCGGCAGCGTGTGCGTCTCGCCCGCGATGGTGACCTGCCGCTCCTGCATCACCTCCAGCAGCGCGCTCTGCACCTTGGCGGGCGCGCGGTTGATCTCGTCGGCCAGCAGCAGGTGGGTGAACACCGGCCCGAGCGTGGTGGCGAATTCGCCCGTGCGCTGGTGGTACATGCGCGTGCCGACGAGGTCCGCGGGCACGAGGTCGGGCGTGAACTGGATGCGCTTGAAGGTACCGCGCACGGTGCCCGCCAGCGTCTTCACGGTGAGGGTCTTGGCCAGGCCCGGCACGCCTTCGACCAGCAGGTGGCCCTGCGCGAGCATGGCGACCATCACGCGCTCCAGGAAGCGGTCCTGGCCGACCACCACGCGCTTGACCTCGTAGAGGATCTGCTCCATCAGCGTGGCGGTGGCGGCGGCCGTCGGGGGCGGGGTGATGTGCATGGGATCTCCTGGCGCGGGGCCTGCGTGCGGTATCAGAACGGCGGCATGCCGGCCGCCTGCGCCGCGTTCTCGATCGGCACGGCGAAGCCGATGCCGATGAAGGTGCGCGCGGGCGTGGGGTTGAGGATGGCGGTGACGATGCCGACCACTTCGCCCTCCAGGGTGACGAGCGGCCCGCCCGAGTTGCCGGGGTTGGCGGCCGCGTCGAACTGGATGAGGTTGCGCATCTCCTGCTTGCCCTGGGGCGAATCGAATTCGCGCTGCAGGCCCGAGATCACGCCGGAAGAGACGGACGGCCCGATGCCGAACGGAAAACCGATCGCGACCACGCCGTCGCCGGGCTTCAGGCCATCGGTGGAGCGCAGCGGCGCGGCCTGCAGATCGTCCGGCACGCGATGCGCCTGCAGCACGGCGAGGTCGTCCGCGGGGCGTGCGCCCGTGAGGGAGGCATCGCTCTCGGAGCCGTCGGCGAAGGTCACCTGGATGCGCGAGGCGCCCCGCACCACGTGCAGGTTGGTGAGGATCACGCCCTTGTCCACGATCACGATGCCGGAACCCACCCCGCGCTCCTGTTCCGGGCCCTGGTGCTTGCCTTTCCTGGCGCGGGCGAAACCGGTGACGCGCACCACCGACGGCGCCACGGCCTCTGCCGCGCGTGCGGCGGCCGAGGGCAGGGGCTGGGTGGAGAGGGTGTGGAGGACGGCCGCGTCGATGTCCTGCTGCGTGAGGCGCTGCGGCACGGCCCGCGACTGCTGCCAGCCCCACCAGAGGCTGGCGGCCAGCGCTGCGGCGAGCAGCGCCGCCGCGGCCTTCCAGCGCAGGCCGCCGTGCGCCGCGGGGGCATGCGCACGTTCAGCGGAAGCCGGGGAGGCGGACGGTGCGTCCGGTGCGCTGCGCTGCGCCGTCTCCCCTCGGACTGCCTGCCCCTGCGGCATGGGAGGGCCCGGAGCCTGCGCGCGGCCGGGCGCGGAAGCCCGTGCGGCCGCATCGTCCGCCGTGCGGGATCGGGGGCTGGGGCTGGGGCTGTAACGGGCGGGCCTGGGCATGCGGTCACCTCGGGGCAGGAGCGGCGTCGGACGCGGGTGCAAGGGCGCGAAGGCAGGCGTGGGTGCAGAAACCCAGCGGACAGGCGCGGCCACGGTGCCTTCGCACGGTAGCACGGAAAGCCCCCCGCTGCCTGTGACAGGCGGTATCCACGGCGGCATGGCGGCCACCGCCTGGGGCATGATCAGGGCATGCCAGAACGCCATGCCACTCTACCGCCCGGCAGCGGGCCCGCGGAGCGCGCCGCGGTGGCGCCGCCGCTGCCCGGCCCCGCTGCAGGGCCGTGGATCGACACCCACTGCCATCTCGACGAATTCGAGGCCCACGCGGGCCGCGACTACCAGGACCGCGTGCGGGCCGACGCGGCACGCGACGGCGTGGCGCACTGCGTGGTGCCGGCCGTGGAGCTCGGCAACATGGACACCGTGCGCGCACTGGCGCACCGACACGGCGACAGCTATGCGCTCGGCATCCACCCGCTCTTCACCGGGCGCGCGGGCGACGGCGACCTGGATGCGCTGGCCCGGGCGCTGGAGCAGCACGCGCAGGACCCGCGCCTCGTCGCCGTGGGGGAGATCGGGCTCGACTTTTTCGTGAAGGATCTGGACCCGGAGCGGCAGGCGCATTTCTTCCGTGAACAGCTGAAGCTCGCACGGCGATGGAAGCTCCCGGTGATCCTGCACACGCGGCGCTCGGTGGACAAGGTGCTCAAGGGCCTGCGCGACGTGGGCGCCGAGGGCGGCATCGCGCACGCGTTCAACGGCAGCCTGCAGCAGGCGCGGGCGTTCATCGACCTGGGTTTCAAGCTCGGCTTCGGGGGCGCCGTGACCTTCGACCGCGCGCTGCAACTGCGCCGCCTGGCGGCCGAGCTGCCGCTGGAATCCATCGTGCTGGAGACCGATGCGCCCGACATCCCGCCGCACTGGCTCTACGTGACGGCCGCGGAGCGCGAGGCCGGTGCGGCCCCGGCACGCAACACCCCGGGCGAGCTGCCGCGCATCGCGCAGGTGGTGGCACGGCTGCGCGGCACCACGGCCGATGCACTGGGCCGTGCCGTGCACGCGAATTCGCTGGCCGCGCTGCCGCGGCTGGCGGCGTTGGTGCCCGGCGCGCCGGCGCGGGACTGACGGCACTTCGGGGCCCGGACCCCGCCGCGGCGCGTGTCGTGAACGGCTACGATAGTCCCAAGCGCCCGCACCGCATGCCGACCAGACCCACTCCTTCGCATCCTCCGCATCCCGACGACCCGACCCTCGCCGCGCCCGCACGCCTGGTGGGCCTCGCGCCGGTCGTGTCCGATCGCACCGTGGTGCTGGTGCTCGGCAGCTTTCCGGGCGTGGCCTCGCTGCGCGCGGGCCAGTACTACGGCCATCCGCAGAACCATTTCTGGCCGATCCTGCAGGCGCTCTGGCCGCAGCATCCGCTGCCCGGAAGGGACCGCTATGCGGAGCGCTGCGCGTGGCTGCTGGACCGCGGCCTGGGGCTCTGGGACGTGTACGCGGCCTGCGAGCGCGAGGGCAGCCTGGACACCAGCATCCGCAACGCCGCCGTGAACGATTTCGCGGCGCTGCGCTCGCGTTGCCCGCGGCTGGCGGCCATCGCCCACAATGGCGGCGAAAGCTTCAAGCATGCGCGCGCCGTGCGCACCGCGCTGGAGCTGCCCGCAGGGCCGCAGGACGGCCCGGTGCCCTCGCTGCGCCTGCCCTCCACCAGCCCCGCGAACGCGTCGTGGAGCTTCGAGCGCAAGCGCGCCGCCTGGGCCGCGGCCTTCGCCCCCTTTGGATTGATGGACTGAATGACCACCCGCAAGAAAGCCGCAGCCGCCGAGCTGCCCGAAGTCAGTGTTTCCGACGATGGCGACGTGCGCCACCTGCACCTGGGCACGCCCTGGATCCAGGGCTCCATGCGCATCGACGAGCCCTTCGAGATCGAACTGGAGTACGTGCAGCGCATGATGGCCTGGCTGCTGTTCGTGGAGCCCGCAAGCGTGGCCAAGCGGCATGCGATGCAGTTGGGGCTGGGCGCCGGCGCGATCACCAAGTTCTGCCACAAGAAGCTGCGCATGTGCTGCACGGTGATCGAGCTGAACCCGCAGGTGCACGCCGTGTGCCGCGCCTGGTTCAAGCTGCCGCCCGACGGCCCGAAGCTGCGCGTGGTGCTGGCCGATGCGGCCCAGGAGATCCGCAAGCCCGAGTGGCACGGCACGGTGGACGCGCTGGCGGTGGACCTGTACGACCACGAGGCCGCGGCCCCGGTGCTCGACAGCGCGGAGTTCTACGCCGATTGCCGCGCGCTGCTCACCGAAGACGGCGCGATGACGGTGAACCTCTTCGGCCGGTCGTCCAGCTACGAGCGCAGCCTGGCGCGCATGGCCGAGGCTTTCGGCGCGGATGCACTCTGGGCCTTCAAGCCCACGCGCGAGGGCAACACCGTCGTGCTGGCACAGCGCACGCCGACGCGCCCGCGCCGCGCCGATCTGCTGGCGCGCGCCGAGGCCGTGCAGGCCCGCTGGGACCTCCCCGCGGCCAAGTGGCCGCGCGTCTTCAAGCCCGTGGAGTGATGCGGGCATGAGTTCCAGCCTGCCTCCCGTGCCGGACGCCGCCGCCCTGGCGCGGCCTGTGTCCTCGTTCCCGAGCGGCTTCGCCGGCCCGCTCGACTGGCGCCGCATCGTCGAGTGGCTGCGTGCCGACGGCGTGATCTCGCGGGAGGAGGCCGCCCGCACCATCGCGCGCTGCTCGCAGGCCGAGAGCCGGCAGCATCCGCTGGTGCGGCTGGCCAGCGTGGCCATGGCGCGCGCGGGCGACGGCAAGCCGCTCGACTTGGAAACCCTGACCGAATACCTGGCGGGCCGCAGCGGCCTGGCCTACCTGCGCATCGATCCGCTCAAGGTGGACGTGGGCCGCGTGGCCGACACCATGAGCGCGAGCTACGCCGAGCGGCACAAGGTGCTGCCGGTGCAGGTCACGCCGCGCGAGGTCGTGGTGGCCACGGCCGAGCCCTTCATCGACGACTGGGTGGCCGAAGTGGAGCGCCAGTCGCGCCGCACGGTGCGCCGCGTGGTCGCCAATCCGCAGGACATCCACCGCTATACGGCGGAATTCTTCGCGCTGGCCAAGTCCGTGAAGGCCGCGCAGAAGGCCGGCGGCGCGAACGCGGGCAGCAGCTTCGAGCAGCTGGTGGAGCTGGGCCGCAGCAACAAGCAGCTCGACGCCAACGACCAGGGCGTGGTCAAGGTGGTGGACTGGCTCTGGCAGTACGCCTTCGACCAGCGCGCGAGCGACATCCACCTGGAGCCGCGCCGCGAGCAGGGCGTGATCCGCTTCCGCATCGACGGCGTGCTGCATCCCGTCTACCAGATGCCGATGGGCGTGCTCAATGCGATGGTGTCGCGCGTGAAGCTGCTCGGCCGCATGGACGTGGTCGAGAAGCGGCGCCCGCAGGACGGCCGCATCAAGACCCGCAACCCGCGCGGCGACGAGGTGGAAATGCGCCTCTCCACCCTGCCCACGGCCTTCGGCGAGAAGATGGTGATGCGCATCTTCGACCCGGACAACACGGTCAAGGACCTGGATGCCCTGGGCTTCACGCCGCACGACGCACAGCGCTGGGAGGCGCTGGTCCGGCGGCCGCACGGCATCGTCCTGGTGACCGGGCCCACGGGTTCGGGCAAGACCACCACGCTCTACTCCACGCTGCGGCGCCTGGCCACCGAAGAGGTGAACGTGAGCACGGTGGAAGATCCGATCGAGATGATCGAGCCCAGCTTCAACCAGACGCAGGTGCAGCCGCAGCTCGATTTCAGCTTCGCGGAAGGGCTGCGCGCGCTCATGCGGCAGGATCCGGACATCCTCATGGTGGGCGAGATCCGCGACCTGCAGACGGCCGACATGGCCGTGCAGGCGGCGCTCACCGGCCACCTCGTCTTCTCGACGCTGCACACCAACGACGCGCCTTCGGCCGTGAGCCGGCTCATGGAGTTGGGCGTGCCGCCTTACCTGATCAACGCCACGCTGCTGGGCGTGCTCGCGCAGCGGCTGGTGCGCACGCTGTGCCGGCAGTGCCGCCAGCGCGACGATGCGGCGGGCATCGAAGGGCTGGCCGAGGCGGTGCGCCCCTGGAAGCTCACCGGCGGCTACCACCCCTACCGTCCGGTGGGCTGCGTGGACTGCCGCATGACGGGTTTTCGCGGCCGCATGGGGCTCTACGAGCTGCTGACGGTGAGCGAGGCGCTGAAGGACCGCATCACCCAGTCGCCCTCCATCGATGCCCTGCGGCGGCAGGCCCTGCACGACGGCATGCGGCCACTGCGTCTGGCGGGAGCGCTGCGCGTGGCCGAAGGCGTGACCACGATGGAAGAGGTGGTGGCCGCCACGCCGCCCCTGGAGTCACGTGACCGGGCAGCGCCGCCCGGCGCCCCCTGAACGGCGCCCGGCTGTCTTTCTGCAACGCGGAAAATCGCAAAACCGTTCCGTGCACCGGAGCGGCGTTTTCGCTGGGGGCGTTGCGGTTTTCCCTAGGTTCCGGATAGGTGGTATCCACATCGCTTCGGCGGGGCCGCGATTGCACAATCGCCCGTCAACTTCGTGTAAGGAGTCGTTTCGTGAAAATCAAGAGCCAGAAAGATTTCTTTTCAGGCCTCATGTTCATGGGTGTGGGGGTCGCTTTCGCTGTGGGCGCCACCAATTACAGCGTCGGCAACGGCGCGCGCATGGGCCCGGGGTACTTTCCGCTGATCCTGGGCATCCTGCTAGCCATCCTGGGTGCCGTCATCACGTTCTACGCCACGGTGGTGGAGAGCGCCGACGGCGACAAGATCGGCAAGTGGGCGTGGAAGCAGCTGTTCTTCATCCTCGCTTCCAACTTCGCGTTCGGCGTGCTGCTCGCCGGCCTGCCGAGCTTCGGCGTGCCGGCCATGGGCCTGATCGTCGCCATCTATGCGCTCGTGTTCATCGCGAGCCTGGCGGGCGAGAAGTTCAACGCCAAGGAAACTTTCATCCTCGCCACCATCCTTGCGGTGGGCAGCTATGTGGCTTTCGTGTGGGCGCTGAAACTGCAGTTCCCCGTGTGGCCCAGTTTCATTTCGGGTTGAGCGGGAGCATCGAAAACCATGGAATTGTTTGACAACCTGGCGACCGGCTTCGGCGTCGCCTTCACCTTCCAGAACCTCATCTACTGCCTGATCGGCTGTATTTTGGGGACGCTGATCGGCGTGCTGCCCGGCATCGGGCCGGTGGCCACCATCGCCATGCTGCTGCCCGCCACCTACGCGCTGCCGCCCGTGGCCGCGCTCATCATGCTGGCCGGCATCTACTACGGTGCGCAGTACGGGGGCTCGACCACCGCAATTCTGGTGAACCTGCCGGGCGAGTCATCCTCGGTGGTGACGGTGATCGACGGCTACCAGATGGCGCGCAAGGGCCGCGCGGGCCCGGCGCTCGCCGCCGCCGGCATGGGCTCGTTCTTCGCAGGCTGCGTGGGCACGCTGATCCTGGCCGCCTTCGCGCCGCCGCTGACCGAAGTCGCCTTCAAGTTCGGCCCTGCCGAATACTTCTCGCTGATGGTGCTGGGCCTGATCGGCGCCGTGGTGCTGGCTTCGGGCTCGCTGCTCAAGGCCGTGGCCATGATCGTGCTGGGCCTGCTGCTCGGCCTCGTGGGTACCGACGTGAACTCGGGCGTGGCCCGCTACAGCTTCGACATTCCCGAACTGACCGACGGCATCAACTTCGTCGTGATCGCCATGGGCGTGTTCGGCTACGGCGAAATCATCGCCAACCTCTCCAAGCCCGAGGAAGACCGCGAGGTGTTCACGGCCAAGGTGCAGGGCCTGTTCCCGACCAAGGAAGACTTCAAGCGCATGCTTCCCGCCGTGCTGCGCGGCACGGCCCTGGGCTCGGCCCTGGGCATCCTGCCCGGCGGCGGCGCATTGCTCTCGGCCTTCGCGGCCTACACGATCGAGAAGAAGACCAAGCTGCGCGCGGGCGAGGTGCCCTTCGGCAAGGGCAACATCCGCGGCGTGGCAGCCCCCGAGGCCGCCAACAACGCCGGTGCGCAGACCTCCTTCATCCCGCTGCTGACGCTGGGCATTCCGCCCAACGCCGTGATGGCGCTGATGGTGGGCGCGATGACTATCCACAACATCCAGCCCGGCCCGCAGGTGATGACCAGCAACCCGGAACTGTTCTGGGGCCTGATCGCCTCGATGTGGCTCGGCAACGCGATGCTGATCATCCTGAACCTGCCGCTCATCGGCGTGTGGATCAAGCTGCTGACCGTGCCCTACCGCTGGCTGTTCCCCTCCATCGTGCTGTTCTGCGCGGTGGGCGTGTACGGCACGAACAACAACACGTTCGACGTCTGGCTGGTCGGCATCTTCGGCTTCATCGGCTATATCTTCCACAAGCTGGGCACCGAACCTGCGCCGCTGCTGCTCGGCTTCATCCTGGGCCCGATGATGGAAGAGAACCTGCGCCGCGCCCTGCTGCTGTCGCGCGGCGACTGGAGCGTGTTCGTCACGCGTCCGATCTCCGCCGGCCTGCTGGCTGCCGCCGTGCTGCTGCTCGTCATCGTGCTGCTGCCGGCCGTGAGCAAGAAGCGCGAAGAGGCATTCGTCGAGGACTGACCCCCGGCGGGTACCACTCCACGATTGGGAACGACGGCACCTTCGGGTGCCGTTTTTCTTTGGGTGCGTGGATTGCAGCGGTGGGCGAGGCAGGAGCGCAGATGGGATGCGCTCAGGGCATGACGGCGGAATCCGGGAGGGGTGGGCAGTCCGTGCACTCCGGCGGGATGTTCTCGAAGACCACGTCGCGGCCCACGCGGACCTTGTTCATGGGAGGGTTCAGATACCAATAAATCTGCCCATTGATCCAAAGGTCTACTACGCTGCTTTCTCCCAGTAATTCCTTTGGTGCAATCCTGTAGAGACGCAGTATGGAGGGAAACTTCATGTCATGGTGCAAAATGCGCTGCACTGGTGATGCATCGTAGTATTCAAGGCGATAAACCTGACGTGGGCTGATGGAAATTCCCTTTAATGAAGGAGTGAATGCATACCAAGCCGCGATGCTGAAACCTCCAGCAACTGTGGAAAAAAATACCCAGGTACGGTATCTCTCTATTTTTTTGCTGAGAGTCACCATGATATTGTTTTGTTAAGTGGCAGTCGAACACGATGAACATCTGATAAGACCATGAAATCGCCTCCCTTGTTGTTTTTTGCGCGCCATTTGCGGAAATCTTTATTTTGCACCAAGTATTTTCTATCCTGCAATGTGGCCGGGTCTTCGTCTACCAAATTATCCTCGATGGCAATGCTGAAGTTCGTTTCCACACTGCACTCCAAGCCGCTGAAGCCCCAGCATCCTAGAGGTTGGGAAATGAAGGGCCTGCCGTCATTGAAATCGTAGGCGTCACGAAGATAGAAGCCCAGTTCGTCAATTTCGATGCTTGTTTTGCCGTCTGCTTGAGGTGTGACTATCCCCGAGACTGCAACGTTGATCTGTGCTTCGCCCATGGCGCCGTAGTAGTCATCCATCGGGTCACTCCATCTGCCGAAAGCTAAATAATTGACTTGGCAAGTATCTTCAAGAATTTTTGCTGGTTGGTTGAGGTCTCCGAAGCGCCAGCATTGGTGATGGCGTCCACGACTCTGATTCTCTACACGGTCTTTTAGTTGTGCGACCCCCGCGGCGCTTGGCCAACGGGCGTGCAAGCTTTCCATGGCGGCCCTCACACGTGCGAATCCGAGCGCCCAGCGCATGGTCACGGTGTTTTCATCCAGGTGTGCAGCGCTCAAGCGGCTCAGCCTGGACGTGCTGCGGCTTTCTTTCATTTCCTGGGTCATCTGGTACGCCGCCCCATTGAACCACCGCTCCATCAACGCCGCCGCCACCGGCCATCCCAGCCGCGAGCGCATGACGGACGGGATGTCGCGCAACTGGAACAGGCGCGTGGCATATTGCGGCGGCTTCTTTCGCCGGAGCAACGTGTTGAGCGCCTCCTCGGGCGCCTTCAAGAGATCGATCATCTATTTTCCCTCCCTGTTTTTTATGTATCGGCAGACCGCGGAGCGTGCCGGGCCGCGCGGATTATCGGCAGGAAAGGGGGCTGGGGCGTCATCTCCCACGGATGAGTTGGTATCGGGGGGTAACGGGTCCGTGGACGGGCCGGGAAGTACGCAGGTAATTTCTGCCGCATCGGCTTCGGGCATCAGCGGTTCTGCAGGACCGTGCGGAGCCGCTATGACCGACGGCGGGCGCGCACATGGCCTGCCCTCCGGGTACGGCGATTGCCGAAGACTACGGAATGGACGCGCATGGTGCGTGCTGCCAGGCCCGCGGGTTGCGGATGCAGTGCGGAATCCACGGAGCGGAGATGACAGCAGAAACGGCGACAGGTCACGGAACGGTCCCTCATGGCAGAACCGGAGATCTCGACAGCGACAGCGACAGCGACGTGCTCGTCATCGGCGGTGGCCCGGCCGGGCTGACGGCGGCGCTCTACCTCGCGCGTTTCCGGCGCTCGGTGGTGCTCGTCGATGCCGGCGGCAGCCGCGTCGCGAAGATTCCCCGATCACACAACTACCCCGGTTTCGTGGACGGAATTCCGGGCCATTCGCTGCTGGAGACGCTGCGCGCGCAGATGCAGCGCTATCCGATCCGCACCGTGCGCGCCGCGATCGAACGCATCGAGCGCGTGGCGCCGGCCCAGGGCGCATCCAGCCCTTCGGAAGGGCATGGGCAAGAAAAAGGGCAGGGGTTTTTCCATGCGCACTGGCGCGGCGATGGCAGCGTGCGCGCTCCGTTCGTGCTGCTGGCCACGGGCGTGGAAGACATTCCGCCCCCGATGCCGCACGTGCGCCAGGCCCTGGAGGACGGCCTGCTGCGCTACTGCCCCGTCTGCGATGCCTACGAGGCGATCGGCCAGGCGATCGGCGTCATCGCCGAGGGGGCGCACGGGGTCGGCGAGGCGATCTACCTGCGGCATTTCAGCGCCGACGTCACGCTGTTCCTCGCGCCCGGCGATGCGGTGCTGTCGGATGATGACCGCGAGCGGCTGGTGCGCGCCGGCATCCGCTGGACGCAGGCGCCGGTGGACGCGATCCGCCGCGAAGGCAACAGCGTGGTGGTCCATCATGCGGGAGGGAGTTCGGCGTGCGACACGCTCTATTGCGCGCTGGGTCTGCAGATCCATGCCGGCCTGGCCGCCGGGCTGGGGGCCACGCTCGATGCGTCCGGCTACGTGGCGGTCGATGCCCACGGCGCGACCACGGTGCCGGGCCTGTATGCGGCCGGCGACGTGGCCCAGGGGCTGAACCAGATCGCGGTGGCGGCGGGCGGCGCGGCGATCGCGTCCTCGGCCATCCACCGGGCGCTGGGGCCGTCGTTCGGCCGCTAGCGCAGCCGCGGCCGGCATCGCGGTTCACGGCGGCTGCATTCCGCACCGCAGGGGGCCCGCCGGCGCCGTGCGTGCGACACTGACCGGCTCCCCCACGATCCGCCCGCGCTCCTCTCCCGTGCCTTCTTCCGACTCCGCTGTCCCTTCCCCGTCCGGCAAAGCCGCCACCGGCCTCGCCCTCGCGCTCATCGGCGCCATCGCCTTCAGCGGCAAGGCCATCATCGTCAAGCTCGCCTACCGGTACGGCGTGGATGCCGTCACGCTGCTGATGTACCGCATGCTGTTCGCAATGCCCATCTTCGCGGCCATGGGGTGGTGGGCGAGCCGCGGCAAGCCGCCGCTGTCGCGCCGCGACTGGCTGGGCATCGCGTGGCTGGGCGTGACGGGCTACTACCTCGCGAGCTTCCTCGATTTCGCCGGCCTGGCCTACATCACGGCCAGCCTGGAGCGGCTCATCCTGTACCTCAACCCCACGCTGGTGGTGCTGTTGGGCTGGCTGCTGTACCGGCGCAGCATCCGCCGCGGGCAGGTGCTGGGCATGGCGATCAGCTACTGCGGCGTGGTGCTGGTGTTCGGGCACGAAGCCAGCCTGCAGGGCAAGGACGTGGCCTGGGGCGTGCTGCTGGTCTTCCTCTCGGCCGTGAGCTATGCGGTCTACCTGGTCTACAGCGGCGAGATGGTGCGGCGCGTGGGCTCGCTGCGCCTCGTGGGCCTGGCGACCACGGTGGCGTGCGTGTGCTGCATCGCGCAGTTCGTGGTGCTGCGGCCCCTCTCGGCAGCCCTGGTGGCGCCCGAGGTGCTGGGCCTGTCGGTGCTCAACGCGGTGTTCTGCACCGCCGTGCCGGTGCTGCTGGTGATGATGGCCATCGAGCGCATCGGCGCGGGCGCGGCGGCGCAGGCGGGCATGATCGGCCCGCTCTCCACCATCCTCATGGGTGTGTGGCTGCTGGGCGAGCCGTTCACGCTCTGGGTGGCGGCCGGCACGGCGCTGGTGGTGGCAGGGATCTTCGTGTTCACGCGCATGAGGGCCTGAGGACAGCCTCTATTCCCCGGAGCCCCACGCGGGTGCCGGGCTTCCGTACCATCGCGGTTCCGGCGCCGGGGCGCGCCACCACCAACCACCACCACCGCGTCGCCGCGCCGCACGGCACGGCACGCAACGAAAGGACGAGCACTATGGATCTGGGTATCACGGGCAAATGGGCACTGGTCTGCGGCGCGAGCAAGGGGCTGGGCTACGGCTGCGCCGAGGCGCTGGTGCGCGAGGGCGTGAACGTGGTCATCAACGCGCGCAATCCCGAGGATCTGCGGCTGGCCGCTGCGCAGCTCGCGTCCGCGGGCGCCGAGATCACCGCGGCTGCCGGCCAGAAGGGCCCGCCGCCGCAGGTGGTGGCCGTGCCCGCCGACATCACCACGCCCGAGGGGCGCGAAGCGGCGTTCTTCGCGCCGGGCGGGCCGGGGCGTGATTTCGACATCGTGGTGACCAACGCGGGCGGCCCGCCGCCCGGCGATTTCCGCGACTGGGACCGCGAGGCCTGGATCCGCGCGGTGGATGCCAACATGCTCACCCCGATCGAGCTGATCAAGGCGACGGTGGACGGCATGGCGGCACGCGGCTTCGGCCGCATCGTGAACATCACGTCGAGCGCGGTGAAGGCACCGATCGACATCCTGGGGCTTTCCAACGGCGCGCGCAGCGGCCTCACGGGCTTCGTGGCGGGCGCGGCGCGCAGCGGCATCGCCGCCAAGGGCGTGACGATCAACAACCTGCTGCCGGGCAAGTTCGACACCGACCGGCTGGCCGCCACCATCCAGGCCGCGGTGAAGAAGTCGGGCAAGAGCGAGGACGACGTGCGCCGCGCGCAGCAGGCGGCGATTCCCGCCGGCCGTTACGGCACGCCGCAGGAGTTCGGCGCGATCTGCGCCTTCCTCTGCAGCGTACAGGCGGCGTACCTGACCGGTCAGAACGTGCTGGCCGACGGCGGCGCCTACCCCGGCGCGTTTTGATCCCAGGGCGCCGGGTGGAGCAGGCCGCCAGCCTGCCCGGCCTTACGTCGTGCCGGCCACGCGCCGTCAGGCTCCGAGCTTGAAGAAGCCGACCGTGGCGTTGAGGTCCCTGCCCTGGTGGTTGAGCGACTGCGCCGCCGCGGAGATCTCCTCCACCAGCGCGGCGTTCTGCTGCGTCGCCTGGTCGAGCACCGCGACAGCCTGGTTGACCTCCGCGATCGACCGGCTCTGTTCGCGCGCCGATGCCGCGATCTCGCCGGTGATGGTGGCCACGCCGGAGATGGCCTCCGTCAGCTCGCCGATGGTCCTGCCGGCCTGGTCGATCTGCCGGGCGCCGGACTGCACGTTCTCCACCGACGCTTCCAGCAGCACCTTGATCTCCCGGGCCGCCTCGGTGGAGCGGTGCGCGAGGCTGCGCACCTCGGCGGCCACCACCGCGAAGCCGCGGCCGCTCTCGCCCGCGCGCGCGGATTCGACCGCCGCGTTGAGTGCCAGGATGTTGGTCTGGAAGGCGATGCCTTCGATCAGGCCGACGATGCCCACGATGCGGTCCGACTGCTCGGCGGCCGTGTGCATGGTCCTGGCTGCGCCCGATACGGCCTCGTTGCCCCGCCGGGCCACGTCCACGGCGCCGGACGCCACCTGGGTCGCATGCGCGGCCTGGTCGGCCGTGGCGCTCACGGTTTCCGACAGCTCGTTCATGGCCGCGGAGGTCTGCTCGATCGACGCGGCCTGCTGCTCGGTGCGGGCCGACAGGTCGTGGTTTCCGGCCGATACCTCGTGCGCCGCCACCTCGAGCTGGCGGCTGTTGTTCATGACGTGGAGCAGCACGCCGTGCAGCTTCTCGACGAACGCGTTGAACTGCACGGCGAGCTGGCCGACCTCGTCGCGGCTCACGACCGGCAGGCGGCGCGTCATGTCGCCGTCGCCGGAGGCGATCTCCTGCATCGAACGGGTCAGCCCGCGGATCGGGTCGGTCATCCGGCGCACGAGCGCCGCCATGCCCGCCAGGGCCACCACGAGCACGGCGACCCCGCTGCCGACGAGGATCCAGGCCAGGCGGTTGGCCGCGGCCATCATCTCCGCTTCCGGTACGAGCGCGTAGTACTTCCAGCCGTTGCGCGGCGAGGTGTAGGCCGTCGCGCGGTAGGCGGTGCCGTCCATGGTGATGGCCACCAGGCCGTCGGCCGACTGCGCCAGCTGCTCGTAGCCGCCGCCCAGGCTTTTCAGGTCCTTGAATTCGTGCTGCTTGTCGCGCGGGTCGATGAGGATCTTGCCGTTGTTGTCCGCCACGAGCAGGTAGCCGCTGTCGCCGAAGACGATGCCCTTGGTGAGCTGTGCGAACCCTTCGAGCGACAGGTCGCCTTCGAGCGCGCCGATGATGTCGCCGTTCGGGCCTTTGATGGCCCGGGCGAAGGGAATGATGGCGCCGCCCGATCCCGCCGCGCTCAGGTAGGGCGCGGGCCGCACCACCCGGTCGGTGGCCGTCATCGCCAGCTGGTACCAGGGCCGCACGCGCGGATCGTAGTGGTCGTTGATGCGCTCGATGGGCCACTGCACGTAGCCGCCCCAGCGCGTTCCCACGTCGAGGTAGCGCATGTTCGGATGGGTGTCACCGAACTGCTTGAGCAGCGCGAAGATCGACCGCTCCACCGGGCCGTTGGCGTCAGGCGTCATCATGCCGCCGCGCTCCAGGTACGTGGTGAGGCTTTCGTCGGCGGAGCGCACCTGCGCGGTCTGCGCGAGGTAGTTGAGGTTCTGCTCCACCTCCTTGAACGTGCCGTCGAGCGACTCGTCCGCCTGGGCGATGCGCGTCCGGCTGGACTGGGTGAAATCGTCGACCGCCTGCTGCCGCACGTTCCAGACGCCCACCGTGGTGAGCAGCAGGAACGTCAGGACGAGGGCCGTACCGGCGGCGGCGCTGAACTTCAGCGTGATCGAATGCGTGGCTTTCACGGAAGACCTTGAACGTTGGGTAAGGGGTGGTGCCACCAGCCCCTGCCGGCAAGCCCTACCCCTTTATCGGCAACTATGGCCGTCAGTACAACGTTATCCGCAAAGATTTCTGCTGATTCTGGTTTTTTCGATAATTCCGATCGCCATGGTCGCGTTCAGAGCGCCCAGAGACGGGGCCGGTGCGGCGCCAGGTCCCACAGCCGTTCGCGCCAGGCGCTCCACACCTGCCGCAGCAGGTCCATGGCCGGCTCGACCACGGGCGCGAGCGTGCGCACCACCACCACCTGCGGGTGCGGGCTGGTCGCGCCCGTCGTGCCCCGCAGCGCGTGCTCGTCAATCAGGGCGCGGGCGGCGTCCAGCGCCGCTTCGCGGCGCTCGCGTGGCAGCGCTTCGCCCGCCACGAAGAACACCGAGGCCAGGCAGCGGTTCCCGTCGAGCCCGAGCCGGCCGTCCATCAGCAGCGCATCGGCGGCGTCGATCGTGCCGCGCTCCAGCCAGATGCCCGGCACCTCGATGTGCTGCGTGAACCGGCCTTCGGCGAAGGGCTGGCCGGAATGCGGCAGGCCGAGCGCGGTGACGTCCCAGGCGATGCATTCGGCACCGGGATCGAGCGACAGCGTGAGCCGGTTCTCGGCCCGGCAGGCGCTGTAGCACAGCGCCTCCAGCGGCAGCCATTCCAGCCGCGCGCCGGCCGCCAGCGTGGCCTGCGTGCGCTGCAGTGCCGGCGCGCCCGCGGACCGGTAGAAGCGCGAGGCTCCCGGCGTGGTGACGAGGCCGTGGGCCCCCGGCGCCACCGTGGCGGTGATGTCCAGCGTGTCGCCGCCCACCAGCCCGCCCGGCGGATGCACGAGCACGTTGTGGCAGATGCCGTCGCCTTCGGGGTAGAGGCTCTGCAGGATGCGCAGCGGTCCGTCGTGCAGGAACCGCGCCACGGTGCGCGGGCCTTCCCGCCGGTAGTCCAGTTGCAGGCGGGCGTGCCAGGTCATCGTGCGTCGTACTCTCGGCTGTGGGGGTGGGCGCGCATGATAAGCCCGGCGCGCGATGCCGGACACGGCGGGCGCCTTCTGCGCGGTGCGTGGATCAGCCGGCCTTCCAAGCGCCTTCGTGCGATGCCGAAGCCTCCGCGATCAGTGCGGGGCCGATGCACTCGATCGGATGCGGCGAGGCATCGAACACGTCGCGGCAGGAGAGTTCGACATCGCGCTGGTCCTGCCGCTCGCCGCGGAAGGCGCGCAGGCGCACCGCGTCGATGCCGTAGACCACGCGGCCGATGTGGGCCCAGAAGATGGCGCCCGCGCACATCACGCAGGGCTCGCCGGACGAATACAGCGTGGCGCGCGCCAGCACCTCGCGCGCGTGCTTCGGGCTCGCGATACGGATGGCCGAGGTCTCGGCATGGGCGGTGCAGTCGCCGGTCTCGCCGTTGGCGTTCCAGGCTTCGGCCAGCACCGCGCCGTCCTCGCCGACGATCACCGCGCCGAATGGCCGGTTGCCGCGCGCACGCGCCGTGTCCGCGAGCGCGATCGCCTGCCGGAGGTAGCGGCCGTCGCGCTCGCCGATCGGCGTTTCTTCGGGCAGGGACACGGTGCCCGCGGGGCTTGCCGCCGCATCTGCGGTCGGCGAAAGCCGAGGGGTGGCGGGGTGCATGCTCATGCGGCACCTTTCGCGCCGGAGGCCGGCAGGAAGCCGGGGTTGAACACACGCTCCGGCGCGGGCTTCGCGGCGAGCTGGAACACCGTGGCCACCTCGTCGAGCTGGCGGCCCAGCACGGCGGGCTGCACGCGGCCCAGGGCACCGGGTGGCAGATCCGGCGGCGACAGGTACTGCCGCGCGATGGCCCAGCGTTCGCGCTCCACCTCCAGGTTCAGGATGGGTTCGCGCGCCTTCACCGCGGCCAGTGCCTCGTCGGGGTTGGCGAGCGCCTCGCGCAGCGCCCGGTCGCTCGCGCGCACGAAGGCGCGGGCCGCCTCGGGCTTCTCCTGCAGCAAGCGGCCCGCGAGCAATGCATTGCCGTAGAGGTGCAGGCCGGCCTTGCCGTAATCGAGGACGGCGAGGTCCTTGGCCGGCATGCGCGCGAACAGCGACACGGCGGAATCGTGGAAATAGGTGGCCGCGTCCACGTCGCCGCGCACCATCACGTTGTCGCGCGCGCTGAAATCCGTGGTCACCCATTCGAAGAGATCGGGGCCGGTCTGCAGCGCGCGTGCCACCATGGGCCAGCAGCGGCGCGTGGATTCCACCGCCGCCGCGGCCACGCGCTTGCCCTTGAGCGAGAGGAAGTCGTCGGTGATGCCGCGGTCCCGGCGGCCGATGATGACGAAGGGCGCGCGCTGGTAGTACTGGTAGATCGCCTGCACCGGCGCGGTGGGGTTCTGCGACTGGAACTCGGCCAGCGAACTGAGGTCGCCCAGACCCAGGTCGTAGGCGCCGCTGGCCACGCGCGTGATCGAGGCGACCGAGCCGGCGCCCACGTCGATGCGCACATCCAGGCCCTCTTCGCGGTAGTAGCCCTTGGCCAGCGCGAGGAAGAAGGGCGAAGTCTGGCTGGTGACGCGGAAGTCGAGCGTGAACTTCAGCGGCGTGAGCGGGCCCTGCGCATGGACGAAGGGCGCGAAGGAAGCGCCCAGGGCCGCGCCGGTGGAGGCGGCGAGGGAGCGTGAAAGAAACTGGCGTCGTTGCATGGCCGTACCTCGAAGGGATGTGCGGTGGGCCGGCTACGGGGCCGTGGCACGCCGCGCAGCACGCGGCGCACCGCCGGGAACGAAGGCCGGTGCGGGACGAGCAATTTCCGGGCGACGGCGGAACGGGGCCCGCCGTGCTGAACGCTTCTACTCGGCGGCGTCAATGCAGGAAGCATGCCGGAGCGATGCGGCCGGCATGGCGCGCGCGGCATGCCCGAAGGCGTGGCGACTGCTGCGCGCAGCAACGTGCGGCGTGCCCCGTGCTGTGCGGCTCGCGCCACTGGTGCAGCCTGCAGGGCGCGATTCCTCATTCTGGTGCGGTGCTTCACCGCCGCAGGGCATGCCGCGCGCTGCGCGTGCCGGCGCCGCACCGTCGCGGCTGGCCCGCCGATTGCATGGCCCGCGGCGAGAGTAGAAGCGTTCAGTACGGCCGCCGGGCCCCATCACAGGGCATGGCGGGCGGCGGGTCATTGCTCTTGAAGCCGGCGGCGGTCGTCCGCGGTGCGCGTGGCGAAACCACGCGCTCGGGGAGGACTGCCGCCTTCATCCACTTCAAGGGCCGCGCTGCACTGCGCCACCGGCGCGATCGTGCGCGTTCCCGGCCCTTGCGTGCTGCAACGACGAGGAAACCACCATGACCCTTTCCATGCTTACCGGCGCGGCCGCCCGCGCCGACGTCCAGGAAGAACTCTCCCGCGAGGCCCGCATGGGCGGCCTGGGCGAAGAGACCCGCGAGCGCGAGGTGCGCTGCATCGACATCTCGGATTTCGACCGCCGCAAGGAAGAGATCGCCGAGCAGCTCTGGAGCGCCTCGGTCGAGATCGGCTTCTTCCAGGTCTCGCACCACGGCATTCCGCTGGAGGACATCCGCGCGGCCTTCGAGCGCGCCGAGGCCTTCTTCGCCCTGCCGCGCGACACCAAGGCGCAATGGCCGCTCGCGCGCAACGCGGGCTGGGAGCACAAGGCGCAGATCCGGCCGTCCACGCGCACGCCGGACCAGAAGGAGTCCTACCAGGTCACGCGCCCGCGCATGGAGGGCCTGTGGCCTTCGGAGGAGGAACTGCCGGGCTTCCGCGCGGCGACGCTGGCCTTCGAGCGCCAGTGCTGGGAGGTGGGCATGCGCCTGCTGTCGTGCTTCGCCTGGAAGCTCGGCTTCGACGATGCGTTCTTCACGCGCGCGCACGATCCGTCCGTGCCGGCCTACCAGAGCACGCTGCGGATGCTGCACTACTTCGCGGTGGACCCGGCGCTCCAGGACGAGCTGGGCCTGTGGCGCGCGGGCGCGCACACGGATTTCGACTGCCTCACGCTGCTCTTCCAGCGCGCGGGGCAGGGCGGGCTGCAGGTGCTGCCGGGCAAGGAGATGGAAGGGCGGCGCTGGACGCCCGTGGATCCGGCCGAGGGCGTGATCACCTGCAACATCGGCGACATGCTCACGCGCTGGAGCGACGACGTGCTGCCGAGCAATTTCCACCGCGTGCGCAATCCGCTGCCGCACGAGTACCAGGGGGCGCGCTACAGCCTCGCGTTCTTCTGCCAGGCCAACGAGGACGCGGTGATCGCGGGGCCGGCGGGTGCGCATCCGCCGATCACCGCGGGCGAGTACCTGCGCCAGCGCATCAGCGCGAATTTCTCCAACCGCTATTGAGGGGTGGAGCGCAATCCGGCCGCGCGCCGGGCCGGGACGGGCAGGGGGGCATCGGGGCCCCGGTGCGTCAGCGTGCGCCGGGACGTGCCGGCGGGCGGCCCGCGCCGCGGCCTTCGATGTGCCGGAAGGTGAGCCGGCCCTTGTTGAGGTCGTAGGGGGAGAGTTCGAGCGACACGCGGTCACCGGCGAGCACGCGGATGCGGTGCTTGCGCATTTTGCCGCCGGCATAGGCGATCAACTGGTGCCCGTTGTCGAGGGTCACGCGGAATCGGGAGTCGGGCAGCACTTCATCCACTTTGCCCTGCATTTCGATCAGATCTTCTTTGGACACGGAACTCCTTCGGTAGAGATGGAAAAAAGGTCAGGCGGCCGCGCCGTGCAGCGCGATCTCGCGGCCCTGGTCGAGGGCATAGCGCGTGGCGAGCACGTCGCTGTCGAAGCGGGGCAGGAAGCGGAAGATGCGGTCGTGCATGCCTCTGCGGACGGAAACGGAAGCGGCGAAGTGGCCCGTCTCGGTGCGCCGGGTGAGCGGCGTCACGAGAAAACGGCCCACCGCGAAAGCGGTCGGTGCGTGCATATCGGAAACAAAGTGACTACGGCGTGCCGTGGCACGCGCGAACAACAGGACGCCGGGAGCGCCCCGGGCGCGGCCGATGGTGCGGCGGCGGGGAGCGCAAAGGTGGCGAACGGGGCGCCGGAGGGCAGCGCGGGCCGGGAGTCCGGAAACGGAGCGCGCTGGAGGAGGTGAGGGCTTGCCGGGGGCGGGAGCCGCGGTGTTGCGGGCTGCCGGGCGGTGTGGGGGAAGGAGGCCGTGCGCTGGCACGGGCCGCAAGCCCCGGCGAGGCAAGCACATCGCGAGGGCCCATGATTGTAGCGCATGCAGCGGTTTTCGGGTAGCGCGATTGCATTGTGTTGCGCGTCGGCACCGGCCATCGCATTGGCACCGCGCCGTGCTAGCCTGCAGTGTGATTTCTCAACCGAAGGTACGTTGCATGGCTACCGCGTCCACTACCACCGCCCGGATGGGCGAACTGCGCGAGGCCCTGCCCCGCATCGACACGCTGCTGCGTGGCAACCGGGCGGGCGAGATCGGCGAGGACGTGATCGACGAACTCGTGCAGCACGCCTGGATGGAGTGGAACGGGGGCGCACTGCGCCTGACCGCCACGGGCCAGAACATCTGCCGGCAGATGCAGGCCCGCTGAAGCCCGCCGGGTTCGGCAGGGCCGGCCGTTGCCGCGCCCCGCTGCGCCAGGCCCTGCCGCCCGGTTGTCAGCCGGCCGCGCCGTCGCCCGCCGCTGCGCGGGCCCACGGCGCGAGCCAGTCCAGGCCCGCGGAGGTGCCGCCCGCCACCGCGCCGCGCGCGGGGCGGTATTCGCAGCCGATCCAGCCCGCGTACCCCAGCGCATCGATCAGCCGGAACAGATAGGGGTAGTGCAGTTCGCCCCGATCGGGCTCGTGCCGCTCCGGCACCCCCGCGATCTGCAGGTGGCCCACGCGGCCCGTGGGCAGGTAGCGGCGCAGCTTCGTCGCCACGTCGCCCTCGGCGATCTGGCAGTGGTAGAGGTCCATCTGCACCTGGACCCGCACCTGTCCATCTCCATCCACCGGGCCCGCGCCCTCCGCGATCTCCAGCGCCAGCGCGTGCGCATCCTCCTGCCGCTGCAGGAAGTAGCCCGGCATGTCACGCCCGTTGATCGGCTCGATCAGCAGCGCGATGCCGTGGGGCGCTGCCAATACCGCGGCATCGCGCAGGTTGGCGACGTACGTGGCGCGCAGCGCGGCGGGCTCCGCATCCGCTGGCGCGATGCCGGCCATCACATGGATGCGCGGACAGCCCAGCACCCGGGCGTAGGCGATGGCCTGCGCAATGCCCTCGCGGAATTCGGCCTCGCGTCCCGGCAGGCAGGCGGTGCCGCGCTCGCCGGCCTCCCAGTCGCCCGGCGGCGCATTGAACAGCACCTGCTGCAGGCCGTGGTGCTTCAGCAGAGCGGCGAGATGGCCTGCCTCGTGCGCATAAGGAAACAGGAACTCCACGCCCTGGAAACCGTCGCGCGCGGCGGCGGCGAAGCGGTCGGTGAACTCCAGTTCCGGATAGAGCAGGGACAGGTTGGCGGCGAAGCGGGGCATGGCAGAGTGCGGTGGTGGGCCGCCATTGTGCCGCCCGCCCGCTGTTGAGAGCAGCTCACGGAACCCAGCGAAGCGGTTCTGGCCAGGCGCCGAATTGCAGGCAGTACGCGCAGTACGACAAGATGCGGCAACGACGCCAGAAGGGTTCTGTAGCTGCTCGCTCCTACTGCTCGGCGTAGTGGTAGGTGAGCCCGCCATCCACGAAGTGCGTGCCACCGGTGATGTAGCGCGCCTCGTCGCCGGCCAGGAATGCCACGAGGCCAGCCACGTCTTCGGGCTGGCCCATGCGGCCCAGCGGAATCTGGGCAGTGAGCGCCCGCAACTGCTCGGGGTTGTTCAGCAAGTCGGTGTTGATGGGCGTGGCGATCGCGCCCGGCGCGACGTTGTTGATGCGGATGCCCAGCGGTGCGAGCTCGGTCGCGAGGTTGCGGGTGAGCATGCGCAGCGCGCCCTTGCTCGCGCAGTACGAGGCGAAGTGGGGAAAGGCGATCTCTTCGTGCACCGAGCTGATGTTGACGACGACGCCGCGGTTGCGGGGAGCCGCAGCATCCGATGATCGGGACGCGCTTTGCTGGCCCTGGCCCTGGCCCTGCGCACGCACGTGCCGCACGAACGCCTGCGTGGCGAAGAACAGGCCCTTCACGTTGGTGTCCATGACGAGGTCGTAGTCCTCCTCGGTCACGTCCCAGAAATCGGCGCGGCGTTCCACGCCGGCGTTGTTCACGAGGATGTCCAGCCCGCCGAGCGCTGTGGCGGCTTCCTGTACCAGCCGCGCAGCCTCCGCGGCACCGCCGCTGATGTCCGCCGCCACGTACACGGCGCGCTGGCCCAGCGACGAAATGCGTTCGATCAGTTCCTGCGGGGCGCCGTCGGGGTCGCGGCCATTGAGCACCACATCGGCGCCGTCCTGCGCGAACCGCAGCGCGATGGCGGCACCAATGCCTTGCGTACTACCGGTGACGAGGGCCTTGCGGCCGGCGAGATGTCCTTTCGCCATGGTTTTGCCTTTCCTGGAAGAGCTGGAATGAGGCTTTCCACTGTAGAGATGGCTCCATGGGCGGTGCGTAGTCCACCGCCCCGTGGCGGGCGCGAAACGTGCCGCGACGTAGCGCGGCAGCCCCGGACAGCCCCGGCGCCGGCGGCGGACCGGCGTCACTCCCCCTGCGATCCCCGGTGCGCCCAGCCCGTGGTGTGCTTCTCCAGCACGCTGAACAGTTCGTACATCGCCATCGCCATCGCGCCCACCACCATCAGCCCCGCGAAGGCCAGCCCCATCTGCATCGACGAGCCCGCCGAGATCAGCAGGTAGCCGATGCCCTCGTTGGCGGCGGTCATCTCGCTCACCGTGGTGCCCACGAACGCCAGCGTGATGGCGACCTTGAGCGAGCCGTAGAAGTAGGGCAGCGAGCGCGGCAGGCCGACCTTGGTGAGCACGTCCCAGCGTTTGGCCCCCAGCACGCGCAGCACGTCTTCCAGTTCGGGCTCCAGCGTGGCGAGGCCCGTGGCGATGTTCACCATGATCGGAAAGAAACTGATCAGGAAGGCCGTGAGGATGGCCGGGCCCGCGCCGATGCCGAACCACACCACGAGGATCGGCACGAACGCCGCCTTCGGCAGCGCGTTGAACGCCGTCATGAGCGGATAGACGGCCGCATAGGCGAGCCGCGAGGAGCCGATCAGAAAGCCCAGCAGCACGCCCACCACGATGGCGATGCCGAAGCCCGCCATGGTCACCCAGAAGGTGCGCCAGGCATGGCCGGCGATCACCCACTTGAACTCCACCAACTGGTTCCAGATGGCCAGCGGGCTGGGGAAGATGAACTCCGACACGCCCAGGCCCGAACACACGATCTGCCAGAGCACGATCACCGTGAACAGCAGGACCCAGGGCGACCAGCGCTCGACGCGTTTGCGGTGCTGTGCGTTCATTGCGTGATCTCCCCGCCGGCCTTGCGCAGCGCGCCGATATGGCCGCGCAGCTCCAGCACGACGTCCGTGAATTCCTTGGTGTAGGTGATCTCCAGCTCGCGCGGGCGCGG
Organism: Comamonadaceae bacterium UBA4962; assembly: GCA_002397315.1. Classification (GTDB taxonomy): domain Bacteria; phylum Pseudomonadota; class Gammaproteobacteria; order Burkholderiales; family Burkholderiaceae_C; genus Paracidovorax. The sequence goes on from DHAE01000020.1 coordinate 256,232, forward strand.
CAGGTCGATCTCGCGGCGCACGACGAAGCGGCCGGGGCCTTTGCTCATCACGTAGACGGTGTCGGCCAGGAACACGCTCTCGCGCAGGTCGTGCGTGACGAGGATCACGTTGAACCGCTGCTCGGCCTGCAGGTCGCGCAGGATGCACCACAGCTCCTCGCGCGTGAAGGCGTCGAGCGCGCCGAAGGGCTCGTCGAGCAGCAGCATCTGCGGCTCGTGGATGAGCGCGCGGCAGATGCTCGCGCGCTGCTGCATGCCGCCCGACAGCTGCCAGGGGTACTTGTCTTCATAACCGCCGAGGCCCACTTTCTGCAGCAGCGCCCGGGCGCGGGCCTCGTACTCCTTGCGGCGCGCCTTGAACTGCGAGCGGTGCGGCTCGACGATCTCCAGCGGCAGCAGCACGTTGTCCACCGTGGTGCGCCAGGGCAGCAGCGAAGGCGCCTGGAAGGCCATGCCCGAGATCTTGAGCGGCCCGGTCACCGGCTCGCCCGCGATGCGGATGCGGCCCATGGAGGGCATGCGCAGGCCGGTGGCCAGCTTCATGAAGGTGGACTTGCCGCAGCCCGAGGGCCCGACGATGGCGATGAACTCGCCGCGGCGCACCTGCAGGTCGATGGCCTCCACCGCGAAGTGGTTGGCGCGCAGCAGCTCTTCGTTGTAGGCGAGCCAGACGTCGCGGAAATCCACGAAATACGCATCGTCGGCCTGCGGGGGCGTGGGCATGGGGGCGGCCTTTCGGGTCACTTCTTCGGCAGGATGTTCAGCTCGGCCGCCGTCGGCAGGAAGCTGCCGTTCCACACGGTGGCCGGGTCCACGCGCGTCTTGGTGCCGTAGGCGTCGGACACCTGCGAGGCCATCAGCGCGAGCCGCTGGGGCTTGGCCTGGCCGAAGCCTTCCGCGCGCGCGTCCGTGCTGTTGACCACGGTGTCGATCGCCAGCTGCAGGCGGCGGGTCTCCAGCTGCGTGTTCACGATGCCGTCGCGCTCCTTCACGTAGGCGATGGCGGCGCCCGGGTTGGCGATGACTTCCTTCGCGCCGCGCGTGAAGGCCTTCAGGAAGGCCTTCACCGCTTCCGGGTTCTCCTTGAGGATCTTCGGGTTCGCGATGATGGCGTTGCCGTAGAGCTTCACGCCGTAGTCCGCATACGGCATCACGACCACGTCGGAGGCCTTGGCGCCGCGCGCCTCCAGGTTCAGCAGCGAGGTGAAGGTGAAGCCGGTGATGGCATCGACGTCGCCGCGCACCAGCATGGTCTCGCGCAGCGGCGGGTCCATCGCGGTCCACTGCACGCCGCCGATGCCGTTGGCCTTGGCGAAGATCGGGAAGCCGCGCCGGCCCGCATCGAACACCGGCGCACCGAGCTTCTTGCCGTTCAGGTCGGCGGGCTTGGCGATGCCGCTCTTCTTGAGCGCCATGACGGAGGCCGGCGTGTTGTTGTAGACCATCATCACCGCCACGGGCCGGTTCTGCGCGTCGGGGTTGTTGGCGTGGAATTCCATCAGCGCGGCCATGTCGGCGAAGCCGATGTCGTACGAGCCCGAGGCCACGCGCTGCACCGCGGCGCCCGAGCCGTTGCCCGCGTCCACGGTGACGTTCAGGCCCGCCTCCTTGAAGTAGCCCTTGGCCGTCGGCAGCAGGAAGAACGCCGCGGGGCCTTCGAAGCGCCAGTCGAGCTGGAACTTCACGGGCGTCAGGGCGCCACCCTGCGCGTGGGCTGCCAGCGGTGCCAGGCCGGGCAGGGCAAGCATGAGCAGTGCGGCCTGCAGGAGGGAACGTTTTTTCATGGAGGGCTCCGGTGATGTGCTTGGATGCCTCCGGTCAGCAAGATCGATGCCCGCCGCACGGCCTCGGTGCCGCGCACGCAGCCTGTGCGTGGCACGCCATGCCCCGTGACGGTGCACGCCCGAAATGCAAAGAGCCCGGCATGCCGGGCTCCTTGCGGGGTAGAAAAGGCGTGTCCGCCGCGACGAGCGGACCAGGCCTGTCGCAGCGTCAGCGCTGCGCCTTCGCCGCGGCCGCGCTGGCGGCGGCGAGCGCCGTCATGTTGACCACGCGGCGCACGGTGGAGGAGGGCGTGAGCACGTGGGCCGAGGCGGCCGCGCCCAGCAGGATCGGGCCGATGGTCGTGCCGTGGCTGCCGGTGGTCTTGAGCACGTTGAACAGGATGTTCGCCGCGTCGAGGTTCGGGCAGATCAGCACGTTGGCCGAGCCGGTGAGCGTGCCGTCCTCCAGCGCGGTCTGGCGGATCTTCTCCGACAGGGCCGCGTCGCCGTGCAGTTCGCCGTCGCTCTCGATGTGCGGTGCCGCCTTCGCGAACAGGTCGCGCGCCGCGCGCATCTTGCGGGCCGATGGCCGCGTGGACGAACCGTAGTTGGAGTGCGACAGGAACGCCACCTTGGGCGGCAGGCCGAAACGCTGCACTTCCTCGGCCGCCATCTGCGCGATGTGCGCGAGCTGCTCGGCGCTCGGATCTTCGTGGATGTAGGTGTCGGCGATGAACAGCGTGTGCTGTTCCAGCGTGAGGGCGTTCACCGTGGCCAGGCCGGCGGCGCCGTCCTTCAGGCCGATCACCGTGCGCACGTGCTCCAGGTGGTGGTCGAAGCGGCCCACCAGACCGCAGAGCAGCGCGTCCGCATCACCCAGGTGCACCATCAGCGCGCCGATGAGCGTGTTGGAGCGGCGCACCGCGGCCTTGGCGGCCTCCGGCGTGATGCCGTCGCGGCCCATCAGGCGGTGGTAGGCCTCCCAGTACTGGCGGAAGCGCGGATCGTCCTCGGGGTTGCAGACCTCGACGTCCTTGCCCAGCTGGATGCGCAGGCCGGCCTTCTTGATGCGCACTTCGATCACGGCCGGACGGCCGATCAGGATGGGCTTGGCCAGGCCGTCGTCCACGGCCACCTGCGCGGCGCGCAGCACGCGCTCGTCCTCGCCCTCGGCATAGGCCACGCGCTGGGGGGCGGCCTTGGCGGCGGCGAACACCGGGCGCATGAACATGCTGGTCTGGTAGACGAAGCGCGTCAGGCTCTCGCGGTAGGCGTCGTAATCCTGGATGGGGCGCGTGGCCACGCCCGACTCCTCGGCGGCCCGGGCCACGGCGGGCGCGATGCGCAGGATCAGCCGCACGTCGAACGGCGTGGGAATGAGGTAGTCGGGGCCGAAGGAGAGTTCCTTGCCCGCGTAGGCGGCGGCCACCTCGTCGCTCATCTCGGCCTTGGCGAGGTCGGCGATCTCGCGCACGCAGGCCAGCTTCATCGCCTCGGTGATCTTCGTGGCGCCGCAATCGAGCGCGCCGCGGAAGATGTAGGGGAAGCACAGCACGTTGTTCACCTGGTTCGGGTAGTCCGAACGGCCGGTGGCGATGATGCAGTCGGGGCGGATGGCCTTGGCGAGTTCCGGGCGGATCTCGGGTTCGGGGTTGGCCAGGGCCAGGATGATCGGCCTGTCGGCCATGGTCTTCACCATCTCGGCCGTCAGCACGCCGGGGGCCGAGCAGCCCAGGAACACGTCGGCGCCGTTCACCACGTCGGCCAGGGTGCGGGCTTCGGTCTTCTGCGCGTAGCGGGCCTTGGATTCGTCCAGCGGGCCGCGGCCTTCGTAGATCACGCCCTTGGAGTCCACCACGTAGATGTTCTCGCGCTTCACGCCCAGGCCCACCATCACGTCCAGGCAGGCGATGGCCGCGGCGCCGGCACCCGACACGGCCACCTTCACGGCCCCGATGTCCTTGCCCACCAGTTCCAGGCCGTTCAGCAGCGCGGCGCTGGAGATGATGGCCGTGCCGTGCTGGTCGTCATGGAACACCGGAATGTTCATGCGCTTGGAGAGTTCGCGCTCGATGTAGAAGCACTCGGGCGCCTTGATGTCCTCGAGGTTGATGCCGCCGAGCGTGGGCTCCAGGCTGGCGATGATCTCGACGAGCTTGTCCGGATCGCGCTCGGCCAGTTCGATGTCGAACACGTCCACGCCCGCGAACTTCTTGAACAGGCACCCCTTGCCTTCCATCACCGGCTTGCCGGCCAGCGGGCCGATGTCGCCCAGGCCCAGCACGGCGGTGCCGTTGGTGATCACGCCCACGAGGTTGCCGCGCGAGGTGTAGTCGAAGGCGAGCGACGGATCGGCCTGGATGTCGAGGCAGGGATAGGCCACGCCGGGCGAATAGGCGAGCGAGAGGTCGCGCTGGTTCGACAGCGGCTTGGTCGGCGTGACGGAAATCTTGCCGCGGCTGGGGTTGCGGTGGTATTCGAGCGCGGCTTCGCGCAGGGCCGCTTCCGCGGCGGAGAGAGGCTGGGTCATACGGGTTTTCCGGAAAATGGGCGCAGGTGCGGTGCCTATCGAAGCTTAACGCCGTGCCCGCGGGAAGCGGGCCCGTGTCCATGCCATCTGTGCATGGAGACGAACGACCCGCGCCGTGTGCGGAGCGGGGTGGGTGCGGGGCGGGCCGGGCTCAGTGCGCGTCGGCCTGCCGGGCGGCATCCACGGCCGCGGAGGTGTCGCGGCTGGCGCCATTGAAGAAGACATTCAGGAGCACGGCGGTGATCGAGGCCAGCAGAATACCGGATTCGATCAGCGGATGAATAGAGTGCGGCATCCACTGGCGGAAGTTGGGCGCCACCAGCGGCACCATGCCCACGCCGATCGAGACGGCCACGATCATCGCGTTGAAGCGGTTGGTCTTGAAATCCACCGCGCCCAGGATGCGGATGCCGGTGGCCGCCACCATGCCGAACATCACCAGCCCCGCACCCCCCAGCACCACCGTGGGCAGGGATTCGACCAGCGCCGCCATCTTCGGCAGCAGGCCCAGCAGGATCAGGATCAGCCCGCCGGCCACGCACACGAAGCGGCTCTTGACGCCCGTCACGGCCACCAGGCCCACGTTCTGCGAGAAGCTCGTGTAGGGAAACGTGTTGAAGATGCCGCCGATGAGCGTGCCCAGCCCGTCGGTGCGCAGCCCGCGCGTGAGGGCCGCCTGGTCCACCTTCCTGCCGGTCATCTCGCCGAGCGCGAGGAACATGCCGGTGGATTCGATCATCACCACGACCATCACCAGCGTCATGGTGAGGATCAGCACCGGGTCGAAGATCGGCATCGCGATCTCGAAGGGCAGCACCAGGTCGAACCACTGCGCCTTGGCCACCTTGTCGAAGTTCATCAGGCCCAGCGCCGTGGCGGCCACGCCGCCGATGCAGATGCCGAGCAGTACCGAGATGTTGGCGACGAAGCCGCGCGCGAACTTGGCGATCAGCAAAATGGACAGCAGCACCAGGGCCGAGACGCCCACGCCCGTCAGGTCGCCGTAGCGCGGGTTGGGCACCGTGGGCACCACCGCCAGGCCCTTCGGGACAGGCGGCAGCGACGAGCCCGGCGCACCGGCCGCGGCCTGCGCCTCGGCCAGCCATTTGACGTGGTCGGGGTTCACCACCGTGGGCGCCGTCGGGCCCGCCGGGTTGCCGAAGATCCAGTTGATGCCCACGCGCATCAGGCTGATGCCGATCACCGCGATGATCGTGCCCGTGACCACGGGCGGGAAGAAGCGCAGCATGCGGCTGATGAGCGGCGCGATCAGGATCGACACCACGCCCGCGCCGATGACCGAGCCGAAGATCAGGCCCGCGCCGGCCGGCCCGGCCGTGGACTGCGCCATCGACACCATGGGCGCGACGGCCGCGAAGGTCACGCCCATCATCACCGGCAACTGCACGCCGAACCAGCGCGTGGCGCCCAGCGCCTGGATCAGCGTGACGAGGCCGCAGCAGAACAGGTCCGCCGAAATGAGTTTGGCCACCAGGTCCGGCGTGAGGTTGAGCGCGCGCCCGATGATGAGCGGCACCGCCACCGCGCCCGCGTACATCACCAGCACGTGCTGCAGGCCCAGGGCGGTGAGCTGGCCCGCGGGCAGGCGCTGGTCTACCGGATGGAGGTCGGACGGGCTGGAAGGCATGGCAGGAATCCCGGGCAGGGCGAAGTTGCACACATCGATGTATGGAAAAAATGTATGCAATTCGGGTGCCCACCGCACGCAGGAAAACCCGCGCGGCCCGGCCGCTCGCCCGGGCCGCATGCACCGCCGCGGTGCACGGCCCTGGCACGGGCGTGGTGCGTCAGGCCAGCAGGGCCTTGACGAGGTCGAGCTGCCGGTCGGCGCGCTCGCTGTCGAGTTCGAGGCTGGATTCGATGCGGTTCAGGTGGTCCACCATGCAGGCGACGGCGGCCTCGGCGTCGCCGCTGCGGCACACGCGCAGGAACTCGGCGTGCTCGCCGGACGAGCAGTGCGGATCGTTCGACGAGTGGTAGAGCATGGCGATGAGCGAACTGCGCGCCACCATTTCCTGGACCAGCTGGGCCAGTGTGCGGTTGCCCGCGGCCTCGGCCAGCGCGACGTGGAAGTCGCCCAGCAGTTTTTCCTGCACGCGACCGGTGGCGGAGTTCAGCGTCGTGCGCTCGAAGCGGATGTGCTGCTCCAGCAACTGGTACTCGGCGCGGCCTGCCTGCGCCACGAACAGCCGCACCACCTCGCTCTCGAGGATGCGGCGCACGGCGAACACCTCGCGCGCCTCCTGCACGCTCGGGCGGCTCACGAACGAGCCCTTGTCGGGAATGGTCTCGATCAGCCGGTCCTTGGCGAGCATGACCAGGGCGGCGCGCACCTTCGTGCGGCTCACGGAATAGATGCGCCCGAGCGCTTCCTCGCGCAGCCAGGTGCCGGGCGGCAGGCGCTTCTCGACGATCGCCGTGGCCAGGTCGCGCGCGATGCCTTCGATGGACACCTGGGCGGCTTCGGGAGCGGGGGCGGGTGCCGATTCGGTCTTGGGGGAGTTGCGGGGCTTGGGAGCAGGGGCGGCGCGTGGCATGGCGGGGATTGTCGCTTCCTGTGCCGCCGCACCGCCGTCAGGCCCGCTTGAGCGCCGCGGGCGCGTGCACCAGGGTTTCCGGCTGCACCGTCGGGGATGCAGGCGCAGTGGACGCCGTGGGAGCGGCAGCCAGCGTGAACCCCGACAGCGCCCCGGCCATCGCCTTGGGCAGCGGCCGCGCCAGTTCGCCGTGCTTGCTCGTGGCGAGCCGCAGCGTCACCAGCGATTCGACCAGCGTGGTGGCGGCCGCCACGCCGTCGATCACCGGCACGCCCAGCACCTGGCCGATGTGCTCGCACAGGTCGGCCATGCCGGCGCAGCCCAGCACGATGGCATCGCAGCCGTCCTCGGCCAGCGCGCGCCGGCATTCGCCGACGATGCGTTCGCGCGCGTCGGAGCCCGGCACCTCCAGCTCCAGCACCGGCAGCTCGCAGGCCCGCACGTTGGCGCAGAAGCGCTCCATGCCGTAGATCTCGGCCAGGTGCCAGGCCTGGCCCATGGTGCGGCCGAGCGTGGTGACCACCGAGAAGCGCGTGCCCACCATGCTCGCCAGGTGCATGGCGGCCTCGGCGATGCCGACCACCGGCCCGCGCGCGAGTTCGCGCGCGGCCTTCAGGCCCGGATCGCCGAAGCAGGCGATCACGTAGCCGTCGACGCCCGCCGCCTCGCCGCGCGCGATCTCCTGCAGCAGGCCCGGCACCGCCAGCGCCTCGTCGTAATGGCTTTCGATGGAGGCCGGGCCCATGGCGGGGCTCACGGCGATGACCTCGGTACCCGGCCGCGCCACGGCGCGCGCGCAGGCCCCGATCTTCTCGGTCATGCTCCAGGTGGTGTTGGGATTGATGATCTGGATGCGCACGTCGGTCAGTTCTTTCGGTTCAATGCAAGGTAGAAGAGGAAGCCCAGGCCCATGCCCATGAACCAGGCGTAGCTCGCCGCGCCGCGCCACGACGGCACGATCACGCAGAGGATGGGAATCAGGGCGGCGGGAATCAGTGCGCCCACGGCGCGCGGGTTGTAGCCGCCGCTGTACCAGTAGGCGCCGCGCGGCTCCATGGTGTAGAGGTCGTCCACCAGCACCTTCTGGCGGCGCACGAAGTAGTAGTCGGCGATCAGGATGCCGAACAGCGGGCCGATGAAGGAGCCCAGCACGTCCAGCGTGTAGTGGATGACCTGCGGGTTGTTGTAGAGGTTCCACGGCGTGATGAAGATCGAGCCGACGGCGGCGATCATGCCGCCCGTGCGCCAGCTGATGTGCTGCGGCGCCACGTTGGAGAAGTCGAACGCCGGCGACACGAAGTTCGCCACGATGTTGATGCCGATGGTGGCGATCATGAAGGTGAGCGCGCCCAGCACCACGGCGGTGGTGGAGTCGATGCGGCCCACGGTGTGCACCGGATCGGTGATCAGTTCGCCGAACACCGGCAGCGTGGCGGCGGTGGTCACCACGGTGAGCAGCGAGAAGAACACGAAGTTGACGGGCAGGCCCCAGAAGTTGCCCTTCTTCACCGCGTCGAAGCTCTTGCCATAGCGCGAGAAATCGCCGAAGTTGAGCATCGGCCCGCTGAAGTAGCTCACCACCAGCGCGATGGCCGAGAGCATCACCGGCACCGCGTCCCAGCCCTGGAAGCGCACGCCGCCCAGGTTCAGGTCGATGTTCTTCCAGCCGGCTTTCCAGACCAGCCATCCGCAGAGGATGGCCATCACCACGTAGACGCCGGGGCCGGCCCAGTCGATGAAGCGGCGGATCGCCTCCATGCCGTGCCAGAACACCAGTGCCTGCAGCACCCACATGACCATGAACGACACCCAGCCCAGGGTCGAGAGCCCCGCGAAGCCGTGCTGCGCGACGTCGGCGTACGCATCCAGCGAGGGGTAGAAGTGCAGCGCCAGGATCATGAAGGCGCTGGAGGCCAGGTAGGTCTGGATGCCGTACCAGGCCACCGCGATCAGGCCGCGGATGATGGCGGGAATGTTGGCGCCCAGCACGCCGAACGAGGCGCGGCAGATCACGGGGTAGGGCGTGCCGGTCACCTGGCTGGGCTTGGCCACCAGGTTGCAGAAGAACTGCACGATCACGATGCCGATCAAGAGCGCCGCCAGCACGTGCCAGCTGGAGAGCCCCAGCGCGAACAAACTGCCGGCGGTGACGTAGCCGCCCACGCTGTGCACGTCCGACATCCAGAACGCGAAGATGTTGTACTGGCCCCAGGTCTGGTTCTTGAGCGGTGCCAGGTCCTCGTTGGTCAGGCGCGGGTCGTAGCCCGGCTTGATGAGCGCGTTGCCCGCATGCGGGGACGCATGGGACGGCACGGCGGGCGCGGATGCGGTGGGCGGCGGCTCCGAGCCGGCGGCGCTGACGGGATGGGTGGCGGACTGCATGGTGTTCTCCTCGTGGCGGGGTTCGGGCCGGCGGGCGCCTGCGTCTGCAAGCGATGCATCCATGTTTGTATACAAAAAAAGGATGCAAAAGAAGGCCCATTCATGGGGCGTGGCCTGGGGCTTACCCGCATGCCGGCAGCGGTGTATGCAAGATGCGTGCACAGGCTGCGGGTGTGCTTACGGTTCCGGCGACAGGCGCCGGTGAGCAGCCGGAAACGCGCCGCGCGGGAATATGCAGGAACTCGGGGGAGGCGCTGCGGCTGCACGCGGATGGTGCAGGAGCGGTCGCCGCGCAGGCGCACGGGGCGTGCGCGGCGGGGCGGGGAAGAGGGGCGGAGAAGGAAGGGCGCGGCGCGAAAAGCGGACCCGCGCCCCCGGGTCAGCGCGGCAGCGCGACCAGGTGGCCCGCTGGGGCGGAGCCGCCCTGCGCCGCGTCGTCGAGCGTGAAGCCCGCCACGGTGCGCGAGAGGTGGTGGGCCTGGTCGTTGAGCACGCCGGACGCGGCCGTCGATTCCTCGACCAGCGCGGCATTCTGCTGCGTGGCGCGGTCCATCTCGGCCACGGCCTGGTTGATCTGGCCGATGCCGGCGCTCTGCTCGGCCATCGAGCCGTTGATCTCGCCGATGATCTGCGTCACGCGCTGGATGCCGTCCACGATCTCGCCCATCGTCTCGCCCGCGGCGCGCACGCGCTGGGTGCCCGTGACCACGCTGGCGCCCGAGGCGTCGATGAGGGTCTTGATCTCCTTGGCCGCTTCGGCGCTGCGCTGCGCGAGGCTGCGCACCTCGCCGGCCACCACCGCGAAGCCGCGGCCCTGCTCGCCGGCACGGGCCGCTTCCACGGCGGCGTTCAGCGCCAGGATGTTGGTCTGGAAGGCGATGGAGTCGATCACCCCGATGATCTCGCCGATCTTCGACGAGGCGCCGGAGATCTCGTCCATGGTGCTCACCGCGCTGGCCACCACCTCGCCGCCCTTCAGGGCCGAGGCGCTGGCTGCATTCGCCAGGCGCGTGGCCTGGGCGGCGGCGTCGGCCGACTGCTTGACGGTCACGGTGAGCTGCGATAGCGAGGCCGAGGTTTCCTGCAGCGCGCTGGCCGAGCCTTCGGTGCGGTTCGACAGATCCTGGTTGCCCGCGCGGATCTCGTCGGTGGCGGTCTTCATCGATTCCACGCCGTGCCGCACGTCCTTGAGCACGGTGGCGATCTGCTCCACGAAGGCGTTGAAGGACGAAGCGATCTGCGCCACCTCGTCGCGGCCCGACACGGGCAGGCGCTGCGTCAGGTCGCCGCCGCCGGAACCGATGCGGTCCATCGCGTCGCGCACCTGCGAGAGGCGGCGGAAGGACGTGGCCGTGAGCAGTGCCGCGACACCGGCCGCGGCCAGCGCCAGCAGCACGATCGCGATGGCCAGGGTGTGCAGCACGCTGCGCAGGCCGGCCGTGGCCTCGGCCTTGTCCAGGGCCACGATCAGCGTCCAGTCCGTGCCATGCACCGGGCGGCCCTTGAGCAGCTTGGCGGCGCCGTCCATCTCGACCTCGAGCGGCTTGTCCGACGTGGCGAGGGACGCCATGGTGGCCGGCGTCAGCACGGAAGAAATCTCGGTGACGGGCTTGAGCGCCAGCTTGGCGTCGGCATGCGCGATGACCTGCCCGTCGCTGTTGACCACGAAACCGAAGCTGCCCGGCGTGGGGCGGATGGCCGCGACCACCTCGCGCACGCCGTCGAGCGGCACCGCACCGCTCAGCACGCCCTCGAGCTTGCCGCCGCGCAGCATGGGCGCCACGAAGGCCACGTAGGGCACGCCGGTGGTGGAATCGCCGTAGGGCTTGGTGACGGCCAGCTTGCCGGCCTGCACCGCGGTCTTGTACCAGGGCCGCGCGGTGGGGTCGTAGCCCGCCGGGGTCGTGGTGGTGGAGAAGAAGGACTTGTCTTCCCAGCCGACGGTGGTGATCGGAAAGCCGTTGGCCTTGCCCATCAGCGCCACGTAGCGTTGGGGATCGCCCGGCTCCACGGCCGCGGCGGTCGCCTCCACCGCACGCGCCTTGGCGGCCACCCACTGGTCGACGGCCATCGCATTGCCCGCCGCCACCGCGTTCAGATCCTGTTCGATGGTTTCGAAGGTGCTGGCGCGGGTGATGCTGTAGGTGGCGGCCCCGGTGACCGCCAGGGCACAGACCACCGTGGCGGTGCTGATGAAGAGAATTTTGGAGCGCAGTGTCTGGAGCATGTCAAACCTTCTTGCAAAGAAGTGTTTGGATTACACCCCAGGTTGTTTCTTTCGTTTACCTAAATATCCAAAGTGTTGCGAATGCACCGCGCGACCGTAAGCCGTTTGCAAGCCAGCGCGCTCACGTCAGTGGCGGCACGTCCTTGCCGTCGAGCACGGCGTGCGCCCGCGTTCGGTCGATGTCGCCCTCCCAGGCGGCGATGGCCACCGTGGCCACGCAGTTGCCCACGAGGTTGCCCAGGGCGCGCGCGATGCCCATGAACCAGTCCACCGACAGCACCAGCACCAGGCCGATCGCGGGAATGGCCGGGATCGCGTGCAGCGTGGCGGCGAGCACCACGATGGCCGAACCCGGCACGCCGTGCGCGCCCTTGGAGGTCACGAGCGAGATCGCGAGAATGGTCAGCAGGTCGGCCATGCTGATCGGCGTGTTGGTCGCCTGGGCGATGAACACGGCCGCGAGCGTGATGTAGATGGAGAACGCGTCCAGGTTGAACGAGTAGCCCGTGGGGATCACCAGCCCCACGGTGGAATCGCGCACGCCCATGTGCTTGAGCTTGGCCATGATCTGCGGCAGCACGCTGTCGGACGAGGTGGTGGCGAACACCACGGCCAGTTCCTCGCGCAGGTAGCGCAGCAGCTTGAACAGGCTGAAGCCCGAAAAGCGCATGATGAGTCCGAGCACCACCACGACGAACAGCGCCACGGCGACGTAGAACAGCCCCACCAGCATGCCGAGCTGCTTGAGCGAGCCGACCCCGTACTTGCCCACCGTGAACGCGATGGCGCCCAGCACGCCGAGCGGCGCGAGCTGGATGATGAGGCCCATGGCGCGGAACAGCACCACCGAGAAATCCTCGATGAGCCCGGCCACGCGCGCGCCGCGCTCGCCCACCAGCGCCAGCGCGCAGCCGAAGATGATCGAGAACAGCAGCACCTGCAGGACGTCGCCCGTGGAGAAGGCGCTCACCGCGGTCGTGGGAATGAGCTTGAGCGCGAAATCGCTGAAACCGCCGCCCGAGAGCTTGTTCGCGTTGTCGGTGTAGGCGCTCATTGCCGAGGCATCCAGCCCGCGCGGGTCCACGTTCATGCCCACGCCCGGCTCGAACACGAACGCCAGCACCAGTCCCAGCGCCAGCGCGACGGTGGTGACCACCTCGAAGTAGATCAGCGACTTGATGCCCACCCGGCCCACGCGCTTCAGATCCCCCGTACCGGCGATGCCGTGCACCACCACGCAGAACACCACCAGCGGGATCAGCATCTTGATGAGCTTGATGAAGCCGTCGCCCAGCGGCTTGAGCTGCACCGCCCAGTGGGGCGCGAACAGGCCGAGGAGAACGCCGACCACGAGCGCGAGGACCACGCGGCCGAAAAGGGTGCGAAACAGAAAGTGCATGAGGGTTCCTGGAAGGGGCGCAGCCGTCGACTTGTGCGCCGAACTTGCATACAAAAAATGTAGACAGGAAACGGTCGAGCCCGCTGGGGGTAATCCCGGGTTGCGTGTCGCGTGGGCGAAAAAAAGCCGGGCAGGTGCCCGGCGGGGGTGTGTCGGGCGCACAACGCGCCGCGCGTCAGGCCGCCAGCAGATCGTGCAGCGCCCGCGCAATCACCTTGGTGGCGCGGCGCAGATCCTCCAGCTCCACGCGTTCGTCCGCGCGCTTGGCGTGCGATTCGAGCACGGTGCGCGGGCCGGCGCCGTAGATCACGCCGGGAATGCCGCGCTCCACGTACAGCCGCACGTCGGTGTAGAGCGGCGTGCCCACGGCAGGCGGGCGTTCGCCGAACACTGCTTCCGCGTGGCGCTGGATCGCGTCCACCAGCGGGCGGTTGCCTTCCAGCGGCGTCATCGCGTTGGCGAGCAGCAGGCGGCGCACTTCCACGCGGATGCCTTCGCAGCCGGCGGCGGCCTCGTCGATGACGCGGCGGATGGTGGCTTCCACCTCCACGGGGTTCTCTTCCGGGATCATGCGGCGGTCGAGCTTGAAGACGACCTTGCCGGGAACGACGTTGGTGTTGGTGCCGCCTTCGATGCGGCCCACGTTGAGGTAGGGGTGCTTGATGCCCTCGACCTTCGATGTGACCTGCCGGTACAGCGTGTTCTGCTGGTAGAGCGCGTTCAGGATGTGCACGGCGCCCTGCAGCGCATCGACGCCCGTATGCGGCACGGCGGCATGGGCCATCTTGCCGTGCACGGTCACTTCCATCTGCAGGCAGCCGTTGTGGGCCGTCACGACTTCGTAGCTGAAGCCCGCGGCGATCATCAGGTCGGGCTTCGTCAGGCCCTGTGCGAGCAGCCAGCCGGGGCCGAGTTCGCCGCCGAATTCCTCATCGTAGGTGAAGTGCAGCTCCACCGCGCCTTTCGCAGGTCGGGCGACGGCCTCCAGCGCGCGCACGGCGAAGGTGAACGAGGCGAAGTCGCTCTTGCTCACCGCCGTGGCGCGGCCGTACATCTTTGCATGAACGATCTCGGCGCCGTAGGGGTCGTGCGTCCAGCCCTCGCCGGGCGGCACCACGTCGCCGTGGGCGTTGAGCGCGACGGTCCTGCCGCCGCTGCCGTAGGGACGGCGCACGATCAGGTTGGTGACCGATTCCATGCCGTAGGCACGCACCTCGCTCTCGGGCACGGCGTGCTTCTCGGCTTCGTACCCGAAGGCCCGCAGCAGCTCCGCGGTGCGTTCGGCATGCGGGGCGTTGTTGCCGGGCGGCGTGTCGGTGGGCACGCGCACGAGGGCCTGCAGGAACTGCACCTCCTCGTCGAAATGCTGGTCGATCCAGGCGTCGATGTGGGCGTAGGTGCTGTTGCTCATGGGTTCTTTTCTTGGGCGAGTTGGTTCAGGAGGTGGGAGAAGGCCTCTACGGCGAGCTGCATGTCGTCGCTCGTGGTGCTCTCCAGCGGGTTGTGGCTGATGCCGCCGTTCTGGCCGCGCACGAACAGCATGGCCTGGGGCATGATCTCGTGCAGCTTCATCGCGTCGTGCCCCGCGCCGCTGGGCATGCGGAAGACGGGCAGGCCCGCGGCCTCGACCGCGGCTTCCCAACGCCGCTGCCAGCCGGCGTCGCTCGGGGCGGCCGATGCGAGCATGGCGCGTTCGGCGGTGTAGCGCAGCCCGCGGCGCTGGGCGATCGCGGCCAGCTCGGCGAGCACGTCCGCCACCAGCGCATCGCGCTGCGGGTCGGTGGGGGCGCGCAGGTCCAGGCTGAAGGCGCAGCGGCCGGGCACCACGTTGATGGAGCCGCCGGGCACGTTGAGCTGGCCGATGGTGCCCACCGAGTCGCCGTCCTGCGCGGCGCGGCGCTCCAGGTAGAGCGCGAGTTCCGCCACGCCGGTGGCCGCGTCGCGGCGGCGGTCCATGGGCGTGGTGCCGGCATGGCTCGCCACGCCCCGCATCTCGCACACGTAGCGCGCGCTGCCGTTGATGGAGGTGACCACGCCCAGCGGCAGGCCGAGTTCGTTGAGCACCGGGCCCTGTTCGATGTGCACTTCCACGAAGCCCAGGTAGGCGGCCGCATCGCGCCGCAGCTTCGGGATGTCGTCGATGCACAGGCCCGCGTGCTGCATGGCCTCGCGCAGGGTGATGCCGTCGGCATCGCGCTGGTCCAGCCATTCGGGGCGGAAGTCGCCGATCAGCGCGCCGGAGCCGAGGAAGGTGGCCTTGTAGCGCTGGCCTTCCTCTTCGGCGAAGCCCACGACCTCGATGCCGAACGGCAGGCGGCGGCCGGCGCGGTGCAGTTCGCGCACGCAGGCCATGGGAATGAAGATGCCCAGACGCCCGTCGTACTTGCCGCCGTTGCGCACGGTGTCGTAGTGGCTGCCGGTCATGAGCCATTTCTGGCGCTCGGGATCGGCCGCGTGGTAGCGCCCGACCACGTTGCCCACGGCGTCCACCTCGACCTCGTCGAAGCCGCAGTCGCGCATCCAGTGGCTGATGCGCTGCGCGCAGGCACGGTGGGCGTCGGTCAGGTAGGTGACGGTGAGCTGGCCCTGCTCCGCGAAGCCCGGATCGCTGTGCTGCGCGAGTTTTTCCTGCCAGTCCCACACGTCGTTGCCGAGGGTGGGTTCGACGCCGAACTTGTCGTTCAGGCGGATCTCCGCGATGCGGTGGATGTTGCGCAGCGCTTCGGCGAACTCGGCGTCGGGGTGGCTCTCCAGCCGGCGCGCGAAGGTCTCGATGATCTCCTGGCGCGGCAGGCCCGTGCCGCGCGGGCCGCGCACCGCCAGGATGAACGGAAAGCCGAAGCGCGCGTTGTAGTCGGTGTTGAGCTGCTGCAGGCGGTCGAATTCCTCGGGCGTGCAGTGCGTGAGGCCGGCGCGGGACTGCTCGCCCGTGGATTCGGCCGTGAGCGTGCGCGCCACCATGGCCTTGCCGGCGAGTTCCGGGTGGGCGCGGATGAGCGCGAGCTGCGCGTCGCGCGGGGCCGCATCCAGCACGCGCACCATCGCGTGCTTCAGCTGCGCGAGCGAGCGGAACGGCCGTTCGGCGAGCGCGCCTTCGGCGATCCAGGGCGAGTGCTCGTAGAGGCCGTCCAGCCATTGCAGGGCGTCGGCCGCAGGCGCGGCGTTGAGCTGGTCGAGGGTCAGGGTCATGGCGTCACCTTCGGGCAGGGATGGGTCGCGGCCCAGTGGCGCGCGAGGTCGATGCGGCGGCACACCCAGACGTCGTCGTGGCGCTGGATGTGGTCGAGGAAGCGCTGCAGCGCCGTGATGCGGCCGGGGCGGCCCAGCAGGCGGCAGTGCATGCCGATGCTCATCATCTTGGGCCGGTCGTCGCCGGCCGGATCGCCTTCGGCGTACAGCGCATCGAAGGTGTCCTTCATGTACTGGAAGAACGGATCGGCGTGCGAGTAGCCCTGAGGCAGCGCGAACCGCATGTCGTTGCAGTCGAGCGTGTAGGGCACGATGAGCTGCGTGGCGTCGGTGCCGTCGGTCTTTCTCACCTTCATCCAGAAGGGCAGGTCGTCGCCGTAGTAGTCGCTGTCGTAGGCGAAGCCGCCGTAGTCGGCCACGAGGCGGCGGGTGTTGGGGCTGTCGCGGCCGGTGTACCAGCCCAGCGGCCGGCTGCCGGTGAGCCGCGTGAGGATGTCCATGGCCTCGGCCATGTGGGCGCGCTCCACCTCCTCGGGCACGTTCTGGTAGTGGATCCACTTCAGGCCGTGGCAGGCGATGTCGTGGCCCAGTTCGCCGAAGGCGGCGGCCACCTCGGGATGGCGCTGCAGCGCGGTGGCCACGCCGAACACGGTGAGCGGCAGGCCGCGGCGCTCGAACTCGCGCAGCAGGCGCCACACGCCCGCGCGCGAGCCGTATTCGTAGATGCCTTCCATGCTGATGTGGCGGTCGGGGTAGCTCGCCGGGTTGAACATCTCCGAGAGGAACTGTTCGCTGCCCGCGTCGCCGTGCAGCGTGGCGTTCTCGCCGCCTTCCTCGTAGTTCAGCACGAACTGCACGGCGATGCGCGCGCCGCCGGGCCAGCGGGCGTGCGGCGGGTTGCGGCCATAGCCTGCGAGGTCGCGCGGGTAGGGCAGGGTGGCGTCGTAGAGCGGCGATGCGGTCATGTCGGTGGATCGGTGTGGAATCGGGGCGTGGAAGAGGGCGGCGCGTCAGGACAGCGCGCGGGACAGTTCGTTGGGCGGGTGCGCGCGGTCGAAGGCCAGGCTGGCCTCCACGTGGCGCAGGTGCTCGTCCATCAGGCGCACGGCCAGGTCCGCATCGCGCGCGGCCAGCGCCTTGACGATGTGGCCGTGCTCCTCGTGCGAATGGGCGGCCTCGGCGGCGCTCTGGTACATGAGCGTGATGAGCGCGCAGCGCGAGATCAGCTCGCCCAGCAACTGCGCGAGCACCTCGTTGCCCATGAGTTCGGCCATGCGCACGTGGAAGTCGCCCAGCAGCTCGGTGCGGCCCGGCACGTCGGCCTGCTCCACCGCCTGCTGCTCGCGGGCCACGTGCTCGCGCAGGGCGCGGATGCGCGCAGGCGTCACCTCGCGCACGAAGGCGCGCGTCATCTCGGCCTCGAGCATGCGGCGCACGGCGAACACCTGGCGCGCCTCTTCGGCCGACGGCGCCGCCACGAAGGCGCCGCGCGCGGGCTCCAGCGTGACGAGCCGGTTCTGCGACAGTTGGAAGAGCGCCTGCCGCACCAGCGTGCGCGACACGCCGAAATGGTCCGCGAGCTTCTGCTCGGCCAGTTTGGCGCCGGGCTGCAGCCGGTGCTCCACGATGGCCTTGGTCAGGCTCGCGACGATGGCGCTGGTGGTCGAAGTCTCCATCGGGCCATGATAGCCGCCGCAGCCGGATTTTGTATGCAGTTTTTGTGCACCATAAGCGGGATCGGCATCGGGGCATACCCGCACCGGGGCGGTGCGCCGGGGCCGCCTTGCGCCAGAATCCGCGCATGACCCTCCCCGCCCTGCCGTCTGCTGCTGCCGCTGTCCCGTCGCCCGTGCCCGATCCCGCCGCCGACCCCGCGCGCTTCCTGCGTCACCTCTACGACGTGGCCGTGCGGACCGCCCTGCCCTCGGTGCGCATGGCCGCGCACCTGCCCGCCCCGCCACGGGGCCGCACGCTGGTGCTGGGAGCCGGCAAGGCCGGGGCCTCGATGGTGCATGCGCTCGAGGCACTGTGGCCGGCCGAGGTGCCGCTCTCCGGGCTGGTCGTGACGCGCTACGGCCACGTGCCGCCGCGGCCTGTGGGCGCGCCTGCGCGCATCGAGATCGTGGAGGCCGCGCACCCGGTGCCGGACGCGGCAGGCGAGGCGGCGGCGCGGCGCATGCTGGAGCTGGCGCAGGGGCTCACCGCCGACGATCTCGTGATCTGCCTGATCTCGGGCGGCGGCTCCGCGCTGCTCACGCTGCCGGCCGAAGGCCTGGCGCTGGAGGACAAGCAGCGCATCCACCGGGCGCTGCTGGAGAGCGGTGCGGGCATCGCGGACATGAACTGCGTGCGCAAGCACCTCTCGCGCATCAAGGGCGGGCGGCTGGCCGCGGCCTGCGCGCCCGCGCGCGTCGTGACGCTCGCGATCAGCGACGTGCCGGGCGACGATCCGGCGGTGATCGCGAGCGGCCCCACGGTGCCGGATGCGACGACCTGCGCCGATGCGCTGCGTATCCTGGACCGCCATGGCATCGGCCTGCCGGCGGCCGTGCGCGTGGCGCTGCAGGCCGGTGCGCTGGAGACGCCCAAGCCCGTGCCGGGCCAGGCGCCGCAGGTGCACCTGATCGCCACGCCGCGCCAGTCGCTGGAGGCGGCGGCCGCGGCAGCACGCTCCGCGGGCCTGGCGGTGCACGTCCTGTCGGACGAGATGGAGGGCGAATCGCGCGAAGTGGGCGCCGTGCATGCCGCGCTGGCCCGCTCGGTGGCGCGCCACGGTACGCCGTTCGCGCGGTCCTGCGTCATCCTCTCGGGCGGCGAGACCACGGTGACGGTGCGGGCGCGCCCACCGGGCAGCGCACGCGGACGGGGCGGGCGCGCCGGGGAGTTCTGCCTGGGGCTGGCGCGCGCGCTGCAGGGCCAGGAGGGCGTCTGGGCGCTGGCGGCCGATACCGACGGCATCGACGGCGTGGAGGACAACGCCGGTGCGCGGGTGACGCCCGATACGCTCGCGCGCGCGGCCGCGGCGGGCCTGCGCGTGGACGATCATCTGGCGCGCAACGACGCCTACGGTTTTTTCGAAGCGCTCGGCGATCTGGTCGTCACCGGGCCGACGCACACGAACGTGAACGACTTCCGCGCGCTGCTGGTGCTGTAGCAGGAGTTTTTCCCCGAGTGCGCGGCGGGGAGGCGCGCGAGATGTCTGCGGTGTACGCGCCCCTACGCCAGGGGATCGACCACGAAGGCCGGCAGCGGCACCTGGGCCTGCAGGCTGCGCCGGTAGCAGTCGGCCACGTCCAGCGCTTCGGCGATCGTCACGTGCATGTCGATGTAGCGGTAGGTGCCCAGCCGGCCGAGGAAGGTGACTCCGCTTTCGTCCCGGGCACGCTCCACGTAGTGCGCCAGCAGTGCCTTTTCCGCGACGAGCCGGATGGGATAGTAGGCGTGTCGTCCGGCCCGCAGAAGCGGCTGTATTCCTTGAAGGTCACGGTTTTCGCATGCTGCTCCCAGGCCTCGAACTGGCTCGCGGTCTCCCGTGCGGCGGCGTCGCTGTCAGCGGGACCGGCGCCGAGCGGCGGCTCGACATGGATGGCCGGGTCGGTGTGCACGATGCGCGCGCCGGGCGCGACGGACCAGAGGGCGTCGATGCCGCGCAGCGCCGCTCGCACCAGGGTCCGCTTGAGTTCGGGGCCCTTTTCGGGCACCGGCGGCCGGCAGGGTTGGATCAGGTCCGTGCTGGTGGCGGCCCAGGCGAGAAAGGAGATCTCGTTGACCGGCTGGTAGACGGGGGGAGGACCCACGACGTCCGCGATCAGTTCGGCGACCAGCCTGCAGTGCCTGGAAAACGCATCGATGAATTGCCCGGGCCGGGCGAGCGGGTCCAGCCGGTCCGGCCAGCCGTAGTGCATCAGGCTCCACACCACCTGCAGGCCCTGGGATGCGGCCGCTCGCGCCTGTGCCTGCAGCGACAGCATCGCCGCCGCGCCGCCTGCTTCGAAAATCCGCCACCCGATGCTTTCCCGGACGACATGCAGGCCCAGGCGTTTCGCTGCCGCGTAGTCTTCCGCGAACCGTACCGCATGTCCGTTGCGCATGTTCGGGTCCAGCGGCTGCCCGTGGCCGTTGACGTGGTCGGCGCCTTCGAACCCGCCCATCCAGAACCCGAGGAAAGGCGAGGCATCGGGGCCGTGTCCTGCGGCAGCGGGCACGGTGAGGCTCCCGGTGCGCTCAGCGATCCGTGGCCTCTTCGATCGCCGCGGCCTGGCCCAGCATGCCGAGCCGCTCGTCCGTCGCTTTCTCTTCCGCCAGCGACGCCTGGAGCAGCGGCACCGCGCCCTCGTAGCCGAGCTTGGTCGCCAGCAGCACCAGGGTGGTGTAGCTCGCGATCTCGTAGTGTTCCGCCCGCTGTCCGGCACCGATCAGCGCGACGTCGAGCACGGGGCCCTTGGCGATTCCCTCGATCAGGTCGTTGCCTTCCTCGACCAGGCCTTCCATCGCCGCGCACTTGACGCGCTTGAGCTTGAGGCCGGCGACCGCCACCAGTTCATCGATGCGCTCGACCTGGCCGCGGGTTTCCTCCAGATGGTCCAGGAACGCCTGCGAAAGCTCTTCGGACGTGGCAGCCCGCGCCATTTTCGGCAGCGAGCGGGTCATCTGCTTTTCTGCGCTGTAGGTGTCCGACAGCTCGTGGATGAAAAGGTCTGCGACGGTTTTGATGGCCATGGTGTTTTTTCCGTAAAGTGAAAAACCATGGTGCGCCCCGCCGCATGCCCGGGACCGTGGGACAGTACGCCGCATACAGATGGCGGGCGGAGCGGGCCGGCATCCGGGCATTGCGGCAGCTGCGTAGGACGGCGAGCACGCGGGGACAGGCGTAATTGCTGCACTGCCGCAGGGGAGGGGCGTCCATAGTGGGGCGGATGCCGGGCGTCGCAGGCCACGGCGCATCGGCTTGCGCCGCACCGGCGCAGCCGCGCACAGCGCCCGCGGGGCGCGCCGGCGAAAAATTACCGAAAGCACGAATGATCGAATTTCCCACCCTCACGGCCGATGCCGCCCGGTCCGCGCACTTGGTCCCGTTGCCCTACACCCTGCCGGACCATATGGACGCCGAACAGTGGACACGCGGGACGTTCTCGCACCGCGGCCGCACGATCGCGTACTGGCTGTACCTTCCAAAGCGCACGGAAGACGCACCGGAATGCCCGCTGGTGGTCATGCTCCACGGCTGCGGTCAAGATGCCGGCGATTTCGCGGCCGGCACGCAAATGCATGTGCACTCGGGCGGCGCCGGGGTGGCGGTGCTGTACCCGGAACAGGCGCAATGGGACAACGCGTACCGGTGCTGGAACTGGTACAAGCCGCAGCACCAGGCGCGGGATGGAGGCGAGCCCGCCCTGCTGGCGGCGCTGGCGCTGTCGGTCGCCGGGGAGCACCGGGTGGACCGGTCCCGCATGTTCGTGGCGGGACTGTCGGCCGGCGGCGCCATGGCGGACATCCTCGGATGCGGCTACCCCGACATCTTCGCCGCCGTGGGCGTGCATTCCGGCCTGCGTGCGGGCGCGGCGAGCGATGCGATGTCGGCGCTCTCCGTGATGCGCAGTGGAAGCCCCGGAGCCGGCGGGACCGCGGGCCGCGGATGCGCGGTGCCGACGATCGTGTTCCACGGCGATGGCGACACGACCGTGCACCCCGGCAATGGCTGCGCCGTCGTCGACGCGGCGGTGAAGGCCCACGAGAGCGAAACCCTGCAGGCCCTGTTTCCGCAGGCGACCGCGGGTGTCTCGGTGCGGGGCAGGCGGTTCACCCGAACGGTCTACCAGGACGGCATGGGGCGATGCGGCGCCGAGCTGTGGGAGCTCCACGGCGCGGGCCACGCGTGGTCCGGCGGCGACGGGCAGGGCTCCTTCACCGACACGGACGGGGTGGATGCCAGCGCGGAAATGCTGCGGTTCTTTCTCGCCCACCCGATGCCGGCCGTGGCCTGACGGCGGCAGGGCGCCGCCCTGCGTCAATACCCCAGCGTGAGTCCGTCCGGATTGCGCGGATCGGAATAGCCGAAGAGCACGCCGTCCTTGCGCTGGATGGTCTGCGTGCGGCCCATGGAGGGCTTCAGGGCCAGCACGTGGCCGCGGGACTGCAGCAGCGCCAGGGTGTCGGGCGAGAGGCCGTTTTCGATGCGCAGCTCGTCCGGCGTCCACTGGTGGTGGATGCGCGGGGCGGCGGCGGCCTCGGCGGGGTTCATGCCGAAGTCGATCACGTTCACCACGGTCTGCAGCACGGTGGTGATGATGCGCGCGCCGCCGGGGCTGCCGGTGACGAGCACGGGCTTGCCGTCCTTGAGCACCAGCGTCGGCGTCATCGACGACAGCGGGCGCTTGCCGCCGGCCACCGCATTGGCGTCGCCGCCCACGAGGCCGTAGGCATTGGCCACGCCCGGCTTGGCGGCGAAGTCGTCCATCTCGTTGTTGAGCAGGATGCCGGTGCCCTTGGCGACGATGCCGCTGCCGAAGTTGGTGTTGAGCGTGTACGTCACGGCCACGGCGTTGCCGGCCTTGTCCACCACCGAGAAGTGCGTGGTCTGGTCGCTCTCGTAGGGTTGCGGCTGGCCGGGCTTGATGTCCTTGGCCGGGCGTGCCTTGTTCGGGTCGATGGTCTTCGCGAGCGAGGCGGCGTACGCCTTGGAGGTGAGGCCCTTGAGCGGGACCTTCACGAAGTCCGGGTCGCCCAGGTATTCGGAGCGGTCGGCATACGCGAGCTTCATGCTCTCGGCCATCATGTGCAGCGTCTGCGCGCTGCCCGCGCCCCACTGGGCGAGCGGCATCGGTTCGAGCATGTTGAGGATCTGCACGAGGTGCGCGCCGCCGGACGAGGGCGGGGGCATGGTCACCACCTCGTAGCCGCGGTAGGTGCCGCGCACGGGCGTGCGTTCCACGACCTCGTAATCGCGCAGATCCTGCAGCGTGATCGCGCCGGGGTAGGGCGCCATTTCGGCGGCGATGCGGCGCGCGATCGGGCCCTGGTAGAAGGCCTTCGCGCCCTGCTGCGCGATGAGGCGCATGGACTGGGCCAGGTCCTTCTGCACCAGCCGGTCGCCGATCTTCAGCGGTGCGTCGCCGCGCCAGAAGATCTGCCGCGTGGCGGGCCAGCGGCCCATCGTGTCGCGTTCCTGGGCGAGCGTCTTGGCGAGCGTGAGGCTCACCGGGAAGCCCTTGTCGGCGAGCGCGATGGCCGGCGCGATCACCTTCGAGAGGGGCATGGTGCCCCAGGACTTGAGCGCATGCTCCAGGCCGGCCACGGTGCCGGGCACGCCCACGGCGTAGTGCGTGTGCAGTGACTTGCCGTCGATCACGTTGCCCTTGTCGTCCAGGTACATGTCGCGGCTCGCCTTGCGCGGCGCGACCTCGCGGAAGTCGAGCGCCACGCTCTTGCCGCTCTTCGCGTCGTAGACCATCATGAAGCCGCCGCCGCCCAGATTGCCGGCGTTGGGCAGCACCACGGCCAGCGCGAAGCCCACGCCCACGGCCGCATCGATCGCGTTGCCGCCCGCGCGCAGGATGTCCAGCCCCACCTTCGACGCCAGTTCCTGCTCCGTGGCCACCATGCCGCTGCGCGCGACGACCGGGTGGAACACGTCCATGTCCATGTCGTAGGCGCGGCCGGCCGCGCGCGCGGCCGGCGTCTGCACCGGCGCGCTGTTCGTGGCGGATGCCGTGGCTGCGGGCTCGGCGCCGCCGGGGAGATTGGCGCAACCCGCGATGGACAGCAGCGCGAGCACGGAGCTTCCGGCCAGCAGCCAGGGACGTTGGAGGCGGAGAGATGACATTGGCTGGAGCCCTTCCCTTCTTTGTCGTTGATGTGTGCCGGAGCGTGGAATGCCGGCGGAGCGGCGGACAGTGTAGAACGGGTGCCCGCTCCGGCGCGTCACGGTTCGTTACGGCGGGGCGCCGCCATGCATACACTGCCGCATGGCGCGCGCCGGTGCAGTGGGACCGGCCGGCACGCCGGCTTTTCTCATCCATCCCCTCACGGACCGACCAGGAGACACGCCCCATGGGCCTCAGCACGCACGTTCTCGACACCATGCACGGATGCCCCGCCGCGGGCATGGCCGTGGCGCTCTACGCGACGGAGGGCGGACAGGCCCGGCTGCTGCAGTCGCTGGTGCTCAACCACGACGGCCGCACCGATGCGCCGCTCTTCGACAACGCCAGCCTGCGCACCGGCACCTACCGCCTGACCTTCGACGTGGGCGCCTACTTCCGTGCGCGCGGCGTGGCGTTGCCGGAGCCGAATTTCCTGGACCGGGTGAGCCTGGACTTCGGCATCGCCCATGCCGACCAGCACTACCACGTGCCGCTGCTGGTCAGCCCGTGGAGCTATTCGACCTACCGTGGCTCCTGACGCACGGCAGCGGCGGCGCCCGGGTCCGCCGGAGCGGGCTTCAGAGCTGGCCTTCGGTGAGCGTGTCGAGCTGGAAGCGGCCCGACTTGTCCCAGAGCCAGGTGTCGGTGTAGGTCACGCGGCCCAGGCGCGTGGGCACGGGGTAGGGCGCGGCGGCGCGCACGGTGCGCTCGATCTCCGCGATCACCTCGGGCGCATGGCGCGGCGCGCGCATCCAGTGCAGGCGGGTGACCTGGCCGCTGCGGTCGATGTCCACCTGCAGCGTGCCGATCGCGTACAGCATGGGCGGGAGCTTGCCGGGATAGATGCGCGCCTGGTTCAATCCGTAGAGGTGGGTAGCCGCGTCCTGGCGGTAGGCGCGCGGGTCGGCCGCGGCCGACGGGCGCGCGGAACCCCGGGCCGCGGGTTCGGGGCCGGCCACGCCTGCGACCGGGCTCGCCGGCGCGGCGGCCTCGCCGGGCGGTGTGGCCGGCTCGGGGCCCGATTTGCAGGCGGCGACGAGCGAGGCCACGGCGGCCATCAGGCCGGCCAGGAACCAGTGGCGGCCGCCGCGCGGCGTGCCGTGGGAAGAGGAGGGCGAAGGCTTCATCGGTGGGTCGTGGCGGGGTGCGGGTGCAGGGAGTCGGCGTGTGCGCGCGCCGGAGGGCAGCCCGGGCAACGCGGGGGCGCGCCATGGCGTTGACGCAGGCCCTGCACGCCTTGCTCCAGGGCCTGGCCGAGCGGCCCGCCTGCGTGGTGGAAGTGGAGTCTACCCAAGGCTCGGTGCCGCGGGAGCGCGGCGCCTGGATGGCCGTGTTCGACAGTGGGCCACCGCTCGGCACGATCGGCGGCGGGCGGCTCGAATGGGATGCGGTCCGCGAGGCACGGGCCCGGCTGTCGGCTTTCGCCGGCACGGGTGCGCAGATCGGCGCCGGGGTCGCGGCCGAGCCGTCCATGCGGTTCGCGCTGGGCCCGAGCCTGGGCCAGTGCTGCGGCGGGGTGGTGCACCTGCGCTTCACCTGCGCGGGGCCGCAGGACCGGGCGGCGCTCGCCCGGCGGCTGGCGCCCGCGCGCACGCCGGTGGCGCTGTTCGGCGCCGGGCACGTGGGGCATGCGCTGGCGCGGGTGCTGGCGCCGCTGCCGTTCGAGCTCACCTGGATCGACAGCCGCGACGGCGTGTTCCCCGCGGATGCCGAGGCGGGCGGCGTGCACTGCGAGCATTCCGAGCCGGTGCATGCGGCCGTGCCCGGGCTGGCGCCCGGGTCGCGCGTGCTGATCATGAGCTTCAGCCATGCGGAAGACCTCGACGTGGTGGCGGCCTGCCTCGCGCGGCAGCGCGCGCACGGCGACCTGCCGTTCGTCGGGCTCATCGGCAGCCGCACCAAGTGGGCGACGTTCTCGCGCCGGCTGGAGGCCCGGGGTTTCGGCCCGCGGGAACTGGCGCACGTCACCTGCCCGATCGGCCTGCCGGGCATCGCGGGCAAGGAACCGGAGGTGATCGCCGTGTCCGTGGCGGCGCAGCTGCTCGCCACGCTGCCGCCGCAGTCCGGCAGGTGATGCATCGCCCGCCACGCGGCTGCGGTCAAGCGCCCGGGGTGTGGCATCCGCGCCCGCTGCGGGCCCGGCCCCGTTCCGGCGGGAACGGAACCTGCATACACTCGGGCCACAGGTCGCAGCGGTGCAAAGCGATGCCGTCTTTTCCGTCGTTTGGGCGGGGGCGCATCCAGCGCGGCCTTCCCGCTGCTCAGAGCGCCCGCCGTGGTGAGCAGGTTGCCGCGCGGCTCGTTGCCGATGAAACGGGCCGCGCGTGAAGTTGAGAGCCACCATGGAAAGCTACCTTCTCGACTGGGCCAACCTGCTGCTGCGCTGGGTCCACGTCATCACCGCGATCGCCTGGGTCGGGTCGTCGTTCTATTTCGTCTTCCTCGATTCCAGCCTCACCCCGCCGGTCGACGACGATCTGAAGCGCCAGGGCGTGAGCGGCGAACTCTGGGCCGTGCACGGCGGCGGCTTCTACCACCCGGTCAAGTTCGCGGGCGCGCCGCCGCAGTTGCCGAAGCACCTGCACTGGTTCTTCTGGGAGAGCTACAGCACCTGGATCAGCGGGTTCGCTCTGTTCACGGTGTCCTACCTGTGGAGCGCCAGCACCTACCTGATCGACAAGTCGCGCATGGACTGGGCACCGGCCACCGCCGTCGTGGTCGCGCTGGCGTTCCTGGTGGTGTTCTGGCTGCTCTACGACGCCGTCTGCCGCATCTTCGGGCAGCGCAGGAACGGCGACGCGATCGTCGGCGCGCTGGTGTTCGTGCTGGTGTGCGTGGCCTCGTGGCTGGCCTGCCACTGGTTCGCGGGCCGCGCGGCCTTCCTGCTGGTGGGCGCGATGATCGCCACCTCGATGAGCGCCAATGTGTTCTTCTGGATCATTCCGGGCCAGCGCACGGTGATCGCGCAGATGAAGGCCGGCCAGCCGGTGGACCCGATCCACGGCAAGCGCGGCAAGCAGCGCAGCGTGCACAACACCTACTTCACGCTGCCGGTGCTGTTCTGCATGCTGTCCAACCACTACAGCTTCACCTGGAGCCATCCGCAGAACTGGCTGATCCTGATCCTGATGATGTTCGCGGGCGCATCCATCCGCCAGTTCTTCGTGATGCGCCACGGCTGGAAGCTGGGCCGCAACGCGCATCCGCTGCCGTATGCGCTGGTGGGCTGCGCGGTGATCGTGGGCACCATCGTCGGCCTGCGGCTGGCCCAGGCGCCGGCCACCGCGGCGGCAGGCGCGCCCGCTGCTGCTGCAGGGCCGGCGGACTATGCGTTGCTGCAGCCGGTGCTCGCGCAGCGCTGCTACATGTGCCATGGCGAGCAGGTGCAGATGAAGAACCTGCGGCTGGATTCCGCCGCATCGGTGGCGCAGCACGCGCAGGCCATCTACCAGCAGGCGGCGGTGCAGAAGCTCATGCCCATGAACAATGCCACCGGCATGACGGACGCCGAACGCGACCTCGTGCGGCGCTGGTTCGAGGCGGGCGCCGCCACGCGCTGACGCGGCCGGCGGGCTGCCGGGGCCCTGTGCGTGGTGCGGCCGGCCCGCGGTGCGCCATGCGCGCCGCGCGCTCAATGCGGATGGGCGGCGGCCTGCGCATCGGAAGGGGCGCGCGCCGGCAGCCAGGGCCGGATGCAGTCCGGGGCCGTGGCGGGCGCCGGAGCGGGAGCGGGCGCTGTGGCCGCGGCGCGCGGCGCGGGCTCCGCGGTGCGCCAGGCCAGGCCGCTCGTGCAGCCCTTGGCATCGTGCTTGGCGAGCGCCGCGGCGTTGGCCACTTCCTCGGCGTGGCGCATGCTGCCGGGCACGACGCGCGCGGCGCCGATCGACAGCGTGGTGCAGGGGAAGAAGCGCTTCACCCCGTGCCGGTCTTCCGCCCAGATGCCGCCGGCTTCGCGCGCCGCGTTGTCGAAGAGGCTGTGCGCCTCGCGCGCGAACTCCTGCACGATGCGCTCGCAGCGCTGCAGCCAGTCGCTGCTCTGGAACAGCAGCATGAAATCGTCGCCGCCCACATGGCCCACGAAATCGCGCTGCGCGTCGCAGTGCGCCACGGCCAGGCGCGCCACGAGCCGGATCATCTGGTCGCCGCGCCAGTAGCCGTAGTAGTCGTTGAAGGGCTTGAAATGGTTCAGGTCGGCATAGCAGGCGACGAACTCGGCGCCGCTGTCGATGAGCCGCTGCATGTGCAGGCTGATCGGGATGTTGCCCGGCAGGAAGGTGAGCGGGTTCGCGTGGCGCGCCGCCTCGATGCGCGCCTCGGTCACGCTGCGCACCAGCTGCTCGCCGGTGCCCAGGCCCACGTAGCGCCCGTTGTCGGTGACGATGAAGCCGTCGTTCAGGTAGCGCTGGTCCTGCGAGGTGAGGATGCCCACGAGCTGGTCGACGTCGCAGTCGAGCTCCACCACGCGCGGCGCATGGTTGGCGAAGGCCGCGCAGGGCTTGCGGCCGTGCACTTCGCGGAAGTAGAGCGTGGCGTAGTGGTTCATGAACTGCTGGCGGTTGATGAGCGCCACGGGCCGCGCGCCGTCGAGCACGGGCAGGGCATGCAGTTCGGGGTGGGCCTTGAAGAAGGCGGCCACGGTGTCGTTGCTGGTGTCGGCCGTGGCCGTGGGCGCATGCACCACCAGCACGTTGCGCAGGATGCCGGGGCGGGCGTTCTGTCCGCGGTGCGGCAGCACGGCCACGCGGCGGTCGCGCAGCACCTCCAGCGCCGCGGTCTCGATGTGCTCGCGCGGCGCAGGGGCCGGCCGTCCGAGCAGATAGCCCTGGCCATAGGGCATGTCGAGGTCGCGCAGCGCGCGCAGGTCGTCCTGCGTCTCGATGCCCTCGGCGATCAGCGTGGTGCCGAACACGTCGGCGATGCCCTTGATGGCCTGCAGCATCTGCAGGTTCTCGGGGTGGGCGCTGATGTCGCGCACGAAGTACTTGTCGATCTTCACGAAATCCGGCCGGGCCTCGGACCACAGCCGCAGGCTGGATTTGCCGTCGCCGAAATCGTCGAGCGCGATGCGCGCGCCGCAGGCGTGCACCTGCTTGAGGGCCTCGCGCAGCAGGACCATGTCGGTCACGCGCTCGTGCTCGGTGATCTCGAGCACGATGTGCTCCGGCGAGACGCCGGTCGCGCGGACGGCGGCCCACACCGGGACACTGCCGCACAGCGCCACGCCGCGTACCAGCGCGTCCGCGCTGATGTTGACGAACAGCCGGCCATGCACACCCAGGGCACCCCACTGCTGCAGCGCCACGGCGACGCACAGCAGCTCGAAATCCTGCAGCAGGCCTTCCTGCAGCGCGGTCTGCAGCAGGCGGTCGGGCGTGTGCAGCGGCGTGCCTTCCGGGCCGCGGATCAGTGCCTCATGCGCGTAGACGTGGCCTTCGCCCAGGCCGGCCAGCGGCTGGAAGACGCAATGCAGTCCGCCTTCGCGCATGAGCCGGGCGAGCGGCCCCGTGCCGGTGCGCACCGCGGGCGACAGCGCGGCCAGCACGGCTTCCTGAGCGGTGCCGGTAGGGGCGGGAGAGGTTGTTACAGTCATACACAGTCACGGGGAGGTTAACCCAACCCGATGACCGCGCCATGACGCGGCCGGAACGCCCATGCTCCGCCGTCAGCATTCCAGGGGCGGATCGCAGCGGATGTCCGCATAGGCGACGGCATATTTCACGAGCGCGGCCTGACCGTCGATGCGCAGTTTGCGGCGCAGGTGCAGGCGGTGCGTCTCCACCGTCCGCACGGAGGTGCCCATGCGCTCGGCGATGTCGCGGTTCGAGCGGCCTTCCGCCAGCAGGCGCAGCACGGCGGCCTCGCGCGGCGTGAGAGCGCGGGCGGAAGGCTGCACGGGCGTGCCGGCGTCCAGCAGGGCGCGCACCGCATCGCTGAAGTGGCTGCCGCCCGTATGCACGGCCTCGATCGCCTGCACCAGCTGCCCCGCCGGCGCATCCTTGAGCACGTAGCCGCGCACGCCCAGGCCGACGGCGCGGCGCACGTATTCGGCGTCGTGGTGCATCGAGAGCACCAGCACGCGCACGAGCGGAAACCGTTCCCGGAACACGGCCGCCAGCTGGATGCCGCTGCCGTCCGGCATGCGGATGTCGGTGAGCACGATGTCGGGCGCGACGGACTCGGCGAGCGCCACGGCCTCCTGCATGCCGCCGGCCTCGGCGGCGACGCGGATGTGCGGGGTGGCCTCCAGCCGCATGCGCACGCCGTCGCGCACCAGCGGATGGTCGTCCACCAGCAGGACGCGGATGGTGGCCGGATTCTCGGCGGCGCTCATGCGGGCACCTGCGAAGGCTCGAAGCCCGGGTAGCCTGCGGTCGCTTCTTCGGCGCGGCGATCGAGCACGGCGAGGATGCGCGTGCCGCCGCGGCCGGAGGCGATGGCGAATCGGCCGCCCAGTCCCTCGATGCGCTCGCGCATGTTGCGCAGGCCGATGCCGCCCTGGCCGTCGCGCTGCACGCGCTGCATGTCGAAGCCCCGCCCGTCGTCGCGCACCGACAGGCTCACGCGCCAGCGCGTGAACCGCAGCGCCACCTCCACGCGCGAAGCCCCGGCGTGCATGCGCGCATTGGTCAGCGCCTCCTGGGCGATGCGGAAGAGCGCCGTGCCGTGGCTGGTGGGCAGGGGGCCTGCCGGGCCGCGCAGCACGAAGCGCACGTCGAACGTGCCCTGTTCCTTCACCTCCTGCACCATCAGTGCGAGGGCGGGGGCCAGGCCGAGGTCGTCGAGCAGCGCCGGCCGCAGGCCGTGCGAGACGCGGCGGATCTCCAGCAGCGCGTCGTTCAGCCGCGCCAGCCCCTGGTCCAGCATCTCGCGCGGCACCGGGGCCGCGCGGCCCGTCCACTGCACCTGCGCCGTCTCCAGCAGGAACTTGGAGGACACGAGCACCTGCACCACGCCGTCGTGCAGTTCGCGCGCCACGCGCACGCGCTCTTCTTCCTGCGAATGCACCACGCGCTGCGCGAGCCGGCGCAGCTTGGCGCTGGACACGCGGTGGTCGCTCAGGTTGAGCGCGAGCCCCGCGAGGCCGATGAGCACGATGCACAGCGCGGCGATCGCGTAGATGCGGCGCTGCGTGCCGCCGATGTTCTCCTGAGCGGCGCGGTCGATGTGGCGCAGCGTTTCCTGCACGTCGTCGAGGTAGAGCCCCGTGCCGATCACCCATTCCCAGCCGGGCATCGTCGTGACGTAGGCGAGCTTGGGCACGGTCAGGCGCGACGACGGTTTCTGCCACGGGTAGCGCACCATGCCGCCGCCCTCGCGCGCCCGCGCCAGGATGAGGTTCGCGGGGGCCTCGCTGCGCGGGTCGCCCGGATCGCACAGGTCCACGCCCGACAGGCCCATGTGCCGCGCATCCAGCAGCACGTTGCCTTCGCGGTCGTAGACGAAGAAGTAGCCGTCCTTGCCGAACTGCATGCGCGCGAGCAGGGCCAGGGCCTGCCGCTGGCGTTCGGCGGCATCGGCCTCGTCGGCGGCGATGCGCGCCAGCGCGCTCTGCGCGAGCTGCACGTACTGGCGCAGCTCGGTCTCCTTGCTGTGCAGATATGCGGCCTCCACCAGTTCGCGCTCCTGCTGGGCGAGTTTCAGGGTCTGGTGGCGCGCGGTGACGGCCACGGAGCCGAGGGCCAGCAGGATGGGCAGGGTGGACAGCAGCAGGAGCTTCAACCGCAATTGCATGGGGTTTTTTCTCTCGGATGTGGGGGGACTATCCGCCGCGCAGGGTGGAAGTCAATGGGGTTATGTCCAGGCCCGCCGCGGTATTCCGAACGGCGGTGACAAGCTGTTAATGCGGTCGAGCATGCCAATATCTCCCCTGGTGCATGGATGCACTACGAATTGTTACTATGTCGCGCGGCCAGGTGGATAACGGGGGTAAATCGCACCGGTGTGGTGATATTCGTACCTGCATCGGTGCGGAAACCGCCTTCGGTATCCGCCCTGCCCGTTGCCGGTGCATGCGCCGGAGCCTGCAGGGCGGCATGGCGCCTGGCTGCGCGGGTCGATCGTGCATTGCAGGATGCATGCCGGAATCCCGCTTGCGTAGTACTGCGCAGGCCGATCTGCGTAATGCTGCGTAAGGGAAAAATGTGCTTTCGCCGGGCCTGCCGGAGGCCCAGAATGACTTCGCGCTTTCCGTTTTACCGATGGTGTCCGTTCGATTGGCGGCGATTATCGGCAGGAAGGCCAAGGCGGTATGGAATGGTGCCGGGGCGGTCCGCAAGGCAGGACGGCTGGATATTCCATGCCATGGTGTGCGTCATTCAATCGAAGGAATGTCATGGATATTCGGTATCCCCTCGCCAGGCGCCTGGCGACTTGCACGGCCCTGGCGGCGGCCGCGCTGCTGGCGGGCTGCGCCGCGCCCGCCCAGCGGCAGGTGCTGTCCACCACGCAGATCTATCCCGCGATCGGCCCGTACTCGCAGATGGTGGCGCACGGCAGCACGATCTATTTCTCCGGCGTGCTGCCGCTCAATGCCGCCGGCAACGCGGTGCAGGGCACCACCATCGAGGAGCAGACCCGCGCCGTGCTCGACTTCATCGGCGCCAAGCTGCGCTCGCAGGGGCTGTCGTACGAAGACGTGCTCTCCACCACGGTCTACATGAAGGACCTGGGCGAATTCGCCGCCATGAACAAGGTGTACGGCGAGTACTTCCGCAGCGCGGCGCCCGCGCGCGCCACGGTGGAGGTCGCTCGGCTGCCGCGCGACGTGAAGATCGAAATCGCCGCCATCGTCGGGCGCCGCTGAAAGCGTTCGCAGTCCCCCTTCCAGGAGCATTCCCATGATCGAAACCTCTCCCATGGCGGCCGCCGGCGCTGCCCGCGATGTCCTCGTGCAGCCCGAGTCCGCCGGCCTGGCGCGCTGGAGCGCCAAGCGCCGCGACTTTTTGCGCATGATGGGCTACGGCGCGGGCGCCGCCACGCTCGGGCCCCTGGTCGCCGCCTGCGGCAGCAGCGGCGCGCAGACGGCCTCCGAGGCGCTGCGCGCGCAGCTCGTGCGCGACGAGGCCTTCTGGAGCGGCGTGCAGGACATGTTCGTCCTCAAGCCCGAGAAGACCTACATGAACATCGGCACGGGCGGCTCCATGCCCAAGCTGGTGCTCGACGTCTTCGACGGCGAGAACCGCAAGAAGGCCGCCGACTCGGGCAGCGGCTACGGCAACCTGCTCGACCTGCGCAAGCAGGTGGCGCCGGGCTTCGGCGTGGATGCGGACGAGCTGGCGTTTTCCGCCAACACGTCCTCGGGCATGTGCCATGCCATCCTCGGCATCGACTGGCAGCGCGGCGACGTGGTCGTGACCACCAACCACGAGCACGGCGGCGGCGACACGCCGCTCAGGATCGCCACCGACCGCTACGGCATCGAGGTCTCGCGCATCGAGATGCCCGTGGGCAACAACCAGACCGCCGCCACCTACGTGAACCTGTTCGACGAGCGCATCCGCGCGCTCAAGGCCCAGGGCAAGCGCGTGCGCGCGATGATGTGGTCGTCGCCCACCTACAAGACCGGCACCATGCTGCCGATCGCCGACCTGATGGGCGTGGTGAAGGCGCACGAACTGATCAGCATCGTGGACGGCGCCCACCTGCCGGGCATGATGGCCTACAACTACGCCGAGCTGGGCATGGACTTCATGTCCGGCGCCGGGCACAAGTGGCAGTGCGGCCCGGGCTCCACCGGCATCCTGATCGTGCGCAACAAGATGCGCGCCTCCAACCCGCTGCCGCTGCCCAAGTGGTACCCCATCCACACCAGTTCCTACGCCGCGAAGGACCGCACCACCAGCGGCACCGAGACCTACGACATCGCCGCCACCATCACGAGCTGCGGCAGCCTGCACACGCCGATGTTCATGGCGCTCGCGCAGGCCTGCGCGCAGTGGGACGGCATCGGGCGCAAGAAGATCGAGACCTACGACCTCACGCTCTCGTCCTACCTCAAGGAGAAGATCGCCGAGCGCTGGGGCGTCGATGCGCTGTACTCGCCCAAGGACGATCCGAAGCTGCTGTCCGCGCTCACGTCCTTCAACCCGTTCCCCAACAAGGCGGACGTGATGAACGCGCAGAAGTCCACCGCCTTCGTCGCGCGCATGCTGAGCGACTATCCGCAGGGCTTCGTGATCCGCAACGCCGATTTCCCCGTCATCGGCGCGCCGGCCAACCACTACGGCATCCGCGTCTCCACCCATCTCTGGCACGACGCGCGCGACATCGATCTGCTGGTCGATGCGATGTGGGAACTCTCGCGCAAGATCTGATGCCGGCCCTGCCGGGGCCATGAAAAAAGAGCGCGGGAATCGCTTCCCGCGCTCTTTTGCCTTGGAGAAAAACCGCAGGATCAGAACCGGTGGCGGATGCCCAGGCCGATGCTGTTGCCCGTGCTGCGCGCGGTGATGCGGTCGTTCATCAGCATCGCGTAGACGTCGGTGCGCTTGGACACGAAGTGGTCGTAGCCCAGGGTGAAGGTCTTGCGGTCCATGTCGGTCTGGGTCATCTCGGTCTTCACCCACTCGACCAGCACCTTGCCGGACGGGCCCACGGGCACGGAGGCGCCGACCTGCATCGTCTTGGCCTTGTTGTCGCTGTTGTCCGCCTTGGCCTCGCCGTAGCTCAGGAAGGGCTTGACCACGCCGAAGTCGTAGGCGCCCAGCAGCATCCAGTCCTTCTTGGTGGTGCCGAGGTAGGCGCCCTGGCCGGGGTTGGCGATCTGGTCGCGCTCGTAGAAGCCGGTCAGCGTCAGCGGGCCGCCGAAGTAGAAGAAGTTCGCGCCCACGTTCTTGCGGCCGTTGTTGCCCGCCTGCTCGCCGAACTGGTACTGGATGTTGGCCGAGAAGCCGCCGATCTTCGGCGTGCTGTAGACGAGCTGGTTGCTCCAGCCGGTGTCGGACGGCGTCGTCGCCGTCCAGCCCGTGCCGTTGAAGAGCGGCACGTTCATGTGCAGGATCAGCGGCGAGAACGTGAACGAATCGCCCAGCGGGTTGCCCACCACGGACGGCAGGAAGTTGGGCGCCATCCAGCGGCCCAGCAGCACGGAGCCGAAGTCGCCCGACAGGCTCACGTTCGCATCGCGCGAGAAGAACGTGTCGTTCGCGAAACGGCCCTGCGTGCCGGTGTCGACCTGCAGGAACGAGGTGAGCTGGAAGCTGGCCTTCAGGCCGCCACCCAGGTCTTCCGTGCCCTTGAAGCCGAACCACGAGGTGGTCAGGCCGCCGCTGTTGACCACCGAGCGGCGGTCCGCGTCACCGGCCATCTTCATGGAGCCCACGTAGGCATCCGACAGGCCCGTGAGCTGGACCGAGCTTTGGGCGTGGGCGCCGGCGGCGCACAGCAGTGCGGCGCTCACGGCGATCAGGTTTTTTTTCATGGGATTCCCGTCCACAACGATAGACACAAAAGAAGAGAAGGAAGAGGACCCCGGTGCGGTCAGGAATCCGCCTTCGGGGAGGAAATGTAACCAGCAATTACCGTGCCGGTTCACTTGTCTGCGGAATGGGCGCCGTGGTGCGGCAAGAATGCGACACGGCCATGCCTGCCCGGCATTCCGCCGTCCCGCAGGGCGCAGGCGCGGCCCCTTTGACCTCGCTCAACACGCCGGGCGCCCGGGCGCGCCACAGTGCGCAGCATGTTCCCCCTCCCTTCCATCGATTCTTCCGTGCCGTGCGAGGTGGCCGCCACCGGCCAACTGCTGCGCCAGCGTCGCCAGCAGTCCGCCTCGGTGCTGCACCTCGACAGCGGCCGCGTGGTGTTCGGCGTGCGCGAGGAAGGACAGCTGCGGCACCAGCTCGGTGCGGTGGACGGCCCGTTCTGGCTCGATGCCGCATCGGCCCTGCTCGGACAGCCCTGCCCGGTGGACATGGTGGCCGATTCGCGCGTGCAATTGCGCCGCGTGCCGCTGGAGGCCTTCCAGGCCGAGGTGGCACTGCTGCCGGCCACGGTGCAGCGGCTGGTGCGCGACATGGCCGCCGGCTACCTGCAGCAGACCGAACTGGCGGTGAGCCGCCTTGCGCAGGACGCGGAATCCCGCTGCGCCCAGTGGCTGCTGCGCCATGCGGAACCGGGCGACGGCGGCGCGCTGCGCGTGACCCTGAGCCAGCGCAAACGCCTCATCGCGGCGCAGCTCGGCATCGCCCCCGAGACCTTCTCGCGCGTGCTGCGCCACCTGCGCGAGCACGGCCTCGTCGCCGGCACCGGCAACGTGCTCGTGCTGCCGCAGCCCGGGGAGCTGCGGATGGTGGCCGGGGGCTGAGGCACCGGTCGCGGGGCGCGGTCCACACCGTGGGTGCGGATCGCGTGGCTGCCGGGCCGGGAGGCGTTGGCGGCCCGCGTGGCAATCCGGATTCTCCCCAGCGCGCTCCCCGGGTTCTACCCCACCCCCGGGCGCAGGGGGCTGCGTATAGTGGCCCGAGACGCCCGCGGCAACGGCCGCGGGACGATCGCCCTGCAGCATGCCCCGCGACACACCGACCTCCCGCCCCGCATGCGCACCCTGCCGGGAGCGCGCATGACCCGCCCGACGGCCGCGCCCGTGGCCGCCCGCATGCGCCTGCGCCCGTTCGCGACCGTGCACGACGGCCGGGAGGGCGGCTGGCACATGCCGGGACCTCTGGTGCTGCGCATGATCGCGGCCGCGGTGGTGGCCGTGCTGCTCGCCGGCGGGCTGGCCGCCTGGCTGGTGGCACGCTCGGCGCAGCATGAGGCGCTGGAACGCCTCATGGAGCGTCAGAAGGACGAAGTCGAGGCGGTCGCCCTGCTGCTGTCCGGCAAGATCGAGCAGAACCAGCGCGTGCTGGCCACGCTGGCGGAGAGCCTTCCCGCGGCCTTGCTGGAGTCGCCCGACGCGCTCGACGGGGTGCTGCGGCAGGACCTGCCCGCCGCCCGGTTCTTCGATGCCCTGCAGATCGCCCGGCGGGACGGCAGCCTGAGCCTGCAGTGGCAGAACGGACGCCTGCACGAAGGCGCGCAGCTGGACCCCGCCGAGCGGGACCAGCTGCGGCGCACCCTGCTCGAGGGCAAGCCGCTGGTGTCCGGCGTGATCGGCAACACGCCCGCGGACGGACGCATCATGTTCAGCCTGCCCCTGCGCACCGCGGAGGACGGGGCCGCCGTGCAGGGGGCGCTCGCCGGCACGCTGCGGCTGCAGTCGCAGGGGCTGCTGCCGCCGTCGATGGCGCTGCCGGCGCGTGCCGATTCGAAGCTGGTGGTCTTCACGCGCGACGGCACCATCCTGTCGCACCCCGACGCATCGCGCGTGCTCGGCCGGGTCGGTGACGAGGACGGCCTGGCCCAGGTCTACGACAAGGCGCTGCAGGGCGGCCAGGCCGCGGTGGCGGGACGGGGGGTTTCGGAGGTGGTGGGCGGCCACGTGGTGAGCGTGGCGGGCATGCCGCTGCCGCAGTGGCTGGTGGCGCGCGTGAGCGATGGCGGATCCTCCGGGCCCGATCTGGCAACGGGCTGGCGGCAGCGGGGAATCGGACGTGCCGCCATGGCCACGGTCTGCGCGGCGCTGCTGGCCGCCGTGGCCATCGCCTGCTTCGCGCAGCCGCTGGCGCGGGTCTGCCGGCGGGCGGCGCGCGCGGGCGGCGCCGGCCTGTCCGGCGATACCCCCTGGCCGCGCGGTGCCGGCGAGGTGGACGCGATCGCGCACGCCTGCCGATCGCT
Organism: Comamonadaceae bacterium UBA4962; assembly: GCA_002397315.1. Taxonomy (GTDB): domain Bacteria; phylum Pseudomonadota; class Gammaproteobacteria; order Burkholderiales; family Burkholderiaceae_C; genus Paracidovorax. The sequence continues at coordinate 293,855 of DHAE01000020.1, forward strand.
CGCCGACGACTTGCGCACGGCGCGGCGGGAGGCCGACATGCTGCAGGACCGCTTCCAGGCGGTGCTCGACCATGCGCCCGCCGGCATCGTCATCACGCGGGCCGGCATGCTGGAGGTGGTGGGCATGGAGGCCTGCCGCCTGCTGGGCTACGAGCCGCACGAGCTCCAGGGGCAGCCTGCACGGCGGCTCTACGCGAGCGATGCGGCCTACACGGAGCTGGGCCGGCGGGTGCGTGCCGAATTCGCGGCGCACGGTGCCTTCGATGGCGACGTGTGCTTCCTGCGCAAGGACGGAGGGGCGGTCTGGGCGCGCGTGCTTGGCCGCGCCGTGCGCGATGGCGGCACGGCGGAGGCGAACGGCACGGTGTGGATGCTGGAAGATCTGACCGCGGCGCGCGAGGCCCGGCGCCAGCGCGACTGGCCGGCAGGGCACGATCCGCTCACCCAGCTGGCCAACCGCGAGGCGTTCCGCCAGCGGCTCTACGCCCTGCTCAGCGACCACGCGCAACGGCCCACCGTGGTGCAGCCGCCGCACCAGGACGGTGCCGGCAACGGCATGGCCGGCGTGCCGGCCGATGCCACCGGCGGGTGGCCGGCGGACGGGGGGGCCGGCGCTGGCGACGGGCTCCATGCCGCGGAGGCCGACGGGGCCGGGGTGATGCTCTTCCTCGACCTGGACCATTTCACCGTCGTGAACGCCATCGCCGGGCACGACGCCGGCGACGACGTGCTGCGCCACGTGGGCCGCCTCATCGAGAACCAGGTCCGGCACGTGGGCTGGGCCGCCCGCCTGGGCGGCGACGAGTTCGCGGTGGTGCTGCCGGGCTGCGCGCTCGCACGCGGCATGGCCATCGCCACGCAGCTCTGCGCGGCGGTGCACGCCTGGGAGCCGGCCTATGCCGGCCGCACCTACACCCTGGGCGTGAGCATCGGCCTGGTACCGCTGGACGGCAGCACCTACGACGTCTCGGCCGTGCTCCATGCCGCCGACATGGCCTGCTACGAGGCCAAGCGCGCGGGCCGCAACCGGGTCGAGGTGCGCCGGCTGCGGCCGGAGCGCCAGGGGGCTTCTGCCTCTGGGAGTGCCGAGGCGTATTGAACGTGTCGTCCTGCGGCAGCGAGACAAACCGGCGATATGCAGGCGAGAACGTCTTGCCTAGCGTGGCCCGGATGACATGTCCATAGCCATTGTGGAAACATTCTGTTCTTCGGAACAGGGGGCGTTCCATGCCTCGAAAAAGGCGACTGTATGGGGCATAGTGCGTGGCGCGTGCGGGGTGCCGCATCCGGCGCTTACAGATGCAGGCGGTCTGCTGCTGCTGCTGCTGCGTGTGCTTCACAAGAGGAACAAAAAGAATGTCGCTTGCGTATTGGCTGGAAGAAGGGCCAGCAGAGCCCGTGGAGGAAGGAACCATTCAGTTTGGACCAGGGAAGGGATTGCCCAAGCTGGTATTCAATGGGCTGGACGGCTCCCGAAATAGGGTCAGAAAGATCGCAACACTCGACCCGGTCAGGAAGAAGATCATCTTGATCCAACCGGGAGACAAGGCGCTGTACTTGTCCGGGTTAAGGGAGGCAGGCATTCCCGGCTATCTCTACCTGTTCGCGCACGCACGACCGGACCGGATACAGGGGGCCGTCGACATTCATCAGATCGTAAATGTCGTTCGCCGAAGCGGGTTCTGGCATGGGCAGCCCATACTGGTGGATGCGTGCAACGCCGGAGCGTTGCCCCACGGTGCGGCAAGCGTCCTGGCTCTCACCTTGGGTACCTACGTCACCGCCCCGACCACCACCACGTGGAACCACGCGTTGGGTGGGCCCGCCGTAGGCCAGGGGGCCTTCGAGAAGCTTCCAGGAGTTCTCTCAGGAATTCCCTTCCCCCATATTCTGCGTCCAGGCGAATGGCGGACATGGGGACCGGATGGGCAGCCCATCGCATCAACCCGTACATCGCCCCGTGACAAAGGACGACCATTGACCGGGACCAAGGCCTCGAACCTGTTGAAGAGTCCATGACAGGGAATCATCCGCGTCGAAGGGGTCGTGGCCGCAGGGTATTCCTGGCTCTTTTACTACTGTGCGGTGCGTATGCCGGCTGGTGGTGGTGGGACAGTGCGCGCTGCGACCGGCAGGACGAGTACTCCATCCGTGGCATCTGCTTGATGCAATTGCGCGACCGTGCCGAAGCAGGCGAGCCGATCGCCCAGTGGGGATACGGCGACTATCTTCAGGGCGAGGGACAGGAGCGTGAGGGCCGTGCCTGGCTGCTTCGCGCCATGCACGGTGCCCGCACCGGCTTCGAACTCAGCGACCACATGATCGGCTACTGCGACCGCGTCCCCGGCTTCGAGGCGCGCACGGTCGAAGCCATCATGCAGCGCGTGGCGGCGGACAGCCCCGATGCCCATCTGCGGCTGCTGCAGCTCTACACATACCAGCGCTGTGGTGCTTTCGACCTGGACAAGGCCGCGGCGCAGATTCCGCTGCTCACCCAGTGCGCGCATCTTTCCCTGGAGCAATACCTTCGGGTGGCGCAGGAAACCGGCCACCCTGTCGATCGCGCCACGCGGCAGGCCATGCGGGCGAATCTGGCGCTATGCGCCCGGGAGGTGGCCGATCCGCCAGCCATCGCCAATACCGTCCAGGAATTCATGCCCGTGCGCCAGAGCGACCTGGATGCGCTGTCACGCCAGCTGGAAGCGCTGGACCGCTGAGGTGGCCTGATGGCAAGACCGGTGTGGTGGCACAAGTGCAGTTGCGGCGTGAAGTTCCTGCTCACCTTCCTGTCGGTGTTCGGCGCGTGGACGGCCTGGTGGTGGATCGACAGCGCCCGCACCTGCGACCGGCAGGCGCCGGACGCACTGCACGGCTTCTGCCTGATGCAGGTGCGTGAGCGGGCAGGGCAGGGGGATGCCGCCGCGCAGCAGGCCTATGCGCGCTATCTCGAGGCCCGTGGCCATCCGGAACAGGCCGGCGTTCGGGCCGGTGTTCCGGGGCGCGCCCCCCTCAATCGTCCCGCACACCCCCGAGCGCGCGCAGCACGTTCTCGGCCGTGGCCGGCGCCAGGAGATGCACCGGTCCGTCCGCCGCGCCGTCTTCCCGCGCCGCCGCCACGGCATCGCGCAGCGCCTCGTAGACGCTCACGGCCAGCATGAAGGGCGGCTCGCCCACGGCCTTGCTGCCGCCCACGTTGTCCTCGCGGTTGGCCTCGTGCCACAGGTCCACCCGGAAGTGCGCCGGAATGTCGCCCGTGGCCGGGATCTTGTAGGTGCTGGGTGCGTGCGTGGCAAGCCGGCCCCGGCCGTCCCAGACGAGCTGCTCCGTGGTGAGCCAGCCCATGCCCTGCACGAAGCCGCCCTCGATCTGGCCGACGTCGATCGCGGGGTTGATGCTGCGGCCGGCGTCGTGGAGGATGTCCACGGCGAGCACGCGGCTCTCGCCGGTGAGCGTGTCGATCGCCACCTCGGTGCAGGCCGCGCCGTAGGCGAAATAGTAGAACGGGCGCCCGGTGAGCGTCGTCTTGTCGTAGTGGATCTTGGGCGTGCGGTAGAAGCCGTCGCTCCAGAGCTGGATGCGGTTGGCATAGGCGGCCTGCACCACGTCGCGCCAGGCGTGCGAGCGCGTCGGCGACGTGATCCGGCCGTTCTCGAACTGCACCGCGCCCGCGCCGCAGTGGTCCAGCCCCGCCACGAAGGCCGCGAGGTTGTCGCGCACGTGGCGCGCCGCGAACTGCGCGGCGCGGCCATTGAGGTCGGTGCCGCTCGACGCCGCGGTGGCGCTCGCGTTGGGCACCTTGCTGGTGTCGCTCGCGGTGACCAGCACGCGGTCGAGCGGCACGCCCAGTTCGTCGGCCACGATCTGCGCCACCTTGGTGTGCAGGCCCTGGCCCATCTCGGTGCCGCCGTGGTTCACCTGCACGCTGCCGTCGGTGTAGACGTGCACCAGCGCGCCGGCCTGGTTGAACAGCGTGGCCGTGAAGCTGATGCCGAACTTCACCAGGGTGACGGCCAGACCCCGCTTCAGGGTCGGGTGGCGCGCGTTCCAGTCCGCCACCGCCTCGCGCCGCTCGCGGTACCGCGCGGTCTGCTCCAGCCGCGGCAGCAGGTCGTGCAGCACGTTGTCTTCCACGGCCATCTGGTAGTGCGTGACGTTGCGGTCCTGCAGCCCGTAGAGGTTGGCCATGCGAACGTCGAGCGGATCGATTCCGAGCGCGCGCGCCACGTCGCCGAGGATGGTTTCGATCGCGATCACGCCCTGCGGCCCGCCGAAGCCGCGGAACGCGGTGTGGCTCTGGAGGTTCGTCTTGCAGCGGTAGGAGACGACCTCCACGTGTTCGAGGAAGTACGCGTTGTCGCAATGGAACACGGCGCGGTCGGCCACCGGGCCGGAGAGGTCGGCCGAGAAGCCGCAGTTCACCGCCATGCGCAGCCGCAGGCCGTGGATGCAGCCGGTATCGTCGAAGCCGACCTCCCAGTCGTAGGCGAACGGATGGCGCTTGCCGGTGACCATGAAGTCGTCGTCGCGGTCCAGCCGCAGCTTCACGGGGCGGCCCGTCTTGTGCGCGGCCACCGCGGCCCACACCGCCATGTGGCCGGCCTGCGTCTCCTTGCCGCCGAAGCCCCCGCCCATGCGGCGGCAGGTCACCGTGACGCGGTGGCTGTCGAGGCCCAGCGCATGTGCCACCCAGTGCTGCACCTCGCCCGGGTGCTGGGTGCTCGAATGCACCTGCCACTGGCCCTGCTCCTGCGGCAGCACGTAGGCGATCTGGCCTTCCAGGTAGAAATGCTCCTGCCCGCCCACTTCGAGCGTGCCCCGCAGCCGGTGGGGCGCCGCCGCCAGGGCCGCGGCCGCATCGCCGCGGCGCACGGTGACGGGCGGCAGCACGTAGCTCTCCTGCGCCAGCGCCTCGTGCACCGAGAGCACCGGCGGCAGTTCCTCGATGTCCAGTTGCACCATGCGGGCGGCGCGCCGCGCCTGCGCCACGGTGTCGGCCAGCACGAGGCCGATCACCTGGCCCGCGAACTGCACCGTGTCCTGTGCGAACACCGGCTCGTCGTGCGCGAAGGCGGCGAGCACCCGGTCGCCGGGCACGTCGGCCGCGAGCACGATGTCGCGCACGCCGGCCAGGGCGCGGGCCGCCGCGGCATCCACGCCGCGCAGGCGGCCGTGCGCCACGGGCGAGAGGATGGGCGCCGCGTGCAGCGTACCCTTCCATTCGGGCAGGTCGTCGATGTACTGCGCCGTGCCCGCCACCTGGGCGCGGGCGCTTTCATGGATCTGGGAGACGCCCACGGCGCGGCGCGCGCTGCGGGGCGTGCCGTCCAGGCCGGGCGGCGGGGCTTCGCCGGCCATCGGGCCGGCGGCACCTTCCGCATCGGCGCGTGCCGCCACCGGGTCCGCGTCCGCATCGCGGCTCAGCGGGCCCTCGGGCGCGGTGCTGGTGGGCAGGGTGTCGTCGCGGCGGTTCATGCCTGTTCCTCCGTGCGGGCCCATGCCTGCGATGGCGGTTGCGCCACCGGCACGAGCTGCTCGAGCGACACGGGTAGGGCGCTGTGATCCGCGGGACGTCCCGGGCTCTCCAGCCAGCAGCGCCGCATCAGCGAGGCCAGCACGGCGCGCCGGTAGGCGCCGCTCGCGCGCATGTCGGAAATGGGCGTGAATTCCGCCTGCAGTGCCTCGCCCGCGCGCAGCGCAGCGGCTTCGTTCCAGGGCTGGCCGGTGAGCGCGGCCTCGGCACCGCGTGCGCGCGCCGGCACCGCCGCCACGCCGCCCGCACCGATGCGGGCCGACTGCACCGTCCCCTCCCGCACCGCCAGCAGCACGGCCAGGCAGACGGCGGAGATGTCGTCGTCGAAGCGTTTGGAGACCTTGTAGGCAGCCAGCCGGTCGCCCGGCGCGGGCAGGGGGATGTCGATGCGCGCGACGATCTCGTCGGGCGCCAGCAGGTTCTGGCGGTAGCCGGTGTAGAAGTCTTCCAGCGGCAGGCTGCGTTCGCCGCGCACGCTGGCGAGCGCGATGCGCGCGCCGAGCGCGATCAGCACCGGCATCGAATCGCCGATCGGCGAGCCGTTGGCGACGTTGCCGCCCAGCGTGCCCGCGTTGCGCACCGGCAGGCCGGCGAAGCGCTCGCCGAAGCGCCGCAGCGCCGGCCAGTGCGCGACGAGGGCCGCGAAGGCGTCGTCCAGCGTGACGGCCGCGCCGATGGACAGTCGGCCGCCCGCGGTATCGATGCGCCGCAGTTCCGCAGCCCGGGTGACGTCCAGCACGCGCTCGAAGCGGCGATGCTGCTTGGTGATCCACAGCCCCACGTCGGTGGTGCCGGCGACCACCTGTGCACCGGGGTGCGCGGCGCGCGCGGCCAGCAGCCCGGCGAGCGTGCCGGGAGCCAGGTAGCTGTCGTCCGCGGGGGCGTCGCCGTCCGGCCGCGCCGGGCCGGCCTGCAGCGCCTGCAGACGTTCCAGCAGGGCGCTTTCGTCCACCGGTTGCAGCGGCAGTTCGGCCATGGACTGCGCCGCATCCAGGATCGGGCGGTAGCCCGTGCAGCGGCAGAGGTTGCCCGACAGCTCCGCCACCGCCAGTTCGCGCGTGACCTCCTGGCCGCGGCACACGTGGTTCTGGTACATGCCGAACAGGCTCATCACGAAGCCCGGCGTGCAGAAGCCGCATTGAGAGCCGTGGCACTGCACCATGGATTCCTGCGCGGGATGCAGCGGCGCGGGAGCGCCTTCGGCCTGCGAGGGCGTGCCGCGCTGGATCAGCGGGTCGCGCGCCAGGTCTTCCACCGTCCAGAGCGCCATGCCGTCGACCGCATGCGCGAGGCGGATGCAGGCGTTCACCGCCCGGAAACGCACCCGGCCGTCCTCGGCCGAGCCCAGCACCACCGTGCAGGCGCCGCAATCGCCTTCGCCGCAGCCTTCCTTCGTCCCGCAGTCGCCCAGGTCTTCCCGCAGCACCTCCAGCAGCGTGCGGTCGGGCGGAACGTGGTCCAGCGTCACGGGCTGGCCGCGGCGGAGGAAGCGGATCGGTCGGGAAACAGCGGTCATTCGCGGGGGCTTTCGTGGGATCGGCACCCGGTGTCCGTCAGGAATGAACCGGGTGCAGGCCGTGTGCGGCCAGGAACGCACAGCGTAACCTGTCCAGGGGGCTCCTGCCACCGCAAATTCGATGCCAGCGCCCGCACTTTCGGGCCTGCCGCCGCCCGTCGCTATCCGCTAGCGGCCGCAGTCCTCGCAGACGTAGAAGTACACCTCGCCTTCCCGTCCCTCCACCAGCGGCGTGAGGTAGGCCACGTTGCTGTCGGCTGCGAACGTCATCCGCACGCGGCGCCCGTCGGCGAACGACACGTCCACCCGGTCGCTCATGCACTCGCCGAACGCGCCGTAGTAGTTCATCACGTCGACCTGCGATACCGGCACGGCCTTGCGCAGGAACGTGCGCACCTGCCGGGGTGTGATCGCCCGTGACCGCGGTGGCGGCTCGGCGCACGGGCGGTTGTCCGCGTCGAAATAGCGCGCGCTGCGGATCCGGATGTCACGCACGGGGCCCAGGGCGTGGGGATAGGCGCGGGCTTCCGTCCGGCGCTGGTCATCCTGGTCGGCAGAACTTGTTGCTGATTGCGCTGCTGGTGCACCGCCGATGGGATTGGCTGAAGGCGCAGTATTCTGAAGTGGGGCGGACCAGGCCGCTCCTGAAATACATGCCAGCAATATGACAAGCGTGCGAGTAGCAGACGACGCCGTTGGCTGCGATAGCATTTTTACTGCCATGTCGCCGTGCTCGCTTCTGTCGGGTTCTTGCGGCTGACGTCAGGATGCCGGAAGACTTCGGTCTGTGGGATGGAGAGCGACGCTATCAACTGATTGACCAACCATTGAAGGGAGACGTTTTGTGCGTTGTTAACTGCCTCGTATACGGCGTGCTGGTTGAAGTACCGTTCTTTCTCAAGAGGCGTAGCGTTGGCCGGAGCCGATTTTCCTGGCGGAAGTGAAGGCATGCCGACAATCTCTATCCCAAGACTATCCGCATTGGAGGGATAGCGCACTGGAACACTCTTTTGCATCTCTAGCTTATGCATCCGATCTACGAGGGAGCTCTGAGGAGCCTGTGGAGACCGCGAAAATTCCGAAGGTTTACAGCGTACTTCGGCCAAACATCGGGCAAGCAAAGAGCCGACATGGTTGGTCCGCTTTTTCACGGAGGCGGTTTGATAGATCGTGCCGTCCTTGTCAATCAGGAAATGCGCGCCATTCGCATTGGCCCGGGTATAGCTATTGAATGTGCTCGTTGCGCTACTCGATCCGGTCTGGTGCACGATGATGCCTTGAACCTGATGCAGCGGTTGGCGTTCTATCTGGTTAAAGCGGCGCGGCATGATTCCTGCGTTCATGATCATGCCTTGTTCATCAATGTGAAGCATATGGTTCCCTTCCTCTTTGTTCGCTTGTGATATGTCGTCTGCCGGCCACCGACGCCGGGGACGATGCACTGTATGCAGGCTGTCTCCGTCGCCTGTAACAAGACGTTGGCGGTCCTGGCTGGAGTAGAGCTTGGGAAAGCTGCGCATCTTTACTGCTTCACGACATAGGACGCGTTCTCCCTGGCGAACTAAGACAGCCGCTGCTGCCATGTTCCGCTTTTCTTTTTGCAATCCAAGAGACAATCCCCGCATGAATGCTCCCCCCTCCCCGCAAGCTGCCGCCGGCGCGCCGCCGCGCCTGCAGCTGGCGGGCATCACCAAGCGCTATCCGGCCGTGGTGGCCAACAGCGGCGTGTCGCTCACCGTGCAGCCCGGCGAGGTGCACGCGGTGCTCGGCGAGAACGGCGCCGGCAAGTCCACGCTGATGAAGATCATCTACGGCTCGGTCAAGCCCGACGAGGGTGCCGTGTGGTTCGACGGCCAACCGGTGTCCATCCGCAATCCGCAGGAGGCGCGGCAGTTGGGCATCGCGATGGTGTTCCAGCATTTCAGCCTGTTCGACACGCTCACGGTGGCCGAGAACGTCTGGCTGGGGCTCGATAAAAACCTGGCGCTGGCCGAGGTCACGCGTCGCATCCGCGACACCGCCGCGCAGTACGGCCTGGACATCGATCCGCTGCGGCCGGTGCACACCCTGTCGGTGGGCGAGATGCAGCGGGTGGAAATCATCCGCGCGCTGCTCACCTCGCCGCGCCTGCTGATCCTGGACGAGCCCACGTCGGTGCTCACGCCCCAGGCGGTCGAAAAGCTCTTCGTGGTGCTGCGCCAGCTGAGCGCCGAGGGCTGCAGCATCCTCTACATCAGCCACAAGCTGCACGAGATCCGCGCGCTGTGCACGGCGTGCACGGTGCTGCGCGGCGGCAAGGTGACCGGCGTGTGCAACCCGTCGGAGGAATCGAACGCCTCGCTGTCGCGGCTCATGATCGGCGCGGAGCCGCCGGCCCTGCAGCACCGGCCCGCGCGCGCGGGCGACGCCGTGCTGGAGGTCGAAGGCCTGAGCCTGCAGCGGGAGGACCCGTTCGGCGTGGAGCTGATCGACGTCGGTTTTTCCGTGCGGGCCGGCGAGGTCGTCGGCATCGCGGGCGTGTCGGGCAACGGCCAGAAGGAACTGCTCTACGCGCTCTCGGGCGAGGACACGCGCGCCGCGCCCGCCATGGTGCGCGTGGCGGGCCGCCCGGCCGGCCGCATGGGCCCGCGCGCGCGCCGTGCGCTGGGCCTGCACTTCGTGCCCGAGGAGCGCCTGGGCCGCGGCGCCGTGCCCACCATGGGCCTGGCGGACAACCTGTTGCTCACGCGCTCGGATTGCGTGGGCGCGGGCGGCTGGGTGCGCACCGGCGCGCTGGCCGCGCAGGCGCGCCGCATCATCGAGCGCTTCCAGGTGAAGGCGGGCGGCCCGCAGGCGGCGGCGAAGTCGCTGTCCGGCGGCAACCTGCAGAAGTTCATCGTCGGGCGCGAGATCGACGCCGGCCCGAAACTGCTGATCGTCTCGCAGCCCACCTGGGGCGTGGACGTGGGCGCGGCCGCGCAGATCCGCGGCGAGATCCTGGCGCTGCGCGACGCGGGCTGCGCGGTGCTGGTGCTGAGCGAGGAGCTCGACGAGCTGTTCGAGATCTCCGACCGTCTGCACGTGATCGCCAAGGGCCATCTGTCGCCCTCGATCGACCGGGCCGACGCCACGGTGGAGCGCATCGGCGAATGGATGAGCGGCCTGTGGAACGCCGACGTACAGGCGCACCTGGGCCGCCGGGAAAGCCAGGACCATCCGGAGGGCGTGCATGCTCAAGCTTGAACCGCGTCCGCAGGCCTCGCGCCTGTGGACCTATGGCTCGCCGCTGCTCGCGCTGGCCTTCACCGTGCTGATCGGCGTCCTGCTGTTCGCCGCCCTGGGCAAGGACCCGGTGCGCGGCCTGCAGGTGTTCTTCTGGGAGCCGATCAAGACGCAATACGCGATCGGCGAACTGATGGTCAAAGCCACGCCGCTGCTGCTGATCGCGCTGGGGCTGGCCGTCTGCTTCCGCTCCAACGTGTGGAACATCGGCGCCGAGGGCCAGTTCGTGATCGGCGCCGTGGCCGCGGGCGGCATCGCGCTGCTGGCGGACAAGACCACCGGGCCGTGGATCGTGCCGGCCATCCTGGTGGCCGGCGTGCTGGGCGGCATGTGCTGGGCCGGCATCACCGCGCTGCTGCGCGACCGCTTCAACGCCAACGAGATCCTGGTGAGCCTGATGCTCGTCTACGTGGCCACGCTGGTGCTGGGCTACCTCGTCTACGGCCCCTGGAAGGACCCGATGGGCTACAACTTCCCGCAGACCCGCACCTTCGAGCGGGTGACGCAGATCCCGCGCCTGATGCAGGGCTCGCGCGTGACCATCGGCCTGCCGATCGCGCTGGCCGCCGCGGCGGCGCTCTGGGTGTTCCTGTTCCGCACGCGGGCCGGCTTCGCCCAGCAGGTGGGCGGGCTCGCCCCGGCCGCCGCGCGCTACGCCGGCTTCTCGTCGCGCCGCGCGCTCTGGACGGCGCTGCTCATCTCCGGCGGCGCCGCCGGCCTCGCGGGCGCGCTGGAAGTGGCCGGGCCCCTCGGCCAGCTCACGCCCTACGTGCCGGCGGGCTACGGTTTCGCGGCCATCATCGTGGCCTTCGTGGGCCGGCTGCACCCGGTGGGCATGGTGTTCTCCGCGCTGCTCATGAGCATGTTCTACATCGGCGGCGAACTCGCGCAGTCGCGCCTGGGGTTGCCGAAATCGCTCACGGGCGTGTTCCAGGGCCTGCTGCTGTTCACGCTGCTGGCCTGCGACACGCTGATCGCCTACCGCGTGCGCTGGGTCGGCGCGCCGGCCCGGAAAGGAGCCGCGTGATGGAAGCGTACGCACTGCTCCTGGGCTCCACGCTCAGCGCCGGCACCGTGCTGGCGCTCGCCGCGCTCGGGCTGCTCATCAACGAGAAGGCGGGCATCGTCAACCTCGGCGCCGAGGGCATCATGCTCTGCGCGGCCATCGCGGGCTTCGCCACCGCCGTGCACACCGGCAGCACCTGGGCGGGTTTCGCGGCCGGCATGGGCGCCGGCGCGCTGCTCGCCGCCGTGTTCGGCGTGCTGGTGATCTGGCTCAACACCAACCAGTACGCCACGGGTCTGGCGCTCAGCCTGTTCGGCGCGGGCTTCTCGGCCTTCGCGGGCATCCAGTACGTGCAGGCCAAGCTGCCCACGCTGCCGCAGTACGCGCTGCCGGTGCTGGGCGATCTGCCGCTGGTGGGCCCGGCGCTGTTCCGCCAGCATCCGCTGGTGTACGGCGCGATGGCGCTCACCGCGGGCCTCGCCTGGTTCCTCTACCGCTCGCGCGCGGGGCTGGTGCTGCGCTCGGTGGGCGAATCGCCCGAATCCGCGCACGCGCTCGGCTACCCGGTGCGGCGCATCCGCCTCGCGGCGGTGGTGGCGGGCGGCGCGCTGTGCGGTCTCGCGGGCGCCTACATCTCCACCGTCTACACGCCGCTCTGGGTCGAGGGCATGGTGGCCGGCCGCGGCTGGATCGCGCTGGCGCTCACCACCTTCGCCACCTGGCGCCCGGCACGGGTGTTGCTTGGCGCCTACCTGTTCGGCGGCGTGACGATGCTGCAGTTCCACCTGCAGGCCACGGGCGTGCAGGTGGCCAGCCAGCTCCTGAGCATGCTGCCCTACGTGGCCACCATCGTGGTGCTGGCGCTGATCTCGCGCAATCCGGCCTGGATCCGCGCGAACATGCCGGCCTCGCTGGGCAAGCCGTTCCATCCCGGGGGCTGACCGGGGCGCCGCGCCGTGCCATCATTGCCGTTTCCAAACGTTTCCGATTTCTTCTCTCACCTGTTTTCCCTGGAAGGACATTCGACATGACCGATCTGCACAAGCGCTCGCTGATGAAGGCCGCCGCGCTCTCCGCCCTGGCCGCCGCCGCGCTCGCGGGCTGCGGCAAGAAGGACGAGCCCGCACCTGCGCAGACGCCCGCGGCCGCGCCCGCCGCCTCGGCCCCCGCGGCCAAGGCCGAGCCGCTGAAGATCGCGTTCGCCTACGTCGGCCCGGTGGGTGACGGCGGCTGGTCGTTCGCGCACGACAACGGCCGCAAGGCCATCGAAAAGGAATTCGGCGACAAGGTCGTCACCAGCTTCGTGGAGAGCGTGCCCGAGTCGGCCGATGCCGAGCGCGTGCTGCGCGACATGGCCGGCCAGGGCAACAAGCTGATCTTCGGCACCACCTTCGGCTACATGGAGACGATCCAGAAGATCGCCCCCGACTTCCCCGACGTGAAGTTCGAGCACGCCACCGGCTACAAGACCGCGCCGAACGTGCGCACATACGACAGCCGCACCTACGAAGGCGCCTACATGGCCGGCGTGATCGCGGGCGCCATGACCAAGTCGAACACCCTGGGCGTGGTCGGCTCGGTGCCGATCCCCGAAGTGATCCGCAACATCAACAGCTTCACGCTGGGCGCGCAGTCGGTGAACCCGAACGTCAAGACCAAGGTGGTGTGGGTGAACGAATGGTTCAGCCCGCCGAAGGAAACCGAAGCCGCCACCTCGCTGATCAACGGCGGCGCCGACGTGCTGTTCCAGAACACCGATTCGCCCGCCGTGCTCAAGACCGCGCAGGAAAAGGGCAAGCGCGCCTTCGGCTGGGATTCCGACATGACCGCCTACGGCCCCAAGGCCCACCTGGGCTCGGCCGTGATCAACTGGGGCCCGTACTACGTGAAGGCCACGCGCGACGTGCTGGAAGGCAAGTGGACCACCGGCCAGAGCTGGTGGGGCGTGAAGGAAGGCGCGATCGACCTCGTCTCCATCGCCGACGACGTGCCCGCCGAGACCAAGGCCAAGGTCGAGCAGGTCAAGGCCGGCCTGAAGGACGGTTCGTTCTCCATCTGGAAGGGCCCGATCCTCGGCCAGGACGGCAAGGAACTGCTCGCCAAGGACGTGGTCGCCGACGACAAGTTCCTCTCCGGCGTGAACTTCTACGTCAAGGGCGTGGAAGGCACCGTGCCGGGCGGCGACAAGAAGTGATCCGGTAGAGCGGCTTCGGGCCCACTGGCGTGATGCCGGCGGGCCCGGCCCCTCTCTTCGACAAGGCCGCCTCCGGGCGGCCGTTGTCTTTGCGGCCCGCTTTTTTCCACTGCCCCCTGCCGATCCATGACCCGCCTGCTGATCATCGAAGACAACCCGGAGCTGGTCGCCAATCTGTACGGCTTCTTCGAGCCGCTGGGCTACGTGCTGGACGATGCCCGCGATGGCGCCACCGGCCTGCGCATGGCCACGCAGAACGGCTACGACGCCATCGTGCTGGACCTGATGCTGCCGCGGCTGGACGGCATGGGCCTGTGCCGCCGGCTCCGGGAGGAGTTCCAGAACCCCGTGCCGGTGCTGATGCTCACCGCCCGTGACCCGGTGGAAGACCGCGTGCAGGGCCTGGCGGTGGGGGCGGACGACTACCTGGTGAAACCCTTCTCGCTGAGGGAGCTGCATGCGCGCATCCAGGCCCTGGTGCGCCGTGCCCAGGGTCGGCAGGTGCAGGGCCTGCTGGCCTGGGAAGACCTGCAGGTGGACACCCGCATGCCGCGGGCCTGGCGGCAGGGCCGGGCCCTCGGCCTCACGCCCACCACCCACAAGCTGGCGCTGTGCCTGGTGCGTGCCGCGCCGGCCGTCGCGAGGAAGCAGGAGCTGGAATACCTGCTCTGGGGCGACGAACCGCCGGAGAGCGGCGCGTTGCGAACGCACATCCACGATCTGCGACAGCAGGTTGACAAAAACTTCACGGAGCCGCTGATAGAAACCGTGCACGGCGTCGGATGGCGCCTGCGCAGGCCGGGCGAGGCCGCGCCGGAGTGAATGAGCCGCCGCACTGCAGGAAGACGACCCCCATGAAACTCATTGCCGGGCGCGTGACGCTCAGGACGCGCATCACGGTGTCGTTCGTGCTGCTGATGCTCGCGGTGATGGCGTTCGTGGTCGTGGCGGAACAGCTCGATTACGACGAGCTGAGGGCCTATGTGGAGTCGAAGAGCCTGCGGGGCGAACTGCCCCGGCTGCAGGCGGAGATCGCGCAGGGCGCCACGCCCACGGTGCCGGAAGGCAGCACGCTCCACACCCCGGCCAGCGTGCCCGAAGCCCTGCGCCATTACGCGCCGGGATACCACCGGCTGGCGGGGCCGGAGGTGCGGCACCTGCTGGTGTTCGACTCCGGCGGCGCGCGCTACTACCTGCTGCGCAGCGGCGCGCATTACCGGTACCTGGAACATGCCATCGACGGCTACGCCCTGGCGGTGATCCTGCTGTGCGTGCTCTGCGCGTTCTGGATCGGCCGGCTGACGTCGGAGCGCGTGACCGCACCCATCGCGCGCCTGGCGGACGCCGTCGAGCGCGGGCACAAGCCGTTTCCCTTCCTGGAAGCGCACGACGAGATCGGCGTGCTGGCACGTGCGTTCGCGCGGCACAGCGACGAGGCGGAGCAGTTCCTGCAGCGCGAGCGCTGCTTCGTGGGCGATGCCAGCCACGAGCTGCGCACGCCGCTGGCCATCATCGGCGGTGCGGCGGAAACCATCGCGGAGCAGTTGCCGGCCGGCAGCCCGCTGGTGCCGAGCGCCGAACGCATCGTGCGCACCACCGAGGAAATGCAGCGCCAGCTGTCGTGCCTGCTGCTGCTCTCGCGCGATCCGCAACGCCTTGCCCGGACGGACGTGCCGCTGCGCCTGCTGATCGAGGAATGCATGGCGCGCTGCCGGCCCTGGATAGCTGGCAAGCCGGTGGCGCTGGTCCTGGATGCGCCACAGGGCGTGCACGTGCACACCCATGCCGAACTGGCGCGCAGCGTGGTCTGGAACCTGCTGCGCAATGCCTGCCAGTACACCGATGCGGGCGAGGTGCGCATCACGCTGCGGGGCACCACGCTGGTGATCGCCGACACCGGGCCGGGGCTGCCGCCCAGCATCGATCCGCAGCAGTTCCAGCGCTTCGCGCCGAGTGCGCGCCAGAGCGGCGAGGGGCTGGGCCTGTCGATCGTGCAGCGCATCGTGGAGCACCTGGGCTGGCGCATGGCGGTCGATAGCTCCGACCAGGGCTGCCGCTTCACGCTGGAGATGGGCAGCGCGGCAACCTGAGCCCTGGAGCAGGCCTGCGGACGCCGTGCCCGGTCCCTGGACCGCGACGGGATGCTTTCAGACCACGAACACGCGCACCTGCTTTCTCACGCCGCTCTCGGTCACCTCCATCGATGCGGCATAAGGGGTTCCCGATCGTCGGGCCGCCACGATGGCCGGGATGTCCAGGCCCCGGCTGCGGAGCCCGGCGATCGCAGACCGCGGCAGCCAACGCGCCGCTGCGGTGATGGCGAATGCCGGCACGGCGAAGCGGCGCTCCAGCGTTCCGGCCACGTACTTCTCCACGGTGATTCTGGGCATGCCGTTTTTTCTTTCTCTCTCTCGTTCGGGTTCTACAAAACCGGAAGGGCGCGCCAGCCGCCTGTGGGGCTGCTGTTTGCGGCCAGGGCCTGCGGAGGGCGCTGTGCCGCCCCGCGGCAGGGAGCGAACAGGTCTAGATGGGCTTCGTACACGCGGGTGCGGACATCGAGCAGGCCCAGCACCGAGTGGTAGAAGTGGTCATGACGGTAGGCGCGTGTGGCCGCATGGGCGCGCAGGCACGCGAGATCGAGCCCCGCCTGCTGCGCGAACCCCGGAGAGAACCACATCACCATGGGCACATGCGTCTGCTCCTGCGGCGCGATGAGATAGGGCGTGCCGTGCAGGTACATGCCGCGCTCGCCGAGCGATTCGCCGTGGTCGGAGAGGTAGACCAGGGCCCCATCGCGCTGCGCGGCATGCCGCTGCAGCAGCTCGATCGCCATGCCCAGCACCCGGTCGGTGTGGACGAGCGTGTTGTCGTAGGTGTTGACCAGCGCCTCGCGGCTGCATTTCTGGATCTGGTTGCTGTCGCAGGTGGGGTGGAAGACCCGGTCCTGCGGCGGATAGCGCTCGAAATAGGCCGGTCCGTGGCTGCCAAGTTGGTGCAGCACGATCAGCGCATCGCCCTGCAGCGCGTCGATGTGCGCATCGAGCCCGTGCAGCAGCACGGTGTCATGGCAGGTGCCGTCCCGGTGGGGGCAGTGGCCGGCCGGTTTCAGCGCGGGCATGTCTTCGGTCGGCACCCGCTCGCACACGCCCTTGCAGCCGCCGTTGTTGTTGTTCCGCCAGAGGATCTGCATGCCGGTGCGCTGCAGGATGTCGAGCAGGTTCTCTTCGGTCGCCGCGCGCACCTCGTCGTAGTGTGTGCGCGGCATGCGCGAGAACATGCAGGGCAGCGAGACCGCCGTCGCGGTGCCGCAGGACGCCACCTGCCGGAAGCTGATGACGCCTTCCCGCTGCGACAGCAACGGATTGGTCGGCCGCGGGTAGCCGTTGAGCTGGAAGTTCTGCGCCCGCGCCGTCTCCCCGACCACGACCACCACCAGCCGGGGCCGCGCGCCGGCGGCTGCAGCGGGGCGCGTGGCATCCTCGCCCACGGCGCGCAGCAGTTGCCGTTTCGCGATGAAGCGGCGCTTCAGGTAGCCGTTGGCATTGCGCACCACATTGAAGGGCAGCGCCTGGTCCCGCAGATGCCGGTGGTTGCGCAGCAGCGAGGCGTAATCCTTGTAGAACACGAAGGTCACCGCGGCCAGCACCGCCGCCGTCGCCAGCACGTTGCCGGCCCACCAGAGCAGGGTCTGCACGGGATGCCCGCCCGCCCTGTCCGGCAGCAGCACCATCACAGCGGCCGGCAGCACGCCCAGCAAGAGCACGGTGAGCAGCAGCGGCAGGGAGAGGTACGCCGTGAGTTCCGCCCGGTTGGTCTCGAACACGTTCTGCACCATGCCGCGGTCGATCAGCACGTTGTAGTGCAGCATGAAGTGGCTGCAGCCCGCGCTGGTGACGACCAGCAGCGCGAGCAGCGGTTTGCGCACACCGGGCAGGGCCAGCACCGGCGTGAGCAGCAGGTTCGCGAGGCAGAACACGAAGACCGGCAGGCTGGCGAAGAACAGCAGGCTGCGCAGGCCGTCGATCTCCACGGTGGACCAGAGGGTCCGCCACAGCACGATGTTGCCGAAGGTGGTGAAGAACAGTGCGGCGATCCAGGTGCGTTGCACCGGATGCAGCCGCACGGAGACCGGACGTTGGAGCACGCGCAATTCCCATGGCTGAAAGAGCGCGCAGTGTCGGCAAGCGGGTGTCAGGAATTCGTTAAGAGCCGCTGGCGGAGCCCTCGGGAATGGATGGATTCTGCGGACGGCTCCGGTCAGCGCTGCAGCACCCGGCCCGGCCGCTGCCCCGTCGGCTGCCGGCCGTCCCAGACCTGCCGGCCGTTGACCCACACGCCCTCGATGCCGCGGCTCGCCTGCACGGGCCGGTCGAAGGTGGCCACGTCCTGCACGTGCGCCGCATCGAACACCACGAGGTCGGCCTTCCAGCCGGCGCGCAGCAGGCCGCGGTCGGCGAGACCGTAGTTCTCCGCCGCCAGGCCCGTCATCTTGTGGATGGCCGCCTCCAGCGTCAGCAGGCCCTGGTCGCGCACCAGCCGCGAGAGCACCCGCGTGAAGGTGCCCCACTGGCGCGGATGCGGATGCGGATCGAAGGGCAGGCCGTCCGAGCCGACCATGGTGCGCGGGTGCGCCAGGATGCGCTCCACGTCGCGCTCGTCCATCAGGAAATAGATCGCGCCCGCGGGCGCGAGCCGCTGCAGCATGGCCTCGTCGTCCAGGCCCCATTCGCGCTGCAGGTCCGCATAGTCGCGGCCCTGGGCGGACGGCTCGCCGCTCGACCAGGCGATGAGCGTGCGGCGCGCCAGCCGCACGCGGTCCAGGCGCAGCATGGTGGAGGTGGCGGGATACGGGTGGCAATCGAGGCACACGGGCTGCAGCAGACCGGCCCGGTCGATGCGCGCGAGCGTCTCCACCGAGCGGCCGTGGTTGCGCTCGCCCGCCAGCTTGTGGTGCGAGAACACGACGCGGGCGCCCAGCGCGCGGCCGATGTCCAGCGCTTCCTCGATCGCTTCGTCGATGCGGTCGGATTCGTCGCGCAGGTGGGTGGCATAGACCATGCCCGCGCGGCCGCGCATGGCCCCGCCGATGTCGATGATCTCCTGCGTGGTGGCGTGCTGCGCGGGCGGGTAGAAGGTGCCGGTGGACATGCCGAAGGCACCCGCCTCCAGCGCTTTCTCCAGCAGCCGCGCCATGCGGGCGGATTCCTCCGGCGTCGCGGTGCGCTGCAGGTCGTCCATCGCGCTCACGCGCAGGCTTGCGTGGCCCACCAGGGGGATCACGTTGACCGCCGCGGGCGCATCGCGCAGCGCCTGCATCCACGCATGGAAATCGGGGTAGCGGAACAGGTCGGGCGGGCCCAGCAGGTCGAGCGGCTGCGGCAGTCGGCGGCCCGGCGGCACGGGCGCGAGGCTGATGCCGCAGTTGCCGGTGACCACCGTGGTCACGCCCTGCGAGACCTTGGGCACCATCTCCGGATGGGCCAGCAGGTAGCCGTCGTCGTGGGTGTGCGAATCGATGAAGCCGGGCGCGATCACCCGGCCGGCGATGTCGATGGCCGCATGGGCGCCGGTCACGTCGCTGCCCGGCGCCAGCACGGCGGCGATCGTCTCGCCGTCGACCAGCAGGTCGGCGGGCCGCGGCGCCGCGCCGCTGCCGTCGATCAGCAGGCCGCCGCGCAGCAGCAGGCGCGTGGGGGCGGCAGGCGCGGAAGAGGATGCGGGCCCGGCCATCAGTCCAGCTTCTCGATCTTGTTGCGCTCGATCAGCTCGCCCCAGCGCTTCGTCTCGCGGTCGATGGTGCGCTGGAAGTCGGCGGGCGTGCCGCCGGCCGGCACCGCCCCGAGCCGGGCCAGGCCTTCGCGCACGGCCGGCGTGGCCAGCGCGGCGTTGATCGCGGCGTTCAGCTTGCCGATGATCTCGGGCGGCGTGCCGTGCGGCGCGACCACGCCGCCCCAGGCCACGGTCTCGTAGCCCTTCACGCCGGATTCGTCCAGCGTGGGCACGTCGGGCAGCAGGGCGATGCGCCTGGCGCTGCTCACGGCCAGGGCGCGCACCTTGCCCGCGGCCACGAGCGGGCCCACTTCGGAGGAGTTGGCGAACAGGTAGTCGATGCGCCCGCCCATCAGGTCCTGCAGCGCGGCCGGGCCGCCGTTGTAGGGCACGAAAAGCACGTCGATGGCCGCCATGCTGCGGAACAGTTCGCCGCCCATGTGCCCTGTGGTGCCCACGCCGGGTGCGCCGAAGGACAGCTTGCCCGGTGCCTTGCGCGCCGCGGCGATCAGGCCGGCCACGTCCTGGATCGGGGAATCCTTCGGCACGATCAGCACGTTGTAGAGGTCGAAGGTATGGGCCACCGGCACCAGGTCGCGGTCCACGTCGTAGGGCAGCTTCTTGAACAGCGTGCGGTTCACGGCCAGCGTGTTCACGTTGCCGTAGCCGATGGTGTAGCCGTCCGCCGGCCGGCTCTTGATCTGCAGGATGCCGATGTTGCCGGCGGCGCCGGGCCGGTTCTCGATCACCACCGGCACGCCGAGCGATTTCGCCAGCTCGTTGGTCACAAGCCGCGACAGCACGTCGGGCGAGCCGCCGGCGGCCGAGGGCACGACGAAGGTGATGGGCTTCTCGGGCCACGCGGCCTGCGCGGGCAGGGAGATGGCCGACAGGCAGGCGGCCGAGGCCAGGAGCGCGAGGGAGCGGGACAGCATGCGGTGGATCATGGTGGGCTTTCTCAGGGGGGGCGGGGAGGGGGCGGCTCAAGCGGCTTCGCAGGCTCAGGGGAGCGGGTCGCCCGCGCCGGTGCGCTCGACGATCAGCCGGTAGTGCTCGGGGCGGCGGTGCCTGGCGAAGTTGAAGACGTGCTCGCGGAAGTGCTCGCCGAGCGACAGGTCGGCGCGCACGCAGATCACCTCGTCCTCTTCGCTCGTGGTGCGCGCGACGATCTCGCCGCTGGGCGCCACGATCACCGAGCTGCCGATCATGTGGTGCCCGTCCTCGGCGCCGCACTTGGCCGCGGCCGCCACCCAGATGCCGTTCTGGTAGGCGTTGGCCTGCAGCGAGATCAGGTGCGTGGTGGTGCGCAGGTGGGCCGGCTCGTCCCAGTGGATGTTGACCGAGGGCGTGTTGTAGCCCAGCACCACCACCTCGGCGCCCTGCAGCGCCATCACGCGGTAGGTCTCGGGCCAGCGGCGGTCGTTGCACAGGCACATGCCCATGCGCACGCCGTCGGTGTCGAAGGCGCGGAAGCCCAGGTCGCCGACCTCGAAGAATTTCTTCTCCAGGTGCTGGAAAGGCGCCTCGGGCTTGTGGTCCGCATGGCCGGGCAGGTGGATCTTGCGGTAGCGGCCGCGGATGGCGCCGTCCCGCCCGACGATCACGGCCGAATTGAAGCCGCGGCCCTCATGGGTCAGCTCCGCATATCCGAGGTAGAAGCCCACGCCGAGTTCGCGCGCCGCATCGAACAGCGGCTGCGTCTCCGGTCCCGGCAGGCTGCGCTCGAAAAAGCGCTCGTGCGCCTCCGCCTCCGGCATCCAGTAGCGCGGGAAGAACGTGGTCAGCGCCAGCTCAGGGAACACCACGAACCGCGCGCCGCGGCCGTGCGCCTCGCGCAGCATCGCGACCAGCCGCGCCACCACGGAGGGCCGGCCGTCGGCCAGGTGGACGGGGCCCATCTGGGCGACGGCCAGATCGAGGAACCGGCGGGCAGGGGCGGGGCGCGATGTCATGGAAACCTTCTTCTCTTCGATGCAGCGGGGTGCGATGCGATCGATTATTCGAAGCGGTGTCCGGCGCGTCGAATGACGCTTTGTCGCGCAGGTTTAACCCCGTGTTAAGCCTTCGCCTGCTTGCGGTGCACGCGGGCGGTCCATGCACCGGCAGGGGGCGGGAACGCGGGCTGGACGCCAGCGTGGTGCGGCCCGGCTGCTTGCCGGGCGTGGCGGAACGTCAGCCGGGCGCGCCGCCTTCCGCGAACGGCAGCGCCAGCCCGCACTGCAGCAGCACGCTGTGCAGCGCGTGCAGCAGCGCATGGGCGGCCGGCGAGAGCGGCGCGCTCTGCAGATGCACCAGGTCGGCCACGATGGGCTGCGCGCCCCGCACCGGGATCACCTTGAAGCGCGATTCCAGCCAGCCCTGCAGCGAATACTCGTCCACCAGCGCGGCGCCCGCGCCCGCATGCACCAGGGCACAGGCGTAGTGAGGCGAGGTGACCTCGACGTGGAAGCGCGGCGCGGTATCGCAGTCCGCGAACATCTGGTCGATGCGCAGCCCCAGCGGCGATCCGTGCGGATAGCCGATGAGTTCGTGGGGCAGCAGCTCTTCGGTGCCGACCTCCGCGTACGCGGCCAGCGGGTGGCTGCGCGGGCAGATGCACAGCAGCCGGGCCGCGGCGAGCGGGCGGGTGACGAGGTTCGGGTGATCGACCGGAAACGTGGAAATGCCCAGGTCGGCCCGCTGCTGCAGGATGCGTTCCTTCAGCGCGTCGTGGTTCAGGCAGTGGAAGTGCACCTGCAGATCCGGCAGCGTCGTGCGCAGCTGGGCGATCGCCAGCGGCACGACCATCTGCCCGAGGCTGGGGCTCGACAGGATGCTCACGAAGCCCCGGGCCCGCGCCGCCAGCTCGCGCGTCAGGCCGCCGATGCGCTGCACGCCGCCGTGCACCTGCTCGACCTCCACGTACAGCCGCCGGGCCTCCGCCGTGGGATGCAGGCGCCCCTTGACGCGCTCGAACAGCGCGAAGCCCAGCCGGCTCTCGGTGTGCGACAGCAGCCGGCTGATCGCGGGAACGGACACGTGGAGCAGGCGCGCCGCCCCGCTGACGGACCCGGTCACCATCACGGCCCGGAAGGCTTCGATCTGTCGCAGATTCATGGGCCCCGATTCTGCGGCGTGCGGACCGGGACGGCACGGCGTCGCCTGGCATCCCCCGTGCTTGCCCTATGCTTGCCGCGCGTGCGGCCTTGCGGCCCGGCACGCGGACCACTGCCATTTCCCACGATGATCGAACACCACCATTGGCACCCCGTCGCCTCGGCCTGCGACCTGGGGGCCGCGCCGCTCGCGGCGCACCTGCTCGGGCAGCCGCTCGTCCTCTGGCGCGACGATGCCGGCCGCGCCCATGCCTTCGTCGACCGCTGCCCGCACCGCGGCGCGCGCCTGTCGCTCGGCCGCGTGGAAGGCGGCCGGCTCGAATGCCCCTACCATGGCTGGCAGTTCGAGGGCGGGGGGCGCTGCGTGCACGTGCCGGCGCTGCCGCAGTTCCAGCCGCCGGCCGGGCACCGCGCGGGCGCCTTCGACGTGCAGGAGGCGCATGGGCTGCTCTGGGTGCGGCTGGCCTCCGGGCCGGAAGCCGAGGGCGCGGGCACTGCTGCCGCGCTTGCGCTGCCCGGGTTCGCGGCCGAGGACGACGCGCGCCTGCGCAAGCTCAACTGCGGCCCCTACGACGTGGCGGCCAGTGCGCCGCGCATCGTCGAGAACTTTCTCGACATGTCCCACTTCGGCTTCGTGCACGAAGGCTGGCTGGGCGCGCGCAGCGCGGCGGCCATCGACGACTACCGCGTGGAGCCCACGCCCACGGGGCTGCTCGCCACCGGCTGCAAGGCCTGGCAGCCGCAGTCCAATCTGCATTCCACGGCGGCCGCGCAGGTCGAGTACACCTACGAAGTGACCGGGCCCTACACGGCGGTGCTCACCAAACTGCCCGAGGCCGGCACCACGGCGGTGGAGGGCTGGCGCGAATCCATCGCGCTCTACATCTGCCCCGTCACGCCGGAATCGAGCCGCGTGTGGTTCCGCCTGGCGGTGGCGGATTTCGAGGCCCCCGACGACAAGCTGCGCGATTTCCAGCACACCATCTTCGCGCAGGACCAGCCGGTGCTGGAATCGCAGGAGCCCAAGTGCCTGCCGCTGGATCTGCGGGCCGAACTGCATACCGCCGCGGACAAGGCATCGTCCGCCTACCGCCGCCACCTGAGGGCGCTCGGCATCACCTTCGGTACCTGCTGAAGTATCGCGCGCGCCGATCCCGCGCAGGCCGGCGCCACAAAAGCGCACGGCGGCGACATGTTTTTAGGGCCGGCCCGGCCGGGCCGTGGGCACAATGGAACCTGCGCCGGCGCGGCCTCTCCATCCAGGACGCCACGCCCCGATCGCGGCCCGTCCGGCCTGCCCCGGCCCCCCGCCCCAGGCAGTCGCCCGCCGCATTCGCCCCGCATGCCATGACAGACCATCCCCTCGACGCCCCCTCGCTCGCGCTGATCGACGCCTGTTCGGACGCCTCGCTCGCGCTGCTCGAAAGCAACCTCACGCCCCACGGCATCCTGGCCGCCAGCCACACCGCGGCGGCCGTGGCGCGGCGCTACACGCGGATCTTCGGGCGCGACGCCGCGATCTGCGTGATGGCGATGTGCGGCAGCGGCGTGCCGGCCCTGGAAGACGGCGCCGTCGCCAGCCTGGACGCGCTCGCCGCGCAGCAGGCGCCCAACGGGCAGATCCCCAAGTACGTCGACCCCGAGGGCCGGGACGCCGACTTCTGGTACCTCGGCTGCATCGACGCCACGCTCTGGTGGCTGATCGCGGTGGACCACGTGCACCGCCACGGGCAGGTGCAGCCGGGCCGGTGGAGCGACTCCGTGGAGC
>DHAE01000020.1:318079-318331 GCA_002397315.1 Comamonadaceae bacterium UBA4962
GGTGGAGCGACTCCGTGGAGCGCGCGATCAGCTGGCTGCTCGCGCAGGAGCACCAGCACTTCCGGCTGCTGCAGCAGAACGAGGCCAGCGACTGGGCGGACATCATGCCGCGCTCGGGCTACGTGCTCTACACGAATGCGCTGTGGTTCGACGTCAAGCGCCGCTACGGGCTCTGCCACATGGACGAGACCCACCACCACTTCAACCACCTCTTCAACCCGTTCCAGCGCGACCTGCCCGGCTACCACCGCG
>DHAE01000020.1:318508-319009 GCA_002397315.1 Comamonadaceae bacterium UBA4962
ACCTGCCCGGCTACCACCGCGCCCGGCTGCTGCAGCACTACGCGCGCCGCGGCCGCCGCGACCCGGGCCTCTACCTGAGCTTCGTCAACCTGGCCGTGGTGGGCGACGAGGGCGACGTGTTCGGCAACCTGCTGGCCATCCAGGCCGGCATCGCCGACGAGGCCATGGCGCACAGCATCGTGAACACCGTCGGCGCCGCGCACGCCGGCAGCTCGCTGCCCGTGCGGGTGGTGCTGCATCCGCTCTCGCGGGAGCACGATCTGTGGCGCGCCTACATGGGCCGGCACCGCCAGAACCTCATGCACCAGTACCACAACGGAGGCATCTGGCCCTTCGTGGGCGGCTTCTGGGTGATGGCGCTCGCGCGGATGGGGCTGCAGGCGGCCGGCTGGTCCGAACTGGCCCGGCTGGCGCACGCCAACGCGCTCGACGGCTGGCGGTTCACCGAATGGTTCCACGGCCGCACGCTGGTGCCGATGGGCATGGCGGGGCAGAGCTGGA
>DHAE01000011.1 GCA_002397315.1 Comamonadaceae bacterium UBA4962
CGTCGTGGCCAAGATCATTGCCTGATCAGGAGTCATAGGGGTATAGCTCAATTGGCAGAGCGTCGGTCTCCAAAACCGAAGGTTGTAGGTTCGATTCCTACTGCCCCTGCCAGTCACCTGGCATAAAAAAAGCCCGCCAGACCTCTGGCGGGCTTCCGTGTCTTGTGAAAGCGCAAATTGCAACCGGAATGAAGAATGGCAGCGTCTCAGCAAATTGAAACCGTGAGCACCGGAGCCGACAAGGCCAAGCTGGCACTGGTGGCCCTCCTGCTGGTGGGCGGCATTGCCGGGTTCTACCTTCTGGCCAAGCAGGGTGTGCTGGTCCAGTGGGCGGTCCTGATCGTCGCCATCGCCGCGGCCGCGGGCGTGTTCGCCGTGTCCGAGTCGGGTCGCCGCTTCACGGGTTTCGCGAAGGATGCCTGGAAGGAAGTCAAGAAGGTCGTCTGGCCCACGCGCAAGGAAACGCTGCAGATGACGGCCTACGTCTTCGCATTCGTGCTCGTGATGGCACTCTTCCTGTGGTTCACCGACAAGACGCTGGAGTGGGTTCTGTACGATCTGATTCTGGGCTGGAGGAAATAACATGAGTGACGCCGTCGACCAAAACCTTTCTCCCGCCCCGGTTCCCGCATCGTCTGCCAATCCGGATCTGCGCTGGTACATCGTCCATGCCTATTCGGGCATGGAGAAGGCCGTGGAGCGCAACATCACGGAGCGCATCAACCGCGCGGGCATGCAGGACAAGTTCGGCCGCATCCTCGTCCCGACCGAAGAAGTCGTGGAGATGAAGAACGGCCAGCGCAAGACGACCGAGCGGCGCCTGTTCCCGGGCTATGTCTTCGTCGAGATGGTCATGGACGACGACACCTGGCATCTGGTGAAGCACACCAGCAAGGTGACCGGTTTCGTGGGCGGGGCCAAGAACCGCCCTGCGCCGATCTCCGAGGACGAGGTCCAGAAGATCGTCAACCAGATCCAGGAAGGCACGGACAAGCCGCGCCACAAGATCGAATTCATGGTGGGCGAGCTGGTCCGCGTGAAGGAAGGTCCGTTCGCCGACTTCAACGGCTCGGTCGAGGAAGTCAACTACGAGAAGAGCCGCGTGCGCGTCTCCGTCATGATCTTCGGCCGCTCCACCCCGGTGGAGCTCGAATTCGGTCAGGTCGAGAAAACCTGACCTGCACCTCGCGGTGCATCCTGCGCTTTTCCTGACTCGGCGCACAGAAGTGGAGTCATCAACCCCGGGGAGCCTGTCAGTCAGGCGCTATCACCCGTAAGGAGTCGCTATGGCGAAGAAAATCGTCGGCTTTATCAAGCTGCAAGTGCCGGCAGGGAAGGCCAATCCTTCTCCTCCGATCGGTCCCGCGCTGGGTCAGCGTGGTCTGAACATCATGGAGTTCTGCAAGGCGTTCAACGCCCAGACCCAGGGCGTCGAGCCCGGTCTGCCGCTGCCGGTGGTCATCACCGCCTTCGCGGACAAGAGCTTCACGTTCATCATCAAGACGCCCCCGGCAACGACCCTGATCAAGAAGGCCATCAAGCTGGAAAAGGGTTCCGCCAACGCCTTGAGCACGAAGGTCGGCAAGATCACCCGCGCACAGCTGGAAGAGATCGCCAAGACC
This sequence comes from Comamonadaceae bacterium UBA4962, assembly GCA_002397315.1. Classification (GTDB taxonomy): domain Bacteria; phylum Pseudomonadota; class Gammaproteobacteria; order Burkholderiales; family Burkholderiaceae_C; genus Paracidovorax. Next base: position 1,623 of record DHAE01000011.1, read on the forward strand.
AAGCTGAAGGACATGAACGCTGCCAACGTGGACGCTGCCGTCCGCACGCTGGCTGGCTCTGCCCGTTCCATGGGCGTTACGGTGGAGGGCCTCTAAATGGCTAAGCTGACCAAGAAGCAAAAGGCCCTGCAAGGCAAGATCGACAGCACGAAGCTGTACCCCTTCGCCGACGCCGTGGTGCTGGTGAAGGACGCGGCTACCGCCAAGTTCGACGAGTCCATCGACGTGGCCGTGCAGCTGGGCATCGACGCGAAGAAGTCGGACCAGGTGGTGCGTGGCGCCGTGGTGCTGCCGAACGGCACCGGCAAGACGACCCGTGTGGCCGTGTTCGCCCAAGGCGCCAAGGCTGAGGAAGCCAAGGCCGCCGGCGCGGACATCGTGGGCATGGACGATCTGGCTGCCCAGGTGAAGGCCGGCGACATGCCGTTCGACGTGGTGATCGCCGCCCCGGATGCCATGCGCGTCGTGGGTACGCTGGGCCAGATCCTGGGCCCGCGCGGCCTGATGCCGAACCCCAAGGTGGGTACGGTGACGCCCGACGTCGCCACGGCCGTGAAGAACGCCAAGGCCGGCCAGGTGCAGTTCCGTGTCGACAAGGCCGGGATCGTCCACAGCACGATCGGTCGCCGTTCGTTCGACAACGAGAAGCTCCAGGGCAACCTGGTGGCACTGATCGAGGCGCTGAACAAGGCCAAGCCGGCCACCAGCAAGGGCCAGTACCTGCGCAAGGTGGCGGTGTCCTCGACGATGGGCGTGGGCGTTCGCGTCGATACCCAATCCATCTCGGCGGCCTGACGCCAACACGAGATCTTGAGGTGCCGCAAGGTGCCTCGGTGGTGGGCCGGCGCAGCGATGCGCCGGGCCATCCAAGACCGCTGGTGTGCAGCCCCGGCTGCATTTAAATCCACGGAGCCAGCGCAGATGGCGATCCCGCTGCAGATGGAATTCGATTCCGAAACAGTTGGTCGCTGCAACAAGAGCGCGCACGAGGGGTTCCCCGAGTGCGCATATGAAGGAGTAGACCTTGAGTCTTAATCGCAGTGAGAAAGAAGCGGTCATCAATGAAGTGACCAGCCTCGCCGCAAAAGCTCAAACGCTCGTGATCGCGGAATACCGTGGCATCACGGTGGCCGACATGACCAAACTGCGCGTTGACGCCCGCAGCAAGGGTGTGAGCCTGAGTGTTCTGAAGAACACCCTGGCCCGCCGTGCTGTGGCTGGCAGCCAGTTCGACGTGGTGGCCGACCAGATGACCGGTCCTCTGATCTATGGCTTCTCCGAAGACGCTGTGGCCGCCGCCAAGGTGGTGGCCGATTTCGCGAAAACCAACGACAAGCTGGTGATTCGCGGCGGCGCCTTCGCAGGCAAGGCCCTGGACGTGAACGGCGTGAAGCAACTGGCCAACATCCCTTCCAAGGAAGTGCTGCTGGCCCAGCTGTGTGGCTTGCTGATGTCGCCGATCTCCCGTACCGCCGTGGTGCTGGGCGCTCTGGCCGCAAAGAAAGGCGAAGGCGAGGCTGCAGCCGCTTGAGGTTTGCAGGATCGTCCCCCTCTTTACAACCAATTGTTAGGAAAAATTATGGCATTCGATAAAGACGCATTCTTGACCGCCCTGGACGGCATGACCGTGATGGAACTCAATGACCTGGTGAAGGCCATTGAAGAGAAGTTCGGCGTGAGCGCTGCCGCCATGGCCGCTCCCGCAGCCGGCGGCGGCGCTGCTGCCGGTGGCGCTGCTGCCGAAGAGAAGACCGAGTTCAACGTCGTGCTGACCGAAGCCGGCGCCAACAAGGTGTCCGTCATCAAGGCCGTGCGCGAAATCACCGGCCTGGGCCTCAAGGAAGCCAAGGACCTGGTGGACGGCGCTCCCAAGAACGTCAAGGAAGGCATCGCCAAGGCCGACGCCGAAGCCGCTGTCAAGAAGCTGGTGGAAGCCGGCGCCAAGGCCGAACTCAAGTAATTCGGCTGCTTTGGCAAGGCTGGAGGCTCCGAAAAGGGCCTCCAGCCTTTCCGCGCTTCTGAGAGGCGCAATCTCGACAGAGCACACCAGAAAGCAGGAGCGGCACCCCGGCCGCCCGATCCGCCTGCTTTCTAGTGTCTTCTGACAACCCGACAACAGAAGACGCCTTGGTTCGGGCGATGTGCAACGCATCGCCGTCCGCCATGGTTGGTAGTGGCCAACCGCCAAGCCCGCAAGGCAACGCCCCTTGTGGGGCACTCGTCGAAGACCCAGGACTCATGTCTTTGCCCGGAGATCTCATGGCCCCAACATCCACGTACAGCTATACCGAACGCAAGCGCATCCGCAAGAGCTTCGGTAGCCGCGACAGCGTGCTCGAAGTGCCGTACCTGCTGCAGATGCAGAAGGACGCGTACACCGCTTTCCTCCAAGCGGACCGGGCACCCCAGAAACGCACCAATGAAGGCCTGCAGGCCGCTTTCGACGCCGCATTCCCGATCGTCTCGCACAACGGCTTCGTCGAGATGAAGTTCGTCGAGTACAACCTGGCCAAGCCGGCGTTCGACGTGCGCGAGTGCCAGACCCGCGGCCTGACCTTCGCCTCGGCCGTGCGCGCCAAGGTGCAGCTCATCATCTACGACCGTGAGTCGTCGACGTCGCAGTCCAAGGTGGTCAAGGAAGTGAAGGAGCAGGAGGTCTACATGGGCGAGGTGCCCCTGATGACCGACAAGGGCTCGTTCATCATCAACGGCACCGAGCGCGTGATCGTCTCGCAGCTGCACCGCTCGCCCGGCGTGTTCTTCGAGCACGACAAGGGCAAGACCCACAGCTCGGGCAAGCTGCTGTTCTCGGCACGGATCATTCCCTACCGCGGCTCGTGGCTGGACTTCGAATTCGATCCGAAGGACATCCTCTACTTCCGCGTGGACCGCCGCCGCAAGATGCCGGTCACGATCCTGCTGAAGGCCATCGGCCTGAACCCCGAGTCCATCCTGGCGAACTTCTTCGTCAACGACAACTTCCGCCTGATGGACAGCGGCGCGCAGATGGAATTCGTCGCCGACCGCCTGAAGGGCGAAGTGGCGCGTTTCGACATCACCGACAAGGCCGGCAAGGTCATCGTGGCCAAGGACAAGCGCATCACGGCCCGTCACACGCGCGAGCTGGAGCAGTCGGGCACGACGCACGTGAGCGTGCCGGAAGACTTCCTGATCGGCCGCGTGGTGGCGCGCAACGTGGTGGACGGCGACACGGGCGAGATCGTGGCCAAGGCCAACGAAGAGCTGACCGAAGCGCTGCTGAAGAAGCTGCGTTCCGCCGGCATCAAGGACCTGCAGGTCATTTACACGAACGAACTCGACCAGGGCGCGTACATCTCGCAGACCCTGCGCATCGACGAAACGGTGGACGAGTTCGCCGCGCGCGTGGCCATCTACCGCATGATGCGCCCCGGCGAACCGCCGACGGAAGACGCGGTGCAGGCCCTGTTCCAGCGCCTGTTCTACAACCCGGACACGTACGACCTGTCGCGTGTGGGCCGCATGAAGTTCAACGCCAAGATCGGCCGCGACGAATCGACCGGCCCGATGGTGCTGTCGAACGAGGACATCCTCGCCGTGGTGAAGATCCTGGTGGACCTGCGCAACGGCAAGGGCGAAGTCGACGACATCGACCACCTGGGCAACCGCCGCGTGCGCTGCGTGGGCGAGCTGGCCGAGAACCAGTACCGCACGGGCCTGGCACGGATCGAGAAGGCCGTGAAGGAACGTCTGGGCCAGGCCGAGCAAGAGCCGCTGATGCCCCACGACCTGATCAACTCCAAGCCGATTTCCGCGGCCCTGAAGGAGTTCTTCGGTGCGTCGCAGCTGTCGCAGTTCATGGACCAGACGAACCCGCTGGCCGAGATCACCCACAAGCGCCGCGTGTCCGCACTCGGCCCGGGCGGTCTGACGCGCGAGCGCGCCGGCTTCGAAGTGCGCGACGTGCACGTGACCCACTACGGCCGCGTCTGCCCCATCGAAACGCCTGAAGGCCCGAACATCGGCCTGATCAACTCGCTGGCCCTGTACGCCCGCCTGAACGAGTACGGCTTCATCGAGACGCCGTACCGCCGCGTGGTGGACGGCAAGGTGACGGACCAGATCGACTACCTGTCGGCCATCGAGGAAGGCAAGTACGTCATCGCCCAGGCGAATGCCACGCTGGATGCCGAAGGCCGCCTGACCGGCGACCTGGTGTCGGCCCGCGAGAAGGGTGAATCGACGCTGCTGTCCGCCGAGCGCGTGCAGTACATGGACGTGTCGCCCGCGCAGATCGTGTCGGTGGCCGCTTCGCTCGTGCCCTTCCTGGAGCACGATGACGCGAACCGCGCACTGATGGGCGCCAACATGTCGCGCCAGGCCGTGCCCGTGCTGCGTCCGGAAAAGCCCATGGTGGGCACCGGCATCGAGCGCGTGGCGGCCGTGGACTCCGGCACGGTGGTGACGGCGAACCGCGGCGGTATCGTGGACTACGTGGATGCGACCCGCATCGTGGTGCGCGTGAACGACGCCGAGGCCGTGGCCGGTGAAGTGGGCGTGGACATCTACAACCTCATCAAGTACCAGCGTTCCAACCAGAACACGAACATCCACCAGCGCCCCATCGTGAAGAAGGGCGACGTGCTGGCCAAGGGCGACGTGATCGCGGACGGTGCCTCCACCGACCTGGGCGAGATCGCCATCGGCCAGAACATGCTGATCGCGTTCATGCCCTGGAACGGCTACAACTTCGAGGATTCGATCCTGATCTCCGAACGCGTGGTGGCCGAAGACCGCTACACCTCGATCCACATCGAGGAACTGGTGGTGATGGCCCGCGACACGAAGCTGGGCGCGGAAGAAATCACGCGCGACATCCCGAACCTGTCGGAACAGCAGCTGAACCGCCTGGACGAGTCCGGCATCATCTACGTGGGCGCGGAAGTGCAGCCCGGCGACACGCTGGTGGGCAAGGTCACGCCGAAGGGCGAGACCACGCTGACGCCGGAAGAGAAGCTGCTGCGCGCGATCTTCGGCGAGAAGGCTTCCGACGTGAAGGACACCTCGCTGCGCGTGGACCAGGGCTCTTCGGGCACCGTGATCGACGTGCAGGTGTTCACGCGCGAAGGCATCCAGCGCGACAAGCGCGCCCAGCAGATCATCGACGATGAACTCAAGCGCTTCCGCCTGGACCTGAACGACCAGCTGCGCATCGTGGAGGCCGACGCGTTCGACCGTATCGAGAAGCTGCTGAACGGCCGCGTGGCCAACGGCGGCCCGCAGAAGCTGGCCAAGGGCACGAAGCTGGACAAGGCCTACCTGGCCTCCGTCGAGAAGTTCCACTGGTTCGACATCCGTCCCGCCGAGGACGAGGTGGCCGCGCAGCTGGAGTCGATCAAGAACGCGCTGGAGCAGACCCGCCACAGCTTCGATCTGGCCTTCGAAGAGAAGCGCAAGAAGCTCACGCAGGGCGACGAGCTGCCGGCCGGCGTGCTGAAGATGGTCAAGGTGTACCTGGCCGTCAAGCGCCGCCTGCAGCCCGGCGACAAGATGGCCGGCCGCCACGGCAACAAGGGTGTGGTGTCGAAGATCGTTCCGGTCGAGGACATGCCCTACATGGCCGACGGCACGCCTGCCGACATCGTCCTGAACCCGCTGGGCGTGCCCTCGCGGATGAACATCGGGCAGGTGCTGGAAGTCCACCTGGGCTGGGCCGGCAAGGGCATCGGCCAGCGCATCGGCGACATGCTGCGCGACCAGGCCAAGGCGGCCGAGATGCGCACGTTCCTCGAAGAGGTCTACAACTCGCGCGGCCGCAAGGAAGACCTGTCGAAGCTGAGCGACGACGAGGTGATGGCCATGGCCGGCAACCTGACCAACGGCGTGCCGTACGCGACGCCGGTGTTCGACGGCGCGTCGGAAGCCGAGATCAAGGACATGCTGAAGCTGGCCTATCCGGACGACATCAAGGAGCGCAAGGGCCTCACGGAAAGCCGTACCCAGGCGTACCTGTACGACGGCCGCACGGGCGAGCGTTTCGAGCGCCCGACGACCATCGGCTACATGCACTACCTGAAGCTGCACCACTTGGTGGACGACAAGATGCACGCCCGTTCCACCGGTCCGTACTCGCTCGTGACGCAGCAGCCGCTGGGCGGCAAGGCCCAGTTCGGCGGCCAGCGTTTCGGGGAAATGGAAGTGTGGGCGCTGGAAGCGTATGGCGCTTCGTACGTGCTGCAGGAAATGCTCACCGTGAAGTCCGACGACGTGCAGGGCCGTACCAAGGTGTACGAATCCATCGTCAAGGGTGAACACGCGATCGAGGCAGGCATGCCCGAGTCGTTCAATGTGCTGGTCAAGGAAATCCGTTCCCTGGGCCTGGACATCGAACTGGAACGTTCTTAAGTACTAGGAGATAGGGTTTATGAAGTCTCTACTCGACCTGTTCAAGCAATTCACGCCGGACGAGCATTTCGATGCCATCCGCATCGGCATGGCGTCGCCCGAGAAGATCCGTTCCTGGTCCTTCGGCGAGGTGAAGAAGCCCGAGACGATCAACTACCGCACGTTCAAGCCCGAGCGCGACGGCCTGTTCTGCGCCAAGATCTTCGGCCCGATCAAGGACTACGAGTGCCTGTGCGGCAAGTACAAGCGCCTGAAGCACCGCGGCGTGATCTGCGAGAAGTGCGGCGTGGAAGTGACCCAGACCAAGGTGCGCCGCGAGCGCATGGGCCACATCGACCTGGCCGCGCCCTGCGCGCACATCTGGTTCCTGAAGTCGCTGCCGTCGCGTCTGGGCCTGGTGCTCGACATGACGCTGCGCGACATCGAGCGCGTGCTGTACTTCGAAGCCTACGTGGTGACCGACCCCGGCATGACCCCGCTGAAGAAGTTCGGGATCATGTCCGAGGACGACCATGACGCGAAGCGCAAGGAATACGGCGACGAGTTCATCGCCAAGATGGGCGCGGAAGGCATCAAGGACCTGCTCGAAGGCATCGACATCGATCTGGAGATCGAGAAGCTGCGCGGCGACCTGACCGGCTCCGAAGTCAAGGTGAAGAAGAACGCCAAGCGCCTGAAGGTGCTGGAAGCGTTCAAGAAGTCGGGCATCAAGCCCGAGTGGATGGTGCTGGACGTGCTGCCCGTGCTGCCGCCGGACCTGCGTCCGCTGGTGCCGCTGGACGGCGGCCGCTTCGCGACCTCCGACCTGAACGACCTGTACCGCCGCGTCATCAACCGCAACTCGCGCCTGCGCCGCCTGCTGGAGCTGAAGGCTCCGGAGATCATCGCGCGCAACGAGAAGCGGATGCTGCAGGAAGCGGTCGATTCGCTGCTGGACAACGGCCGCCGCGGCAAGGCGATGACGGGCGCGAACAAGCGCGCGCTGAAGTCGCTGGCCGACATGATCAAGGGCAAGTCCGGCCGCTTCCGCCAGAACCTGCTGGGCAAGCGCGTCGACTACTCCGGCCGTTCCGTGATCACCGTGGGCCCGACGCTCAAGCTGCACCAGTGCGGCCTGCCGAAGCTGATGGCCCTGGAGCTGTTCAAGCCCTTCATCTTCTCGCGCCTCGAGCAGATGGGCATCGCCACGACCATCAAGGCCGCGAAGAAGGAAGTCGAATCCGGCACGCCGGTGGTCTGGGACATCCTGGAAGAGGTCATCAAGGAGCACCCGGTCATGCTGAACCGGGCTCCGACGCTGCACCGCCTGGGCATCCAGGCCTTCGAGCCGATCCTGATCGAAGGCAAGGCCATCCAGCTGCACCCGCTCGTCTGCGCGGCCTTCAACGCCGACTTCGACGGCGACCAGATGGCCGTCCACGTGCCGCTGTCGGTGGAAGCGCAGATGGAAGCCCGCACGCTGATGCTGGCCTCCAACAACGTGCTGTTCCCCGCTTCGGGCGAGCCCTCCATCGTGCCTTCGCAGGACGTGGTGCTGGGTCTCTACCACGCGACCCGCGACAAGATCAACGGCAAGGGCGAGGGCCTGATCTTCTCCGACACGGGCGAAGTCCAGCGCGCGCTGGATGCCGGCCAGACGGAGCTGCATGCCAAGATCAGCGTGCGCCTGACCGAATGGACCAAGGACAAGGCCACCGGCGAATTCGTGCCCTCGACCTCGCTGGTCGACACGACCGTCGGCCGTGCGCTGCTGTCCGAGATCCTGCCCAAGGGCCTGCCCTTCAGCAACATCAACAAGTCGCTGAAGAAGAAGGAGATCTCCAAGCTCATCAACGTGAGCTTCCGCAAGTGCGGCCTGAAGGAAACCGTGGTGTTCGCGGACAAGCTGCTGCAGAACGGCTTCCGCCTGGCGACGCGCGCGGGCTTCTCGGTGGCGATCGACGACATGCTGGTGCCCCCGCAGAAGGCGGACATCCTGGCACGCGCCGAAGCCGAGGTGAAGGAGATCGAGCAGCAGTACGTCTCCGGTCTCGTGACCTCCGGCGAGCGCTACAACAAGGTGGTGGACATCTGGGGCAAGGCCGGCGACGACGTGTCCAAGGTGATGATGGACCAGCTCAAGGTCGAGAAGACCACCGACCGCCACGGCAAGGAAGTGAACCAGGAGTCGTTCAACGCCATCTACATGATGGCCGACTCGGGTGCACGGGGTTCCGCCGCGCAGATCCGCCAGCTGGCCGGCATGCGGGGCCTGATGGCGAAGCCGGACGGCTCCATCATCGAGACCCCCATCACGGCGAACTTCCGTGAAGGCCTGAACGTGCTGCAGTACTTCATCTCCACCCACGGTGCCCGGAAGGGCCTGGCGGATACGGCGCTGAAGACGGCCAACTCCGGCTACCTGACGCGCCGCCTGGTCGACGTGACGCAGGATCTGGTGGTGACCGAAGAGGATTGCGGCACCGTGAACGGTTCGGTGATGCGCGCCATTGTCGAAGGCGGTGAAGTGATCGAGTCCCTGCGCGACCGCGTGCTGGGCCGCACCACGGCGGACGACATCCTGCACCCCGAGACGCGCTCCGTGCTGGCCAAGGCCGGCCAGGTGCTCGACGAGGACGCCCTCGAGGAGCTGGAATCCGCGGGCGTGGACGAGGTGAAGGTGCGCACCGCGCTGACCTGCGAGACCCGCTACGGCCTGTGCGCCAAGTGCTACGGCCGCGATCTGGGCCGCGGCGGCCTGATCAACCTCGGCGAGGCCGTGGGCGTGATCGCCGCGCAGTCGATCGGCGAGCCCGGCACGCAGCTGACGATGCGTACGTTCCACATCGGTGGTGCCGCTTCGCGCGCCGCCATCGCTTCGACGGTGGAAGCCAAGTCCAACGGCGTGATCGGCTTCAACGCCACGATGCGCTACGTGACCAACAGCAAGGGCGAGCTGGTCGTCATCGCGCGTTCGGGTGAAGTCATCATCCAGGACGAGCACGGCCGCGAGCGCGAGCGCCACAAGGTGCCGTACGGCGCCACGCTGACGGTGAAGGCCGACCAGACGGTCAAGGCCGGCACGATCCTGGCCAACTGGGATCCGCTGACGCGACCGATCATCACGGAGTTCGCCGGCCAGGTGAAGTTCGAGAACGTCGAGGAAGGCCTCACGGTCGCCAAGCAGGTCGATGACGTGACGGGTCTGTCCACGCTGGTCGTGATCGATCCGAAGCGCCGCGGCTCCGCGAAGGTGGTGCGTCCGCAGGTGAAGCTGATCGATGCGCAGAACCAGGAAGTGAAGATCCCCGGCACCGACCACTCGGTGACGATCGGCTTCCAGGTGGGCGCGCTGATCCAGGTGCGCGACGGCCAGGACGTGGGCCCCGGCGAAGTGCTGGCCCGTATCCCGGTCGAAGGGCAGAAGACCCGCGACATTACCGGCGGTCTGCCGCGCGTGGCCGAGCTGTTCGAAGCCCGTTCGCCCAAGGACAAGGGCATGCTGGCCGAGATCACCGGCACGGTGTCCTTCGGCAAGGAAACGAAGGGCAAGGTGCGCCTGCAGATCACCGATCCGGACGGCAAGGTCTGGGACGAGCTGGTGCCCAAGGAAAAGAACGTGCTGGTCCACGAAGGCCAGGTGGTGAACAAGGGCGAACTGATCGTCGACGGCCCGGCCGATCCGCAGGACATCCTGCGCCTGCTGGGCATCGAGGAGCTGTCGCGCTACATCGTCGACGAAGTGCAGGACGTGTACCGCCTCCAGGGCGTGAAGATCAACGACAAGCACATCGAGGTGATCGTTCGCCAGATGCTGCGCCGCGTCGTGGTCGAGAACCCGGGCGAGTCCGGCTACATCGCCGGCGAGCAGGTCGAGCGTTCGGAGATCCTCAACACCAACGAGCAGCTGCAGTCCGAGGACAAGATCCCCGCGACCTACAGCAACGTGCTGCTGGGGATCACGAAGGCGTCGCTGTCCACCGATTCGTTCATTTCGGCCGCGTCGTTCCAGGAAACGACCCGCGTGCTCACCGAGGCTGCCATCATGGGCAAGCGCGACGAGCTGCGTGGCCTGAAGGAAAACGTGATCGTGGGCCGCCTGATCCCTGCGGGCACGGGCCTGGCCTACCACCAGGCACGCAAGGCCAAGGAAGCCATGGACGATGCCGAGCGCCGCGCCATCGCGGAAGCCGAAGCCGCCGAGATGGAGACCACGGTGCCCGAAGAGGCGTCCGAGGTCGAGAACTCCGGCGTGGACCACGGCTCGGCCGAGTAATCCCGGTGCTCCGGCGGGCCTCCCCGGGCCCGCTGCCACGCTCCCGCTCTGCCGGCACGGCAGGCCGGGAGCGTTTTTTCACAGGAACCGGCCAGGGGGTGACCCCTGGCCTTTTCTTTTTCCCTTTCCTCTTTTCTCTTTTCGCGCGTTGCCCCGGCCCGGCCGAAGCGGGAGCGCGCATGCGGTGGGCCATGCTGACGACCTGGATTCTTCTGGCGGTGCTGCTGTTCTGGGCGGTAGGAGCGTACAACCGGCTCGTGCGGCTGCGCTCGGCCGCCATCCAGGCCTTCGGCGGCCTGGACGTGCATTTCGTGCGCGTCATGGGCATGATGGGCGAATACGAGGCCGCGCAGAGCCCGGCGCCGCCCGGCCAGTCGGAGGCGCGCACGGCGCTGTGGGCGGCGACGACGCAGTTCGGTGCCTGCCTGGCCGTGGCGCGCGCCCGGCCGCTCGATGCGGGCGCCGCGGCCGCGCTGAGCGCGGGGCGCGAGGTGCTGCGGACGGCCTGGACGACCATGGTGCGGGCCGCGCGGGAGCCGCGTGAAGTTCCTTCCAGAACTGCCAGGGGCAAAAGGGCGTCCCGGGAGCCCGTGGCGGCCGCGGACGACGATGCGCTGGCGCTCTGGGAGCAGCGCTGGCAGGAGCTGTGGGCGCAGAGTGCGCTCGCTACCGGGCAGTTCAACGATGCCGTGGCGGCCTACAACGCGGCGATACGGCAGTTTCCGGCGCGACTGCTGGCCTGGCTCTTCGGCTTCCACGCGGCGCAGGCGCTCTGAGAGCGGCGCACACGGTCCTTCTGGCGTCGTTGCCGCATCTTGTCGTAGCGCTGCTACTGCCTGCGATGCGGCGCCTCGCCAGAACCGCTTCGATGGCCCGTGTGAACCGCTCCGAGGGTTCGCATTCTTTCCGGTTCACTTCTATTCTTTTATGACCCCACCCCGTACGACCCCTCCCGCCAGCCGCCCGGACTCCGCGGGCGCGATTCCGCTGTGGCGGCAGCTCGATGCCGTCGTGGACGCGTTGATGGCCGTGCGCGCGGGGCAGTCGGGCACGGCGGCGCTGGCCGCGGTGGAGCCGTCGCTGCGAGCGGGGGTGCAGGCGCTGTTTTTCACCGTGCTGCGGTATCTCGGCCGCGCCGAGGCGCTGCGCGCGCAATTGGCCCCTCGGCGTCCGAAGCCGCGCGTGGATGCCCTGCTGTGCGCGACGCTGGCGCTCGGGTGGCAGCCCGAGTCCGCGGCGTATGAGCCCTTCACTCTCGTCAACCAGGCCGTGGAGGCCGCCAAGCGCCATGCCGCGACGCGCGGGCAGGCCGCCTTCGTGAACGCCTGCCTGCGCCGGTTCCTGCGCGAGCGCGATGCGCTGGTGGCGGCGACCGACGGCGATCCGGTCGCGCGGTGGAACCATCCGGCGTGGTGGATCGACCGGCTGCGCCAGGACCATCCGGCGCAGTGGGAACGCATCCTGCACGCCAACAACAGCCATGCGCCGATGGCCCTGCGCATCAACCGCCAGAAGGTGGACATGCCCACGTATGCGGCCGCGCTGGCGGCCGAGGGCCTGTCGGCCACGGTGGTGACGGACGTGGGGCTGGTGCTGGATGCTCCGCAGCCGGTGCAGCGCCTGCCGGGGTTCGGGCAGGGCTGGGTGTCCGTGCAGGATCTGGCGGCGCAGCAGGCGGCACCCTTGCTGCTGGACGGGCTGGACACGGCGCGCCCGCTGCGCGTGCTGGACGCCTGCGCGGCGCCGGGCGGCAAGACTGCCCACCTGCTGGAGCAGGCCGGGGCCGCATCGCCGGTGCAGGTGACGGCGCTGGAAATCGACCCCGTGCGCAGTGCCCGGATCGGCGAGACGCTCGAACGGCTGGGCCTGCAGGCGCAGGTGCTGGTGGCCGATGCGGGGCGCCCGCAGCAATGGCGGCAGCAGGCCAGCGGCGGGGAGCCGTTCGACGCGATTTTGCTGGACGCGCCGTGCACGGCGTCGGGTATCGTGCGCCGGCATCCGGACGTGCGGTGGCTGCGCCGGCCCGCGGACATCGCGCAACTGGCGGGCCAGCAGGCGCGGCTGCTGTCCACCCTGTGGCCGCTGCTGCGGCCGGGCGGGCGGCTGCTCTACTGCACCTGTTCGGTGTTCCGCGCGGAAGGCGACGGGCAGGTCCAGGCGTTTCTTGCGAACAACAGCGACGCCGTTTTGATGCCGTCTCCGGGGCATTTGCTGCCGGGCGATGCGGGCGAAGGCGGCGGTGTCCGCGAGAATCCCTCCGGTGAGCACGACGGATTCTTCTACGCACTGCTGGGCAAGCGGCCCGGCTGAGGCCGCCATGGCGGCAGGAGGGCGCCCACGCGCGCGTTCGGCAGGGCAGGCGGTGCGGCACGGCCTGGGCCGGCTGTTGCTGCTGCTCTGCATGGGCCTCTGGCTCTTTGCGCCGGGGGTGGCGCCGGCACAGTCCGGCACGGGTACGGGCACGGCCGAGGGGGTCTCGGACCTGCGGCTGGAGGCGTCGGACGGCGGGCTGTACCTGTCGGCGGCGCTGCACTTCGAACTGCCGCCCCTGGCCGAAGATGCGCTGCTCAAGGGCATTTCGATCTATTTCGTCGAGGAGGCCGAGGTGCTGCGGGAGCGCTGGTACTGGACGGACAAGGCCGTGGCCCGGGCCACCCGCTATCTGCGGCTGAGCTACCAGCCGCTCACGCGCCGGTGGCGGCTCAGCCAGGCGGCGGTGCCGTTCTCGGCGAGCGGCCTCGGCCTGGGCTCGGCCCTGGGCCAGACCTATGACGAACTGGGCGATGCGCTGGCCGCGATGCAGCGCATCGCGCGCTGGAAGATCGCCGAGATCGACGACATCGACCGGAACGCAGCCCACCTGGTGCACCTGCGCTTCCGGCTGGACATGTCGCAGTTGCCCCGCCCGTTCCAGATCGGCGCCATGGGGCGCTCCGGCTGGGACCTCATGCTCTCGCGCACCGAGCGCCTCTCCATCGAGCCGCAGCCATGAGCCCGCAGCCTTCCGACTCCGATCCCGCATCCGGCACTGCGGCCGCAAAGGCCCGCAGCGGGCGGCAGGCCCGGGCGTCCCGCTGGGCGCTGGGCGTCGTGGGCGCGGTGATGAGCGCCATCGGCCTCGTGCTGCTGTTCCTGCTCACGGTGTCGACGAACAACCGCGCGCTGTACGAGCGGAACTACGCCTGGCTGTTCGGGCTGAACGTGCTGGTGGCCCTGCTGCTGTTCGCCGTGCTGGTCTGGGTGACGGCACGCCTGGTGGTGCGCCTGCGGCGGGGGCGCTTCGGCAGCCGCCTGCTGGTCAAGCTGGCCGGCATCTTCGCGGTGGTGGGACTGCTGCCCGGGCTGCTGATCTACGTGGTGTCGTACCAGTTCGTGTCGCGGTCCATCGAGAGCTGGTTCGACGTCAAGGTGGAGGGGGCGTTGTCCGCCGGCGTGAGCCTGGCGCGCGCCACGCTGGACACGCTCGCGAGCGACATGGCCGCGCAGACGCGCACGGCCAGCCTGCAACTGGCGCAGGTGCCGGACGCCGCCGCGGGGCTGGTGCTGGAGCGCATCCGCGACCAGCTCGCGGCGACGGACGTGGTGCTGTTCAACGCGGCGGGCCAGCCCGTGGCGAGCGCGGGGCAGTCCCGGTTCGACCTCAACCCCGAGCGGCCCGCGCCGCTGCTGCTGCGCAATGCCCGGCAGCAGCGCTCCGCCTTCCAGATCGAGGGGCTGGACGACACCACCGACCCGCAGCAGGCCGTGCAGAACGCGCGGGTGAAAACGCTGGTGGCCGTCAGCACGTCGAGCGTCGGCCTGCTGGCCGAGCCGCGCTTCCTGCAGGCGACCATGCGGATGCCGCAGGTGGTGGTGGCCAACGCGCTGGCGGTGCAGGAGGCGAACCGCGAGTACCAGGAACGCGCCCTGGCGCGCGGGGGACTGCGCCGGATGTACATCGGCACACTCACGCTGAGCCTGTTCCTCGCGGTGTTCGGCGCGGTGCTGCTGGCGGTGCTGCTGGGGCGTCAGCTCGCGCGGCCGCTGCTGCTGCTCGCCGAAGGGGTGCGGGAGGTGGCGTCCGGCAACCTGAGCCCCAAGGCCGTGATGCAGACCGGCGATGAACTGGGCGGGCTGACGCGGTCCTTCGCCGTCATGACGCAGCAGCTGGCCGACGCGCGCTCGGCGGTGGAGCGCAGCATGGGCGAGGTGGATGCCGCGCGCGCCCGGCTGCAGACCATTCTGGACAACCTGACGGCCGGCGTGATCGTGCTGGACGCGCAGGGCCGCATCCAGTCCACCAACCCCGGCGCGACCCGCATCCTGCGCGCGCCCATGGCGGCCTTCGAAGGGCGGCCGCTGGCGGAGGTGCCGGGACTCGCGGCCTTCGCCGCCGCCGTGCAGGCGCATTTCGATGCGTTCCTGGGCGACCGGGAGCAGCACGGGCTCGACCATTGGCAGCATCCGTTCGAACTGCATGCGGCGGACGGCTCCGACGCCGGAAGCGACAGCATCCACGCGGGCCCGGCGAACAACCGGACCAGCCTGGTGGCGCGCGGCGCGGAACTGCCCGATGGGCTGCGGCTCCTGGTGTTCGACGACATCTCCGAGATCGTCTCGGCCCAGCGGGCGCAGGCCTGGGGCGAGGTGGCGCGCCGCCTCGCGCACGAGATCAAGAACCCGCTCACGCCGATCCAGCTCTCGGCCGAGCGGCTGGAGATGAAGCTGACCGGCAAGCTGGGGGCCGCGGAGGAAGCGGTGCTGGCCAAGTCGGTGAAAACGATCGTGGAGCAGGTGGACGGCATGAAGCGCCTCGTCAACGAGTTCCGCGACTACGCGCGCCTGCCGGCCGCGGAACTGCAGCGGCTGGACATGAACGCCCTGGTGACCGACGTGCTGCACCTCTATGGCGCGGAGAACGCCACGGTGCCGGTGGAGCCCGAACTCGATCCGCGCTGCCCCGCGATTGCCGGCGACGCGCAGCAATTGCGGCAGGTCATCCACAACCTGCTGCAGAACGCGCAGGATGCGAGCGAGCAACGTGCACGCGAGCAGGGCGTGGCGCCCGCCCCGGTGCGCATCGCCACACGCTGGAGCGAAACCTCGCGCCGCGTGCGCCTGACGGTGAACGACGCCGGGCCGGGGTTCCCGGCACACATCCTGCAAAGGGCCTTCGAGCCCTACGTCACCACCAAGCCCCGCGGCACGGGCCTGGGGCTGGCCGTGGTGAAGAAGATCGCCGACGAACATGGAGCGCGTATCGATCTTTCCAATCGCGTGGAGGACGGCGTGGTGAAGGGCGCGCAAGTGTCGCTATCATTCGCGCCTGAGCCCTCCGTGGTTTATTAACAACAAGTTACACGCACCCGCTGCATCCCGTACATGGCAAACATCTTGGTGGTCGACGACGAACTCGGTATCCGCGACCTGCTGTCCGAAATCCTGAACGACGAAGGGCACAGCGTGGATCTGGCGGAGAACGCTACCCAGGCGCGGGCGGCGCGGGCGGCGCACGCCTACGACCTGGTCCTGCTCGATATCTGGATGCCCGACACCGACGGCGTCTCGCTGCTCAAGGAGTGGGCCACGGCCGGCACGCTCACCATGCCCGTGATCATGATGAGCGGCCACGCGACCATCGACACGGCCGTGGAGGCCACGCGCATCGGCGCCTTCTCGTTCCTGGAAAAGCCGATCACGCTGCAGAAGCTGCTGAAGGCGGTGGAACAGGGGCTGGCCCGCACCACGGCGCCCGCGCCGGTGGCGGCTGCTGCAGCCGCGGCCGCTGCGCCGACGGCCTCCGCCGTGGCGCTTGGCGGCCATGCCGCTCAGGGCGCGAACGCACTGGCCCCGGCCCCGGACGTGCCCCACGCCGTGCCGCCCGCCGGCATGGCGCCGGCGGCGCTGCCGGCCAGCGGCCCCAGCGCCCACCAGGGGTTCGACCTGGACCGGCCGCTGCGCGAGGCGCGCGACGGCTTCGAGAAGGCGTACTTCGAATTCCACCTCGCCCGCGAGGGCGGCTCAATGACGCGCGTGGCCGAGAAGACCGGCCTGGAGCGCACCCACCTGTACCGCAAGCTGCGGCAGTTGGGTGTGGACCTGGGGCGTGCAAAGCGGAACCAGTGAGGGTGCTGGCGGCGGCGACGGCGGTGGCCGCAGTCGCGGTGGACGTTTTTTCAGAAATTTTGCGATCCTTGCGTGCAGGCCGTTTTTTCTGGCTATAATTCAAGGCTCAGGCCCGGTAGCTCAGTTGGTAGAGCAGCGGATTGAAAATCCGCGTGTCGATGGTTCGATTCCGTCCCAGGCCACCACCCCTTCTACGCCTAGTCCCTCCCGACTAGGCGTTTTCGTTTGTGCGACAAGGACTTAGCTCCTAAACGTCGCTCAGAACGTCCCAGGTCGTTCCGTTACATCCCCGATTTGCCCGTACCCGGAGCCGTACCCTAGAGTCGTTTCATCGAAAACGGCCGCTGGGGGTACGGGATCATGGGAAAGCTGAGCGATACACAGATCAAGAGCATCAAACCAGGCCCGAAGGAGTTCTTCCTCAACGACGGGGACAACCTTTTCCTGCGCGTACGTGATACCGGGAAGACCTGGGTCTATCGCTACGAGAAGGATGGCAAGACCGTCAAGCTTGGATTGGGTCCATACCCTGCCGTGACGCTTGCACAGGCCCGTGCCAAGGCCTACGAGGCCAACAGCCTGCGCGCCGACGGGCAGGACCTCAAGGAAGTCCGTCGGCAGAAGGAAGAGCAGGAACGGGCCGCGCGCTTGCATACCTTCGAATTGCTGGCGCGTGCCTGGGTCGCCGGCGCAAAGAAGGACCGGGAGTGGTCGAACGGCTACGCCGACAAGGTCATCCGGCACTTGGAGATCCATATCTTTCCCTGGATCGGCGATCGGCCCATCGACACGATCGCGCCGACAGAGATCGTGCGATGCCTGCACCGCATCAAGGATCGCGGCAACTTGGAGACTGCGCAGCGCGTTCGTGAGGCCGTGCAGCATGTTTACCAGTACGCAGTGGACCTCGGTGCCTTGGGACCGGCGATGAACTTCGTTAACAAGCGCACCGGTGGTCTGCCGCCGCCGCGCAGCCGGCACTATGCGGCGATCACCGACCCCGAACAACTCGGACAACTGCTGCGCGACATTCGCGACTACAACGGCGCCTTCATCACGCGCTGTGCTTTGCGGCTTGCACCGATGATCTTCCAGCGGCCTGGCCAACTGCGCTTTGCCGAGTGGGAGGACATCGATCTCGACCGCGAACTCTGGCGTTGCCCGCCTGAGAAGATGAAGATGCGCGAATGGCAGAAGCGTGATATCCGTACGCCCGCGCATCTGGTGCCACTGCCCCGCCAAGGGACAGCGCTGCTTCGAGACCTGCATCCGCTGACCGGTCCGACCGGCCCGGTCTTCCGCAGCATGTCGCGTCGCTCCGAGAAGAGCCGCTACATCAGCGACAACACCATAAATGCCGCGCTGCGCACCATGGATTACGACACCAAGGAGCAGATCACCGGCCACGGTTTCCGAGCGACGGCGCGCACCATGATCCGGGAGCACCTGGGTTGGGACCGAGACGTCATTGAGCGCCACCTGGCGCACGTGTCTGACGAGGAGTTGGGCGGCAGCTACGACCGTGCGACTTTCCTGATTCAGCGCAAGACGATGGTGCAGCAATGGGCCGATTTCCTAGATGACCTGGAGGCCGGAAGGATGCCTGCGGAGGAGGGCAACGTGCTGCGTTTCGTGCGGTCTCCGGTCCGTCCGGCCTTGTATGGCTAATCGCGACAAAACATCCTCGAACTGGTATATTCATGGAGGACGCTATCGAACGTCCGTTGCTATGGGTGGGCAGTAGCAAGAAGGATCTGCTTGAACTCCCAGTTCCCGTGCGCCGGTTCTTCGGTCATGCGCTGGATTTCGCGCAGCGCGGTGAGCAGCATGGTGCGGCCAAGGTGCTCAAGGGCTTCGGCGGGGCCGGCGTGCTGGAGGTCGTGGAGGACGATGCGGACGGGACCTACCGTGCCGTCTATACGGTGCGGTTTCGCGAGGCGGTGTTCGTGTTGCACGTCTTCCAGAAGAAGAGCAAGCGGGGCATTGCGACACCGCTGGCGGACATGGAAGTCCTCCGCCAGCGGTTGAAGGTGGCCTCCATCGTGGCGCAGGAGTTGAAAGATGAAGCAGCGGGTCGTTGAAGGCATCGAGGTGGAGACTGGTTCGGGCAACGTGTTTGCCGACCTTGGCCTGCCCGACGCCGACAAGCTCAAGATCAAGTCCGGCCTGACGGTGGAGATCGCCAGGGCCATTCGCGAACGAGGGTTGACGCAAGCGGAGGCGGCGGGTCGCATGGGCCTGACGCAGCCGAAGGTATCCGCATTGCTGAAGGGCGAGTTCTCGAACTTCTCCGAGCGTAAGCTGATGGACTGCCTGAACCGGCTGGGTTACGACATCGAGATTCGAGTGCTCGCCACGCAAGCACTTGTCGGAAACCTGGTGCTCACCCACGCTTGAGCGGCAAGCCGGCCGAGAGCATCGCGACGTGCCGCGCGCGAGCACCTGCGGCACTGTGCCGAATTTCACAAGTGCTCAAAGGCCGAAAACCTGATGGATCGCCGACCCAGGCCAGCAGGGCTTCCCTGCGCCAGCCCTTCGCGCGTCCACCGAGAGACACCTGCGGGGGAAACTCGCCAGCCGCGATGCGCCGATAGATGCTGGAACGGCTCAACGCAGTAATGCGGATGACGTCGGCTAGACGGTAAAACGCCGGTTCCGGCGGGGTAGGCGGGATGTTTTGGGGATGTGGCACAACAGCATCTTGAGCAGTCCTGATGCCCGAAGATTGCTACATGCGAGACGGATCAAAAACCCGCTGCAGCGTAGAACAGCGCAACCGATCGTCGACGAGGGTTTCGCAGTGGCGCGCACTCTGGAAGTGGCATCAAGGCACGACGTGCGCGAGAGCACGCTCCGTGGCCCGCACCTTGGCGGTGTCTGGGGTCGCGAGGATTCCGCGCGATCGAACAGTTTGGCGACCGCTCCGTAGTGCTCGTTGGAGTGCCGCCGATGAGAGGAATCTTGTGGCTGACGTCGCAGATTTGTGCCAGCAGCCGCTTCTTCTCGTTGACGTCGCCGCCTGCCTTGCCGATCGCCTGACAGTGGCCCTCAAGCTGCGTCTGCTCGTCTTGTCAATCCGGTCCCGATTCTTTTCGAACTCGACTTGGTCAATCTGGGGAACGATCAACGCCAGGTCGTCGTCGTTCAAGCCGTCCTGCAAGACGCGCAGCATCGGTGCTTGCTTTGGATCTTGCAAGATCGAGCCACACGCAGGTCTACTCGCTTGTGCCTTAGCAATGAGACGTGCGGAGTGCGTTGCGTTACCAAACCGTCGCTCGGTCAATTTGCCCGCCGAGCGCAGGCATCTGAGGTATAAATGTTTTCGCAACATTTTGTTAAGAATGATGGACGCCGGTTTTTCAGCGGATGTAGGGGCCAGGTAGTCCAGATCGTGGAGGCGATCTAGATGAACCCAAAGGGCTCAGAAGCGAACACTCTGTCGCCAGTCTCCTCATGGACTGGCGCGCAGAGGCGTGTGATTGAGGCATCACACTCAAAGAGATTGCTGGTGGATGCTGGGCCCGGTACCGGAAAGACGGCGACAGCTTGCGCTCGAATTGCGTGGCTCCTTACCGAGGGGGGACTAGACGGCAGCGAAATATGGCTTGTGAGCTTTACTCGCACTGCGGTCCATGAGCTGCGCAGTCGAATCGCCT
The DNA here is from genome assembly GCA_002397315.1 of Comamonadaceae bacterium UBA4962. Taxonomy (GTDB): domain Bacteria; phylum Pseudomonadota; class Gammaproteobacteria; order Burkholderiales; family Burkholderiaceae_C; genus Paracidovorax. The sequence continues at coordinate 22,023 of DHAE01000011.1, forward strand.
CGTACCTTTCCGACGTCAGTGCGCTCGCCGCGCTGAGGATTGCGACAATCGATGCACACGCCTGGGCAATCCACTCAGGTTTCGACGGCCACGCTTCCCCAAGTGGCTCATTTGACGACAACATCAGCAGGGTCATTGAGCTTGTTCGAAACCACGAGGGTGTTTTCGCGTACTTGGAGAGTGTGCAACACCTCTTGGTGGACGAAGCTCAGGACGTCGTGGGCCACAGATGCGAGCTGCTGCTGGAGCTGATTCACGCCCTGCCTTTGTCAGCGGGCGTTACTGTCCTCTCCGATGAAGCACAGGCGATCTATGGGTTCTCGGAAGAAGGCAGCGAGGCGACCGTCGACGGAACGCTCCCGGACAAGATCCGAGAATTCCTCGGTGATCAGTTTGAGGAACATGACCTCGAAGAGGTTCACCGCACAAATGACGGGCCCCTGCTGGAGATTTTCCGTGGTGGCCGGCAGCTGATCCGCGACAGGAGCGCTGACGGGAAAACGAAGTACCAAGCGGTGCGTGGGCTCGTCCAACAGACCAACCACGGCATCCTCGGCTCGTACTGGCAGGACGTCACCAAACTGGCAACGGATCAAACCGACGTGCTCCTGCTTTTCCGGCGGCGTGGGGAAGCGCTGGCTGCGTCCGGAAACATGGGGGCTCGGCCCCATCGGCTCCGCATGTCGGGACTCCCGACCTGCATGCATGGGTGGATCGCCGTTCTTCTGTGGGACTGGACTAAACCAGATCTCGATCACGGGGACTTCGAACGGCTGTGGGCTGAGCGTCTCGGCCCACCTTCGAGCACCAACGCGACGGAAGCCTGGTCGACGCTCGTGAAAGCCTTCGGACGATCTGCCACGCGCATTTCCATGACACGTCTTGTCATGAAACTGGCCAGTGGCTCCCCTACGTATGAACTGACTTTGCCCGAGTTCGGTACGCACGGACCCGTCTTCAGCACCATTCACGGCTCAAAAGGTCGCGAAGCAGGGGAAGTGCGGCTCTATCTGCCGGGCGGCAAAGTGGACAGCGGGGACGCAGACCTGGACGAGGAGGCGCGCATCGTGTTTGTCGGCGCGACCCGTGCCAGGACCAAACTCCAGGTGGGAGAGGCGCAGTCAATGTCTTCAGCGCGCCGACTGGATCCTTCCGGACGGGCATTCACTCCCTATCCCTTCTCAAAGGGAGGAAAGTCCGCTAAGGCAGCGGTGGAGATTGGGCGCGCAAGAGATGTTGATGCGGCCGGCCTTGTCGGTCGCGCACTCTACGCCGATGCAGGCGAGGCACGGGCGGCGCAGGAACGTGTGATGGCACTCGGGGCCGGAATGGGTTCAGCGAGCGCGGAGGCGACCGACGCGGCCCGGGATTGGCGCTTCAAGATAACACTGGATGAAAGTGACGACCACCTGTGTTATCTGAACCCTTCGGTGGGATACGACCTGTTCTCGATCGCCAAATTCGTCGATCAGGTTGTCGGCTTGCACAAAACCCGGCCACCAAGACAGATTCGATACCTCAGAACCTTCGGACTGCGCACGATCGCAATCGCTCCTGATGACCCTGCCCGCGGACACCTTTACGCGCCCTGGTGTGACTCCGGTCTGATCGCGGCTCCGATGCTCATGGGATATTCCATGGCCTACTTCAGGTAAGGAGTTTCAGCATGGATCCGGTTCAAGCACGGGAAGGGGTCATCGCGCGGCTCACTGAGGACCTCGTCGGCCCACACGGTCCGGATGAAGTACTTCAGGGTGTGCGGCTCAGGCCGTCGGATGTGTACCTCACCGGGATCCTGTGGACATTTGGCGACCGGATGGGCGGTGAGGATGATGACGGCAGCGAAGGCGATGACGAGGAAGATGATGTCGGGTCAACTTCGTCGCCGGTCGGACAGCAGCGGCCGTGCAGCATGGGAATTTCCTTCTGCACGAGAGATTTGAACGGCCCGAGTCCTATTGACGTCGCCGTCCGGTTTGCCACCTATGGATTCGAACCTGTCGAAGTGGAAGGGGCTCGACGGCCTGAACTGAAATGGACGCGGCACTCTCACTGTATCGATCTGAAGTCGCTTCCGCTCCCGGAGGAGGGGCAACGCATTGACTCGCTTAGCGCCGATGGCCTCTTAGCTAACGTACAGCTGCATGTCCGAGCCCGGGGCAGCCGTTCGGGTCGTCTCGTGACGCTCACGCTGATTAACCGCAGCTTGGCGCCTCAGGGCGACAGAAATGGCGCGGAGAGTCTGTTGCTATTCCAGACTCACCTCGAAGTCCGGCCAGCGGGCGACACGAAGCTGGTCCCGCGACCCAGCCGTCCTTCAGCCAACGATGAAGATGAAGAGATCGGGCGGCTCCTTTATCGCAATGCCCCAGAGTTTGCAGCCGGCCATCAGTGCTCGGCTTCGTGGGAGGCTGTGGGCCGGGAGGCCACTGTCGTCCGTAGCGAGTGGATTCCCCGCGCGTCCGTGATCGCCTATCGCGAGGATGGCGACGATGTCTTCAATGACTTGGTAAGCACGGGCGCCTTCGACGCGCACGAGCTTGCCCGTTTGCCTGACAAGGAACTTCTGGCGACACTGGCCCGGCTGCCGCACGCATATGAAGAATGGATCGGGAAGCAGACGAATCGAATCGGGGGTCTCCAAGAGGACCTCAAACCGATTGCGCAGAGGAATCTAAAGATCTGCGACGAGGTGCGCTCAAGAATGACCGCGGGTGTAGAAGCCCTGCGGGATGACCGCACGCTGTTGCAGTCCTTTAGGCTGGCGAATGCTGCTATGGCGCTGCAGCATTCTTGGAAACCCGTGGGAAAAATCCGACCACTTCGCTGGCGCCCTTTTCAGCTTGGATTCATCCTTCTGGCGGCGCGGTCCGTCTGCAAGCCGGATGCGCCAGACCGGGATGTGCTGGATCTGCTCTGGTTTCCAACAGGCGGAGGCAAGACGGAGGCCTATCTCGCACTTGTAGCAATGCTGGCGTTCCAGAGGCGCAGCACGCAGGAGGACCCCGACGATGGCGCGGGCAATGCGGCCCTGATGCGATACACGCTGCGCCTCCTCACTGCGCAGCAGTTCGAGCGCGCAGCTGCACTCACCCTTGCCTGTGAATTGATTCGGAAAGGCGCCGCGCCCGGCATCGCGTATCCGCTGAAGCGGGGCGAGGCGCCCTTTTCCATTGGCCTCTGGGTCGGTGGTGATGCCACCCCCAACCGGTTCAGGGATGCGCTTTCGAACCGGGGCAGTCGGGACGGAACCAGTGCTGAGCAGATCGACGAGTGCCCCTGCTGTCACAGCAAGATCCGTTGGAACTATGACGAGGGCGTGGAGTCAGTTCGCCCCTACTGCGAGACGAAAGACTGCCTCCTCGGCCCGGCGTTCGGCCTGTGGCCAGTGTTCACGGTCGATGATGACATCTACCGGGAACGCCCGACGCTGCTGATCGGGACCATCGACAAGTTTGCATTGCTCACAACCAGGCCCGACGTGGCAGAGTTGTTCGCATTCGGCAGTCTACAAAGCCCTGATCTCATCATCCAAGACGAACTACATCTGATATCTGGGCCGCTTGGAACGATCGCCGGCATTTATGAAACGGCCTTCGACTGGCTCCTGCGCAAGGGTACCCACCGGCCAAAAGTGATCGGGTCCACAGCGACGATCCGGCGCGCTGCGGAACAGGTCAGAGCCCTGTTTGATCGCAGCAGCTGTCAGTTTCCACCGCCAGGACTGGATCATGATGACTCAGGATTCGCGGTTCGCGACTCGGACAAGGCGCCCAGAACATATCTCGCAGTGACAACGGCCGGGCGATCGGCCAAGTTTGCGCTTCAGGCGGCGACGGGCTCATTGTTGCAGTCAACGGGCAGCACGGTCGGGATGTCGGACAGCGAGAGAGACGGCTATTCAACGCTGGTGGCGTATTTCAACTCATTGCGCGAGCTTGGCGGTGCCATCGTTCAGATGCTGGACGACGTCCCGGACTCGATGACTCTCTACGCTGGCCTGCGGAATGAAGGGGTCCGGCAGAATGCACCTCCGCGTGAGCTGACGTCTCGCGTGTCCCAGAAGGAAATTATCGAGATCCTGTCGGAGCTGAAGGTCGAGGCGGGCAATCCGGCGGCGGTCGATGTTGTGCTCGCGACAAACATGGTCAGCGTGGGAGTGGACGTCTCGCGCCTCGGCCTCATGGTGATGAACGGCCAGCCGAAGACCCGCTCCGAGTACATACAGGCAACGAGTCGTGTGGGTCGAAGTGCCTTCCCCGGCCTGGTCATTGCAGTTCTGAATGCCGCAAAGCCCCGTGACCGCTCCCATTTCGAAACTTTCTTCGGCTGGCACTCAACGATCTATCGGGATGTTGAAGCGACCAGCGTGACGCCGTTTGCGTCCCGGGCGCGCGATCGGGCGCTGCACGCGGCCCTGGTGGCGATGATCCGCCACGCCGATCCCGCGGTTGCGCAGCGGCCACGCCTGGAAGACGCACCTACAGGATTGCTCGCCGACGTGGTTGAGGAAATTGAGCGCCGCGTGCTGGCAATCGACTCTCGCGAGAGAGCGGCATGCGCCTCGGAGATCGATGACCGTCTGGATAACTGGCAGGCACGCTCGCCGGTCTATTACTCCAATCCTCGAAACTTCAACAAGTCGCTGCTGATCTCGGCCGACCTCAACGCCCGGCGCCGTGCGACTGGCCGGCTCCCGCCGGATGCATGGCCGACCATGAACAACATGCGAAGCGTGGAGGCAAGCACTCCGTTTCGCATGGCAGAGGTCCTGACAAATCCGGGTGCAGTCGCGGCGGAGCCCGTTCCCGGCGCTGACGCCGGCCAAGCCTCGCGCCCGCAACCCCGCTGGAGAAGGCCCAATGGCTGACAACTTCGTTGGAGAGCTGCGCCGAAGCGCGGTTCTTATGACCTATGCGCCGGGCGCAATCATGGACATGCGCTCCGGCAGAGGCCCGGTTTCTGGCGTAAGTGCTGGTTTGGAAGAGTGGGACCGCAGCGCACCGCTCTCCGGGAATCTGAAATACCAGAAGATCATCGAGAGACGGCTGTGTAAGAAACTGGGAAAGAAGTATTTCAGACTGCCGCCAGTGCTCGACGACAACGCCGCACGACCGGATGGGAGGCCTGATACGTCATCGCTGGTACTTCGCAGATTCCCTGAGTGGTTGCAATGTCCCGAGTGTGAATTCATGCGGCCTGCGTCCCGCTGGAGCCGCGACCCCGGCATGGCGTACCGGTATTGCCCCGGCTGCACGGCAAAGCGTCCTGGCGGAGAAAAAGTCTACGTCATCCCGGTGCGCTTTGCTTCCGCCTGCACGGCCGGTCACTTGGACGAATTTCCATGGAACTGGTGGCTGCCGCATAAACCGGACTGCCTGACTAAAGGTAGGGACAAGCTGAAGCTCTTCTCCTCTGGTCCCGGTCTTGGCGGGCTGGTGTTGAACTGCCCTGACTGCCATGCCTCGCGATCATTGGACGGCGCGTTCGGTGAAAACGCACTCTCGGGTCTTAACTGTCGTGGCCATCGGCCGTGGCTGCGAACTCCAGACTCTTCATGCGCCTGCAGCGGAGAACTGGGTACTTACCGCGCGGTGCAGCGGGGTGCGTCCAACCTGTACTATCCGGTCATGGAGTCCGCGCTGGATATTCCTCCTTGGACAAGAACTCTTCAGCGAATCATCGGAGATTACTGGGACGTTCTCCTCGATATCGTCGACCACGCGGGTCGTGTAGCGTATATCAACTCCTCTCAGCATCTCACACGCGTCTTGGAGCGCGAGCACATATCAGCGGAATCGCTGGCGACGAAGTTCGACCAGATGGTGGGCGAAGCAGACATTGTCAACGTCGACGACCTTCGCATTGACGAGTACAAGGTCTTCACCGGCCCCGCGGACGAGGACGACGAGGAGTTTGAGATCCACCGTGAGGCGGTACCAGACGAACTCCAGCCGTTCATTGCGAAAGTCATGCGCGTAGCGCGGCTTCGCGAAGTGCGAGTGGTGAAAGGCTTCACACGGATAAATCCGCCGTCGGATCCTGACGGGGCCCTGGTCGCGCCCATTTCCAACGGCACGCTCGACTGGCTGCCTGCGATCGAAGTTCGCGGCGAGGGTATTTTTCTTCAGCTCAACATGGAGGCGCTGCGCCAGTGGGAGGTACAGCCGGAGGTGCTCGAAAGGGTTCAGTTGGCCGCACGAAGCTGGCAGGCGGAATGGAAGAAGAGAAACGGCGACGAGCCGCTACCTTACGAAGTGACGCCGCGCCTACTGATGGTGCACGCTCTTTCGCATGCCTTGATCCGACAGCTCACGCTCGAGTGCGGCTATTCCACCGCCTCGCTGCGCGAGCGGCTGTACGTGAGCGAAGGTCCCGAAGGGATGGCCGGCATCCTTATCTACACCGCCACCTCAGACTCAGACGGAACGCTGGGCGGGCTGCAGCGACGCGCCGGTCCGGACCTGCTCGGTCCCACCGTAACCGGCGCCATCCGATCGGCCCAGTGGTGTTCTTCTGACCCTCTCTGCCTCTCAGGAGAGACGGGGGCGCCGGATTCGCACTCAGTCGCGGCGTGTCACTCCTGCATGCTCGTTCCCGAGACCTCCTGCGAATACCACAACCGCTTCCTGGATCGGGCTCTGCTCACTGGCTTCGACGATGGGGTCAGTGTCGGCTACTTCGAGTCACTGCTTTCCTGAGGTTCTTTGATGGCAGTTATGTGGCCCAGGGCCCTCCCACAATGGGTGTTGCAGGATCCGAGAAGATCGGCTGAGTGTGAGGTCTACCGCAGACTTGGCCAAGTGCTGGACGACTCTTGGTCGGTCTACTACTCCCGACCTTGGTGGGGCATCAGCCGCACCGGGGGAGAAATTGACGGTGAAGCTGACTTTGTCGTGGCGCATCCTGCCAGGGGCGTGCTCTTTCTGGAAGTGAAAGGAGGCCTCGTCAGCCACGACCCGAAGACGTCAAAATGGTTGTCAAGAGATCGCTTCGGAGTCAATCACGGCATCAAGGACCCTGTGCAGCAGGCGATGCGATCCAAGCACGAACTGCTGAAGAAATTTCGCACCGCTTCATCTTGGCCCTCGGAGCGCGTTCGACTCAGGCACGGGGTCATCCTTCCGGACTGCGAGCCGAAAGCAAAGGAGCGTGTTGGAGGCTATGAGCAGCAACTCTTCTGCTTTACGACACAGCTTCGCGACCGCTTGGCCGGCTGGATTGCAGAGCGGCTCGCTTCGCATGCGGAAGACGGTCGAGACAACGAGGTAGGGCCAGGCGTCGCTGGTGTTGCCGTGATTGACAATACGATCGCTGCTCCAGTTAGATTGGTAGTGCCTCTGCATCGGGAGCTGTCGGCGGACATCGCGCAGCAGGACTCCCTACTCACGGGCGCTCAGATGCAGGCAGTTGTTTTCATCGATTCAATGCCCCGGGTTGTTGCAGAAGGAGGCGCAGGCACAGGTAAGACGGTTGTTGCCTGCGAGCTCGCTGCACGATATGCCCAGGTAGGTCGAAGCACCCTGTTGTGCTGTTTGAGTGAGGCATTGGCGGCAGCACTGCGCCGACGGATTGGTGATTGGCCAGGTCTGGTCGTCATGACATTAAAGGAGATGGGTGCTGCGGCGTCAGGGCGCAGACTTGACCGGTTCGGTGCCGTGATCGTCGACGAGGGCCAAGACGTCGCCTGGACTGACTGGGAGATGGTCGAGTCGTGCGTCGCAGATGGAGGCCTGTTGCGCGTACTCTTTGACAGCAATCAGGCTGTATACCGCGCCCGCAGTGACCTCGAGACCCGGCTGCAGGCTACGGGAATCTGCCTGCAACTGAACCTTCGCAACACCAAGCGCATCGCCGCAGTCACAGACCCGCTGTATCGGGGGCCGCTCATCATCTGCGCCGGTACCGAAGGGCGTCATCCGCGGTTGTTCAACAGAAGCGCCTCCGAGGCCCAGGCCGCAGCTCTGGCACTGATACGCGACCTCTTGGAAAACCACTCGATGGTGCCAGGGGACGTAACTCTGCTCGTGCCAGACAGCAAGGTGGCCACTGCTATGAGGTCGAAGTTGCTCACCGCCAGGTTGCGCGCGACCGATGCAGCTTCGGCTGCGCACGGTGCCGTGATAGTTGAAACCGTGGCGGCCTTTAAAGGGCTGGAGTCATTGGCGGTGGTTTTTCTTGCCGACAGACTCTGTGCGAATAACGCCGAACTTTCATATGTTGCAGTTTCGAGGGCAAGGGGGCTGCTGTTGGTGGTAGGGCCTGTTACCGATACCCAGCTGGGGCGTGCATTAATTGGGGGACATGCCGAGCTTGTCCCAGAAGGAAGGTCTCCAACTGCCCTATCGGGCTAGGGTACTGTTTGGTGTTGTTGGGGGCGGGCGACCAGTTTGGTTGGGCGGCTGAACTCTCGCCGAGGAATTCCAACAAAAATCCTGCGCGTGCAGTACCTCGTCTAATTCTTTGGTTGACAAAGCCAGACCACCCTAAATTCTTGATTGAGGAAATACCGTGACCACTGCGACTATGAAGATCCTGTACGGCCCGCCAGGGACCGGCAAGACGTGGCAAGCAGCACAGGAAGCTGTCAAAGCCATAGAGCCCCAACGCTATCAGGAGGCAAAAGATGCTGCGGATTCTTCCACCGCGCTCCGTAAGCTGCACGAGGCGCTTGTCAACGATGGCCGTATCGTCTGGGTCACATTTCATCCCAGTTACTCCTATGAGGACTTCGTGGAAGGCTTTCGGCCGTCCGTCGGAGCGAATGAGCAGCTCCTCTACACCGTGGTCGATGGACCTTTCAAGGAAGTCTGCCGGCGAGCCACCCTCACCTCCGATCTCTCCGTAGGCGAGAAGCTGTTGGACGGCAACGGTAAGCCGACCATGGAAGTAGTGAACAAGAACACCGAGGGGTGGGTTGTCAAGGTGAGCACCAGCAGAGCCGATGCCGTCGCGGCAACAACCGAAAAGTTTGTTCCCCGCACAGTCATCGAAAGACTGATGGAGATGGGATTCCCGCCTCAGATTTTTTCCATTCCAGGCAAAGGTCTCACTGACCTCGCGAAGGTCGGCATCGAGCTCGATGATGATGACGTGCCCGATCCTGAAGAGGGAGAGACGGATGCAAAGCGCAAGGGAGCCACGATCCGGAAGATCATCGCCGCTCGCACGGGCATGCTTTCCAGTTCTGACCTCAGTAACCAAGCACATTACGGTGCTGTTCTGCGGCGCCTTGTGGAACTGAAGGCCAGTGGAGGCCAGAAGGGCGGAGCGGTTGCAATGGTTATCGACGAGATCAACCGAGCGGAGCCATCCAAGGTCTTCGGCGAGCTCATCACACTGCTCGAGTTGGACAAACGCGAAGGCATGCCGGACGAACGATCAGTATGGCTTCCCTATTCCAAGAAGCCCTTCTCGGTTCCATCCAACGTCTCTGTTATCGGAACGATGAATACGGTCGACAGGTCGCTCACAGCGCTCGATTTCGCAATGCGGCGACGCTTTACATTCGAGCTCGTCGCGGCCGATCCGGAATTGGTGCCTAAGGAATGGGGCGGTGTGGATCTGCAGTCGTTTCTCAAGCGCATCAACTCACGCGTCAGCATCCTGCTTGGAAGCGGCCACGAATTCGGCCACGCCTTCCTGATGACACGCCGCCTTGAATCCATACAGACAAGTCACGGCTGGACTGAAGCGGATGCAAAGCTGCGGTGTGTGGCCTACGTGATGAGGACGAGCATTGTCCCGACCCTTACTGAGTACTTCCATGACGACTGGGACAAGATACGCGCTGTCGCCGGTGAGACCAAGGATGAGCAAGCGGCGCTTTCGCTGTTCGAGAAGCCTCCAGCCGATGCCCAGTTCTTCGCCAGACTGCCGGATCAATACGAGTTCTCCGAATCAAACTGGGGCGTCCCGTCCGACTGGTGGAATCCTGAGAGTGTGAAATGGGACGCCGAGCGCTTCCTTCGTTTTGCGCGCGCCCTGGCCAACGGCCAGTGAGGTTGATTGGTGATGCGGATACTCACAACATGGGAGGGCATGCCGGTCCCGCTTCCGGAGGGCCCGGAACGCCGGGCGCTTGCCGACCGAATTCTGCGGAGAACAGAGAGCGGCCCATCACCTGCCTTCCGTTGGAAGCGAGGGACGCTCTATGCAGGAGAGATGGCAGGGTGCATCCAGGTCGGGGATTTGCGCATCAATGTGCTGCCCAAGACCGATACCCCGGATGAGAACGGCGGCGGACAATTCCTGCTCAATCTTCTCCGCTACGCGGGTTACCTGAAGCGGACCCACATTGCCGGTTCTGCAGATGTTCAGACGTCCATGCGGGACCCTCTGGAGGCGGTCATCTCTGAAGTGGCTGCAGAGATGACGCAGGGACTCTTGGGGGGAATTCCGAAGAGATACGAACTGCGCCAGGAAAACTCGCTTTCGCCCCGGGGGCGCATCGACTTCGGCCTGCTGTCCCGACTTCTTCCGGGCCGTGCTAATCTGCCGATCAGCCACTCGCCTCTGTCAGTGGACAACGTCCTTGCTCAATGCATCAAGGCATTGGCCATCGTCTTGCAGCGGATCACGCGAAGCGAGAAGAGCCGCCAGGCATTTGCCGCCGTCCTGCTGCAGCTCGCCAGCGTGCGATCGATCCGACCGACGATCGCGATGATCGATGGGATATCACTGTCGCGCTACGAAACGCATTGGACACGTTCGTTGGCAATTGCCAGGTTGGTCCTGGCCGGCAACGCTCCTGATCCGACCCACTCGGGCAGGTCGGCTGCCTTTTCGATACTGTTTCCCCTGCATCACCTTTTTGAGCGCTCCTTGCGGAGGCTCATCTCTGAGGCGATGGAAGGCAGTGGTACCACCATGGATCACAAAGGTGAGCCACTCCATCTCTACGAAGATCCCGAAACAAGCCAAGGGATTCTCCGGCTCAGGCCGGACTATCTTTTCACGAAGGAAGGCGAATGTATCGCGGTCGCGGATGCCAAATGGAAACGGGCAACTGAAGACGGCAAAGCAAATGGCATTGATCGAGAGGACCTGTACCAGATCCATGCCTACCTGACCCGCTTCAACGTCCAGCGGGCAGTGATCCTCTTGCCTACAGCCCCTTGGATGGGAGCAGGCTGGAAGAAGACCATCAAAGTCATGGGCGGTCCGCAGACCGTCACCCTCCTGAGCACCGACATCATCGGTCTGATCGACCACACAGCGGCCATCCGCGAGCCGGCCCGCGCAGTATTTAGGAAAGATCTGGTGGAGTTGATTCAGACGACTTAAGTCTGCGGGACCGAACACGTCTCTCACGGATCTCGATCCGGGAGACAGCAGGATCTGTGAGGCTTTCAATTCGCCAGCTCTCAAGGATGCATCCAGCCGGGGAGTCGATCGGTTCTACCCGGACAACCATGTCCCGATCAGGAACTAGGTTCAGAGCGTGATCCCGCTGTCGACATGCGACACGGATCGCTTCGACCGTCCGATCGAGGTCTTCCGCGAGTTCGTGCTCCCAGACACGGATAACGTGCCATCCACTGGACCGAAGGAGCACGGTCTGCCGTCGATCACGATCGGTGTTCACTGCCAGTTTCAGTGCCCAAAACTCTTCCTTGGTCCTCGGCCGTACATAGTGCAGTGGACATCCATGCCAAAAGCAGCCGTCAACGAAGACGACAAGTCTGGCCCATGGGAATGTCAGGTCCGGTCTTGCGCCTTCCACCCTCATGCCAAGCCTGTAGCGCAGACCGGCTTGCCAGAGCGCCCGCCGCAGCGCGACTTCGGGACCGGTGTCCCTTCCCCTGATCCGCGCCATGTTGGCGCTCCGGACGGCCGCGTCAACGTCGATGACAGCATCCGCCGTGCCCATGCTCAGCCGGCCATGGGGAGCTGTCGAGGTGCTCTTCTATCGACGCGGGCCGTTTCGACCAGAGCCAGCACCTGGGCAACACGTTCAGCGAACTGGAGGCTCAGCAGGGGCGGAACGGCATTGCCCACCACCCTGAAACCATCCACTAGACCAACACTGCCGAATCTGTAGTCGTCCGGAAAGGACTGGATGCGAGCAGCCTCGCGAACGGAAAGCGTACGCGGTACAAAAGGGTGCACAAAGGCGTATGTGTCCTTCGCCATATGGCTGACAATGGTCTTCGACGGTTGTGCAGGATCCATGCGGGACAACCAGTCTCCGTGGGCTCCATCACGTTTCTGCAGGTAGTTCTCGGTCAGCAGATGGTGCTGGAGTTCACCGGGTTGGGCGGGGATCGCCTCCAGCAGCAGACGCAGGCTGAGCGAGCCGTCCACGGCCTTGCACAGCCCGGCCACTTCGTTCGGGTTGAATCCGAACCGCTTCGCGAGCTGCGGCGAATCCTCCAGCATTGCCTTCAGCCCCGAAAGCACAGACGCCATGCGCTCCAGTGTTGGCGCCCCATCACAACGATAGTCCATCCATCGCTTGCCAGGCCCCATCAGCTTGAAAAATTCCTGATCGTCTGCTCGCGGAGGTCTGGCGATATGGGCGTCAGCGACATCACCTCTGAACGCCCAGTTCCGGTACACATCCCCAGCCGTATCCGATGCCCGCAACGGGGCGGCACGGGAGCTTTGCGCCGTGGGCACCACAGCTGCCGAATCCTTTGCATTGAACGACGGCGACGGCAGTCCCTCCAATGCGACCTGCAAGGGCACCTCCTCCCGATGCTGGAGTGTCAGGCACCACGTGGCTGCATCAATACCATTCAGCGGGCCGCTGCAGTCCCCTCGCACACCAGCCATCACGAAACGCTCGCGGCCCTGAGGCACCGCATGCTCGGATGCTATCGCGATCCTCCTGGCCACGGCGTAGCCGAGTCCATCGTGTGAGACCTCCTTGATCGCTTCGGCAAGAATGTCCGCTGCATCGAACTCGATGCCTTCAGACCTCACAACCGCCTGAAAGTGTCTGACGTTCTCGAAGAGAAATATGTCGGGTGCAAGAGCTGAAACGAACAGCACGTACTGGTGCATGAGTTGGTTGCGGCTGTCCACCGAATCTTCATCCTCATGAACATGGACGCCTTGCTCTTTGAGGCTGCGGATCTTGCCGCGTCCTATGCGGCTGAATCCCTGGCAGGGTGGCCCACCCAGCAGAACTGACACCCGGCGTCCATCGCGATAGAGTTCCCGCAGACTCCCTTCCACCTCTGCGTTCTCAAAAAAGCTTCGACGGACAGCCTCGCGTGAAGCGCGCCAGTTGAGCCAAAGCGACTTGACCTTCCGCATCACCGGCGTTTCCATGAAGACGCGGAACCGCCCTATCCGGTCGGCGGCTGACGCGAGCTGCCCACGCCCGGAACCCTCAGCCCGCTCCATGAGTTTGGCAAGTTCTGAATCCCAGAGCCGACGCGCCGAAGCTCGACATGCACGTGTGATACGGTCCTCTATGTCGAGAGACAGTTGCTGCGCCCCTTCGTCCACAACACCATCGGCATGCCAGATCAATGGGCCGAACCGAGGGAATGCCACACCGGTTGCCGGCAGCTTCGTTGCATTGTGGAAACCGACAACGGAGGTCTGGCCCAAGACATCCGAGCCCAGCTGCTTCAATGCAGCAACATAGATGGCATCTCCACGCAGCGTCGCAAGGTCCTGCAGAAAGCCGGCATCCAAAGCCTGCAGTGTCTTCCTCAGGCTGTCCATACCTCCTATTCCGAGGTGCCCCAGCCGCTCAAGAAGCGCCCTATCTCCAGTCGATCGGGCAAGGTGGTCCAGATAGAACCCTCGAACCTCGGATTCGTTAAGGAAATCGGTAATGTCGCTCCTGCGTGCCACGGGCAACTCGCCCTGAGTCGGATGGTTGTCATTGAACACCCGGACCATCGCCTCTTCGATATCGAGAGCCATGGCAACCCTGAACACTCCCTGCTCCCGGAATCGCTCGAAGCCGAGCGACATGCCGCCGCAACCACAGAAGAGATCAACCACATGGCGCGGCCGCTCCGGGACGAGAGCAGGCCAGTTGAAGTCCATCAGTGGTGACATGGGCCGTGCGGCAATCAGTTGAGCGGCTTGCCCGTCAGTTGATGGCGGAACTGCTGGCTTGGACTGTCCATCCAGCCATAGACGATATTTGGCAAGCGAGTCGCTACGGACATAGGCGCCAGCCAGGTGGCGTTCAAGGGCAACAAGACCGACCCCAATCTGCCTGGCAGCGTCCACCGGATTGATACCCGAGGACAACATGCGGCTCTGGACCTGGATCAGTACTGGATCAATTTGCATGGGATCCGCTCATGGGAAACATGTCCGGCGCTCATGACGCAGGACGAAGGTGAAGTACTCATCAGGGGACTGGAACGCCTAGAGGGCGAAAGATCAAGGTCGACCGTCATCACGTACGTTCCTGCTCAAGCATTCGGTAGATGGCCAGGTTGATGACGGCAGCACGACTCTGGCCCATCATCCGAGCAAGTCGATCTACTCTTGCAAGCATGTCCGGTGTCATCGTGTGTGAGATCTGAAGGCGGTCACCCTTTCGGACACCTTGCCTTTCACCTGACACCGATGGACGACCGCGTGTCGCCTTGGCTGGAGTCACAGGGATGATGGTTGATTAATATTAATCCGATATTACTTCAATCTGTGGTGGCTGGAGACGATCACTTTCTCAACGGATCGTCTCCGGTGTCTGGAGCCGGCTATCGCACTGGGACATCCATAGGACGCAACCTCTCGGCGTCCCTCCGCCGGGCTCTCGAGCTGCGCCCCGCGCTTCGTGCCAAATCGCGGTCAGCCGGCTTTGATCCCCTGACGCCTCTCCGGCCCCGTGTGAATTCACAGGGCCTGCGCGCTGCGCTTACCCCCAGGGGATCAGCCATGCGGCCCATCCCCGACGCGCTGCGCTTGGCGCCCCTGCAAGCCCGCCGACTAGGCTGCGCCTGATCGGCCTTCGCGCTTTGCTTGCGTGTTGCCGGCGCAGACATCGACCGTTGCCGCGCTCACCGTCTTCCCTGAGCCCATCCCTTGTCCGCGAACTGTAGCCTGCGGCCAGGGGCCGTCAGGGGCGCCGGGCCATGTCCTCGCTGCGCTGCAGGCCGTCCCACATCCGGCGCTTGTCTCCTTGACGGCCCCCGTCCACTACCTCCCTTTCGTCGCGGGCGATGAACTCAGGAAAGACGGTGGCAACGAGGCCGACTTGGTTCTTTGCGCCGACCCCACCGGAAACCCGAAGAGGGCTCTGAATCTAGGACTCCGGTGAGGCTTTTCCAAGAGCCAACTTCATTGGAGAAGACCATGCAACTCGCTTCCGTTTCATACCGCGTTCGCCGGTGCTGCGTTCGGAACATCCTGTGCCAGATGATCAGATCAGGCCGTGGCCCCATCCATCTTCGCCGACGTTCCGATAGAAAACCGCTCCAAGCGGTACAGCTACATTCCCACTGCCACGGTGTTGCTCAAGCTGCGCGGGGAAGGCTTCCAGCCCTTCATGGCGTGCCAGACCCGCGTGCGGCTGGAAGAGCGGCGCGACTTCACCAAGCACATGCTGCGCCATGCCAGCCAGATCACCGCCCGAGGCATCGCCAACGAAATCATCTTGCTTAAATTCGCACGGCGGCACGCTGGACCGCTACGCGGCTGCATGCGCAGACCTATGGAGAGCCGGTGGATGCCGGGGCACTGGCGCAGCATATGCTGGAGGCCTTCTTGGTGCGGGACAGGGAAAGGATAAACTGACGGGAGAGCCGCCGCAAAGCATGGAAGATCTGGCAGCATAGTTCGCGAATCCCTTCTAATTCCGCCTGAGACTTGGCCCACTCGAAGTATTTCGTGAGAGGCGAGCCCCCTTTCATCATGGCGGAACGCTACTCGTACTTTAAACGTTGCGCCACACATGTATTTTTGGTGTTATTCAAGAACTCAACCAATTCCTTGAGAATGATCAGGTCGCAATATTTCGACCCTGACTCGAGGTCTACCAAAGAATGCGTAACGCCATGGTACTGGCGCTGATCGGAGTTCTCTGGCAACAACAGCGACACAATGCCATATTTTTCCTTGTAGCTTTCGCCAGTTTCCCACGCAACGCATAAGTCGATGTCCTTTATATTCTTGTCTTGACTGTCGAAGTCTTCGATAAGCCCATCTAGGGAAAACTTGTACTCCAGAATACGTGGCGTGGTCACCTTGCCGCTCAGCGCGTTAGCGGTCTCCTGGGGTACGCCCAGCGGATTTTTTCCATCGTCATAAACGTAGAGTTCGGGAGCCAGGTCGAACGCGATTTTGAAAAGACCGTCATACGTAAAGCGTTCATTTGTAGACATCATGTTCAAGCCTCGGATAACGCCCCCAGCAATTAGCTGGTGGAACAAAGCAATCACATCTTGTTCACGCGTTGGCACCGACGTAATCGAAACACGCTCCACGGGCAAGAAGAAATGCTTGCTTTGAAGCTTCAACGGCTGTTGAAGCTCGTGAGATAACATTTCTTTCTTCCAGTCGTCTATGGCTAGCTCCCTGACAAGGTCAGGAGAAGTTCCGGTATTTGCCTTCAACAAGTATCGCATTTTCGCCAAATGTGTCTCAACAAGATGCCTTGCAATGCTCTTTGCAAAATCGGTGAGTTCACGGTGAAAACCTTTACGGCCCAGGTCGGGGGTATAGTTGGCGAAGTGAATTAAAAAATGAACTTGGTGCTGGCGGCCGATGTTTCTCGTAAGAGGAACCAAGATGGTTTCTCCTTGTGGCATGTTATTTGCTGCAAGTTGAATCCCGCTTGAGAGAACGCGAGAGCGCAAACCCAATTCATCGTTAAATTGGGTCCACAGCTTCGCTGTGTAACCGAATTCCACACTTGTGGTTGGTTTGTACTGCTGAAGTATCTCTAGTTCCTCTTCATCGAGGACATTGCCCAGTAACGCTTTAAGTTGATCCGCATTCCACGTTTCGAATATGAAGTCAAGATTGCTGTACTTGTCAGGCATTTTCGCCCGTGCCCATATTTGGCATAAAGATCGTCTTGTGCCTTAATGAGCGCGTTATACGAAGACTTTTTCGCTGCGTTCTCATGCAGCCATGGATACTTCGTACCCACTTTCGTGAAATTCGTTTCTTTGCCCTTTGCGATTGCTGTAATCTGTACATGCACCGTTGCATCCGAGATAACAGAGCCAAGTCCGGTTTTTATATATAGAATTTTCTGCCAGGTTGACGCATCGCTTGCTTGGAGCCAGCTCAGTTGTCGAGGGTGCGTCGAGCCGTCAAAGCGGACTGTTATCGAAACACCTCTGTCAAATGTTGTAAACGTGTCATCCACGAGCTTGGATGTATCTGGTTCAACCTTGGGATTCGCTCCGTTTGTTTCTTCTTTCAACCAGTTTCGTGCATTAATGATGCGGCCAGATGCTTCAAATCCAGGTACCTTGGTTGTTATGCGCATGTAGTTAAAGCCATATGCAACGTATGTTGCGCCTACGCCTTTGTGACCGCGGGTGTTACCGGTCTTAAATGAAAAGTTCGGCGCGAGAAATTGCTCGAATTTTTCCTTGTCTAAGCCGATGCCGTTGTCGCTGACGGTCAGTGAGTTTCCATCGAGATCAATGCGGATACTGATTTTTGGCTTATAGTTTTGGCTGGTGCCGGCGGAGGCTTCAGCTTGAGCTCGAGCTTCCACCGCGTCTAGCGCATTTTGAATGAGTTCACAGAATGGGTCATACCACCCCACATATGAACTCAAGATATTTCTTATCTCCCGCTTCAACGCGTTGAACGCGGCGCCGTTGCTGTTTGTGTTCTTAAAGTCCAGCGGGTCAAACGGGGTGAAGCTCATGGCGTCCTTTCGTGGCAAGTGAATGCTGTATGGTAGCCGACCCGTATTCCGGCCGAGATGCTCATCGTTCAATATTGGCGCTTCAATGTGAGATCAACGGGCCTGGCGCGGCGGATTCTTCGGATCCGTCGGGTCGATTGCCAGAAATGGGCCTTCACTCCCGAACAAGAACGCAATTGAACTAGAGCGTGTTATGAACTTTGCTCCCTGAGCGCGGAGCCGAGGGTAGAGTTTGCAGATGCCCCGCAAGCCCCTACCCGATAGATGTCAGCGATGAAGAATTGAGCTTCGCTGCGCACTACCCGACCCTGATGGACCAGCATGCGCCCAGCGCGAGCACGATTTGCGCGAAGTCTTCAACGCCTTGCGCTGGCTGGTACGTACGGGAGCGGCTTGGCGGATGCTGCCAAGCGATCTGCCGCCCTGGAAAGCGGTCTACCAGCAGAGCCGCCGATGGCTGGATGCGGGCTGTTTCGAGGCGATGGTCTCGGACTTACGTTCCATCATCCGCGTGGCCCAAGGGCGCCAGGGCCAGCCCAGCGCCGTGGTGATGGACGGGCGCACGCTGCAATCGAGTTGCGAGAGTGGCCCACGTGCAGGCTACGACGGCTACAAACGTAAGCGCAGCAGCAAGATGCACATAGCGGTGAACACGCTGGGCCACCTGTTGGCGGTGCATGTCTCGCCAGCCGACAAGCAGGAGCGCGCTCAGGTACACAAGCTGTGTGAGGACGTGCAGCAGGCCACGGGTCACACGGTGCAACGGGCCTGGGCAGACCAAGGCTACACGGGTGAAGCGGCATCCAAGGCGGCGCAGGACAACGGCATCGATCTGCAGATCGTGAAGCTGCCTGAGGCGAAGAAAGCTTAGTACTGCTGCCGCGGCGCTGGGTGGTGGAGAGAAGCTTCGGCTGGCTGGCGAGATTTACTATGAGCGGTTGCCAGAAGTGCTCAGCGGACTGAAATTCTTGGTCTTCGCAGTGCTCATGTTGCCCGCCGCCGCAAGGGTGATGGCTGCGGCGGGAAGTTCATAACACGGTCTAGCATTTTCGGCGTATTTTATACGATCGTGAACAGGGACATAGCTGGGTTCCTCCGATTCCCCTGGCAGGGAGTCTGCGAGGCGCTCGCTGTCACTTCAGGGTCCAAGGTGATTACCGTCAAATGTGAAACCATATAACAGCCCAAAGGGTCCGGAGAGTGCTTTGGATTTCTGACCCTTGATTTTCCACGGGTCGCTACGCTTGTGCCTTGCTAACGCGAAGCGGGAGGAAGGCGGCGGCGGTAGGGTAGATGCGGTATCGGAATCACGGCATTCCGACACGGCTCCTTGATAACCTGCAATCAAACCTCTAGGCATCCGACTCGCGTGTCCTTCCGTCGGCGCGTCCCCGAAGGTGCGCCAGAACCGGCCATGCAGACGGTCGCCATCGACACATCGAGAATCAGTCCCACCTCCCAAGTGCTTGCGAGGCTGACCAGATTTGCGATAGCGCCTCATGGTCAATTTCGTTGTTTTTTCAACCACACCCTTATCCATACGCCGAGGAGTTGTTATTTGTGCGAGGCAGCGCAGCCGCTGGCTTCGAACAACTTTTGGGATTCCGCCCCAACCACTACGCGAACTCCACGAGGGCAGGCGCTTTTTGCATGGGCAAGATTGCTCGTGCAGTTCTCTAACTTGCCCAGTGCCCACTTCCTTGCCCTCCTCATGCTGCCCCACGTTCCGGCAGCAACGGCGACCGCGGCAAAAACCTGAACGCCGTCGACGCCGCCGCTAGCATCCCTGCAATGCACAGCATCACCGCCCGATAAGGATCATGCCCATGGTGCTGCGCCCAGGCGGCGAGCAGCCCGGTCAGCCACTGCATGAGCGCCACGCCGAGGAACATCGACATGGTGTAGAGCGACAGGGCGCGGCCCGTCATCTGGGCGGGGTAGGAGGAGCGCACGTCGGCGTACTGCAGCACGCCGTAGCCCGACAGCAGGCCCATCGCGAAGATCAGCACGACGGTGGCCGCGGCGTGGTGCAGGAAGGCCATCAGCAGGAACAGGCCGCCCATGAGCAGCGAGAAGAAGGTGATCCACCGGCGGCGGCGCTGCGCCCCTGGGTCCAGCCGGCCGAAGAGCGCCGGCACGAAGAGGGCGATCAGCGAGAGCACGAGGGCCACGTTGCCGCTCTCGACCAGCGAGAAGCCGAACCGGCCCATGAGCAGCGGCCCCAGCCACAGGCCGCGCAGGGTCAGGAAGGCGGCATAGCAGCACATGCCGAGGATGAGGATGCCCCAGGTGTGCGGCATGCGGAACAGGTCTGCGAAGCGGCTGGCGGCCTGTGCCCAGGATTCCTTCGGCCGGTCTTTGGATTCCGGCAGTTCCGGTTCGTGCACGCGCAGGTAGATCAGCACCCACGACAGCAGGGATAGCGCCGCCAGCACGCCGAAGCCCAGGCGCCAGCCGCCGTGCTGCACCAGCCAGGCGAGGGGCGTGCCGGTGAAGATCAGGCCCAGGCCGCCCACGCCCATGCCCACGCCGGAAAAGAAGGCGAAGCGCTGGGCTGGAAAGTGCCGGGCGATGAAGACCGTGCAGGCCAGGAAGGCCGGGGAGCAACCCACGCCGATCAGCATCTGCCCCAGCATCAGCCAGCCGTAGCTCGGCGCCGCGGCGGAGACCGCCGCGCCGATCACCGCCAGGGGAAACGCCGTCAGCACCGTGCGGCGCAGGCCGTACAGGTCCATGCCGATGCCCATGAGCAGTTGGGTCACGCCGAACGACAGGCCGAACAGCCCGGCGAAGGCGCCCAGCGAATCGGGCGAGATGCCGAAGTCGGCCTGCAGGCCCGTGGCGATGATGCTGGTGACCGTGCGGAAGGCCTGGCTCAGCGCGAAGCCCGACAGCAGGCAGAGGAACATGGCCCATAGGGCACGGGAGGGCGGGGCGCGGTCTGCCGCGGGTTCTGCGGGGCGGGTGGAGGGTTCGGGCACGGCGAAGGTGTTGGGCGGACGGCGGCGAGAGAGGCCGGCATTCTTGAAAGGATTCTCGCCCGCTTGCGCGAGGTTTGCCGGTTGGCTGCGACAGGCCTGAGCCTAGCGAATCCGCGCACGGATGGTGGTCACGGTCCGGACATGGTCGGAGCCTGCCATCGAGCGTTAGCTCATGGTGCTCCATCCTGGCTGGCCAATCGGTGCGCAGCATTCTGCAAGCCCTCCAGGATGCTGTCAGCCACCTGCTGCGGAAAGTCCTTCGGAAGCTTCGCCCGCACCGCATCGATCACCTGGGGCGTGCGCGCGGCCAGGTCATCGAGGATGAACGCGACCTCCCGGCCGTCGCCGGTCACGATGCCATGGCGGGCTCCCAGGGTCAGCCAGTGCCGGCGCAGGACGTCGCGCACCTTCCAGTGTGCATTCTTCGATCGCACCGCCATGGCCATCCGGGCCTTGAAGGGTGAAAGCTTTCCGGGGCTCTCACCGAGCACCGGCCAGGCCGACAGCACGTCGTAGAGCGGGGTGAGTTGGTAGCGCCCGCCCGGTTGGTGGTGCAGGCTGAAATTCTTGGCGTGGCCGTCCGTGGCGCAGAGCATCCAGAACAGTACCTGCGCCTGGAAAAAGATCCGGCGGTCATGCTCTCGTGTCACCGAGCCTGCCAGCAGGTCCAGGATGCGGTCCATGCCCGGGCCGCCGTCGGCTTCGTACTTGGCATCGGGATGGGTGCCGGTGGCCTGGCACATGTCCTCCTGGGGAAGCCGGACGAGGCGGCGATCGCCCGCAGGGCTGCTCCACCATGCCCGGTCGAAGCGTTCGACCGCCAGGGCCTTCACGTCCTCGAACTGGAGGAGTTCACACACCGCTACGGGCAGACCGAATTCGCGCAGGATCAGCGAGCACAGCCACTCGTTCTCGACGGAGTCGCGCATGTCGATCTTCAAGCCACCGATCAGCCCCAGGGGAAGTTTGAGGATATGTGTGGTGGGCGTGCTTGCGCGGGGCAGGTGCCATTGCCCATCGTGGTGGAGCAGTGCGGTTTTTTCCTGGGCCCCTGCGATGGAGATCCTGAAATCGTCGTCGCTGCCCGCCATGCCCAGGATGTGCGTGGCCGTCGTGCCGCGCAGGATCTGTGCGACTTGTGATTCGCCGAGGGGCTCTGCCTGCAGGGGGGCGATGCCTGTCGAGGCCTCGCCGTCCGGCAGGATTTCCAGCGCGCCCACGCAGTCGCGGCCGATTTCTGCCAAGAGGTCGAAGGCGTCGGTGGTGCCGGTCCGGTAGCGCCGGGCGATCCGCTCGCGGATGTCCTTGCTGTCGGGCAGCAGATTCTCGAAGTAGGTACGGACCTGGGGGCCGCGATGCGGCGCATTGCCCGGGGTGAAGGGCAGGGACAGAGACAGCGCTCGCCCTTGCTCCGACCGGGTCCACGCGGTGTCGTATTGCAGGGTGTCCGGCGCGTTCGGAGACAGGTGCCAGGTGCCGACGAAGGCACCGTTCATCCAGAGATTCAGAGAGCGCTTGTGTGAACGGCGACCCATGGCGTTCACCAATCCGGAGTGCCGCCCACCATGTGCCGCGGGCCGGGGCCCGGGGGCAGTGCCGGAGCGGACTTGTCGAGCACCATCTCCACGCCCAGGATGCTCAGCAACTGCAGCAACCGCGCCGCGCCCATGTTCGCAGCATTGCGCTCCAGGGCGGAGTACGTCTGCTGGGTGACGCCCAAGCGCAAGGCTACGTCGCTTTGCGTCAGCCCGCTCTGCTTGCGAAAGGCTTGGAGCAGGGCGGGCAGTTGATCCGCCGTACGGACCGTGAATCCGGGCATACAAACCTCGGGCTGTATATCGAATTTACGCAGTATACGCAGTAAATTGGATTTACAGCTCCTGATTTGTGAATTGTTCTGCCTTCCCGGGACGCTGTATGGCGGTGATGCCCCTGTTACTCCCTGGTGGACTTACCTTCTTCCTCGCCCTGGATCTCCCCCGCATTGAACGCCTGCCGGTACCGCGCCGCCGCCGGGTAGGCCGCGCGGCGCACGCGCATGATCGAGCCGAGGGGGCGGTGTGCGGCCAGGCCGCGCCAGGGGCTGAAGGAGAGGCGGTCGTCCTCCTGGGGGCTGTGCTCCGGGTCCCAGGTTTCCTGGGCGGGCACGTGGACGCGCGCGACGGCGACGTAGGGCGAGAGGTCCTGCGGCCATTCCACGGAGGCGTCTTCGAGCGGCATTTTTTCGATGTCCACGCAGAGCTGCACGCGCAACTCCCAGGTGCCGCCGTGCGTGCGCAGGGCGCCCGACACGGCATCGCGCAGGGCTTGCGGGCTGGCGGAGAGGTCCACGGGCGCCTCCTTCAGGGCGGCGATTTCCGGCGAGACGGGGGCGAGGCAGAACTTCGCCATGTACGGGCCGAACAGCAGCGGGACCTGCGTGAAATAGGTTTCGCCCAGCGGATGGGTGGCCGGATGCCCGCCCATGGCCTTGAGGGTCGCGCTCTCGCCGCCCACTTTCTCGACCAGGCTTTCGAGCCCGCGCAGGGCGGCCGAGAGGATCTTCTTGGCCTGCGGTGCCTTGTCGGTGGTGGCGGCCAGGAGCTTCAGGCTGCGCAGGAACTGCTTCGCCGTGGCCGCGGTGAAGACGGGCCCGTTGACCATGAGGAAGTCCTGCTCGGCGAGGCCGTCGGCCGGGTCCAGCCGCGGGCCGTCCGCGCCGAGCACCTTGAGCGCCAGCCCGCGCGGGGTGGAGACGCCGTCGTCCAGCAGGTCGCCCGGCGTGCTGGAGATGCGCATCACGACGTCGTGCGTGCCGGGCCGCGCGAACAGGCCCTGCGCGAGCGGCGGCAGCAGGGGCAGCACCTCCAGGGTGCCGTGCAGGATGCCGTGGGATTTGGCGTGCACGCTGCGGTAGGCGCGGCCTTCATCCTTGGCGACGGTCTCGCTGATGCGGCGCATGGCCGCGAGCAGTTCCGCGTTGGTCTGCTCCTCGTCCTCTTCGGGGACTTCGTAGTCGGGGCTGTAGGGCAGGGGATGGGGCGGCGGCGTGGGGTTGGAGTGGGGCATGGGGCGCGCGGAAAAGGTGTGGGGGAAGAACCGGTGTGTTCAGGCGTCGGCCGGAGGCATGGGGGCGCTCGCCGTGGCCCGCTCGACGCGCACCGGAATGCATTTGGAGGCGGGAACGTGGCTCTTGTCCGCGTGGTGGCCGAGCGGCACGAGCGGGTTGCACTCAGGGAAGTAGCCCGCCACGGAGCCGGCCGGCAGGTCGAAGGGCACCGCTTTCAGGCCCGAGAGCTGGCGCGAATGGCCGTCATCCACCGTGGTGGTGACGTGCACGGCGTCGCCCTGCGCGATGCCGCGGCGGGCCATGTCGTCGGGGTGCATCAGCAAGACGTTGCGCGTGCCGTGGATATTGCGGAATCGGTCGGTCAGGCTGTAGACGGTGGTGTTGAACTGGTCCTCGCTGCGCAGGGTCATGAGGTGCAGCACGTCGGCGTCCCGCGCCATGGCGGTATCCGCTGGCGGCACCACGAAGCAGGCCTTGCCGCTCGGGGTCTTCCAGTTCCGCTCCCGGGCGGCGTTGGGCTTGGGCAGGCCGCCGGGCTCGCGCAGCCGGTGGTGGAAGTTGCGGAAGATGTCCGGCCAGGTGGCTTCGATGGCGGTGCGCACGAGCGTGTAGTCGCCCGTCCAGGCCTCCCAGGGAACGTGCGGGTTGTCCGGCAGCGTGGCCCGGGCGATGCCGGCGACGATCGCGGCTTCGGAGCGCAGCGTGGGCGCGGCGGGGTCGGCGACACCGTGCGACGGGTGGATCACGCCCATGGAATCCTCGATCGACACGGTCTGCGGACCGGAGGCCTGCGTGTCGACCTCGATGCGGCCGAGGCAGGGCAGCAGGTAGGTGTCCTGCGCGGGAATGGTGTGGGTGTGGTTCAGGCGCGTGGCCACGTGCACGGCGAGCCGCAGGCGGGCCCAGCCCGCTTCCAGCCGGCGCGTGTCGGGCGCGGCGCGCACGAAGTTGCCGCCCAGGCCGATGAAGGCGCGCACCGATCCGTCGATGATGCCTTCGCAGGTGGCGACCGTGTCGCGGCCCTTGTGGCGCGGGGGCTCGAAGCGGTAGAGCTCGGCGAGGCGGTCCAGTGGCGCGAGCTCGGGCTTTTCCGTGATGCCGACGGTGCGCTGGCCCTGCACATTGGAGTGGCCGCGCACCGGGCAGATGCCCGCGCCCGGCTTGCCGATGTTGCCGCGCAGCAGCAGCAGGTTGCTCACCATCTGCACGTTGGCGACGCCGTGGCGGTGCTGGGTCAGGCCCATGCCGTAGACGGCGATCACGGTGCCGGCCTGCGCATAGGTCTGCGCGGCCTGCGAGAGCGCGGCGCGCGAGAGGCCGCTGTCCCGTTCGATGTCGTCCCAATGGCTCGCGCGCATCGCGGCCGCGAACGCGTCGATGCCCTGCGTGTGCTGCGCGATGAAGTCCACGTCCAGCACGCGGAGGGCGCCGTGCATCTGCGCCTCGTCGTCGGCCTCGATGAGCCATTTGCACAGGCCCGTGAGCGCGGCGAGGTCGCCGCCGTTGCGCACCTGCAGGTACTGGGTGCTGATCGCCGTGTCCTTCGGCGTGAGCATGTCCACCGGCGACTGCGGGTTGGCGAAGTGCAGGAGCCCCGGCTCCTTGATGGGGTTGAACGTCACCACGGGCACGCCGCGCTCGCGCGCTTCCTGCAGCGGATGGAGCATGCGCGGGCTGTTGGTGCCGACGTTCTGGCCGAAGAAGAAGATGGCCTCGGCGTGTTCGAAGTCTTCGAGCCGGACGGTACCCACCGGCACGCCGATGGTTTCCGGCAGCGCGACCGAGGTGCTCTCGTGGCACATGTTGGAGCTGTCGGGCAGGTGGTTGTTGCCGTACAGCCGGGCCAGCAACTGGTACATGTAGCTGGTTTCGAGCGATGCGCGTCCGGAGGCGTAGAAGATGGCTGTTTGAGGGTCTTCGGCGCGCAGCTCCTGGAGCGCATGGCCGATGCCGGCGAAGGCTTCGTCCCAGGTGACGGCGACGTACCGGTCCTGCGCGGCGTCGTAGCGCAGGGGCTCGGTCAGGCGGCCTGCGCTTTCGAGGTCGAGGTCGGACCACTGCCGCAGTTCGGCGAGCGTGTGGCGCCCGAAGAAGTCCGGGCCCGCGCGCTTGTCCGTGAGTTCCCACGCGGTCGCCTTGGCGCCGTTGTCGCAGAACTCCGCGGCGCGCGGTTGGGCCGGCTTGCCCCAGGCGCAGCCCGTGCACGCGAAACCGTCGGCCTTGTTCTGGTGCCGCAGGGCGTTGATGGTGGTGAGCGGCGCGCCTTCCTTGAGGACGCTGACCGCGACGGACTTCAGCGAGCCCCAGCCGCCGGACGCGTGCGGATAGGGCGGGATCGGATCGGCGGGGGGCGTGGCACGGGAGTTCATCGCGCCCCCCTGGCCGGAGCACTGGCCGCCAGGCGGCGGGCGAAAAGGAAAGGGGGCGTGATGGGGCGCATGCGGGCCACGGCAGGGTGGAGGGTGCTCCACTGTGCGCGTGGCTGTCCGGCCGCATGCGTCAGCCGGACCGTGGCGGCGACGTAGGAGGCCACGCCGAGCTCGGCAGGTGCTCTACCGGAAGCCGGCGTCCTTCCGTGCCCGGCCGGCCTCAGCGCGGCAGGGCGATGCGCAGCACGTCGAAGGGCAACTGCGGGGGCGGCGCCTTCTGCTTGTCGAGCTGACCGTTCACCACCAGCAGCGCGGCGCCGTGCAGGGCGGCGGTGGTGGGGTATTTCAGGCGCGGATCGCGCAGGCGCTGCACGATGCGGCCGCTGCCCCAGTCGCTGGCGAGGGCGACGCGCACCAGCTCGTTGTTCGCGTTGCGCATGACGTAGAGATCGCCCGGGCCCGCGAGCACGAGGCCGTCGCCGTTGCGCAGGTCGCCGCCTTCGAGCCGGACTTCGGCCACGTCGCGCGTGGCGGTGTCGATGCGCCAGAGCTGGCCGGTCGCATGCTGCACGGCGAGCAGGCGGCGGCCGTCTTCGGACGCCACGATGCCGTTCAGGTTCATCTGGTTCGGCTGGTAGCGGATCGGCGTGTTGCGCAGGTCGAGCCAGGGCTCCAGCGCGGCGGGCGCGCCGGGTGCCGTGGCGATGCGCCAGAGCACGGGCCGGAAGGAGTCGGTGACGTAGGCATGCTGCGGCGCGAGCGCGATGTCGTTGAGGAAGGCCTGCCCGTCCTTCGGACCCTCGATCACGGCGAGCGTCGCGGCGCTCTGCAGATCGACCACGGCCACGGTGTCGGTGGCGCCGCCCGCCACCCAGAGGCGGCCGTTGCCGTCCACCTTCATGCCGAGGGCGGCCTGGCGGCCCGGCGAGCCGCCGAGCTGGAAGCGCTCGGCCTTCTGCGTGCCCCGCGCGATGCGGTAGATGTGGCCTTCGGCGCTGGAGCCGACGTAGGCGATGCCCGTGCGCGGATCGACGGCGATGCCTTCGGGGTAGGCGTTGGCGCCTTCGATGGTGGCGCGGCCCTGCACCATGCTGGGCGCGGCCGGCTCGATGAGGCCGCAGGCCAGGCGTCCGCCGGAGTCGCCGGCCGGGTCGCTGGCGTAGTCGTCCTGCTTTTCGTGGACGATGAGGGTGCGGCCGAGCACGGAGGTCTTGCCCGCGAGCAGGGTCACGTGGGGGTTGGTGAACCGCAGCGATCCCTTGCCGTCCGCGCCCACCTGGATGTTGGGCGCCTCGCCCGCGTGCGCCTCGTGCGGCGACTGGCCCGGGCGGCCGTGGTTGCGCGTCATGTAGGGATCGAAATGGCCGCCCGCGGCGCCGAAATCGACCATGCGGCCCATCGCGGCATCGGGCCCGGGAGCGCACTCGCCGTTCGCGTGGATGTGGAAGCCGTGCGGGCCCGGCGCCATGTCCTGTACCTCGATCGCGATCTCCACGCCGCCGCCCTGCGGCAGCTCCGTGAGCAGGGCGCGGCCGGCCGGGGCGCCCGCGGCGGTCTTCAATGCCACGACGGCCGAGGTCGCATCGGGCGCGCCCATGTCGGTCGCCGTGCCGGCGTTGCCGGGAATGCCGATGGCGTTCTGCGCGGGGGGCATGTCGTAGTTCTGCAGGGCAGCGCAGCCGCCGAGCAGCAGGGCGGCGGCGCCCGTGGCGCAGGCACCGGCGAGGGAGGAGAGTCGGAAGGGATGGGTCATGGCGGCATGCAGGGAAAGTGGTGGAGGAGCGAGGGCCGCCGGTCAGCGGTTGCCGTGGCTGATGCGGTAGATCACGCCGTTCTGGTCCTCGGCGAGCAGCAGTGCGCCGTCGCGCGCCTGGGCCAGGCCTGCGAGGCGGCCGAACTGGGCGGGCCGGCGGGCCTTGTCCTGCTCCGCGGGGGCGGCCGCGGGACCGGGCTGCGACGCCACGGGCGCGGGCGCGGACATGAGCCAGCCCCCCGCGAATTCCTCCGTGCCGGTGGGGCGGCCTTCGGCGTCGAAGCGCACCCGCACCACGTTGTAGCCGCTGGGCTGCGAGCGGTTCCACGAGCCGCGGAATGCGACGAAGGCATCGCCGCGGTACTGCTGCGGGAACTGCTCGCCCGTGTAGAAGACGAAGCCGATCGGCGCGGCATGGGCGGTGTACTGCAGCAGCGGGG
The DNA here is from genome assembly GCA_002397315.1 of Comamonadaceae bacterium UBA4962. Lineage (GTDB taxonomy): Bacteria > Pseudomonadota > Gammaproteobacteria > Burkholderiales > Burkholderiaceae_C > Paracidovorax. Next base: position 50,421 of record DHAE01000011.1, read on the forward strand.
CCTCGGTGGTGGGGCAGAAATCCGCCTTGGTGGTGTTGGGCGGTTCGTTGACCTGGAACTTCGTCACCTGCCGGTCGCCCCAGCAGAAGGGCCAGCCGTAGTGCTTGTTCGGCAGGATGGCGTTGAGCTCTTCGGGCGGCGTGTCGTCGCCCTGGAAGTCGGAGCCGTGGTCGAAGCCGTAGAGCACGCCGGTGCGCGGATGCCAGCCGAAGCCGATGGTGTTGCGCAGTCCCTGTGCCACCACTTCGCGGCCCGAGCCGTCCGGGCGCATGCGCAGCATCGTGGCCGATTCGCCGTTGGTTTCGCGGCAGTTGTTGCAGGTGGAGCCGACGGTGAGGTAGAGCCAGCCGTCGGGACCGAAGGCGATCGTGCGGTTGGGGTGCTGGCCGGCATCGGGCAGGTCGTCGGCGAGGATGCGCGGCACCGAGAGCGTGCCGTCCGGCTGCACGTCGGCCACCATCAGCTTCTTGTCGGTGACGAGGTAGAGCCTGCCGTCGCGCAGCGCGAGGCCGTGCGCGTACTTCGCGTTCTGCAGCACCACCTTCTGCTGGTCCGCGCGACCGTCGCCGTCGCTGTCGCGCAGCCACAGCACGTCGCCCTGCTCGCGGCGGCTGGCGTACACGTCGCCATTGGGCGCAACGGCCAGCCAGCGCACGTTGTTCAAATCTTTGGCGAACACCGAGACCTTGAACCCGGCGGGCACGCGCAATTGCCCCAGCAGCGATTCCTCGAAGCGCATGGGCGTGGGTTCGAGCACGCCGCCCGTCACCGTGGTGGGGCCGTCGCCCGGCGGGAGCTGCGCGTGCGCGGCGAGGCTGCAGGCAGCGAGGGAGAAGGCGATGGCGCCGGCGCGGATCGCGAGGTTTCTGGAGTGCATGGATCGGCTCGCTGGTGGGCCCACCGATGGGTGGGCAGTGGACGGACGGGTGGAGTGCGGAGAGCGTGGCCCACGCATTCTTCGAGTCCTGTCCGCTGCGTGTCGGTCGGCGGAAAACGCCCCGCCGTGTAGGAGCAGGCGCGCGCAAGAAGCGCAGTCGTAACCGCCGGCTCGCGCCTTTGCAAGGATGGGCTGCGCGTTTGCGGCACGGCCGCGTGCGTCAGTCCGGCACGGTGGTGGGACCCGCCGGAGCCGGGGCGGGCGAGGGCGGCGGGGCAGGCGGCAGATCGCCCGGCGGACGCGGCAATTCGCCGGGAACCTGGTGCAGGGGATGTTCGGCGGGATCGGTGGCCATGGGGGGCTCCTCGGGACGGCGCGGGGCGCCGATGGGGTGGGCTGGCCGCACTTCGCCGGTACCGCGGCAGGGGCGGCGAGGGCGCTGCGGCGAAGGGGGGTGTCCGGCCACTATGCGCCCCGCCTGCGCGCCACCCGCGTAGGACCGTGGCGCGTCAGCCAGGACCGCCGCGCGGGCCGCGAAGGCCGTGCGGCGTCTGCGAACCGCTGGCACCCCCGGGACACGGAGATTCACGCGCGCTGCACAGGGCTCGCATACAGTGGCCGCCATGGACGATTCAACCTACACCCGATCCCTCAATCTCTCCGGCGCCACCAACTTCCGCGATCTGGGCGGCTACGCAGGCCGGGACGGGCGGCGCGTGCGGTGGCGGCGCATCTTCCGCTCGGACCACCTCGCCGGGCTGACCCCGGAAGACGCGAAGGCGATCGCGGAACTGGGGCTGCGCCGCGCGGTGGACTTCCGGGGCGCGCACGAGCGCGCCACGCTGCCGTATGCCTTGCCCGACGTCGCCTACCACGCGCTCTCGATCGAGCCGACGGTGGTGCAGCGCGCGAAGGACATGGCGCTGTCGGGCCACGAGATCACGCCCGCCATCGCGGTGGCGCTGATGCAGGACACTTACCGCGATTTCGTGGCGAACAACGCGCCGGAGTTCGCGGCGCTGTTCGCGCACCTGCTGGAGAGCGACGTGCCGCTCGTCTTCCACTGCACCGCCGGCAAGGACCGCACGGGCTTCGCGGCCGCGATGATCCTGCTGGCCCTGGGCGTGCCGCGCGACGTGGTGATGCAGGACTATCTGCTCACCAACGGCCTCTACCGGCGCCCCGCGCTGCTGCACGGCACGGCGCCCGACGAGGTGCTCAACGTGCTGTGGCGCGTGCAGGAGGACTTCCTGGAAGCGGCGCTGGATGCGGTGGATGCGGACCACGGCGGCGTGGACCGGTACCTCGAGCGCAGCCTCGACGTGGGGCCTGCGGAGCGCGATCGGCTCGCGCAGCTCTACCTGCAGCCGCCCGTCTGACGCAGGCTTTGGAGCCGCTCACAGAACCCTTCTGGCGTCGTTGCCTCATCTTGTCGTACTACTCGTACTGCCTGCGATGCGGCGCCCAGCCAGAACCGCTTCGCTGGGTTCTGTGAGCGGCTCTTGATGCGCGCCATGGCGGCGCGCGCGGGCAAAGAAAAAGCCGGTGCGGTGCACCGGCTTTTTTCGTTCGAAGCGCCTGGCAGCCGCGGCTGCCGGGCCTTCTTTCACGCAGCGATCAGAGCGTTGCGTCCTTGAGCTTCTTCAGCGCGCGGGTCTTGATCTTGACCGAGGCGGGCTTGGCGGGGAACCAGCGCTCTTCGCCCGTGAACGGGTCCTTGCCGAAGCGCTTCTTCTTGGCGGGCACTTGCTGCAGGCCGATCTTCATCAGGCCGGGCAGCGTGAATTCGCCGGAGCCCTTCTTGTGCACGGAGCCGAGGATCGCGGATTCCAGCGCGGCCATCACGGCCTTGGCGGCCTTGGGCTCGACACCGGCCTGCTCGGCCAGGTGGGCGATCAGCGAGGTCTTGGTGAACGTGCCCTTCAGGGGCTTGAGCGCGGCGGGCGCGGCGGCGGTCTTGGCGGCAGCGGCCTTGGGAGCAGCGGCCTTGGGGGCTGCGGCAGCCTTCTTGGCGGGAGCGGCCTTCTTGGCCGGTGCCGGAGCCGCGGCCTTCTTCACCGCGGGAGTGGCCGCCTTCTTGGCCGGGGCGGAAGCGGTTTTCTTTGCAGTTGCCATGATGTCGGTTTTCTCGTGTTGAGTATTGAAGTTCCAGACGGGCTGGTCGGCGGATTCTAGGGCGTTTGCCCGCCCGTGGCGCGGGTTGCACGCGCTTTTGGCCCTGCAAAGGGCCTGCAGCCTCGTTTCGCAGCCCCTGGCGCCGCTGCGCCAGGCCCTGTGCGCAATGCCTGCGAAACCCGTGTGGACGACGGGGATGGCCGCGTTGGAAGGGCCGCGCAATCGCGTTAAGCTGGCGCTACGCACACGCCGCGCGCGCCCCACCCTTCTTTCGCATCCGCACCGAACGAGGAGCCATGCCATGAGCACCAGCCACACCAGCCCGCCCGCCAGCGACACGTCCCCCTTCGGCTTCGGCCGCTTCGTGCCGGGCTTCGATTTCCTCCAGAACCTGGCCAAGGGTGCCAGCGCCGGCATGCCGCAGATGCCCTCCCTCTCGGGCTGGGTGGCACCCACGATCAGCGTGGAAGAGCTGGAAAAGCGCATCGAGGAGCTGAAGGCGGTGCAGTTCTGGCTGGACCAGAATTCCCGCGCCCTCAGCGCCACCGTGCAGGCGCTGGAGGTGCAGAAGATGACGCTGGCCACGCTGCAGGGCATGAACGTGGCGATGGGCGATCTCGCGAAGGCGTTCACGTCGCCATCGCCCGCGCCGTCGCCATCACAGGACCACCGCGCGCAGGCCGCACCGGCCCCCGCTCCGCAGGCGCCCTGGCCCGACCCGTTCGCACGCGCGCCACAGGCCGCACAGGCGCCTTCCGCTGCGCAGCCTGCACCGGGCGGTGAACCGGCAGGCGCGCCGGCACCGGGCGCTGCGGGGACGGGGGCCGCCTCTGCGGCCGGTGTGGTGGACCCGATGCAGTGGTGGACCGCGCTCACCGGCCAGTTCCAGCAGATCGCGGCCAACGCGATGAGCGACGTGTCGAAGCTGCCCGCGATGGACGCCACGCGTGGCATGGCGGCCGAGGCGCTGAAGACGGCCACCGACATGGCCACGCAGTTCGCCGCACAGGGCATGCAGGGGATGCAGGACATGCAGGAGGCCGCGCGCAAGGCCTCCGGTGTGCCGGCCGACTCCGCGCAAGGGAGCCGGGCAGCGGCGGCGCGGGGCACGAAGCGCGCGGCCCCGGAGGGCGCGCAGGCGGAGCCGGACGCGCCGCCGGCCGCCAGGCCGCGTGCGAAGAAAACGCCGGCCGCGGATGCACCGCCTGCGGCCGCTGGGCGCCGCGCCACCGGCCCCAAAAACCGTCCCTGAGGGCGCGGCGCATCCGCCCATCTTCCGTCCACGGCCTACTCTTTTTCGTTCCACCATGAAGCTCTTTCCGAATGGCCACGCCACCCATCCGCAATGGCGCATGGCCGCCGCGCTGGTGCTGGCGCAGCTGCGCGCGCAGATGGCCTTGCCGCACTATGCGGCGGCCCCCGCGCTGGGGCTGGTCTACATCACCGATCATTTCGCCGACGAGGCCGAGCCGCTGCTCGATTTCCTCTCCGCCGAGCTGCCCGAGGTGACCGACTGGAGCGGCACGGTGGGCGTGGGGGTGGCCGCCAACAATGCGGAGTATTTCGACGAGCCGGCACTGTCCGTGATGCTGCTGGACCTGCCCGCAGACCGGTTCCGCGTGTTCTCCGGCGTGGCGCCGCTGTCGCGCGGCGGCGCGGCGGGCGGCGGTTTCGTGCCGCACACCGCGCTGGTGCATGCCGACGGCGACACGCCGGACCTCGCGGAACTGATCGCCGAGATGTCCGACCGCACGGAGTCGGGCTACCTGTTCGGCGGCATCGCGGCGAGCCGCGGGCGCAGCGTGCAGTTCGCGGTGGGTGGCGACGGTAACATCGCGGGGCAGGGTGCCGCGCGCGGCGTGTTCGGCGGCGGTCTCTCGGGGGTGGCGTTCAGCCGCGACGTGGGCATGCTGTCGCGCGTGACGCAGGGCTGCCAGCCGGTGGCGCCGTTCGCGCGGATCACGCGCGCGCAGGAGAACGTGGTGCTCGAACTCGACGGCGAGCCCGCGCTCGACGTGCTGCTGCGCACGCTCGGCATCACGCTGGAGGGCGATCCGCAGCCCGCGCTGCAGGCGCTGCGCGCCACGCTGGCAGGCCTGGTGGACGAGGGCGTGCAGCCCACGGGGCGCACGGGCCACTTCGGGACGGACGTGCGCGTGCGCCACCTCATCGGTCTCGATCCGATGCGCCAGGGCGTGGCGCTCGCCGACAAGGTGGAGGAGGGCATGCAGCTCGCGTTCTGCCAGCGCCACGCGGCGGCCGCGCGCGCCGACCTGATGCGCATCTGCGCGGAGATCCGCGAGGAGCTGGCCCCCGAGGCGGAGCCGGCCGCGCCGCCGCCGCTGGCCGGCAGCGAGCGCGCGGCGCTCATGCAGGCCCTGGCGCATGCCACCGACGGCATGCCCGAGCGCACGATCGCGGGCGCGATCTACGTGAGCTGCTCGGGCCGGGGCGGCCCGCATTTCGGCGGGCCCGGGGCCGAGCTGCAGATCGTGCGGCACGCCCTGGGCGACGTGCCGCTGGTGGGGTTCTTCGCCGGCGGCGAGATCGCCCACCACCGGCTCTACGGCTACACGGGCGTGCTCACCGTGTTCACCGGCGACGGCCTGCCCGCCAGCCTCTGACCCGCGGGACCGTCAGGCCAGCGCCGGCACCGCGGCACGGCCGCGCGGCATGCCGGTGAACGCGAAGTCGACTTCGGGCACGAGGCCGCTCACGATGTCGGCGATCGCCCGGCCGGAGCCGCAGGCATGCGTCCAGCCGAGCGTGCCGTGGCCGGTGTTGAGGAACAGGTTGGGCAGCTTGGTGCGGCCGATCAGCGGCACATTGCTCGGCGTCGCGGGGCGCAGGCCGGACCAGAACTGCGCCTGCGCGGTGTCGCCCGCGCCGGGAAAGAGCTGCTCCACGCGCCGCACGATGGCCTCGCAGCGCACCGGGTTCAGGTCGCGCCCGTAGCCGTTCAGTTCGGCCGTGCCGGCGACGCGCATCACGTCGCGCGCCGGCTGGCCATCCTGCGCCGGGCGCGTGTAACGCGAGAACACCAGCTTGTATTCGTCGTCGGTCAGGCTCACCTCGTAGGCCGCGGCGGGGTCGCGCACCGGGATCGTGGCCGAGTAGCCCTTGGCCGGATAGATCGGCAGGCGCAGGCCGAGCGGCTGCGCCAGCAGCGGGCTGAACGAGCCCATGGCGAGCACGTAGGCGTCGCTGCGCACGCGCTCGTAGCGGCCCTCCTCGTCGGTGATCTCGACATGGTCGATGGCGCCGCCCGCGGTGCGCAGCGCGGTGACGTGGCAGCCCATGCGGAAGCGCACGCCGGCCGCCTCGGCGACGTGCGCCAGCGCGCGCGTGAAGGCGTTGGCGTCGCCCGATTCGTCCTCGGCCGTATAGGTGGCGCCGGCCAGCCGGTGGCGGATGGCGGCCAGCGCCGGTTCCAGCCGCACGGCCTCGTCGGCGCCGACCACGCGGCGCTCGCAGCCGAGCGCGCGCATCTGCTCTGCGGGCGCGAGGGCGGCGTCGAACTCCTTCCGGCTGGTGTAGAAGTGCAGGATGCCCTGCGTGCGCTGGTCGTACTGCAGGCCCGTGTCGCGGCGCAGCTGCTGCAGCGTGGCGCGGCTGTAGGTGCCCAGTCGCACGATCTGCTCGATGTTGTGGCGCGTGCGGGCCGGCGTGCATTCGCGCAGGAACTGCAGGCCCCAGAGCCATTGGCGCGCATCCGCGCGCAGGCGGAACAGCAGCGGGGCATCTTCCTTGCCCAGCCACTGCAGCAGTTTCAGCGGGGCGCCGGGGTTGGCCCAGGGTTCGGCGTGGCTCACCGAGATCTGCCCGCCGTTGGCGAAGCTGGTTTCCGCGCCGGGCGTGGCCTGGCGGTCGATGACGGTCACTTCGTGGCCGAGCTGGCGCAGGAAATGGGCGGAGGTGGTGCCGAGCAGGCCGGCGCCGAGGACGGTAACGCGCATGGTTCAGATGCCTTTCCATGCGGGCCGGATCGCGGCGGCAGGAACACGCCGCGCGGCGATGCCGCGAGGCTCCCATGCCGCGGGCAGGCCCGCATCGGGGGGCCGGGCTCTGCGGCGTCGGGGTGCTGTGGTGCGTGCCATCGGAGGGCGGACAGCAACCTGCGGCCGCAAGGCCTGGCTGCCGCTCCCCCTGTCCTCGGTACCTGAGAGATTCACCCTGCGCGACCGCCGCGCGGGGTTTGCTCCTTCGGTGCGCCACGTGGCGTGGCGGCTCTCCAGACGGCTGTGTGGTGGTGCAGTACGGGACCTGAGCGTGTATGGGAGTTTGCGCCTTCGGTGGAACGCCGGTGGTGCCGGCCGTTCGCTCTCCTGCGGGGCGGATCGTAACAGCGAAGCCGCGCGGCGCAAAGCGAAAGCGCTCGGGCGCCGCGGCGGCGCGCCGTCAGCCGGCGGCGGGGAAGACGGCTTCGCCCAGGTTCAGCATCAGCCGGTTGGCCCAGGCGAACAGCGCAGCAGCGTGCAGCGCGTCGAGGATTTCGAGGTCCGACAGGCCCGCGGCGCGCAGCGGGGCCAGGTGCTGCGGGCCGAAGCCGCCGGGCGTGCGCGTGAGCGCGGCGCTGGCCTGCACGATGGCGCGCTCGCGCGGGTTCGTGCCGGCGGTGTCGGGGTCCTCGAAGATCTGCGCCATCACGTCGTTGCGCTTGGCCAGTTGCTCGAAACGCTGCGCGTGCACCGAGGCGCAGTACACGCAGCCGTTCACGCGCGACACCACCGTGCTGGCCACCTCGCGTTCCGCGCGGTTCAGGCCGCCGGGCGCGTACATGATCGCGTTGAAGGCCTGCGAGCGCTCGGAGAGCACCTGGGGCTGGTGCACCAGCAGCAGGTAGAAGTCGGACGTGCGGGCCTTGGGGTGGCTGAGGTCGAGCACCGCCTGCTGCTCCGCGCTGGCCTGCTGCGGATCGACCACGGGCAGCCAGGACTTCCAGTCCAGCGTCTCGCTCGTGTAGCCCGCCACGCGCAGGGGCTGGCCGGGCGGGGGCAGGTTAGCGGGATGAATGAAGGGCGCGTCGCTGGCGAACGGCGCGGACGTCGACGTGCCCGGATCGCCGCTCGCTTCGGGGGCGTGCAGGGCATCGAGGGCGGCCACGCCCGCCACCACGCGCAGCTGGTAGGTCACGAAGCCCACGAGCTGCGCGATGAGCACGGCGTCCGGCGTGGAGAGGCCCGCGGCCGGCAGCGCGAGCAGGGCATCGCGGTCGCTGCGTGCGGGCTCGAGCGCCAGCGTGCGCGCGAAGCGCACGGCGGCCTGCAGGCGCGGCTCTGCATCGCCGAAGCCCGGGATGCCGGCCACGTCGCTGGTTTCGCCGGTATCGTCCAGCAGGGCCTGCAGCGCGGGCGGCACGGGTGCGCCGGCCGTTTCCAGGCGGGCGCGGTAGTGCGCGGCCAGGGCCGGCACGCCGCTCACGCGCGCCACGTCGTGCGCGATCGCCAGCCGCTCGGCCGGGGTGAAGGCGCCGGGCAGCGTGCCGGCGAAGAGCGCTTCCTCGCAGGCCTGCGTGGCCGTGGCGACCTTGTCGCGCGCGTGGCGCACCGCATAGGCGGAGCGGCCCGGCGCCAGGCCGGCGGCCTGGTCGATGGTGTCGTGGGATGGCGTGGGGGCGGTGGTGCTCGGCGTGGTCATGTCGTGGGAGAGGGGAATGCGGTGGGTGGGGAAGGCACCGCGCTCGCGGTGCCGCGTCGGGCCCCCCGTGTCAGCGGACGGGGGCGGCGGTGGAGCCAGAAGGCGCTGGCGCGCAGGAGGAGGGCGCAACCGTGGCAGGAGGTGCGATGACGCGCCGCGCGGTGTCCGCGGGCGTCCACTCGTCGCCCAGCAGCTCGGGCTCGGCATAGGCCTGCAGCGCCGCGAAGTGGTGCTCCACGTCCTCGCGGTAGAACAGGCCCGCGAGCCCGCCGGCCAGGCGCCGTGCGCCGTCGCTGATGGCGGGAATGTCGCCCGAGATGGTGCCGTGCGAGAGCGCGGCGGGGTAGCAGAAGCAGTGGATGCGGTCCAGGCCCGGGCAGTCGCCGGGCAGCTTCTCCTGGAACTCGAACAGCGGCCCCAGGTCCGGCGAATCGCGCAGTTCCGCGTCTTCCTCGCCGGGCGGCGGGGTGTAGCGCGCGGCCCAGGTGCGCACGTGCGGCGCGATGGCGGTGAATTCGGGCTTTTGCTGCCAGTCGATCGCGAAGCCGGTGGAGAGGATCAGGAAGTCGAACGCGAAGGTGCCGCGCGCGGTGTCCACGTGCAGCGCCCCGGGGGTGTCGTGCACGCGCTGCACGGCGCAGCCGAAGTGGAAGAAGGCATTCGGATGCCGCGACACGCGCAGCGTGCTGCCGTGCGGCGGCGGCACCTGCTGGGCGCCGATGTAGTGGCGCAGCCGCCATTTCCAGGCGTCGGGCAGCAGGGAGTGGCCGTGCACGAGGCCGGGCACGCCGGAGCCCTTGGACTTGTTGATGCGCGGCATCTCGGCGCGGCGCGCGATCAGGTCCACGCTGGCCGCGCCGTTCTCGAGCGCGGTGGCGGCGCTGTCCATGGCGGACGATCCCATGCCGATCACTCCCACGCGCCGATCGCGCAGCGTGCGGTAGTCGAGCACGTCGGACGAGTGCGTCCAGCGCGTGCGCGGCACGCCCTCCATGAAGGCCGGGATCTGCGGGCCGCCGAGGCCGTCGCGGCCGGTCGCCAGCACCACGCGGCGCGCGAACCAGGTCGTGGCGGTGTCGGCGCCTTCGGTGCGCACGTCCACCTCGACCAGCCCGTCACCGCGCGGGCGCAGCGCGACCGCGGCATGGCCGTTGCGCACGTCGGCCTGCGTCACGCGGCGGTACCAGCGCAGGTAATCCATCCATTGCAGGCGCGGGATCTTGTCGAGCGCCGCCCAGGCATCGCCCCCCCACTGCGCCTCGAACCACGCGCGGAAGGTGAGCGACGGCACGCCCAGCGCCGGGCCCGTGAGTTCCTTGGGCGAGCGCAGCGTCTCCATGCGCGCCGTCGTGGCCCAGGGGCCTTCGTGGTCCAGCGGCGCACGGTCCAGCAGCACCGCCGCGATGCCCTGCTGCGCCAGCGCCATGCTGGCGGCCAGGCCCGCCTGGCCCGCGCCGATGATGAGCACGTCCACCACCGGCCGCCCGCCGTGCATGCGCTGCGGCAGCCACGGCTTCGCGCGCCAGTGGAGGGTCAGCAGATCGTGCTGCAGCCGTTGTTCCAGCGCGGCCAGCCCGGCCGCACCCAGAGGAGAAGAAAGAGCCATGGGAAAGATTGTTGCAGGAGGCACAGAGGCGTTGAGGCCGTGCGATGGAATGCGATGACAATGAAAGCGCGCTTCGTCACTGCGTATGAAACCGGCGCGGCCCCATGCCAGCGACCCCCGCGGAACTGGCTTTGCCAGGCCGCAGGGGGGAGCGGCGCAAGCCGCTCAGGGGGTTGATGGCGCTAGTCCACGCTGATCTTCGCGTCCTTCACGACCTGCGCCCATTTCGCGCGGTCCTGGTGCACCGTGCGGGCGAACTGCTCCGGCGTCTCGATGCGCACCGTGTTGCCCTGCGATTCGAAGCGCTGGCGCACGTCGGGCTGCTCCAGCACCTCGCGCAGGGCGGTGTTCAGCTTGTGCACGATGGCCGGGTCCGTGCCCTTGGGCGCGAAGATGCCGAACCAGATCGAGCTGTCGAAGCCCTGGGTGCCGGGCAGGCCGCTCGCGGCGATCGGAGGCACCTCCTTCACCGCGGCCACCGGCTTGGCGGTGGTCACGCCCAGCAGGCGCACCTTGCCGGCCTTGTAGTGCGGCAGCACGGTCTGCACCTGATTCATGATGCAGCAGGTCTCGCCGCGCACCACCGACGTGATGGCCTCCGGGCCGCCCTTGTAGGGCACGTGCACCATGTTCAGGCCCAGGCGCGCGTTGAACTCGGCGAACGCCATGTGCGTGCCGGCGCCGTTGCCGGTCGAGGCGTAGTTGTACTTGCCCGGGTTCGCCTTCACGATCTCGACGAATTCCTTCAGCGTCTTCGCGTCGATCACGTTCGGGTTGATGGTGAGCACGTTCGAGACGTCGATGAGCGTGCCCACGGGCACGAAGTCGGCTTCGACGTCGAACGGCAGCTTCTTGTAGAGCGCGGCGTTGCTGCCGTGCGTGGCCGCGGTGCCGAAGGCGAGGGTGTAGCCGTCGGGCTTGGCGCGGGCCACGTACTCGCTGGCGATGTTGCCGGCCGCGCCGGACTTGTAGTCGATGATGACCGGCTGGCCCAGCTTCTGGCTCAGGGGCTCCTGCACGGAGCGCGCCACCACGTCCACGCCCGAGCCGGCCGGGAAGCCCATGATCAGCGTGACGGGCTGGCGCGGCCAGTCGGCGGCGCCGTGCGGGTCCGCCGCCAGGGCGGGAGAAGAAGCGGTCCAGGCCGCGGCGGCGAGCGCGGCGGCACCCAGCCAGGAGAAGGAGTCGGAGAAACGGCGCATGCGTAGGGTCCCAGGGAAGAACAGGGTCCCCGCCCGGACAGGGCCGCCCGGGCGGGGCGATCCTGTCTCAAGCAAGGAATACGCCATTGTGGGCAAGGCTTCATGTCTGCTTGCCTATATGGTTATGGGGTCCGCTCAATAGCGGTAGGGGTCGTTCGGGCGGCGGTCGTGGCGGTTCGGCACGCCGTCGCCGTCGCGGTCCCAGCCGCCGCGGCGCATCTCCCAGCGGTTGCCGTTCTGCTGCCAGCCGGGTTGCCGGTAGACGTAGCCCGGCCGTGCGCGCAGCCAGTGGCCCGGCACCCAGACGTGGCCGTGGCCGCGCCATTCCCAGTGGCCCTGTTCCCACACCATGTCGCGGCGCGGATGCGGCACGCGTTCGTGGCGCGGCGGGGGCGGGGGCGACCAGCGCTGCACCGCCATCGGCGGGGCGGGGACGTATTGCGGACCGGATTGCACGATCACCGTGGCGCTGGTGGCGGCCTGCGCGGTGGCGGTCACCGCGCCCATGGACGCGGCCAGCGCGAGCGAGGCGGCGGAGAGGGAAAGGGCCTTGCGGGTGGTCATGTGAAGTCTCCTGGTAGCTGCGAGGGAGGCTCGTCTTCGAGCCCATGGAGACATGGTCGGGGACCCGCGTCAAGCCCATGTCGCTCCCGTGTCGCCGCCGTGCGAAGCTGTGTGTGCAGGTGTTTCGCACCGGTTGCCGCGGCCCCCGATGCCTTCAGCGCCGCATCGCCGTGAACGCCTCGAACTCCCAGCGGCGCATGGCCAGCAGCACCGTGTAGCCCTCGCGCTCGCCTTCGGGCATGCGCTGGTCGGCCAGGTGCTGCTGCGCGAAATCGTGCGCCACCCGCTGCAGCCGCTCCTGGAAGGCCGGCGCGAGGCTGCGGCCGATCGCGCCGTGCACCATCAGCACGCCCTCGCCGGGTCCGTCGAAGCCGCCCGCGAAATAGTCGAGCAGGGCATGGTCGCGGAAGTAGTGCATCACCGGGCCGTGCGCGCGCCAGCGGAAGGTCTTGGCGAGCTTGAGCCGGTAGCGGTTGAGCGGGCGCAGTTCGATGATGCCGATGCGGTCGAGCTGCGCGAGGTATTTCACGCCTTCCGCGTCCGAGAGCCGGTAGGTGCCGAGGATCTGCTCCAGCGTCCACTGGCTCAGCACGCAGATCGCCATGAGCAGCAGCTTCTTGTCGGCCACCACGGCCCGCTCCTGCTCCAGCGAGAGCTGGTCGAGCAGCGGCTGGCTGTCGGCCACGCGGCGCGCGAGGTCCGCGAAATCCAGCCGCAGCGCGCGGCAGATGGCGTCGATGCGCGACAGCGGCATGTCGCCGCGCGCCAGCATGCGCTTGACGCTGGATTCGGCCATGCCGAGGGCCTGCGCGAGGTCGGCATACGTCATGTGCGCGGCCTTGAGTTCCTTCTTCAGGGCAGCGACGAGGTCGGCGGTGGTGCTCATGGTATCGATTATGGATACTGGAAGTGGCCGTTGGGAGGCCTGGTGGCATTGTGCGATGCTGGTGGAGGGGCGCGGCCCGAGACTGCCGCCAGGGCCCGCAGTTGCCGGCCCGGCCTTCCCCACCCACCTGCCGATCCCCATGGAACACCTTCCCGACTCGCCCTCCCGCCTGCGTCCCTCCCGGCGCGAAGCCGCGCTCTGCGCCGCGCTGCTGGCCTGCCTGGTCCTGGCACTGGCGGGCCCCACCGTGCTGCCCGGGCCGCAGGCCCATGCCTATGCGGACCAGCGCTCGCTCTGGGGCCTGCCGCACGCCATGGACGTGCTCACCAACCTGCCGTTCGCGCTGCTGGGGGGCTTCGGGCTGGCGCAGCTGGCCGCCCGTGTGCGGGAGGGGGCGCTGCGTGCGGCCACCGCCTGGGCCGCGGGCACGTTCTTCGCGGGGCTGCTGCTCACCGCGGCGGGCTCGGCGCTCTACCACTGGCAGCCGCACGGCATCACGCTGCTGGCCGACCGCGCGGGCATGCTCGTGGCCTTCGCCGGCATGCTGGCGCTCGCGGTGGACGAGCGCATCGGCGCGCGCGCCGCGGTGCTTGCCGCGTTGGCGGTGCTGGCCGGCGGCGGGGCGGCGCTGCGCACCTGGGGCATCACGGGCGACCAGTGGCCCTGGGCGGTGCTGCAGGGCGGCGGCATGCTGCTCCTGCTGGCACTGGCCACCGATGCGTGGCGGAGCCGCCGTGCCGGCCGCGCGCCGCTGCCGGGGCGCCTGGGCTTCCCGCTGGCCGCGGTGATCGGCTGGTACGCGCTCGCCAAGCTGCTGGAGGCGGGCGACGCGGCGGTGTTCGCGGCCACCGGGCACCTCGTGTCCGGCCACAGCCTCAAGCACCTGGCCGCGGCGATGGCGGCCTGGCCGGTGCTGTCGGCGCTGGCGCCCGGGCGCTATTTCGCGCGCTGCGAACGCGGCACGCGCTGGGGCCGCGGCCGCGAAGGCACAATGCCCGCCGGTACGAAGACGCGATGAACCGATTCGACACATCCCAGGAGCACGGCATGAGCCAGGAGCAGATCCGCAGGGCGGCGACGACAGAGGTTTCCACGGCTGCGGGCCGCGGACACGGAGACCATCCCAACCAGTTCGCGCTGCTGCGCCAGCGGCGGTTCGCGCCGTTCTTCTGGACGCAGTTCGCGGGCGCGGCCAACGACAACCTCTTCAAGTTCGCCTTCACCGTGATGGTGACCTACCAGCTGAGCGTGTCGTGGATGCCGCCGTCCATGGCGGGGCTGGTGATCGGCGCGCTCTTCATCCTGCCGTTCCTGCTGTTCTCGGCCACGTCCGGCCAGCTCACCGACAAGATCGACAAGACGCGGATGATCCGCTTCGTGAAGAGCCTCGAGATCGCCATCATGCTGGTGGCGGCCTGGGGCTTCGTGGCGTCGAGCCCCGTGGTGCTGCTCGCCTGCACCTTCCTGATGGGGCTGCACTCCACGCTGTTCGGCCCGGTGAAGTTCGCCTACCTGCCCCAGGTGCTGTCCGAACGGGAACTGACGGGCGGCAACGGCATGGTGGAGATGGGGACCTTCGTCGCGATCCTGCTCGGCCAAGTGGCAGGCGGGCTGCTGGTGGCGGTGCCCGGCGTGGGCCATGCCTGGGTGGCGGCGGCCTGCGTGCTGGTCGCGCTGGCGGGGCGGCTGGTGGCGCAGTTCATCCCGAGCGCGCCGGCCACCGATCCGGACCTCGTCATCAACTGGAACCCCGTCAGCGAGACGTGGCGCAACCTGAAGCTCGCGCACGGCAACCTGGTGGTGTTCCGCTCGCTGCTCGGCATCAGCTGGATGTGGTTCTTCGGCGCGGTGTTCCTGTCGCAGTTCCCGAGTTTCGCCAAGGAGGTGCTGCATGGCGACGAGCACGTGGCCTCGCTGCTGCTGGTGGTGTTCTCGGTGGGCATCGGCATCGGCTCGCTGCTGTGCGAGGTGCTCTCGCGCCGGCACGTCGAGGTGGGCCTGGTGCCGCTCGGCGCGATCGGCATGAGCGTGTTCGCCATCGACCTGTACTTCGCGTCGCGCGGCCTGCCCGCCGTGCCCGCGATGGGCCTGGGCGCGTTCCTGGCGCAGCCCGCGCACTGGCGCGTGATGGCCGACCTGCTGCTGCTGTCGCTGTTCGCCGGCCTCTACAGCGTGCCGATGTACGCGCTCATCCAGATGCGCAGCCAGCCCACGCACCGCGCGCGCATCATCGCGGCCAACAACATCCTGAACGCGCTCTTCATGATCGCCAGCTCGGTGATCGCCGGGGGGCTGCTGTCGGCCGGCTGGAGCGTGCCGCAGGTGTTCCTCTTCACCGGCATCGCCAACGCGCTGGTGGCGGGCTACATCTTCCTGATCGTGCCGGAATACCTGCTGCGCTTCGTGGCCTGGGTGCTCTCGCGCCTGGTGTACCGCTTCCGCGTGACGGGCGATGCGCACATTCCCACGCAGGGCGCGGCGGTGCTCGCCTGCAACCACGTGAGCTTCGTCGATGCGGTGCTGCTCATGGCCGCGAGCCCCCGGCCGATCCATTTCGTGATGGACCACCGCATCTTCCGCGCCCCCGTGCTCGGCGGGCTGTTCCGGCTCGCCAAGGCGATCCCGATCGCGCCGCAGAAGGAGCACCCGGCCGTCTACGAGGCTGCGTTCGAGCGCGCCGCGCAGGTGCTGAAGAACGGCGACCTGCTCGCGATCTTCCCCGAGGGCGGCATCACGCGCGACGGGCAGCTCCAGCCCTTCAAGGGCGGCATCATGAAGATCCTGGAGCGCGCGGCGGAAGACGGCCTGCGGCCTCCGGTGGTGCCGATGGCGCTCACCAACCTGTGGGGATCGTTCTTCAGCCGGGTGGAGGGCACGGCGATGGCGCGGCCGTTCCGCCGGGGCCTGTTCAACCGCGTGGGCCTGCACGTCGGCGTGCCCATGCCGCCCGAGGCGGTGCAGCCCGCCACGCTGCAGGCGCGGGTGGCGCAACTGCTGGAACGCTGATGGCCGCCGAGGAGCAATCCATTCACGCGGACCCTTCCGTGGACCCGGACCACGCGGCCCTGGTGCAGCGCATCCTGGATTTTTTGCGCGGCATCGGCCTGCCGGTGCGCGAGGCGCCGCTGCCGCAGGGCTCCTTCCTGCCCGGCGTGCGCATCGAGCGCGGCGGGCTCTGCGTGGACCGCGCGCGGCTGCAGTGGCCCGGCGACCTGCTGCACGAGGCGGGCCATCTGGCGGTGGTGCCCGCCGCGCTGCGCGTGGGAATGGACGATGCGCTGCAGGAACTGCCGGCCGTAGAGCACGGCGGCGAGATCGAGGCCACGGCCTGGGCCTGGGCGGCGTCCTGCCATCTGGGGCTCGATCCCGCCGTGCTGTTCCACGACGGCGGCTACCACGGCCAGGCGCAGAGCCTGCGCTTCACCTTCGGCATGGGGGTGCATCTCGGCCTGGCGGGCCTGGTGGCCTCCGGCATGGCGCTGGGGCCGCCGCAGGCCCGGGCCCTGGGCCGCGAGCCCTATCCGTGCATGCAGGTCTGGCTGCGCCCGTGAGCGGGGCGGTCGCGCGGAAGGCGTAGCAGGTTCAGAAGGTTTCCCAGTCGTCCTGCGATGCCTTGCCCGCGGTGGCCGTGGCCGGCAGGCGGGGCGCGGATGTAGAAGCCGATGCCGATGCCGACACCGACGCAGCAGTCGCGGTCGCAGGCTTCTTCTGCGGGGCCGGCGCAGGCCGCGGAGCGGCTGGGGCGCTGGAAAGGCCGCGGGCCTGCGCCGCGGGCGGTACCGCGGCGATGGATGCAGCGCGGGCGGTCGCGCGGCTGTGCGCCTGTGCCTGCGCGATCGTGGCCTGCGCGGCCTGGGCGGAGGCATCGACCTGGAAGACGCTGACGAGCTGCACGAGGCGCGCGGCCTGGGAGTTGAGGCTGTCGGCGGCGGCGGCGGATTCCTCGACGAGGGCGGCGTTCTGCTGGGTGACCTGGTCGAGCTGGTTGACGGCGTCGCTCACCTGCGAGATGCCCTGCTCCTGCTCGTGGGTGGCGGCGCCGATCTCGGCGATGAGGTCGGCCACGCGGCGCGCCTGCTCGACGATCTCGCCCATGGTGGTGCCGGCCTCGCCCACGAGCTGCGATCCGGTCTCGACCTTGGAGACGCTCTCGCCGATGAGGGCCTTGATCTCCTTGGCGGCCTGCGCGGAGCGCTGCGCGAGGGTGCGCACTTCGCCGGCGACGACGGCGAAGCCCCGGCCCTGCTCGCCGGCGCGGGCGGCCTCGACGGCGGCGTTGAGCGCGAGGATGTTGGTCTGGAAGGCGAT
>DHAE01000023.1:0-244418 GCA_002397315.1 Comamonadaceae bacterium UBA4962
GGCATCCGCATCCGCGGCGGCACGGCCCAGGCCTACTACGTCGGCATCGAATCCAGCATGCCCGCCGTGCCCGGCCTGGAGCCTCCCGTGCAGGCGCTGTGCGTCGCGCCTTTCGGCATGGAGGAAGGCTCCGAGGCGCCGCTGCCGCCGCAGCAACTGGGCCTGGTCGTCGGCGAATCCGTGCGCTTCCGCTTCTTCGGATCGTCCGTGCGGCGCGACGACCAGCCCGGCACCCTGCTGGACTTCTGGTCACCCGAAGAGCTGCAGGAACTCGCGCAGATCGAGGCCACGCTGCCCGCCGAAGGCCGCGCCGCGGGCGAGGTCGTACCCGTGCAGCTGCGCGCGCGCGTGACCGACATCGGCACGCTGGAACTGCTCGCACAAGCAAGTGTTGGGGCATCCGGCGGCGCGCAATGGAAGGTGGAGTTCGACGTCCGCGACGCGTGATGGCGGCCGCCTTCCGCATCGGCATCGACCTGGGCACGACCCACACCGTGCTCGCGTTCGCGCCCCTGGGCGCGGACGACATCCAGGTCTTCCCCGTCCCGCAGAGCATCGCGGCCGGCGAGGTCGCGCCGCGGCCCCTGCTGCCCTCGCTGCGCTTCCATCCGGCCGAAGGCGCGCTCGCGCAGGCCGACCTGCCCCTGCCCTGGCCATCGCAGGAGCCCGCCATCCTCGGCGCCTTCGCGCGCGAACTCGGCCAGCAGACGCCCGGCCGGCTCGTGGCCAGCGCCAAGAGCTGGCTGTCGCACCCCGCTGTGGACCGCACCGCCGCCATCCTGCCCTGGGGCGCGCCCCATGAGGTGCCCAAGGTCTCCCCGCTGGAGGCCAGCGCCAGCTACCTGCGCCACCTGCGCCACGCCTGGGACCACGCCCATCCCGAGGCTCCGCTCGCGCAGCAGCCCACCGTGCTCACCGTGCCCGCCTCGTTCGACGAAGGTGCGCGCCAACTCACCCTGCAGGCCGCCGCACTCGCCGGCCTGGGAGCCGTCCACCTCATCGAAGAACCGCAGGCCGCGTTCTACGACTGGGTCTTCGCCCACCGCACCGGCCTCGCACGCGAGCTGGCCCACACGCGCCGCCTGCTCGTGGTGGACGTGGGCGGAGGCACCACTGACCTCACACTGATCGACGTCACGCTGGACGCCGCCGGCCAGCCCCAGCTCGCCCGCACCGGCGTGGGCGACCACCTCGTGCTCGGCGGCGACAACATGGACCTCGCGCTCGCCCGCTGGATCGAGCCGCGGCTCTCCGGCGGACCGGCGGGCCAGCCCAGTCAAGCAGGCCAGCCCGCGCATGCCCCGCTCTCGGCCATCCAGCTCGCGCAGCTCACCCAGCGCTGCCGCAGCGCCAAGGAGCGCCTGCTCGCCCCGGACGGCCCCGCGGAGACCATCGTCACGCTCCAGGGCAGCGGCAGCCGGCTGATCGGCGGCGCGCGCTCCGCCACCCTCACGCGCGCCGACGTGGACCGGCTGCTGGTCGAAGGCTTTTTCCCGCAGGTCGCGGCGGATGCGCAGCCCCTGCGTGCCCGCGGCGCCCTCGTCGAATTCGGCCTGCCCTACGCCCACGACGCCGCCATCACCCGCCACATCGCCGCCTTCCTGCAGCGCCAGGGCGGCGCCCTGCCCGACACCGTGCTGCTCAACGGCGGCGTGTTCCACGCCCAGGCCCTGCGCGAGCGCCTGCTCGCCACCCTGCGCGCCTGGCAGCCGGCCGGCGCCCCACCCATCCGGCTGCTGGAGGTCGATGAACCCCGCCTCGACGCCGCCGTCGCGCGCGGCGCCGTCGCCTACGCCATGGCCCGCGCCGGCAGCGCGCCCCGCATCCGCAGCAGCGCGGCCCGCGCCTACTACCTCGCGCTCGACGGCGGCCAGGGCGTCTGCGTGCTGCCCCACGGCACCCCCGAAGGCGACACCGTGCGGCTCGCGGACCGGCGGTTCCGCCTGCGTTTGGGTCGGCCCGTGCGCTTCAACCTGGTCACCAGCGCCACCGATCGCCAGCACGGTGCGGGAGATCTCGTGGGCTTGCAGAATGGCGACGAAGGCCTGCAGCGCCTGCCGCCCATCGCCGCCGTGCTGCCGAAAACGCAGGCAGCCGGCGCCGCACAGGTGGAGGTGCAGCTCGAGGCCCGCATCACCGACGTCGGCACGCTGGAAATGCACTGCGTGGCCGTGAATACCCCGCTTCCCCGGCGTTGGCAGCTCGAATTCCAACTGCGCGGCGATGCGGCCACGCAGGATGTGCATGACGACGGGGATGCAGGTGCCGACGCGAATACCGGCACCCAGACCGCTTCCGCCGCATCCCCATCCAAGGCCACGGCTCTCCACCCCCGCCTGCCCGAAGCCCTCGCCGCCATCGACCGCGTCTATGGCGGCAAGAAGCAGCAGGGCGTGGACGCCAAGGAAGTCCGCCAACTCCGCGCCACCCTGGAGCGCCTGCTCGGCGACCGCGCCACCTGGCCCACTCCCCTATTGCGCACCCTCTTCGGCGCCCTGCTGCAGGGCGCCAAGCGCCGCCGCCGCTCCGCCCAGCACGAACGCACCTGGTTCAACCTCGTCGGCTTCACCCTGCGCCCCGGTTTCGGCGACCCGCTCGACGGCTGGCGCATGCAGCAGATGTGGGAACTGTTCGGCCCCGGCATCGCCCACAGCGACGACAGCCAGCAATGGTCCGAATGGTGGACCCTCTGGCGCCGCATCGCGGGCGGCCTGGACGCCGAAGCGCAGCAGATGGTCTACGACGTCATCGCCTACTACCTGCAGCCTCAGGCCGGCACCGACATCCCCGCCCCCGAAGGCCCGCGCATGCAGGCCCCCGACGAACTGCTGCGCATGGCGGCCTCGTTCGAGCGCATCCAGCCGGCCGACAAGATGCAGTTCGGCGGCTGGCTGCTGCAGCGGCTGAAGCAACAGCAACAACAGCAACGACAGCAGCCGCAACGCCCCACGGCCGAACTCTGGTGGGCCCTGGGCCGCCTCGGCGCGCGCCAGCCGCTGTACGCCAGCGTGCACCACGTCCTGCCCCCCGACACCGTGCAGGGCTGGCTCGCACACATAGAGGCCGACATCGCGCCCGACTGGGCCCGCCAAGAGGCCGCGGCCTTCGCCGTGGCCGAGATCGCGCAGGCCACGGGGGACCGGGCGCGGGATCTGCCGGAAGAGGTCCGCCTGCGGATCGCCGCGCAACTGGAGGCCGCACAAGCCGCGCCGGGCTGGGTGGCGATGGTGCGGGAGGTGACGGTGCTGGATGAGGCGGACCAGCGGCGGGTGTTCGGGGAGGCGTTGCCGCCGGGGCTGGTGTTGGTGCGCGGGTGATTCGGAGTACAGCGAGGCCGCGCGCTCCTGTGTCCGCAGATTGCGCTGCCCGCAGGTCTATTCGCGGATGACGAATTCGAAGATCCGCCCGGACCGGGCATAGGTCTCGCGGGTCTGCTCCAGCACGTCGGTCAACACGGCGAAAGCGTCAGGATTGTCCCGAGCGAATTCCCCGGCGCCGCTGATGACGAGTTCAAGCGGGAACTCGATGACGGGGCTCGTTCCCCAGATGCCGCCGGAGTGGAGATTGAGCAGGCAGTCGAACAGTGCATCCCAGTTCATGCCCCAGCCGGACTCTTCGCCGGGGCGCACCGGGTGATTGCCGCCGGGGCCGCCCAGTTGCAAGGCTTCGCCCATGGCCGCCAGGACATCGGCCTTGCTGTGCTTGCCTTGGATGTCGATGGTGAGAACGTTGTGCATGGCATTGGATTGTGAGGGCTCTGCGACTGAAGGTCTGGCGTCCTCCCGTGCCGATGACCTGTCAGCGTCCATGCTGCATGCCCGTCGAGCCCGGCGACAATGCAGCTTGCAGGCAGGAAGCCATCGACTCAGGCTTAAGTCCGGATCTGCTCAGATCACCAATGCCCCACCCTTCCATTCCCCTCCTCCACACCCTCCCCAACGGCGTCCGCCTCCTCGCCCTCCCCATGCCCCATGTGCAGAGCGCCAGCGTCGGCGTGTTCCTGCGCGTGGGCTCGCGCGACGAGACGCCGGAGACCAACGGCATCAGCCACGTGCTGGAGCACATGGCGTTCAAGGGCACGGCCACGCGTTCGGTGCAGGCGATCAACCTCGATGCGGAGCGGCTGGGCGCGGACGTGAACGCCTACACGGGCAAGGACAGCACCGGCTACTTCATGACCGGATTGGGCCAGCATGCGCTGCAACTGCTCGGCATGACGGCGGACATCGTGCTGCACAGCACCTTTCCCGAGGCCGAGCTGCAGCGCGAGCTGGACGTGATCCGGCAGGAGGCGATCGAGTACGACGAGGACCCGGAGGACAGTTCCAGCGACCTGCTGGACCGCGCGCTGTGGGGCGACGATCCCATGGGCATGCCGGTGATCGGCACGGTGGAGAACATCGAAGGCTTCACGCGCGATGACCTGGTACGGCATGTGCAGCGGCACTACGTGGCCGGCAAGACCATCGTCGCGGCCGCGGGGAATTTCGATGTCGATGCGTGGATGCGGCGCGCGGAGGAATTGTTCTCTGCGATGTCCGCGCCTGTGTCCGCATCGGGGCCGCAGGCCGATGGCGCCGGGGTGCTGCCGCCCACGCCCGCTCCGCACGTCGGCCAAGCCGTGGCACGGCGCTTCACGCAGGTGTCGCAGGTGTTCCTGAACATCGCCTATCCGCTACCCGGTCCTGGCGCGCCGGAGTGGCAGGGTGCCGGCACGGTGCAGGCCCTGCTGCCCCCACGCTGGCGCCTGGCCGCGGCGCTCGCGGCGAACCTGTTCGGCGACGGCATGTCCTCGCCGCTGGTGGACACGGTGCGCGAGCGGCTGGGCCTGGCCTACAACGCCGATGCCACGATCGACAGCGGTGACGCGTGGCTCAATTTCGTGGTGCATGCGGTGACCACGCCGGACAAGGTCGAGGCGCTGGTGCGTGCCACGGGCGAACTGCTGCAGGCGCAGGCCGCCTCCATCGACCCGGTGCACCTGGAGCGCGCGAAGAACCAGCTCACCGTCTCGCGCGTGCGCGCCAGCGAGCGGCCCTTCGCGACGATGGAGCGGGCCGTGGAGGAGGTATTCGCGCACGGCACCGTCACGCCGCTGGCCGAGACGATCGCGCTGATCGGCGACATCCGTGCGGACGAGGTGCAGGCGGTGTTCGCGCGCATGCTCGCCCATCCGCCCGCGCTGTCGATCACGGGCAAGGGCGTGAGCGCGAAGTCCGCGCGGCTGCTGGCGGCATCGCTGGTGGCGAGCAGCAGCCGGGCATAGTGCGGCAACGACGCCGGAAGGGTGGCGTCCGCCGCGCTCAATGCATCGGCCGCCCGAGCCGCCGGCTCGCCCGCGAAATCGCATAGTTCACCAGGCAGTACAGCACCGCCACGACGAGGTACACCGGCACCAGCGAGTGGTAGTTGGCGATGAGCACGCGGGCGTTCTGCATCAGTTCGCCATAGGTGACGACGTAGCCGAAGGTGGTGTCCTTCACCACGATCACCAGTTGCGCGACCAGGGCCGGCACGATGTAGCGCAGCGCCTGCGGGAACACGATGGCAAAAAACACCTGCGTCTCCGTCATGCCCAGGCTGCGTGCGGCATCGGTCTGGCCGCGGGGCACGGCGAGCACGCCCGAGCGGTAGACCTCGGCCACCACCGCGGCGGTGCTGAGGCCAATCGGCAGGGTCAGCATCCAATAGGTACTGAGCTTGATGCCGACCGAGGGCAGCACCAGGAAGCACACGTAGATGAGCAGCAGCGTCGGCGTGCCGCGCAGGAACTCGATGGCCGCCACGGCCGGCCAGCGCACGAGCCGCGTGCGCGCCAGGCGCCCCGCCAGCAGCACCAGGCCGAGGGAGAGCGCGATCACCGCGGCCATCGCCGCCGAGGCCAGCGTGCCGAGCAGGCCCTTGGCCAGGAAGGCCCAGGTCGTCGGCCAGGCGAAGAATTTCCAGTAGCGGGCATCGAGCTGCCCGGCGGAATGGAAGCGCCATACGATGCCGGCCGCGATCAGGAGCAGCACGCCCGCGGCAACCACGCTCATCCCGCGGGTGAGGGTGCGGGCCCGGGGCGTCGGCGCGCCGAACAGGATGTCTTCGAGGGATCGGTTCATCGCAGGATCCGCAGCTTCCGGTCCAGCGCCGCGCCGGCCCATGCGATCAGCAAGCCGGTGGCCACGTACATCGCGGCCGCGACGGCGAAGGCGGCCATGCCGGCGGCGGAGTCGGTGGCGATCTTGGAGACGAGCGTGGTGAGTTCCCGCCCGGGGAACGGCACCTGCGACGCGAGCGAGGTGGACAGCATCAGCGCGATGAGCAGCGACGTCATCGGCTGCACCACCGAACGCAGCGCCTGCGGCAGCACCACCGACCAGATGATGCGCGCGGGCCGCATCCCCAGGCTGAGCGCGGCCTCGATCTGCCCGCCGGGGATGGTGTTGATGCCCGAGCGCACATAGTCCGCCGTGAACGCGGAGCAGACCAGCACCAGCGTCAGGACCACGCTGGGCTCGTAGTCGATCACGAACTCGAGATCGGGCAGCGCGAACACGATGAAGATCAGCAGCGCCACGCTGGGGATGTTGCGGAAGGTCTCGACGTAGAGGGTGAGCACCCCGCGCAGCGGCGGCAGCGGAAAGAGCCGCAGCATCGCCACCGCCATGCCCAGCAGCACGCCCGGCACGAACGACAGCGCGGTGAGCTTCCAGGTCAGCAAAAGGGCCTGCCCGAAGGCAGGCCCGTGGTCGACCAGGAGCTTGGCAACCTCGCCCATCGGTTCAGGGCAGCGCGGGCGGCGTGGGGACGGCCGTGCTGCCGGTGCGCTGGCCGATGGCGATCGTCCAGAGCTTGGCCCAGGTGCCGTCGGCCTCGATCTTCTTCAGGAACGCGTTGACGAAGGCCACGCCGTCCGAGCCCTTGGGCAGGCCGATGCCGTACGGGTCCTGCGCGCCGAACGGGGCGCCCGCGAGCTTCGCGTCGCCGGTGCCCAGGCTCAGGGTGTTGAGCAGCAGCGTGTAGTCGGTCACGTAGGCGGCCACGCGGCCCTGGCGCAGCGAATCCAGCGCCTCCTGGTGCGTCTGGAACTCCTGCACGGTGCTCTTGGGCGCGAACTGCGCGAGGATGGCCGGCCCCGTGGAGCCCGCCTGCGTGGCGACCTTCTTGCCGCCCAGGTCGTTGTAGGACTGGATGGCCTGGTTGTTCGCCTTCACCAGCACCCCGGCCTGCGAGGTGTAGTACGGCCCGGCGAAGGAGATTTTCTCGGCGCGCGCGGGCGTGATGGAATAGGTGGCGACGACCATGTCCACCTGGCCGTTGATCAGCACCTGCTCGCGCGTGGACGAGTTCACCTGCGCGAACTGGACCTTGGATGCGTCGCCCAGGATGTAGCGCGTGAGGAGCTGGGCGATGCCGGCATCAAAGCCGCGCAGCTTGCCGTCCTTCTCGTTCAGCAGCGAGAACAGGTTCGACGTTTGCGTGCCGCCCAGGCGCAGCGTGCCGGCCTGTTTGATCTTGCTGGCCCAGGGGCTTGCGGCGACCGCCTCGGCACTGGCGACGGGGCCCTGCGCCACCAGCGCGTCGAACGCCGCGGCATCGATGGGCGTGCCCTGGGCGCACACCGCGCCGCCGCCGGCGATCGCCAGCGCCGCCACGGAGGATTTCAGAAGGGAGTTGATCGACATCGACATGCGGTCCTCTGGGGGAGTGTTACGTGGGTCAATGTATAGCACGCGCAGGGCGCACGGGCAGGCGAGCCAGCGGACTGGTGGAGCCGCCGGCCTGTGCCGTCCTGCCGCGCCCAAGAAAAAAGCCCTTGGAATCATCCAAGGGCTTTGTTCATTTGGCGGAGAGGGTGGGATTCGAACCCACGGTAGTGTTGCCACTACGCCTGATTTCGAGTCAGCCATGTGACTGGCAGACATGCCGTAAGTCGTTGATCTTTCAGGGATCGGTGGTTCGCATGGCGCCCACGAATCGCATAGTTTCCGCCCTGTCTGGCAAGATTCCCCCTACCGACTTCTTGGCACTCTTCGGGTACACTCCACTCCGTCTCGGCAAAGACCGGTGATCGTGAGTTTAGGACTTCGATTACCCGAGAACGCCACCCTGCCAGGTGGCGTTTTGCGTTGGGCTACAGCTTTTGCACCAGCTGCTCGGCAACCTGACGATTCGTGTCCCCGGCGCGCTTGCTGCCCCGGCTCGAGCCAATGAAGAAAGCGATCGCGCCAGTCAGGCCAACCTCCACTGTCGAGAAGGCGCGAGTCATCAGGGCTCGCACGAATTCGTCTTCCGGCACCTTGCCGAACCAGAACAGGCAGATCTCGAAGACGTAGACACCCATCAGCAGAAAGAAGATGGTCTGCGGCATGTAGTCTTTGGTTTCGACCTGCCGTTTACGGGCGTCCTGTACGTCGGCTAACACAGCTGCATCCTCGCTCTGGGCGATGCGGGCCATCTCGAGCTTGAACGCGTTTTCCTCCTTCTTCAGCGCGAGCAGCTGGTCGCCGGTGATGCCATTAGCCACTGCACTGGCCACTTCTTCTTCCGTGGCATCACTCTTGCCCAGCAGCACCCGGCCTAGCGCAGCGACTGCCAAGCCTGCAGCTGGGCTGCCTAGGGCGGTAGCGATGGCAGGCGCCACGGTCGCAACAGCATTCTTCCAGTCGAAATCTGCCATGGCTATCTCCACTGCCCATCGGCCATCTGTGCCGACAGGCGTTTTGCACGCTCGGGGGTTTGCTTTGCCCACAGGCTTTGCAGCATCTGCTGCGCGGCCAGCTGGTAGTTGCCGGACTGCACTGTGGCAAGCGTGTTGCGGAACCCCAGGAGGCCTTCCAGGCCCATCTGGAAGGCCATGTTGATGAGGACGCCGCGGCGCGCCTCGTCCAGCCCATCCGTCCACGGCAGGGAGGCAGAGAGCCCGGCTGCGCGCTTGGCAATGTCGTTGCCCAGCAGGTACGATGATTCCTCACGCGTGATCCCACCGCCCTTGCGCTTGTCGATCAGGCGGCCGACGCCGATGGTCCAGTATCCGAGGTGGTCTTGATACGCCTGCAGCACTTCGCCCTCGTCCCTGCGTAGCTGAGTCTCCAGCCGGCTCGGAACCTTGATCGACTGCTGCCCCACCAGCGCGGACCACGCCTTGTCACTGAGAGGCCCCCAGATGCCATCCACACTGCCGGTGTACAGCCCAAGGCGCGACATGTCGCCCTGTAGCTGCTTGATCTTGTCCGGGGTCACGGTGCGCCCTTCCCGCTCAACTGAGCGACTTTTGCCTCAAGGTAACCGACCTTCTCGCTTAGATAATGCTGCTCGGTTTCGAGGCGGGAAATCTTCTGAGCGTCCTGGACATGACGCTCCCAGGACTCGCGATTCTTGGTGTCCATTTCCAGGATCTGCTTTCTCAGAGACTCGTTTTCTTCGAGCAACGAGGCTTCCCATTTGGTGGTGTTGTCGTCATGGGCTATTTTCCGCCTGTCACCACTCATCACCGTCCGGAGTTTCAGAATCCCCGCGACAAATGCAGCAACAGCAGCAGCGATATAGCCCGCAGATTCAGCTTCATTGCTCACGGCGTCACGCGCTCCGGTTGCATCGCCGTGCGGAATAACGCCCAGAATGCAAGCGGGACGACCACGTAGGCCAGTGCGAGCGTGGGCGCCAAGTAACCTAGGGCGACTGTTATAGAAATGGTAGCAAAAGCCCAAATGAATGCGCCGTATGCGTTGATCGCCAAAGCCCATTTCGGCCTAGACCTCGTCTCGGCCAGTCGCCAATACGTGCCAATCGTGTGCAAGAGGAATGCCATTGACCAGAAGAACTCGTGCCCCACGGCCTCCATAATCGAGTACGCCTCGCGGCTGAATGGCTGACCACTGGAAAGCAGCGCAGTCGCAAAACAAGCCGATGCCGTCGCCAGAATCATGCGGATCGTGACGGTGTCGAATTCCCACAGAAGCGGGCTTACATACCTGCGGACAACGGCTTTAGGAACATTCATGGAATTTACGGATTATCTCTGGGTTCGAGCTATAGCGCTTTGTGCACTAGCATTTTTTGGCACGTTTTTCTATCGATTGATTACTGGTCGATCGCTAATAGAGGTGCTGCGCGAACGCCGTAATCCAAAAGACCAACAGATGCCGGAGAACCCAGCAAACCGCCTATCCGAGAAGGGCCGGAAATAAGTCCTCGTTGGACCGGCCCAGAGAGCACAAGGGACCTGGCGGCTGGCCGCGCGATGAGCCCAGCCAGCCATGCTGGATTGCCGCTTGCGGCAGTGGCGAGTCCGGCCGCGTTGAAATCGAGCGGGCTCATTTGAGGAAGACTGCCCATGCGCTCGACAGGCTGGGCCGCTTTCGGGAATGCCTGAGCCAGATTCGCCGCTTCTCGCAGCCCTCCCGAGAGTGGAACCCCCTTCTGCGCCATGCGTCCAAGAACCTGCGCGTCAACGTTGCCGGTCGTTGCGTTCAGTGCGCGCTCTACGCTATAGGTCTTTGCAATCCGCGTGCGGGCCTCTCGGAGATTTTGGACAAGACCGCCCTCTCCGAGGCTGCCGGCATAGTCTTCCAGCCCTGATTCGAGCCTCTTGCTCAGTGCATCGGCTGCTCGGGCTTTGGCGAGGTCATCAGGACTCGCGGAGCGGTTGTACGCCTTAAACCACGACTGCGCGTCGTTTCTTGCCTGTTTCAAATCCTCCACCATCTTTGCCGGATTGATCTCGGGGATGGCCGGCTTGTTCAGGAGTGGCTGTGCACGCTCTGCTTGCCGCACTGGCAATGAGGCAACGGCACGGTAAGCCTGCCCCGCTTCATCCCGAATGTCTTTCAAGACGAGGGGGCTAAGAAGAGTCTGCGGAGGCAGATCAAGCGTCTCCGCTGCAAGACGATTGGTCACCGCCTGGTTCTTCGCGCTCGCGTTCTGAGCGGTCGAAATCTTCCCCGCGGCGCCTTCAAGAAGCCTATTCCAAAGCGTCGGGCTGACCTGGGTAGGCGGAAGCACATATCCAGACTCTAGGGCTGCGGTAGCGGCCTCCTTGACGCCAGACGGCACTGCGGGGCCGCGAATGGTCGAAGCGATAGCATCCCCTGCCCGCCCCAGGCCTCCGAGCGCAACGGGCAGAGCAGCGCCAATGCCTGCGCCAGTCATTGCACTATTCGGATCTACTTGGCCTGCGGCAAGTCCTCCAGAGATGCCGCCGCCGATTGCACGGGTTGCGAGGTTCCCCAGGGCCGGCAAAGTGTTGCCCGTGGTCATGCCTCCTGTGGCAATGGAGTTACCAAGAGAAGAAACCACTGGCGCGGCGGACCCGGCCAACGGAGCCGCAGCACGCAGTCCGTAGCCCAGCACCCCGCCAGCGGGCAACGTCGCCGCAACGTTGCCGCCAATACGCCCAATGGATGCCGCAGTGCTCCCGCCGTAGCCTTGATCAAATTCCCGCTTTCCAGCCTCGTTCATAGCCCGGACACGCTCGTTCTCGCCGGCCGGGCCGAGGCGAGAAAGCCACTCAGCGCCCGTGTCGATCACGTCTTTCGCGCCACGCGCCACGCCCATGAGCGTGTTGCCAAGGATGCTACCTCCTTGACCTTTCGGGCCGACAAGCCATTCCGACGGCACATCCATGCCGTTCGACTTAAGACGCGCCGCCAGATCAGCACGGCTGATGCCGTCTGGGACGCCTTGGATGATGGTGCCGTCAGGCAGGCGAACGTCCATGGCTATTTCAGATCCGAGAAGTTGACGACGCGAGATTGCCCACCACCAGCAGACGCATCTCCCATCGCCTGTTGTGGCTGAGGCACGGTCAGGAACGGCGCGAGGGCCGCGGCGTTAGGGTTGGAGAGCAGCGGCTGGACATTCTGGTTGTGCTGCTGGATGCGCATTTGGGCCGTCCTTCGTGATACGTTCGAGAGCGTCTGCAGTTCCGGGAGGCTCATATTGATGTCCCCGGATGCGGCCCGCCGAAGAATTGCGCGTTCGCTCTCCGTGATCTGCCCCTGCCCCTTCATCTGGGCCGATGCGTCTAGCTCGAGCTGCGCCATGGCCTGCATCGCCGATCGGGTGTTTTGCAGCGTTTCCTTCGCGTCCTTGCCGGCCAGACCCAACTGAGTGCCAACTTGGAGGATCAATTGGCTCGGCGCAGTCAGCGGGCCGGCCATCACCTTGCCGCTCTTAAGAGCCGCGTCCAAATTGTTCAGAGTGTTCAGCGTAGATGCCGCTCCACGCGCCCCGGCGAGGGACGCATCAATCTGCGAGCCCACCCCGCTGGCGATGCCGTTCAGCAGGCTCTTCTCGGTGTTGACGCTGATGTTGTTGCTAGTGCGAGCGGCACCCGCCGCAGCCTTGCTGATCTCGTAGTTCTGATACGCCTTGTTCGGGATGGCATTGCCCTGCGCGTCCATGGAGAACGGCTTGTTTGGATTGGGGATCGCCCGACCGTTGTTCGCAGGGTCGAAGGGGTTGACACCCACGCCTTCCACAAACTCCAGCTTGTCGCGTGGCACCAGATCACCGTAGTTCCGGCTCTGGGCAAACTTCGCCAGCGATCCAGGCGTGAATTTCGCGGGATCGATCTTGTCGACAGGCACTTCCTTTTGCAGGCTTTGGAGCACCTGCAGCCCACGTTGCGGGTCGATGCCCATCAGAGCGCTGGCGTAGCCTTGACCATCGAAGCTGGGGGCGACAGCAGAACGGCCGGCGCTCGGGAGAATGCCGGTTGCTTGATCACCGCCAATGGCAGGGATGGCGGGAGAGCCGGGTTTGTAGAACTGCGCCGCGAGCGCATTGCCACGGTCTGCGCGCTCCCATTCTTGGCGCTTGCGGTCCATCTCGAACTTCTTGAATGCGGCTTCACTCTGGTTCTGCCGGACGGCGTTGGCATAGTTCACGGCATCCATGAGGCCGCCGCCAAAACCCCGCCCACTGGAGGCAGCGCCGAGCAGGCCAATCGCGAGCGCGTTTTGCGGATCGCTGAGTGCGTCGAGCAGTCCCATTAGGAGCCTCCTTGGCCGTAGCGGCGGTTGGAGTCCATCTCCTGGTACGCAGCCGGGTTGTTGATGCGCAGCCAGTCCTCAAACGACTGCTGCCCGCCCTGGTTGCCTGTCGTCGTCTGCGCAGGCGCGGGCTTGAGTTCGTTGCGGTAGGGGTTTTGCGCATTCCAGTCGATGGTCCCGTACTGCATCTGGAGCGGTTGAATGAACGGGGTTGCGGCGCCGCCTTGGGGGATGCCCTGCGACACAGCGCTGGTCGAGGCGCGGCCATAGGGGTTCGTGCCCGCGAGGCCCGAGCCAGATCCGCCCTGGCGCTGGTAGCCGCTGCCGATGAAGTGGTTTGCCAGCGACATCAGGCCCGGGGCGATGTTCTGGCTGTAGTTGTCGTACCCGCTCAGCAGATTCTGATAGCCCACCATCTGCTGCGGGTTGAACGGGTTCTGCTGGTAGTAGCCCTGTAGGTTCTGGCCGTCCTCAAGCTGCTTGCGCAGCCACGGTGCGGCCGGCCCCCAAGGCTCGCGGCTCTGGCTCTGCTGCTGGCCACCGCCATCGCCACCGAAGATTCCACCAATCACCGAACCCGCTATGGGCGCTGCTGCTTCAGGCATTGCAAAGCTCCTTTTCCATCAAGACCGCGCGCAAGCGGTAATCTCTGTTGCGGCGAGCCCATCCGGGCCGACCTTCATAAATCGCTGCTCGGCACCCCTGGGCCCGTCCAAAAGCTTCCATCTCCTGCACAAGATCGGCTGATGTCCCGCCGGCCAATGCCTTGCAGTGGATCACCCTGCCCTCTGCGCCATCAACGATTTGGGTGATGGCCCAGCATGCGCCATCTCTCCAGAGCTGGGCTAAGTCGTCACGGCAGCGCTGAATCCACTCTTCTGCAGTGCCGCTGTAGCCGTGAGCAAACGCGGGACGGATTGCGTCCACAGCCTCCAGAGGGACCGTTTGCGGTAGGTAGTGCATCTCAGAACGAGATCAGGTTGAACGGGTCGAAGCTGCCGCCACCCTTGCCGCCGCCGAAGATGGACGCACCCAGCTGCGCCCCACCCAGCGCCCCCAGGAACGGATTGCCCTGGTTGCTGCTGCTGCCCGTCGTCGTGCCGTAGCCGTTGCCGATGGAGTTCGCACCGTTCGCAAACTGGCTCCAGTAGTTGTACGGCGTGTTCTGGATGCTCGTCCCGGCGTTGATAGCGCCCTGGTTGTTCTGCTGGCCTTGGTTGTAGGCCTGCAGACCAAGCTGTGCGCCTTGCAGTTGACGATTGGAGTTGTCGTTGTAGATCTGCCTATCCAGGTTGGCGTATTGGTAGTCCAGATTGCCGATCCCCAGAGCGTTGTTGCGCAGGCCCAGGTCATAGTTGTTCTGGGCGTTCATGGCGCCGAGGCCCAGATTCCCAAGCCCCAGGTTGTAGCTCTGGTCCTGGCTGCGCCGGCCGAGGTCGTACTGCAGCGCGTTGTTGTAGCCGTTGCCCAGCAGGCTTGCGAGGCCGGAGGCAATCTGCCCGTTGGCGTCGTTCAGAGCGTTGGCCTCGATGACACCCTGTCGGGAGCCGCCGAAGTTGCCATTGGCGATCGAGGCAGCACTGATGCCCGGCAGGATGTTGTTGTTCAGGTTGTTGGTAACCGTCCGAGTGAGCGCATCGGCCTGCTGCTGCAGGTAGGGGTTCTGGCCTGCGGTGTAGCTGGAGATATTGCCCACCGCACCTGCACCGCCAGTGCCCGAGTTCATCGCGGCATTCGACGCTTTAAGGGCATCCGTGAGCGAACCGCCATACTGCGCCGGCTGGGTAGTCGGGGTAGAACCACCCCACACAGCACCGCCTTGGCCGCCGCCGGTGAACACATCCGGCTTCGTCTGGTTCTGCGATCCCACGTCGGTGTAATGCACTGCCGTGCCCTCTTGGCCGGGGGTGTATGACCATTGATTACCGTATTGGTAGGGGTTCTGGTAGGTCGATCCATCAGCGTATGTGTAGACGCCGGTTTGCTGATTGAGCGATCCAGCCAGACCGCCAGCGCCGCCAAATGTTGCTTGTGCCATGTTTCACCCCAAAAAGCGCCACGCGCCAGCTCGATAACCGTAAAAACCGCCCCCGCTGCCGGGGTTCCAAGAGGTGCCATCGGCCAGAACAATCATTCCATCTGCCAACTTTTTAGGCTCCTGGTATTGCATCGCAAGCCTAATGAAAGGTTGCGCCTCCGATATAGCTCGGGAAATGTTCAAAACTTCCTGCCTGAGCCAGTTCGGCAATTCGTTCGCGGTGGATGGAACATTGGTTGGTACGTACATCAGTAGCCACCTTGCAGAACAAAATCAACATCCATGGAAGTCAGACGCCATGGCTGATTATCCAGCGAAGTAAGCCGAAAAGCCAGAAATCGACCAGAAGCGAATGCATCGATCTGGTTGTATTGACCCGATTGGGCGGTGTAGACCACAGGCGAACTCCAGTTCACCGGCTGTTCGGGGTTGTTATGCCCACCTATTTCCACCTGTATTTTTGTCCCGCGCGCTGCATCAGCCCTGAGCCGAATACCGCGGCACAGCTTGACCGTGGACGGATCGCCCAGCGAAAGCCCTGTACGCTCCACATAACTCGTATAAGAGGCGCCGTTGATAGTCCCGGTCACATCGGCCGCAGTAATCAAAGGAGTTCTAGACGCCAGCAGCAGGCGCTCCTGTGCCGGAGTTAGCTCGTCCTCGTCCCAGGCTTGTGTTGCGTCCTGCCATGCATAATTCTGGTCGCTCCACTTCGTCGTAGCGGTGGCCGCGAGTTGCCCTGTGGCGCCGTAATTGACGTTATTCAGGTTACGGATGCTCCAGGTATCGTCCACCCAATTCCAGACAGCCGCGAGCGTGCAGGAGGTCGCGCCAAGGTCGGGGAAGCACACCCACACCTCTTTTGCCGGCGGGTTCGCAACCAGGAAAGCCCGCTTGCGGTTGGTCGTGTCGATCGTGCGGAAAAGCCAGCTGCGGAGCCGGCCGTTGATGATCGAGCGCGGCCCCTGCCCTTGGTGAATCACCACATCGCCATAAGCCAGTACCACATGGCCTACTTCGGTGTTCACGACACACCCGCGGGACAGCAGGCCGACGGAGCCGGGCAGCCGCTGGAAGCGGAAAACCGGGTCGTTTGTCCCCGTCAGGGACATGGCGTACATGGCATTCTCCTTGTAGAGGATGTTCACATCGCCGAGGGGCAGTTGATCAACGAGAACCGAGCTTTCTTCGGCAACATCGACTTCACCAGCAAGTTTCGTCTTGTCGTTCTGGTCCCACGAATCAGGTATCGTCCCCGGAACCGCGGCATTCGACCATTTCACCATGTGCGGGTAATTGGTACCGCTCTTCGTCACATTCAGGGCGACCAAAAACGACTTGTACGGCCGCAGGCTCTGGCATGTGGTACTGGCCGGCCATGCAGAAAGCGATGTCGCGATCCCAGAACCATTCCACGAAACAGGAGCGTTTACTCCGTTGTTGAGGTAGGCGATACCGCCGAGGACGCCGCCCGTCCAGCGGTTGTCGACCGCTCCGGTAGGAGAAGTGGTTGGCGTGATGTTTTGACGGGTGGTGCCGTTGTCGGCATATATAGAACTGACGCCCGCGTGCATCCACCAACTATTGCCACCTTGAGAGTACTGCTGAAGATAGTACGGCGTAACAGCAGGAGTATCGAATACCTTCTGCTCGCCTTTCATACGCTCCATGGCGCCATTACGGAAACGGACATTCGCGCCGTTGGACCAGGCGTTGTCCTTCAATTCCTGAGGCTGAGCATCTTTATTGAGGCCAACCTGTCCCAAGGCAGATACTGTTTTAATCATCGCTACTTTGCAGTGGTGGTGGAGTCCAGCCATCTACCTCTTTGGTCCAATTAATCCAGGGTGGATCGACATAGCCAGGAGCCGCGTGTAAATCGTCCAGCCATTCGAGTCGAATGGTGGGGTAGAACGTCGGCCATATCTCCTTAAGAAACCCCCAATCCGCCTCTTCGGCGACGCTGACATTCTTTATGTACTCCGGAGACGCATTGGTTTCAATTTCAGCGCATCTACGTATTGCCATCATTCGCTCCAATAGAGTTCGACAAAGCCAGATCCACCAGCACCCCCAACAGGCGCGCCGCCGCCTCCGCCAGATCCGGAATTGACACGAGCAGCCATGCCAGTAGTCGCAGCGTTCGATCCGCCATTGCCGCCCCCGCCACTTCCGGCACCGCCGGCGGATGATCCAAAACCCCCACCTCCGCCGCAGCGGCCACCAACACCTGTGCCGCCGTTGCCTCCGGCGGCAACCCCGCCAGTCCCGCCTGAGCCCCCTCCGCTCCCAAAGGTAGCCGCGCCACCAGGGTATTCGACAGTTGCCACTTGAGCGCCCCCACCGCCCCCACTGGCGCCGCCGCCGCCGCCGCCAGAAACAGAGCCCAAACCGCCTCCACCCGAGGCGCCCGGGGGGGATGCATCACCGTTACCCCCACCCCCACCGCCACCTGCGAGAGTGAGTAGCGCGCCGATAATGGTGTTACCGCCCGAACCTCCAAATGTGCCATTCCCGGCAGCTCCTCCGGAGCCGATAGTGATTGACGTTGCTGCCGTGAAAGTTAGAACTCCCTCGAAATAACGACCCGCACCTCCACCGCCACGACCTCCGCCACCGCCCCCGCCACCAGCGATAACATAGACATTCCCGCCTTTTGCAAGGAGAGCGAGCGAGGGGCCGAAAACACCATTGCCCGTGAAAACTTGGCTTTTAAGGCGTCCGCCACTACCAATGAACTGAGTAAGAAAACTCATGCCACAAGCCTCCAGCCGTATGTCGTCCTAAACTGCAGAACGAGGGGGTAATAGGGGTTATCAATAGTCATGTCCTCAGCCACTCCGAGGACCAAATTTCCGTTGCGGGCCACAACGTTGTCTAGCCTAAGGTTGTCCGCGCGGATGCCGACCACATCACCATCAACAGGCGAGGCCGGTAGCGTCACCGTGGTCAAGCCAGTGTTTTGCAAGCAGTACATGACGCCAGCCACGGCGGCCTGCGACGCCCCTGTGACCGCCACGCGCGTGAGGTACGGCCAGTCCCAGGAGGCATTCGCCCCATCCGTCTTGATGAACTTGCCGGCATTACCCGTCTGGCCCGGCAGCGCAGACGACAGCGCGGCAGATGCCACAAACGAGGTAGTCGCCACCCCATTAGTCGCCGTCCCAGCAGGGAGCGTGGCAGCCGTCAACGTGGCCGCCGTAAAGTCATGCGTCCCGCTCCACGTCTGCCCAGCGATAGCGCCTTTGCTGTCGATCTGAGGCTGGATAGGGGCATTCAGGCCCACAACGCGGTTTAGCTCCGTCGTGCTCGCCGTGATCGGCCCCGTATAGTTCGGCAGTCGGGTGGCCCATTCGGCTTGCACAAAGGCCGTGGACGCCGCGCCCGTGGTATTTGTCGCCTGGGCCAGCGTAGGCACGGTGATCGAGCCGCCGAACGAATGCGCGCCTGTCCACGCCTGCCCGGCAACTGCACCCTTCCCGTTGATCTGAGATTGGACCCCAGATGTGAGGCCAAGCAGGTAGTTGATTTCCGTGTGGCTGGAACTTACCGCACCCGCCACGTTTGGGAACGTGGTCTTGATGACGGTTTTTGTCAGGCGAATATGGTCATCACCCTCACTGACCATATCGCCAGCCGTGGGCAGCGAGGTATTCAGTTGCGGCGGATACAGAGCTGTTTCTACAGTCATTACCGTTTCCTCATTCGCAGCGCACCGCCGCTAATAGATGCCGCCATGTCGCGAGAGTTCAGCGCACGCACGGTGCTTACGTAAATACCGGCCTCACGCGCCCCAAGCACGTCGTCGCGTGCCCAGCGGGCATATTCAACAAGCAGCGAAGAAATATAAACCTGAGGCGCGTTTCCGATGATCCAATTTGTGTCAGAGTCTGCAGAAGGGGTTTGCAGTTTCTTGTAATAAATCAAGTCAACGGGGAATTTCTCGTACTGCGACAAAACGAGTGTATCTCCGTCCCAATTGTAGGCGGCGGAATATCGCGGCATCTGCTGCAGCGGTACATATTCCAAATACTCGTTTGACTTGCCGCCGCGGTTTACCTTAATCGCCTCAATGAAATCTGCAGGGCGAGCGCCATTCGCCAGACTGACCGAGGCGCGCATTGCGGCTACACGAACAGCAGGCGCATTTGCGGTGTCTTCGCCGAAGTAAATGCGTTGCTCTGCCAACTCCAGGAAAGTCGGAATTATCGAATCAAGATCCGATCGATGCGTATACGCGACGAGCGCCGCTTTAAGCTGGCCGTAGTTCATTTGATGAACGCGTCGTATGCGAGGAATACGGGATTTTCCCGGAAAAACTGCTTGGTGGCGCGCTCCCGCTCGGCACGATCGGGAATATGCGTGATGTAAATGGCCCAAGGGGGAATTACCCCAACTTCTCGCCCCTCGCCCCATCCTTTGCCCTCATTCCTGGCTCGCATTTCCTTTGCACGCTGAATATAGGGCTCGGCGTCATACGTCTTCTTGGTAACCACTTGGTCGCCTTCGAAGAAATACTCCGTCCGCACGCCAGTATGAGGATTCACACCCTCATCAACATGAAAATGGCCGAAACTCATGATGATTCGCTTAAATGGAAGGCCCCGAAGGGCCTCCCGTTTCATCAGCCGCCGGACAGATCAGCGATTTTGAAGCAGGCCTTCTCGGCGTCCACCACGAGCGTGGCGTCCACGATGCACTGCTCTTTGATCGAGTCGCCGGTACGGGCCAGTTCTTTCGAAAAATAGGGCCGCAGATAGGCGACCTTGATTTCCGCCAGTGCCAGGCCATAAACGTTCGTGCCGCCGGCCATCATGTAGTGCGGCACGTGGTTGATGGCGCCGAAATCGGACACGTACACGTCGGCCGCGCCGATGATCGTGCCCTGGTTTGTCCCCTTGACCTCGTAGCGCTGCTGGGCGATGCCGGTGAAGCCCGAGGCCACCTGCTTGTGGGCAGGCGAGAAATAGGCCGCATCAGGCACTTCACCAGCGTTGGTGTACGTGGTCTGCAGCGTCGCCTTGTAGAGCGTTTCCGTCAGAGCGCGGGCCGTGCCGGCAGTCGGAGCAACAGTGGCAGCGCCGGAGGTCTGCGCGGGAGTGGAGCCGCCAGCGCCGTGGTTCGCGTTGGTGAAGATCATTGCGCCCAGGCCCGAGGACTTCGGGGCCGTGCCGCCCGAGCCAAGAACGGCCGGGTTGCTGGACACGACCATCTTCTCCATGTCGCGCATCAGCTCCTTGTACATCTTGGCCTTGTTGTAGGCCAACGCAGACTTCATGCCGGCCTTGTCCACGACTTCGGCACGTCCGGAGACCTGCACGGTGTCTTGGAAGATCTGGCAGTAGTTGCCCACGCGTGCGGGCGGCGTCTTGGCCGATGCGGTGGCATCGTCGCCATCCAGAGCCGCGTTGTCGGCGTTGGGAGCGCGCAGGGCATCGCGGTTCCACTCGTGGAACGTCTGCTTTGCCTTGTCGCGTCCTGCGCTGGAGATGATGGGCGTCTTCTCGGGGTCTTGCCGGGCGATGTAATCGGCCAGATCCTCGCGGACGTTCGTGCCCGCGGTATAGCGGGTATAGGTATTGGTTGGGACAGCCATTTCGCAACCTCCTTACAGGTTGTTTTGTGCGATGAATGCGGCCAGGTCGTTACGCGACCCACGGCCACTACGGAGCCGCTCGACTCGGCGCTTATCCACCGATTCATTGCGGGGCACGGCTTGTTTTTGAGGCAGGCGAGGCGCAGCCTCAGCCTTTTTGGTGACCTCGGTGCGTTTCTTTTGAAGAGCCCGGTAAGCCACAGCGTCATTCA
This sequence comes from Comamonadaceae bacterium UBA4962, assembly GCA_002397315.1. Classification (GTDB taxonomy): domain Bacteria; phylum Pseudomonadota; class Gammaproteobacteria; order Burkholderiales; family Burkholderiaceae_C; genus Paracidovorax. The sequence goes on from DHAE01000023.1 coordinate 20,827, forward strand.
TCGCCAGCACCAGCGCTGGATCGTTCACGCCGGCAAAACGGTCATAAGGAATGCCGTATTCCTTGCTGAACGAGTCGAAAATGTTCTGCAGCTTGGGTTTGTCAATGCCGTTCTGGCCCAGCACCCCCCAACAGCGCGCATAGCTCTTCTGCAGCTCGGCCTGTTGTGCCTGCTGCTGTTGCTTTTGCGTTTGCTGCCATTGGTTTTGCAGAGACGCCATAACGCTCTGCACTTGCTGTTGCCGGGCCTGCTCTGCCACATACCCTGCTGGGTCCTGCTGAGAGAGCATCAGCATTTCCTGCGGACTCTTCAATCCGGCGAGCTGAGCCACGAGCGCATGTGCCATTTGCGCTTGCTGCACGAAGTGGTTTTGCTCCTCGGTCACCCGTGTGCGCACAACCTCTGCTGCTTGCTCTTCTCGCCGTGCCAGTTCTTCCGTCTTGCGCGAGTAATCGGCGCGACGTTGGTAACCGGCAATGAGTTCCTTTTCGTCAACCTCTTGTTCGAGGTCCGCACCGTCTTCGCCCTTGACGGTGACTTTGAATTTGCGGCCGCTTGTCGGATCGGGCTGTTTCTCGGCGTCGGGATCGACGTCGTCATCCGGGCTGTCGTCGCTTGGGTTATCCGGCTCATCCGGTTCCAGATCGTCTGGGGGATTATCGCCGGCTGCATCTTTTTGGTCCCGCGGTTCATCGGCCCGGTCAGATGCCGGGTTATCGAGCAGGAACGAAGCTACATCATCTGCAGAAACCGGGGCCGAGTCGGCTTGTCCGTCCGTTGGATGCATTTGATTTCCTAGGTCTAGACAACCCCCCATGTCGCCAGGGGATCGCCAGGGCACGCATCACTGCGGAGGCCCAAAATGGTAGGCGACTACCGATTAACCTGCCGGAGAGCCCGTCGAACCGGAGATTCGTCACGGTGCTTATCCAAACTGATTTGCGCGAGTTTACCGCCTTCTACCATTCTTTTCAAAATGGATTCGAAGTCGTCAGTGACTGCAGCGAATTGGCGGGCCAGTTTCAGACCCTCCGCATCGCGAATGTCCGTTTTCTTGAACTGGAGGTGCGCCATTTCGTGAAGCCGCTTCATGGCTTCCTGGAAAGCGGGGTTATCCAGCGTCTGGCGAGCGTATTCGCCCATCTGAGAAACCTGCTGCTCGTTCATGGCTGCACCTCACGGCCGATTTCAGCGGTTGCCGCTGCCGTGGCCTCGTTTTCCAGCTTGGATTTGCTGCTGATATTGGCGGACTCGATCTTCACCGAGGCGTCAAGCTCTGCCTTCCAGCGCTGGAATTCCATTTCGCGGGCGTGGCGCTGGTCTTCGTATTGCGCACGGAGCTGTTCAAGTTGCGCCTCGTGGGTCAGCTTCATCTGATGCATCTGCGCTTCCATAGCCTGACGGTTCGCGTCCGTCTCCTGCTGCGCACGCTGGCGGATCATCTCAAGCTGGGCCTGTTGCTGGCGCTGCATCTCGTCAGCCTGCGCCTTGTACTGCATCTCCATCTGCTTGAGCTGGCCTTGCTGCTGCAGCTTGGCCTGCTCGATCTGCAGTTGAGGCGGCGGCCCTTGTGGGGGCAGCTGCTTGCCCTGCGGATTGCCGATGTAGTCGTTGACGTTCTTCTGTCCGCCCAGCTCCACCATCTTGGCGAAAGTGTTGTAGATTTTCTGCGGGTCGATCAGAAGCGAACCAAACGGCGTTTGCGCAAGGCCCATCTGCATCTGCGATAGGCTTTGGAAGAAGGCGATTTGCTGCTGCTTGTCGCCAGTGCCAAGCCCCACATTGATGGTCATGTCGTACTGATCACGCCACTCGTTGGGGTCGTACTGCACGAATTGACCGCGGAGCCGGAACGCCAATGGCTCCATTTCCCCGGACGTAAGCAAGCGCAGGATGCCTTGGAAGACTGGTTTGACCAGCGTCTCGGCGAAGATCCGGGCGATGAGCTTAATCCGCTGTTGAGCGGCGTTGGCCGTCATCATCACCTCGGCTGCGGTGCGGTCAGGGCGCAGGCTATTCGGGTCGAGGCCCTGCTGCTGCTTGCTTACGCCCGTCCGCTTTTCCGCCATCTCGTCCACGTAGGCCAGGACGGGCAGCACCTGTGTCCCGTTGAACGGCGTCGGCTCGATGTTCAATGCGTCGGCACGTGACGTGCGGATCAGGCCACCGATTCGGAAGTCGATCAGGTCGTCAACGTTGGCATACGGCGCGCCGTTGGCGTCCGTCAGCACGGTCTTTCGCGGATTGACTGCCAGGCTTGAGGCGTTGACCACGCCACGCGTCAGGTCGGTCTTGAGCCGCTGCAGATCGGAAACAGCCTCAGCGATGGACATGCCGTCCCACCGATGCGTGTTGAGGATCGGCGAAGTGGTAGCAATCTGGACGTGGTCGGTCTCCTCGTTGCTCAGCATCTTTTTTGCCAAACGGTAGACGATGCGCCGTTCGGCGATGCCGTCGCCGTCGAAGTCCACCAAGACATATTCGATGCGCAACCAGCCCTGGGCGAGGCTGTCGTCCTCGCTGTCCACCGCGTCGTCGTCCTGTACGAACTTGCCATCCGTGCGGGTGAGACGGTATTCCTCGTTGACGTCCGAAGGCATGGCGTCTTCTGAGGCGCGAAGGTCGGATGCCGTGACATCCTTGAAGCCCATCTGCCGCAGGTCGGACAGCGTGACGGGCATCACCCGGGCGACATAGGGGCAGTCGCCAAGAAGTGGCGAAGTCCAGCCACGCTTGATGTAGAGCTGCTCAGGGGGGAACGCCTCCACCCTGATCTTGTTCTTCTCGCGCGTGCGCGAAACCTTGGCGTTGTAGAGCGGAATCGCAGCGCCCATCACAGGGGCTGACGCCTCGATCTCAAAGCCTTCCTGCTCGAGCATCACCAGCACATCGACCGGCGCACCCTGTAGCGTTTGCACGTCGCGCACCTGCTCTTTGTCGAGCCGCCACATCACGGCACAGTTCTGTGAGATCAAGGCATCCTTGAAGGCCGTGTACAGGACGAGGAAGCCGTTATTGGACTTGTTAAACACGTAGTTGCACGTGTCCGTGGCCTGCTCTGCTCCCTGCACGTCTTCCTGCCGCGCCGGCTCGAAGACCACGGCTTGATCGCTCTCCGTGAACACCTCCAGCAGGCTCGGCAAGATCCATTCCACCGTATCCTGCACCTCGGACGTGACGATGCGGGACCAGCCGTCCAGATCTTCATCGCCCGGGTACGGCTCCCGGTAGTACTCCCGCTGCGACTCAAGACGCCGATAGCCTACCTGCTCAACGTATTGAGCGGCGTCATCTTCGTTTGCCTGCAGGTGATTCAACAGGCTATCGGTGTCCATCTTCGCCATGGTTAGCTCTGCACCTCGCGATAGCTGCGCTCGAAGACGTCGGCGGGCGACCAGCTGATGTAGCCGGCGTGCCTCGGATCGTTGGCCTTGCCGCCGTCCTGGTACTCCACCAGAAAACCGGCATCCGCCGGGTCTTCGTTGGCAGGGACTGTCCAGCCGCGGTACTCGTTGTAGGCGCCGCGGGTCATGGGGATGGCGAGCACGCGCTTGGTGCCTTCGTACAGGATGGGGGTCATGGTGTGTCCTTGGGTGCCGGCAACCGGCCGGCACGGGGCGCGATTAGCGCGCCTTCTTGGCGGTCTTGCCGCCCTTCTCCATCACGATCTCGCCGGGGGTCTCGCGGGCGATCTGCACGGCCGCGGCCTTCACCTGTTCGTCGGTGGCGTCCACGTCGGCATGCACCTTGCCCACCAGTTTGTCGAGGTCCTTCGGGTCTGCCGGGTCCAGGCCTTCCACGCGGTCATCGACTTCCACCGTGCCGGCAAGCTCGGGTTTGTCGCTGGAGGTCGTGTAGTTGGGCGTGCTCGGGTCTTTGCCGGAAATCACGTCAGAGCGCAGTTTCTGCTCCACCCGGGCGACGAATTGGTCGGCGGTTTGGCGGCCATCGGGATCGGGCGCCTTTTCACCTTCCGTTTTGTAGCCCTGCGGGATATTCATCGGAGTATCCACGCCTTCGTCGGCATGGCCGGCGCGGGCTTCCTCTTCCTTCGGCGAGAGCTTCGGGAAAGGAGGCTGGCCCACACGCTGGGAACCATCAGGGTAGGTGTAAACAGTGGGACGGCCGCTATCGTCAGCCGCATCCGTCTGGGTTTTCTTTGGGTCGGTCATGATCTGCTCCAGGTAATCGCGCGGAATCACGCGAGTGCAATATCGTGCATTGTCAACGATTTTCGCCTAGGACAACATCCTGCGTTTGTACTGAATGGGTTTTGGCGGGGCGGTCGGCTGCTCGTATGCCACGCACATCAGCCCGAATGCGTCAGCGCCGTGGCTTGCCCAATCGTGCTCAGGGCCAAGCCCGATATTCCGCTCGTCGTCGCGCTTCTCGTGATACCAGGCAAGTGCGTCAACTCCGGCCAAGGTCGTTTGCTCGTTAAACCACATCGCAGGGAAAAGCCGACGCGCCGCCTCGATCCTCGCTTTTGCCGCGCCTTTTCCCTGGTTAGGAACGACAGTGACCGAATACCCAGCCTGCCTGAATGCCGACTCATAGGAAACGTCATGCACTTTGTCGTGCGTCGCGCCATCGTGAGGCAACCAGACTTGGCACGATCCTGGGCCGCAATCATTTGCGCGCATCCACTCCAAATGCGTGGCGAGAGGCTGGCCAACCGCTTCGTAATAGTTGAGCACCCGGATTTCCTTGCCAACGAACTGCACAATCCACATTGCATAAGCGTCAGCCCTCGCCCCCGTGCCGCCAATGTCGATGAAAGCGCGCTTAGTCATCAAAGGATCGGCATGGACGTGCCCAATTCGATTCTCCTTCTTCGCCTGCAATATGTGGGTCGAGAAGTAGGCGCCCTCATTGACCGTGAAGTATTCGCCCTCCCAAATGTGGCCGTACTGCTCAGGCCGCTCCTCCATGTCCCGCAGCCTTTCGCGCTCAAGCTTCGCCGGGAATTTCGGGTTGTCCCTCCAATTGAGTTGAACGCCCTTGACGAGAGGATCTTTGGAATTTCGGAAGCGCGACTCGACAGCCGACGCCTTACGCCGCGGGTTCCACGTGACCCACAACTCCGCATTCCATCCCTCACCCTCTTCCCGAAGCGTAGGAATCACAATCGACCAGGCAATATCCGTTACCGGCTCGGCTTCATCCACCCAAAGCAAAAGGATTCGCCCCTTGGACTTGATCGACTGGATGTTGCGATCCAGCCCGACGAACGTGAACCAGATCCGCCCGTCCTTGCTCTTGATGTACTTCTCGCCAATGTCGTAGTAGTCGAGCAGCCACGGCTCGTCCTCAATGGCGCGCTTGCACTCTTCAAGTGAGCTGTCTTCAAGCGAGTTCATGAACTGCCTGCCGCACACGATCTGCCCGGAGACACCCGCCATGCCGTACATGTAGCCTCGCACAGCCGCCATCTTGGCAAAACTGCGGGTCTTGGCGGAGCCGCGGCCGCCATGGGCATAGCGCACGTCTGCCGGCCCATCAAAGACCGGGATCAGCTTCTCGGGTAGCTCAATCTGGACTGCGGCCATTCATTGCGACCAATTGGATTTGCGTCACCTGCACCGGACCGCCATCAGGCCCCGAGACCTCTTGCTGGACCTTATCGCCGTATTTCTTAGGCGCCAGTTTGGAAAGGAGCCATTTCCGATTATCAGAAAGCAGACGCAGACCAGCCACTTCCACCGCTGTTTCTGCCATTGCCGCACGCTCGCCAATCTCTTCTAGCTCTTCCGCATTCACGTCTAACATACGCGCGCGCGCCTGCGCGTATTGCTCCTTGAGTTTCTCGTCCACATCCACCGCTCGCAAAAAGCTCTGAGGCGAGGTCCCGTGTTTCTGAGTCGCCTTGCGAAGACTTGCTCCCTCGCACATGGAATCGAGCACGGCGTCGATGATCTTCCTATCCAGCATCTCAGGACACCTGCACAGCAATGCAGGACACGTTGATGCCTGCGGGAGCGTTGATGGTTACGCTGAAACTCGCAAGCGAGCCGAGCAGCGTGATGGATGCGGGGAGGGTTTGAAGACGGTAGCCCTTTGCGACCATACCGGTGTATTCCCCATTGGCGTTGGTTACCCAGCTCTTGACCTTGAAGATGCAGGGCTGATTGTTTGTCGCCTCTTCATATGACAGGTCAATCGTGGGCTTAGCGGCAAACGTGCGGGTGAAGGTGAATGTCGCCTCCCCATTGGCATCGGTCACATTCCAGCTGGCGCTCGTCAGGCGCGGATGCTGGTGATCCCCCCGGGATGCTTTGGACTGACTTCCCGGAATGGCGAGCGTCGCCTCCCGGATTGGCGCCTGGTCCGAGAACATCGCGGCCAGGTTCTGGATGAATGCGCGCATCAGTCGCCCCCTCCACACACAATGTGCAGGGTTGCCGTTTCGCCGGTCTTGCATTTGGCAGACAGGGTATCGGCGCCGTACTTTGTGAGGACTTCCATCAGGCCTCCCGGCATGATCATGTCCGTGTCGGCAATGGTCTTCGGCCCTACGTCGAGGGAAATGCGGCAGGCGTTAGGGCCTTCGTTGTAGATGCGGCATTGGGAAGCGAATCGCTGAATGGCCGTGTTCTGCCCAGCGTCGGTTACTGCGAGCGTAATGCTCGGCGATGAAGGGGAAAAGGCCATGGCTTTGCGCCTCGGAATATGGTGGATGATGCATGGATTGTACCTACTGCATCATCCATGGGGAATAGCTAATTAGGCAGTTTGCCGTCCAACTTCATTCTGCGGAGTACCACGAGAAAATCGTCGGCGGACTCATCCATTATGTCTCCAGGCTTTGCGTTGAGCCCTGTGATTTCGTTTAGCCGTTCCCGCACTTCATCGAATGGCATTGCGTATACATCGGGCATATTGGTGCGGAGCCATTGCCCCAGCCCGTAGAAACCTCCGATTTCGCTCATCCCAGCTCCTTAAGTAAATCCCGCAACCCGTCTTCTGCACGCTGGATCAACTCACGGTATCGGCGGTCGTCCATTTCCTTTCGGTCCACCATGCGGCGAAGGCGGACGCTCTCCGTGCGGATGATGCGGACCTTTGCCATGACAGACTCCTGCTCTTCTCTGGTCAGCATGGGGCCCTCCGTTAGACGTTCCGGCCTTTGAGGAGCAGATACTCACGCTCAGCCTCGTTAAGGTCCGAGGGCCTCACTACGTCATGATCTTTGAGATCGCGCACCCAATCCCGCACGCGAGACCACTGAACTCCAGGGAAAGCAATCTCCTCCCTCCACCTCTTATCAAGCACAGGCAGCTTGACATGCACCGTGTCAGGGGTGTCCTTGAGCAATGGATGGGTGGCGAGCGCCTGCTTAAGCGAGTCGGACACAGGAAGCGCGTCGGGCGACGGGCCATCGCCGGGCAGCCGGTCCTCGACCAGCTTTGCATAGCCCTGGATGTCGTGCCAGTTGTCGGCGTAGTTCGGGTCGCCAGACAGGATGCGCGCGATCTTGTCGCAGATGACGGTGAGCGCCTGGCGCTGGGCAGCATCCAGCCGTGCCCATCCTTCCGTGGCCCGAGCCACATCCTGCAGATCCTGGGCAATCTTGGCATGGTGGGCAAAGTCGCCGTAGCGGTCGCCGCGCTCTTTGAGGGTGGTTTCGATGGTCATTGCGGCACTCTCCTGTTGATCAGTCCGACTTGGTTGAAATACATGGGCTGAATGCGGCCAGAGGCCACCATCCAGTTGAGCAGGTCATGCTCTTTGAGGTTGAGCCATACGGCGTCGTATATCTGGGCTTCCGAGCCCGCCTCGATTGGCCCACGGATGCCCCAGAGCGCGCACCATTCACCGTTCTGAGGCCTGTGCAGTGCCCGGTCTCGGATGCGGTACGCAAGCGCCTGGTAGTTCATGTCTTGCTCTCCTTAAGTGCTTTGCGGTAGTGGTTACGGATGGCGTCTAGGTCGCCCGGGCTGAGGTGTCGCGGCTCCTGGTCGGCCTCCAGGGCTTCGACGTGGGCGAGCCCATATCGCTCGATAAGCCCTCGGCGGTACTCGATCAGGTTGCCGTGCAGATGCAGGTTGCAGGGCGCGCATTGCTTGTGCAGGTTGCGCGGGTCTAGGGCCAGATGCGGGGCGCTGCCGCGGCTCCGGTAGTGACCTGCGTGGTACATGCCCTGGTGGTGCCGTCCGCAGGAAATGCAGGGCTGTTCCTTGTCGCGCACGTGGACGATCCACTTGTTGATCGCGGCCTGCGCTTCTGCCTTGCGCTGGCCTGTGGTCTTCGCGCGCTCCTTGCGGCGGCGCGTCTCGGCCCTCTCCACCTTGGCAGCGGCTCGGGCTTTCTTGGCTTCGGCGCGCTCGGCCTTTTCGCGCTCGGCTACCGCGTAGTCGGCGGCGCATTCGGCGTGGACGATCTGGCCCGGGCGCTCCGGGTCCAGCTTGGCGCGGCAGTGAGCACAGCGGGTGCGTCGGAAGGTCATGCCTCAGCCCGCGCGGTCCATTGCTGCAATCTCTTCTCAGCCTGGGCAACCAGATCCCAGTTGATGCCCTTCTTGAGCGACCTGCCAACATGCCAGCCGTCGCAGTACGGGCAGCGGTATGCCGAGAGTCCGGTGACAATCGGATCGTGTCTCTTCTTTGCACGCGCCAGGGTCCGCGTAAGGCTAATCTGAGCAAGCAGAAGAGTCTGATGCTTCACCTTGCCGCAATGCGCTTTCCTCTTGCTGTTAGCCATTACTGCCAGCCCTCCGGCGCGCTGAACGCCACGCCCTTCTCGGCCCCGAACGCCTCCATCAGCGTTTGCAGTTCGGCCATCTCGCCCTTGGTCATCTTGGACGTGCGCTGGCCGCAGACGACGAACCCACCATCGAGGCCGGGAACCACCTTGGCTCGCTTGAGGGAGGCGGTGAAGACGTCCTTCCACTCCTCATCGGTCAGCTTTTGGCCGTACCAATCCACCTGCGTGGAGATGTCGCGGAGCATGGCCCAGAGGCGGCGGTTCTGGGCGTCGCTGCGCTTTTCCGGCCGCACCTCGACCACCAGGCGGTGGCCGGCGAAGAGCAGGGCCTTGGCGTGCATCCATGCGGCTTTGATCGCTTGGTACGCCTGTACTGGCTCCCACATGGAGAGGGTGAGACGGTCAGCCATGCTTCACACCCTTCTCGTGCTTGGCCTGCACCCGCGCCATGGCGATTGCCATATAAGCGCGGTAGGAGGGCCCAACTCCAGCCATATCGGCGACGCAGGCCACCTTCTCATCGCCCAGCACCTCACGCTCTCGCATGATTTGGAGAAGATCCTTGATGGTCTTCTGCTGCTGTTCGACCAGCCAAGTCATGAGCGCAAAAAAGGCCATGATCACAGCTGCTGCCCACCAACCGGCAGTCTCGTAACCGCCGTGCCACGCGATGTAGACCATTGCCGCCACACCTGTGGCCATCCAGTACCAGGGTTTCATGCGGCCACCTCGCTTTTATCCTCGTTTATCTTGGGTTGGATAGTTGGCGCGGGGAGGCGCGGGTTCGGCATCTCATGCATAGCTACGGCCCCTCTGCACGGCGTGTTGGCGTGCCACAAGATCGATCAGGGTGCGGGCGGCGCCATCTGTCCGCGTTTCTTCGTTGAAGTCCCGCCGACATTCCGAGCCGGTCAGCCGGTACACCGTCCATCCGAGCGATGCGAGCTTTGTGTCACGAACTGCGTCCTTGGCCTTGTCTCGGTGGTATGCCTGGCCGTCGCATTCGATGGCAACCTTGGCAACTGGATTGCCGAAGTCGACAAACACCCCATCCACGGGAAGCTGCGGGTACATCACCACATCAGCTGCGCGCAGATCGGCCCACAACCATTCCTCGATGGGCGTCATGCGGATGCCAGCGCCCTCCCATGCGTAGGCGTCGATGGCCCATTCGTTGCTCTTCTCGGCAAGGATCAGAGGAAGAACCCGGGCGTAGTGCGCGCGCACCCGCGTCCAATCATTCGGCAGCAAAACACTCATTCAAATCTCCTACGAATCAGTTGAACTCTTCGCTGAACCGGCCACCACCCGCAGGCTTTTTGATGGCAGGCGCGTGCAGGGACTCGGTTGATTCCGTCCATCTTTGGTACTGCCCGGCGAAGTGCAGTGCGACCTCTCCGCGCTCCCCATCTCGGTTCTTCAGCACCGCACAGCCCTTCACGTCGCCGGCGTCTCCTTCGCCTTGCTTGTGCGTCCACACCGCCAGGATCACGTCCGCGTCTTCCTCGATGGCGCCGCATTCCTTGAGGTCGGACATCTGCGGGCGGGGGTTCGTGCGCTTCTCCACTTCGCGATTCAGCTGGGACAGCAGCACCACAGAGATGCCCAGTTGCTTCGCAAGCTGCTTCGATCCGCGGGTGATTTCTTCCAGCTCCACGCGGCGCTCTCCGCGGATGCCGGATCCCTTCATGAGTTGCAGGTAGTCCACCACCAGCGTCTTAATGCCGTGCTTGCGCACCAGCTTTCGGGCCTTGGATGCCACCTCGGCCAGCGTCATGCCGGGCTGGTCGTAGAGGTACAGCGGCAGTTCCCGCAGCGTCTCGATTGCCTCCGGCACCCTGCCCCAGTCGTCCTCGCCAAGTTGCCCGCTCTTGAGACCCTTGAGCGGCACCCGGCCCACGTTCGCCACCGTGCGGTTAGTCAGCTCCTTGCTGTCCATCTCCATGCCAAAGAAGGCTGCGGGGTGGCCGTCGCGCGCATGGCTCAATGCCAACTGCTGCGCGAGGGACGACTTACCTTGCGAGGGTCGCGCGGCGATGATCACCAATTGACCATCGCGAAAGCCGCCGTTCAGCAGGCGATCCAGCGAGGGGATGTGCGTAGCGCGGGCCGGCGTTACCTTGCCGTCCGCCATGTCCTGTAGGCGGTCCAGGAAGTCGGCCACGAAGTCGGCAATGGGCAGCGCGTCCTTTTCCGACTTCTCGTCCACAACGGCTTCCAGCGCCGAGACCGACTGCGCAACCCGTTGTTCGACGGAAATGCTCTCGTCCGCTGCCACTCCTGCAACGGTGCGGGCTGCTTCTTTCAAGGCCCGTGCCTTGGCGTGGTCGCGGATGATCTTCGCGTGGGCCCGGACGGCGCGCAGAGAAACAAAGCCGTCCGTCAGGCCTTGGACGTAGCCCCAGTCCACATCGGCGCCGCGCATGGATTCGATCAGGCCCACCACGTCGACATGCTTGCCAGCCAGGACCAGCTTGGATGCCTCGGTCCACAGCGTGCGGTGCAAGGGTTGGTAGAAGTCCTCAGCCTTCAGTCCAGCAGCGTCGAATGCCTCGGGGCCAGTCATCAGCACCGCGCCAAGCACGGCGCACTCGGCTTCGTGGGAGTAGGCGAACTCTTCGTTCGGAAGGTCCATCGGATTCATTGCGTCACCGTCCTTTCGAGCACATGTTTTTTGCCTTTTTCGGTCAGCAGGAAATCGAGGTCACATCGCCAGCTTTCGTGCCCTGAGCCCTTCGAACTCCGACCCATGAGGAAGTCGTTTTCACGAACACGGCCGAAGTACCCGCGCATCCACTCCATCGCCTCGGCGGCGTCATTGGCCCTTCGCTGGCCGTCGCTGCGTCTGCTCGTCAGGACGAACTTCCACATAGCCGAAATCGCCTTCCGTCTGCCATCGCTCATCAGCCGAATGGTGGGCATCTCGGGCAGGATCTCGTGGTACAGGTCGACGATGGATTGCGTATCGCAGCGGGGGAGTTGGTCGGCCCTGCCGACAGAACCGTTAGGTTCTTTCTCTGTATCTGTTTCTGTATCTGGGGGCGTTGCTGCAACGTTGCATTGCGTTACGGCGTCGTTCGCTTGAGCCTTCTTCCCCTCGCGATGCTTACGGCTACGCTCTGTGCTGCTATCAGAATTGAACTGGCGCTTGTCCCAATTCAGCAGGCTCCATGCGTCGTCGATGAAGCCCTTGCGGATGAAAAGCGCCTTCGTTTCTGCAAGCTCGTCGTTGCTGATATGCAATCCAAACTGCAGCTCGTCGTCTTGCAACGTTGCAAGAACGTCGCTGCAACGGAGGCAGAACAGCATCATCAAACGACGCTGCATCGCCTCTGGCATGCTCTGCACCTTGGCATCCGTTGCGAACTCCGCGTACATGCGGAACCAGGGGTTGGCCATCAGATGCCTCCAGCAAAGCAGCCTGCCTGCCGTGCGGCAATGCGCGCCTCGGTCTGGCAATTCATCTCGCGCATGTGCTTGTAGGCTTGGTCGCGGTCGCCCAACTCCATGGCGAGCTCCATACGCTTGCCTGCTGCCTTGGCATCAAGGTCACGGATCTCGTCGATCAACTTGGCAATCTTTCGGTCTTGCGCTGCCATATCACCCCCGAGGCGGCGTAGCCAGATGCGGCCAGCGATAGCCGGGCTGCACGTTGGGCATAGATGCGTTGCACCACACGCGATTGGCCGGAGCCTCGTCATCACCGAAGCGGACGACGGTCAGCTTGGGATCGGTGCGCGCGAGGGTGGCGTGGCGGGAGCCGTTGACGGCAAGGACTTTGGGCTGCTTCTTGGTCATGGTGCGGTGATCAGTGAGGAATGCGTAACTCAAAAGTGGATCAGCGCAGGGCGCGCTCGAAGTCCTGCACGCCCAGGCGTTGCCCGAGCTGGCGCATGGCGAGGCTCTCGGCGGCGAGACGCAGCACGGCCTCAGACAGCGTGATTTCCTGCTGCTCGGCGTAGTCCACGAGGGCGCGGTATTGGTGCTCAGGCAGCTCTGCCGGCAACAGTTGTTGTGTGGGCACGTTGTCTCCGTTACTGATGAGCTACGCATTCGCGCGTCGCAATGTGGGAGACGAATTCGCAGAATTGGCCGCATGAACACGACGCCACTCCAACGCCTCCAGAGCCAGCTCCAAGATCGTGGGCGTGACCTGCATACGACGGGCCTGCGCTTCCTCCCAGAAGAGATTCCTCTGCTCGTCATTGACGGACAGGTTGAAGCGGTGCTTTTTGATGTCGGCCGGATCGGCGTACATGGGCGGGACTTTCAGGGGTTGGGGTTGGTGGGGTGCGCGGCGTTAGGCCGGGCGGTGTGGGCTTGCAGCGGCTTAGGCGCCGTGCAGGTTGATGGGCTGCTTCCACTCCTCGGGAATCTCGATCCCTCGACGGACGCAGGCAGCAATCACGCGGTCTGCGATGCGTTGCGGCAGCACATCGGGCCACTGGTTCACGGCCTGGTAGCTGATGTCCACAGCAGCGGCGGTTGTTGCGATGCTGCCGCCCAGCACCTCGATGGCTTTGTCTTTGAGCATGCGTCTATTGAATCATGATTCAGTCGATTTGACAACCATAATTCACTGCAAAGACGGCACATTTCAATCATGGTTGAATACGCAGGCCGGCTTAAGGCCGCAATGGACGCGCGCGGCGTCACAGTCACGCAGCTCGCGAACGGGATCGGCTCGTCCTACCAGGCCGTAAAACGCGTACTGGACGGGCTATCTAAGGCGTTCTCTGCCGCGAACAATGCAAAGGCGGCGGCGTTCCTCGCTGTAAGCCCCGACTGGTTGGCCACCGGGGCGGGTGCCATGGCGATGCATGAGAGACGCGCAGAACCTGTTGACCTTGACGACAACCCGGACTATCCGGCAATCAAGTTCTATCCGGACTGGCGCATATCGGCCGGGGCGAGTGGGTTTGCGCTGGAGTACGACGACGGCGGCGGGTCTCCTATCGTTTTCCAGCGGCAATGGTTTGAGCGCAACGGGTTCCGCCCCGAGAAGCTTTTCGCTGTGCGCGTTGGCAACTCCAGCATGGAGCCGGGCCTATTCCACGACGACGTGGTGGTGGTCAACACGGACCAGAAGACGCCCAAGGACGGCGTGGTATTCGCCGTGGACTACGAAGGCGAGATGGTCATCAAGCGCTTGGTGAGGGACTCGGGCCAGTGGTGGCTCACATCAGACAACGCGGACCAAAAGCGCTACCCACGCAAGCTGTGCGATGACCACTGCAAGCTGCTCGGCGAGGTAGTGCACAAGCAAAGCCAGAGGATTTGAGCCGGAATGTCGGCCCGGCACCAAGCCGACTCATGGGAGATGGATATGAAGAAGATGGCCCTCACGTTTGCCCTTGCCATGAGCATGATGGGCGCGCACGCGACCTGCACAGGCACAGGAGCATTCCGATACTGCACTGACACCCAAGGCAACAGCTACAACGTCCAGCAGTACGGAAACACCACCCAGATGCAGGGCTATAACAACCAGACCGGCAACAACTGGAGCCAAAGTAGTTCTACTTTCGGAGGTACGACGTTCCACAACGGCACAGCGTCGAACGGCAACACTTGGAGCGGGTCAAGTAGCAGCTTTGGCGGGACAACTACCTACCAGGGGATAGACAGCCGCGGCAACTCCTACTACCGGTCGTGCAACCAGTTCGGCTGCAACTGATAGCGTCAACAATGAAGGCCTTCAAAGCGGTATTGAAGTGGCTAGGCATCTTGCTAGCCATTTTGTTCGTCGCGGCCCTGATGGACCGGCAGTCCGACGTGATCAAGGCAGCTCTAGGCTTAGCCGTGTTCATAGGCTACCTTGCCTACGAGTTGCATGGTCGGCTTGTGGCCATTGAAGAGCATCTTCTGCGCATCAGGGCTGGAAACTGGCAGGACTAGCCCGGTCCTCGACAGAAATCGAGCACCCCAACAACAGCCGCCCGTCAAGGCGGCTTTTTTACGCCAAGCACTGAATCATGATTGACATCGAGATTGAATCATGATTCAATAGACCCATCGCAGCAAACAACCGCGAGACACCCCAGGGGTAGCGATCCGGCCCCTAAGCCGACCGAGGCAGAGGCGGGGTTAGCCCAGATGGGCGATGCAGGTTGGTGCAGGCGATGGGGTCAATCCATCGTGAGTAGCCCGGCATGGTCTTTAAGAATTTGAGCAGTGGGATGTGTAGTGGGCCGGTAAACCGGAACGCATGCACCGGTCGAGTGGTGAAGGCGGGTTCGATTCCCGCGCGGCCCACCACACATCCCACTGCGTTGCATCCCTGGCCCATGGCGGCCGGGGCACAAGCCGGGAGTGGGGTAGCACCGAATCCGGATGAGGCGCCAGGGCCAAGAACAGCAACCAGGCAAACAGCGATGGCCCGCAAGGAGTGGGCACGAATTCGCTGTGGCAGTGCTGGAGCCCGCTACGGCGGGGAGATGCCAGCGAAGCCCTTCTCACGACGGGCCACATCAAAGCGTCTTCGATCGCAGGACGCTTTGATGTTCAACCGAGGAGCGACATGTACGAATACACCCTGATCCGCGTTGGTCTCGACAAAGAAGTGGAAATCGGCAAGTTCAAAGCCGCCACTACCAAAGAAGCCTGCATCAAGCACATGCAGGCTTGGAAAGAGCGCACTACCAGTCACGCGGTAGTGCTTGTTCTGCCAAACGGCGCTCGCAACAGCTACCGAGACAGCGACGTGTATGTGAGCACCGAAATTTAGCCCGGCCCTCTTTGGAGGGCAAAGACACAAGCGCCCTCACGTAGAGGGCGTTTCTGTTTTTAAGGAGTGAGCATGCACAGCTACACCAACCCATTCCACAACAGCAACTACCAGGGCTCAAAGCCCGTCATTACGACGGATGCGAAGCCTGCCGAGTACCGCGGCCACCTGATCTTCAAGATGCACGATCAGCACTACGACGTGGTGCAAGGCGGCATTCTGGTGGGTCAGTATGCGGGCCCAAACGGCGCGCGCGGCTTCGTGGATCGCAGGGTAGAGCCCAGCCTCCCGATGTGATTGCGCGAGCAAGAAAGAGCGCGAGCGAAACGTTGAACGCGTCGAAGTGAAAGCAAGCCCGCAGGCGCCCTCGGCGGGGATCCGTAGAAGTATGCAACGTGACCATCCCGGGAGAGCAGCGGGAACCATCATTGAAGCGGCGGCGTGGAGAGCAGACACGCTTGGCTAGCGAGAGCAGCGAGGAACCGGCGCGCAATGCGTGAGGCGTCCGGAGCAGGAGTAGCGACCTGCCCGCTTCAATGATGGTGTAGCTCAGTTGGTTAGAGCTGGAAACTACAGGAACCCCGTCTCGGTAGGGAATGCCCGGGCCGTCTGTAGCCATGTCGCTGGTTCGAATCCGGCCACCATCACCCTTTTCCAACCGCGCGCCCTGTCCCTCCCTCCTCCCCTCTCTTTGGGGCGCAGATGCGGTTCTTTTCTTCCTAGGAGCTATCGATGTCTTCCCATCCGCCGATCATCACTCTTGAAGTCCGTCAGATGAAGCACACGGTGAGCGCAATGCTTGCCGAACACACGGCGATGCTTGACGCAGAGGTGCAGCGTGCTCTTGACGAGGCGTTGACGCCGGAGCGTATCTCTGCAGTCGTCCGATCAACTGTGAACGCATGCGTAACCGAGGCGGTTTCCGAAGAGATCCGATCGTTTTTCAAGCAAAGCCGAAAAGGGCGGGTCGCCATCCGCGAGGCTGTTCAGGAGTACATGGAACAGCACTTCGGCGACCCTGCCCCGTGACCGCAATACGCGGTTCTTTTCTTCCCACTGCCAGCCTAGTGCTGGCTTTTTCTTTGGAGCAGATCAATGAGCAACAGCAGAACAGCGGCTGAAGAGCATGTCATCGAACTTGCTGAGCAAGTGGCGTTCGCCGCCGCTCAAGCGGTCAGGCAGCACTGTGAAGGCGAACCACTTACCGGGACACCTGAAAGCGCGCGCGAATTGAAGGACAGGTTCATTGCAGCTGTCCGGGCGCTGTCTGCTGCTGGGCATGAGCAGGTGGTAGCAAAGGTGACTGAATACGAGATCGACGATTCCATCTGCGTGGAACGAGTGAAGCAAAGGGCCGGCTCGGACAAATGGGCCGTTCGCCGCTTAGGCGGCGAGGTGTTGAACAAGCAAGGCGAGTGGGAATACGAACCCATGCCTAGCAGCCGCGACGACGCTTTTATCGAGCGCTGCCGGTTCGATACTGCGCTGTCGGCCATCGATGCCGCCCGCGCTGCGACATCTACTTGACCCATCCACCGCGCCGTGCAGCGCAACTACCCCCATCCCTCCTTGGTTTGCACGGCAGCCCTCGGGCAGCGGTCTTTCTACAACCCACCGGCCCGCACGCAGCGGGCTTTCTTGTTTCTGGAGCAGACATGGAAATCACCGAACACCAGGCCAACATGCTGCGAGCAGTGCTTGACGGCAAGAAGTTGGAAGTGGTCGAAAAAAAGACGGCCCACGGAAGCCGGTTTGAAATTAAAACCCTCGACAACTTCATGTTGTTTATCTCGTCGCCCGATTGGTACGAAGTCCGCATCAAGCCCGATGTGATCGTGGTCAACGGGATCGAGGTGCCGGCACCGGAGAAGGAAGCGCCCGCCATTGGGGAGCGGTACTACGTGGCATCACCCACACACGATGACGCCTACCGGTGGGCAACGTGGTGTGACGATGAGCAAGACCGACGCTACCTCAGGTTGGACGTCCTGCATAAAAGCCGAGATGCTGCAGCCGCCCACGGCAAGGCCATGCTCGCCCACAAGCCGGGGTAAGCCATGGACACCCACCACCCCGCGATTGCAGCAGCCGAAGAGGCCGCACAGGCAGATATGGACCGCTGGGACGCCGAGGCAGTGCGCCCAGTGCTCGCAGCTATGGCAAGGCTCAAGCGCTCTCAGTTGTCCGCGTGGGTGATGTGGGCCATCGCATCCGGCGTCCTGGAGCTGGCAAACAACCTACCCGCCGAGGAACGAGACTGCGCGCGCCGCTACCTCGATGACCTCGTGGACGACATGAAAGGATTCCACCGTGACCGATGCTGAATTCGAAGAGCTCAAGTACGCCGCCATCGCTGCAGGCTACAAGCCGGTACGGCTGACGGATGACTGCAAAGCGTTTCTGTTGGAGGGGTTGCAGAAGCCCTGGAATCCGCTCGCCGACGACGGCGACGCGCTGCGGCTGGCGGTGGGGTTGCGGCTTGAAATCGTGCCCGTGAACACAGGCGTTGATGTGTGCCTGCCCGGCTCTGAGCCTTTTGCATGTGCCTGTGAGGGCGGATCGGATATGCAAGCCGCCACCCGCCGCGCCATCGTGCGCGCCGCCGCCCGAATCGGAAAGCAGATGGGAGGCGGCGATGTCTGAACGTGTATGGCACAAGGGGCCGCCACCTTTCCCGGGGTGGTGGAACGCGTCGTCGATGGAAGACGTAAGAGTTTGGCGCTGGTGGGATGGTTTCTATTGGAGCCGCATGGCCTACAGCTGGTCTACAGCGGTAGAGGCGGCCTGGGAAGCCAAACAAGCGGCGTTAGAAAACGACATCCGCTGGACCGACTACTGGCCCGAGAACGCCCGTGTTCCGCGGCTGGACCCTACGGGCGGGCACTGGACTTTCAATGTGGATGGGATGGAGCCGACCGTAACGGGCCGCGTAGATGTTTACTTGAGAAACGGGTTCATCCAAAAGCGCTGCCCTGTGGACGCGTTTGATTACCAACTTATCGGCGATGAATGGGACATCCTCGCCTGGAGGCCTGCAGCATGACAGCCGACACCATCCGCCGCGTGTACGGCAAAAGCAAGCTGGCCCAGGCCGCAGCCAAGCAGCAAACACGCGACCGAGACGACGCAGAACTTATGCGTTGGCTTGCGGGACAGCTGACCGACTACATCGCACTGCGCGATGGGAGCTGCATTGACATTGCAAACAACCCTGACGGCTTTTGGGCCGCACTGGAGCAGGCGCGGGCGTCTGCCAAGGAGTACCCCACCAATGACTGACACCACCACGGCAGACAAGCCCGGAGCGCTCCTCCTGGCGCTGCGCCTCGAATACTGGGCCGAACACGACGAAGGCCTGCGCGGTGACGACATGCGCACAGCAGCCATCACACTGCGTCGCCTGCACGCCCTTGCTGCTCAGGAAGCCAAACCCGAGGCGCTGCAGATAGCCCCCGTCAACAACGAGGCCGGCAGCACCATGTCCATCGTCCGCTGGCAGATCGAGACTCCTGCGGGCTGGGTGGGTGCGTACCACAAGGCTCCGCTCGAATACCTGCTCGCTGCCCGCGCCAAGGAAGGAAAAGCATGAGCAGCACATCAGCAGAAGAAGTCTGGGCCGCAGCCCAACTCGCGCCCGGCGAGGGCATCGAAGACGGAGTCAAGCGGATCGACCGGCTTATCAAGAAGGATGCAGAAGACGCCGCGCGGTGGCGCCGCTTGGTCAACGCAAGTGAACTGGCATTCCCTTTAGCGACCGTTGTAGACGACCCTGAGAACGACAAGATCATGCGCTACGGGCGCGAAACCCTGGAAAACCTCATTGATTCGTTTGATGAGATCCCAGACAGCTATGTCAGCAAAGAAAGGAAATCATGAGCACCGAGGCACAGGCGATTTCTAGCGACTCTGGAAACCAATGGCGCGAGACGCGCCAGAAGTTGAGGGCCACTGTCCTCCGTACAGCGGCAGAACTGCTGGCGCACGAAGAAGAAGCCGCCCTTCAAGTCGAAGGCGCAGGGGTGAAAGTGACTATCGAATTCTTAGGGGCTCCATCATGACCCTAACCCCACGCATCTTCTACACAGCGGCCATCTTGGCCGTTTTTCTTTTGAGCGCTCGCCTGGACGAAGAGGCAGCAGCCGTGGATGCAGCAGTGGCAGAAGAGGCCACGCAGGCGCCATCGGAAGCAGCACGGCAGGCCAGGGTCGAGCGGGCAATGCAGATTGCGGAGGCATCGAGATGAGCGCAGTCCTCGACCCGTGCTGTGGCAGCCGGATGATGTGGTTCGATCGTGCTGACCCAAGGGTGATCTTCGGGGACTGCCGGCGCGAGACGCTGACCGTGACCGACAACTCGAAGGGCAACAAGTCTGGCACTCGCACGCTGCACATCGAGCCTGACGCCATCATGGATTTCCGCGATCTGCCATTCCCCGACGGAACGTTTCGCCTTGTGTCGTTCGATCCCCCGCATCTTGTGCGCGCCGGTCCGCGCTCCTGGCTTGCGGCGAAGTACGGGAAGCTCGGGCCGGATTGGCGCGATGACATCCGGCAGGGGTTCGCCGAATGCTGGCGTGTCCTGGCGCCTCATGGAACGCTGGTCTTCAAATGGAACGAGACACAAGTTCCGTTGCGCGACGTGCTGCCACTGGCACCGGAGCCACCACTGTTCGGACACCGCTCCGGACGCAAAGGGCTCACCCATTGGCTCGTATTCCTGAAAGCCGCATGAAGCCAGCAGCCGCCCTAATCGCATGGCTAGCCGCCATGTCCCTTGCCCTCGCACTCGCAGCAGTGCGGGTGCATCCACCTTTCTTCTACTGACAGCCATGACACACCCACAGCTGCAGGAATCCTGGGACGAGGCAATGGCCTGCGCCCAGATCGAGTACGACCAAGCAACCAACCAAGGAAACAACCATGTCCATCGCCTGCATGATCCTCGGCCAATCCGGCACGGGGAAAACCGCCAGCCTGCGCAACCTCGACCCGGCGCACACCCTGCTGATCCAGCCGGTGAAGAAGCCGCTTCCGTTCCGCTCTAGCGGCTGGTCCTACTTCGACAAGGACAAGGCCCCGAGCGGGAACGTCTTCGTGACCGACCAAGCCGCGCAGATCATCAAGCTGATGCGCGGAACCAAGCGCCAAATCATTGTGCTGGATGACTTCCAGTACATCCTTGCAAACGAGTTCATGCGCCGCGTTCTGGACAAAGAAACCGGCAATGCGGCTTTCGCCAAGTACAACGAGATTGCCCGCAACGCCTGGGACATCCTGATGGCGGCGAGCCAGCTCGCAGACAACAAGCGTGTGTACATCCTGGGCCACACGCAGGAAGACGAGAACGGCCGGACCAAGGCCAAGACTATCGGCAAGCTGCTGGACGAGAAGATCACGCTGGAAGGCCTGCTCACCATCGTTCTGCGAACCGCAGTCATCAACGGGCAGTACCTGTTCACGACGCAAAACAGTGGGCTCGACACCGTGAAGACACCGCTTGGCCTGTTCGATTCCGACCAGATCGACAACGATCTGGCAGCGGTGGACGCCGCGATCTTCAGCTACTACGAACTCTCCGAAGCCGCCTAACCAGCGGCTTTTTCTTTGTCCCAGACGTTACCAAGAGGAAACCATGTACGCACTCGACCAACAAGCAGCCCGCGAGGCCGACCAGATCGGCTCCTACCTGAACGAATCCGGCAAGTACAAGGGCCGGCTTCTCCGCGCCGAGAAGCTCCTGAGCAAGCAAAAGGGCACGCACGGCGTGGGCTTCACTTTCGAGGCAGAAGACAAGCGCACCACCCGGTTCGACGTATGGACCATCAACGGCAAGGGCGAGCATCTGCCCGGGTACAAGTTCATCAACGCGCTGCTGGCATGCATGAAGGTCAGGCAAGTCACCGAAGGCCGCGCCAAGGTGGATCGCTACAACTGGGACACCAAGCAAACCGAGCAGGTGGACGCCACGGTGTTCCCTGAGCTGATGAACAAGCCTGTTGGCCTCGTGCTGCGCAACACCGAGTACGAGAAGATGCGCGACGGCATGCTGACCGGCGAAACCGGATGGCGGCTGGAGCCGGTCCTGCCGTTCGATGCAGAGCACGAGTTCACCTCCAGCGAGATCCTGGATCGCAAAACCAAGCCGGAGAAGCTGGGCGCAGTCCTCGCGACGTTGGCGGACCGGCCGCTCAAGAAGCGCGCTGTTGCAGCCACTGCAGACCATAGCGCGGCACAACCTCGCAGCGGTGGCAGCGGATTCGAGGATATGGATGACGATTCCATCCCGTTCTGATCATGCCGATCCCCGACACCAGCGACGACGAAAAGATGGCGCTGATCGGGCGGCAGACAGTCCTGCGGAAGGCGAAGCGCGAGGCCCTGCAGCGGCTTCGCGACATCGTCGTTCCGCTGCTCAACACCGGCGCGGACACGTCCTCACTCCGTGCCGAGATGCTGCCGCTCATTGAGGAAATCGAACAGGCCGACAAGGCGCTTTCCGAACTGTGCTGACCATGACCAAAATCTCCCGCATCGACCCCTCCGCACTCTCCATCGTTGACAAGCCCTACACCGATGGCCGTGCCCGGCCCGCGTCCAAGTACGACGATATCTTTTCGCGCGTGGAGCAGAACAAAAGGCTGCGGTGCCCCGCTGGCACGGCTGGCAAGCTCAGTGGACGGCTCAAACATTGGCTCGCCA
The DNA here is from genome assembly GCA_002397315.1 of Comamonadaceae bacterium UBA4962. Taxonomy (GTDB): domain Bacteria; phylum Pseudomonadota; class Gammaproteobacteria; order Burkholderiales; family Burkholderiaceae_C; genus Paracidovorax. The sequence goes on from DHAE01000023.1 coordinate 42,955, forward strand.
AGCAGGGCCACAAGAACGTCGTCGTCCGCGCCCGAGAGCGCTGCGACGACGGACAGGGCGGCGTCTGGTGGATCAAGCCAGAGGAAAAGCCCAAGACCGTATGGCAGGGGCTGCGCAAAGCCGCCTGACCCACCTCAACCCCAAGGCCCGCCGCCCACAGCCGCGGGCCTTTTCATTTCTGCCATGGCCGCCTACTACAACGAGATCGACCCGTATGCGGCCCAGTGGCTGCGCAACCTCATCGCTGCCGGGCACATCGCGTCCGGGGTGGTGGACGAAAGGAGCATCGAGGATGTTCACCCCGCTGATGTCCGGGAGTTTACCCAGTGTCATTGGTTTGCAGGAATTGCCGTCTGGTCCCTGGCCCTCCGCCGCGCCGGCTGGCCAGACGACCGACCTGTTTGGACCGGTTCCTGTCCTTGCCAACCTTTCTCCAAGGCAGGCAAAGGCCTTGGATTTGCTGACGAGCGGCACCTTTGGCCCGCCTGGCACTGGCTTATCCAAGAGTGCGGACCTGGCATGGTCCTTGGCGAGCAGGTTTCCGATGCCGTCAAAAAGGGATGGCTCGACCTCGCAGCTACCGACATGGAGGGCATCGGCTACGCCATCGGGGCGCTGCGTTTTAGATCCTCCGATGTCGGCGAGCCAATTGGACGCCGACGCATCTACTTTGCTGCCCAGCCTCGCGGCACGCGAATGGAGAGACAGTTCCCAAGCGCAGATCCTAGCCAGACTCGACCGAGGAGATGGCATGGCAAAGAGGATTTGCTCGCTGTCGCCAGCGCTCCGCTCCAGCCCGGAGATCGTTGGCCTCAACCCATCATTCGCCGCGTGGACCATGGGCTTGCCGGATGCGTGGGAAGACTGCGCGCCTATGGCAACTCCCTAAACGCAGTGGCGGCGGAAAACTTCATCCGTGCCGTGATTGACACCGTAGGCAGACCGCGCGCTGCATAAACCCACCACAACACAGGAGGCCGCATGGCACAGCAAGACAGAGAACGAGCTGCCTTTGAAGCACTACATCAATTCAAGTCCGATCCATCGGCGCTAAAGCGCGATCTAAAGGGTAAGCGATATATCTACACCCACGTGAACGGAATGTGGGAAGGCTGGCAGGCACGCGCCGCACTCGCAGCCCCGGCCGCCCAGGAGGCCGAGCCCGCCGGCTACCGGATCAGCGACCCCGAAGAGCCAGAGATCGGCAGCTGGTTCTCAGAGACGCCGGCACGGGCGAAGTACGGCCTAGTTTCGGAGCCGCTCTACGCCCACCCTCCGCGCCCCCAGGCGGATGCGGGAGCAGCGCCGGCCGCGCCCGAGGGGTGGCGGCTGGTGCCGGTGGAGCCGACGAAAGCAATGCTGCGCGCCGGCTCGATCGACCTGGGACTTGGCAACACGACGGGCACGCTCACGAGGGCGGGAGAGTGCTACCGCGCGGTGCTCGCCGCAGCGCCCCAGGCGCCCGCCGCACCCACCGCTGCGGCAGCAGAGCAGGTATCGGCAGATGAAGAGGCAGTGCTGGACAAGATGGTAGCCAAGGCGTGGGATCGCTTTGAAGCCGAAATGGAACGGCTCCAGGCGCCCGCCGCAGGGGCAGCGCCAACGGATGCGGAGATCGAGGCGTTCCGCGAAGCGTTCGACTGGGAGGGCTACACCGACCCGCGAGTGGCGCAACGTGCGTTTGGGCGCGCCGTGCTGGCCCGCTGGGGTGCCGCTGCCCCCGCTCAGGAGGCAGCACCGCTGACCTATGCCGAGCTGCAGGAGGTGAAGCGCGCCGCGGACGACATCGAGGACTGCGGCGAGACGGATGTCGACTATGACCTGCTGCTGCGTGCGGCCATGGCGGGCTATCTGGAGTGCGCGCGGTTTCAGGTGCTGGACCAGTCGGCCTTGGACCGGGCCGCTGCCCGCGCGCGGCAGGAAGGCGGTGCAGCATGAGCACCGACAGAAATGCCACCCTGGCAGTGATGGCTGGGCCGATCATAAAGGTGACCACACGCACCCCTCCACAGGGTAGCCCCGTGCTACTCGTGAACGGCAACGGGGTTTACGCAGTGGGCTACTTCACAGGCGCCGGATGGCGCATCGGCGCAGACACCTACCCACTGGCTGCCGTCAAGGCATTCCGGGAAATTGGCACTGTGAAGGAGGTTTGACATGAGCCTAGACGTGTCTCTCGAAGACGAGGACGGCAAAGAGCTGTATGAGGCCAACATCACCCACAACCTCGCCGACATGGCCAGAGCGGCGGGGATCTACATGTGCCTCTGGCGTCCCGAGGAGATCGGGATCACCCGGGCATCAGAAGTGATCGAGCCACTTGCCAAGGGCCTTGCTGACTTGGCGACCAACCAGGGAAAGTACGAAGCCTACAACGCATCGAACGGCTGGGGCATGTGGAAACACTTCGTGCCCTTCTGCGCGGCATATCTGCAGGCTTGCCGCGACCACCCGAACGCTCTTGTGCGGGTGTGCCGATGAAGAGCCCCACAAAGGGCCGCCCTCGCCTCACCTTCGCCGACCTGGCCCGGGTCCGGTGCATGGTCTGCGACAAGGACAAGCCAGCGGCAGGGGCACAGAGATTCCACGCTCTCCACGTATGCGGGGAGTGTGGGAGCAAGATCAATCAACGCGTGGCCGAGAAGGGCGCGCAGAAGGAGCAAAGGAATGCCTGACGCACAGGAATTCGCCGATCGCTGGTACTGCCAGCACGGGCCATGCTGCGCAGGTTGTGACTGGTGGCACCAGCACAGCAGCATCGTCGGTGAGTGTCATCGATCAGCGCCGGTGTCAGCAACAGAGCGTGCCGGAATGCTGGGTATGTCATGGCACAACTACCCGCTGAAGGCCGGTCATGTGTTCACCCTGCGTGACCACCACTGCGGCGATTTCAAGGATGATTTTGACTGGTCCACCCTGCCACCGCACTACCTGCGCCGGATTGGATGGCCGCCGCCCAACCAAGGAGCCACCGATGGCAACGTCAAAGCGTAGCCGCAAGTACGGCAACCCGAAAGACCCTGACCGCTGGCAAGAGCCCGAGCCAGCCCCAAAACCAGAGCCCGCCGAGTGCGGGCTTTTTGCTTCCCGGCATTGCCGGGTGTAGAGGACACCATGAGATATGACGATGAGTTGTTGCCCTGCCCGTTCTGCGGATGCCGCGTCAGAAAGCTCCGCACGCGTCTGAGCAAGGCTTGGGTAGCACAGTGCGATTCCTGTGATGCAGGGCCCAGCTTTGAGGGCAGCAGAGACGAGGTTGTCGCAATCTGGAACCGCCGCGCTACCGACGGCCGAGACGCCCGCATCGCAGAGCTGGAGGCGGAGTTGGCAGCCCTGAAGGCGACCGCTCCAATTCCGCCGAATTCGACGGAATTAGCCCCCGCCACCCCCTGGTATCCAGACGACTCTGGAGAGTGGGCGGAGGTGCCGGAGGATCTGATGGAGATGCCGGCAGGGCTGTCTCCTGAAGCGTTGGTCGCCGTACTCACCGAAAACGAGCGAGAGACACGCGTCTACATTCGAGCAGACAAAGAAGCCGGCCACTGGAATTGGCGCGTTAGTCCAAACCTTGGCGTCCGCATCGTCGCCTACAAGGTGGTGAAGCCATGAAGCTCAAGATCAAGAAGCTGCACCCGGACGCCGTGGTGCCTCAGTACCAGACTGCAGGGGCTGCGTGCTTTGACCTGCATGCGATCGACGACGGATTCGTCGACGACATCTCCCACCCGAACTGGACGTTTCCGATCGGACTGGCCTTCGAGGTGCCGGCAGGCCACGCGATGCTGATCTTCAGCCGTAGCGGCCACGGCTTCAGCTACGGGGTCCGCCTCGCCAACTGCGTCGGGGTGATCGACTCCGATTACCGCGGGCCGGTGTCGGTCAAGCTGACGGCCGATATGGAGGGGCGGCTCCAGGTGAAGGGCGGCGACCGCATCGCCCAGGCCATGATCGTGCCCATCCCCCGCCTCGAGTTCGAGGTGGTAGAAGAGTTGACCACCACAGAGCGCGGCACCGGCGGGTTCGGCAGCACGGGGGCGTGAGATGACTCGCCAAAAGATCATCAACGCCCTGGCAATAACTGGCTGGACTATTGCCGCGATCATCACTATCGCCGGCATCTGCCTTGCGTTCTATTCGGTGGGCGTGTTCGCCGCTCAAGTGAGCAACGCTGTCGCCACCGTGAACGCCCAGGGCGCCTGCCCGAAGTGAACCGATGCCGGAATTCCGGCATCGCCCCATCCCCGGGCCCGCATAGCGCGGGCCTTTTTGTTTCTGGAGACAGCATGAAACCCAAGGACGCGGCCCAGGTGCTGGGCCTTTCCGTGTCGGCAGTCTACGCCCTCGCGGCGCCAGATGGCCCAATCCCCTGCTTCCGCTTCGGCCGACGCATCGAGTTCGATGAAACAGACATCCAGGAGTACAAACAATCATGCCGATCAGCCGTGACAAATCGCGCGGTACGTTCGTCTTTGAGTTCGACCGTATCGTCAACGGCGTGCGTGTCCGCGCTCGAAAGCGCCTTCCAAAGGCTTGGAGTCAAGCCCAGGCGGACGAATACGACCGCAAAGAGTCCGCGCACCTCTACGCAGCCGCGAATGACGTTGGTGTCGCAGACCGGCTGATCGATGACGCCGTGGCTGTGTACCTGCTTGAGCGAGTGCCGCAGCTCAAGCAAGGCGCCAACGTGGCCCGAGAGCTGGGCCTGATCGCCTGGGCCTACATGGGCAAGCCCTTGAGCAAGCTGCATGAAGTGTGCCGCACCATCAGCACGGGCTCCGGCCCGTCAAAGTACGGCAAGCCCATGGCGCCGGCAACCATCCGCGCGCGCATCCGCTATCTGGTGGCAGCCTGCCGGTACGCGTGGAAGCACCACGGTATGGGCGCCTCCGACCCGGGCGCCCGCGTGGTGTCGCCACAGGTCCGCAACGCCCGCCATCGGTACATCGACCGGCGCGAGATGCTGACAATCTGCCTGGGCCTCAAGAACCGTGGAGTGCGCCGCGTGGTGCGCATCGCGTTCTACTCGGGCATGCGCCTGTCCGAAATTCTGCGAGCGGAGGTCAGGGGCGATTGCTGGCTGCTCGAGGACACCAAGAACGGCATGCCACGGGTGGTGCCCATCCCTGCCAAGGCTCGGGCCGCAGCGCATTGCGATTTGCCGAAGCCAGCCAAGATCACCGTGCAGACCTACTTCCGGAAAGCCGCCCAGGCTGCCGGCCACGACGATCTGCACTTCCACGACCTGCGGCACTCCTGCGCGTCGGAGATGATCAACGCCAAGGTGGACCTGTACACGGTGGGCGCGGTCCTCGGGCATAAGGACTCAAGGTCTACCGCCAGGTACTCCCACCTCGCCACGGCCACCCTGGCCGACGCGCTCCGGACCGTTGGCAAGAAATCCCCACCACAGGCCAAAAGAAAAGCCACTTAGCGCTATCCTTACGATAGCAACTAAGTGGCTTATACATTGGCGGAGAGGGTGGGATTCGAACCCACGGTAGTGTTGCCACTACGCCTGATTTCGAGTCAGGTACATTCGACCACTCTGCCACCTCTCCTGTGTGTCGAAGCCTGCGATTGTAGCAGGAAGTTTGCGTAGCACAGCGCTAACGCGTGCAGTTCGACCCATCTCTCCCACACCGAACCGACTCAGGCGGTCTTGTACAGATCGCCCAGGCTGCGGAAGCCTTTGATTTCGAGCGGATTGCCGAAGGGGTCCATGAAGAACATCGTCCATTGCTCACCGGGCTGGCCTTCGAAGCGGACCTGCGGCTCCAGCACGAATGCAGTGCCTGCGGCTTGGAGACGATCCGCCATGGCCTGCCAGTCAGGCAGCGCCAGCACCAGGCCCAGGTGGGGCATCGGCACCAGGACATCGCCCACGCGTCCGGTGCGCGCCGTCGCGAAGGGTTCGCCCAGGTGCAGGGAGAGCTGATGGCCGAAGAAGTCGAAATCGACCCAGGTGTCGGTGCTGCGCCCTTCGGCGCAGCCGAGGACCTGTCCGTAGAAGCGTCGGGCTTCGTCCAGGTCGCGAACGTTGTAGGCCAGGTGGAAGATGCTGCGCATGGGTGTGTTGCCAGGGGCGGGGTCAAGGATCGGCATCGCATTAGACCATTGGCGAATCGCCCCGGGATTCGCAGAGGCTGCCCTGTTCCGCTCAGACCAGCACCAGCTGCGGCACCGTCTGCAGCTCGCGCAGCGGGGCGCGCACGGGCTTCACGGCGCGCAGGTGAGCCACCATCTCGTCCACCACGTTGCGCTGGCTGTAGACGCACTCCCAGGCCTGCTCCACGGTCAGTCCGCGGAAGCGCTGGGCCAGGGTGAGCTCGACGCGCTCGGTGATCCAGTCGCCGCGGTAGCCGTAGTCCGCGCGCCAGTAATACGGTTGCGAGAAGTAGCCGAACGAGCCGGGGAACAGCGGGCGCACGTGGGTCGGGTCTTCGAAGGCGTCGTCGCTCGCGCCGTGCGGCACGCGGATCTCCATGCGCGCGCCGTCGCGGGCCACGCGGTGCAGTTCCTGCATCATCGGCAGCACGTTCGGGATGTGCTCCATCACGTGCGAGAGCAGGAACTCCCCGATGCTGTCGTCGGCCAGCGGCAGCGGCGTGCGCGCGCATTCGTTGAGGTCGGCGACGACGTCCACGCCCGGCGTGGCCTGCCAGTCGAGGTTGATCCAGCCTTCGACGATCCGGCGGCCGCAGCCGACGTTGAGCTTTTGGGGAAGGTCCATGTCGGTGCGGTCAGAGGCGCGGTCGGGTGCGAAAGGCGGGGCCGTGGCGGTCAGGCGAGCACGCTGTCGCCGCCCAGGTACGGGCGCAGCACCTCGGGCACCACCACGCTGCCGTCGGCCTGCTGGTAGTTCTCCAGCACCGCCACCAGCGTGCGGCCCACGGCGAGGCCGGAGCCGTTGAGCGTGTGCACGAGCTCGTTCTTGCCCTGGGCGTTCTTGAAACGCGCCTGCAGGCGGCGGGCCTGGAAGGCTTCGCAGTTGCTCACGGAACTGATCTCGCGGTAGGTGTTCTGCGCGGGCAGCCAGACTTCCAGGTCGTAGGTCTTGGCGGCGCCGAAGCCCATGTCGCCGGTGCAGAGCGACATGACGCGGTACGGCAGGCCGAGCTTGCGCAGCACGGCCTCGGCGTGGCCCGTCATCTCCTCCAGGGCCTCGTAGCTGCGGTCCGGGTGGGTGATCTGCACCATCTCGACCTTGTCGAACTGGTGCTGGCGGATCATGCCGCGCGTGTCGCGGCCGTAGCTGCCGGCCTCGGAGCGGAAGCACGGCGTGTGGGCCGTGAGGCGGATGGGCAGTTCGGCTTCGGCCACGACCTGGTCGCGCACGAAGTTCGTGAGCGGCACTTCGCTGGTCGGGATCAGGTAGAGCGCGGCGTTGTCGGGCACCGGCTCGCCGTCCTGGCCGCCCTTCTTGGCGGCGAACAGGTCGCCCTCGAACTTCGGCAACTGGCCCGTGCCGCGCAGCGAATCGGCGTTCACCAGATAGGGCACGTAGCACTCGGTATAGCCGTGCTCGCGCGTCTGCACGTCCAGCATGAACTGCGCGAGCGCGCGGTGCAGGCGGGCGATCGGCCCCTTCATCACGGTGAAGCGCGCGCCCGAGAGCTTCACGCCCATGTCGAAATCGAGGCCCAGGGGCTCGCCCAGGTCCACGTGGTCCTTCGCGGTGAAGCCGAGCGGCTTCGGATCCTGTCCATGGGGGCTCCAGCGGCGCACTTCCACGTTGCCGGATTCGTCGCTGCCCACGGGCACGCTCTCGTGCGGCAGGTTGGGCACGGCCACCAGCAGCGCGTGCAGCTCGGCCTGGAGCTGCTCCAGGCGTGCGGCGGAGGTCTCCAGCTCGGCCTTGAGGCTGCCGACCTCGGCCATCACGGCATCAGCGTTCTCGCCCTTGGCCTTGAGCTGGCCGATCTGCTTGGAGAGCTGGTTGCGGCGCGACTGCAGCTCCTCGGTGCGCGTCTGCAGCGTCTTGCGCTCGGACTCCAGGGCCTGGAAGGTGTCCACCGGCAGGAAGGACTGGGGCTTCCTGCGGGTTTCCAGGCGCGCGATGGCGGAATCGAGGTCTTTGCGAAGGAGGAGGATGTCGAGCATAGCCGGCGATTTTACGGCCCCCTTCCCTGCCGGCGGCATGCCATGGATGCGCCCGTCACGTATCGGGCCCAACACGGGTGCGCACCGCGCGCCGACTTCCTAAGATAGGGCCATCACACGACAGGGAGGCCCGCCCCATGCAGATGGAACCGTATCTTTTCTTCGATGGCTGCTGCGAAGAGGCGCTCGCGTTCTATGCGCGCAGCCTGGAGGGCGAGGTGCTGACGATGCAGCGCTACGGCGGCTCGCCGCTGGAAGAGCAACTGCCCGCGGACTGGCACGCCAAGATCATGCACGCCACGCTGGAGGCGCCCGGCGGCCACCGGCTGATGGCCTGCGACCGCATGCCCGGCCAGCCGTCCGGGGGGCACGGCGGGTTCGCGATCTCGATCCACTGCCCGTCGGATGCGGAGCACGGAGAGCGCATCTTCCGCAGCCTGTCCGAGGGCGGCACGGTGACCATGCCCTTCACCGTCACGTTCTGGGGCGCGCATTTCGGCACGCTGGTGGACCGCTTCGGCGTGGGCTGGATGATCAACTGCGAGGGCGGCCATGGGTCGCCCCGCGACGCCTGACACCTCCCACGGGGCAGCGCCGCTCAGGCGACGGCGGCCGGATCGCAGTTGGCGCCGCAGAGGATGAGCCCCACGGTCTCATCGGGGCGCGGGCGGTACACGCCGCTCTGCAGCGCGGCGATACCCAGGGCGGCGGCGGGCTCGACGGCGAGCTTCAGTTCGCGCCACAGCCACTGCTGGGCCGAGCGGATGGATTCGTCGGTCAGCAGCAGCGTGTCGTGCACGTGGCGCTGCGAGACCTGCCAGGCGATGTCGCCGATGCGCCGGGCCCCCAGCGAGTCGGCCGCGATGCCGCCCACCGCCACGTCCACCGGCTGGCCGGCCGCGCGTGCGGCATGCAGCGTCGGCGCGCCTTCGGGCTCCAGCGCGATGACGCGGGCGCGCCCTTCGCACCAGGCGGCGATGCCGGCGATCAGGCCGCCGCCGCCCACGCTCACCAGCACGCTGTCGGGCAGGCGCCGGGCCTGCTCCTCCATCTCCAGCGCCAGCGTGCCGGCACCCGCGGCCACTTCGGGCTGGTCGTAGGCATGGGTGAGCAGCGCGCCCGTTTCCTGCTGGCGCGCCAGGCAGGCCTGCAGCGCCTCGGCATAGGTGGCGCCGCCGACGACCACCGTGGCATCGAGCGAACGCAGGCGCGCGCGCTTGGCTTCGGGCGACACCTCGGGCACGTAGACCTCGCAGCGGATGCCGAGCGAGCGCGCGGCGGCGGCGGTGGCGATGCCGGCATTGCCGCCGGAGGCGACGATCACGCCGCTTTCGGGCACGGTGTTGGCGAGCAGCCGGTTGAGCATGCCGCGCGCCTTGAAGCTGCCGCCCACCTGCAGGTGCTCCAGCTTGAGCCACACCTCGGCGCACTCGATGCCGAGCGAGCGGCCCGACAGGCGCATGAGCGGCGTGGTACGCAGGAAGTCGGGGCGCGCGGCCAGGCGCAGCCGGGCGGAGGAGATGGCGGAACGGTCGATCATGGACAGGGGCAACAGCGAAAAGTGGGTGGATACGGCACCCCGCGGTGTCGGGGCGAAACCTGACAGTGTATGCAGACCACAGCCGTCCGCCCTGCTGCAGCCCCCGCCGCACATGCCGATAACATGGACAGGGGCCGTGCTTCGCGGCCTTTCGCAGGAGATGGCGCATGTTCTTCGTATTCGGCCCGATGGGGCAGATGTACCGCGGCGGCCCGGAGCAATTGGCCCAGGTGTCGCCCGTGCGCCGCGTGCAGCGGCCGCAGGCCCTGCGCACCCGCGGCCCCGACGTGGGGGACGAACCGCCGGAGGCCCGGGCATGGGCCCCGGCGCAGCAGGCACCGGCCCCTGCCGCCGCGCCGGCGGCGCCCGTGAACGTGCTCGCGCAGGTGGCCGTGAGCGCCTACGCGCAGACCGAGCAGGGGCCGCAGCAGGCGCGGCAGCCGCTCACGCGCGTGAGCGATGTCATGACGACCGGATCGCTCTCGGTGCCGCCCGACGTGCGCGTGAACGATGCCTGGCAGACGCTGGCGGAATACCACGTGGCGCAGGCGCCGGTGGTGGATGCGCAGGGCCATGTGATCGGCCTGCTGCTGCGCGCCGACATGGCGCCGCTCGACCTGCTGCCGGAGCCTGGCAGCGTCAAGGCCGCGATCGAGCTGGCGCGGCGGCCGGTGTCGGAGGTGATGGTGAGCCCGGTGCCCACGGTCGCGCCCGATACCGAGCTGCGCCGCGTGGCGCGCGTGCTGCTGGACACGGGCATGCCCGGCCTGCCGGTGACGGATGAGTACGGCACGCTGGCGGGGTTCATCTCGCGCACCGACATCCTGCGCGCGGTGGCGGCCGACCCGCCGCTGGACCTCTGGAGCTGACAGGCCGGGCCGCTGACCGGCCCGCGCCGTGGAGTTGGATCAGTCGGCCAGTGCCGCGCTTTGCGACTCGGCGATCGCCACGCGCGGCAGCGGGCTCGCGAGCACCTTGTCGATGGTCTTGCCGTCCATGTCGACCACCTCGAACTGCCAGCCTTCCCACTGCACGGTGTCGGTCACCTTGGGCAGCTTGCCGGTCAGCAGCATCACCATGCCGCTCAGCGTGTGGTAGCGGCCGCGCTCTTCCTCGGGCACGGCGTCGAGGTCGAGCCGGTCCTTCAGTTCGGGCACCGGGATGTGGCCGTCCAGCAGCCAGCTGCCGTCCTCGCGCTGCACCGCCCAGGAGGTGGCCGGATCGCGCGCATGGAATTCGCCGGTGATCGCCTCGATCAGGTCGCGCAGCGTGACGATGCCCTGCACTTCGCCGTACTCGTCGATCACGAAGGCCATCTGCAGGTCGGACTGGCGGAAGTTGTCGAGCAGCTCCATGCCGGTGATGGTCTCGGGCACGTAGAGCGCCGACTGCAGCGGCTGGGCCGACAGATCGCGCACGTCCTCGCGCAGCGAGCGCGACAGCCACTGGCGGGCATTGAGCACACCGAGTACGTTCTCCATGCCGCCGCGCACCACCGGGAAGCGCCCGTGGTCCGACGACTCGACGAGCCGCAGGTTCTCCTCGAAGCTGTCTTCCACGTCGAGCACCACCACGTCGGCGCGGGGCACCATGAGCGAGCCGATCTGGCGGTCGTCCAGGCGGAACACGTTGCGCACCATCTGGTGCTCGTGGGATTCGATCACGCCCGCGCTCGTGCCCTCGGCCAGCACGGCATGGATCTCGGCCTCGGTCACAGCGCTCGCGGTGTTCTCCTTCACGCCCAGCAGCCGCAGAAGGGCCTGGGTGGACACCGACAGCAGCTTCACGAACGGCTTGGTCGCGAGCGCCAGCCAGTTGATGGGCCGCGCCACGAGCCGCGCCAGCGTTTCCGGGTAGCTCTGGCCCAGGCGCTTGGGCACCAGTTCGCCGACGACGATCGAGAAGTAAGTGATCACCACCACCACGAGGCCCGTCGCCGCATAGCCGGCGGTTTTCTCGGGCACGCCCAGCGAGAGCAGCCACTCGCCGAGCGGAGCGGCCAGGGCGGCTTCGCCGACGATACCGTTGAGCACGCCGATCGAGGTGATGCCGATCTGGATGGTGGAGAGGAAGCGCGTCGGGTCTTCGCCGAGCTTCATGGCGGCGATCGCGCCGGAATCGCCCTCATCGATCAGCTTCTGCAACCGGGTCTTGCGCGCGGAAACCAGCGCCAGCTCGGACATGGCAAAAAGGCCATTGAGAAGGATGAGGGCGAAAAGTATTGCTATTTCCATAGACGGGGAGTGGAGGCTCCCTCGGAGTGGTTCGGACGCAAATTGTAAGAAGTCCCATCGCCGCTGGGGATTCAATGCCCGGCGGCGTAGGGAATTGGCCTGGCAGTGCAGTAAACCGACTATTCTCGTCCGGCTCCGGTCTCGGGCATGCGCTGCGAGATCTCCAGCCCCGTGGCCGCGTCGATCTTCAGTCCCTTGGGCAGCGGGAACTTCACCGTCTCCTCGATGCCGTCCATGCGGCGCACCGCCACCGCGCCCAGGGCCTTGATGCGGTCGATCACCTGGCGCACGAGCACTTCCGGTGCCGAAGCACCCGCCGTGAGGCCCACGCGGGCCACGCTTTCGAACCACTCGGGCCGGAGTTCGTCGGCGCTGTCCACCATGTACGACGGCGTGCCCAGCCGCACCGCCAGCTCGCGCAGGCGGTTGCTGTTGGAGCTGGTCGGGCTGCCGACCACGATGACGAGATCCACCTGCGCGGAAAGCACCTTCACCGCGTCCTGCCGGTTCTGCGTGGCGTAGCAGATATCCTGCTGCTTGGGCTCGCGCACCTGCGGGAAGCGCGCGCGCACGGCGGCGGTGATTTCGGCCGCGTCGTCCACCGACAGCGTGGTCTGCGTGACCACGGCGAGCTTGTCGGTCTGCGCCGGCTGCACCCGGGCCACGTCCTGCACGTCCTCCACGAGGTGGATCCCGTGGTCCAGTTGCCCCATGGTGCCTTCCACCTCCGGATGGCCCTTGTGGCCGATCATGATGAACTCGTAGCCCTCCTTGGCGAGCTTGGCCACCTCCACGTGCACCTTCGTGACGAGTGGGCAGGTGGCGTCGAAGATGCTGAAGCCGCGCGCCTCGGCCTCGGCCTGCACCGCCTTGCTCACGCCGTGCGCGCTGAACACCAGCGTGGCGCCGGGAGGCACGTCGGCGAGGTCTTCGATGAAGATCGCGCCCTTGGATTTGAGGTCGTTCACCACGTAGGTGTTGTGCACGATCTCGTGGCGCACGTAGATCGGGGCGCCGAACTTCTGCAGCGCGCGCTCCACGATCTCGATGGCGCGGTCCACGCCCGCGCAGAAGCCGCGCGGCTCGGCCAGTACGATTTCCTGGGGTTGGATGGCCATGGCGTCAGAGCACTCCGATGAGTTGCACTTCGAAGGTGACGGGCTGGCCCGCGAGCGGATGGTTGAAGTCGAAACGCACCGCGCCGTCGTCCCGCACCTCGAGCACCACGCCGGCGTAGCTGCCGGTGCCGTCCGGCGTGGGGAACTGCACCACGTCGCCCAGGGTGTACTGCTCGTCGGGATCGCCGAGTTCGGCCAGCAGCCGGCGCGCCACCCACTGCTGCATCTCCGGGTTGCGTTCGCCGAAGGCCTCGCCGGCCGGCAGCTCGAACGTGGTGCGCGTGCCTTCGGGCAGGCCGAGGAGGCGCTGCTCCATCGCAGGAGACAGTTCCCCGGCGCCCAGCGACAGCGTGGCGGGCTTGTCGCCGAACGTGTTGATGACGTCGCCCGAGGGACCGGCCAGGCGGTAGTGCAGCGTCAGGAAGGAGCCGGGCTGCACGGTGGGCACGGAAGAGGAAGCGTTGGAAATCATGGACAAAACGGGGGCCATCCGGCCTGCAAATGGTGTATAAAAATACAGTGTCCTGGCCGCGACGCCGCGGTCCGGGGGTGTGCCCGATTGTCCTTCCTTCTTTGCAACCTTATGGCCCTCAAGACTCTGCCCGTCGATGCCCGACCCCGCGAGCGCCTGCTGGCGCGCGGCCCCTCCGCCCTGTCGGATACGGAACTCCTCGCCATCCTCCTGCGCACGGGCATCGTGGGCAAGGGGGTGATGCAGATGGCCCAGGAGCTGCTGTCCCCCGCACTCCCCGACCCAGCCACGGGCGCCTTGCAGGGCGGCTTCGGCGGCATCGGCGGGCTGCTGCAGGCCGACGCCGAAGCCCTCCGGCGCATCAAGGGCCTGGGGCCCGCCAAGCGCACCTCGCTCGTCGCCGTGCTGGAGCTCGCACGCCGCATGCTGGCGCAGGCGCTGCCCAAGCGCGAGATGTTCCAGTCGCCGCGCGCGGTGCGCGACTACCTGCAGCTGCACCTCGGAAGCAAGCCCCACGAGGTGTTCTCGGTGCTGTTCCTCGACAGCCAGAACGGGCTCATCGCCATGGAAGAGATGTTCCGCGGCACGCTGTCGCAGGCCAGCGTCTATCCGCGCGAGATCGTGGTGCGCGCGCTCCACCACCAGGCGGCTTCGGTGGTGCTGGTGCACAACCACCCCAGTGGGCAGGTGCAGCCGAGCCGGGCGGACGAGGACCTGACGCGCGCGCTCACCGACGCCCTGCGCCTCGTCGATGTCCGCGTGCTCGATCACATCATCGTCGCGCCGGGCGCATCCCTGTCCATGGCCGAGGAAGGACTGCTGCGGTGATCCCCTCGGGGGCCCACCGGCCGGCCTCACGGCCCCGTGCCTGGTGGGCGGTTGCCAGGCGGGCTTCCTGGGCCGTGGTGCCGGTGCTGCTCGCGGCCTGCGCGCGGCAGACCGTGCTGCCGGCGCAAGACACTGCGCCCCTGGCCGCGCGTCCCCCTGGCCCGGAGCTTCGGCTGATCGGCACCGCAAAGCTGCCGCACGGCCTGGAATTCCTCGGCAGCACGGTCGGGGGCATCTCGGGCATCGACTACGACCCCGTGCAGGACCGGTGGGTGCTGCTGAGCGACGACCGCTCCGCGCTCCAGCCGGCGCGGTTCTATACCGCGCGGTTGCGCTATGGCGACGGTGCCCTCGCAACGCCGCAACTCACGGGCATGGCCACGCTGCGGCAGCCGGACGGGCGGCCGTTCGCGTCGCGGCTGCAGTCCTTCCGCGAAGGCCCCGCCGCGGGCGAGGTGGCCGATCCGGAGGCGGTGCGCTGGCTGCCCGGCGGCACCTCGCTGCTCTGGACCAGCGAAGGCGATTTCGCACGCGGGTTCGGTCCGGCCCTGCGGGAAACCCGTGCGGACGGCGCGGCGGTGCGGCAGTACGCGTTGCCCGCGGGCTTTGAGCCGCGCCCGGCCGAGGGCCGTGGCCCGCGCGCCAACGCCACGCTCGAAGGCCTCGCCCTGTCGCCCGATGGCCGCACCGCCTGGCTCGCCATGGAGGCCGCCTGGCGGCAGGACGGCCCGCTGCCAACCACCAAGGCGCCCGGCGGTCCGCTGCGCATCACGGCGCTGGACCTCGCCAGCGGCCGCGCCGTGCGCCAGATCGCGTACGTGCCGGACGCCGTGCCCCGCGAACGGCGCATTCCCTGGGGGCCGCGTCTCAACGGCGTGAGCGAGATCCTTGCCGACGGTCCCCACCATCTGCTGGTGCTCGAACGCGCCTACAGCGCCGGCGCGGGATTCTCGTCGCGCCTCTACCGCATCGACACGCGCGCCGCGAGCGACACGCTCGGACTCGACCGGCTCGTGCCCGGCAACCACACCCCTGCCGCCAAGGCGCTGGTGGCGAGTTTCCCCGGCCCGGGCCTGCCGGAAGCCGACAACCTCGAAGCGATGGCCTGGGGCCCGCCGCTGCCGGGCGGCCGGCGCGTGATCGTCTTCGCGAGCGACGACAACTTCAATCCTGCCCAAACCACGCAGTTCATTGCCGCGGAATACCTGGAGCCGGACGTGCCATGACCTGAAGGCGTCGATCCAAGGCGGGGCCAAGTCTGCCGTGCGCACCCATCCCACGCCGTCCGCACGGCCACCCCGGTTACTTTCCCCTCCGCCGCGGCCCCCGGCGCGGATCGGATACAACCGGCATTCCATGACCGTGAAAGCCCGCTCTCTCCAGGACCTGCAACCGCTGCGCAAGGCGCTGGCCGAGGCCGCCGAGCGCGAGGCCCAGCGCCAGCGCGAGCGGCAGGAGGCTGCGCGCCGCGCCCGGGCCGAGCGCATGCTGTTCCAGGATGCCGTGGGCCCGGTACAGGCACTGCGCGGCATGCACGAGCGCCGCTGGCACGTGCCCGAGCCGCCCGAGCCGCAACCCGTGCAGCGCGAACTCGACGAGGAACGCGTGCTGCGCGAGTCGCTGAGCGACGAATTCGACGTGGGCACGCTGCTGGACGTGGACGACCAGCTCAGCTTCCGGCGCACCGGCATCGGCACCGACGTGACACGCCGCCTGCGCGCGGGCCACTGGAGCATCCAGCGACAGCTCGACCTGCACGGCCTGCGCACCGACGAGGCGCGCGAGGCCCTGGGCGAGTTCATCCGCCTCGCGCACCGCACGGGCCTGCGCTGCGTGCGCGTCGTGCACGGCAAGGGCCTGGGCTCTCCGGGCAAGACGCCGGTGCTCAAGTCCCGCGTGCAGCGCTGGCTGGTACAGAAAAAGGAAGTGCTCGCCTTCGTGCAGGCCCGCCCGGCCGAAGGCGGCGCGGGGGCGCTGGTGGTGCTGCTGCAGCCGGGCCGGCGCCGCTTCGCGCAAGGCGGTTAAGAGCGCCTCACACGACCCGGCGAGGCGGTTCCGGCGAGGCGCCGCACCGCAGGCAGTACGCCAAGATGCGGCAACGACGCCAGAAGGGTCGTGTGAGCCGCTCTAACGCACCAAACCGCGCATCTCCAGCCGTACCCCCAGGCCGCGGAGATCGCCGCTCTTGTACAGCTTCAGCCGCCCGCCGTAGGCCTGCGCGATCTGGCTCGCGATCGCCAGGCCCAGGCCGCTGCCCTGCACCGACTCGTCGAACCGCACGCCGCGCTGCCCCGCCGTCTGCAGCTGCTCGGGCGTCATGCCCGGACCGTCGTCCTCCACGTCCAGGCCGAGGCAGGCCTGCCCTGCGGGCGCGTCCTCCACCGACAGCGACACCGTCAACCGCACGCGGGAAGCGGCCCACTTGCCGGCGTTGTCCAGCAGGTTGCCCAGCACCTCCTCCAGGTCGGCCCGCTCGCCGCGCCACCGCAGGGCGCCCGGCGCGCGGTCGGCCAATTCCCAATCCAGCTCCTGCGCGGCGTGCAGGCGCCGCATCATGTGCAGGACCTGCGTGGCGCACGCACGCACGTCGACCACCTGCCCGCCGGCGCCCGGGTGGGCATGCAGCGCGTCGCTCATCGTGCGGGCCTGGTAGCGGTCCACCAGTTGCGCCATCGCATCGACCTGCTGCCGCACTTCGTGGCTCGGCACATGGGGCTGCGCGCTGGCCTGTGCGCTCAGCAGGGCGAGAGGCTTCTTGAGCGCATGGTTCAGATCCACCGCATGGGCGCGCGCGCGGGTCACGACGTGCGCGTTGTGCGCCAGCAGGCCCGCCAGCTCGTTCTGCAGCGGCTGCAGGTCCCGGCCGGTGGGCGCGGCGAGATGCCGGAGCGCATCGCCCCCCGCAGCCTGGGGATCGCGCAGGGACGCCAGCAGCGCTTCCAACCGGCGCAGCGGCGCCAATCCCACGCGCACCTGCAGCCACGCCAGCACGCCGGCCAGGGCCAGCAGCACCCACCCTGCCAGCACCAGGTTGCGGTCGATCTGCACCATGCTCCCCTGCAACTGCGCCGCGGGCCCGTACACCGTGAGCGCCACCGGAGCGGCGGAGCTGCCGAGCGCGACGGGCACGGTGAGCGCCAGCAGCGGCTCCTGCTGCGGACCGGTGGCGGGATGCAGTGCGGCCGATCCCGCCACGGGACGGCCATCGGTGGGCAGGTGGTCCATGTCCCAGAGCGAGCGCGAGCGCAGCACCTCGCGGCCCGCCTCCGCCCGCCAGTACCAGCCGGCATAGATGGCGCTGAATTCGTCCGCACCGCCCGCCGCCTCGCGGAGCACGCCCTGCGCATCGCGCTGCAGGCGTGCGCCCACGCGCTGGGCCTTGTCGCGCAGCGACTGCTCGAAGCCGTCCAGCAGGCTGCGGTGCATCTGCCCGCGCAGCCACAGCCCGCCCGTGGACACCAGCAACAGCATGGGGATGATCACCAGCAGGGCGATGCGCGTGGCCATCGGCCACTGGGCCACTTTCAGCGCCCAGGCGGAAGTTGTTTCTCGTGCCTCAGCCATCCGCATCGGTCGCCACGAGCCGGAAGCCCTGGCCGCGTTCCGTCACCAACTGCGGCGCGCCGCCGAGCTTGCGGCGGATGCGGCCGATCAGCACGTCCAGCGTGTTGGAATCCGGATCGAGGTCGCGCGCATACACGTGCTCGGCGATGTCGGTGCGCGTGAGCAGTCTGCCGGGATGGTGCATGAAATACGCGAGGATCTTGTGTTCCTGCGCGGTGAGCTGCAGCGTCTGCCCGTGCAGCGCGAAGCGCCCCTGCACCACCTCGTATTCCAGGGGCCCCGAGCGCAGCGTCGCGGCGGCCGATCCGGCCGTGCGGCGCAGCATGGCCCGCAGCCGCAGCACCACCTCGTCCATCAGGAACGGTTTGGTCAGGTAGTCGTCGGCCCCGGCATTGAAGCCCGCGAGCTTGTCGCTCCAGCGGTTGCGCGCCGTGAGCACCAGCACCGGCCAGCCGCGGCCGGCCTCGCGCCAGTCGTGCAGCACGCTCAGGCCGTCCTTGCGCGGCAGGCCCAGGTCCAGCACCGCGGCGCTGTAGGCTTCCACGCTGCCGGCGAACGATGCGGATTCGCCGTCGTGCTCCACGTCCACCGCGAAGCCCGCGGCTTCCAGGGCTTCGCGCAGTTGCCGCGCCAGCGCTTCGTCGTCTTCCACCACCAGTACGCGCATCAGTCGTCGTCCACTTTCTGCCGCGTCACTTCCAGCGTGGCGGCATCCACTTCCAGTTCCAGCTTGAAGCCGTTGGGCTGCTGCAGCTCGACACTGTAGTAGGGGCGGCGCCGGTGGTCGGTCTCCAGCTCCACCTCCAGCACCAGCCCGGAGAATTTGGGGCGCAGCGATTCGAGCACCGCCGCCATGGATTTCGGCGGGGCCTGCGGAGCGGCGGACTCGGGCGGATGCAGCACCTCGCCCGTGCGCACGTCCAGCAGCAGCTTCATCTCGCCCGCGGGCCGTTCCGAGAGCTTGACCTCGTACACCGCCTTGCCCTGGCCATCGCGCTCGAATTCGGCATTCACCACGCGCGCGCCGTATTTCTGCTCCAGTTGCCGAATGTAGCGGGCCATCTGCGCCAGCGGCACGGGCTGCGTCGGCCATTCGCGCTCCTGCGCCACGACGTCGCCCGAGGCCGCGTCCACCAGCACCTCCTGCTTTTCGCCACGGGCGTCGATGACGGTGATCTCGTAGCGGAGTTCGCCCTTGCGCCCCCTCTTGGTCTCCACCTCGATGACGCGGCCACCGTACTTGCGGCCAATGTCCGCGATGATGCTGTTGAGGGGTTTGAGCTGGCCGGTGAGCACGCCGCGCCGCGCGGCGTCCTGCTCGGCGGCGGGCACCTGCGCGCACGCGAGCGCCGCCGCGGCGAGGGCCGCGGCCCGCAGGAGGGCACTCGGGGTCGGTCGTGTCATCGCGCGATTATTGCGGCCCGCGTTAAACCGCCCATGAACGGGCGCTTCACGGTGGATTTAGGGACCGCGGCCGACACTGCCGCCATCCCTGACCGAACCTACGCAACACCGAAAGGAAACACCGTGAAGAAGAAGACCCTCGCGACGCTCGCTCTCTCCGCCGCAGCCGCCACCACCCTGCCCTCCCTGGCCTGGGCGCTGACCGCTTCCGAGGCCGTCGAAGTGATGGCCCGCAACCAGTACGTGGCGCCGCACGACCTGCAGAAGCAGTACGGCTACTGGACGGCCCAGGCCGTCTCCAACGACGGGGCCCGCGCCACCGTGCTGGTGAAGGACGCCGACGGCAGCTTCACCGCCGTGCGCAAGAACGACATCGGCGGCGGGCTGCCCGGCGTGGAGCAGGTGACTCAGAAGCTGCGTGCCGCCGGCTTCGCCGTGGTCTACGACGTGGAACTGGACGACGGCTTCTGGGAAGCCAAGGCCCGCACGTCGGCCTACCAGGGCGAGAAGGTGGAGTTCGTGCTGCACCCCACGACGCTCGAAGTGCTGAGCCAGGTGGGCCGCAATGGCGGCACGGTCAACGGCCAGCCGATCCTGAGCGCGGACCAGGTGCGCCAGGCGCTGCAGGTGGCGGGCTACACCCGCATCCGCGACGTGGACTACGACGACGGCTTCTGGGAGGCCGAGGCCACCAATGCCGCCAACCTGCCGGTGGAACTGCGCGTGGAACCGACCACGGGCAAGGTTCTGCGCGAAAAGCTGGACGACTGACGCTATTTCCAAGCAAAACAGCGCCGGCGGCCGCAAAAGGCCGCCGGCGCCGTCAGCAGGATGCCTGCCGCCCTCTTTTGTTACTTCGACAGATCGACCGCGTACTTCGACGTGCCTTTGCCCGAGCCGTCGTCCGCGGCCAGCACGGAGATGTTCGAGAGGCCCGCGGCCTGCGCCACGGAAAGGCCGTTGGCGCCGGAAGTGAACACCACCGGGCCGGCGGTCTTCACCTTCGTGAAGCGCCAGCTCTTGGCGCTGCCGTTGGCCGTGCGGGTCACCGATGGGTTCTTGCGGATGTAGTCGATCACCACGTCGCGGTTCGCGTCGGGCGAGGCCCAGATCGTGCCGGAGCCGTCCAGCTTGTCGATGAAGCTCTTGCCGCTGGTCGCGCGGTAGTTGTTCGTCGCGATCACGAATTCCTGCGCCGGGTCGATCGCCTGGCCCTTGTAGGTCAGGTTCTTGATGCGGCTGCCGACGGCCTGGGTGACGTCGATCTCGTACTGCACGTCGGCCGTGGTGAACATGTCGAAGTTGTAGCCCGGGAAGGTGCTGATCAGCGCCTGCTCGGACGTCTTGGCCGGGTCGATCCGGTTGAAGCGCTTGGCAGCGGCCTCCAGCCAGTTCTTGATGTCCGCACCGTTCACCTTCACCGCATAGACGGTGTTCGGGTAGAGGTACAGGTCGGCCGCGTTGAAGATCGCGAGCGGGCCCACGGCCACGTCGGTGTAGTCGGCGCCGCCCTGGAAGCCGGACTTGAAGGGCGCGCTCACCGACAGCACCGGCAGGCTCTTGTACTGCGGCAGGTTGGCCTGGATGTAGGCCGACACATAGGCCTGCTGGGCCTGGTTCACGATCTGGATCGCGCCCGGATCGCCCACGTCGGCGAACAGCGTGCTCATGCGGAAGTCCGTGGTGCCGATCGGCGTCTTCACATAGCCGATGGTGGCCTGGTGCTGCGTCTCGATCAGCGGCGCGATGCTGCTGTCGGCCTCCACGAACACGGCCTTGCCCGCGGCGTCCTTGCCGGTCTGGATGTTGCGCAGCTCGCTCTTCGATGCGCCCTTGTCTACGGCCCAGGCCTTGCCGTCCCACTTCATCCTGAGGCTGATGACGCCCAGCGCCTTGCCCCACGAACTGGCCATCACGGCCGGCACGCCGTTGATGGTGCCGGCCTTGTTGTCCACGCCCGCCTGGGTGTAGGCCGGCGTGGCGGCCGTGTCGGGGAACACGCTGTGCTGGTGGCCCATCACCATCGCGTCGATGCCCGAGACCTTCGAGAGGTATAGACCCGGGTTCTCCATCGTGGACGAATACGGGCCGGCATCCAGGCCGCCGTGCAGCAGCGCCACGACCACGTCGGCCCCCTTGGCGCGCAGCTCCGGCACGTACTTGGTGGCGGCCTCCACGGCGCCTTCCGTGTAGACCTTGCCTTCCAGGTAGCGCTTGTCCCAGTTCATGATGCCGGGCGTGGTGAAGCCGATCACGCCGATCTTGATCGGCAGCTTCACTTCCTTGCCGTCGGAGCCGGTAGCCACCACGGTCTTCTCGATCAGCGTGTAGGGCTGGATCAGCGGCTGCCGGGTCTTGCTGCTGTACACGTTGGCGAGCACCGTGGGGTAGCCCGCACCCGCGCACTTCACGCTGGAATCGACGCCGTCGACCTGCATGCCGCCGCCCAGCACCTGGTTCAGGAACGGCAGGCCGTAGTTGAACTCGTGGTTGCCCAGCGTGCCCACGTCGAAGCCCAGGGCGCCCATCGCCTTGTACATCGAGAGCTGCTGGTTGCAGGGGATCGTCTTCACCACGGCTTCGTAGTCGGCCAGGGCCGTGCCCTGGATGGTGTCGCCGTTGTCCACCAGCAGCGTGTTCGGGAATTCCTTGCGGGCCTGGCGCACCAGGGTGGCAGTGCGCTCGAAGCCGTACGACTTGTCTTCTGCGAGCTTGAAGTAGTCGTAGCTGCGCACGTTGAAGTGCAGGTCGGTGGTCTCCAGCACGGCCAGTGTGGCGGTGGCCGGTTGGCTGCTGGAGAAGCCGCCGTCGCCGCTGCCGCCGCCGCAGGCGGCCAGGAACAGAGAGGGAATGGCGCACAGAGCGATCACGGGCAACCGGGGCAGGCGAGGAGCGGTGGAGAAGAAATGCGCAGACATGTGGGAGTTCGGGTTACGAAAGCCGCCAGTGTTGGGGCTGCATGTGACATCGCCATGACGCCATGCCGGAGCTGCATGAACCTGTCGCCTTCTTCACGCTTTTGGCGGCATCCCGCAAACATTTGGATGCAATTCGACCCGGCAAGGCAGCTCATCCGCAGGCGCGGCGCCCCATAATCCGCGCCAACAAAAATAACGGCTGGAAACAGTTGACCGCATGACGAACCGTCGCGTAACCATTCAAACGCCTTTGGGAGGGGCCCTGCAGTTCCGGCAACTGCAGGGGGAGGAGGCGCTCTCGGCGCTCTACGCCCTGGAGATCGACCTGCTCTCCAAGGACAAGGGCATCGACCCCAAGGCCCTGCTGGGCCTCGGCGCCACCGTCGCCGTCGAGACCGAGGGCCTGGGCCGCCGCTACATCGACGGCATCGTCACCGGCTTCGGCATGCGCGGGCAGGACACGTCCGCCCAGTTCGCCTACCGGCTCACGCTGCAGCCCTGGCTGTGGCTCGCCACGCGCCGCACCGACTTCCGCATCTTCCAGGAAATGGACGTGCCGGCCATCGTGACGCAGGTGCTCTCGCGCTACGGCCGGCCTTTCGTGCAGCGCCTCACGCGCGGCTACCGCAGCCGGCCCTACACCGTGCAGTACCACGAGAGCGACTACCAGTTCGTCGCGCGGCTTTGCGAATCCGAGGGCATCTACTGGTTCGTGGAGCATGCGAGCGGCAGCCACACGGTGGTCTTCGCCGACGACGTGGTCGGCTCGCACGCGCCGCTGCCCGGCGGCCACGTGATCCCCTTCCACCCGCCCGGCAAATCGGCGATCGCCGACCGCGAGCACATCCACGCCTGGCGCATGGGCCAGGAGGTCGCGCCCGGCCGCGCCTACCTGGACGACTACGACTTCACCAAGCCGCGCGCCGACCTGTCGGAGATGCGCCAGTCGCCCCCGGGCCATGCGCACGACGCCTACGAACGCTACGAATGGCCGGGCGGCTACACCGAGTTCACCGACGGCGAGACCTACACCCGGCTGCACATGGAAGAAGGCCTGGCCGGCCGCGAGCGGGCGCATGCCGAATTGAACAAGCGCAGCATCGCACCCGGCTACACCATCGTGCTGGAGAACTACCCGCGCGCGGACCAGAACCGGCAGTACCTCGTCACCCGCGTGCACTATCACCTGGAAGAGAACGTGCAGGCCACGCAAGGGGTGGCCGGCGTGGGGCAGACGCAGGCCGGCTCGGTGCAGAAGTTCCGCATGGAGGTGCACCCCACCTCCGTGCCCTACCGCCCGCAGGTGACCACCCCGCGCCCGCGCACCACCGGCCCGCAGACCGCCGTGGTGGTGGGCCCGCCCGGCGAGGAGATCTGGACCGACCAGTACGGCCGCGTGAAGGTGCAGTTCCACTGGGACCGCATCGGCGCGATGAACGAGAACTCCAGCTGCTGGGTGCGCGTTTCCACCAGCTGGGCCGGCCCCGGCTTCGGCGCCGTGTTCACGCCGCGCATCGGAATGGAAGTGATCGTCGATTTTTTGAACGGCGACCCGGACTATCCGATCATCCTGGGCTGCGTCTACAACGCCGCCAACATGCCGCCCTGGGGCCTGCCGGGCAATGCCACGCAGTCCGGCATCAAAACCAACTCGAGCAAGGGCGGCGCCGCCGGCGACGGGATGAAGAACGGCGCCGGCGATGCCAACGCGATCCGCTTCGAGGACAAGAAGGGCGCGGAGCAGCTGTGGCTGCATGCGCAGAAGGACCAGCTCACCGAGGTCGAGAACGATGAAGACAAGTGGGTGGGTCAGGATCGGCGCAAGACGATCGACCGCGACGAAACCACCATCGTGCACCGAGACCGGACCGAGACCGTCGACCGGAACGAGAAGATCACGGTGCATGGCTGGCGCACCGAAGAAGTCGATGGCGACGAGACCATCACCATCCACTCCAGTCGCAAGGAACGGGTGGACCACGACGAGACGATCTCCATTGGCGACAACCGCCGGGAAGACGTGGGCGTCGACGAAACCGTCTCCATCGGCAAGAACCGCACGAAGCGCATTGGCCGGAATGAAAAGGACAAGATCGGCAGCAACTGGTCGATCAAGGTCGGGAAGATGAAGACCGAGACCATCGGCATCGCCTACATGCAGAACGTGGGCGTGGGGCGGATGGAGAACGTGGGCGTGGCCTACAACCTCAACGTGGGGGCCATGATGGCCACCGTGGTCGGAAGCACGCAGACCACCATGGTCGGCAGCGACCAGTCCACCACGGTCGGAACGAAATACACGCTCAGCGTGGGGGGTGGCGGCGGGGGAGGTGGCGGTGGCGCGGCGGCGGCAGGAGGCCCCAAGAACATCGTCGCGTCGTCCAAGGGCTCCTCGGGCTCGGGGGGCGGCGGCTCCAACATCACCATGGATGCGCAGAGCGTGTCGATCACCGTCGGCAGCAGCAGCCTCGTGCTCAAAGCGGACGG
This sequence comes from Comamonadaceae bacterium UBA4962, assembly GCA_002397315.1. Classification (GTDB taxonomy): domain Bacteria; phylum Pseudomonadota; class Gammaproteobacteria; order Burkholderiales; family Burkholderiaceae_C; genus Paracidovorax. Next base: position 67,620 of record DHAE01000023.1, read on the forward strand.
GACCATCACGCTCAACGGCAAAGACATCACCTTCGTCGGCGAGAACAAGATCCTCTCTGTCAGCCCGCAGGTCCGGGACAACGACTGACACCGGCTCCGCTCCGGCGGCCGCTCGTGCCGCTTCGCTTCAGATTGCATCCACCATGGCCATTCCACAACGAAACACCCCTGTTGCTGCGGCGCCCGTTCAAGGGCCCATGCGCGCCGGGAAAATCCTCCGCATCGACTCGGGCGGCGCAGCGATCGTCGAGATCGATGGCCAAGCCATCCCCGCGGAGATCGCGACGCATCTGCCCTGGCCCGTCCCCGGACAGCGGGTGGCCGTCATGCAGGATGCCGAAGCGCCGGCCCTGATCCTGGCCGCCTACCCCCTGCGTGACGCGGCAGCCGCGTCCCACGGCCAGGACGGCGGCATCGAGGCCGCGGGCGTGGGCTTCGACCCTGCGACCGGCACCCTCCGCATCCACGCCCAGCGCCTGGACCTGACGGCGCTCGGGTCCGTCGAGATCCGCTGCGGTGACTCCATGCTCCGTTTCAACGCACAGGGAAGCGTGGTGCTGGAAGCCCAGGCCATCACGCAGTCCGCCATCGGTCCCTATCGGATCGAGGGCGCATCCATCGACCTGAACTGAACTGGACGCGACGCTTCCATGCCCAGCCGTGATCAGCTCATCGCAGAGCTTCTGGAGGAAACCGTACGCGCCCGCCGACGCCGGCTGCACATCACCGGAACGATGGATTTCCGCCTCCTGGCACTGCAGACCGTGGACCGCAAGATCGACCGCAACCTGCGGGCGTTGTCGGTGTTCGGACAGGCCACCCTGGAGGCCCTGGACGGGGAGCTGTCGGCCTGCGCGCCTGGTCCGGCCCTCGATGCCCTCGTCCACGTCGCCGCGGCCTGCAGCACGGAAATGCTCGGCCACGCGCAAGCAGAGGACATGGCGGCGCGCTGGTTCGGCCGGTACGGTGAGCACCATCGCACGGCCTTCAGGGATGCATGGTGGTTCTTTCCGCAGTCCCGGCACGGGGATGCTGCCCGCATCGCCCGCACCGCGGCACTGCTGGCGTCACACGCCGAGCCAACGCAAATCCTGGGGGTGGAGTTGGCAGGCCGGTGCGGTATCGCAGCCCATGTTCCGCGCATCACCGCGCTGGCGACGGAGCTGCCCGATGGCCCCCTGCTGCGCGCCTGCGAGCTTGCACTGTGCCGCCTGAACCATCCTCCCTCGGACTTGCCGGCGCGGATCCACCGGCGCGGAACCGGAGACGCGGACGCGCTGCTGCACGCCCTGCGCCTGGTCGCCACCAGCGGCCGAGTGGATCTCATCCCGACGCCGGGATACCTGCAATGCACCCGCATGCAGCACCCTGCCCTGCACCGGCTGGCGTGGTGCCTGACCACGCTCAGCGACCCCGTGCAGGCCCACCGGCGGGCCCTGGAAGACGCCACCCTGGACGATGGAATGCGCTGGCGCGTGCTGGCACTGGCAGGGTTTCCCGAGGGGCTGGTCCATCTGGGCCGTAGCGTTCTCCAACAGGGATCGGACCCCACTCCCGCGCAGTTGGACGCCCTGTGGACGTTCCTGGGCGAAGTGCCCGCCGAAGTGCGCGACAAGACGGCGCCCCCGGAGATCCGCGAACAGGCCTTGCGCCTCGCGGTGCTGCAGGCACTGCGGAATGCACACGTCGGCGTCACCAACCAGGCGAGGCACGCCGAGTGGACGCCCGAAGCGATGCTGGCGGCCACCGGCCCCGGGCAAAGCCGCCGCCTGCGCTTCGGCCGCGCACTTCTCCGGGAGGAAGACGGAGGCGCCGCGTTGGGATCGGCCGTTCTCCAGCTCACGACACCGATGCGGCAGGCGCTGTACATCGAGCAATCGGTGCAGTCGAAGAAGGCCGTTGGTGCCGGGTTGTCCGCCTATGCGCCCAGCCGGCACCAGGTCCAGGTCATCGGCCTGTCGTCCTGGATCGCGGCAACGCGGAGTGCGGAGCCTGCGGCATGAGCCAGGTGCTGAACCTGACGCCCTTTGCCGCGGCGGTGCGCCCCCACACGGATGCCGACGGGCAGTTGGGGCGACTGCTGATCGTGAAGGGTGTCTGGGATCTGGACCGGCCCGATACGCTGTCTTCCGAGCCGGGCCGCCTCGGCTTCCGCGATGCACCCCTGATGACCCGGATGGCGGACCTGGCGCTGGAGCCCGCGCAGCGCGCCGCTCTCGGCCCGCGGCTGGAGGAGGAGATCGAGTGGATTCCTTCCGACGTCGTCCCGCCCAAGCCGCGGTTCGACTTCATCGTCAGCGGATACGGGTATCCGCGGACCGGCAAGGCCGAATACCGGTTCCTTGCCGCGGTCGTGCGCCAGCGGCAGGTGGCCGCGCTCACGCTGTGCGCTCCCCGGTTCTGGCGGCGGACCCTGCTGTCGGGCGGCGGAGGTGTCGCGGGAGACTTCGTGAGCGCCGTGCACCGCGTGCCGGTCCATCCCTGCTTTTCCTTCGGGGGAGACACGCCGGCATCCGGGACGGCCCACAACCCCCAGGGCATGGGCGGCACGGCGGGCCATGCCGGTGAAGCGTTGCATCGCATCGCCCTGCCCTGGGTGGAGCACCCGGACCACCCGGTCGCCGACATCACCGGCAACCCGCTGCCTGCGGGATTCGGCCCCTGGCCGGAAAACGCCGGGCATCGCCTGGCCCATATGGGAACCCGTGATCTGCCATGGCAGCGGGAGCGCGCCCCCCGCCCGCCGCGGGATTTCCACCCGCTCTTCCACAACCAGGCGGACCCGCGCCTGCAATGGCCGGAGGCGCCTTCGCCGGGCGAGGCGATCGCCCTGCACGGGCTCACCGCGAGCGGCACCGCGCAGGTCGTGTGGCCTTCCGCGAGGCCCGTGGCCCTGCTGGATACGCAGACCGTCGTTCCGCTGACAGCGGACACCTGCATCGTGCTGCCGGACGAAGGGCGCTGCGCCATCGTCTGGCGCAGTGTGCTGCCCCCCGAAGGCCGCATCACGCTGCGTGCGTGCGATGCCTGAAACCTCTCCGGCCCACCGCTTCCATGGCTCCATCGACCCATCCCGCGCAAGCGCTCCGCATAGAGCACGCCACCCTGTCCACCAGCCTGGGCGACGACTGGCTGACCAGCGTCGTGGCGTTCTCCGCACAGCGCAAGCAGTTCCGCTACCGCGAGGTGGACGGCGTCAAGCTGCTGACGGCGCCTGCCGACGACGTGGCCGGCCCGACCCGCGGGCGCGACCGCCTGAACGCGCTCATCCGGTCCGCCTGGCGCCCGATGATGGAGCACCTGCATACGCTGCCGCTGGTGCCGACCTTGTATCTGCTGGCGCTGCCCGCGTGGGCGTCCACGACCCCCTCGGCTTCCTCGCACGCGGTGTCCGGGGACGACCCGGCCCTCCAGGCATTCAGCCAGGACCTCGGCCACGCCTGCCGCCAGGCAGGGCTGCCGGTGCATGGAACCCGGGCCTTCGCGGGCGGCGCCGAAACCTGCCATCGGGCGCTGGCCCATGCATTCCTGGCGCTCCGGCATGACAGCCCGCCCGCACAGGTCGTCCTGCTGGCGGCGGACTCTCTGTGCGACCAGGATGTCCTGCTGCGCGACTGGCGCGCAGAACGCATCTACGCCAGGAACAACAGCAGCGGATGGGTGCCCGGGGAGGCCGCGGCAGCGCTCCTGCTGCAACCTGTCGCCGCCACCGAGCGCAAGCGCACGGGCGGCACCGTGTTGCACGCACCGGCGGTCACCGATGCGCCGGAGGCCTCGCCGCGCTGGCCCAGCCAGCGGGCGGGCGATGGTCGCGCCCTGGAGCAGGCCCTCCAGGCGGCGCTCCAGGCCGCAGGCCTGCCCCTGCACCACGTCCGGCAGCACATCAGCGACAGCGACGGCAGCGCGTGGCGGCAGGAAGACATGGCCGCGGCGCTGGGCCGCCTGTCCGCCTCCGACAGCGGGCACGGCTGGCGTGCAGCCCCCCTTCAGCCCGCCGAACTGCTGGGGCAGCTAGGCGCCGCGTGGGGTGCCGTGCAGTGGGCCCTGGCCGCGGGCCTGCACCGGCACGGGCTGGCGGAGATCGGGCAGGCCCTGTGCAGCACCCAGGACATCGCGGGACCCTGCAGTGCGGGCGCCATCGAGTGCATGGCGGCATGAACCATCGAAAAAAACGACGGACAAGGCAGAGAGGAAAGCTGACGTGGGGAAGACTTACATAGACGGCAAGGAGGTCGTATCGCAAGCCGCTGCGGGGAGGGTGTTCAAGCCGGACGATTTCGTCTTCCTGCGCAAGAAGGACCTTCCGGGCGTGGCGCCCTACCGCAACGACAGCGGTTCGATCGACAACCCCGCGGGCTCCACCTTCCACTCGGGCACCGACGTGGCCACGGCCGAGAGTGCGCTGATGAACGGATGGCATGCGCCCCAGGTGTCCAAGGGGGGCGTCGTCACCCTGGTGCGCGACGGGCCGGCCACCTTCACGGGCAACTGGGGCAAGCAGGTCTGGATCGAGGGCCACAAAACGGTGCGGCACGAAACGGAGGTGGGCACCACCTCGATCTGGGCCAGCTTCGGCGCGGTGAGAACCGCGATGTCCAACACCTGGGACATCGCCAAGGAGCTGGACGGCGACCTGGCATCGGAGATCGCCAGCGAGTTCGGCGACGAGGTGCTGGCCAGCCTGAAAGACCTGTTCACCTGGGAAACACTCGGCGGGCTGGCGGTCGATGGCGGCATGGCGCTCGCCACCGCGGCCCTCACGGCAGCCGCCCCGGTGACGGCCGGGAGCTCCGGCGCGGGCGCGATCATGACCGGGGCGGCCACCGGCGTGCGCGTGGGCCAGCGCGTGGAAGCCGGGGTGCAGACCGCCGCCGCGCTCCAGGAAGAGCTGGGTGGCCTCATCGCCGACCTGACGCGGCCCGACCTGTCACGCGAGGAAAAGCGCGACATGGCCAAACGCGCCGCGGGCATCCTCGCGCGCAGCACCGTGGGCGTGGGCATCTCCATCATCACCAAGAAATCCCGTCCGGCGAAGAAGCGTGAAAACGACAAGACCGATGTCCAGACGTCGAAGAAGGGAGAAAGCAATCCGACGCAGTGCGCATGCGCGAGCAAGCGCCCCGTGGTCCTCGCCACGGGCGAGAAGACCCTCACGCAGACGGATTTCTCGCTCGGCGGGCCGATCCCCATGGGATGGCTGCGCCACTACCGCAGCGGGGATGCACGCACCGACGGCTGGTTCGGCCAGGGCTGGAGCCATCCCCTCGCCACCGAACTGTGGCTGCAGGCGGACCAGTTGCTCTATCACGATGGCCAGGGCCGCGCCGTCCGCCTGCCCGGCCTGGAAGAAGGCGAGGAGCACTTCGAGGCCTACGAGCGCTTCACCGTTCGCCGCACCCATGCCGATGTGTGGCAACTCGTGCATACCGACGGGCGCGTCCACCATTTCACGCGCCAGGCCGAGGGCCAGTGGCGCCTGCCTCTGGTGGCCCTCAGCGACCGCAACGGCAACCGCATCCAGCTGCACTTCGACCAGAACGCCTTCGGCCCGGGCTTCCGCCCGTTCAGCACGCCGCCCCGTCCCGGGCGCATCGCCGACAGCGCGGGGCGCTGGTTCCGCCTGGACTGGAGCCCGCAGGGCCAGTTGGAGGCCGTCCACGCACTGCATGCCGGCGGCGAGGAGACGCTGCTGGCGCGCTACCACTACGCCCCCGACGTGCAGGATCCGCGCAGCGAACTGGCTCCGCCCAACCTCGTGGCCCACACCAGCGCCGCCGGCCGCGTGCGGCGCTTCGAATGGAGCAGGCACCTGCTCGTCGGCTACACCCTGGCGGACGGCGCGCGCCACCACAACGAATACGACACGCTGAGCCCGCAGGGCCGCGTCACCGTGTCGCGCAACCTCGACAGCGGCGCGGCCCACCAGTTCACCTACGAGCGGCACCGCACCTGGACGCACGATGCACTGGGCCGCACCATGGGCTTCGCCTTCGACGAGCGCCGCGACATCGTGGCCGTGCGCGATGCGCTGGGCCACGTGAGCCGCACGCCCTTCGACGCCAACGGCCACCCCGAGGCGGCGGTGGATGCGCTGGGCCGCGAGACGCGCACCGTGTTCGACCGCCGCGGCAACCTGACGCTGCACCTGGATGCCGCCGGGCACGCGACCCGCATCGACTACGGCACCGAGGGCGGCGCAAAGGACCGCCCCGTGCGCGTCACCGATGCCCTGGGCCACACGTGGACCCATGCATACGATGCACGCGGCAACCGCATCCGCTCCACCGATCCCCTGGGCCGCAGCACCGCCACCGAGTACGACGCCCGGGGCCTGCCGATCGTCCTCACCGATGCCGCCGGCCGCACCCGCCGGCTGCAGTGGGATGCGTCAGCACAGCTCATCGCCTACACCGACTGCTCGGGCCGCACCAGCCGCTATGCCTATGACGCCCTGGGCCACCTGGCCGCGAGCGTCGATGCCCTGGGCCACACCACCCGCTACCGCCACGACGCGCAGGGCCGCCTGCGCGAAGTGACCGAGCCCACGGGCGCCACCCACCGCTATGAATGGGGCGGCGAAGGCCAGTTGCTCGCCTACACCGACCCGCTCGGCGGCACCACGCGCTACCGCTACCACGGCTCGGGCCAGCCCGCCGAGCGCACCGACGCGCGCGGTGGCGTGCTGCGCTACCACTACGACCTGGGCGAACGGCTCGTGGCCCTCACCAACGAGAACGGCGCGCACACGCGCTTCCTCTACGACGCGGCCGACCACCTCACCGACGAGATCGGCTTCGATGGCCGCCACCAGCGCTACGTGTACAACGCCGCGGGCGAACTGACCCACGTCGTCGAGGCCGGAGGCAGCGATGCCGGCCCGGGCAAGGTCACGCACCTGGAGCGTGATGCGCTGGGCCGGTTGGTGGGCAAACATGCCCACGGCGACGCATCGTCCGAAGACAGCCTCGCCACCTACACCTACGACCCGCTCGGCCGCCTGACGGCAGCGACCAACCCGGCCGCCGCGATCGCCTGGCGCTACGACCCGGTCGGGCAGATCCTGCAGGAGGTGCAGACGCTCCAGCCCCTGCCGGGGCAGAAGGGTCAGCCCGAGGAACGCGTGCTCTCGCACGAGTACGACGAGCTGGGCCACCGCATCCGCACCACCCTGCCCGACGGCCGGGCGCTGGACTGGCTGCACTATGGATCGGGCCACCTGCACCAGATCGGGCTTACGGAAGCGGGGTCAGGCACACGCACCGTCATCACCGACATCGAGCGTGATGCCCTGCACCGTGAGACGCAACGCAGCCAGGGCGCACTGCACAGCCGCTACGACTACGACCCGGCCGGGCGCTTGGTCCGCCACCGGGCGGCAGTGGGCTCGGCATCCACCGCCCCCATAGCCACGGTGCGGCTCGAACGCGCCTATGCCTACGATGCCCTGGGCCAATTGATCGCCCGGGCCGACACCCTGCGCGGCAGCCAGGAGTTCCGCTACGACCCCGTAGGCCGCATCCTCGCCGCCCTGCCCGGCCAGGGCAGCCATGCCCCGCGGGAGCTGTTCGCCTTCGATCCCGCCGGGAACCTGCTGGACGCCAGCGAGGCGCAGATGCAGCGCGCGCAGGCCGGGCAGGCCTCGCGCCAGGGCCTCGGCGTCGTCGGCGACAACCGCCTGCGCTTCTACCAGGATCTGCACTTCGAATACGACGTGCATGGCAACGCCGTGCGCCGCACGCGCGGCAACCAGAAGGCGGGGCATCACGAAGTCGCCGAACTGCGTTGGAATGCCGACCATCAACTGGTCGAGGCGAAAACCACACGCCACGGAGTGACCCAGGCCACGCGATACGCCTACGATGCGCTCGGCCGACGGGTGGCCAAGGCCGATGCCTTCGGCACCACGCGCTACCTGTGGGATGGCGACCTCATGGTGCACAGCCAGCGCGGGGGAAAGGCCAGCCTGTTCATCTACGAGCCGGGCAGCTTCGTGCCCCTGGCCACCGTGCAGGGCACGCAGCAGCCAGGAGGCAGGCACATCTACTGGTACCAGTGCGACCAGATAGGTGCTCCGCTGGAACTGACCGATGCCCGGGGGCACATTGTCTGGGCTGTGGATTACAAGGTGTGGGGGGAGGCCACGCTGCGGGCCGTGTCAAGCCAGGCGACAGGAACCGACGGAATAGCGGACCAGCGGCGCAGAGGTCATGGTCCGGGAATGGATCAGCAAGAAGCAGAAGTCACGCGCTTCCGCTCACTCGCACCACCGCTGATCGAGCAACCCTTCCGGCTCCAGGGGCAGCAATTTGATGAAGAAACCGGACTGCATTACAACCGATTTCGTTATTACGACCCGACTGTAGGTAGGTTTGCTAGCCAAGACCCCATTGGATTGGCGGGGGGGAAAAACCTATTTTTATATGCACCCAATCCTAAGACATGGATTGACCCAAACGGGTTAAAAAAGGAAAATTGCCAAAAATGTCATGCCGAGTGCGAAGAATTATGGAACGAAATCCATGAAAAAACATATCAAAGAAAATCAATTTCAGGCAACCGGGGGCTACAGGAGCGAATTGAAGAACTGCTGGAAGACAAATTTGATCTTTTCGACTGGGCCAAAGACAAAGAATCCAAACGCACTGTAGGCCCACTGGCTGGCAAGGGATCATATGAGGGGCACGTTGAACAGGCGATAGGTTTGCAACGCAGTATTAAAAAAGATATCATTCAATACGAAACAGGTGGATGCAATCGATTCAAAAAAATACCAGGGGCAATAAAAGTCATAGTAAATTCCCCAGTACCACAAGCACCGAGAGGTAGAAATTGAGACAGGGTATCGATCAACTATTGGTTATATTAAGCCTAGACTGCTTTACAAATCTCATATGGGACAAAGAAGATATCAACATAGTTGAAAAAATAAAAGAAATCGCCAGAGACGAATTCAAAAAAATTCTTAATGGCAGCTCGAACTATTATATGAATGCAGATTTCTCTGCAGATCGCTTAAAAAAAACGCACGATAGCTTCTACTCAAGGCTGGAAAAATTCCTTGAGAAAATACAAAAAGATTACATAAAGAGCATTCATTTCAGAATTGAAGACAAAGTATTTTCAAAAATAAATGAAGCTGTAACTCCAATATTAATCGATCTATTATGGCTAAATCAAGAAAAAATATCTCAGCCAATTAGTAACGATCTGCTTGAAATCTTATATAAAATAGAGAATTCCGAAATTAATATTCAAGAAATAGACATAGATGATGAAGAAATAGAGCATATCTGGAAAGAGTCCAACTCAGAATGGGATAGATTTATGCGGCAAGGCTCAATGTTCGAGGATATTGATGATATGCCTTGCTTGATTCTTTCCAAAGCATTAAGACTGGATTCAGCAACAATTTTTCTGAGAAAAGTTCATGCTATTCTGGATCATAAAGACTTCTCAAAATTATTAACCTTCCTAATAAAAGAAGTCAACTCAAACACAAATATATATAATAGCGAAAATAATAAATTTGCACAAACGACCCTAGAGAGCTATCTTAACTAACTAAGTTATATATATTTAAAAAGCAGTCTTCATATTCAATAGTTGAATTAAAATTCATAGAATTTAATCAAACAATGCGCTTGCCGGCGTGTCGGCAAGGCTGATTCCTTCGGCACCACGCGCTACCTGTGGGACGGCGATCTCACGGTGCACAGCCAGCGCGGGGGCAAAGCCAGCCTGTTCATCTACGAGCCGGGCAGCTTCGTGCCCCTGGCCACCGTGCAGGGCACGCAGCAGCCAGGGGACAGCCGGATCTACTGGTACCGGTGCGACCAGATCGGTGCTCCGCTGGAACTGACCGATGCCCAGGGGCACATTGCCTGGGCTGCGGATTACAAGGTGTGGGGGAGACCGCCCTAAGGAAGGTGCTTAAATCGGCTACAGGTACTAATGCCTTGCCCGGGCCACGACACAAAGGCCATGGACCTGTGCTGGATGAGCACGATGCTTATAAAAATCAGTTGAGCCATAGCGTATCGCCTTTTTTAGAACAACCTTTGCGATTTCAAGGGCAGCAATTCGACGCAGAAACGTGGCTCCACTACAACCGATTCAGATATTATGATCCGAGTATAGGCATATTTTTCAGCTAATATCCAGTAGGCTTACATGGGGGAATTCATGGCTTCGCGTACGCGCCTAATGCTAATAATTGGACAGATCCGCTTGGCTCAAGCAATAAATGCTATAACTGCCCACCCAAGTGCACAGATACCAACGCTCCTCACAAGCCTAAAACTGCAGAAGGAATGGCTGCAGAACTTTCCAACCTAATCATTAAAAATTCTGTTACCTTCAGTACCCCAACGAAGCAGGGGCACATAGACTTGCAGGGCGCTTCTCACTACGGAAAAGCAACAAAGACCGACATACCGACACCCCATGTGCAAACCCGGGACATCAACATTGGGCCCAATGGAAAAATAACCACATCAAAGAAAACCTAAGTTACCACTGCAGCATCAAAGCAGGATGTCAAAACGGCTCGCCGGCTTGCCAAAGAGAAAGGTTTATGCAGATGAATACATCAGAAGCGCTCAAAAAACTCACAAAATGGTACAGCGACAGATGCAACGAGAATTGGGAGTATGAATTCACGATAGAGATAAAAAACGTAGACAATCCAGGATGGTCTATCAAAATAAATGGTGTATCCCAAAGAACTTCATTTACCATGGAAATAGAACGCTCAGAAGAAGATTGGATGCACATCAAAGCAACCAAGGAAAAATTTTCCGCATACGGGGGAATACTCAACCTAGAGGAACTCATAGTTCACGCAGTAAACTGGCTTGAAAAGCAAAAACCAATTTCAAATATACTCAAAGACTAAATTAATACAGCGGTTCAAGTATGAAGTGCGACATCTGAACCTCTGGGAACCGCTCAAAACCCCTGCCCGAGCACATCGTGCTCTTAAAAATCAACGAGTTACGGCGCTCCAGACTGCGAATTCGGAGGTTTTGAGAGGTTCCCTCTGGCAACTGGCTTCGCTATGTGCTCCACAGAGTGATGATCCGCACATGGGTAAGAGCGGCTAACACGCCCCAGCGAAGCGGTTCTGGCGAGGCGCCACATCGCAGGCNNNNGGCAACGACGCCAGAAGGGTCGTGTTAGCCGCTCTAATAACCACGCCAATACCTCTTTCCGCACGTGAGCCGCACGCCCTTCGACGCCAACGGCCACCCCGAGGCGGCCGTGGACGCGCTGGGCCGAGAGACGCGCACCGTGTTCGACCGCCGCGGCAACCTGACGCTGCACCTGGATGCCGCGGGGCACGCCACCCGCATCGACTACGGCACCGAGGGCGGCGCAAAGGACCGCCCCGTGCGCGTTACCGATGCCCTGGGCCACACATGGACCCATGCATACGATGCGCGCGGCAACCGCATCCGCTCCACCGATCCCCTGGGCCGCAGCACCGCCACCGAGTACGACGCCCGGGGCCTGCCGATCGCCCTCACCGATGCCGCCGGCCGCACCCGTCGGCTGCAGTGGGATGCGTCAGCACAGCTCATCGCCTATACCGCCAAACAGACAGTCTGGAAAAAAGTGCCCCTCACCCACCCCGATTCCTCATCCAATCCGCCGTCCCCATGAAACTGTCCCGCAGCCTCATCCGCAGCGTTTCGGGCACGCCAGTCTCTCCCATCGCCTGGTCCATGCACGCCACCCACTGGTCGCGCTCCTTGATGCCGATGGAAAACGGCATGTGCCGCATGCGCAGGCGCGGGTGGCCGAAGCGGTCGATGTAGTGGTCCGGTCCGCCGAGCCAGCCGCAGAGGAACCAGAAGAGCTTGTCGCGCGCGTCGGTCAGGGTGGTGCCGTGGGCGGCGCGCAGTTCGCGATAAGCGGGCTCCAGGTCCATCAGGTCGTAGAAACGGTCCACGAGGGTGCGCACGGCGGGCTCGCCGCCCATCCAGTCGAAAGGCTTGGCTGCGGCTTGTGGTTGCTGCTCGGGCTGCGATTGCTCCTGTGGTTGCGCAGCAGCCTCGGCAGGCGCAGGTGCCGGAGTCGATGCTGCGGAAGGGGCCGCAGCGGGAGCGGTAGCGGAGGCAGAAACGGAAACAGAAACAGAGGCCGGGTCTCGGGAAGAAGAAGGATCGATCGTCGTCATCCGCAGACTATGGCACGCTTCGCCGAATCCTCCAGCAGCCCCGGGCACTCATCTGGCCAGCCCGGGCCCTGCCCTCCTTCTTCTCATTCAATCACTCACTCCGCCGCCCGCCGCAACGTCTCCACCACCGGCCGCCGCAGCACTTCGCGCAGCCCCCACCACCCGGCGGCCAGGGCGAGCAGCGCACCGGCCAGGGCGCCGGCCAGGGGCACCCAGGGGGAGGCGGTCCACTGGAAGTCGAACACGTAGCGCGCCAGGGCCCAGCCCACGGCGACGGCCACGGCGCTGGCCAGGAAGCCGGCGAGCAGGCCGATGCCGGCGAGTTCGGCGCGCTGCACCTGGCGCAGCAGGCTGGCGCGGGCGCCGACGGCGCGCATGATGGCGAATTCGCGGGCGCGCTCTTCGCGGGTGGCGGTGACGGCCGCGAACAGCACGACGAGACCGGCGGCGAGCGTGAACCCGAACAGGAACTCGACGGCCCGCACCACCTGCCCGAGCACGCGCTGCACCTGGGCCAGGGTGGCGCCCATGTCCACGTTGGTGATGTTGGGGAAGGCCTGCACCAAACGGTTGTCGAAGCCGGGCGTGGCGGGCGCGCGGTAGGCTGCCAGATACGTCACCGGCAGCTCGGGCGGCATGCGGTCGGTGGTGTACATCACGAAGAAGTTGGCGCGTAGGGAGCTCCAGTCCACCTTGCGCAGGCTGGTGACGCGCGCCTCGCTCGGCACGCCGGCGATGTCGAAGCGCAGGGTGTCGCCGAGCTTCAGGCCCAGGGTTTCGGCGATGCCGTCCTCCACGCTGATCTCGCCGGCGGCGCCGTCCGTCCAGCGGCCGGCCACGACGGTGTTGTGGTCCGGCGCCCTGGCCGCGTTGGAGAGGTTGAATTCGCGGTCCACGAGGCGTTTGGCGCGGTCATCGGTGTAGTCCTGCGGGCCCACTTCGCGGCCGTTGATGGCGACGAGGCGGCCGCGGATCATGGGGAACCAGTCGTAGCGGCGCACGCCCGCGTCGCGCAGCGCGGCCTGGAAGGAGTCGGCCTGGTCGGGCATGACGTTGATGACGAAGCGGTCCGGCGCGTCGGCCGGGGTGGCGCGCTGCCAGCTGTCGATGAGGTCGGTGCGCAGCAGCACGAGCAGCACCAGGGCCAGCAGGCCCACGGCCAGGCTGCTGACCTGCACGACGGCGTAGATGGGCCGGGCGGCGATCTGGCGCGTGGCGAGCACCAGCCAGCGCGGGGCCGTGGCCTCGTTGACGCTGGCGCGCAGCAGCTTGACGGCCATCCAGGCCAGCAGCGCGAACAGCACCACCGCGCCCGCGAAACCGCCCACGGCGATGAGGCCGAGTTGGCGGTCGCTGCTCACGGCCAGCAGCAGCGCGGCGAAGCCGGCCACGCCGACGCCGAGCACGGCGAGCGATGCGGGCTTGAGCGCGCCCAGGTCGCGCCGGATGACGCGCAGCGGCGGCACGCGGGCGAGCTGCAGCACGGGCGGCAGGCCGAAGGCGAACAGCAGCGTGAGCCCCATGCCGAAGCCGAAGGCCACGGGCCAGAGGCTGGGCGCGGGCAGGGTGGCCTCGACGAGGCCGGCGAGCAGCAGCACGAAGACATGGTGCACCGCATAGCCCAGCGCCACGCCCACGGCGCTCGCGAACAGGCCCACCAGCGCGAACTCCACCACGTAGCCGCCCGCGATGCCGCGCTGGCTCTGCCCGAGCACGCGCAGCAGCGCGGCGGCATCCAGGTGGTCGCTGGCGAAGCCGCGCGCGGCCAGGGCCACGGCCACGGCGGAGAGCAAGGCGGCGAGCAGGGCCACGAGGCTCAGGAACTTGCGGGCGCGGTCGAGCGTCTGGCGCATTTCCGGGCGGCCGCTGTCGAGCGATTCCACGCGCACGCCGTGCACGGACGGGTCCTGCGCGGCCTGGGTGGCCCAGGCGGCGTATTGCTGCACGGCGGCCGGTGTGTCGCCGGCCACGGCGAAGCGGTAGGTGAGGCGGCTGGCGGGCTGCACGAGGCCGGTGGCGGGCAGGTCGGCGGCGTTGAGCAGGGCGCGCGGCGCGAAGCTCATGAAGCCGGCGCCGCGGTCGGGCTCGACGGTGATGGTGCGGGCGATGCGCAGGCGGCCGTCGCCGAGCAGCAGCGGGTCGCCCAGTTTCAAACCCAGGGCTTCGAGCAGGGCCGGGTCCACCCAGACTTCGCCGGGCGCAGGGATGTCGCGCGTGGCCGACCCGGGCGCGCCGGGTGCGTCGGAAGTCTGCAGGCTGCCGCGCAGGGGGTAGCCGGGCTCCACGCTCTTGAGCGCGACGAGGCGGCTCGCCCCGCCCTGCTCGTCGCTCGCGCGGCCCATGGTGGGGAAGCTGAGCGTGGTCACGCCCTTGAGGCCCAGCGAGCGTGCCTCGTCGATGAAGCTGCGGGGCGTGGGCTGGTCGCTCGCGATGACCACGTCGCCGCCGAGCAACTGCAGCGCGTCGCGCTCCAGGCCGCCCTGCAGCCGGTCGGAGAAGAAGCCCACGGACGTGAGGGCAGCCACGGCCAGCGCCACGGCGACGGTGAGCAGGCGCAGGCCGCCCGCGCGCAGATCGCGCCGCAGCATGCGCCAGCCGAGCAGGAAGAAGGACGGGATCATGGGCGGCACGATAGCGCAAATGGTGCGGCCCTCTGCCGCGACGGGGCACCCGGCGGGCTAGCGCCCCTGGCTCAGGCCCCGCCGATGCCGACCGTGACGCGGCCGGTGCCCGCGCACTCGGTGCAGGGGGCCCCGTCGAGGCGGCCGGTCCCGCCGCAGGCGGGGCAGAGGTTCTCCCCCGTACCCGGGGTGCCGGGCGCTGCCTCGTCGCCGGGTGCCAGCGGTGGAGCGGCCGGGCGGGGTGCGCTGCCGCCGCCCTGCCCCGCCGGCTGGTCCGACGCGCCCGGCCGCGGCGCGGGCGCTCCGGTGCCGGGGTCGTCGTTGTCGAAGGCGGCGCCAGGGTCTTCCTCGCCCGCGACGGAGATGCCGAAGGAGAGCGGATCGCGCGGCTGGCCGCCCGGGGGCTGGGGCGATGCGGGGGAGGCGGTGGAGGTCTTGGAAGCAGAAGGACCGGAAGAATCGGAAGCCATGGGGAGCCCTTTTTGAAAACAGTGCCGAAAGGCCGTGGGAATGCGGCGACGGTGGCGGGCGGACTGCGGGGGTCTGGCAGCCGGCTGCCGCTGAGAGAAAGGCCGGGAGCGCGGGCCGCTGCACGTCGCAGCACCGGCCTGATCGCCTCTGTTTTTCGGGGCAATCCGCATTCCCAGGCGATGACGGTGCAGGGCACAGCCAGGGAAGGCGTCGGCTGCGAGGGCTCCTATTGACGAGGCGCGCGAACGCTCGTCGAATCAGCCGCCCGCCGACCCGGTCGTATAGCGCACGGCGCGCGGCGGCCGGCACAGGCCCCAGAGCGCGATGCCCGCCTCGGCCGCGAGATCCACGGCCAGCGAGGTGGGCGCGGACACGGTCGCCAGCAGGGGAATGTCCAGGCGCGCGCATTTGCGCACGAGTTCGTAGCTCGCGCGGCTGGACATGACGACGAAACCGTCCGCACCCGAGCGGCCCTGCAGCGCGAGGCGGCCGATGAGCTTGTCGAGCGCGTTGTGGCGGCCGACGTCTTCGAGCAGGTCGGTGAGCTCGCCCTCCGGCGTGGCCCAGGCGGCCGCATGCAGCGCCCCGGCGGCGGCGTTCATCACCTGCAGCGCCGGCATGGCGGAGACCGCGCGCAGCACCGTGGAGGCCGGCAGCTCGGTGGCCCAGGGCCGCGCAGTGACCCGTTCGGGCACGAGGTCGAGCGCCTGCAGGCTGTCGATGCCGCACAGGCCGCAGCCCGTGCGCCCTGCCAGCGCGCGGCGCCGTTCCTTGAGGCGGGCGAAGCAGCGCGGCGCGATGTCCAGGTGCACTTCGCAGGCCGTGCCGCCACCACCGCCGCCGCCCTGCGGCGCACTGCGCGCGAACACCTCGATGCCGCGGCAGTCGGCGGGCGTGTCGATCAGACCTTCGCTGAGCGCGAAGCCGAGGGCGAACGCCTCCAGGTCGGACGGCGTGGCCATCATGACGGCGTGCGATAGGCCGTTGAAGACCAGGGCCACGGGCACTTCCGAGGCCACGGCGTCGTCCTGCCAGGGGGAAGGCTCCGCGTCAGGATTCGTGCCGTGGCGCTGCACCCTGCGCGCCACCACGGGCTCCGGCCAGGGTGCGGAGGACGGATCTCCCTCCACGCCTTCATCCCGGTTTTCGCGCTGCTCCCGGTCACCAGCAACGTCGACCAAGCCCGGCAAGGCGCACGCGGATGCGGATGCGGATGCAAAGGCAGAGGTCTGCCGTTCTGCCACCTGGGCACGCCCGGCATCGGTGAGGCGCGCCATCCATCGGTCGCCCTCCTGCGCCACGCGCACCCACCCCGGCCCCGGCCGGCCGCCCAGCACCGCATCGCCGAGCAGGGTCAAGCGGCGCATGACGGCGCTGCCGGGCAGGTCGAGGTGCTTGGCGAGGCGCGGCAGCGACACGCCCTGCGGCGCATCGAGTTCGGCGAGGGCCGAGAGCAGTGCGGCGGTGAAGTCGTCGTCCGGAGCGGTCAAGGCAGGCTCAGATCGCGGCCACGGGCACGGCGGATGCAGCGGCGTCGGACTGCGCCGAAGCGGCGGCATCGTCGGTGCCCGCACCGGCACCGGCCGCGCTGGGCACGAGCACCACGGGGATGGATTTGGACGTGGGCGTGCCGGCGTTCAGCGCCACGGACGACAGCGGCACCAGCGGGTTCGTCTCGGGATAGTAGGCCGCGAGGTTGCCGCGCGGGATGTCGTAGGCCACGAGCTTGAAACGGTCGGCGCGGCGCTCCTGGCCGTCGCTCCACACGGTGTGGATGTCGACCCAGTCGCCGTCCTGGAGGCCCAGCACGCGGATGTCCTCGGGATGGATGAAGACCACGCGGCGCTGACCGTAGACGCCGCGATAGCGGTCGTCGTGGCCGTAGATGGTGGTGTTGTACTGGTCGTGCGAGCGCGTGGTGAGCAGCGTGAACACCACCGTGTCGCGGTGGCGGGCGCGCGCCTGGTGCACGGGCGTGTCCTGCGGCACGGGATGCGGCACGAAGCCGGCCTTGCGCGTGGCCGTGGCCCAGATGCGCTCGCTGGCGGTGTTGCGCAGGCGGAAGCCTCCGGGCACGGCGATGCGCCGGTTGAAGTCCTTGAAGTCGGCGAACACTTCCTCGATCTTGTCGCGGATGCGGGCGTAGTCCTCGATGAGCCAGAGCCACGGCACGCGGCTGCGGGTGCCGAGCGTGGCGGCGGCCAGCCGCGCGACGATGGCGGGCTCGGAGAGCAGGTGCCCGGAGGCCGGCGGGTTGATGCCCATCGAGATGTGCACCATGCTCATGGAATCCTCCACCGTCACGCCCTGCGGGCCGGCGGCCTGCATGTCGATCTCGGTGCGGCCCAGGCAGGGCAGGATCAGCGCCTCGCGGCCGTGCACGATGTGGCTGCGGTTGAGCTTGGTGGTCACGTGCACCGTGAGGTCGCAGCGCCGCAGCGCCTTCCAGGTCTCGTAGGTGTCCGGCGTGGCGGCCGCGAAATTACCGCCCAGCGCGAAGAACACGCGCCCCTTGCCGTCCAGCATGGCCTGGATCGCCTCCACCGTGTCCACGCCGGGCTCGCGCGGCGGCTCGAAGCCGAAGACCTCCTTGAGCCGGTCCAGCAGGGCTGCCGGGGGTTTCTCCCAGATGCCCATGGTGCGGTCGCCCTGCACGTTGCTGTGGCCGCGCACCGGGCACGGGCCCGCGCCCGGGCGGCCGATGTTGCCGCGCAGCAGCAGCCAGTTGACGATCATCTGGATGGTGGCCACCGAATGCATGTGCTGGGTGATGCCCATGCCCCAGCAGGCGATCACGCTGCGCGCGTTGCGGTACACCTCGGCGGCGGCGCGGATCTGCGCCTCGGCCAGCCCCGATTCCTCTTCGATGACGGACCAGGGCTCCGCGCGCAGGTCGGCCAGCAGCGCCTCGATGTCGGTGGTGTGCTGCTGGATGAAGGCATGGTCGAACACGCCGCCCTGGCGCTCTTCGATCTCGGCCAGGTGCTTCATCATGCCTTTGACGACGGCCAGGTCGCCGCCGACGCGCACCTGGAAGTAGTGCGTGCTGATGGGCGTGGAGCCGAGCGTCGCCATTTCCATCTTGCTCTGCGGATCGGCGAAGCGCTCCAGGCCGCGTTCGCGCAGCGGGTTGAAGCTCACGATCTGCGCGCCCCGCTTGTGGGCCGCGCGCAGCTCGCCGAGCATGCGCGGGTGGTTGGTGCCGGGGTTCTGCCCGAAGATGAAGATCGCGTCGGCCTCTTCGAAATCCTGCAGCGTGACCGTGCCCTTGCCCACGCCGATCTGCGGGCGCATGGCGCTGCCGCTGGGCTCGTGGCACATGTTGGAGCAGTCGGGGAAATTGTTCGTGCCGTACTCGCGCACGAACAGCTGGTAGAGGAAGGCGGCCTCGTTGCTCGCGCGGCCCGAGGTATAGAAGATGGCCTGGTCGGGGTCGGGCAGCGCGTTCAGGTGCCGGGCGATGAGCGCGAAGGCGTCGTCCCAGCCGATGGGTACGTAATGGTCGCTCGCGGCGTCGTACACCATGGGGTGCGTGAGGCGGCCCTGGTCTTCCAGCCAGAAATCGCTCTGCGCGGCCAGTTCGGCCACCGTGTGGCGCGCGAACAGCTCGGGGCCCGCGCGGCGCGCCGTGGCCTCTGCCGCCACGGCCTTGGCGCCGTTCTCGCAGAACTCGAACGTGGAGGCGTGGTTGCGGTCGGGCCAGGCGCAGCCGGGGCAGTCGAAACCGTCGGGCTGGTTGGCCGAGAGCAGCGTCTTGGCGCCCTTGACGGGGATGTCCTGCCGCAGCAGGGTGTTCTTCACGCTGTTGAGCGCGCCCCAGCCTCCCGCAGGCCCTTTGTAGAACTCGATTTTCTGTTCGCTCATCACGTTCTCCCTTCAAGAAATCATGGCGGATGGGGAAGCACCCGCCCCTGCAGCGCGCCAGGCCGCAGGGCCCCCAAGGCTACGCGCTTGCCGCAGCCCTTGCGGGCGGCGGGTCTTGGCCGGCGGTCGCGCATGGCAGGACGCTTTCGCCGATCAGGACGCGGTCTTGAACTTCGCGGCCGCGTCGGCCAGGCCCGCGGCCTGTTCGCGCATGCGCAGCGCCGCGGCGGCGGCCTGCTCCACCAGCGCCGCATTCTGCTGCGTCATCTGGTCGATGCGGTCCACGCTCTGGTGCACGCCCTCGATGCCGGTGCTCTGCTCCTCGCTCGCCGCGGCGATGCCTTCGACGAGGCGGGTGACCTCGTCGATGGATACGGCGACGCCCTGCATCGATGCCCGCGCCGCATCCGCCAGGCCGCTGCCCGCGTCCGCGCGCTCCACCGACGCGGCGATGAGCGTGCGGATCTCGCGGGCCGCGTCCGACGAGCGCTGCGCGAGCGCCCGCACCTCCGCGGCCACCACGGCGAAGCCCCGGCCCTGCTCGCCCGCGCGCGCGGCCTCCACGGCCGCGTTGAGCGCGAGGATGTTGGTCTGGAAGGCGATGCCGTCGATGATGCCGATGATGTCGTGGATGCGGTGGGCATCGCCCCGCATGTCGGCCATGGTGGACACCACGCGCTCCACTGCCTCGCTGCCCTGGACCGACGCGCGCGACACCTGGTGCATGAGGCCGTCGACCTGGCGCGCGTGCCCTGCGGTCTGCACCACCGTGGCGGTGATCCGCTCCAGCGTGGAAGCGGCTTCGTTCACCTCGCCGGCCTGCCCTTCGGTGCGGGCGGCCAGATCGCCATTGCCGTCGGCGATCTCGCGCGTGGCGGTGCGCAGCCCCTCGGCGCCCTGCCGCACCTGTCCGACCAGGCCCGCCAGGCCGACGCCGATGCCGTTGATCGCCTGCAGCATCCGGCCCACTTCGTCGCGGCGGCCGACGTGGAGCTGCGTGGTGAGGTCGCCCGCGGCGATGCGCTGCGCCGCGGCGCAGCCCTCGGCCACGGGGCCGGTGATGCCGCGGCGCGCCAGCCCGTAGACCAGCGCCGCGACCAGCAGCGGCAGCGCCACCGACACAGCGAGCCATGCGGGCGGCAGGGGCGGCAGCAGCAGCCACGCCAGGGCACCCACCGCGTACTGGGCCGCGACCACGCACAGGGCCAGCCGCGCTGCCGAGCCCAGGGACGGCATGCCGCTCACGTCCAGCCCCACGTAGAGCACGCCCACGACCTGGCCCGCGGCATCGCGCACCGGGTCGTAGCGGGTCATGTTCTGGCGCCCGAACACGGAGGCGTACCCCACGTAGGGGCGCCCGGCCACGAGCACGCGATAGGCGGGGTGCGAGCGGTCCAGCAGCGTGCCGACGGCGCGCTCGCCGTCCTGCTTGCGCACCGAGGTGGCGATGCGCACGAAGTCGTCGCCCTGGCGCGCGAACACGGTGGCCCGCACGCCGGTCTCTTCGGTGAAGCGGTCGATGGCTTCGACGTCGCCGTTCAGCACCCGGCCACCGCAGCGCAGCACGGGCGCCTCGCCCGCGGACGCGGGCTGCAACTCGAACGCGCCGGAAAAGCCGGATGCGAAGCGCCGTGCCGCTGCGCCGATCCGCCGGGTCAGGGCTCCGGGCAGCATGCCTCGGCCCCGCTCAGTGGAAGAACTTGGCCGCGCTCACCAGGGTCTTGTAGATGCCCCAGGCCAGCGGGATGCCGACGGCCGCCCATGCGAACGCCACCAGCGCAGGACTGGTGGCACCGCCGGAGCCGGTGCCCACGCCTTTGCCGACCTCGGCCGCGGCAGCCTTCTCGTGGGCGAGCTTCTTCTCGTGCGCCAGCTCCGCGTCGCTCATGAACCACTTGTCCGCCAGCGGGCGCACCATCAGGTTGGCGATGAGGCCGATGACCAGCATGCCCACCAGGATGTACATGGTCTGGTTGTAGACCTGGTCGCGGGGCAGCCCCAGGCCGAGCTGGTACTCGCGCATGTAGTTCACCACCACCGGCCCGAGGATGCCGGCCGTGGCCCAGGCCGTGAGCAGGCGGCCGTGGATGGCGCCCACGAACTGCGTGCCGAACAGGTCGGCCAGGTAGGCCGGCACGGTGGCGAACCCGCCGCCGTACATCGACAGGATGATGCAGAAGGCGCCCACGAACAGCAGCTGGTGGCCGGCGCTGGCGGAACTCGGGATGCTCGCGTACAGCAGGCCGCCCAGCACGAAGAACACCACGTAGGTCATCTTGCGGCCGAGCCTGTCGGAGAGGCTGGCCCAGAAGAAGCGGCCGCCGATGTTGAACAGCGACAACAGCGCCGTGAAGCCTCCGGCCACCGCCGCGATGGCCGCGAGCTGGCCCTTGTCGAGTTCGCCGAAACGGGCGGGCACGTTGATGAGCGCGCCACCGAACACTTCCTGCAGCATGGGCGAGGCCATGCCGATCACGCCGATGCCGGCGCTCACGTTCATGCACAGCACGATCCACACGAGCCAGAACTGCGGAATGCCCCAGACGTGCTTCACGTGCACGTGGCGCTGCGTGATCATCGCGTTGGCGGACGGAGGCGGCGGCGTCCAGCCAGCCGGTTTCCAGCCCGTGGCCGGCACGCGGTAGCCGAGCGCGCCGGCCATCATGAAGGCGAAGTAGACCAGCGCCATCACGACGAAGGTCTGCATCACGCCGACGTCGGTGGGGGTGGAGAAATGCTTCATCAGGTCGACGGCCAGGGGCGAACCGATCATCGCGCCGCCGCCGAAGCCCATGATGGCCATGCCGGTCGCCATGCCGCGGCGGTCGGGGAACCACTTGATGAGGGTCGAGACGGGCGAGATGTAGCCCAACCCCAGCCCGATGCCTCCGATCACGCCCGAGCCGAGGATCATCAACCAGAACTGGTGCAGGTGGATGCCCAGCGCCGACAGCAGCATGCCGCCGCACCAGCACACCGCGGACACCACGCCCGCCTTGCGCGGGCCGGCGCGCTCCAGCCAGCCACCCCAGAGCGCGGCGGAGCAGCCGAGGAACACGAAGAAGAGGGTGTACATCCAGCCCAGGGTCGCCACGCGCCAGTCGCAGCCGGTGGCGAACAGTTCGGCGAAGAAACTCATGTCCTTCGGACACGCCGCGCCCTTGCCGGCGGTGGACAGCGCCTTCGACAGGGGCAGCCAGAACACCGAGAAGCCGTAGGCCATGCCGATGCACAGATGGATGGCGAGCGCGGCCGGTGGCACGAGCCATCGATTGAACCCCGGCCCCGCGATGATGCGCTCTTTGTCCAGAAACCCTGGTCGTGTATCCGCCATGCCCACTCCTCTGTCATTGTTGAACTTTCCGCGGCATGGAACCACGGCGGGAGGAAGTGTCGACTCAACCATTGACGCGAGTCAATACACCGTGCAATGGAGTGTGATTGACTTATTCAAATGCATGTTCCGTGTTAACGATAGCTCGACAGCCAGACGGGCCGGTGTCGACCCGCTGCGGACATGCGCGGCGTGGTTCGGGAGCAACGCGGGGGACGGCGGAACCCGCACCCTGCCCGGGCTGTGCCGGGCGGCGCCTCACGTGTCCTTGCTGACCGCGATGGTGGGGAATTTCGAGGAGAAATCCTTGGCCTGCTGCGCCACCTTCACGGCCACCTGGCGGGCCAGGTGCCGGTAGATGCGCGCCACTTCCCCGTCCGGCGCGGCCACCACCGTGGGCGTGCCGCTGTCGGCCTGCAGGCGGATCTGCAGGTCCAGCGGCAGGGCACCGAGGTACTCCATGCCGTTCTCCTCGGCCATGCGGCGGCCGCCGCCCTCGCCGAAGATGTGCTCGACGTGGCCGCACTGGCTGCAGACGTGCGCGGCCATGTTCTCGACGATGCCCAGGATCGGCACGCCCACCTTCTCGAACATCTTGATGCCCTTGCGCGCATCGAGCAGCGCGATGTCCTGCGGGGTGGTGACGATGACGGCGCCCGTGATCGGCACGCGCTGCGAGAGCGTGAGCTGGATGTCGCCGGTGCCCGGGGGCATGTCCACGACGAGGTAGTCCAGATCCTGCCAGTTCGTCTGCCGCAGCAACTGCTCCAGCGCCTGCGTAGCCATCGGCCCGCGCCAGATCATGGCCTGGTCGGGCTCCACGAGGAAGCCGATGGACATCACCTGCACGCCGTGGTTGCGCAGCGGCTCCATGGTCTTGCCGTCGGCGCTCTCGGGCCGGTCCGAGATGCCCAGCATCATCGGCTGGCTGGGGCCGTAGATGTCGGCGTCCAGCACGCCCACGCGCGCGCCCTCGGCCGCCAGCGCGAGCGCCAGGTTGGCGGCCGTGGTGCTCTTGCCCACGCCGCCCTTGCCCGACGCCACGGCGATGATGTTGCGCACCTGCGGCAGCACCTGCACGCCGCGCTGCACCGCATGCGCGACGATGCGCGTGGCGACGGTGGCGGACGCCCGCTCCACCCCCGGCACGCTGCGTGCGGCGGCCTCCAGCTCGCCCGCCAGGGCGGCTTCCAGGCTGCGCGCGGGGTAGCCCAGCTCCACGGTGAAGGACACGGCGGCGCCGTCGATGCGCAGGTCGCGCAGTGCGCGCGTGGAAACGAAATCCTTGCCCGTGTGCGGATCGCGTACGCTCGCGAGCGCCGCGAGGAGCGCCTGTTCAGTCACTGCCATATCGGTAAATCTCCTTGGGGGCGGTTAGTCTATTCCCTGCCCCCCGGCCCCGCAGGCCGCAGGACAATGCCGCGCCGGGCCGGCTCCGCCGTGCGCAAGCATCCGCCCCGTCCTCTTTTTCCCCGAAACCGTTTCCCACCCCATGCCGTCGTTCCGATGGCCGCTCTGACCGAAGGACTGCCTCCCGTGAAATTCAAGATGGCCCCCAACTCGCTGTTCGCCATCCTGCTGCGCTCGCCCTGGTGGGTGAGCTTCGCCGCCGCGGGCGCCATCGCCCTGGCCTGCGGGGCGTTGCTGCCCGCGCACGTGGCGCCGTTCGCGGCCGTGGGCGTGCTGCCCCTGGTGGTGGTGGGCAGCATGGCCGCATGGCGGCAATGGAGTGCGCCCAGCCCGTCCCGCCTGCAGGCGGCGCTGGACGAGGCCGGCGCCCTGCCCTGGCGGCAGCTCGCCGACCGGCTCGAGCGCGCCTGGCGGGCCGAGGGCTACACCGTCCAGCGGCTCGCCGGGGGCGCGGCGGACTTCCGGCTCGACAAGGGCGGGCATCCGGTGCTGGTCAGCGCCCGCCGCTGGAAGGCCGCCACCCATGGGGTGGAGCCGCTGCGCGAACTGCAGGCCGCGGTCCAGGCGCAGGAGAGCGCCTCCGGCGCGTACCTCGCGCCGCTGGGCGCCGTGAGCGACGCGGCCCGGGATTACGCCCGCAGCCATGGCCTGACGCTGCTGGACGGCCCCGCGGTGGCCACGCTGCTGCTCAAGGCCCCGCCCGCCCCGGGCGGCGCGCGCCGCTGACCCGCCGGCCAGGGCCTGCCCCCGGCAGGGGCAGTTCTCATCGGCGAATTCATCCTACAGATCAGGGTTTCCACCAATGGCACCCCGTCCCTAGAATGGCTCGACCGCAACACCTCGGGAGTCCTGGGCGATGGGCATTTTTGGTTCCTCCACACCGAAGTCGGTAGCCGACCTGCTGGTCGAGACGCTGGCCGATGCCGGCGTACGGCGCATCTGGGGCGTCACCGGCGACAGCCTGAACGCCATCAACGACAGCCTGCGCCGGCACGGCGGCATCGAGTGGATGCACGTGCGCCACGAAGAAGCCGGCGCCTTCGCCGCGGGCGCCGAGGCCCAGGTGACGGGGCAGCTCGCGGTGTGCGCGGGCAGCTGCGGCCCGGGCAACCTGCACCTGATCAACGGTCTCTACGACTGCCAGCGCAACCACCAGCCCGTGCTGGCCATCGCCAGCCACATCCCCAGCAGCGAGATCGGCCTGGGGTACTTCCAGGAAACCCACCCGACCGAGCTGTTCCGCGAGTGCAGCCATTTCTGCGAGATGGTGCAGGACCCGAAGCAGTTGCCCGAGATCCTGCACCGCGCGATGCGCACGGCGATCGGCCGGCACGGCGTGGCCGTGATCGTGCTGCCGGGCGACGTGTCCACCCTCGACGCGCCCGAAAACGCCCGGCCGGATTTCGCGCCCCCGGCCCTGCCCCGGCTGCTGCCCGACCCGGCCGCGCTCGAGGAGCTCGCCGCCCTGCTGAACGGCTCCGAGGCCGTGACCATCCTCGCCGGCGCCGGCACCGCCGGTGCGCACGACGAGGTGGTGGCGCTGGCGAAGGCCCTGGCCGCGCCGATCGTGCACGCCTTCCGCGGCAAGGAGCACATGGAGTGGGACAACCCGTTCGACGTCGGCATGACCGGCCTGATCGGCTTCTCGTCCGGCTACCACGCGATGCGCGAGTGCGACACGCTGCTCATGCTGGGCACGGACTTCCCCTACCGCGACTTCTATCCGGAGAACGCGGCCATCGTGCAGATCGACCGCGATCCCGGCGCGCTGGGCCGGCGCGCGCAGCTGCGCCTGGGGCTGGTGGCCGACGTGCGCGAGGCCGCCGCCCTGCTGGCCCCGCTGATCGAGCCGGGCCGCGACACCCGCTTTCTCGACCAGGCGAGAGAGCATTACCAGGCGGCGCGCAAGGACCTGGACGAACTCGCCACCCCGCGCGCCGGCGACGCGCCGCTGCATCCGCAGTTCGTCGCGGCCACGCTGGACCGGCTGGCGGCCGACGATGCGGTCTTCACCTTCGACGTGGGCACGCCGGCCATCTGGGCCGCGCGCTACCTGCGGATGAACGGCCGGCGGCGGCTAATCGGCTCCTTCAACCACGGTTCGATGGCCAACGCGATGCCGCAGGCACTCGGCGCGCAGGCCGTGCGGCCCGACCGCCAGGTGGTGTCGATCTCCGGCGACGGCGGCCTCACGATGCTGATGGGCGACATGCTCACGGCCGTGCAGATGAAGCTGCCGATCAAGATCGTGCTCATCAACAACGGCGTGCTCGGCTTCGTGCAGATGGAGCAGAAGGCCGCCGGCTACCTCGACACCAACGTCGCGCTGCAGAGCCCGGATTTCAGCGCCATCGCCCACGCCATCGGCTTCTTCGGCCAGCGCGTCGCCCGCTCGGACGAGTTGGAGCCCGCCCTGGCGCGCGCGCTGGCCCACGAGGGCCCCGCCCTGGTGGACGTGCAGGTCGATCCGATGGAGCTGTCGATGCCGCCGAAGATCCGGGCCGCGCAGGTCAAGGGCTTCAGCCTGTACGCCGCGCGGGCGGTGATGAGCGGCCGGGGCGACGAGATCGTCGAGCTGGCGAAAACCAACCTGCTGCGCCGCAGGTGACGGCGGCCGGCGCGGCGCCGGACCGGGGAGGCTCTTAAAATCATCCGTTGCGCCCGGAGCCGTCCGCCCGGGCCGCGCCTCCTCAGAAAGCCCGCTCCCGATGCCCGCACGCAAGATCTTCGTCACCACCGCCCTGCCGTACGCCAACGGCAACTTCCACATCGGCCACATCATGGAATACATTCAGGCCGACATCTGGGTGCGGTTCCAGCGCATGCAGGGCGCCGAGGTGAACTTCGTCGGCGCGGACGACACGCACGGCGCGCCGATCATGATCGCCGCCGAGAAGGCCGGCAAGACGCCGCAGCAGTTCGTGGCCGACATCGCCGCCGGCCGCAAGCCCTACCTGGAGGGCTTCCACATCCGCTTCGACAACTGGCACAGCACGGACGCGCCCGAGAACCACGCACTCGCCCGCCAGATCTACCGCGACCTGCAGGCCGCGGGCCTGATCGAGACGCGCACCATCGAGCAGTTCTTCGACCCCGAGAAGAACATGTTCCTGCCGGACCGCTTCATCAAGGGCGAATGCCCGCGCTGCCACGCCCGGGACCAGTACGGCGACAACTGCGAGAACTGCGGCGCGGTGTACGCACCCACCGACCTGATCGAGCCCTATTCGGCGCTGTCCGGCGCCAAGCCGGTGCTGAAGAGCTCCGACCATTTCTTCTTCCAGCTCTCCGACCCGCGCTGCGTGGCCTTCCTGCAGGAATGGACGCAGGACGGCCGCCTGCAGCCCGAGGTGGCCAACAAGGTCAAGGAATGGTTCTCGGTGCGCACCAACCCCGACGGCAGCACCAGCGAAGGCCTGGGCGACTGGGACATCAGCCGCGACGCGCCCTATTTCGGCATCGAGATCCCCGACGCGCCGGGCAAGTACTTCTACGTCTGGCTCGACGCGCCCGTGGGCTACCTCGCCTCGCTCAAGAACCTGCTGGAAAAGCGCGGCCAGAGCTACGACGACTACGTGGCCGATCCGCAGCTGGAGCAGTACCACTTCATCGGCAAGGACATCGTCACCTTCCACACGCTGTTCTGGCCCGCGATGCTGAAGTTCAGCGGCCGCAAGACGCCGGATGCGGTCTTCGTGCACGGCTTCCTCACCGTGAACAACGGCGAGAAGATGAGCAAGAGCCGCGGCACGGGGCTCGACCCGCTCAAGTACCTGGGCCTAGGGATGAACGCCGAATGGCTGCGCTACTACCTCGCGGCCAAGCTCAACGGCCGCAACGAGGACATCGACTTCAACGCCGAAGACTTCATGGCGCGCGTCAACAGCGACCTGATCGGCAAGTTCGTGAACATCGCGAGCCGCGCCGCGGGCTTCCTCACCAAGCGCTTCGGCGGCCGGCTCGGTACGCCCGACGCCGATGGCGCTGCGCTGCTGGAGGCCCTGCGCGCCCAGGCCGGCGCGATTGCCGAGGCGTATGAGCGGCGCGACACCGCCCGCGCCGTGCGCGAGACCATGCTGCTGGCCGACCGCGTGAACGGGTACGTGGATGCGCGCAAGCCCTGGGAACTCGCAAAACAGGAAGGGCAGGAGGCCGCGCTGCAGGCCGCCTGCACCACCTGCATCGAGGCCTTCCGCCTGCTCACGCTCTACCTCAAGCCCGTGCTGCCGGCCCTGGCGTCGCAAGTGGAGGCGTTCCTGAACGTCCAGCCCCTTACCTTCGCCGATGCACCCGCCCTGCTGGGCGAAGGCCACGCCATCGGTGCCTACCAGCACCTGATGCAGCGCGTG
The DNA here is from genome assembly GCA_002397315.1 of Comamonadaceae bacterium UBA4962. Classification (GTDB taxonomy): domain Bacteria; phylum Pseudomonadota; class Gammaproteobacteria; order Burkholderiales; family Burkholderiaceae_C; genus Paracidovorax. Next base: position 95,847 of record DHAE01000023.1, read on the forward strand.
GACATCAAGCAGCTCGAAGCGCTGTTCGAGGTTCCTGCGGCCGCTGCCGCGCCGGCCGCACCCGCGGTCAACGCAGCGGCGGCCCCCGCGGCGGGTGCCGGCGCCGGTGCCGCCACGGAGCCCCCCGGCGGCGAGGACATCGCCCCCACCATCACCATCGACGACTTCGCGAAGATCGACCTGCGCATCGCGCTGATCGTGAACTGCGAGCCGGTCGAGGGCTCCACCAAGCTGCTGCGCCTCACGCTCGACGTGGGCGAAGGCCGCCACCGCAACGTCTTCTCCGGCATCGCGAGCGCCTACCGTCCCGAGGAACTCGTGGGCAAACTGACCGTGATGGTCGCCAACCTCGCGCCGCGCAAGATGAAGTTCGGCGTCAGCGAGGGCATGGTGCTCGCGGCCAGCCATGGCAACGAGAAGGCGCATCCGGGCATCCACGTGCTGAATCCGTGGCCGGGGGCCACGCCCGGCATGCGCGTGCGCTGATCGGACCGGCCGTGCCCGTCCTGCTCACTGGCCCGGCCGCCCTGATGCGGCTGGCCTTGCCCGCAGCATTGGCCCTGCTCGCCGGCTGCACCGCGGTCAGCGTGGCCACCACGGCCGTGGGCGTCACGGCAAGCGCCGTGGGGCTCGCGGCCGATGCCGCCATCGGCACGGTGAAGATCGTCGGCAAGGGCGTGGGCATGGCCGCGGATGCGGTCACGGGGGGCTCCGCCGACAACAGCGGCATCCAGATCCGCGAGTCCATCCGGCCGGCGCCGGGCTCCTGAGGGGATGGAAGGCGCGCCTACTCGCCCACGTAGCGTCCGGGCCGGTGGCTGATCCACAGGAACACGCCCATCACCACCGCCGCCAGCACGGAGTAGCCGACGCGCTCCGGCGGCACCACGAAGAGCGCCAGCGCCAGCACGGTGCAGTCGATCACCAACTGCACCTTGCCCGCGCGCATGCCGTGCCGGTTCTGCAGGTAGAGCGCGACGATCGTCGCACCGCCCAGGCAGGACTTGTGCCGCGCGAGGAACAGGCAGCCCGTGCCGAGCAGCAGGCCGCCCAGCACCGCGGCGAACAGCGGATCGAGGTAGTCCACGTGCATCACGTGCGGGAACATCTCGGTGAGCGCCGAGAGCAGTGCCACGCTGAGGAAGGTCTTCACGGTGAACTCGCGGCCCATGCGCGTCCAGGCGAACCAGTAGAACGGCAGGTTGATCGCGAAGAACAGCTTGCCGAAAGAGACGTCCGTCAGGTAGTGCAGCAGGAAGGCGATGCCGGCCGTGCTGCCGATGAGCAGGCCCGCCTGCCCGAACAGCATCAGCGCCATGGCCACGAACAGCGTGCCGGCGAAGAGCGCCTGCGCATCCTCGTAGCGGCCGTGGCGCAGCGACGGTACGGGAACCGGGATGGGATCGGGCGGGGCGTCGGACATGGCGTGATGGAAAAAGAAGGGCAGAGGAACTCGCGGGGCGGCACGGGCCGGCATGCAAGCGGCGGGCCAGTCGCGCCAGAGCCGCTCCAGAGCGGCTCACACGACCCAGCGAAGCGGTGCTGGCGAGGCGCCGCATCGCAGGCAGTACGAGCAGTACGACAAGATGCTGCAACGACGCCAGAAGGGTCTTGTGAGCCGCTCTCAGCGCCCGTCCGGCAGCTCCGCCGTGCTGCCGCTGCGCAGCACCCGGTCCCGGTCGTCGAACGTCACGGTGAACACCATGGGCTGGGTGCCGCCGTCGTTCCAGCGCCAGTCCCAGACGGTTTCGCCCTTGCGCTCGAAAGTCATCATCTTCGCGGGCTTGCCGAGACGGCGGCGCACCTCGCCCATCGGCATGCCGGCCACGATCGTCTCGAACACGTGCGGCGCGAGCACCTGCCGCAGCGCGCTCATCCGGCCGTCCGGGCCGATGGTGATCATGTAGTTCTGCTGCCCCGCGGGCTGGCGGTTGTATTCGAACGTGCGGGCACCACCGGGCTCGTCCCAGACGCGCTCGGGCTCGCCGAAGCGGGCGCGCACGTCGGCCTCGGTGGAAACGCCCTCTTCCAGTTCGCGGATGCGCTGCGGATCGCAGCCGGCGAGCAGCCACGATGCGGTGCCCGCCAGCGCGGCCGCGGCCAGGGCGCGCAGGCGGGCACGCTGGGCCGGGCGCGGCGTGTGGGAAGGAACGGCGGAAGGAAGGCGATGGGTCATGGCTGCGGCGATAGGGAGCGCCCGAGGACGCGGGATGGCCGGGATGATCGGCGCGCAGGCCGGGAAAGTCTGTCCGCCGATGCCGGAAATGTAGCCCGGCGGCGGCGCCGGTAAAATCCCGCGCTGTCCTTCCGAGTCCCACCACGATCATCATGTCCTTCTTCCGCCGCCCCGACTACCAGTCCGACGCCACGCAGTTCATCCAGAAGCTCAAGTCCGACCGGCCCGAGCTCGACGCCCAGCAGGTGGCAGGCCGCGCGCTGCTGTGGGACAAGCAGGTCGACCGCGACATCTGGCAGGAGTACGACGAAGCCCGCGTGTCGCAAAAGCCCTACGTCTACCAGACCCAGGGCTGATCACCGCGATTTCCCTGGCACGGGCACTGGCGCGGCATCGCCCCGCCTGCATTCGTTGCCACCGGATCAGCAGCACCGCATGAACGCCGACGCCGTGCAGGCACCGCCGCCCGCCACGGGCGCACCGCACGAAGCCGCAGCCGGCGCGTCGGCGGCGGCGGATGCCGTGGCGCGCCTCTACGGCGAGCCGCTCTTTGCGCTGCCGCAGGACCTCTACATCCCGCCCGATGCGCTCGAGGTGTTCCTGGAGGCGTTCGAAGGCCCGCTCGATCTGCTGCTCTACCTGATCCGCAAGCAGAACTTCAACATCCTCGACATCCCGATGGTGGATGTGACGCGGCAGTACCTGCGCTACGTGGACGAGATCCGCAGCCGCAACCTGGAGCTGGCGTCCGAATACCTGCTGATGGCGGCGATGCTCATCGAGATCAAGTCGCGCATGCTGCTGCCTCCCAAGAAGCAGGAAGGCGCGCAGGAAGCGGAAGACCCGCGCGCCGAACTGGTGCGCCGCCTGCTGGAATACGAGCAGATCAAGCTCGCCGCGGCGGGCCTGGGCAGCGCCCCGCAGTACGGCCGCGACTTCCTGCGTGCCCAGGTGCACATCGAGCAGAGCCTGGTGCAGCGCCTGCCCGACGTGCACGTGGCCGATCTGCAGGAGGCCTGGCGCGACATCCTCAAGCGTGCGAAGCTCGTGCAGCACCACCGCATCACCCGCGAGGAACTGAGCGTGCGCGAGTACATGAGCGCCGTGCTCAAGACGCTGCAGGGCCGGCGATTCGTGGAATTCGAGGAACTGTTCGATCCGTCCAAGGGATCCACCGTGCTGGTGGTGACCTTCATCGCCCTGCTGGAGCTGGGCAAGGAAACCCTGATCGAGATCACGCAGGCCGAGGCCTTCGCGCCGATCTACGTGCGCCTGGCGTATGTACCGGCATAACACCCTCTGAGTCGCCAGCGGCGCCTTCATCCTTCTCCCGCGGGAAAAGACGCCACTGGTGGCCTGGCCCAGCGGCGCCACGGCGGCCCCGGCATCGAACCCGACCCCAGTCTCACGCCCACGGAACCATCCATGCAGCAGCCACAAGACTTCGACGTTCTCATCATCGGCAGCGGCCTGGCGGGCCTCTCGGCTGCGCTGCACCTCGCGCCCACGCACCGGGTGGCCGTGCTCACCAAGCGCGGGCTGGCCGACGGCGCGAGCGGCTGGGCCCAAGGCGGCATCGCCGCCGTGCTGGCCGAAGGCGACACGTTCGACGCGCACGTGCAGGACACGCTGGTGGCCGGCGCCGGATTGTGCGACCTTGCCGCGACGCGTGCGGTGGTCGAGGGCGCGCCGCAGGCCATCCGCTGGCTGCAGACGCTGGGCGTGCCGTTCTCCGAGGAGGAAACCGGCCGGCTGCACCTGACGCGCGAGGGCGGCCACGGTGCGCGGCGCATCGTGCACGCCACCGATGCCACCGGCGCGGCCGTGCAGCGCACCCTGATGGAAAAAGTGCGCGCCACGCCCGGCATCACCCTGCTGGAGCAGCACACGCTGGTGGACCTGATCACCGCGCGCAAGCTCGGCCTGCCCGGTCCGCAGCGCTGCCTGGGCCTGTACGCGTTCGACGAAACCACCGACACGGTGCACACCTTCCGCGCGCCGCACACCGTGCTGGCCACAGGCGGCGCGGGCAAGGTGTATCTCTACACCAGCAACCCCGACACGGCCACGGGCGATGGCATCGCCGCGGCATGGCGCGCGGGTTGCCGGGTGCAGAACATGGAATTCATCCAGTTCCACCCGACCTGCCTCTACCATCCGCAGGCCAAGTCCTTCCTGATCAGCGAGGCGGTGCGCGGCGAGGGGGGCCGCCTGCTGCGGCCCGACGGCACGCGCTTCATGCCGTCGCACGACGAACGCGCCGAACTCGCCCCGCGCGACGTGGTCGCCCGCGCCATCGACTACGAGATGAAGACCCACGGGCTCGACTGCGTGCACCTGGACATCTCGCACCAGAGCCCGGAATTCCTGCAGGCGCATTTCCCCACCATCCTCGCGCGCTGCGCGGAACTGGGCATCGACATCACGCGCGAGCCGATCCCGGTGGTGCCGGCCGCGCACTACACCTGCGGCGGCGTGCTCACCGACCTCGCGGGGCGCACGGACCTCGCGGGCCTCTACGCCATCGGCGAGACGGCCTGCACCGGCCTGCACGGCGCGAACCGCCTCGCGAGCAATTCGCTGGTCGAGTGCATGGTGTTCGCGCGCTCCGCGGCCGATGCGATCCTGACCGCGCCCGGCGGCGGTGCGGCAGTGCCGGCCCTTCCCGCCTGGGACGACAGCCGCGTGACCGACGCCGACGAGCGCGTGGTCATCTCGCACAACTGGGACGAGCTGCGCCGCTTCATGTGGGACTACGTGGGCATCGTGCGCACCGACAAGCGCCTGGAGCGCGCCGCGCACCGCATCGCGCTGCTGCAGGCCGAGATCGACGAGTTCTACACCAACTTCCACGTCTGCCGCGATCTGCTGGAGCTGCGCAACCTCGTGCAGGTGGCCGAGCTGATCGTGCGCTCGGCCCAGCAGCGCCGCGAGAGCCGCGGCCTGCACTACAGCCGCGACTGGCCGGACATGGCCGCGCCCGCCGCGCCCACGCTGCTGGTGCCGCCGGCCCGCTGACGCGCGGCATTCCGCCCCTCCGATCGCCCACCGCTTTTCCCCGTTGCATCCCCGCATGGCCCCAACCGAATCCTCCCTCGCCGCACGCAGCATCGCCAGCGTGTGGCACCCGTGCACCCAGATGAAGCGCCACGAGGCCGATCCGCCCGTGGCCATCGCGCGCGCCGAAGGCCCGTGGCTGGAAGGCACGGACGGCCGGCGCTACCTGGACGGCATCAGTTCCTGGTGGGTGAACCTCTTCGGCCACGGGCACCCGCACATCCGCGAGGCCGTCGCCGACCAACTGGCGCGGCTGGACCACGTGATGCTCGCGGGCTTCACCCACGCGCCCGTGGTGGAGCTCTCCGAACGGCTGGCCGCGCTCACCGGGCTGGGCCACGCGTTCTACGGCAGCGACGGCTCGGCCGCCACCGAGATCGCGCTCAAGATGAGCGCGCATTTCTGGCGCAACCACGGGCACCCGGAGAAATGCCGGTTCATCGGCCTCGCGGGCGGCTACCACGGCGAGACCGTGGGCGCGCTGGCAGTGACCGACATCGGCCTGTTCCGCGAAGCCTACGCCCCCCTGGTGCGCCTGGGTGCCACCGTGCAGAGCCCCGACGCGCGCGCGGCCCTGGCCGGAGAGGACGCCGCCGCCGTGGCGCGCCGCGCCGCCGCCGCGCTGCAGGCCTGGCTGGAGGAGCACCACGCCACCACCGCCGCGCTCATCGTCGAGCCGCTGGTGCAGTGCGCCGCCGGCATGGCGATGCACGATGCCGAATACCTGCGGCAGGCCCGCGCGCTGTGCGACCGCTACGCCGTGCACCTCGTCGTGGACGAGATCGCGACCGGCTTCGGCCGCACCGGCACCATGTTCGCGCACCAGCAGGCGGGCATCCGGCCGGATCTCGTCTGCCTCTCCAAGGGCCTCACGGGCGGCACGCTGCCGCTCTCGGCCGTGCTCACCACCGATGCGGTGTATGCCGCGTTCTACGACGACGACGTGGCGCGCGGCTTCCTGCATTCGCATTCCTACACCGGCAACCCGCTCGCCTGCCGCGCGGCGCTGGCCACGCTCGAGCTGTTCGCGCAGACCGATGCGCTGGCCCGCAATGCGCAGCGCGCGCCGCTCTTCCATGCGGCCTTCGCGCCGCTCAACGCGCACCCGCAGGTGCGGCATGCGCGCCACCTCGGCATGCTCTGGGCCTGGGACGTGGAAGGCACCGCGCCCGACTTCGCGCGCCGCTACCACCGCCATGCGATGGCGCGCGGCCTGCTGCTGCGCCCCATCGGCCGCACGCTCTACGCCCTGCCGCCCTATGTGCTGGACGACGACGCCATCGCGCACCTCGGAAGCGCGGCGTTCGCGGCGCTGGAGGCCACGCTGGCCGAGGAAGGCACGTCCGGCCCGGACGCGCGCACCACGGAAAGGAACCTGCCATGATCGGCTGCTTCGTCACCGGCACCGACACCGGCGTGGGCAAGACGCTCGCCAGCGCCGGCCTGCTGCATGCCCTGGCGCTCCACCATGCGCGCGTGGTGGGCATGAAGGCCATCGCCGCGGGCGCGGAGCCCATCGGACCCGGCGGCACGCTTGCCAACGAGGACGTGCTCGCGCTGCGCGCCGCCTCCACGCTGGCCGTGGCGCCCGCGCTGGACAATCCCGTGCTGCTGCCCGACCCGCTCTCGCCCCACATCGCCGCGCGGCGTGCCGGCACGCGCATCGACGTTTCCGCCATCGTGCAGGCCTACGCGGCACTCGCCGCGCAGGCCGACGCCGTCGTGGTCGAAGGCGCAGGCGGCTTCCATGTGCCGCTCTCGGATACCGAAACCGGCGCCGACCTGGCCGCAGCGCTCGGCCTGCCCGTGGTGCTCGTCGTGGGTCTGCGCCTCGGGTGCCTCAGCCACGCGGCGCTCACCGCCGACGCCATCCGCGCGCGCGGGCTGCCACTCGCCGGCTGGATCGCGAGCCGCGTCGACCCGGCCATGCTGGCTGCGGAGGACAATATCGCCTGGCTGCGCCAGCGCCTGCAGGCCCCGCTGCTCGCAGACATCCCCCACCAGCCGCAGCCGGACCCGCGCACCGCGCGCTTCACGCTGCCCGCCTCCTGGACCACGCCCACCGCATGACCACCTTCCCCTTCGCCCCATCGTGGCTCGACGAACTGCCCGCCCGCCTGGCGGAGCTGGACGATGCCCAACTGCGCCGCCGCCGGCGCGCCGTGCGGCCCCTGCAGGGCGCGCACCTGGACGTGGACGGGCAGCCCATGCTCGCCTTCTGCAGCAACGATTACCTGGGCCTGGCCGGCCACCCGGCGCTCGCCGATGCCGCCTGCGCGGGGGCGCGCGAGTTCGGGGTGGGCTCGGGCGGATCGCCGCTCGTGAGCGGCCACAGCCAGGCCAACGCCGCGCTGGAGGACGACCTCGCCCGCTTCGTGCAGTTGCCGCGCGCGCTCTACTTCTATGCGGGCTATGCCACCAACATCGGGATCGTGCCGGCGCTCGTGGGCGCGGGCGATGCGATCTTCTCGGACGCGCTCAACCACGCCTGCCTGATCGACGGCGCCCGGCTCTCGCGCGCCACGATCCACCGCTATCCCCATGCGGACCTTGCCGCGCTCGAAGCGCTGCTCGCCGCCAGCCCCGCACGGCGCAAGCTCGTGGTCACCGATGCGGTGTTCAGCATGGATGGCGACGTGGCCGACATCCGCACGCTGCACGCACTCTGCGAGCGCCACGACGCGCTGCTGCTGCTCGACGATGCCCATGGCTTCGGCGTCCTCGGGCCTCAGGGCCGCGGCGCCCTGGCCGAAGCGGGCCTGACGGGCGCGCAGGCCTCGACGCGCGTGCTCTACATGGCCACGCTGGGCAAGGCCGCGGGCGCCGCCGGGGCCTTCGTCGCCGGCAGCGAGGTGCTCGTCGAATGGCTGCTGCAGAAAACGCGCAGCTACATCTTCGCCACCGCCGCGCCCGCGCTGCTGGCACGCACGCTGCAGGCCAGCCTGCAGCTGATCGAGCGGGGCGACGCGCTGCGCGCGCACCTGGACGCCCGCATCGCGCAATTGCGCGCGGGCCTGGGCTCCGTATTGCCGGGCACGCACTGGACGCTGGGCGCCTCGCGCACGGCCGTGCAGGCGCTCGTGGTCGGCGGCAACGGCGAGGCCCTGGCCCTCATGGAGGCGCTGCGCGCCCGCGGCCTCTGGGTGCCGGCGATCCGCCCCCCCACGGTGCCCGAAGGCACGGCGCGCCTGCGCATCGCGCTCTCGGCCGCGCACACCGAGGCCGACGTGGCCCGGCTGGTGGACGCACTGGCCGAGCTGGCGCACGCCGCCCGATCACCATCCACCAAGGAGACCGCCGCATGACCTACAGCGTCAAGGAAATCTTCTACACCCTGCAGGGCGAGGGTGGCCAGGCCGGCATGCCCGCCGTGTTCTGCCGCTTCGCGGGCTGCAACCTCTGGAGCGGCCGCGAGGAAGACCGCGCGAGCGCCGTCTGCCGCTTCTGCGACACCGACTTCGTCGGCACCGACGGCACGCTGGGCGGCAAGTTCGCGCAGGCCGATGCGCTGGCCGACGTGATCGGGGCACAGTGGCCCGCGCACGACGCCGACCACCGGCTCGTGGTGATCACGGGCGGCGAGCCGCTGCTGCAGCTCGACGTGCCGCTCATCGACGCGCTGCACGCGCGGGGCTTCCGCATCGCCGTGGAGAGCAACGGCACCATCGCCGCGCCGCCCGGCATCGACTGGCTCTGCGTGAGCCCCAAGGCCGGCGCGCCCTGGGTGCAGCGCGAGGGCCAGGAGCTCAAGCTTGTCTGGCCGCAGCCCGGGTTCGACCTCGCGGAACTCGAAGGCACGACCCGCTTCTCGCACCGCTTCCTGCAGCCCATGGACGGGCCCGCGCAGGCCGAGAACACCGGCGCCTGCATCGCCGCCTGCATGGAGCGCCCGGCGTGGCGCCTGAGCCTGCAGACCCACAAACTCACGGGCATCCGCTAAAAAGACCCGCAGCGGCGCCCTTCCTTCATTTCCGTTTTCCCGACCATGCTGTTCACCGTCCACCAACGCTTCTTCTTCGACGCCGCGCACACGCTGCAGCGCGAGATCGAGGCCGAGGGCAGCCGCCGCATCCACGGCCACACCTACCACGCCGAGATTTCGGTCACCGGCCCGCGGCATCCCGCCAACGGCATGGTGATCGACCTGGGCCACCTGCGCGCCCGCTGCGCCCAGCTGCGCGAGCGGCTCGACCACCACCTGCTCGACGAGGTGCCCGGCCTGGGCCCCGCCACGCTGGAGAACCTGTGCGTGTTCATCGCCGATGCGCTCGCCGACATCGATCCGCCGCCCAGCCGCGTACGCGTCTGGCGCGAGGCCGTCGGCGACGGCTGCGTGCTGGATTTGGCGCGGCCGCGCGGCTGACGCCTGGGTTCATTGCTTCCCTTTCGCCCCCCTGCCCTTTCTCGCTTCACAACGCCATGCCGCATCTCGTCATCGAATACACCGACAACCTCCGCCCGTTCCCCGAAGCCGAAGTGCTGGCCGCCGTCAACGCGTCGCTCACGTCCAGCCCCGAGATCCAGGACGAGGCCGACCTCAAGAGCCGCTTCATCACCGCGGACCGCTATGCCATCGGCACCCGGCCCGAAGGCCGCGGCTTCGTGCATGCGCAATTGCGCCTGCTCTCCGGCCGCTCGCCCGAGACCAAGAAGGAACTCGCCGGCCGCGTGGGCGCGATCCTCGCCGAGCACACGCCGCAGCCCGAGGGCGTGATGGTGCAGATCAGCGTCGAGATCGTGGACATGGACCGTGCCTCCTACGTGAAGCAAAGGCGCTGAACCGTCTTTGACGGGCACAGCGCGCCACGCGCTGTACCCCATGGCCCGCGAGGCCGCCCGTCAGGTGCCCGCGGCCAGTTCCGCCGGCAGCCAGCCGCGCAGGCTGTTGAGGAAGGCCCAGGCCTGCACGCGCGGCACATCCTCCCGCCGCAGCACGGCCTCGGTGACGCGGCCCTCCCGCAGCGCCACCGCACGCCCCACACCGGGCAGCAGGCCGCAGGTGGCCGGCGGCGTGATCCACCGGCCGTCCAGCAATGCCGCGACGTTGCCGAACGTGCCCTCGGTGATCTCGCCGGCCTCGTTCCACAGCACCGTGTCGAACACGCCGGGCAAGGTGGGCGCGAACGCCGCGTAGTGCTCGCGGCGCGTGGTCTTGTGGCGCACGAATTCGCCGTGCGCTGCCTCGAACGGACGATCGGCCAGCCGCAGGCGCACGGGCACCGCCACCTCGGGGCACGGAGAGGCCTCGGCGCGCGGTGTGCCGGCGGCATCCAGCAGCAGGCGGGCACGCCAGCGGCCCTGCGGATGCGCCGCGGCCAGTGCCCCCAGGCAGGCCCGCACGCGCGCACCGTCCCAAGCAAATCCGAAATGCGCGGCGGAGGCGGCCATGCGTGCGAGATGGTCCTCGATGTGGCGGAAACGCCCTGCCTCCAGCGCCAGCGTCTCCAGCACCTCGAAGGGCCGGCTCGCGCGCTCCACGAAGGCCCGCTTGTGGCGCCATTCGCGCCATTCGGCATCCGCCTGCGCATCGGAGGTGATGCCGCTGCCGATGCCGCACACCGCCTCGGCACCGCGCAGCACCACCGTGCGGATCGGTACGTTGAACGTGGCCGCGATGCCGCCCGCGCCCACCGGCCCGTCCGGCCGCACCACGCCGACCGCGCCGCAGTACACGCCGCGCGGCCCGCCTTCGAGCTCGCGGATCGTCCGCATCGCCTGCACCTTGGGCGCGCCGGTGACCGAGCCGCACGGAAACAGCGCCGCGAACACGTCGGCCAGGCCGGTGCCGGGCCGCGTGCGCGCCGTGACGTCCGACGTCATCTGCCAGACCGTGGGCAGCGCCTGCGTGTGGAAGAGCGCCGGCACGCGCACGCTGTGCGGCTCGGCGATGCGCGACAGGTCGTTGCGCAGCAGGTCCACGATCATCACGTTCTCGGCCCGCTCCTTGGGCGCCGTGCGCAGGTGCTCCGCATGGGCAGCATCCGCTTCGGGCGTGGCGCCGCGCGGCGCCGTGCCCTTCATGGGCCGCGCGAGGATGTCGCCGCCCCCGGGGCCCGAGCGCCAATCGAAAAACAGCTCGGGCGACACCGACAGCACCTGCTCGCCACCCGCATCGATGTGCGCGGCATACCCACCCGGCTGGGCCCGCCGCAGGGCATCGAAGAAGGCCGCCGGGCAGCCCTCGAAGCGCCCCCGCAGCGGCGCCGTGAAATTCACCTGGTAGAGCTCGCCGTCGCGGATCGCCTGCTGGATGCGGCCGAATGCGGCATCGAAGGCGGGGCGGTCCAGCCCGGCCCATGCCTCCACGATGGCGGATGCCTGCTGCTTTGCACTGTCCGCAACGCTCTCTGCGTGCCCATCGCGCTCGCCGACCGGCAGCGGGCCGCCATACACCGCGAACCACGCCAGCGGCCCGTCGGCAGCATGCGTGACCAGCGCTGCATCGAATGCCGCCGCCGCCTCGTAGCGCAGGTAGCCCACGCACCACGCGCCCCGCCGGGCGGCGGCCTCCACCGCATCGAGAACGCCCCGCACCTCGCCCGGCGCACGGGCCACGAGCACCGCCTCGGGCTGCGCGAAGGCCTGGCGCAGCCGCGGCGCCCCCGGCTGCAGCGGAGCCGCGAAATCGATGCGGCAGGCCGTCATGTCATCTCATGCCGCGCCGATGCGGGGCACCAGCGCGCCGGCTGGCTGGCCGCCTTTCAGTGCCGCGGTGAAGGCCAGCATGCGGTCGATCGGCGCGCGCGCGCGCGGGATCAGCGCCGGGTCCACGTGCACCGCATTCGCACCGGTTTCCAGCACGCGGGCCACGTCGGCCAAGCCGTTCATCGCCATCCACGGGCAATGCGCGCAGCTCTTGCAGGTGGCGCTGTTGCCGGCCGTGGGCGCCTCGTGGAACACCTTGCCCGGGTTGAGGGCGCGCAGCTTGTGCATCATGCCGTTGTCGGTGGCCACGATGAAGTCGCGCGCGTCCATCTCGCGCGCGGCCTTCAGGATGGCGCTGGTGGAGCCCACCGCATCGGCCAGCGCCACCACTTCGGCGGGACTTTCGGGGTGCACCAGTACCTTCGCCTGCGGATGCTCGCGTTTGAGCGCCTCCAGCTCGTGCGCCTTGAACTCGTCGTGCACGATGCAGGCGCCGTTCCAGAACAGCATGTCCGCGCCGGTCTCGCGCTGGATGTAGCTGCCCAGGTGCCGGTCCGGCGCCCAGAGGATCTTGTGGCCCGCCCCCTTCAGGGCGGAGACGATCTCCAGCGCGCAGCTCGAGGTGACCAGCCAGTCGGCGCGCGCCTTCACGGCGGCGCTGGTGTTGGCATACACCACCACCGTGCGGTCGGGGTGCTGGTCGCAGAAGGCGCTGAAAGCGTCCACCGGGCATCCCAGGTCCAGCGAGCAGGTGGCGTCCAGGTCCGGCATGAGCACGGTCTTCTCGGGCGAGAGGATCTTGGCCGTCTCGCCCATGAAGCGCACGCCGGAGACCACCAGCGTCTGCGCCGCATGGTCGCGCCCGAAGCGCGCCATCTCCAGCGAATCGCTCACGAGCCCACCCGTCTCTTCGGCGAGGTCCTGCAGATCCGGGTGCACGTAGTAGTGCGACACCATCACGGCATTGCGTTCCCGCAGCAGGTGGCGGATGCGGTCCTTCAGCGCAGCGCGCTCGGCAGGTGAGGGCTCGGGCGGCACGCGGGCCCAGGCATGGCGTGTGGAGCAGACACCGCCGCCTTCGGCGACAGGCTGTTCGTATTCCACGGGCTTGATGGCGAGGGCGTTGTCGGTCGTCATGGTGGGGCGGGCCGGCGAAGCGGCGTCGTTGTCTTGGCGGAAAAAGGCGCGGCCCGGGCCGTTCAGGAGAGGTCCTGGAGGCGCATCGAGAAATCGACCGCCTTCACGTCCTTGGTCAGCGTGCCGATGGAGATGCGGTCCACGCCCGTCTCGGCCAGCGCGCGCAGGCCCTGCAGCGTCACGCCGCCGGAGATTTCGAGAATCGCCGGCCCCGCCGGATGGGCGGCATTCAGGCGCACGGCGTCGTGCAGCATGGCCAGCGGCATGTTGTCCAGCAGCACCATGCGGGCGCCGGCATCCAGCGCCTCGGCCAACTGCTCCAGCGTTTCGCATTCGATCTCGACGAACTGCGCCCGGGCGGCCACGGCGGCGGCCGCGCGCAGCACCGCCGTGACGCCGCCCGCCGCGGCGATGTGATTCTCCTTGATGAGCACCGCGTCGTGCAGGCCGATGCGGTGGTTCGTGCCGCCGCCCGTGCGCACGGCGTACTTCTGCGCCAGGCGCAGGCCGGGCAGCGTCTTGCGCGTGTCCACGATCTGCGCACGCGTGCCCGCCACCGCGTCCACGTAGTGCCGGGTCTTGGTGGCCACGGCGGACAGCAACTGCAGGAAGTTGAGCGCCGTGCGCTCGGCACTCAGCAGCGCGCGCGCCTGGCCTTCGATCTCCAGCACGACCTGGTCGGCAGCGCAGCGCTGCCCTTCCCGGACGTGCCAGGTGAGCTGCACGTCCGGATCGAGGGCGCGCAGCGCCGCCTCGGCCCACGGCGCGCCGCAGATCACCGCCGGCTCCCGGGCCAGGATGCGTGCACGCACGCGCCGGGCGGGATCGATCAATGCGGCCGTCAGGTCGCCCGCGCCCACGTCTTCCTCGAGGGCCCGGGCCACGTCGGCCCGCACCACGGCCTGCAGATCGGCATCGCCGGACACGCCGGCAAGTGGCTGAAACGGATTCGTCATGGACCGCGAGCATACCGGCAACCCAGGGCACGGTGGCGGCTCGGCCATGGCATGCCCTGCGTGCGCGCGCGAATGCCCGCATGGCGGGCACAGGCGATGCCGCCCGCCGCTCCCCGCTCGCATAGACTCGCGGCTCATTCGCGACCCGAGGACTCCATGACCACGACATCGCCGCCCGCCTCTTCCACCGCCACGCCCTACGGTACCCTGCCGCCCGCATCGCCCCTGCCGCAGCGCCGGCCCGTGAGCCTGCCGCGCCTGGCGCAGATGCGCGAAGCCGGCGAGAAGATCGCCATGCTCACCGCCTACGACGCCACCTTCGCGGCCGTGGCCGACGCGGCGGGCGTGGAGTGCATCCTGGTCGGCGATTCGCTCGGCATGGTCTGCCAGGGGCTGCCCAGCACCGTCGGCGTGTCGCTCGACACCATGGCCTACCACACGGCCAGCGTGGCCCGCGGCCTGCACCGCGTGCAGGGCACCGCCTGGCTCATCGCCGACCTGCCCTACGGCAGCTATGCCGAGAGCCGCGAGCAGGCCCTGCGCAGCGCCTGCACGCTCATGCAGGCGGGTGCGCACATGGTGAAGCTCGAGGGCGGCGGATGGACGGCGCCCACGGTGCAGTTCCTCGTGGAGCGCGGCATTCCCGTGTGCGCCCACCTCGGGCTCACGCCGCAGACCGTGCATGCGCTGGGCGGCTACCGCGTGCAGGGCCGCGACGACGACGCCGCGCGCCAGTTGCGGCTGCAGGCGCGCGAACTGCAGGATGCGGGCGCCTCCATGCTCGTGCTCGAAATGGTGCCCGCCATGCTTGCGCGCGAGGTCACCGAGGCGCTGCCCCGCTGCCACACCATCGGCATCGGCGCGGGCAGCGGCACGGCCGGCCAGGTGCTGGTGCTCCACGACATGCTGGGCATGAACCTCGGCCGCATGCCGCGCTTCGTGCACGATTTCATGCAGGACACCGGCAGCGTGCGCGGCGCCATCGAGGCCTACGTGCATGCCGTCAAGGCGGGCCGCTTCCCCGACGACGCGCTGCACGCCTGGTAGCCCGCCGCCCCCCCGAACGCCGAACCGCCCCCTCTCGCACCTCCCCATGCTCATCGTCCATTCCATCGCGGAACTGCGCGCCGCGCTCGCCGACCGCGGCCGCCCGGCCTTCGTACCCACCATGGGCAACCTGCACGACGGGCATCTCTCGCTCGTGCGGCGGGCCCGCGAATGCGGCGGCCCGACCGTCGCCAGCATCTTCGTGAACCGGCTGCAGTTCCTGCCCCACGAGGATTTCGACAGCTACCCCCGCACCTGGGAGGCCGACCGCACCCGCCTCGAAGCGGCCGGCTGCGACATCCTGTTCGCCCCGCGCGAGGCGGACCTGTACCCCGAGCCGCAGACCTTCAAGGTGCAGCCCGACCCGCGCCTGGCCGATCTGCTCGAGGGCGAGTTCCGCCCCGGTTTCTTCACCGGCGTGTGCACGGTGGTGATGAAGCTCTTCTCGGCCGTGTTCGGCACCACGGGCGGCGGCACCGCGGTGTTCGGCAAGAAGGACTATCAGCAATGGATGGTGATCCGCCGCATGGTGGAGCAGTTCGCACTGCCCATCGACGTAGTGGCGGGCGACACCTGCCGTGCGGACGACGGGCTGGCCCTCAGTTCGCGCAACGGCTATCTCGCGAGCGGCGAGCGGTCGCAGGCGGCTGAACTGCCGCGCGCGCTGCGTTCGCTGGCCGACGCGGCACTGTCGCGCCCGGTGGCCGACTGGCCCGCGCTCGAGCGGGCCGCCTGCGACGCGCTGTGCGCCCACGGCTGGCAGCCCGACTACCTCGTGGTCCGGCGCCGCAGCGATCTGCAGCCGGCCCAGGGGGGTGCCTGCGCGGGCACGCTCGTGGCGCTGGGCGCCGCACGCATCGGCTCGACCCGTCTCATCGACAACCTCGAATTCTGAGTAACGCGGCACGCCCGGATGGCTCGACAGTCATCCGCGGGCACGGGCCGCATCGCCGCGTACCACCGCAGGGCGGGCGCAGGGCGTCCGGCGCGGGCGGGAGGCGATCACCTACGCGGGCAGGTGCCGCACGCGCACACCCCGCAGAGGGCATGGGACTTAAGGTAGACCCATCTGCAACCCACCTCTTTTTTTTAGGAGAAAACCATGCCCATCATCCTCTGGCTCCTCGGCGTTCCCCTGTCCCTCGTCCTGCTGCTGATGCTCTTCGGCGTGCTGTAAGCAGTCCCATGGCAGATGCCGTGTCAGGGCGCCTCCGGGCGCCCTTGCCGCGTCTGGAGTTCAGCAGCCCGGCGCTTCCACCGCCGGGCTGCGTCCCATGAGCCGTGCCACGGCTTCCCTGGGCGTGGTGGCACCGTCCAGCAGCGACACCACCTCCTCGGCGATGGGCATGTCCACCCCCGCCTGCCGGGCGCGCTGCACGACGGTGCGCGCGCTGTACACCCCTTCGGCGACGTGCCCCAGCGATTCCACCGCCTGCGCCGTGGTCGAGCCCTGTGCGAGCGCGAGGCCCACGCGGCGGTTGCGCGACAGGTCGCCCGTGGCGGTCAGCACCAGATCACCCAGGCCCGACAGGCCCATGAAGGTTTCCGCGCGTGCGCCCAGCGCAAGCCCCAGCCGCGTCATCTCGGCCAGGCCGCGCGTGATCAGCGCCGCGCGGGCGTTCATGCCCAGCCCCAGGCCGTCGCACAGCCCGGTGGCGATCGCCAGCACGTTCTTCACGGCCCCGCCCACCTCCACGCCCACGATGTCTTCGTTGGCATAGATGCGCAGCGTCGGGCCGTGGAAGGCCTCGACGAGCAGATCGCGCAGTCCGGCATCGCGGCTCGCGGCCACCAGCGCCGTAGGGCGGCCCTGCGCGGCCTCCAGCGCAAAGCTCGGGCCGCTCAAGGCGCCCGAACGCAGTTCCGGCGCCACGCGGGCGCAGACCTCGTGCGCCATCAGGCCCTGGGCATCGGTTCCCTGGGTTGCGGCCGCTTCGAAGCCCTTACAGAGCCAGGCGACCGGCACGCCGCTGCCGCGCAGTTGCTCCAGCATGCCCCGCAAGCCCGACATCGGCGTGGCGATGATGGCGAGGTCCGCCGCGGCGTCCGCCAGTGCCTGCGCGCTGTCGCCGCCGGCCACCTGCAGGCCCGGCGGAAAGGCGATGCCGGGCAGGTAACGCGGATTCTCGCGCGCGGCCTGCATCGCAGCCGCCTGCTGGCCGTCGCGCGCCCAGAGGGTCACGGCATGCCGGGCCGGATGCGCGGCCGCGCTGAGCGCCATGGCGGTGCCCCAGGCGCCCGCACCGAACACGATGATCTTCATGGATGTGGGAAGTGGGCAGGACCGCGCCAGCGGCGGTCCCGCGCGGGAAGCCGCCAGCGGGCTTCCCGGATGCGCCGCCAGGCGGCAGCGCAGGAGTGCATCACTGCGTGACGCTGGGCGTCGGTGCGGCGGAGGCCAGCTGGGCCTGCTGCTGCTCGTACATGGCCTGGAAATTGATCTCGGCCAGGTGCACGGGCGGGAAGCCGGCGCGTGTCACCACGTCGGCGATGTTGCCGCGCAGGTAGGGGTACACGATCTGCGGGCAGGCGATGCCCATGATCGGGCCCATCTGGTCTTCGGGGATGTTGCGGATCTCGAAGATGCCGGCCTGCTTGGCCTCGACCAGGAACACCGTCTTGTCCTTGATCTTGGTCTGCACGGTGGCCGTCACGGCCACTTCGAAAATGCCGTCGGCGACCGGGGATGCCTCGACGCCCAGCTGGATGTCCACGTTGGGCTGCTCCTGCTCCAGCAGGATCTGGGGCGAGTTCGGCTGCTCCAGGGACAGATCCTTCAGATACACGCGCTGGATCTGGAACACGGGATTTTCTTCGGACATGAGAGTCGTTCTTTCGATTCGGAAACGGGGAAAGGGGCCGAGTAGGACAAAGCCCGCCGGGGACATCGCGTTCCCGCAGCGGGCAGCACTCGGGGCCGCATTATGCAGCGCCGGCCGGTGTCGGCTTTCAGGCGCCGAGCAGCGGCATCAGGCCGCCACGGCCGTCGAGCGCGACGAGGTCGTCATGGCCGCCGACGTGCGTGTCGCCGATGAAGATCTGCGGCACCGTGCGGCGCCCCGTGATCTCCATCATGTGCGAGCGGGCCGCGGGATCGAGATCGACGCGGATCTCCTCGATGGCGTCCACCCCCTTGGCCTTGAGGATCTGCTTGGCCCGGATGCAGTAGGGGCAAACGGCGGTGGTGTACATCTTGACGGGTTGCATGGCGCGGCCTTCCTGGAAGATTTGCGTGGGGTGTGCAGTGGCACGTGGTGCCGCTTCAGGCCTTTTCAACCGGCATGCTGGCCTCGCGCCAGGCCTTGAGCCCGCCCGCGAGCGCCTCGGCCTTCTCATAGCCGAGCTTCCTGGCCACCGCCACCGCGCGCTGCGCCCGGGCGCCCTTGGCGCACACCAGCACCAGCGGCACGGTCTTGTTCTTGACGACCTGCGGCAGGCGCTCTTCCAGTTGGCCCAGCGGCACGTTCTTGGCGCCGCCGACGTGGCCGGCCGCGAACTCGTCGGGCTCCGACACGTCGACCACCACGGCCTTCTCGCGGTTGATGAGTTGCACCGCGCGCGCCGCGGTGAGCGAGCCGCCCGCGGCTTCGCGGAAGACCGGCAGGAGCAGCATCGCGCCCGAAACCAGTGCGACGAGGACGAGATACCAGTTGTCGATGAAGAAATTCACGGAAGTCCTTGGGGAAAGCAAACCCCGCAATTTTAGAATGCGGCGTT
This sequence comes from Comamonadaceae bacterium UBA4962, assembly GCA_002397315.1. Taxonomy (GTDB): domain Bacteria; phylum Pseudomonadota; class Gammaproteobacteria; order Burkholderiales; family Burkholderiaceae_C; genus Paracidovorax. Next base: position 114,582 of record DHAE01000023.1, read on the forward strand.
TGACCCGCCCGATTCCACAGCTTCCCACTTCCCCAGCCACCATGCACAAACTCGTCCTGATCCGCCACGGCGAATCCACCTGGAACCTCGAAAACCGCTTCACCGGCTGGACCGACGTGGACCTCACGCCCACCGGCATCGAGCAGGCCAAGAACGCCGGCCGCCTCCTGAAGGCCGAGGGCTACGAGTTCGACCTGGCCTTCACGAGCGTGCTCAAGCGCGCCACGCGCACCCTCTGGCACGTGCTCGACGAAATGGACCGCACCTGGCTGCCCGTGGAGCACAGCTGGCGCCTCAACGAGCGCCACTACGGTGCCCTGCAGGGCCTCAACAAGGCCGACATGGCCAAACAGTACGGCGATGCACAGGTGCTCGTCTGGCGCCGCAGCTACGACACGCCGCCGCCCGCGCTCGAAGCCACCGACCCGCGCAGCGAGCGCGGCGACATCCGCTATGCCGGCCTCGATGCCGAGCAGATCCCGCTCACCGAGTGCCTGAAGGACACCGTCGCCCGCGTCCTGCCCTACTGGAACGAACGCATCGCGCCCGCCATCCGCTCGGGCCGGCGCGGGGTGGTCGCGGCGCACGGCAACTCCATCCGCGCCCTGGTCAAGTACCTGGACGGCATCTCGGACGACGACATCGTCGGCCTGAACATTCCGAACGGCATCCCGCTGGTCTATGAACTGGACGACGACCTGAAGCCGCTGCGCCACTACTACCTCGGCGATGCCGAGGCGGCAGCCAAGGCGGCGGCGGCCGTCGCATCCCAGGGCAAGGCCTGAGAGCGCATCGCTCCCGGTAAGGCCCGCTTGCCTGCGGAAAACCCGCGAAAACCCCCAAAAGCACGGCAGGGCGCGGAACTGCGCGCCGCCCGTGCTTTCCAATGGGGTGTATATTGAACCTTGAACCCGGCAAAGGTGTTTTCCGAATGGGCCAGAAACTCAAGATAGCAGGATGGGTGTCGATCGGCGTGTTCGCCGGCGCGCTGACCACGGTGTCCCTGCAGACCGTCGCGCGCGGAGCCATGGCTCCGCTTCCCCTCGAAGAGATCCAGCAGCTCTCGGCGGTGTTCGGGCTCATCAAGACCGACTACGTCGAGCCGGTGGACGACAAGAAGCTCATCACCGATGCCATCTCGGGCATGGTGTCGAGCCTCGATCCCCACTCGCAGTACTTCGACAAGAAGTCCTTCAAGGAATTCCGCGAGGGCACGACGGGCCGCTTCGTGGGCGTGGGCATCGAGATCACCCAGGAAGACGGGCTGATCAAGATCGTGTCGCCGATCGAAGGCTCCCCCGCCTTCCGTGCCGGGCTCAAGACCAACGACCTCATCACGAAGATCGACGACACGGCCGTCAAGGGCCTGGCGCTCAACGAGGCCGTGAAGAAGATGCGCGGCGAGCCCAACACCCAGGTGACGCTCACGGTGTTCCGCAAGGACGAGAGCCGCACCTTCCCGGTCACGATCACCCGCGAGGAGATCAAGACCCAGTCGGTCAAGGGCAAGGTCGTCGAGCCGGGCTATGCCTGGGTGCGCCTGTCGCAGTTCCAGGAGCGCACGGTGGACGACTTCGTGCGCAAGGTCGAAGAGATCTACCGCCAGGACCCGAACCTCAAGGGCATGGTGCTCGACCTGCGCAACGACCCGGGCGGCCTGCTCGACGCGGCCGTGGCCATCTCCGCCGCGTTCCTGCCCGAGAACGTGACCGTCGTGTCCACCAACGGCCAGCTTCCCGAGAGCAAGGCCGAATACAAGGCGTCGCCCGAGTTCTACCAGCGCCGCGGCAGCGGCGATCCGCTCAAGCGCCTGCCGGCCGCCCTCAAGAACGTGCCGCTCGTGGTGCTCGTCAACGAAGGCTCGGCCTCCGCCAGCGAGATCGTGGCCGGCGCGCTGCAGGACCACAAGCGCGCCACCATCCTGGGCAGCCAGACCTTCGGCAAGGGCTCGGTGCAGACCGTGCGCCCCCTGGGCCCGGACACCGGCATCAAGCTCACCACGGCCCGCTACTACACCCCGAGCGGCAAATCCATCCAGGCCAAGGGCATCGTGCCCGACGTCATGGTGGACGACAGCCCCGACGGTGATCCCTACGCCGCGCTGCGCATGCGCGAGGCCGACCTCGAGAAGCACCTGACCAGCGGCCAGGGCGAGGAGCAGAAGGACGCCGCCCGCGAGAAGGCCCGCGAGGAAGCCCGCAAGCGCCTCGAAGAAGAAGCCAAGAAGCCCGTCGCCGAGCGCAACAAGATGCCGGAATTCGGCACCGAGAAGGACTTCCAGCTCACCCAGGCGCTCAACCAGCTCAAGGGCCAGCCCGTGGTCGCGAGCAAGACGCAGACCGAACGCAAGGAAGAGAAGAAGGACAACTGATCCCTTCCCGCCTGCCTGCAGGCACCCATCCACAGGCCGGGCTCCGCAGGGAGCCCGGCTTTTTGCTGTCTTCCGCGGCGCTGCTACCCACGCGCCCGGCTCCCCGGGACGGACACCCCAATGAACGACGACCAGCTCCTGCGCTACTCCCGCCACATCCTGCTCGACGAGATCGGCATCGAAGGCCAGGAGCGGTTGCTGGCCGCCCATGCCCTCCTCATCGGCGCGGGCGGCCTCGGCTCGCCGGCCGCCCTCTTCCTCGCCTCCGCCGGCGTCGGCCGCATCACGCTGGTCGACGCCGACACCGTGGACCTCACCAACCTGCAGCGGCAGATCGCCCACACCACGGCGCGCGTCGGCCAGCCGAAGGTGGCCTCGGCCGCCGAAGCGCTGCATGCGGTGAACCCCCAGGTGCGCGTGGATGCCATGCCGCTGCGCGCCGACGCCGCCTGGCTGGATGCGCACGTGCCCACGGCCGACGTGGTGCTCGATTGCAGCGACAACTACGCCACGCGCCAGGCCGTGAACGCCGCCTGCGTGCGCCACGGCGTGCCGCTGGTGGCGGGCGCAGCGATCCGCTTCGACGGGCAGATCACGGTGGTGCAGCCCGCCCTGCCCGATGCGCCCTGCTACGCCTGCCTGTTTCCGCCGGATGCCGACTTCGAAGAGGTGCGGTGCTCCACGATGGGCGTGTTCTCGCCGATGGTGGGCATCATCGGCGCAATGCAGGCGGCCGAGGCGCTCAAGCTGCTGGCCGGCGTGGGCACGCCGCTCGCGGGCCGGCTGCTGATGCTCGACGGGTTGGCAATGGAGTGGACGTCGATGCGCGCGCGCCGCGACCCGGCGTGCCCCGTCTGCGGCGCCGGCCATTCCGGCCATCCTGCGCCGGTAGGAGAAGTCCTACCGGGGTAACACCCTGCTGCTGGCAGAATGCCCGCTCTCTCTCTATAAAGTAGAGCCGTGATCAATCCCCCCATCCGGCCCCTGACACGGACCAGGCTCCACAGTGAAACTGCGCACCTATATTGTTGAAGACAACGCCACGATCCGGGAGAACCTGATCGGCACGCTGGAGGAGTTGGCGGAAGTCGAAGCCGTGGGCGTCGCCGAAACCGAGGACGACGGCAAGGAGTGGCTCGCCAGCCACCCGGAGCAATGGGATCTCGCCATCGTCGACCTCTTCCTGCGCCAGGGCAGCGGGCTCGGCATCCTCGCCGCCTGCCGCACGCGCGGGCCGCGCCAGAAGATGGTGGTGCTCAGCAACTACGCCACGCCCGACGTGCGCATGCGCTGCGCGCAGCTAGGCGTCGATGCCGTCTTCGACAAGTCCAACGAGATCGACGCGCTGGTCGAGTACTGCGTCGAGCACAGCACGCTGCGCAAGTCCACCAGCAACGCCTGAGCGCGCAATCGTTTTCGCGAGCCCCCGGCCCCGAGGCACGCCGCACGGGGCCTGGGCGCAACTCCCCGCCGCCCCATGCAAAAGACCCCGCACGGTTTCCCGTCCGGGGTCTTTTTGCTCGCACCTCGCGGCCGCCACACGGCGGCACGCGCAAGGCAGCGATGAACGCGCGAGGCGCCGCGGGCGCCCGCAGGCGCATCAATCGATCAGCTTGTTCTTCAGCGCGTAGTAGGTCAGGTCGCTGTTGGAGGACAGCGCCATCTTCTCCATGAGGCGCGTGCGGTACGTGCTCACGGTCTTCACGCTGAGGGACAGCGATTTGGCGATGTCGCCCGCGGTCTCGCCCTTGGCCAGCTTCAGGAACACCTGGAACTCGCGCTCGGACAGCTGTTCGTGCGGCGGTGCATCGTCCTTGCGGTTGAGCTGCTGCGCGAGCAGATCGGCCACGGCGGGCGTGAGGTAGCGGCGGCCCAGGGAGATGGTGCGGATCGCCTCCACGATCTCCTTGGGATCGCATTCCTTGTTGAGGTAGCCGCTGGCACCCTGGCGGATGAGGTTGATGGCGTAGTGCTCTTCGGGGTAGCCACTCAGGATGAGGATGCCCATGTCCGGCGCCTTCGCGCGCAGCATGGCCAGGGCGTCGAGTCCGCTCTGGCCGGGCATGGACAGGTCCATCAGCAGCACGTCGATCTCGTGGTTGCGCACGAGGTCGATGGCTTCGCGGCCGTTCGACGCCTCGCCGACGACGCGAAGGTCTACATGTTCTGACAGAAATTGTCGCAATCCCGAGCGGACAATCGCATGGTCATCCACAATGCCGATCTTGATCATTGATAGTTCTTTCAAGAGGCAGCAAGGCTGCCCATCGTTGGTCAGGTGGTCATTCCACCATTGCGGGAGCGTGCCTGCGGCGATTGCTGCCGGCTGGTGACATTATCCAGAATTCGCCCGCTTGTCTTTCGGAGAAACATACATATGCGCTGGTCCAATTTTCGCAAGATGGCTGTCAGCCTGCCGTTGGCGTTGCTGGCAGCCGCTGCGCTGGTTGGCATCAACGAGGCGGGCTACGCACGCTCCAACGAGGCCGTGCAGTCGCTGTCGGGCACGTACGCCACGCGCACGGCCCTTGCCCGCATGATGGAAAACATGCTCGACGCGGAGACGGGTCTGCGGGGCTACCTGCTCACAGGTGACGAACGCTACCTGCAGCCCTACCAGAAGGCCGCCGCCACCATCGACGCCAACCTCGAGGAACTGCGCCGCATCTACCGCGCCTCGCCGGAGGACCAGGAAGACTTCACCCAGCTCTCGCGGCAGATCTCGCGCAAGATGTCCGAGCTGGACCTGAGCCTGCGGCTGCGCCGTCAGAACAACGACGACGCCTGGAAGTTCGTGCTCTCCACCGACGTGGGCAAGGAGAACATGGACGCCATCCGCACCCTCTCCGGCCGGCTCACCCAGCGCAGCATCGACCAGTCCACGCACCATACCGACGAGATCCTGCACTCGCTCACGCTCTCGCGCATCGGCATCGCCACGGTCGTCGTGATCGGCCTGCTCGCCTTCTACATGTACCTGCGCCAGGCCAGCGCGCTGCAGACGGCGCAGGAGCGCGAGCAGGCGTCGCTGCAGCGCGAACGCGACCGGCTGGAGATCCTCGTGCGCGAGCGCACGGCATCGCTCACCGAACTCGCGAACCACCTGCAGCAGGTGCGCGAGGACGAGCGCGGCCACCTGGCGCGCGAACTGCACGACGAACTGGGCGCGCTGCTCACGGCGGCCAAGCTGGACGTGGCGCGCCTGAAATCGAAGGTGGACGCGCAGGCCCCCGAGATCGCCGAACGCCTCAAGCACCTCACCGAAACGCTCAACAGCGGCATCGCGCTCAAGCGCCGCATCATCGAGGACCTGCGGCCTTCGTCCCTCTTCAACCTCGGCCTCACGGCGTCGCTGGAGATCCTGGCGCGCGAGTTCGAACAGCGCAGCAGCGTGGAAGTGGACCTCAACCTCGAAGCCGTGGATCTGCCGGAGTCCGTGCAGCTCACCGTGTACCGCATGGTGCAGGAATCGCTCACCAACATCGGCAAGTACGCCAACGCCAACAAGGTGCTGGTCGCCGTGCACAACTATCCGACCCACGTGGCGGTGCAGATCCGCGACGACGGGGAAGGCTTCGACACGGGCAAGGTGCACACCTCGGCCCACGGCCTGATGGGCATGCGGCACCGCGTGGAGGCCGCCGGCGGCCGCCTGACCGTCACGTCCGAGCCGGGCGAGGGCACGCTCGTCGCCGCGGTGCTCCCCGTCGCACACTGATCTTCCCGGAGCCGGGGCTAGGCGCCTCCGCGCCCCCCGGCGGCCGCTGCGGCCCCGCGCGCCCTCGGCCCCTCTTCTCCCGACCCCTCCCCGCGCCGTTTTTCCACCCGCGGATCGCCGAACCTTGCGGTGGAGCAAAGGCGCGCCCGCCGATCGGCTGCGTCCTACACCGCAGCGCGCCGGGGACCGGCACCTGCCGCATGCGGGCAAACCTACAGTGGAACCCAGGCGCCAACGCGACAGCGCCACCGACCAACCACCCGCCGGTCCGCCGGTCCAAGAGGAGAAGGATATGTTGCACTACGCAGTCGTTTTTCTGGTGATCGCCCTGATCGCCGCGCTTTTCGGTTTCGGCGGAATCGCGGCGGGCGCAGTCGGCATCGCCAAGATCCTGTTCTTCGTGTTCGTGATCATGGCCGTCGTCACCTTCGTGCTGAGCCTGCTCAAGCGCGGCTGATCTCCTCAGCACCGCTCGCCAATCCCACCAGGAAGGACTAGAAAATGGAATCGCAAAAATTCGCTGACAAGGCCGCCGACACCGCGAACAAGGCCACCGACACCGCACACGACGTGGCAGACGACGTGCTCGATACCGCCAAGGATGCCGTGAACACCACGCGCAATGCCGCCAACAAGACGCTGGACAAGGCCGAACGCAAGGTGCGCGAACTGAGGGACGACGTCGATCCGTTGATCGACGACCTGGCCGCCCGCGCCCAGGACCTGGCCTCCCGCGGCATCGCCTACTGCGCCGACACCAGCGACCGTGCACGCCGCCAGCTGAACCAGGCCGCCGACGCCACCGCGCGCTACGTGGCGGAACAGCCCGGCAAGTCGCTCGCGATCGCCGCTGCCGCAGGTGCCTTCGTGGCCACGCTGTGCATGCTGGCCCGCCGCCCGCGCGGCCGCGACTATTGAACCGAACCGCAGGACGGACCCAGCGTACGACCTGATCTGAACGGCAGGACCGGTGCGGCCTGGCGGTGACACCGCCGCCCGCCGGCACCGCCAGGACATCCCCACAACGAACAACACCACGGGCGCCCCATGAACACCCCGAACTCCACGACAACGGCAACTGCAGGCGAAACGCTCGCCCTCGACGAAAAGGCGCTGCGGTACGCAGCCACGCAGGACCTCGACGAAGGCGCCGTGACGCCCGCGTACGGCCCGCACCGCGATGCGATCGTCAAGCTCCTGAACGACGCCCTGGCCACCGAGCTCGTATGCGTGCTGCGCTACAAGCGCCACTACTTCACGGCCGACGGCCTGGAGTCGCCCGCCATCGCCGCGGAGTTCCTGGTGCACGCCAATGAAGAGGCCGCCCACGCCGACCTGATCGCCCAGCGCATCGTGCAGCTCGGCGGCGAGCCGGACTTCCGCCCTCGCACGCTGGAAGACCGCAGCCACGCCCAGTACGACGAATCGTCGGATCTGAAGGCCATGGTGCGCGCCAACCTGGTGGCCGAGCGCATCGCGGTGGAAGCCTACCGCCAGATGATTTCGCTGATCGGCGACAAGGACCCGACCACCCGCCGCATGCTCGAAGGCATTCTTGCCGACGAGGAAGAGCATGCCGACGAACTCAAGGACTGGCTGCATCGCTGAACGGCGAAGCCGATCCCGGTAAACGGTTCGCCGGCCAGAGGGGTGCAACAGGCCAGCGGACCGGAGGATGTCCCCGCACCCGTGTTCTCAACCAAACCAAGGAAACAACCATGAAGTACGCTCGTGCCCTCGCTTTCGCAGCCCTCGCTGGCGCCACCATCGTGTCCACCGGATGCTCGGTGGCGCGTGACCAGCAATCCGTGGGCTCCTACGTGGACGACGCCGGCGTCACCACCGCCGTGAAGGCCAAGATGGCCGAAGACAAGTCCGTGTCGGCCACGTCCATCAGCGTGGAAACGCTGAACGGCACGGTGCAGCTGTCGGGCTTCGCCAAGTCGCAAGCCGAAAAGGACCGCGCCGAAGCGATCGCACGCAACACCAAGCACGTGCGCGAAGTGCGCAACAGCATCGTCGTGCGTCCCTGAGTGAACGCGCAGCAGCCGGTCCGGGCCCCATGGCCCGCCCCGGCCGCACCATGCACAGGCTCCATCGGAGCCTGTTTTTTCTTGGAAAGTCTTCTTTCTCGTCCTTGTCCTGCCCCGCGCGGCACCGTCACCGGTGGTACGGAATGGGCCGGCGGCCCTGCACGGCCGGCGTACAGGAAGACATGAACAGGCTCTATGCTCTGCCGCCATGCAAGTGTTCAATTGCGACCAGTGCGGTCACCTCGTGTTCTTCGACAGCGTCCAGTGCCTGCACTGCGGCACGAAGCTCGCGTTCCTGCCCGACGAACTCACCATGGCGGCGCTCGTGCCCGCCGTGCCCGGACTGCAGGCGGATGGAGACCTCTGGCAACGCGTGGAGTCGCGCCGCAGCACGAGCGCAGCACCCCTCTACCGCCTCTGCCACAACCGGATCGCCCACGGCACCTGCAATTTCGCGGTCGCGGCGGACGACCCGCAGCAGCTGTGCCCGTCGTGCCGGCAGACGCGCATCCTGCCGGACCTGTCCGAACCCGCCAACCTGCGCCGCTGGAAGCAGATCGAGCATGCGAAGCGGCAGCTCTACTACACGCTCGCCCGCCTGGGGCTGCAGCCTGCGCCGGACGGCGCGAGCCCGGTGTTCGAGTTCCTGGCCGACCAGCCCGGCCACCCAGTGATGACCGGGCATGCGGGCGGCACCATCACGCTCAACGTGGCGGAGGCCGACGACGACGAGCGCGCGCGCCGGCGGCTCGCGCTGCACGAGCCCTATCGCACGCTGCTCGGCCACCTGCGGCACGAATCCGGGCATTTCTATTGGGACCATCTGCTGCTGAACTCCGGCCGCCTGGAGGAATTCCGCGCCCTCTTCGGCGACGAGCGACAGGATTACGCCGCGGCACTGCAGACCTACTACGCGAGCAGCCCCCACCTGGGCGCATGGCGGGACAGCCACGTCAGTGCCTACGCCACGGCGCACCCCTGGGAAGACTGGGCCGAAACCTGGGCGCACTATCTGCACATGGTCGATCTGCTGGAGACGGCGTCCAGCTACCGCACCGGCCTGGAAATCCCGCATGCCGCTGGCCGGCAGAGCTACCGCGTGGGCAATCCGTTCGCCACGCTGCAGCCCGATTTCGATGCGATGGTGCAGGAGTGGGTGCCGCTCACGCTGCTCCTCAACAGCCTCAACCGCAGCCTCGGACAGCAGGATGCCTATCCGTTCGCGCTGTCCGTCGGCGCGCTGGCCAAGCTGCGCTTCGTGCACGGCCTGGTGCACCTGACCTGATGCCGCGTCCGCGCGGTGCCCGGTGGTACGGGGCCGCGACGCGCCCTTGCGTTCGTCAGGCGCCCGTCTGCATCGCCCGCACCTTGGCAGAGAGGCGCTCGCAGACCGAGGGAGATACGAACTTGTCCACCTCGCCCCCCAGCACCGCGATCTCGCGCACGAAGGTGCTGCTGATGAACTGGAACTTGTCGCTCGGCGTGAGGAAGACGGTCTCGACTTCCGGCATCAGGCTGCGGTTCATGCCGGCGAGCTGGAACTCGTAGTCGAAGTCGGTCACCGCGCGCAGCCCGCGCACCATGGCCTTGCCGCCGCGCGCGACCACGAAGTCGCGCAGCAGGCCGGAGAAGCTCTCCACCTGCACCTGCGGGTACGGCCGCACGGCCTCGCGGACCATCTCGATGCGTTCTTCCAGGCCGAACAGCGTCTTCTTGTGGTGGCCGGCCGCCACCGCCACGATCACGCTTCCGAACAGTTGCGTGGCGCGGCGCACCACGTCCTCGTGGCCCAGCGTGATGGGATCGAAGGTGCCGGGGTAGATGGCGAGGACGTTCTGGGACATGGGCGACGGGTCTCCTGGAGGAAGGCAGACAAAGGCGGACGAAGGGGCGGACGGATTATTGCCTGCCTGCCGGGCGGAGCGGCTTCAGGCCCTGCGCAGCAGGTGCGCATGCACGGCGCCGGCCTTGAGGTGCCGGTACAGGACCAGGCCATGGGCCGCCAGCGCGGCCTCGTCCCAGGCCTGGGGAGCTTCCAGGTAAATGAACCCGTCTGCGGCCAGGGCGGGCGCGGCGGCGGCGAGCGCGGGCTCGAACAACTGGCCGTCGAACGGCGGATCGAGCAGCACCAAGTGCGCCGCACCGGCGGGCTGCTGGCGCAGCACCGACGTGCCGTCACCGCGCTGCACGCGCACCGCGGACGCGCCGAGCTTCGTGCAGGCCTGGCGCAACTGGTCGGCGAGGCCTGCATCGCTCTCCACCAGCAGCACGTCGGCCGCGCCGCGCGAAGCGGCCTCCAGTCCCAGCGCGCCGGTGCCGGCGAAGGCATCGATGCAGCGCCAGCCGGACAGGTCCTGCCCAAGCCAGTTGAAGAGCGTCTCGCGCACCCGGTCCGGCGTGGGCCGCAGGCCGGGACGCGAGGGCACGGGCAGGCGCGTGCGCTTCCAGACGCCGCCGATGATGCGGACCTCCCCGGCGCCCTGGTGCGCGGGTTTTCGGGGGCCCGCCCCGGAACCGGAACCAGCCCCCCGGGCGGACGGTCCCGCCTTGCGCGGCGCCGGGCTCATGGCGCGCTCCCGCCCACGACCACCGTCACCATGCGGTCGGGCTGCAGCTTGCGCGCCATCGCGGCGCGGATGTCCGCGGCGGTCAATGCCTCCACGCGGTCGGTCCAGTGCTCCAGGTAGTCGAGCGGCAGGTCGTTCCAGGCGATGTTCACCACGTTGCCCAGCAGCTTGCGGTTGCTGTCAATGCGCAGCGCGAAGCCGCCGATGAGGTTGTCCTTGGCGGCGCGCAGCTCGGCCGCGGTCGGGCCCTCGGCCACGAAGCGGGCGAGCACGTCGCGCGAGACCTGCACCGCCTGCTGGGCCTGGTCCGGACGGGTCTGCAGGGCGACCACGAACGGCCCCGCATCCAGCCCCGGCGCGAACTGGCTGGAGACGCTGTAGCTCAGGCCGCGCTTCTCGCGCACCTCTTCGGTCAACCGCGAGGTGAATCCTCCGCCGCCCAGGATGTGGTTGCCCACGAGCAGCGCGAGGAAGTCTGGATCCTTGCGGGGGAAGCTGGGCTGGCCGATCAGCACATGGGCCTGCGCGGAGGCGAAGGGAATCCGCACGTCCTGCGGCTGGGCGAGCGGCTGCACCGGCGGCACCGCCGGCAGGGGCGCGCAGCCCGCCGCATCCGTCGCGGGCAGGCGCGCGAGCAGCGTGTGCACCAGGGCCTGGGCGCGTGCCCGGTCGATGGCGCCGACGATGCTGACGCGCGCCCGGCAGGCCTGCACGTAGCGGTCGTGGAATTGCTGCAGATCGGCCACCTCGATGCGTGCGAGCGTGTCCGGCGTGGCGCGCTGGCCGTACGGATGCACACCGTAGAGAGCCTGGCTGAATGCCCGGGAAGCGACCGTGCCGGGGCGGGTTTCCGCTTCCTTGAGCGCTGCGCTCCAGCGTGCACGCTCGCGCTGCCAGACGGGCTCCGGGAATGCGGGCTCGGCGATCTGCCGTGCGGCCAGGACGGCGGCGCGGTCCAGCAGGGCCGGGTCGGTGAGCGAGCGCAGCGCATAGCTGAAACCATCGCGCTCGGCCGACGCCTGCAGGCTGGCGCCCAGATCGGCCCAGGCCTCGCCCAGCGCGTTCTCGTCCATCGCGGGCCCGGCGCCGTCCGCACGCACGCCCTTGGAAGACATCGCGGCCACGGCGCTCGCGAGGCCGGCCTGCGGCGCGGGGTCACGCCGGGAACCGGCATCGAAATCGACCTGCACGTCGACCATCGGGATGCCGGGGCTTTCGACCAGCCAGACGCGCGCGCCGCTGGGTTCGGTCCAGTGCTGGATGGGCAGGAGCGCCCAGGCGGACGGCGCGGCCAGCAGCCATGCGGCAGCGGCGAGCGCGGCGCGGGCCGCGGTTTTTCGGAAGGCGGGGTTCATCGTCATGGAGTGTTCTTTCCGGGCGGGCAGCGCCTCAGTGCATGCGGCCGTCGGAGCTCGCGGGCGCGGCGGGCCGGCGGGTGCCGGGCGCCACGGGCTGGGGCAGGAGCGTGGCCACGGTGAGCTGGTCGTCGCCGAAGTAGCGCGCCGCCACCGACTGCACTTCGGCCGGCGTCACGCCGCGCAGCAGCGCCAGCAGGCGCGCATCGGCATCGGGCGGCAGGCCCTGCACCCAGTTGCTGCCCAGATCGCTCGCCTGCGCCTGCAGCGAATCGCGGGCGTAGATGGTGGATGCGGCCCACTGCGTCTTCACGCGCGCGAGTTCCGCCTCGCCCACGCCCTCGCGCGCCACCCGCGCCACCTCGGCGCGCAGCGCGGCCTCGACCTGCTGCGCGGTCTTGCCGGCCGCGGGCACGCCGGTGAGCAGGAACAGGCTCGGGCCCCGGCCCATGACCGAGGCACCGCTGTCGGCCCCGTCCGCGACGCGGTCGGCGCCCTGGCTGAGCGCGCGTTCCAGCCGCGCGCCGTCGTAGCCGCTCAGCACGCCGGAGAGCACCATCAGCGCCAGCGCATCGCGGTCGGTGTCGGTGAGATCGGTCAGGCGCTGCAGGCCCGGCACACGGAAGGCCAGCGCCACGTAGGACTGCTCAGCGGGCGCCTTGAAGTCGATGCGCCGCAGGCCGCGCTGCGCGGGCTCGGTGCGCGGCTTGCGCGCCGGCACGGCCCGCGCGGGGATGCGGCCGTAGGTCGCCTCGGCGAGCTTGCGCACGGCCTCCGGGTCCACGTCGCCGGCCACCACGATGGCGGCGTTCGCGGGCACGTACCACTGGCGGTGGAAGGCGCGCACGTCCTCGGGTGTCATCGAATCCAGGTCGCTCATCCAGCCGACGATCGGGCGGCGGTAGGGGGATGCGGTGAAGACGGCGGCGTTCAACTGCTCCATGAGGGCTGCGCGCGGCTGGTCGTCGGTACGCATGCGGCGCTCTTCCTTGATGACCTCGATCTCCCTGGTGAACTCCGCGTCCGGCCAGGCGTTGTGGGCGAAGCGGTCGGATTCGAGCCGCATGACCTCGGCGAGGCGCGCGGCCGGAATCTGCTGGTAGTAGCCGGTGTAGTCGCGGCTGGTGAACGCGTTCTCCTGCCCGCCCAGCGCGGCCACGCGGCGCGAGAACTGGCCGGGCGGCACGGTCTTCGTGCCCTTGAACATCATGTGCTCCAGCGCGTGGGCCACGCCGGAGGTGCCGTCCACCTCGTCCATCGAGCCCACGCGCACCCATACCATGTGCACCGCCGTGGGCGCGCGCCGGTCCGGCTGCACGAACAACTGCATGCCGTTGCGCAGCGTGTACTGGCGCACGGCGGGCGCCGGCGTGCCGGGCTGCGAGCCCTCGGCGGACGTGGGTGCGGGAGCGTTGGCGGCAGCGGGGGTTTGCGCCCCGGCATGCACGCAGGCCAGCAGGGCCAGGAGGGTGAATGCGCGTTTCATAGAATGGATGCGATTCTAAGAACCCGCCAATGTTCAGTTTTTTCAAGAAGAAACCCACCACGCCGCCCACTCCCGAGGTCCCGGCGCTCCCTCCCCTGCCCACGGCCCCTGCGGACTCCGCGGCGGCCACCATGCCCGCCACGGTGCCGCCCCCCTCCACTGCCGAGCTGCCTGCCGGCGAGCCCACGGCGCAGCCATCGGCATTCGGATGGCTGCGCAATCCGTTCGGCAAGGCACCCGCGCCTGCGCCAGGGGTCGCAGAGCCTTCGGTGCCGCTGCGCCCTGCTGACCCCACGACGACGCCCGGACACGGGCCAGGCGTGGCAGCGGAGCCCTCCGCGCCCGCCCCGGCCTGGGCATCCCCTTCCGCACCCGCTCCGGTCCCTGTGCACGCGCCCGCCCCGATGGCGGTCACTACGGCGCCCGCGACGGTGCCCGCGGCCTCTCCCGGGCGCTCGGGCTGGCTGGACCGCCTCAAGAACGGCCTGCGCAAGACGGGCACCAGCATCGCCACCGTCTTCACCGGCACCCAGATCAGCGAGGCGCTGTACGAAGAGCTGGAAGAAGCGCTGCTCATGGCCGACACCGGCGTGAAGGCCACGCAGCACCTGCTGGACGATCTGCGGCGCCGCGTAAAGGAATCCAAGGCCACCGAGCCGGCCGCCGTGAAGGCGCTGCTGGCCGACGCGCTCGCCGACCTGCTGCGGCCGCTGGAGAAGCCGCTGGAGATCGGCCGCCACACGCCCACGGTGATCATGGTCGCGGGCGTGAACGGCGCGGGCAAGACCACCTCGATCGGCAAGCTCACCAAGCACCTCGCCACCGAGGGTGCGGCCGTGCTGCTCGCCGCGGCCGACACCTTCCGGGCCGCCGCGCGCGAGCAGCTCGGCGTGTGGGCCGACCGCAACACGGTGGAAATCGTGAGCCAGGACGGCGGCGACCCCGCCGCCGTGAGCTTCGACGCGGTGAGTGCCGGCAAGGCCCGCGGCAAGGACGTGGTGCTGGTGGACACGGCCGGCCGCCTTCCCACGCAGCTGCACCTCATGCAGGAGCTGCAGAAGATCAAGCGCGTGATCACCAAGGCCGACGGCACGGCGCCGCACGAGGTACTGCTGGTGATCGACGGCAACACCGGGCAGAACGCCCTCGCGCAGGTGCGCGCCTTCGACGATGCGCTGCAGCTCACGGGCCTGATCGTCACCAAGCTGGACGGCACCGCCAAGGGCGGCGTGCTGGCCGCGATCGCGCAGGAGCGGCCCATCCCCGTGTACTTCATCGGCGTGGGCGAGAAGCTCGAAGACCTCGAAACCTTCAGCGCCCGCGAGTTCGCCCAGGCCCTGCTGGCCTGAGCGGCGCGGCAACGGCGCCGCAAGGGCCGGGGGACCGCCCTCAGCGCGACCAGGCGCGCGTCGATTGCCGCTGCGCGCGAGGCCTTCGGGTCTCGGGACCGCGGGAGCACAGGCGCAACCCCCTGCGGACTCTGCCCGACAGGAGCGCATCCCATGGCGCGAGTGGCTGGGAAGGTACGGAGACACAGGCGTCCTTCCTACGAGCGGCCGGAGTGGCCAAAAGACAATGGGACTACTCCACCCACTCCAAGGAAAACGCAATGCCCACGACCGCACGCACCCCCGCCGACGCATGCAGCCTCCTCGATGCAGACCACCGCAAGGTCAAGAAGATGTTCAAGGAATACGAGGAGCTGGCCGGCTCCAAATCCAAGACGTCGATCGCCAAGAAGCGCGAACTCGCGGACCAGATCTGCCTGGAGCTGACGGTACATGCCCAGATCGAGGAAGAGATCTTCTACCCCGCCCTGCGGGAGGCCCTGCGCGACACCGACCTGCTCGACGAGGCCGAGGTGGAACATGCCAGCGCCAAGGACCTGATCGCGCAGATCCAGGAAGCCGACCCGACGGACGACAAGTTCGATGCCAAGGTCACGGTGCTGGGCGAGTACATCGACCACCACGTGAAGGAAGAACGCAACGAGATCTTCACCAAGGCCCGCGCCGCCCGCAAGCTCGACCTGGTGGCCATGCGCGACACGCTGCAGGCCCGCAAGGAAGCGCTGATGGAAGAGATGCAGGCCATGGCCTGATCGCTCGTCCCCGCAGATTCCTGCACTCCCCTATCGCCCGCCCCGGCCTTGCCGGAGGCGGGCGATTCGCATTGGGAGCCGCGTCGGTGGGCCTCCTACCGCCGCCGGGCCCACAAAACACTTCGGAAAAACGAGCATTTCTCCTACAGAAATGCCAATTTCATTACATACGATTACATTAAGTGCGTTTTCTTCACAAATGCACCGCGTGTGCGCGCATGGCCGTGTCATTTCGATCAGACACGTACAGCCCCTCTCTTCCCCTTCCACGAAAGACTGTATGAACTTGGACAACTGGACGATACGTGCCAAATTGATCGCCGGCTTCGGCATCGTGCTGGTCATTGCCTGTGTCGTCAGCCTGCTCGGCATTGCCAACCTCTCCAGCATGAACGAGCGGTCCGCCGAGATTTCCCGCAAGGCGCTGCCGAGCGTGGCGGCGGCCGGCTCGATCAGCCGCGACCTCTCCGCCCTGCGCATCGCCCGCCTGGGACTGATCCTCACCGGCCCCAACTCGCCGATGCCGCAGGCCATCACGGTGGTGGAGAACGCGAGTGCCGCCCTGAACGCGTCGGTGACCGCCGCAGCGCCCCTGTTCACCAGCCCCGAGGAAAGCAAGATCTACCAGGATCTGCGCACCCAGGTCGCCAACTACAGCTCGACGCTGCCGCAACAGCTGGCGTACGCGCGCGACAACAACATCGACGCGGTGCGCGGCATCTTCGTGGGCCCGGCCGCTGTGGCCTACCGTGCGGCCAACAAGGCGCTCGACGACCTGATCGCCATCAACAACAAAGGCAGCGAACTGGCCGCCGACCGGGCCATGGACACCTACCACGATGGCCGCCTGCAACTGATCATCGGCCTGGTCGCCATGGTGGCCCTGAGCGGCGTGATCGCCGTGATGCTGGCCGGCAACCTGTCGCGCCGCGCGCGCCTGTGCTCCGATGCAGCGCACCGCATGGCACGCGGCGATCTGAGCCACCCGCTGGACGCATCCGGCCGCGACGAACTCGCACAGATGCTGCAGGCGCTGGAGGCCACGCGTGAACACCTGCGCATCACCGTGGGCAATGTGCGCCACAACGCGGAAGCCGTGGCCACGGCCAGCGCGGAAATCTCCCAGGGCAACCAGGATCTGAGCGGCCGCACCGAAAGCCAGGCCAGCGCCCTGGAGCAGACCGCCGCGTCCATGGAACAGCTGGGCTCGACCGTGCAGCAGAATGCCGACAGCGCGCGCCAGGCGAACCAGCTGGCCAAGAACGCCGCCGCCGTGGCAACACAGGGCGGGCATGTGGTCAGCCAGGTGGTGGAGACGATGCGCGGCATCAACGAGTCGTCGCGCCAGATCTCGGACATCATCCAGGTCATCGACAGCATCGCGTTCCAGACCAACATCCTGGCACTGAACGCGGCCGTGGAAGCTGCCCGGGCCGGCGAACAGGGCCGCGGCTTCGCCGTGGTGGCCAGCGAGGTGCGCAGCCTGGCGGGCCGCTCCGCCGACGCCGCCAAGGAGATCAAGACCCTCATCGGCGCCAGCGTGGAACGCGTGACGGCCGGCAATGCGCTGGTGGACCAGGCCGGCACGACCATGACCGAGATCGTCGGTGCCATCCACCGTGTGACGGACATCATGGGCGAGATCAGCGCCGCCAGCGTGGAGCAGGCATCCGGTGTGGGCCAGGTGGGCGAGGCCGTGGCGCAGATGGACCACGCCACGCAGCAGAATGCCGCGCTGGTCGAGGAAATGGCGGCAGCGGCCGGCAGCCTGAAGAAGCAGGCGGACGATCTGGTGCAGGGAGTGGCAACCTTCAACCTGGGCGACGGCCGCATCGCCGTGGCCGGGAACGCCCACCGTCCTGCCATGGAGTTTTCGCGCCCCGTGGCGGCTCTGCCGGGGTAAGCAACCCTGAGTGGCGCGTGCGCTGCGCCCGGCGCACGCGGACCGGCAGCAGTGCACGCCCTCCTCTGCGTCGGCCCATGCCATCCCATGGGCTCGACCGGTGCCAGTGCGCGCTTGGCGGCAGCAACTGCGTCGATCCGGTGCATCGCGCCGGCTTTTCCCCGGATTGTTTGGATTTCGCAAACAGTGAGGGAGAGACTTGCCTGTTTATCTGCGGCAGGCACATCGGTAAATTCCTGGCAACGATATTCCACGGGGCGTGCAGCCCCGCAAAATCGCGAAAGGAAACCCCGATGCCCCTCCCCTCTGCCTCCCCGCGCGACGTCGTCTTTCCACCCGGACGCCAGGCGCTCTACGAGAAGAACCGCTACTCCCCCGCCATCCGCTCCAACGGTTTCCTGTTCGTCTCCGGCCAGGTCGGCAGCCGTCCCGACGGGTCCCCCGAGCCCGACTACCAGGCCCAGGTGCGGCTGGCGTTCGACAACCTGAACGCCATCCTGCAGGCCGCGGGCTGCACCTTCGACGACGTGATCGACGTGACGGTGTTCATGGTGGACCCCGAGAAGCACTTCGACGCGGCCTGGGCGGTGGTGGGCGAGTACTGGGGCGATGCGCCGCACCCGACGCTGACCGGCGTCGGGGTGACATGGCTGTACGGGTTCCAGTTCGAGATCAAGGTGATTGCGAAGCTGCCGGAGGAATCGGCATCAGGCTCCGGCTCAGCGGTCAGTCCTGCCGGTTGATCGCCGGCAATGCGCAAAACCGACGAAATACACGCTGGCGCAGCCGGCAGCCCCTGTCCTACGCAGGGTGAGGAACTTTGGCTTTAGCACTCGATCGAAGAGACTGCTAAAGTGAAAGCTTGGAAGAAAGGATTTCTGGAATGACGACTCAGTCTGGAACCGCCGCCACCGCGCTTGCTCCCGCCAACGCCTGGGCGCTGATCCCCCCGCTGGGCAACCTGGATGCGTACATCTCGGCCGTGAACCGCCTGCCGATGCTGACGGCCGAGGAAGAGCGCACCTACGCCCGCCGGCTGAAGGAGCACAACGACGTGGAAGCCGCGGGCCGGATGGTGATGTCGCACCTGCGGCTCGTGGTGTCGATCGCCCGCCAGTACCTGGGTTACGGCCTGCCCCACGGCGACCTGATCCAGGAAGGCAACGTCGGCCTCATGAAGGCGGTGAAGCGCTTCGATCCCGACCAGAACGTGCGCCTGGTGAGCTACGCCATGCACTGGATCAAGGCCGAGATCCACGAATACATCCTGAAGAACTGGCGCATGGTGAAGGTGGCGACCACCAAGAGCCAGCGCAAGCTGTTCTTCAATCTGCGGTCGATGAAGCAGGGCTTCAAGGCCGATGCCGCCGCGACCGATGCGGCCACGCACCGCGACACGCTCTCCGAGCAGGAGATCGACGTGGTGGCCCGCCACCTGAACGTGAAGCGCGAGGAAGTCATTGAGATGGAAACGCGCCTCTCCGGCGGCGACGTGATGCTGGACCCGGCTCCGTCCGACGACGGCGAGCAGGCCTATGGCCCGATCGCCTACCTGGCGGACGGCGCGCACGAGCCGACGGCCATGATCGAATCGCGCCAGCGCGACGTGCTGGCCACCGACGGCATCGCCAACGCGCTCGCCACGCTGGACGACCGCAGCCGCCGCATCGTGGAAGAGCGCTGGCTGAAGGTGAACGACGACGGCTCGGGCGGCATGACGCTGCATGAGCTGGCCGCGGTCTACGGCGTGAGCGCCGAGCGCATCCGCCAGATCGAAGTGGCCGCGATGAAGAAGATGAAGAAGGCGCTGGCCGAGTACGCCTGAGCCGCTTCCGGCCCGCGGGCACACCGCGGGCGCGGGCCATAATCCGGGCGCGCCACCTCCGCAGGTGGCGCGCCCTTTTTCTCGTCCTCCATCCACTGCGACCGACCTGCCATGCAACGCCACCCTGCCTCGCCCCATCCGCTCTCCCGCCGCAGCGCGCTGGCCGCCGGTGCCGCGCTGCTGTGCAGTGGCTGGGCCGGGGCGCAGCCGGCGGCGGTCCCGGCGGGCACGCCCGGCTGGCCCGCCAAACCCCTGCGCATCATCGTCGGCTTCCCGCCGGGCTCCTCGCCCGACCTGACGGCGCGCACCTTCACCGAGCCGCTGGCGCAGGCGCTGGGGCAGCCGGTGATCGTGGAGAACAAGGTCGGCGCCAGCGGCAACATCGGCGCGGATGCCGTGGCCAAGGCCGCCGACGGGCACACCATCGGGCTGTTCATCAACGTCAACCTGACCATCGCCAAGCTGATCAATCCGGCACTGCCCTTCGATCCGCGCAGGGATCTCGCCCCGCTCAGCCTGGTGGGCGTGTCGCCGCTGGTGCTGACGGCGCCGGCGGCGCAGGCGGGCGTGCCGGCGCATGCCGATGCGCGCACGTTCCTGCAGGCGGCGCGGCAGGCCGGCGACCGCTGGAGCTACGGCACACCCGGCGTGGGCACCGTGGGCCACCTGGGCACGGAACTGCTCAAGGCACGCACCGGCATTGCTCCCGTGCACGTGCCGTACCCGGGCTATCCGCAGGTGGCGATGGGCATGCTGGGCGGGCAGCTGCAGATGGCGCTGCTGCCGCCGGCGCTGGCACTGGCGCAGCAGAAGACCGGCAAACTGCAGCTGCTGGGCGTGACCTCTTCCGGCCGCAGCCTGCTCGCGCCGGGCGTGCCGAGCCTGGCCGAAGCCGGCGTGACCGACTTCCACCTGGAGATCTGGAACGCCTTCGCGGCGCCGGCCTCCATGCCCGCGGCGGTGCGCGCACGCCTGTCCGCACTGATCGCGGAGATCGCCCGCCGTCCCGAAGTGCGCGAGCCGCTGTTCCAGCAGGGCTGGCAGGTCGCCGGGACCTCGGCCGAGGGCCTGGCGCGCCGCATCGAGGCGGACACGGCCCAGATGGAGCGCGTGGTCCGCGCCCAGAACATCCGGATCGAATAAGAGCGGCCTACACGACCCGGCGATGCGGTTCTGGCGAGGCGCGGCATCGCAGGCAGTACGAGCCGTACGACAACATGCGGCCACGACGCCGGAAGGGCCATGTGAGCCGCTCTGACCGGTACGGCAGGCGCTGGCCGGCTTCGCGGCCATGGGGATTGATGTAGATCATGCCCCGTCAGGCGGCCCGCCCCCAGACTCTCGGCATCGTTGTACTCCGGGAGATCCCTGCCATGACCACATTCCGCATCCTCGTCGTCGGTGCAGGACAGACGGGCACGCCGCTGCTGCGGCAATTGCTGGAGGCGCCGTTCGTGCAGGTGCTCGGCGTGGCGGACCTGGATCTCTCGCTGCCCGGCATCACGCTGGCGCGCAGCCTCGGCGTGCCCGTGACCGACGACTACCCGCAGATGCTGGAACGCTACGGCGCGACGGCCGACATCGTGATCGACGTGACGGGCCAGCCCTCCGTGCGCGAGGCGCTGCGAAAGCACATGGTGGACAGCGGCAACCACCGCACGGTCATCCTGCACGAGCGGATCGCGCTGCTGATGATGTCGCTGTCGGCCGGCGCGCTGGTCGAAGGCCGGCACGGCGACGTGGCCTACGCCTGACGGCGCGGGCAGAGCCCCTACCTTCCCCCCGCTGCGTGCACGCTTTCCTCACCGACCGACCCCCTCCATGCCCTCTTCCGAAACGGACCGCAAGCCCTGCCACGAGTGCAGCAGCCGCCTTCAGTGCCTGATCGGCCGCCAGAGCGACGCGGGGCGGTCGCCCTGGGCCGCGCTGGTGGAGGAGCGCCGCTTCCGCAAGGGCGACGTGCTGCAGCGGCAGGGCGAGACCGCGCTGTCCGTTGCCGTGCTCAAGGTGGGCACGGCGCTGCTGCAGCGCACCGGCGTGGACGGCACGCCCCGGCCGGTCGCCATGGCCGGCTGTGGCCAGGCCCTGGGCACCGGCGCCGTGGCGGGCACACCCGAAGACCTGGCCTGGGTGGCCGTGCTGGAAGGCCGCATGTGCCACGTGCCGGTGGCGGCCCTGCTGCGCTCGGGCGGCGCGGGCCCGGAATTCCTGCTTTCGCTGCTGCGGGAGGAAGCGCTGGCGCGGACGCGCCTCGCGGACTGGTCGGGGCTGCTGCGGCTGCGCGGCGTGCCGGCCCAGCTCGCCAGTGCGCTGCTGCAGCTGTCGCAACTGCAGCGCAGCACGCTGGTGCGGTTGCCCACGCACACGGTGCTGGCCTCGCTGCTGGCCACCACGCGCGAAACCATCGCGCGCTCCCTGACCCAACTGTCCCAGCAGGGCGCCGTGGTGCGCCACGACCGCTGGCACTGCGTCATCGTGCGCGAGCCGCTGGTGGCGCTGCTGGAGGGACAGCCGGCACCTGCCGGGCAGGCCGCGCCGCGGGCGATGCCCATTTCAGCCGCAGCGCCGACGGCAGGAGCCATGGCCGAGGCCCACGCGCCGGCACCACTTACGGTGGCCGCACCGCGCCGTCCACTGCCCGTTCGGAGCCTGGATCTGGTGGCCGCGGCCGCCACCCTGCGGCGGCCGGTGCGCGCCACGCCCCCGTCCCCCATGCCGCAGGCCGTGCGGGCCTGATGGCCGGGCCTGCCATGTCGGCCGCCCCGGCCGGACTGGCGGGGTGGCGCAGGAACTCAGGACGCCGGTGCCTGCAGCAGCGCCTTCACGTCGGAGGCCAGCGCCTGGGCGCCGCTGCCGTAGCGGTGGTAGACGCGCAGGCGGCCGGCCGGATCGTAGATGTAGCTGCCGGCCGAGTGGTCCATGGTGTAGCTGGTGGGCGTCTTGCCCGGCACCTTCTTGTAGTAGATCTTGAAGTCCTTGGCCACCGCCGCGAGCTGCTCGGGCGTGCCGCGCAGCGCGAGGAAGCTCGGATCGAAATTGGTCATGTAGGCCTTGAGCACCTCGGGCGTGTCGCGCTCCGGGTCCACCGTGACGAACAGGCCCTGCAGCCGGTCGCCGTCCGCGCCCAGCGAGCGCTTCACCTCGGCCAGCTCGGCCATGGAGGTCGGGCAGACGTCCGGGCACTGGGTGTAGCCGAAGAACACCACCACCACCTTGCCGGCGAAGTCCTTGAGGTGGCGCTGCTGGCCGTTGTGGTCGGGCAGGGGCAGATCGCGCGCGTACTCCGCGCCCGTGACGTCCACGCCCTGGAAGGCCGGAGACTTTTCCTTGGAACATCCCGCGAGCAGGCCCGCCGCGCCGGCGATCAGGGCGCAGGCCGCTGCGCTGCGAAGAAGGGTGCGTTTGTTCAAGGACATGGCGGTTCAGAGCACGTAGTGGTCCACCAGCAGTGCGGCGAACAGCACGCTCAAGTGGATGAGGGAGAAGCGGAAGGTCTTGCGCGCGAGCGCGTCCGAATAGTTGCGCCAGAGGCGGAACGCATAGGCGCAGAACCCGGTGCAGAGCACCACGGCGGCGGCCAGGTAGATCCAGGAGCTCATGCCGTAGACGAACGGCATGAGGCAGCCCGCGAACAGGATGAAGGTGTAGAGCAGCACCTGCAGCCGGGTGAACTCGTTGCCGTGCGTGACGGGCAGCATCGGCAGGCCGGACTGGCGGTAGTCCTCGACGCGGTAGAGCGCGAGCGCCCAGAAGTGCGGCGGCGTCCAGAGGAAGATGATGAGGAAGAGGATCAGCGGCTCGGGGCCGACGTCGCCCGTCATCGCGGTCCAGCCGAGCACCGGGGGCATGGCGCCCGAGGCACCGCCGATCACGATGTTCTGCGGCGTGCGCGGCTTGAGCACCACCGTGTAGATGATCGCGTAGCCCACGAAGGTGGCGAAGGTGAGCCACATGGTGAGCGCGTTCACCCAGAAGAACAGCACCAGCGAGCCGGCCAGGCACAGCAGGGCCGAGAACGCCAGCGTCTGCGCGTTGGAGAGCTCGCCCTTGGCCGTGGGACGCCAGGCGGTGCGCTTCATCTTCGCGTCGATGTGCTGCTCGACGAGGCAGTTGAAGGCCGCGGCGGCCCCGGCGACCAGCCAGATCCCGAAGCAGGCGATGGCCATGTGCAGCCACTGCGCCCCGCTCGGCAGGCCGGGCACGGCGAGCACCATGCCGATGAAGGCGCAGAAAACGATGAGCTGCACCACGCGCGGCTTGGTCAGCGCATAGAACTGCGAGAAACGGGACGGCACCGCGGGGGATGCGCTGGATGCGGAAGCGGCACTCATGTGGAAGAAATTCTCGGGGCGCCCGCGGCGGTTTCAACCGCGCGGGGAATGGACATTTTGTCCCTGGCACCTGCCGCGCGGCTCGCGGTGAGGGCCCAGGTCAGCACCACGACGAGCGCCGCGGCGCCGCCCGTGTGCAATACGGCGGCCACCAGCGGCCAGTCGAGCACCACGTTGGACAGCCCGGTGGCGAACTGCAGCAGCGCCAGGCCCGCCAGCCAGCGGGCCTGCGCGCGCAGCAGGCCGGCACGGCGCAGGCGCCAGGCCAGCAGGGCCAGCGCCGCCAGCACGAGGTAGGCCGCCAGCCGGTGGACGTAGTGGATGGCGGTGAGGCCGGCGAAGCTGATGTGGCTGCCGTCCTGCAGCATGCCGAGCGGACGCCACACCTGGAAGCCTTCGGCGAACGCCATGTCGGGCCACCAGCTCCCCTGGCAGGCCGGGAAGGTGGTGCAGGCGAGCACGGCGTAGTTGGTGCTCACCCACCCGCCAAGCACGATCTGCAGGCCGACCAGCACGGCCGTCAGCACCAGCAGGCCGCGCAGGGCACGGGACAGCGGTTCCGGCAACGTACCGTTGGACGCCTGCGTCTGGCGCACCGCCTGCACGCAGAGCATCGCCAGCAGCACGATCCCGCCGATCAGGTGCAGCGTGACGATGGCGGGAAAGAGTTTCATGGTCACGGTCCAGGCGCCGAAAGCCCCCTGCAGGCAGACCCAGACCAGCGTGGCGGTGGGCCACCAGGGGCTGACCGCGATGCGCTGCGGATCCTGCATTCCGCTTGCAACCGCCGCGCGCGACCGTCGGTACTGCCACCAGGCCGCCGCGGTGAGCACGATGATGAGCACGCCCACGCCCGAGGCCAGGTAGCGGTGGACCATCTCCACCCAGGCCTTGCCGTGGGTGACGGGGCCCGTGGGCATGGCCTGCTGCGCCGCCGAGATCTCGGCGCGCGCGCCGACCGGGCTGGCATTGCCGTAGCATCCGGGCCAGTCGGGGCAGCCGAGTCCCGAATCGGTGAGACGGGTGAAGGCGCCGAACAGCACCAGATCGAAGGTGAGGAACAGCGTGAGGATGGCGAGCGCCTGCCACCGGCGCACGGGGCTGCCGTGCCGGTTGCGCCACGCCACCCAGGCGAGCGGGCCGAGCGCGACGGCCGTGCCGAGCAGCATCAGCTCGGCCAGCGGAGCGAAATCGTAGAGCGGCTGGGCGGGCGTCATGGCCTGATCGCCTCCGGCCGTCCGGGCTGGTCCCACGACGACGATGCGCGCATGAGCCGGTCCAGGTCGCGCTTGGCCTTGGCCGCGCCCGCGGGATCCATGCGCGCGGGGAACCGCATCATCCAGTGGCCCATCGGATCGACCACGAAAAGGTGCTCCTGGAGCGCGTGTCCCTGCGCGGGGGCGAGCCAGCCCGCCACGGCGTGGGCGTCCACCCGGCGCACCACGGCGCCCTGGAGGCCGGGCGCTATCTCGGCCGGGAGCGCGGCGGCATCGGTCACGAGCCAGACGCGGTCCAGGCGGTCTTTTTCCTTGCCCAGGCTCTCGCGCAGCTGGCGCTGCAGGTAGAGCTGAGTGCGGCAGAGTTCGTCGCACGCGCCGGGCGCCACGCTGACGAGCAGCCACTGGCCCTTCAGGTCGCCGAGCGTGCCTGCCGGGGTGCCGTCGATGGCGCTGGCGGCCACGGCCTCGGGCAGCGGACGCTGCGGATCGATGAGTTCGCCGTAGCTGCGCCGGGACTCCGGCCGCACGACGTAGTAGGTGAGGTACGAGGCGATCACGGGCGCCGCGCAGATCAGCAGCACGCCCAGCATCTTCCAGCGGCCCTGGCGCGCGCGCGTCTCGAGCGCGGCCACCGCCTCGCCCGTGCCGGGCAGGCTGTGCACGCTCAACGCCAGCGGATGGGCCGCATCGACGCCGTCAGGCGGGAGGGGCCGGCTGGCGGCCTGGGCGAAAGAAGCGTCGGACGAGTTGGAACCAGACATAGAGGATTGCCACGAGGGCGCAGAGGCCGAACCACTGGAAGGCGTAGCCATGGTGCTTGGCGACACCCGCGTCGACGACCGGCCAGTCGCGCAGCAGCCCGCCTTCGGGGCCGCCGGTTTCCAGCACCGTGAGCGGGGCGAGCCCTGCCAGCCCCGTTTCGGCGCGGTAGGCCACCATATCGAGATTCTGCCGGATGCGGGAAGACCCCTCGCCGGCCGAGGTGCCGGGGGTGCCCGTGGAGCCGCTGCCGGGCTCGTACAGCCGCGACGGTGGAGCGGCGATGCGGCCGCGCACCTCCACCGTGCCTGCGGGGGCCGGCACCTCGGGCAGCCGGGTGCGGTCCTGGAAGTTGCGCGGCACCCAGCCGCGCTGCACGAGCACTACCGCGCCCTGCGCCCCGGAAAGCTCCAGTTGCAGCGGCGTGAGGACGAAGAAGCCCGGCCGGCCCTGCATCTGCCGGTTGTCGAGGAACACCGTATGGTCGGGCAACCAGCGCCCGCGCAGCACCACCGAGCGGTGGATGAGGGCTTCGGCGGGCCCATGCATGAGGGGTTGCGCCCCCTGCTCCACTCCCGGCTCCCGCTGCGGTGCCACCGCAGGCAGCGCCGCCAAAGCGGCCCCTTCCAGGGGCGGCTGCGCCTGCCGCGCGTCCACCGTGGCCTGCCAGTCCTGCTTCTGCGCGGCGCGGTCGAGCTGCCAGCGGCCGAGTGCCGCGGTGGCCGCCATCGCCGCGAGGGCCGCCACGGTGATGCACCAGAAGCGCCAGTCCGCACGGAAACCCCTGGCTTCGTCGGTGCGCTTGCGGATAATGGGCTGCATGAAATACGTCGTGGTGCTGGCCTTCCTGGCCATTCTGGCGAGCCTGGCGTCGGCGCTCTTCTTCATGATGCGCACCGGACGGAACGACGACCGCGAGCGCGGCCGGCACATGGCCCGCGCGCTCGCCGTGCGCGTGGGGCTGTCCATTCTGCTCTTCCTGTGCCTGCTGGCCGCATGGAAGCTGGGCTACATCCAGCCCTCGGGCCTGCCGGTGGGACGCTGAGCCCCGCGGCGAGCGGCCCGGGGCCGTGCCGGCCGGGCCGCGTCGGGTCGGAGCCCTTCCCTCAGAGCCAGTACACCAGCACGTACAGGCCCAGCCACACCACGTCCACGAAGTGCCAGTACCACGCGGCGCCCTCGAAGCCGAAGTGGCGCTCGGCCGTGAAGTGCCCTTTCTGCAGCCGCAGCGTGATGAACAGCAGCATCAGCATGCCCACGAAGACGTGGAAGCCGTGGAAGCCCGTCAGCATGAAGAACGTGGAGCCGAAGACGCCGGAACTGAGCTTGAGGTTCAGTTCGGTGTAGAGGTGGAAGTACTCGTAGCCCTGCACGCAGAGGAACACGAAGCCGAGGACCACGGTGGCCCACATGAAGCCCACGGCCCGGCCGCGGTGGTTCTCGCGCAGCGCGTGGTGGGCGATGGTGAGCGTGACGCCCGAGGTGAGCAGCAGCGCCGTGTTGATGGTGGGCAGCCAGAACGGCCCCACGGTCTGGAACGGCTCGACGATACCGGCCGGCGAGGTCGTGGCGCCCGCGGAGACGCTGGGCCACGCGGCCTTGAAGTCGGGCCAGAGCAGCGCGTTGTCGAGGCTGCCCAGCGCGGGAATGGAGTGCGAGCGCGCCCACCAGAGGGCCGTGAAGAACGCTCCGAAGAACATCACCTCGGAAAAGATGAACCAGCTCATGCTCCAGCGGTACGAGAGGTCGATCTTGCGCCCGTAGAGGCCGCCTTCGCTCTCGCGGGCCGCATCCCGGAACCACTGGTAGAGCACGAAGAGCCACCAGGCCAAGCCGAAGAACAGCGAGTACTTGCCCCACTCGTGGCCGTTGATCCACTGGCCGGCGCCGAGGATGACGAAGAACAGGCCCGCGGCCGCCATGACCGGATGGCGGGATTCCGCGGGAACGTAGTAGTACGGCGTGGCGCCCTGGGGGGTTGTTGCACTCATGGCTGGCTCCTGTCTTTCCTTCTTGTCGTATGCGGTGTCTCGGGGGCTGGCGTCGCGGGCGGCTAGACCACCCAGTTCACGAGGGTGATCAGGCCGCCCACGATCAGCACGATCGCCACCAGCCCGACCACGATGATGTGCAGCGGGCCGATGCGCTCCGTGTCCTGCTGGTACTCGGACCCCTTGCGGATGCCCAGCAGCGACCACGCCACGGCGCGCACCGTGCGCCACCACGAACCGGCGCGCGGCGCCTGCGTCGGCACCCGGGCGGGGTCGTGCCGGGAGCCGGTCACGATCCGGCCTCCGCGGGGGCGTGCGGCGCGGCGGACACGGTGGACGGGGCCGCAGGCGTCTTGCCGCCCACCTCGAAGAACGTATAGGACAGCGTGATCGTGGTCACGTCCTTGGGCAGGCGCGGATCGACCACGAAGGCCACCGGCCATTCCTTCTTCTCGCCGGGCTCGAGCGTGTACTGGCTGAAGCAGAAGCATTCGAGCTTGTTGAAGTGCGCGGCCGCCTG
The DNA here is from genome assembly GCA_002397315.1 of Comamonadaceae bacterium UBA4962. Taxonomy (GTDB): domain Bacteria; phylum Pseudomonadota; class Gammaproteobacteria; order Burkholderiales; family Burkholderiaceae_C; genus Paracidovorax. Next base: position 142,762 of record DHAE01000023.1, read on the forward strand.
CCGCGGCGCATAGCTCGGGATGGCCTGCGCGGCCATGCGGCGGTTCTGCACGTTCTGGAACTCGTACATCACCGTGGCCAGCTCGCCGGGGTGCACCTGGATCGAGGAGCGGGCGGGCCTGAAGTCCCACGGGCCGCGCGCGTTGGCGTCGAACTCGACCGTGATGGTGCGGCTGGTGTCCACCTGCGTGTTCGCGGGCAGCTTCACGTCGCGCCCCGCCACCCCGTTGCCGGGCACCTGCCGCTCCGACAGCGACAGGATGTTGATGCCCGTCACCTCGCAGATGTGCTTGTAGATGGGGATGAGCACGTAGCCGAACGCGAACATGCCGACCGAGATCACGGCCAGCTTGCCCACCATGCGGAAGTTCTCGCGGCGTCGGCTCATGGCGGTGCCTTCAGTGCAACCAGGTCATCTTGACCATGAAGCCGATGAAAAAGGCCACCGCGATGCTCGCCAGGATGATGGCCATGCGCAGGTTGGCTTTCTTCTGCTCGGGTGTCGCCATGTCGCGCGTGCTCCGTCTGGACGGTTGCCGTCAGCCGATCACGCGCGTGGCGGATGCGTCGAGCTTGGGCGGGGTTTCGTAGGTGTGGAACGGCGCGGGCGACGGCACTTCCCACTCGAGGCCCTCGGCCGCTTCCCACGGACGCTGCGGTGCGGGCTCGCCCTTGCCGCGCATCGCGGGCAGCACGACGGCCAGGAAGAAGTACACCTGCATCAGGCCGAAGCCGAACGCGCCGATCGAGGCCACCATGTTGAAGTCGGCGAACTGCATGGGGTAGTCGGCGTAGCGGCGCGGCATGCCGGCGAGCCCCAGGAAGTGCATCGGGAAGAAGGTGATGTTGAAGGTGATCAGCGAGCCCCAGAAGTGGATCTGGCCGCGGCGCTCGGAATACATCACGCCCGTCCACTTCGGCGCCCAGTAGTAGTAGGCCGCGAACATGGAGAACAGCGAGCCGGCCACCAGCACGTAGTGGAAGTGGGCCACCACGTAGTAGGTGTCCTGCAGCTGGATGTCGATGGGCGCCATCGAGAGGATGAGCCCCGTGAAGCCGCCCATGGTGAACACGAAGATGAAGCCCACGGCGAACAGCATGGGCGTCTCGAAGGTCATCGAGCCGCGCCACATGGTGGCGATCCAGTTGAAGATCTTCACGGCCGTGGGCACCGAGATCAGCATCGTCGCGTACATGAAGAACAGCTGGCCCGTGACCGGCATGCCCGTGGTGAACATGTGGTGCGCCCACACGATGAACGACAGGATGGCGATGGACGAGGTGGCATACACCATGGAGGCGTAGCCGAAGAGCTTCTTGCGGCTGAAGGCCGGCACGATCTGGCTGATGATGCCGAAGGCCGGCAGGATCATGATGTAGACCTCGGGGTGGCCGAAGAACCAGAAGATGTGCTGGTACATGACCGGGTCGCCGCCGCCGGCCGGGTTGAAGAAGCTGGTGCCGAAGTGGCGGTCCGTGAGCGTCATGGTGATCGCGCCGGCCAGCACGGGCATCACGGCGATCAGCAGGTAGGCGGTGATGAGCCAGGTCCAGACGAACATCGGCATCTTCATGAGCGTCATGCCCGGCGCGCGCATGTTGAGGATGGTCACGATGATGTTGATCGAGCCCATGATCGACGAGGCGCCCAGGATGTGCATCGCGAAGATGCCGGCATCCATCGACGGGCCCATCTGCAGCGTGAGCGGCGCGTAGAGCGTCCAGCCGGCGGCGGGCGCGCCGCCCGGCATGAAGAACGAGCTGACCAGCATGAGGGCCGCCGGGATCATCAGCCAGAAGCTGAAGTTGTTCATCCGCGCGAAGGCCATGTCGGAGGCGCCGATCTGCAGCGGGATCATCCAGTTCGCGAAGCCCACGAACGCCGGCATGATCGCGCCGAACACCATGATGAGCCCGTGCATCGTGGTGAGCTGGTTGAAGAGCTCGGGGTTCACGAGCTGCAGGCCTGGCTGGAACAGCTCGGCGCGGATCATCAGCGCCAGGACGCCGCCGATCATCAGCATGGTGAACGAGAACAGCAGGTACAGCGTCCCGATGTCCTTGTGGTTGGTGGCGAACACCCAGCGGCGCCAGCCCGTGGGGCCGTGGTGCGCATGGTCGTGGTGGTCGTGCGCGTGGCCGGCGGTGTGGCCGGTGGGGTCGAGAACTGCGCTCATGTCGGGTTCCTCAATGCTTTAGCTGTCTCACTTGCCACGCTGGGCCACGATTTCCGCGGGCTGGACGATCTGCCCGGTCTTGTTGGACCAGGCGTTCTTGGTGTAGCTCACCACGGCCGCGAGATCGGTGTCGCTCAGCTGCGCCCAGGACGGCATGGCGCCGCCGGCCGCGCCCTTGAGCACGATCTGGATCTGCTTCGCATGGTCCTCGTCCTTCACGATGGCCGAGCCGTCGAGGGGCTTGATGGGCCCCGCGCCCTTGCCGTTGGCCTGGTGGCAGGCCGCGCAGTTGGCGGCATACACCTTCTCGCCGCGCGCGACGATGTCGGTGAGCGTCCAGACCTTGTTGGGATCGTCGGCCTTGGCGGCGGCCTTCTTCTTCTCGCCGGCCACCCATTGCGTGTAGTCGGCCGCCGAGAGCACCTTCACGTGGATCGGCATGTAGGCGTGCTCCTTGCCGCAGAGCTCGGCGCACTGCCCGTAATAGTCGCCCACCTTGTCGGCGCGGAACCAGGTGTCGCGCACGAAGCCGGGGATCGCATCCTGCTTGATGCCGAAGGCCGGCACCATGAACGAGTGGATCACGTCGTTGGCGGTGGTGATCACGCGCACCTTCTTGCCGACCGGCACCACCAGGGGGTTGTCCACCTTGAGCAGGTAGTCCGGCGGCGCATCGGCGACCCTGCCGCTGTCGGAGAGCTGGCGATGGCTGCTGTCGAGCGTGGAAATGTAGGCCAGGCCCTGGCCCTCGCCGTTGATGTAGTCGTAGCCCCACTTCCACTGGTAGCCCGTCACCTTCACGGTGAGGTCGGCGTTGGTGGTGTCCTTCTGCGCGACGAGCACCTTGGTGGCCGGCAGGGCCATGAGGATCACGATGATGAAGGGGACGATGGTCCAGATCACCTCGACCGTGACGGATTCGTGGAAGTTGGCGGGCTTGGCGCCCTGCGACTTGCGGTGCTTCCAGATGGAATAGAACATCACCGAGAACACGCCCACGAAGATGAGCGTGCAGATCACCAGCATCATCCAGTGCAGGAAGTGCTGCTCCTCGGCGATGCGCGTGACCGGGGGCGCGAGATTGAGCTGGCGCACGGCCGGGCCGCCGGGAAGGTCCTGCACGGCCTGCGCGGCGCCCCCCACCCAGGTACCGCACAGCAGCAGCAACGAAGGCAGCAGGTTGGAAATGCTTTTCTTCATAGTTCTCACTTCTCAGCCTCAATCAAACCTTTTTGCCGAAAGCGCGCCCGCGTGGGGTCGGGCGGCGCTCCGGCGCATGCGGGCCCGGCGGCCGGGCGCGGCGGCCCTGCCGCGCGGCGCCACGGGGTCCGCCGGAACCCGGTGCCATTGAAATCGAACGTGCAATGCCGGCGGCGCTGCACGGGTTGTCTCTTCGTCTCACCACACCGCCGGAAGGGGCGGCGTGCCTTGCATTGCGCAGCATGCCGTCCCCGTGGCGCGATTGCAAGAGCGCAGGCGCCATCCGCGGCCCGGCCCCGTACAAACCATGAGAGGGAAGGATGCGGCCTCGCGACAGCGGGGCGGGAAGGCGGCGCGCGCAGGCGCCGCACGGTCAGGAATGCGGTATGCAGAGGCGGTCCGCATCCCATGCGGCCGCACGGGCCGCCGTGGCGCGGAAGCTTCAAATTGTAGCTTGCACCCGCCGCAGGCCGCAGGGCCGGCGGCCCGGGGAAAACCCGCCGGCCAGGGCCGTCAGCCGGGCTCGCCCCCGCCCGCGCGGCCCTGGCGCAGCATCGTGCGCATGTCCTGCAGCGAGACGGCGCTGCTCTCGCTCACCTTGAGCCGGGGCGCCGGCTTGAAGGCATGGCCGTAGATGATCTCGAACGTCAGCGCGAGCTGGCCGCCGTGCTCCGGGCTGGCGAGCCGGTCGGCCAGCGCCTGCTCCAGCCGCTCGCGCCAGCGCCGCCCGCGCAGCGCGGGAAAGCGCCCCGGATGGAGGTTGCGGCCGAGTTCGCGCAGCTCCTGCAGCAGCCGGGCGGGCGTCGCGAAGGTGAGCGTGATGCGCTCCATGTCCATCACCGGCTCGGCGAAGCCCTGCTGGACCAGCATGTCGCCCCAGTCGTGCATGTCCGTCATCGCATGCCCCGCGGGCGGCCAGCCCAGCGCGGCGTGGAGCGCGTGCAGCTCGCGCAGGGTGTCGGGTCCCAGGCACGAGAACATCAGGTAGCCGTCCACCGCCAGGGCGCGGTGCCACCGGGCGATCAGCGCCTGGGGATCGGCCGAGAGATGCAGGGCCATGTTGGCCCAGAGCATCTGCACGCCGCCGTCGGGCGGCACGCCGAACTGCACGGCGCCCGAGGTCCAGCGGCGCGGGTTCCACCACGGCTGGCCGAGCGCCTCGCGGGCCACTGGCAGGTGCCGCGGCACGGTCTCGGCGATCCATGCGGCGGCGGCGGGATAGCGGGCGGCCACCAGCGCGTGCCCCTGCAGGCCACCGCGCACCGGGTCCCAGTCCGCCCAGGCAGCGGGCGCCTGCCGGATCCACTGCAGGCGGTCTTCCATGCGGCGCGCGACTTCCTCGTGCAGCCACGGGGACGCGCCGGGCGCGGCCACGTGCCAGCGCGCGGCGGCGGCCGGGTCGATCGTGGGGGGAAGCTGGCGGTCAGGGGGGGCGGACATCGGAAGTGGACAGGAAGCGGCGGGAAGCGGGTCGGGCAGTATATTGAGGCGATGTGGAATCGGTGGCTCTCAGGGATATCGGGCAGGCTCTCCGGCGCGGCCCGCGCGGTGCCGAGCCAGTGCGCCTTCTGCCGGTCGTGGCCGGCACGGCGCGTGTGCGATGCCTGCGCAGAGCGTTTCGCGCAGCCCCGGCACCGGTGCGCGACCTGCGCCCTGCCCGTGCCGGAGAGCGTGCGGCAGTGCGGCGATTGCCTGGTGCGCCCGCCGCCGCTGTCGGCCTGCGTGGCGGCGGTGGATTACGGCTACCCGTGGTCGGAAGCGCTGACCGGCTTCAAGTTCCGCGCCGACCCCGGCTGGGCGGACAGCCTCGCGCTGCTGCTGCGCAGCACGCCCTGGGCGGAGCCGCTGCTGGACGCGGCCGACGTGGTGGTGCCGGTGCCGCTGGCCCCGGCCCGCCTGCGCGAGCGGGGGTTCAACCAGGCGGCCCTGCTCGCCCGGGCGCTGGCCCATCACAAGACGGAGACCCGCGCTCTGCTCCGCCGGCGGCATGCCGAGGCGCAGAGCACGCTCTCGCGCGCGGAGCGCCTGCGCAACCTGCAGGACGTGTTCGCGGTGGGCCCGGCCCGGGCCGGGCGGCTGGCGGGCAAACGGATCGTGCTGGTGGACGACGTGATGACCACCGGCGCCACCCTGTACGCAGCCGCGGCGGTGCTGCACGGGGCCGGTGCCCGGGAGGTGGGCGCGCTGGTGGTGGCCCGGACCGCGTGATCCCGGGGCCGGCCCGCCCCACGAGGCATGCCGCTGTACCGGACGCGACAGTGGTAACGTTTCTTAACGAACTGTCCCCCGGGCTCCGCATGGCGCTCCGGGCACCCGCCCCACAATAGCTTCCATGTTCCACATCGTTCTCGTCGAGCCCGAAATTCCGCCCAACACCGGCAACGTGATCCGGCTGGCCGCCAACACGGGCTGCACCCTGCACCTGGTGGAGCCGCTCGGCTTCTCGATGGAGGACAAGCTCATGAAGCGCGCGGGGCTCGATTACCACGAGTACGCCGAGGTGCGGGTGCATGCGGGCTGGACGGCCTTCCTGCGCGATGCGCAACCGGCCCCCGAGCGCATCTTCGCGATGACCACGCACGGCGTGCATACGGTGCACGAAACGCTGTTCATGCCGGGCGACTGGTTCGTGTTCGGAGCGGAAAGCCGCGGGCTGCCGCCCGAGCTGCGCGATTCGTTCGCACCGGCGCAGCGGCTGCGGCTGCCCATGGTGCCGGGGCAGCGCAGCCTCAACCTGTCGAACGCGGTGGCGGTGACGGTGTACGAGGCCTGGCGGCAGAACGGCTTTGCGGTGCCCGCACCGGCCGTTTGAGGCCCGAAGTCTTCTGCCGGTGCGCCTGCGGCTGCATCAGGTGACCGGCGGCACCTGCATGGCCTCCTCGATCGACCAGCGGGTGCTCCGGCCCAGGAAATCCAGGAAAGCGCGCGTGCGGGCGGGCATGAACTTGCGGCTGGGGAACGCCGCGTAGAGCGTGTACCGGCCCGTCGTCCACGGTGCCAGCACCCGCACGAGGCGGCCGCTGCGCAGGTGGGGCGCGGCGAGGTCGAGCGGCTGCGCGCTGATGCCCGCGCCGTCCAGCGTGGCGCGCAGCAGCGTGTCGATGTGGTTGGCCACGCACACCGGCTGCACGGCCACGTCCACCGTCCGGGCGGCGTCCACGGGGTCGGTCAGGCGCAGCAGCCGGGGCCGGGCCTCCGCGTTGCGGCGCAGCAGGCACTGGTGCTGCGCCAGGTCGTCGGGCACCTTCGGAATGCCGTGCGCGCGCAGGTACTCGGGCGAGGCGCAGAGGATGCCGTCGAGCGAGACGATCGGCCGGGCGATGACGTTGGCGTTGTAGCGCTCGTCGGCGCCCAGCAGCGTCACGTCGTAGTCGCCGATGGCCGGCCCGACCGCGGAATCGACGTGGATGTCCAGCACCACGCGCGGGTGCAGGCGCCGGAACTCCGCCACCAGCGGCGCGAGGATGTGGACGGCGAGCGCCGGGGGCGCCAGCAGCCGCAGCACCCCGGCGATGTCGGAGGTGTGCGCCTGCGCGGCCGCGAAGGCCTCGTCCACGTCGGCCAGGATGCTGCGCACCCGCAGCAGATAGGCCTCGCCGGCCTCGGTCAGCGACACCCTGCGGGTGGTGCGCTGCAGGAGGCGCGTGCCGATGTGCTCCTCCAGGTCGGCCACCAGCCGGGTGACCGCGGCGGGCGAGAGATCGAGCGCCCGCGCGGCTGCCGCGAAGCCACCTTCGTCGGCCACCGCCTGGAACACGCGCATGGTGAGCAGTCTGTCCATCACTGAAACGAAGAGCCGCGACAGGCCGAGATTATTTCAGTTTCGCGAATTAATCATTGCCGGGGGCGCTGTTTTTCCGGGGGTTAACCCTGCGTACAGTGGAGACATCCACCCACCAGAAAGGAACACACCATGAACCGCAAGCCTCTCGCATTCACCGCCGCCGTCCTCGCCCTCTGCGCCTTCTCGGCCCAGGCCGACACCGGCACGCAGACCGACTGGATCCACTACCCGGCCGTGAACCAGGCCACCTCCAGCACGCTGACGCGCGAAGCCGTGATCGCCGATCTCGTGGCGGCCCGCCAGAACGGCACGATGCCGCGCGATGGCGACTGGAGCAACGTTCCCGCGCCCCTGGCGCTGTCCGGCCAGCCCGACGCCGACACCCAGGTGGCCACCCGCGAGCAGGTGCGCGCCGAAGCGATCGCCGCGGCCCGCGCGCACACCATCGTGAGCGGCGACCACTGAGATCCCCGCCGCCGGGGAATCAGGCCGGCGCGCCGTAGTTGCGCGTGAGCGATTCGGCCACGCAGACCGGCTTGTCGGCGCCTTCGCGCTCGATGGTGGCCTGCCAGGTCATCTGCACGCCGTCCGGCGTAACGGGCTCGCAGGCCAGCAGCGTGAGCCGGGCGCGCAGGCGGCTGCCCACCGGCACGGGCGACATGAAGCGCACGCGGTTGAGGCCGTAGTTGACGCCCATGCGCGCGCCCTCGATGTCGAAGGCCGCCTCGAAGAAGCGCGGCAGCAGCGACAGCGTCAGGAAACCATGGGCGATCGGGCCGCCGAAGGGGCCCTGGGCCGCGCGCTCCGGATCGACGTGGATCCACTGGTGGTCTCCCGTGGCCTCGGCGAAGCGGTTCACCTGCTCCTGCGTGACGGGGATCCATTCGGTGACGGCCACCTCGCTGCCGACGCAGGCGGCCAGTTCCGAATAGGAATGGAAGGTCTTCTTCATGCACCGCACTGTAGTGCGGTGGGTGCATGGCGGCGTGTCGGGCCGGCGACAGGGCAGCGCCCCGCTCCGGCCGGGCGATAGCGACGAAAGCCGGAGTTCAGTCGGCGGCCAGCCAGTCGCACACGGGGCGCCACTGCTCCAGATCGCGCGCCACGCGGCCGGGGGCCACGTCGAACAGCGACAGGCCCTGCGCCGCGAGGTGCACGTAGTTCTGCGTGTCGCGCAGCATGCCGAGCACGGGCAGGCCGAGCCCTTCCACGAATTCCTGGAGCTTGTCCGCCGCGATGGTGCGGCCATCCACGCGCATGCCGACGATGCCGATGCGGGTGGAGGCCGCCTGCCGGTGCGCGGCCAGCTCGTCGAGGAAGCTGCGCGTGGCGAAGATGTCGAAGACGCTGGGCTGCAGCGGCACGAGCACCTTGTCGGCGAGCTTGAGCAGGTCCTTGAGCGCCGCGCCGTGCAGGCCGGCGGGGGTGTCGAGCACCGCGTGGCTGGCGTCGCGCGGCGCACGGGGCGCCGCGCCCTGGGGCGTCTCCCAGTCGGCGATGGGCCGGGCCGTGGCCGGGCGCAGGCTGCGCCAGAGCCGGGACGATTGCTGCGGGTCCAGGTCGCCCAGGGCGACGGTGTGGCCCTGGCTCGCGAAAAAGCCGGCCACGTTCATGGCAAGCGTGGACTTGCCGACTCCCCCCTTGGGGTTTGCCACTGCGATCACGGGCATGTGCGACTCCTCGATGGCGGAATGCGTGCGTTGCGGGACGCCGATGGTAGCGCTCCGCCGTGACCGCGCAAGCCGGCCGGCGCCGCCAGGTCAGGCGTGCTGGCCGCCGCGCCTGACGAAGAACAGCCCGGCGCCCACCGCCATGAGCAGCCCGCCGAAGACGCGGTTCTGGTTGCGCACCGCGCGCGGGCTGCGCAGCAGGCGCCGCAGCGCGCTGGCGCCGGCCGCGTAGCCGTGCATCACCGTCAGGTCCACGGCCACCGTGGTCGCGGCCATGGCGAGCAGTTGCAGCCAGAGCGGGCGCGTCTCGGTGAGGAACTGCGGCAGCACGGCCACCATGAAGATGATGCCCTTGGGGTTGGTGGCGTTGGTGAGGAAGCCCGTCGCGCAGCGCCTGCGCCAGGAGCCCGCGGGCACGCCCTCGCCACCGTCCAGCAGGGACGCGGCGCCGCCCGCGCGCCACTGCGTGAAGCCGAGGTAGATCAGGTAGCACGCGCCCAGCACCTTCACGGCGCTGAAGGCGGTTTCGGAGGCCAGCAGCAGCGATCCCACGCCCGCGCCGGCGATCACCAGCACGAGCAGCAGGCCGAGCTGCAGCCCGAGGATGGTGGCGCCGGTGCGGCGCACGCCGTAGGCCAGCCCGTGGCTCATCGAGAGGACGGCACCCGAACCGGGCGAGAGGGCGATGAGGCAGGAAGCCGCCAGAAAGGCGAGCCAGGTGTGGAATTCCATGGGAAGGACGCGCTGCAGAAAAGGGGGACGCCGACTTCGAGACCGGCGCGGCAGCACGGGATGTTAACGTTGCACAATGTCCCGGCGCGATGCCCGTGACGCAACGCGACCGCTGCCGCGCTCCGTCCGCACGCCCTCCGCGCCGCGCGCTTCCATCCCACCCGAACCGATCGCTGCCGACACCGCGTCCATGGCTCACGCACCCACCTGGCTCACCTACGGATTCCTCTACCTCGGCGCCGCCGTCCTGGCGGTGCCCATCGCACGCGCGCTCGGGCTGGGCGCGATCATCGGCTACCTTGCGGCCGGCATCGCGATCGGCCCGTGGGGCCTGGGCCTCGTGAGCAATGTGCAGGACATTCTGCATTTCGCGGAGTTCGGCGTCGTGCTGATGCTGTTCCTGGTCGGGCTGGAGTTGCAGCCGAGCCGGCTCTGGAGCCTGCGGCGGCCGATCTTCGGGCTCGGCAGCGCCCAGGTGCTGGGTTGCGCGGCGCTGCTCTGGGCCGTGGCCTGGGCCTGCGGACTGCCCTGGCGCATCGCCCTCGTGGGCGCGCTGGGGCTCGCGCTGTCGTCCACCGCGATCGCGCTGCAGGTGCTGGCCGAGCGCAACCTGATGCGCACGGACGGCGGGCAGAAGGCGTTCTCGATCCTGCTCTTCCAGGACGTGGCCGCCATCCCGATCCTGGCGCTGCTGCCGCTGCTGGCGGCCGGCGCGGAAGGCAGCGCGGCGGCGGCCCAGCCGCACACCGCGAGCGGCCTTGCGCTGGAGGCGGCGAAGATCGTCGGCGTGGTGGGCGGCATCGTGCTGGGCGGGCGCCTGCTGCTGCGCCCCCTGCTGCGCTGGATCGCGCGCAGCCGCACGCCCGAGATCTTCACGGCGGCGGCGCTGCTGCTGGTGGTGGCCACGGCGATGCTGATGCTGGCGGTGGGCCTGTCGATGGCGCTGGGCGCCTTCCTGGCCGGCGTGCTGCTGGCCGAGAGCGAATACCGCCGCGAGCTGGAAACCGACCTGGAGCCGTTCAAGGGCCTGCTGCTGGGCCTGTTCTTCATGGCCGTGGGCATGAGCATCGATTTCGGCGTGCTGATGCGTTCGCCCTGGACCATGCTGGCGCTGCTGCTCGGCTTCCTCGCCATCAAGGGCGTGGTCATCTACACGCTCGCGCGCGCCACGGGCATGGCCTACCAGGAGCGGCCGGTGTTAACGCTGCTGCTCGCGCAGGGCGGCGAGTTCGCGTTCGTGGTGTTCCAGACGGCCGCGGGCGCGGGGGCCATTCCGGCCGAGACGTCCTCGCTGCTCATCGGCGCGGTGGCGCTGTCGATGCTGCTGAGCCCGCTGCTGCTCACGGCGCTCGACCGCGTGCTGCTGCGGCGCCATGCGCGCCTGGGCACCGAGCCGCCGCCGGACGTGGAGGAGATCTCCGAGCCGCAGGAGGCGCCGGTGATCATCGCGGGCTTCGGCCGCTACGGGCAGATCGTGGCGCGCATGATGCTGGCGCAGGGCGTGCCGGCCACGGTGCTCGACCACAGCGTCGAAATGCTGGAGGTGGCGCACACCTTCGGCTACCGCGTGTTCTACGGCGACGCCACGCGGCTCGACCTGCTGCGCATCGCCGGCGCGGCGCAGGCCCGCGTGCTGGTGGTGGCGGTGGACGACACCGAGCAGTCGCTGAAGATCGTGAAGCTCGCGCGCAAGCATTTCCCGCAACTGGAGATCGTGGCCCGCGCGCGCGACGTGACGCACTGGAACGCGCTGCGCGACCTGGGCGTGGAGCGGGTGGAGCGCGAGGTGTTCGAATCGAGCCTGAAGACCGCGCGCACGGTGCTGGAAGTGATCGGCATGCCGGCCGATCAGGCCGAGGCGCTGGCGAACCGGTTCCGCCACCACAACATCGCGCTGGCCGACCGGATGTACCCGCACCACAACGACCGCGCCAAAATGATCGCGGTGGCCAAGCAGGGCCGCCAGCAACTGGTGGAACAGATGGCCAAGGAACGGCAGGAAATCGCCGCTGCCGCCGAGCCTGCGGCGCATCCGCCGGTGGGCGCCGGCCTGCCGCCGGACGGCCGCTGACCGCTCCCGCTCCGCAACGGCCCGCACGGGCCGCCGCATCACCCCGCGGTTCCGCACCGCAGCCCTTGAGGCGCTTTTTCCGAAAGGATTCACGACTTCATGCGACGTTTCGAACTGATCGAGGGAAACTCCAGCAAATTCTGGGAAGTGGAGCAGGCAGGCTCCGACCTGAACGTCCGGTGGGGCCGCATCGGCACCGCCGGCCAGAGCCAGACCAAGCCGTTCGCGGACGCCGCCAAGGCCACGGCGGCGATGGCCAAGCTGGTCACCGAAAAGACCGGCAAGGGCTACGCGGAAGTCGGCGTGGCGGCCGGGGCGGCGATCGGCGCCACGCCGGTGCCTGCTGCGAAGCCGGCCTCCGCACAGCCGCCCGCTCCGGGCCCCGCCGGCAGTGCGCCGGCCGCGGCCAGCTCGGCATCTGCACAGGCCGTGGCGTCCGCGCAGCCCGTGGCAGCGGCCCCGGCTTCCGTGCCGGCCCCGCCCCCGGCCGAGGGCCTGGATGCGCAGTGCGAGCGCGCAATGGCAGCCACCTGGGCGCAGATCGCCGCAGGCACCCTGAAGGTGGACGACGTGCTCTCCGCCGCCGTGATCAAGCGCCAGCACGGCGTGAGCGACCAGGGCGCGGCCATGGCGTTCGAGCAGTTGAAATCCGCAGGCCTGCTGCACGGCTGGGGCACGACGGCGCAAGTGGGTAAACAGTCACAGGACCTCGCGCGGGCGCTGATCGCCGAGGCCGCCGACCGCGCGGCGCAGGAGCAATCCGCCCCGGTGGGGCCGGCCGCGGTCACCGGGGCCGCCGGCAGCGGCGAGGCGCAGGTGCCGCCCTGGCTCGCCGGGGGCGACCCGGTGCGCCTGTCGCCGCAGATGCTTCGCGACGCCTATGCCTCGCGCCGGTTCCCGCAGCCGCGGCCGACCCTGCCGTTGGCGGAGGCATGGCAGCGGGCGCGCACCGCGCTGGACATGCAGCTGGACATGCCCGGCAGCGACGCCGCGCTGCGCGAGACGCTGCAGCGCACCGTCGATCGCCTGGGCCAGGCCGATGCATCGGCCGATGCGGAGGCCGACACGGTGCTGCTGGCGCTGGCGCTCTCCATGTCCGGCTACTACGGAGAGAATGCCGGCGCCGCCGCGGTGGCGGACTACCTCGTGGCGCAGTACGGACTGCCGGGCGCGGTGGACATCCTGATCGCTGCGCAGCGGATCGAGGCCACCAGCGTGTACGACCAGAATGCACAGCAGCGCCGGCTGCAGCTCTCCGGCGCCGTCACCCGCCCCACGAGCCATGGCTGGCGCGGCCCGCTGGGCCAGGGCGAGGAGTCTTTCCGCACCTATCTCGCGGCCGCGCCGCAGGCCGAATGGGAGGCCTGCGCGGATCGGATCGAGGCGGCCCTGCCCTCGCTGCATCCCAGCCGCCAGCCTGTGCTGGCGCTGCTGCTGCCGGACCGGCCCGCTCTGTCGGACGCCCTCGCCCACCGACTCGGCGCCGAGAAGGAGGCGCCCGAAACCCTGCACTGGCTGCTGCTCACCGCCACCGATTCCGCCGCGCTCGCCATCGCCGCCAAAACGCGGGTGGGCTATTCCCAGGGCTTCTGGGGCAACACGCGCATGGTGGCCACCGCCGTGCGCGAGCGCGGCTGCGGCGCGGTGGCGGTGCTGGAGCGCGGTGCCGGCAACGAAGCCGCGGGCGAGGCGCTCGCCGCCATCGGCACGCCCGAAGCCGTGTCGGCGCTGGCCCGGGTCGCGAGCGAATCCAAGAGCGAGCTCGCCCGGCTCTCGCTGGCGGTGGACCGCTGGCCGCTCGCGGGCATCGCCGCGCTGTCGCGCCTGGTGGCGGCCGACGGCAAGGAAGCCGGGCTGCTCACGCCGATGCTCTCGCGCCTGCTGCGTGCGCACGGCGACAGCGTTCCGCTGCTGCGGCCCTGGCTGGACGCCGCCGCACAGGCCGCCATCGACCGGCGGCTGGCACTGCTCGCGGGCCCTGCCGAGGTGGCGGCGCCGGACGAACTGCCGGACGTGCTGGCCCGTCCGCCGTGGCTCGCCAAGGCCGCCCGCAAGACGGCCGCGGTGCTGGCGCTGGAGCCGCTGCCGCTGGCGCCCGTGGAACAGTGGGCGCCGGGCGAACGCGAGGAGGCCCGCCGCCTGAACTCGTGGCAGATGACACGTTACGCCAAGGCCGCCCAGGACGTGTCCGAGTTGCTGGATCTGCTGGGCTTCGGGCAACGCAAACGGCAGCAGCGACCCGCGCCCCTTCGCGGGGACGCGGAGCGGGCCATCCGCGAGCGGGACGTGAAAACGCTCATCGCGGCCTGGCGCACCACGGTGGCCGAACGCCAGCATGAGCGCTACTACTGGTACAGCTTCGATGCCACCGCGGCGGCGCAACTGCCGCCCGAGATGGCCGTGCCGTTCTGGAACGCCGTGGCCGGCGAGACGGAAGGGGGGGACATCGGGTACGCGATCGCCACACTGGGCCTGCCCGCGCTGCCGGCACTGGCCGCGATGGTGCGCCAGAAACCGACCGAGAACCTGGCCTGGGCGATGCACTACGGCGCGGTGGAAATCGCCCCCACGGCCGCGCGCGCCTTCGCGAAGCTCAAGACCGCACGGGCCGCCGGCCGCGCCTGGCTGCTCCAGTACCCCGAACATGCGGCCTGCGCGCTCATCGCGCCGGCATTGGGCAAGCCCGGCGAGGCGCGCGATTGCGCGGGCGCGGCCCTGCGCCTGCTGTATGCCCAGGGCCATGAGGCGCTGCTGCTCGACGTGGCTGCGCGCCATGGCGACGATGCCGTGGTGCAGGCGCTGCGCGCGGTGCTCGACGAAAGCCCGCTGGACCGCTTTCCCACCAAGCGCGCGAAGCTGCCGGAATTCTGGCAACCGCGTGGCTGGCGGCGGCCGATGCTGCGAGGCGGCGCGGGCCAGGGCAAGGCCCTGCCGGACGACGCCCTGGACGCGCTCGGGCAGATGCTCACCTTCCCCACCAGCGAAGGGGTGTATGCCGGCATCGCGCTGGTGCGCGAGGCCTGCACGCCCGATTCGCTGGCCGACTTCGCATGGGATGCCTTCAGCGCCTGGCTGGAGGCGGGCGGCCCCTCGAAGGAGGGTTGGGCGCTGACCGCCCTCGGTCTGCTCGGCACCGACGACACGGCCCGCCGGCTCACGCCGTTCATCCGTGCCTGGCCGGGCGAATCCGCGCATGCGCGGGCCGTGACCGGGCTGGACGTGCTCGCGCAGATCGGCACCGACGTCGCGCTGATGCTGCTCAACGGTATCGCGCAGAAGGTCAAGTTCAAGGGCCTGCAGGACAAGGCGCGCGAGAAGATCGCCGCGATCGCCGAAGCGCGCGGACTCAGCCCCGAGGAACTGGAAGACCGCCTCGCGCCCGACCTGGGCCTGGATGCGCAGGGCACGCTGCGGCTGGATTTCGGGCCGCGCGCCTTCAAGGTGGGATTCGACGAAACCCTCAAGCCCTACGTGCGCGAGATCGCGGCGGACGGCAGCGACGGCGCGCGCCTGCCGGACCTGCCCAAGCCGAAGAAGACCGACGACCCGGCGCTGTCGCAGGAGGCGGTGGAGCGCTTCAAGCTGCTCAAGAAGGATGCGCGCACCATCGCCAGCCAGCAGTTGCTGCGGCTGGAGGTGGCCATGTGCACGCGCCGCCGCTGGACGCCGGAGGTATTCCGCACCTTCCTGGCCGGCCACCCGCTGGTGCGCCACATCGTGCAGCGCCTGGTCTGGGGCGTGTACACGGTGGAGGATGGAGGCAGCCACGGCGGCCTGCTGTCGGCCTGCTTCCGCGTGGCCGAGGACGGCAGCGCCACCACCGCCGAGGACGATCCGTTCGACATTCCCGAGGGCGCGCAGGTGCGCATCGGGGTGCCGCATGCGCTGGAGATCACGCCCGGGGACGCGGCCGCCTTCGGACAGATCTTCGCCGATTACGAACTGCTGCAGCCCTTCCCGCAGATCGGCCGCGACACCTACACGCTGACCGAGGCCGAGCAGGCGGGCACCAGGCTTTCGCGCTGGGTGAAGGCCAAGGTGCCCACGGGCCGCGTGCTGGGCCTGGTGAACAAGGGTTGGCGCCGCGGCCAGGCGCAGGACGCCGGCTGCATCTGGTACTTCACGAAGCCGCTGGGCGCGGACCGCGTGATCGAACTGCACCTGGACCCGGGGATCATCGTCGGCATGGTGGACGAATACCCGGAGCAGGAACTGGGCGAAGTGCAGGTCGGCAAGCCGTCGGCCTGGGGCGACATGCAGCACCCCGAGGCGATCGGGCGGCTGGACGCCATCTCCGCGAGCGAACTGATCCGCGACATGGAGGGGCTGCGCGCGTGACGCGCCCGCCGCGCCGCCGCTCCTCCACTTCCTCGAACCCATCGGACTCCCCATGGCCACTTCCCGCACATCGACCCCTTCCGGCGAAGCCGCAGCCGGCACGCCGCTGCAGCGCCCGCCCGCGGAGATCCTGCACGCCGCCGAACTGGAGCGCCTGCGCGCCCAGGACACCGACCCGCGCCCGCCCGGCTGGTCGATGGGCCTGCGGGCCGCGCGCAGCTTCATCCTCGGCGACGCGGCGCTGGGCATCGCGCCCAAGATCGTCGCGCCCGTGGCGGGCATCGAACGCATGCTGGTGACGCTGGCCACCGGCCGCGGCCTGATGCTCGTGGGCGAGCCCGGCACCGCCAAGTCGCTGCTGTCGGAACTGCTCGCCACGGCGATCTCGGGCATCTCCACGCTGACCATCCAGGGCGGCGCGTCGATCACCGAAGACCAGATCAAGTACGGCTGGAACTACGCGCTGCTGATCAACGAAGGGCCCAGCCCGCGCGCCCTCGTGCCTGCGCCGCTCTACCAGGGCATGCAGCAGGGGCGCATCGTGCGCTTCGAGGAGATCACGCGCGCGCCGCTGGAAGTGCAGGACTGCCTGCTGGGCATGCTCTCCGACCGCGTGATGGCGGTGCCGGAGCTCGCGGGCGAGCACGCCATGCTCTATGCGCGCGAGGGCTTCAACATCATCGCCACGGCCAACACGCGCGACCGCGGCGTGAACGAGATGAGCGCGGCGCTCAAGCGCCGCTTCGATTTCGAGACCGTGTTCCCCATCCTCGACTTCGACCGCGAGCTGTCGCTGGTGCAGGACGCCAGCGCGCGGCTGCTGGCGCAGAGCGGCATTCCGCATGCCGTGCCGCAGCCGGTGGTGGAGCTGCTGGTGTCCACCTTCCGCGACCTGCGCGGCGCACCGGCCGACGGCCGCGGCGGCGCGCCCGCGGATGCGGCCATGGACCGCCTCTCGGCCGTGATGTCCACCGCGGAGGCCGTGAACGTCGCCCACGCCGTAGGCGTGCGCGCGTGGTTCCTGGAGCAGCGCGAGGGCTCGCCCGCCGATCTGGTGGACTGCATCGCCGGGACGGTGGTCAAGGACAACGCCGACGACCGCGCCAAGCTGCGCCGCTACTTCGAGCAGAAGGCGGCCCAGCGCACGGGCGCGCACTGGCGCGCGTACTACGAAGCGCGCCACCGGCTGCCGTGAGGAACGGCACGGTGCCGGGCGGCGATCCCGTCATCCTCGGCGTGCGCCACCACAGCCCTGCCTGCGCGCGGCTGGTGGCGGAGCGCATCCGCGCGCTGCGGCCGGCCTTCGTGCTGATCGAGGGGCCAGCGGATTTCAACGGCCGGCTCGATGAGCTGGCCCTCCCCCACCGCCTGCCGGTGGCGATCTACAGCTACCTGTCGCACGGCGAGACCCACCGCGGATCGTGGACGCCGTTCGCCGAGCATTCGCCCGAATGGCAGGCGCTGCAGGTGGGCCGCGAGACCGGGGCGCACCTGCGCTTCATCGACCTGCCCGCATGGCATCCGGCCTTCGCCCACCTGGAGAACCGCTATGCCGACGCGGCGGATGCCGAGCACCAGGTCCGCGCCGAGGCCTACGAGTGCGCGCTGGCGGAAAAGCTCGCGGTGCAGGGCCGCGACGCGCTCTGGGACCATCTCTTCGAGGACTGCGGCACGGCGGTTGCGGATGCGGGCACGGATGCGGAGACGCAAGGCACCGGAGACTCCCTGGCCCTGCGCCTGTCCACGTACTTCAGCCACCTGCGCGGCGACGGCGAAGCCGGCTCCCTCGGCAACCAGGCGCGCGAACGCATGATGGCGCGGTGGATCGCCTGGGCGATGGCGCGGGGGGCGGGGCCGGTGGTGGTCGTCTGCGGCGGCTACCACGCGCCCGCGCTCGCGCGGCTCTGGCGCGGGCTGCCGCCGGACGAGCCCGCGGTGCCGCTGCCCGGTGCCTGCGATGCCGATGCCGATGCGGGTGCAGACAGCGGCGGCGGCACGTCCCCGCACGCTGCGGCGGCCGACGCGCCGCTGCGCTTCGGCTCCTACCTCGTGCCCTATACCTTCCGCCGGCTCGATGCCTTCGCGGGCTATGCCTCGGGCATGCCCTCGCCGCAGTACTACCAGTGGCTGTGGGAGCACGGCCCCGGGGGTGCGGCGCGCGAGGCGCTGCGCAACGTGGTGCAGCGGCTGCGCGACCGCCGGCTGCCGGCCTCCACCGCCGACCTGATGGCCGTGCACGCGCGGGCGATGGGCCTCGCGCGGCTGCGCGGCCACCGGGAGCCGTTGCGCTCGGACTGGCTCGACGCGCTCGCGGGCGCGCTCGTCAAGGATGCGCTGGACGCTCCCCTGCCCTGGACCTACCGCGGGCCGCTGCGCGCCGGCACCGACCCGGTGCTGGTGCAGGCGATGGACGTGCTGGCCGGCGACGTGGCGGGCCGCCTCGCGCCCGGCACGCCGCAGCCGCCGCTGGTGGCGGCCCTGCATGCGGAACTGGCGGCGCATGGCCTCGCGCTGCGCGGCACCGTCCGGCTCGATCTGCTGCAGGACGGCGACCGCGCCCGCAGCCGCATCCTGCACCGGCTGGCCCTGCTGCGGCTGCCGGGCGTGGTGCGCACCGCCGGCCCGGCGCAGGCGATGTCCGGGGAGCGCAAGGAAACCTGGGCCCTGACCGAGCCGCTGGAACAGCAGGCCGCGCTGATCGAAGCCGGCGCCTGGGGCGCGACGCTGGCCGACGCGGCCCGCGCGCGGCTGGAGGACGACCTGCGGCAGGCCAGGGGCCGTATCGCCCCGCTGGCGGAGGGCCTGCAGCGCGCGGCCTGGGCGGGCCTGGCGGCCCTGAGCGCGGGGCTGCTGCGGGACATCGGCGCGGCCATCGCGCAGGAGCCGCGCTTCGACGCCCTGGCGCCGGCGCTGGGCGTCCTGCATACGCTGCTGCGGCATGGGCAGGTGCTCGGCATGGCCGATGCGCCCGTGCTGCGCGTGGTGGTGGAGGCGGGCTTCGACCGCGCGCTGTGGCTGCTGGAAGCTCCCGCGGCCGTCGCCCCGGCCGACGTGGAAGACCACCTGCGCGGCCACCGGGCCCTGCACCGCATCGTGGCGGACACGCTGGCGGACCTGCACGACGGCGCCCCGGCGCCGCTATCGCTGGAACCCGCGCGCGCCCTCGCCGTGTGGCGGCGCAAGGCGGCCGATCCGCAGGCCGCGCCGGTCAGCCGGGGGGCGGCGCTCGGCGCGGTGCTGGCGCTCGCAGGCAGTACCTCCGCTGCCGGTGGGGAAGGCGGCGCCAGCGATGGTGATGGCGCTGCCGATGGCGGCACGCATCCCGGCAACGGCGTCCCTGAAGCCATGGACCTGCTCGGCGCCATGACCGCGGCCACCCTGGGCGACGCGCTCGCCGGCCTGCTGGCGCTCGCGCGCGAGGTGCTGGCCACCGAGCCGGCGTTCGCCGCCGCCATGGACCGCCGCGTGCGCGCACTCGACGACGACACCTTCGTGCAGGCGCTGCCCGCCCTGCGCGCGGCCTTCGCCTGGCTGCCGCCGCGCGAGCGCGGCGATCTGGCCGGTCAGGTGCTCGCGCTGCACGGCGCGCAGCACCTGCCGCGTCGCGCGCTCACCGCCGCGCAGGCGGGCGGTTTTGCCGCCGAAGACATCGCGCGCGCCCGCGCCGCCGAAGCGGCCGCGGCCGCACGGCTGGCGGTGTGGGGCATCCACGCCGATACCGGAATTTCCGCATGACCCTCTCGACCCCCGATCCCCTGCAACGCTGGCGCCTGCTGCTCGGCGAGCCGGCCGAGCCGTCCTGCGGTGCGCTCGGCGAGGCGGCGCAGGCGGCCGACGCAGCCCTCGAATGGCTCTACGGCCGCGATGGCGACCGTGCCGAACGCGGCGAGCGCAGCGCCGGCCTGGGCCCTTCGGCGCTGAGCACGCCGGACTGGATCAACGCCATCCACACGCTCTTTCCCAAGGAAGTGATCGAACGCCTGGAGCGCGATGCGGTGGAGCGCTACGGCATCGACGAGGTCGTCACGAACCTCGAAGTGCTGGAACGCATCGAGCCGTCGGAATCGCTGCTGCGCGCGGTGCTGCACACCAAGCACCTGATGAACCCCGACGTGCTCGCCGCCGCGCGCCGGCTGGTCGCCGAGGTCGTGCGGCGCATCATGGAGAAGCTCGCGACCGAGGTGCGGCAGGCCTTCGGCGGCAGCCGCGACCGGCGCCGGCGCTCGCGGCTGAAGGTGGCGCGCAACTTCGACTTCCAGCGGACGCTCGCGGCCAACCTGCGCCGCTGGGACCCGGCACGCGGCAGGCTCTACCTGGAGCGGCCCGTGTTCGTGAGCCGCACGCGCCGGCATGCCGAGCCGTGGGACATCATCCTGCTCATCGACCAGAGCGGCTCGATGGTCGACTCCGTCATCCACAGCGCGGTGATGGCCGCCTGCCTGTGGCAACTGCCGGGCATGCGCACGCGGCTGGTGGCCTTCGACACGCAGGTGGTGGACCTCACGGCCGATGTGTCCGACCCGGTGGAGCTGCTCATGAAGGTGCAGCTGGGCGGCGGCACGGACATCGCCAAGGCCGTGGGCTATGCGCAATCGCTGGTGGCCACCCCCGCGCGCACGATCGTCGTGCTGGTGAGCGATTTCTACGAAGGCGGCGACCCGGGCGAGCTGGTGCGCCGCGTGAAGGCGCTGACCGGCGCTGGCGCGAAGGTGCTGGGCCTGGCCGCGCTCGATGCGCAGGCCGAACCCGCCTACGACCGCGAGATGGCCGCGCGGCTCGTGCGCGAGGGCGCGCAGGTGGGCGCGATGACGCCGGGGCAGCTTGCGGGCTGGCTGGCCGAGAAGGTGCAGGTATGAGCGGCGCGGCGCACCGGGCCGATCTGCTCGAACTCACCCCCGAGGCGCTCACGGCCCTGGCCAACGCGGGCTTCGTGAAGCGCGCGCAGAAGGACGTGGCCGCGGGCCTGCTGCCCCGGCTGGCGACGGAGGCCGACGGCACGGTGGTGGCGGAGTTCGCCGACGGCGCGTGCACGCGCCTGCCGCCCGGCCGCACGCTGCGCGATGCCACCTGCACCTGCGCGGCCAGCGGCATGTGCCGGCACCGTGTGATGCTGGTGCTGGCCTACCAGCAGCAGGTCCGTGCCGGGGAGGCCGCGCCCGGAACCGGAACCGAAGCCGGCGATGGCGAGCCCGGCGCCGCGCCCGCCGCATCGTTGGCTCCTGCGGCAGCCGCGGCCGAAGGCCCCTGGAGCCCGGCCCATTTCGACGACGCGATGGTGGCTGCCAGCGTCACGCCCTCGGTGATGGAGCAGGCCGCGCGCCTGGCGGCATCGCGGCTGGTGGTGGCGGTGCAACCCTGGCACGGCCCTTCGGTGCCGCCCGCGGCACGGCTGCCGATGTGCACCGTGCGGTTTTTCTCGCGCAGCTCGCTGGCGCACGCACGCTGCGATTGCCGGCAGGGCAGCGGCTGCGCCCACGTCGTGGTCGCCGTATGGGCCTTCCGCGCGGCGGGCGAACTGGCGGCGGGGAGTGACGACGCCATGGTGGAGGTGCCGCCGCGCGGCCAGGCGTCGCCGGCTGCCCCGAAAGGCGATGGCACCGCGGTGGAAGCGGAGGCGGGCACGGGGCCCGACAAGGGACCGGCGGCCGCGGAGCCGGCGGCGCCCCCTGGCCGGCTGCGCTCCGCAGAGGCGGCACCGCTGCGCGACGCCCTGGACGGCCTGCTGCTGGCGCTGTGGCTCGAAGGCACCTCGCAGCCCCCGATGGCGCTGGAGGCCCGTTTCGCGGCGGTGCGCGCGCGCGCGCAGACGCTGGGCTGGCGCTGGGTGGACGACGGCGTGGCCGAACTGTGGCGGCTGCTGCGGTCGCAACAGGCGCGCAGCAGCCGCGACGATCCCACGCACACGCTGCAAGTGGCGGCCGAGCTGTGGGCGCGTCCCCGCGCCGCGGCGCACGCCGAAGAGGCCGCCAGCCTGCCGCCGGATGGGGCCCGGCCGCCGCTGCATGCGAGCCAGATCCTGGGCATCGGCGTACAGGGCGAGGTGGCGCTGGACCATCTCAAGCTCGTGTCGCTCGGTGCGGCGCTCTGGGCCGACGACACGGCCGAAGGCGCCAGCGTGCTGTTCGCCGATCCGGACACGCAGACCGTGACGGTGCTGGAGCGCCGGTGGCCGCGCGGCGAAGGCGGGCCCGCGCAGGCTCTTTCAGCGCGCCGGGTGGCGGGCTTTCCGCTGCGGCAGATCGCGGCGGGCCAGGTCATCACCAAGACCGCGACGCGCCGCGCCAATGGCGCCATCGATGTCGGCTCCGGCGCGCGCCAAACGGGTGTGATGCCGCTGTCGCCCAACGCGTGGGACGAGCTGGGCGCCCCCCTGCGCCAGAGCAGCGTGGAATCGCTGGTGGACCGGCTGCGCACCGCCCTGCCGGATTTCGTGCGCCCGCGCCTGGCGGCCACGGGCGCCGCCGGGGGCGCGGGCGGATCGCTGCACGTGCTGGCCGGCGACGGCATGCAGGCGGAGGACTGCGAATGGGACGCGGCCGCGCAGGTGCTGCATGCGCGCATCGTGCAGGCGGCGCCCGCCGAGGGTGGCGGAAGCGGCGCCCCGGCGGCCGCGCTGCACCTGGCCCTGCCGCACCGCGCGGCGGCCCCCGGCGCGGTGGATGCGCTGGCGCGCACGCTCGCCGGGGAGTGGGGCGCCCTGCGCGCCGTCGCGGGCCCCGTGTCACTGCGCCACGGCGAGGCGGTGATGCAACCGCTCGCGCTGCTGACCGACCAGCGCGCCGTGGTGCCGCAGATCGAGGCCCCCGCCGCGCAGCCGCTGTCGCTGCGCACCGCTGCGCCAACGCGGGACGCGCTGCCGGCCCTCATCGGCGAAACGCGCGAATGGCTCGCCCACGCCCTGCGCCGCGGGCTGCGCCACCAGCCGGGCGGGATGGACGCGTGGGCGCATGCGCAGGCGCGGCGGCTGCGGCAGGCGGGCCTGGAGCGCAGCGCGGCGCTGGTCGATGGCCTGCCCGCGCAATGGCGTTCGCCCGACCGCGGGCCCCTGCTGGATGCGGTGTCCACGCTGGCGCTGCTGCTGCAGGAGCAGGGCCGCTGAGGCTCCGGGCTCCCGGGAGCAACACAGCGCATTTCCACAGTTCGGCCCGCAGGCTGCGAAAAATCGTGCTCGACCGTCTTTACATAAATTTAAATACGAATTATTCTCAAAAGAATTTATAGCTCTGATGCTTCACTGGCTTCCAGGACGTTTCCTGCGCCGGTGCGGCATCCTTTGTTCCGCCGTTCCATGATCCATCTCCGTTCCGGCGCAGCGTTTCCGCGCGCCGCTGTCCCGGCCGTGCCCCGCCGTCCTGCCCGCTCCGCTCTTCCCGCGCTCCGCCTGGGCCGCTGCGCCCTCACCCCCTTGGCACTGTGCCTCTCGCAGGCCGCGCTCGCCCAGTCCGGCACGGCGGCGGACGGCACCGCGCAAGCCACCGCGCAACTGCAGGAAGTGCGCATCAACGCCAGCACCGAGAAGGACGTGGGCTTCGCTCCGACCGAAGCCCAGACGGCCGGCAAGATGCCGATGCGCCGGCTGGAGACACCGCAATCGGTCGGCGTGGTGACCCGCGAGCAGATGGAGTCGCGCCAGATCACCAACCTGCAGCAGGCGCTGCAGACCGTGGCGGGCGTGAGCCCCGTGAACTTCGGCCGCCGCGGCGTGGACGATCTCAACATCCGGGGCTTCCGCTCCACCGAGTCCGTGCTGATCGACGGGCTGGTGCAGAGCGCCGGCATGTGGACGCGCCTGAACCCCTACGGCTACGAGCGCTTCGAGGTGCTCAAGGGCGCGGCATCGGTGCTCTATGGCCAGGTGCAGCCCGGCGGCATCGTCAACGCCGTGAGCAAGCGGCCCAGGCGCGAGGCGCTCACCGAAGTGGGCGTGGAGGTGGGCAGCTTCGGCCAACGCACGCTGCAGGCGGACCTGAACCGGCCGCTGAACGAATCCGGCAAGGCGGCGTTCCGCATCAACGCGCAGGTCGCCAACAGCGACGATCCGACCGATTTCATCTACCGCCGCGACCGCTGGATCGCGCCCTCCCTGTCGCTGGACCTGGGGCCGCAGACCGATCTGGTGGTGTTCGCCACCTACAACCAGAGCCAGTGGATGCGCCAGCAGGGCGTCACGCCCTACGGCACGGTGCTGCCCAACCGCAACGGCCCGGTGCGGCGCACGCTCTACACGGGCGACCCGGGCTTCGGCGGCTACGACATCGAGACCAAGTCGCTGGGCTATGCGCTGGAGCACCGGTTCTCGCCCGCGCTCACGCTGCGCCAGAACGTGCGCTACGAAACCGAGGGCGGCACCGGCAACCTCGTCGCCAACTCCACGCTGCAATCGAACCAGCGCCTGCAGAACCGCACCGCCACGCGCCAATACATGGACGACGACATGCTGGCCACCGACACCTCGGTGCTGGCGAAGTTCGCAGCCCTCGGCGTGCAGCACCAGCTGGTGGCCGGGCTGGACGCGCGCACCGGCAAGAACTGGCTGGGCCGCCGCACCTGCAGCATCGCTCCGATGGACCTGTTCAACCCGGTGTACGGCGTGGCGGCGCGCTGCCCCACGGGGCTGACGATCGACGCGCCCGAGCGGCTCACCGTGGCCGGCCTCTACGTGCAGGACCAGATCAAGCTCACGCCGCAGTGGACCGTGCTGGCCGGCCTGCGCCGCGACTGGTCCACCAACACCATCGACGACCGCATCGCCCGGCAGAAGACACGGCAGAAGGACTCGGCCACGACGCTGTCCGCCGGCGTGGTGTACGAGTTCGTGCCCGGCTGGGCCGCCTACGCCAGCTACGGCGAATCGTTCCTGCCCGTGTCGGGCACCAGCTTCTCGGGCGCGCCGTTCGTTCCGGAAACCGGCAAGCAGTGGGAAACCGGCCTGAAGTACGAAGCCCCCGACCGCAGCGTTACCGGTTCGCTGGCCCTGTTCGATCTGAAGCGCCGCAACGTCACCACCGCCGATCCGGTGAACGCCACCTTCCAGGTGCAGACCGGCGCGCAGCGCGCGCGCGGGCTGGAGCTGGAAGTGGGCGCCGAACTGCAGCGCCACTGGAAGCTCACGGGCGCCTACACCTACACCGACTCGGAGGTCACGCGCGACAACAACGCCGCCATCGTCGGCAAACCACTCAACCTGACGCCCCGCAGCACGTTCGCCCTGTGGGCCACCTACCAGCTGCCGCAGATGCCGCAGCTCACGCTGGGCGCGGGCGCCCGCCACGTGACCCGGCAGGTCGGCTCCTATCCGTTCTCCCTGCCCGCCTACACGGTGGTGGACCTGTCCGTCGGCTACACCGGCCCGAGCTACCGCATCACGGCCGGCGTGAAGAACGTGTTC
Organism: Comamonadaceae bacterium UBA4962; assembly: GCA_002397315.1. Lineage (GTDB taxonomy): Bacteria > Pseudomonadota > Gammaproteobacteria > Burkholderiales > Burkholderiaceae_C > Paracidovorax. Next base: position 168,121 of record DHAE01000023.1, read on the forward strand.
GACCGGGCCTACTACGACGGCGCGATCAACGCCAACGTGGTCTCGCCCTCGCTGCCGCGCAACTTCAGCGTGGGCCTGACGTACTTCTTCTGACGCCTGGCGCTACCGCCCTGCGCGGCACCGTCCCGCCGCCATTCCCTCGCCGGCCCGCACGCCCATGACCAGCCAGCGCACGTTGCACCGCCTGCTCACGCTCCACGCGTGGGCGGGCATCGTCACGGGCCTGCTGCTGTTCGTCGTGTGCTTCTCGGGGGCCGTGGTGGTGTTCAAGAACGAGATCGACCTCTGGGCCAACCCGTCGCTCGCGCAGTTGCCGCGCGCGGCGCGGCCCGCGCCGCTCGATACCGTGCTCTCGCACCTGCGGGCCCGCTACCCGGAGGCCACGGTCGAGACGATCCAGTTGCCGGAGGCGGACCGCCCGGCGTACTTCGCCTTCCTGCGCACGCCCGGCGCGCCGGGCGCCCAGCGCACCAAGATCGCCCTGCGCGCCGACACCGGCGCGGTGGTGGGCCCGGTGGACAGCCAGCTGGGCCAGACCCTGCGCATGCTGCACGTATTCCTGTTCTTCGGGCCGCGCTGGATCGTCGGCTTCCTCGGCGTGGCGATGCTGGTGCTGATCGCGACCGGCATCGTCATCCACCGCAAGATCCTCGCGGAGCTGTTCACCCAGCGCTGGGGCCGCAGCCTGCGCGTGGTGATGTCGGACCTGCACAAATCCGCGGGCATCTGGGGCCTGGGCTTCCATATCCTGATCGCGGGCACGGGTGCCTGGCTGGGGCTGGCGCCGCTGTTCGAGCAGGGCTGGCGCTACCTCGCCACCGGCCCTGCACCGGCGCGCGCCGCGGTGGCGATCACACCGCCCCGTGCTGCCTCCGCATCCCCGGCACCCGCGCCGTCGCTGGACGCACTGCATGCCGCTGCCCGGCAGGCGCTGCCGGGCTTCGAGGCCACCACGCTGTCGCTGCGGCAATGGGGCACGCCGGCGGCGCAGGTCCGCTTCACCGGCCACCTGCAGGGCCACCTGGCCAGCACCGCGCACGTGGATTTCGAGGGGGCCGGCGGCCGCATCCGGCAGGTGCACGATCCGCGCACCGCGGGGTTCTGGTCGATGGTGAACGCACTCATGGAGCCGCTGCACTTCGGCGATTTCGGCGGCCTGCCACTCAAATGGCTGTATTTCCTGCTGGGCCTGACGCCTGCGTTCCTGTCGATCACGGGCACGCTGATCTGGCTGGACGGCCGGCGCCAGCGCGCATCCGCCCTGCCCCCTGCATGATGCTGCGGTTCTACCTCGCCCTGCACGCCACCGTGCCCGCCGCCCTGGCGGCGGCGCTGCTGCTGCACCTGCTGCCACCCGCGGGCCTGGAGCCGCTCGCGCACCGCCCGCCTTGGGTTGACGGGTCGCTGATCGGCGGGTGGCTGCTGGCCTCGGCGCTGCTGGCCGCGCTGGTGCGCGGCGCGGCCCGGCTCTGGCGCACGGCGCTCGCGGCGGCGGGGCTGTTGCTCGCGATCGCGGGAGCCACGGGCTGGGCGCTCGGCGCACCGATGGGCCCGGCGGTGTTCGCCGGCCTGTTCGCGCTCGGCCTGGCCTGCGTGGGCGTGGCGATGGCCATCGGGCCCGGGCGTGTGCAGGCCGTGCGCCCCGGGCGGGCAGCGGCCCCCCCCCGGCCCGCGAACCCTCCGCACCCGGGGGCACGGTCGCGGCGCCGCCGCCTGCGCGCCGCGGTGTCCCACTGGCCCTTCTGGCTGGCGGGGGCGCTCGCGCTGGAGTGCTTCCGCGTCGCCCATCTGGCGGCGCCCGGGCCCGCACGGCCCGCAGGCATGCTGGGGCTCCTGCTGGCCTGCCTCGTCGTGCTGCCGGCGGCCACCCTGCGCGCCTGGCTGCCGCGCACCGGCGCAGCGCTGTGGATGCTGGCGGCGCTGTGCTACGGCGGCCTCGCGGCGCGGGCCGGACTGGCGCACTGGTGGGCGGCCGCGGCCCTGTGCGCACTGGCCGCCGCGCATGCGCTGCACGCGGCGCGGCATCGCGGGCGGCCCGGCGAACCGGCGCCGGAGGGCGCGGCATGAACGCATGGCTGGCCGGCTGCGCCGCCCTCGCCGCGCTGGCAGGACTGCAGGCCTGGGCGCATGCCGTGCCCACGCGCGCCTGGGGCGACGGCGCCGCAAGCGCTGCGGCACGGCGCCGTGCTCTCGCGGCCGTGGTGCTCACGCTGGCACTGCAGGGCGCGGCCACCGGGGCGGCGTTCGGCCCGGCCGCGGCCGCGGCCTGCATACCGGCATCGTGGATGGTGATGGGCTGGGGCCTCACGCTCGCCATGAACCAGTGGCCGCACGGCAGCCGGCGCTGGGCAGGCCGGCTCGGCATGGCGGGGATTGCGGGTGGTGTCCTGGGTCTCGTCGCGAAAATGCTGCAGGGCTGAGCACGCCCGCGCCGCGCGACCATTCCGGAAGATTCCGCGCCATGGCACACTATGCCACCCGCGGGACCGGCCTGGCGGGAACGTCCTGGAGAAGCCCACGATGACGTCAGCCCCGAAGTATTCGGCGACCCTGCGCACGCTGCACTGGGTGATGTTCGTGCTCGTCGCGCTCGCCTACGCCACGATCAATCTGCGCGAGGCCTTCGAGCGCGGCAGCGATGCGCGGCTGCTGATGGTGGAATCGCATTTCCTGCTCGGCATGCTGGTGCTGCTGCTCGTGCTGCCGAGGCTCATCGCACGCTGGCGATCACCGCATCCGCCGATCGAGCCTCCCCTGTCGCCGCCCCTGCGCATCGGCGCGCGCCTGGGGCATGCGCTGCTCTATGCGTTTCTCGTCGTGCAGCCGCTGCTGGGCATGGCCTGCCGCCTCGTGGGCGGCCGCGGCATCGGCCTGCCGTTCACGTCCGCCGCCATCCCCTGGCCCGCTTCCTGGGTCGACAAGGAGCTGGCCGGCAGCCTGGAAGCCGCGCACGAATGGCTCGGCACCGCCTTCTACTGGGTGATCGGCCTGCACGTCGCCGCCGCGCTCTGGCATGCCTTCGTGCGGCGGGACAACGCGCTGCGGCGGATGGCGTGATCCGGCCTACTCTTCCTCGCCGCTCTCCAGCATCTTGCGCAGCAGGAAATCCAGCGCCAGCCGTTCCGCGGGGTTGAGCTTGCCGTAGGTGCTCTGGGTGATGCGGCGCGCGAACGGCTGCATGGTGCGCACGAGGTCGCGGCCCTCGTCGGTCAGCTCGATCACCACCTTGCGCCGGTCCACGCGGTCGTGGTCCACGCTGATCAGCCCGCGCTGCTTCAGCCGGTCGACCACGCCGCGGATCGTGGCCTGGTCGATCACGGTGGCCTTCACCACCTCGGCCAGCGAACTGCTGCCCTGGTCGTGCAGCGAGCACAGCACCACGAACTGGGCGGCCGTCAGCTGGGAATCGGGGATGTACTGCTGGAACAGCGCCGTGTGCCGCTGGTACACGCGGCGCAGCAGATGCCCCACCTGTTCGGAGAACACATACCCCTCATCGGCACCCTCGGTCGCGGTCTTGTCGTGCATGCCGGGATTGTAGGGAGCGCGTGCGGCGGGGGGCCGGCTCAGTCGAGCGCGCGGTTGCGCGACTCCACGTCCACCGCCCAGATCGACAGCGCGCCGCCCACCAGCATGGCGGACAGCACCGCCAGGGCCAGCGTGAAATGCGTGGCCATGATCGGCGCGATGATGGCCGGGGCGAACAGGCCGCCGAAGCGCGCGACGGCGCCCGCCATGCCCATGCCGCTGGCGCGCAGGTCGGTGGGATAGACCTCGGGCGTGAAGGCATAGAGCGCGCCCCAGGTGCCCAGCAGCGAGAAGCTCATGAGCAGGGTCGAGCCGATCACCACGAACGGCGACGAACCCAGGCTGTAGAGCATGCAGCCCACGGCGCTCAGCAGCAGGAAACCGATCAGCGTGGGCTTGCGGCCCCAGCGCTCCACGCCGTAGGCCGAGAGCGCGAAGCCGGGCAGCTGCACCAGCGCCAGCACCACCAGGAAGACCTGGCCGCGCATGAAGGCGAAGCCCTCGCTGCTCAGTTTGACGGGCAGGTAGACGAAGACGCCGTAGTAGGCGATGGAGATCAGCGCCCAGGCCAGGAACAGCGCCAGGCTGCGGCGGCGCAGCTCTACCGAGAATAGCGAGAACAGCGACTTGCGCTCCTGCTTCTCGGGTTGCAGGGGCGGGATGGGCGTGGTGTTGCCGTTGACCTTGGCCACGCGCTCCAGCACCTGGCGGGCCTGGTCGGACTTGCCGTTGCGGTTCAGGAACATCGGCGACTCGGGAATGTAGAACCGCAGCACCACGCCGATCAGCGCCGGAATGCCGGTCACGAAGAAGATCACGCGCCAGGCGTCGTTGCCCCAGGAGACGGCCACCAGCGCCAGGATGGCCAGGAAGATCGTGCCCACGGCCCAGAACGATTCCAGCAGCACCAGCCAGCGGCCGCGGCGGTCGCTGGGCAGGAACTCGGCCATCATGGTGTAGTCCACCGGCAGCGTGCCGCCCACGCCGATGCCGGTGATGAAGCGCAGCACCAGCAGCCATGCGAACTCGGGCGCGAAGGCCGAGGCCACGCCCGCGCAGGCATCGATCACCACCGCCATCATCAGCACCGGGCGGCGCCCGATGCGGTCGGCCAGGCGGCCGAACACGAAGGCGCCGATCAGCATGCCGATGAAGAAGAAGGTGCCGGTCTGCAGCGCCTCGGGCACCGTCTTGCCGAAGGTCTTGGCGATGGACGGCGCGCTGAAGCCGATCGACAGCACCTGCATGGCGTCGGCCAGCCACACCAGGCCGAAGATCACGAAGAGCCGGTACTGGAACCGGCCGACACCCGCTGTCTGGATGCCTTTTTCCACCGAAACGAATGAAGATGACATGGGAACTCCTGTGGTCGTCACCGCTAGCTGTTGATGTGCGATCGAGCCCTCCGGCGCCACCCGAAGGGGCCGATCGCGAAAAAACCTTCCTCCCGGCCTCTCCCTTTTTGTTCTTCGCGGCACCGCATGCTGCCGCCGGGCCGTCACCGGTTCAACGGTTCATGGCGCGCCCGCATGCGCCGTGGCGCGCAGCCGGCGGACCGTTTCCATCTCCTGCGGCCACGGCGCCTCCTCCGGCGCGAACCGGGCGCGCAGATAACCGAGCAGGTCGGCGATCTGCCGGTCGTCCAGGCTGTCGCGGAAGCCCGGCATGTAGCCCAGGGCGCCGTCGGCGGGTTCCTGGATGCCGTGCAGGATCACCTGGACCAGGTTGTCCGGCGTGGCGGCGTGCAGGTTGGTGTTGAGCCCCAGCTGCGGCTTCGCGCCGAACAGGGTCGGGCCGCTGCCGGCCTCGTGGCAGACGGCGCAGGCGTTCTGGTAGATGCGCTCACCGCTGGCATGGCGGTCGAGGGTGCGCGCGGGGGCCGGCATCGGCACCGCGGTGGCCGCCGGGACGGCCGCTGCCGGAGCGGGCGCAGGACCGGGCGCCGGCGCGGCCTGCGGCGCCTGGCCGGGCAGCTCCATCAGGTAGGTGGCCATGGCGCGCACGTCGGCATCGGGCAGTTCGGCCAGGCCATGGATCACGGGCGCCATCGGCCCGGCGGCGACGCCGTGGCGCGCGGAGAAGCCCGTGCGCAGGTACTGGTAGAGCGATTCGCGGCTCCAGGGCCGCGGGCCGCCGGCCAGCTGGTGGAGCGCGGGGGCGCTCCAGCCCTCGGCCTCGCCGCCGCCCAGATAGTGGATGCCGCCCTTCTCTGCGCCGAGCGCGTTGCGCGGCGAATGGCAGGCGGCGCAGTGGCCCGCGCCCTGCACCAGGTAGGCGCCGCGGTTCCATTCGGCGCTGCGGGCCGGGTCCGCCTGGAAGGGCGTGGCGTCGTGGAACAGCAGGTTCCAGCCGGCCATGGCCGGGCGCAGGCTGTACGGAAAAGCCAGTTGCGTTTCGGGCGCCCGGGCCTGCACGGCGGGCCGGGACATCAGGTAGCCGTAGAGCGCCTGCAGATCGCCGTCGCTGAGCTTGGCGAAGGCCGTGTATGGAAACGCCGGATAGAGCTGGCGGCCGTCCTGGTGGATGCCCTGGCGCATCGCGCGCTCGAAGGCCGCGTACGACCACCGGCCAATGCCGGTCTCCTTGTCGGGCGTGATGTTGGTCGAGTAGATGGTGCCGAACGGCGTCTCCAGCCCCAGGCCGCCCGCGTTCGGGGCGCCGCCCGGCGCGGTGTGGCAGACGACGCAATCGCCGGCCGCCGCCACCAGCCGCCCGCGCTCGATGGCCTGCGGCGAGTAGAGCGACGCATCGGGCCCGTCGGTCAGCAGCAGCGCCGGCTTCATCGGCCACGCCATGGCGGCCAGGCCCGCGATGCCGGCGGCACCTGCCGCGAGCCAGCCCAGGCCGCGGCGCAGCGTGCTGCGCGCGGGCTGTGCGCCCGCACCCGCCTCGCCGGCCAGCGCGAGGCGCAGCGGCTCGGTCTGGAACGGCACCTCGCGCAGGCGCACGCCCGTGGCATGGCGGATGGCGTTGGCGATCGCGGCGGCGGCGGGCAGGGTGGCCACGCCGTCCAGGCCCAGCTGGCCATGGCGGATGAGGTTGCCGTCGCCCGCAGCAGAAGCCATGAGCGCACCCTCTGCGGCCGGCGCATCGGTGGCGGCAGCGCCCGCAGGGCTGCGCCAGTCGTCGAACGCGGGCGGTGCGCCCAGCAGCCGGCGCGCGCCGGCCAGCCAATGCGCGTCCTGTTCCACGGTCTGCGCATGCACGCTGGCGCCCTGCGCTGGCTGCAGGTGCTGGCTGTCGTGACCCGCGACCACGCGGGTGACCTCGATCTCGCCGGTGCGCGGATGCACGGCCACTTCGGCCACCCACGCGCTCCAGACCACGCGGTCGCGGCCTTCGGGATCGGGGCCCTGCACGCAGGCGGTCGCGAAGCCCCGGCCGTGCAGGCGCCCATCGGCTTGCGGCAAGTCACCAGGCCACTGCGCGCTCTGCGCCACACGCGTGGCCAGGTCGCGCGCCGGGCCTTCGGGCAGGTTCCGCAGGCGCCAGTCCAGCGGATCGTACCCCTGCGCCAGGGCCTGCTCGTGCCACAGGCTTTCGCTGGCGAACACCTGGGCGGCATTGAAGTCGTCCGCCCCGGCCTGCGCGAGACCGGGGGCAGGCCGCCCGGCTTCCACGGTACCGGCACCGCGCACGCCAGGCAGGGCCGCCGCGCGCGCCGCGCCAGGCTGGCTGAGCAGGCGCGCGCCACTGGGCCGCACGGCCCAGGGCAACGATGGGGAAAAGCGAAAGGATGCAGCAGCGGGAACGGGAGCACCGGCACCATCCACCGGCTGCAGCGCGGTACCGGGCGCGGCGGGCTGCTCCTGCAGGGTATGCAGCACCAGTGCGCGCGGCTCACCGGCCACGCTGCAGGGCACGCCCACGGGCCGTCCCACGGCCCGCGACAGCAGCGCCGCGTCGGCCGCCGCATCCATCAGCGCCAGCGCGTGCAGCGCGGGGCCGCCGATCGGGAACAGGCGCACGGCCTGCATCGGCAGTTCCAGCAGCGCGGCGATTTCGCCGGTGACGAGGGCCTGCACCTCGGGCGCGCAGGTGGGCAGCCAGAGGCTCGCGTGGCCGTCCAGGCACCAGGCGATGGCGCGTGCGCCGGCAGGTACATCGGGTGCGAGCGCATGCCAGACGAACGCATCGCTTGCGGAGGTATCGGGCCCCTGTGCACCAGCACCAGCACCCGCATCGGCATGGGACCGGGCACCGGCATCCATCCCGCGCCAGACCGGCGCCAGGACCGCGGCCGCCTGCTGCGCATGGACCGGCGCCATGGCCACCACGCCCAGGAAGTTGTCGTGGCGCACCACGGATACCACGCCGGCCATGGCGCGCGCGAGGTCCAGCCGGGCATCGGCCAGTGTGTCGCCTTGGTAGCGCAACCCGTCCCAGCCCATGCGCGGCGGGCGGACGGCCAGGCCGTGCAGCAGGTCCGCGGGCACGCCCAGAGACGCGGATGCGGAGGCCGGGGCAGGCGACGCGATGGAACGGGCCGGCGGGTTCATGGCCGCACCTCCGGTGCCACCGGCCCACCGTCCGCACCCGTGCCGCCATCCGCAGCCGTGCCGCCCACGCGCAACCGCGCGGCGCGCAGCGCGGCCTGCAGGATCTCGACGTGCGTGCCGCAGCGGCAGAGGTTGTGGTGCAGCTCGCTGCGCACCTCCTGCTCCGAGGGATCGGGATTGCGGCGCAGCAGGGCCTCGACGGTCATGACCATGCCGTTCAGGCAGTAGCCGCACTGGGCCGCCTGGCAGTCGATGAAGGCCTGCTGGGTGGGACCCGGGCATGCGCGCGTGCCGAGTCCTTCGAGCGTGGTCACCTCGCGGCCCACGGCGGCCTGCACGGGAATCACGCAGGAGCGCGCGGCCACGCCATCGATCAGCACCGTGCAGGCACCGCACTCGCCCAGGCCGCAGCCGTACTTCGGGCCATTCAGCTCCAGGTCGTTGCGCAGCACGTGCAGCAGCGCCGTGCCGGGCGCGGCGGGCACGTCGCAGGCGCGGCCGTTGACCCGCAGCCGGAGGCCGTGGGCCGGGCTGCTGGATTGGAGGGGGGTTCCCATGGAATGCGTTGTCGGCTGCGGCAGCGAGTATCAGGCCGCGGCGGCGACCTTCGGTTCCACCAGGGGGATACTGAACACGTCGTAGCCGAAGCACCAGGACGGGTCTTCGTTCGTGCGCAGCCAGGTGTTGTCGTGCGAGATGCGCTGCACCTTGCTCGCGCGCTCGGCGCGGTTGGCCTCGTACAGCGCGAAGGCGAGTTCGTGGTTGTGCGCGCCGACCTCCTTGAGGCAGCGCGCCAGCATGGCGCCGTCCTCGATCGCCATCGCCGCGCCCTGCGCCATGTGCGGCTTCATGGGGTGGCAGGCATCGCCCAGCAGCACCAGCCGGCCGCGGCTCCAGAGCGGCAGCGGGTCGCGCTCCAGCAGCGACCACTTGGTCACCTCCACCGTCGCGTCGATCAGCGCCTGCACCGTGGGATGCCAGCCCGCGAAGGCCTCGCGCATCTCGTCCTTGCTGCTGGGCAGCCAGCGGTCGTTCAGGTCCCACTGCTCGACGGGCACGCCGGTCACGTAGTAGAGCTCGTCCTGCTTGCCGGTGACGAAGTAGGTCATCATGTGGCGATCGTCGCTCCACCACTTCACGCAGGCGTCGAAGGGCAGCATGCCCGCCTGGACCTCGGGCGTGGGGAACACGGCGCGGTGGGCCAGGTAGCCCGCGTACTTGGGCAGTTCGGGGCCGAGCAGTTCCTCGCGGATGCGGGAGTTCACGCCGTCGGCGCCGATCACGATGTCGGCCTCTTCCGTCGTGCCGTCGGCGAAGTGCATGACCACGACGTCGCCGCGGTCCTCGACCTTCGTCAGGAACTTGCCGTAGGCCATGACGCTGTCCGGCAGCGCGTCGATCAGCAGCGCATGGAAGTCGCCGCGGTGCACGGTCAGGTAGCTGGCGCCGTACTCCTGGACGGCGTAGTCGCCCAGCGGGATCTGCGCGAGCACGTCGCCGGTCTGCCAGTGGCGGCTGTACCAGTAGTCCGGGTGCGAGCCCTGGGCGTTGAGCGCATCCTCGATGCCGATGCGGCGCAGGATCTTCATCACGTTGGGCCCGACGTGGATGCCGGCCCCCAGGCGCGAGAAGCTGGGCGCCTGCTCGTAGACGCGGACATCGAAGCCCTCCTGCAGCAGCAGCTTGGCGGCGGCGGCGCCGCCCAGGCCGGCGCCGACGACGGCGATACGGGGGGATCGGGACATGGTTTCTCTCCTTGCGGGAATGGGGTGGGTCGGGGCGGGCGGCCGTCGCTGCGGCAGGCTCTTGCCAGGGTGAAAAGCACTATCCATGCCATGCAAGAAAACCGGCCAATTCAGGTGTATGCGCTCTATTGGTTGAGCTGCATCAAGCGCACCACGGCACGCAAGGATAAGCCTGCCATGGCATTTTTTGGTGCATTTCATGCACGAGATAGGTGCAAACCCCGATGAAATCAGCGTTTGCCATAAGGCACGGGTTTTGCAAAAATGAAGCGTACACACCCATCTGATCTTCATCAAACGCGCATCGCGCGAACAAGGCACGCCATGACCCAGACATACCGCATCGGCCAGATCGTCCCCAGCTCCAACACCACGATGGAGACCGAGGTGCCGGCCATGCTGCAGGCCCACTCCACGCTGCGCCCGCAGGACCGCTTCACCTTCCACTCCAGCCGCATGCGCATGAAGAAGGTGCAGAAGGAAGAGCTGGCCGCCATGGATGCCGAGAGCGACCGCTGCGCGCTGGAGCTGAGCGATGCGCGGGTGGACGTGCTGGGCTATGCCTGCCTCGTGGCCATCATGGCGATGGGCAAGGGCTACCACCGCGTGTCGCAGCAGCGCCTGACGGAACGCACGGCCAGCAACGGCGCCACGGCCCCGGTGATCACGAGCGCGGGCGCGCTGGTCGAGGCGCTGAAGGTGATGGGCGCGAAGAAGATCGCCCTGGTGGCACCCTACATGGTTCCGCTCACCCAGCTGGTGATGGACTACATCGCCGCCGAGGGCTTCGAGATCGTCGATTGGCGCGCGCTGGAGATTCCCGACAACCTCGAGGTGGGCCGCCACGATCCCGCCAAGCTGCCGGGCATCGTCGCCGGCATGGATTACGCCGATGCCGACGTGATCGTGCTGTCGGCCTGCGTGCAGATGCCTTCGCTGCCCGCGGTGGCCCAGGTGGAAGCGGCCACGGGCAAGCCCGTGCTCACGGCCTCCATCGCCACCACCTATGCCATCCTCAAGGAACTGGGACTGGACCCGGTGGTGCCGGGCGCGGGCGCGCTGCTGTCGGGCGCCTATCCGTACGACGCTGCGGCCAAAGCCTGAGGAACATCCCATGAGCGATACCACCAGCACCTTCCGCTACGGCGGCCACGTCCATGCCAACGGCATCCGCCAGCACTACCTGCGCTACGGCGGTGCCGAGGGCGAGCGCGCGGGGCGCGACGCGGTCATCCTGGTCCCCGGCATCACCAGCCCGGCGGTGACCTGGGGCTTCGTCGCCGAGCACCTGGGCCGCCGGTTCGACACCTACGTGCTGGACGTGCGCGGGCGCGGGCTGTCGTCGTCCGGCCCCGGCCTGGACTACGGCCTCGATGCCCAGGCCGCCGACGTGGTCGCTCTGGCGCAGGCCCTGGGCCTGCAGCGCTGGGCCCTGGTCGGCCACTCCATGGGCGGGCGCATCGCCGTGCGCGCGGCCCGTGGCCAGCCGGCCGGGCTCACGCGCCTGGTCATCGTCGATCCGCCCGTCTCCGGACCCGGCCGCCGCGCCTACCCGGCCGCCCTGCCCTGGTACGTGGATTCGATCCGCCAGGCCACGCAGGGCATGGATGCCGAGGCCATGCGCGCCTTCTGCCCCACCTGGACCGAGGAGCAGCGCCAGTTGCGCGCGCAGTGGCTGCACACCTGTTACGAGCCCGCGATCGTGCATAGCTTCGAGGACTTCGGCCGCGACGACATCCACGCCGATCTGCCCCGCATTCCGCAGCCGCTGCTGCTCGTCACCGCCGAGCGCGGCGACGTGGTGCGCGACGCGGACGTGGCCGAGTGGCAGGGCCTCGCGCCCCAGACGCGGCACGTGCGCGTGCCCGGCGCCGGTCACATGATCCCGTGGGACAACGAGGCCGGTTTCTACGCGGCGCTCGGCGACTTCCTCGGCACAGAAGTGGGATGAGACGACACCCCCCTGAGCGGCTGCGCCGCTTCCCCCCGCTCTCGCCATGCTGCGCATGGCGGGCAGGGGGACGACGCCAGCGGCCGGGCGAAGCCCGTTCCGCGGCGTCTGCTGGCATGGCCTGCTCCGCGGCCATCGGACGGGTGACTCCGCGCCGGCTTCATGGGCTGCCTGCGGCGCGAAACGCCATGGATAACTGAAATGCACTTTTTCTACTACCGCACGCCAAGGAGCCCCGCATGTCCGTCAGCGACAACGATCTGATCCACGCCTGGAAACAGGTGCTCACGCTGTCCCGGCTCGAGCCCGGCCAGACCGTCACCGTGCTCACGGGTGCCGACACGCATCCGCAGACGCTGCGCTGCGCGATCGCCGCCGCCAGCGACCTGGGCGCGCGCGTCAACCGGCTGGACCTGCCGCCCGTCAACGCCGAGAAATCGCTCAGCCGCGACTCGCTGGCCTACCTGGGCACCACGCCGCTCACCGGCAACCCCGCCGCCATCGCCGCGCTCACGGCCAGCGACCTGGTGCTCGATCTCATGACCCTGCTGTTCTCGCCCGAGCAGCACGAGATCCTGCAGACCGGCACCAAGATCCTGCTGGCCGTGGAGCCGCCCGAAGTGCTGTGCCGGCTCGTGCCCACGGAGGCCGACCGCGCGCGCGTGCAGGCCGCATCGAAGCGCATCGAGGCGGCCAGGCAGATGCACATCACCTCCGCGGCCGGCACCGACCTGCGCTGCGCCTTGGGCGAGTTCCCCGCCATCTGCGAGTACGGCTTCGTGGACGAGCCCGGCCGGTGGGACCACTGGCCGAGCGGCTTCGTGCTGACCTGGCCCGACGAAGGTGGAAGCGACGGCCGCGTGGTGCTGGATCGCGGCGACATCCTGCTGCCCATGAAGGACTACGTGACCGAGCCGATCGAGCTCACGGTCGAGCGGGGCTACGTCACGCGCATCAGCGGCGGCCTGCAGGCCGAGATCCTGAGCGAGTACATGGCCTCGTACGAAGACCCGGAGGCCTATGCCGTCTCGCACGTCGGCTGGGGCCTGCAGCCGCGCGCCCACTGGTCGATGCTCGCGCACTACAACAAGGAAACCCACATCGGCATGGACGCCCGCGCCTTCGAGGGCAACTTCCTCTGGTCCATGGGCCCCAACAACGAAGCCGGCGGCAGCCGCACCACCGCCTGCCACATCGACATTCCCATGCGCCGCTGCACGGTGGCGCTGGACGGCACGCCCGTGGTGATCGAGGGCGTGGTGCAGGACGAAGCAGGTCTGGCGCGCGCCGCCAGAAGATCGCCGCAAGGCAAGGACACCGCATGACGAACCCCACCACCACCGGCGCCCAGGACGTTCCCACCGCGGGCGTGCAGGGCGACATCTCCGCCTACGCCCGCCAGGGCTTCGGCACGCCGCTGCCGCTCAAGGCGCCCTTCGGCCTGCTCATCATCGACTTCGTGAACGGCTTCGCCGACCCGGCCGTGTTCGGCGGCGGCAACATCCCCGAGGCGATCGAGCGCACGCGCGGCCTGCTGGTCCATGCGCGCGAGCGTGGCTGGCCCGTGGCGCACAGCCGCATCGTGTTCTCGGACGACGACGCGGACAGCAACATCTTCTGCCTGAAGGTGCCGGGCATGCTGACGCTGAAGGAGGACAGCCCCGCCAGCGCCATCGTGCCCGAACTGGCCCCCGCCCCGGGCGAATACGTGGTGCGCAAGAGCACGCCCTCGGCCTTCTTCGGCACCATGCTCGCGCCCTGGCTGGCCCAGCGCGGCGTGCAGACGCTGCTGGTGGCCGGCTGCGTGACCAGCGGCTGCGTGCGCGCCAGCGTGGTCGACGCCATGCAATCGGGTTTCCGCCCACTGGTGGTGGCCGACTGCTGCGGCGACCGCGCCCTGGGCCCGCACGAGGCCAACCTGTTCGACATGGCGCAGAAGTACGCGGCCGTGATGCCCCTCGACCAGGCCCTGGCCGATACCGGCGCGCTCGCGCGCTGAGAGAACGCCGCTCCATGAACCTGCCCCGGCCCCACGACCTGCACGCCCCGCTGCTGGACCGCCCCGACACCCTGCTCGTGGTGCGCCAGCCCGTGGCGCCCCCGAAGCCCGCGCCGGGGCAGCCCGGTTCGGGCACCGACTATGTGCAGGCCACGCCCGAGATCTTCGTGGCGGTGCTGGCCGACCCCGGTGCGGAAGCGGGCTGGCGCGCGCTGGCGTTCAACGGCCACGTGGACCTGGGCACGGGCATCCGCACCGCGCTCGCGCAGATCGTGGCGGAAGAACTGGAAGTGCCTCTGGCCCGGCTGGAGATGGTGCTGGGCCACACGGCCGCATCGCCCAACCAGGGGCCGACCATCGCCAGCGCGAGCATCCAGATTTCCGCCGTGCCGCTGCGCCGCGCGGCGGCCCAGGCGCGCGAGCAGTTGCTGGCGCTCGCCGCCGCGCACTGGGGCGTGGATGCGGGACGCCTGCATGCGCGCGATGGCGTCGTGGCCTTTGCCGACGGCGGCGACGCACGCACGCTCCATTACGGGCAACTATTGCAGGGACAGCGCCTGCCCCTCCCGCTGGCGCCGCCCGAGCAGCCGGTGAAGCTCAAGCCCGCGAGCGAGTACCGGCTGGTGGGCCGCGGCGCCGCGCGCGTGGACATTCCCGCCAAGGCCACGGGCGAGCTGAGCTTCGTGCACGACGTGCGCGTGCCCGGCATGCGCCATGGCCGCGTCGTGCGCCCGCCGCATCCGGGGCGCGACGGCGGCGATTTCATCGGCCACTGCCTCGTCGCGGTGGACCCTGCCTCCATCGCCCATCTGCCGGGCAACGTGCAGGTGGTCGCCGAGGGCGACTTCGTCGGCGTGGTGGCGGACCGTGAAGAGCAGGCCATCGCCGCCCTGCGCGCCCTGCGCGTGCAATGGCGGCCCGTGCCGCCCGCGCCCGACCTGCGCGACGTGGCCGGCGCGATCCGCGCGAACCCCGCGCAGCGCCGCGCGCTGGTGGACGAGGGCGACGTGGACGCCGCCTTCGCGGACTCGGCAACCGCCGCCGTGCTGGAGCGCAGCTACGTCTGGCCCTACCAGATGCACGCCTCCATCGGCCCCTCCTGCGCGGTGGCCGACTTCCAGGGCGGCCAGCTCACCGTGTGGTCCGGCACGCAGAACCCGCACATGCTGCGCACCGACCTGGACCGGCTGCTGCGGCTGGGCGAGGACCGCATCGACATCGTGCGCCTGGAGGCCGCGGGCTGCTATGGCCGCAACTGCGCCGACGACGTGTGCGCCGACGCGGCCCTGCTCTCCATGGCCGTGGGCGCGCCGGTGCGCGTGCAGCTCACGCGCGAGCAGGAGCACCAGTGGGAACCCAAGGGCACGGGCCAATTGATGGACGTGCGCGCGGCCATCGGCCAGGGTGGCGAGCTGCTGGCCTGCGACTTCGCCGTGCGCTACCCCTCCAACGACGCGCCCCTGCTGGCCCTGCTGCTCACCGGCCGTGTGCCGGGCCAGCCGCGCACGCTCGAGATGGGCGACCGCACCGCGGTGCCGCCCTACCGCTATGCGAACCGGCGCATCGCCTGCCACGACATGGCGCCGCTGGTGCGCTCCTCGTGGCTGCGCGGCGTGTCCGCCCTGCCCAATTCCTTCGCCCACGACTGCATGATCGACGAGCTGGCCCACGCGGCCGGCGCCGACCCGGTGGACTACCGCATCCGCCACTTGGACGACCCGCGCGCCATCGACCTGATCGACGCCACGGCACGCCATGCCGGCTGGCAGCGCGGCCAGCCGGGCAGCCGGGGCCGGCCCGGTGCCGACGGCCTGCTGCGCGGACGCGGCGTGGCCTATGCGCGCTACGTGCACAGCCGCTTTCCCGGCTTCGGCGCGGCCTGGGCCGCCTGGGTCGTGGATATCGAGGTCGATCCGGCGAGCGGCCGCATCGCCGTGCGCCGCGTGGTGGTGGGCCAGGACACGGGCATGATGGTCAACCCCGACGGCGTGCGCCACCAGATCCACGGCAACGTCATCCAGACCCTGAGCCGCGGCCTGCTGGAGCGCGTGGCCTTCGACGAACGGGGCGTGGCCAGCCGCGAATGGGGCGGCTATCCCATCCTCGGCTTCCGCGACGTGCCGCCGATCGAGGTGGTGCTCATGCCGCGCCAGGACGAGCCCCCCATGGGCGCGGGCGAATCCGCCTCGGTGCCCGGCCCGGCCGCATTGGCCAACGCCCTGTTCGACGCCACGGGGCGGCGCTTCTACCAGGCCCCGTTCACTCCGGACGTGGTGCGGTCCGCGCTCGCCGGCTGACGTGGAGGCGGTCGATCTACGCAGCCGATCGCTGATGGCGATGAATGCGCGCGGCGAGGCGGCAGGCCCGGTCTCGGGCGGCTGCATCGAGGACGAGAACGGCGTGCCTCGGGGCGCGTGACTTCCGGTGCCGCGTGGCCGCTCGCGGTCGCGTTCACACCCGGCCCGTGCCCCGCCCCCGCACTGGACGGCACTGGTTCGCGGCGCCGGCCTACATCGGCACCTTCCCGTTCTTATTGACAGCATATTGTCAATATAGAAATATGCTGCGCATGTCCGACCCCCACATGGATGTCCGTGAACTGGCGCTGGCGATCTTCGCGGCGAACGGGCGCCTGCTGAACGCAGGCAACGAACTCGTGGCCCACCTGGGCCTGACCAGCGCGTGGTGGCAGGTGCTGGCCGCCCTGCGGTATTCAGAGGCGCCCCTGGCCGTCGCATCCATCGCCCGCCACATGGGGCTGACCCGCCAGGCGGTGCAACGCATCGTCGATCTGCTGGCTGGGCAGGGGCTGGTCGAGTTCCGGCCCAATCCCCATCACCGCCGCGCCAAGCTCGTCGTGCTGACGCGTGCCGGCCTGGATGCCGTGACCCGTGCCGAACGCGCCGTGGCGCCGATCGATCAGGCCATCGCCGAGCGGATCGGCACGGCCCGCATCCGCGGCGCCATCGCCACCCTGCACGCGATGGTCGAAGTGATCTCGGAACGGCTCCACAAGCCGGTGCCGCCCCCGTTTTCCCACTGAGAAGGAGCCTTCGACATGATCCTGGTTTGTGGAGCCACCGGCGGTATCGGTGGCGAAGTGTGCAAGCTGCTGAAAGCCGCGGGAGCGCCGTTTCGCGCCATGGCGCGCAGGCAGGAACAGGTGGACACATTCAGGCGACAGGGCATGGATGCCGTCCTTGGCGACTTCGACAGGCCCGAGACACTCGCAGCGGCCATGCACGGCTGCGGCACGGTGTTCCTCATCACGCCACCCAACCCCGACCAGTTCACCCAGGAAACGGGCGCCATCGATGCCGCCAAGCGCGCGGGCGTGGGCCGAGTCGTGAAGATTTCCGCCTCCGACGGCAACGTGCGCACGCCGGTGCCCTGGGCACGCACCCACGCGCTCATCGACCACCACCTGCGCGCATCGGGTATCGGCTGGACCCTCCTGAAGCCCACCGCCTTCATGCAGAACTTCCTGTGGTTCAAGAAGCCGATCGCCAAGGGCTTCCTGCCCCAGGTGACCGGCGACGGGTCGGTGTCCTGGGTCGACACCCGCGACGTGGCCCGCGTCGCCGCCACCGTGCTGACCCAGGAGGGCCACGCCGGGGCCACCTATTTCCTGACCGGGCCGGAGACGCTGGACATGACCGAGGCGGCCCAGCGGCTGTCGCAGGCGATCGGGCACCAGGTGCGCTATCTGAACCTGCCGACGTTCGTGTTCCGTGCCATGCTGCGGCTGACCGGCAACTCCGCCTGGATGGCCAAGGGCCTGGTCGTGCAGTTCGCGGACGTCGTGGCCGGCCACCACGACATCGATCCCACCTTCGAAATCGAACGCCTCACCGGCCAGCCCGCGCACCGCTTCGACGATTTCATCCGCGATCACCGCGATGCGTTTGCCCGGCATGGCTCGTAATCCTTCCAACGGCGGCAGCATGATTTTTTCCACCAAGGCGGACCTCGATGGTTGATGCACTCCGCACCATCGGGGATCACGGCATCGTCGGTGATCTCGAGACGGTGGCCCTGGTCGCACGCGACGGCGCGATCGATTACCTGTGCTGGCCGACGCTCGACAGCCCCACGGTCTTCGCGGACCTGCTCGATCCCGGCCGGGGCGGCGCCTTCGAGATCCAGCCCGATCTGGCGGAGCCCCGCCACCTCCAGCTCTACGTGCCGGACACCAACGTCCTGGTGACCCGCTGGATGGGCACGAACGGGAGCGCGGAGGTGGTCGATCTGATGCCGCAACCCGAAGCCCGCCAGCGCACGGGCCACGGGGCACGCGGTCTCATCCGGCGCCTGACGGTCACGAGCGGTACCGTGGCGTTCACCGTGCGCTGCGCGCCCCGTTTCGATTACGCGCGCGAGATCCCTGAGGTGGTCGCCATCGACGGCGGCGTGCGCTTCGGCGGCCGGGACACGGCGCTCGACTTCTTCGCGTCCGTCCCGCTCGAAGTGGAGGAAGGCGATGCCCGGGCCCGTTTCACCCTGACCAAAGGCGAGAGTGCGTGGTTCTTCCTCGGCGCCCCCGGGATGCCCTGTCCGGACGAGGCAGCGATCCTGTCGCAGATCGAGGCCACCACGCAGGCATGGCGCTCCTGGCATGCCCTCTCGACCTACACGGGGCGCTGGCGCGAACAGGTGCTGCGCTCGGCCCTGGCCCTCAAGCTGCTGACGTCGGCCCGCCATGGCTCCATCGCGGCCGCGGCGACGTTCTCGCTGCCGGAAGCCGAGGGCTGGGAACGCAACTGGGATTACCGCGCCACCTGGATCCGCGATGCCTCGTTCACCGTCTACGCCTTCCTCCGCCTCGGTTTCACCGAGGAGGCCAACCACTTCAACCACTGGGTGGGGCAGAGGGTCGTGGCGGCGGAGCGCGACCACCCGTTGCGGATCATGTACGCGCTCGATGGATCCGCCACGGCGCAGGAGCAGGAACTGCCGCATCTGGCGGGCTATGCGGACAGCCGGCCCGTGCGCATCGGCAATGCGGCGCAGGAACAGATCCAGCTCGACATCTTCGGCGAACTGCTCGACAGCGCCTACCTCTCCAACAAGTACGGGGACCCCATCCATTACCAGGGCTGGCAGCACGTCTGCGCCATCGTCGACCACGTGATCGCGCACTGGAACGAACCGGACGCGGGCATCTGGGAAATGCGCTCGGCGCCGCGCCACTTCCTGCATTCCCGGGTGATGTGCTGGGTGGCGCTCGACCGCGCCATCCGCCTCGCCAAGAAGCGTTCGCTTCCCGCGCCGCTGGTCGCCTGGGCGCGGGCCCGCGACGAGATCGTCGCCGACATATGGACGAACTTCCGCCACCCCGAGCACGGCTACTTCGTGCAGGAGCGCGGCGGCAAGGAACTCGACGCGGCACTGCTCATGATGCCGCTCGTGCGCTTCGTCTCGTCGACCGATCCCGTCTGGCTCCAGACGCTGGACGCCATCGGCGAGCAACTGTGCGACGACGGACTGGTGTACCGCTACCGCGTCGACGACGGCCTGGGCGGGGACGAAGGCGCGTTCACCACCTGCACGTTCTGGTACACGGAGTGCCTGGCCCGCGCCGGCCGCCTCGACGAGGCGCGCATCCACATGGCCAAGGGCCTGGCCTACGCCAACCACCTGGGGCTGTTCGCCGAGGAGGTCGACGTCCGCGGCCTGCCGCTCGGCAACTTTCCCCAGGCCCTCAGCCACCTCGCGTTCATCAGCGCCGCCTACTTCCTCGACCGCCGCCTCGATCCGGCCTACCGGCCGGTCTGGCAGCCCTAGAAGGCATCAATCGACGCTGGCGCCGGACTCCTTCACCACCCGGCCCCACTTCACGCTCTCCTTCTGGATGAAGTCGGCGAACTGGGCGGGCGTTTCGCCGGCGGCCTCGGCGCCCTGCTCCGCGAGCTTCTTCTTGATGTCGGGCTGCGCGAGCACCTTCACGAGGGTGGCGTTGAGCTGCGCGACCACGGGCGCGGGCGTGGCGGCCGGCGCGAACATGCCGAACCACGACGTGGCCTCGTAGCCGGGCACGCCGGCTTCGGCGATGGTCGGCACGTCGGGCAGTTCGGTCGAGCGCTTGGCGGTGGTGACGGCGATGGCGCGCAGCTTGCCCGAGCGCACGTGCTGGATGGCCGAGGGCATGTTGTCGAACATGATCGCGATCTGGTTGCCCAGCAGGTCGGTCACGGCCGGCGCGCTGCCCTTGTAGGGCACGTGCTGCATGTCCACCTTGGTCATGCTCTTGAACAGCTCGCCCGAGAGGTGGATGGAACTGCCGTTGCCCGAGGAGCCGAAGTTGACCTTGCCCGGGTTCGCCTTGGCGTAGGCGATCAGCTCCTGCACCGTCTTGAAGGGCTGCGCGGGGTTGGCGACCAGCAGGTTGGGCACGTTGGCCACGCGCGTCAGCGGCGCGAAGTCCTTCACCGGGTCGAAGGGCATCTTCTTGTAGAGCGCCGCATTGATGGCGTGCGTGCCCACCGTGCCCATGAAGAGCGTGTAGCCGTCGGCCGGCGCGCGCGCCGCCACCTGGCCGCCGATGTTGCCGCCCGCGCCGGCGCGGTTGTCCACCACCACCGACTGGCCCAGTTCGGCGCCCATGCCCTGGGCGATGATGCGCGCCAGGATGTCGGTGGTGCCGCCGGCCGCGAAGGGCACGATGATGGTGATGGGCTTGCTCGGGAACGCCTGGGCGGCGGCGAGGCCGGGCAGCAGGGCGCAGGCGGCCGCGGCGGCGAGCAGGCCGCGGCGGAAGGGGGAGTGGCTGATGGTCATGGCTTGTTTCCTCGGATCTCTCGAATGGTTGTTGGGAACGCGGAAGGCGGCGCGGCCGCGTCACTCCTGCACGATGGACGACGGATGGTTGGCCAGCGGCGTCACCTTGATCTCCATGTACGGGAACAGCGGCAGCCCGCTCAGGATCGTGTGCAGCTCGTCGTTGCCGGACACGTCGAAGATGCTCACGTTGGCGTATTCGCCGACGACGCGCCACAGGTGGCGCCATTTGCCGTCACGCTGCAGCTGCTGCGCATATTCCTTTTCCTTGCGCTTGATCTCGTCGGCCACTTCGGGGGCCAGCGTGGACGGGATGCGGACGGTCATTTCGGCCATGAACAGCATGGGTTGCTCCTTGGGACAAAGGGAAGGGACGAAAACAAAAGAAGGAATCAATCAGAGATGCGGCCAGACCAGCATGGTCACCGCGTAGATGGCGCCCACGAGCAGCATGGAGACCACCGTGTAGCCCATGATGTCCTTGAGCTTGAGCTTGGACAGCGCCAGCGCCGGCAGGATCCAGAACGGCTGCACGAGGTCGTTCCAGCCGTTGCCCAGCATCACCGACATGGCCGTCTGCGCCTGCGATGCGCCGAGCGTGGTGGCCGCGTTGATCATGAACGGGCCCTGCAGCACCCAGTGGCCGCCGCCCGAGGGCGCGAAGAAGTTGATCACGAAGGAACTCACGAGGCCCCACAGCGGCAGCGTGGCGGCGGTGGAGATGTTCACGAAGACATGAGCGATCGATTCCACCAGCCCCGAGCCGTGCATGATCGCCATGATGCCGGCGTAGAACGGGAACTGCAGGATGATCCCGCCGATCGTCTTCACGCCCTCGTTGACCTTCTCCACGTACTTCATCGGCGTGCCCAGCAGCAGCACCCCGAGGAAGAGGATGAAGAAGTTGATCATGTTCAGGTCGAGATTGCCGCCCTTCACGAAATGCATGGCCACGTACGCCATGCCGCACAGGCCGATCAGCAGGCTCAGGGCCCGGCTGTTGTTCAGGCGGTAAGCCAGCGTCTTCTCGTCGCCCAGCAGCCCTTCCGCGCTGGCGGCGGGCTTCGCATCGGCCACGGTGGCCGGGTCCAGTTCGACCACCTTCTCGCCCTGCTTCGGGTGCATGGTGGCGTTCAGCAGCGGCAGCGCGATCAGCACGGCGAGGCTGGTGAGCAGGATGGGCGCGGAGAAGATCGTCTGCGTGAGCGGGATCAGGCCCATGGTGCCCTCGAAGGCATGGCCCTTGGTGGAGATCAGCACGGGGATGGTCGCCGAGAAGCCCAGGCTGTACATCGTGAAGCCCGTGTAGGCCGCCGCGATGATCAGCGGATAGTGCACGCCGCGCACCCTGAGCGCCAGCTTGCGCGCCATGATGCCGCCGATCACCAGGCCGAAACCCCAGTTCAGGTAGCTGCCCACGCAGCCCACGATGGTCGCGACGATGATGGCCTGGCGCGGGGTGCTCACGCGCGCGGCGATGCGGTCGAGGAACCGGTCCACGATGGGCGCGGCCGCCAGCACGTAACCCATCACCAGGATGACGGCCATCTGCGTCGTGAAGGCCAGCAGGCTCCAGAAGCCCTTGCCCCAGTCCTGCACCACGGCATCGATCGGGCGGCTCTCCACGCCGAAGGCGAGTGCCATGGTGAGCAGCGTGAGCAGGATCGCGAAGACGAACGGATCGGGCAGGTAGCGCCGCATCAGTTCGGTGAAGAAAGCGGTGATTTTCGACATGGAAGAACTTGTCTCGCTGTTATGGGATGAATGAGAGAAGAAGAGAAATCGCGCAGCGCCTCAGGGGGTTGTTCACACCCCCGCGACTCCAGCGGTCATGCCACCGCAGACATACAGCACCTGCCCCGTGACGAAACCGCTGCGCGCGTCGAGCAGATAGGAAACGGCATGCGCCACATCCTGGGGCGTGCCGACACGCTTCACCGGCACCGCGTCGATGATGGCCTGCGTGCGCGGCGCGCCGGGCGGGTTCGCGCGGTCGAACAGCTCGGTGCGGATGGGACCGGGGCCGATCGCGTTGGCCGTGATGCCGTGGCGCCCCAGCTCCAGCGCCCAGACGCGCGTCATGCCGATCAGGCCCGCCTTGGTGGCCGAATACGCGGTGCGCAGTTCCTTGCCGAGCGCGGCGCGCGAGGACATGTTCACGATGCGTCCGAAGCCGGCCGCCTGCATGCCCGGAAGCAGCGCCTGCATGCACTGCAGGCTGCAGCGCAGGTTCAGCGCCACGGCCAGGTCGAACTGCTCCAGCGTCTGTTCGGCCGCCTCGGCCGGCACCACGATGCCGACGTTGTTGACCAGCCGCGTGATCGGGCCGCCGGCCAGCGCCTGCTGCAGCGCACGCGCGGTTTCCGCGGGGTTGGAGAGGTCCGCCTGGATGCCGCCGGGCACGTGGTCGACCACGCGGTCGATGACGACCGGCTCGTAGCCGTCGGCGCGGCAGCGCTCGGCCGTGGCGGCGCCGATGCCGGCGCCGCCGCCGGTGATGAGGACGCGCTCGCGCGCGGAAGTGGAGACAGGGGAAGTCGTCATGGGGAATCCTTCAGGGGAATAGGGGGTGTCGCGCGGCAGCATCCGGCTCACAGGTGGCACTGCCCGTCGACGTACGCCTTGCGCCAGCGCGTGAGCACCACGCGCTCGAACAGGCCGGCGGCGTGGAACGGGTCGGCTTCGATGAAGCGCAGCGCCTCCTCGCGCGAATCCAGCGCCACCACGTAGAGGCCGCCGCCCAGGTCACGGCCGTCGTCGTCCAGCTTGGCGCCGCAGGCCAGCAGCAGGGCCTTGTGGCGGTCCAGGAACTCCAGGTGCGCGGCGCGCGTGGCCTGGCGCACGTGCTGGTGGCCGGGCTTGTCGAAGGTTTCGATGATGAAGGGCATGGCGTGTTCTTTCCGTGCGCGGCGGGCCGGCACATGGCGGCCGCCGGCGGTGCGGCGGCGGTGGTGGTTGCGGAAGGAATGTCCGGGGGCGCCGGGCCGGGGCCGAAACCCCGTGACGCCCCGGGCTCAGACCGTGGCGACCGGCGTCACGGGCGAGCCCACGGCACCGGGCAGGTTCAGCGGCGGGGCCGTCAGCAGGAAGCGGTGGCGGCCGTGGGCCCGCAGCCATTCGGCCAGCGGCGTGAGGTGCCAGAGTTCGCCCAGGTGCACGCCGAGCTTGAACAGGCAGTGCTCGTGCAGCGGCAGTGCCGCGCAGCAGGCCGCAGCGCCCGGCCGCGCGGGATGCGCTTCCACGGCGTAGTTGTCGGCCGCGATGGCGGCGAGGCCGCTGTCGGTGATCCACTGCAGCAGCTTCTCGTCGCGGCCGTCCAGCACCGCGCAGGCGTCGTGCAGCGCCTGTGGATCGGGATGCCGCCGCATGCCCAGCACCACGTCGGCGAAGCCCGTGTGCAGGCAGACGATGTCGCCCGGCTCCACCGCCACGCCGTCCTGCTCCAGCACGCGCATCAGCGTGTCGTGGCCGACCAGCGTGCGCGCATCGCCCAGGTGGGCGCGCAGGTCCACCATCACGCCGCGGCCCTGCACGCCCGTGCGGGCCATGCCTTCGATGCCGAGCGCATGCGCGGCCGAGGTACTTGCCGCGGGACCGGGGGACATGGGCGCGCCCGCGTCGCGCACGTCGTGCGGGCCGACCACGTCGCGGCCCGCGGCGTAGCCGTTGTAGTAGAGCGCCTCGGGCAGTCCGTCGCCGTTGGCGTCGAACATCGAGCCGGCATGCGCCAGGCTGTCCCATTGGGTCGAGTACTGCAGGTGCAGGATCGCCAGATCGTCGGAAAGCACGTCGGTGCGGCCCGGCTCGAGCTCGGCCAGCAGGCAGTTGAAATTCACCCGCCCCTTGCGCAGCGTGGGCCGCAGCACGGGCGGATGCCGGTTGGGATTGAGCGCGCTGCCGCCGGGATAATCGAGCGGCAGGCTCAGCGCGAAGCTCAATCCCTCGTGCACCTCGGCCACGCCCTGGCGCACCTTGGCGGGCGTCAGCAGGTTCAGGCGCCCCAGTTGGTCGTCGGGCCCGAAGTCGCCCCAGTTGGAGCCGGGCGGCCGGTGCTTCCAGCGGGGGTGGGCGGGCTGTGGCTGTTCCATCGAAGCGGTCCTAATCCCTTTGCAGAAAATCCGCGAGCGCGGTATCGAAGGCCTGCGGCGCTTCGAGGTTCGACAGGTGCGATGCCGGCAGCTCGGCCAGCCGCGCGCCCGCGATGGCGGCCTGCATGGCCTGCGCATCCGCCACCGTGGTGACCGGATCGGCCTGTCCGGCAATCAGCAGGGTCGGCACGGAGATGCCGCCGATCGCATCGCGCAGATCAGCCTGCGCCAGCGCTTCGCAGCAGGCGGCATAGCCTTCCGGCGCGATGCCGGCCAGCCAGCCCTGGGCGCGCCGCACCACCTCGGGCCGCGCGCCGGCGAAGGCATCGGTGAACCAGCGCCCGGGTGCCGAGGCGGCGAGCTCGGCCATGCCGGCCGCGCCCTTCTCGCGCACCAGCGCGGCGCGGGTGGCCCAGCCGTCGGCCGTGCCGATCTTCGCGGCGCTGTTGGCCACCACGAGGCGCTCCAGGCGCTGCGGCGCGTTCACGCCCAGCCAGAGGCCCGTGAGGCCGCCCATCGAGATGCCGCAGAAGCCCGCCCGGCCGATGCCCAGGGCATCGAGCAGCGCGACCACGTCGCCGCCGAGCTGTTCGACCGTGTACGGCCCCGGCGACACCACGCTGCCGCCATGGCCGCGCGTGTCGTAGCGCACCACGCGGTGCGTGCGCGCGAACCGTTCGGCCTGCGCGTCCCACATCTCCAGCGTGGTGCCCAGCGAATTGGAGAACACCAGGGCCGGCGCGCCCGCGGGCCCGTCGACCCGCACGCGGAAACTCCCGGCAGCGGTCTGCAGCAGGCCGTCCGTCATGGCGCCTCCGCTCACACGCGCTCCAGGATCACCGCGATGCCCTGCCCCACGCCGATGCACATCGTGCACAGCGCGTAGCGTCCGCCCGTGGCATGCAGCCGGTTGACGGCGGTCGTGGCCAGGCGCGCGCCGCTGGCGCCCAGCGGGTGGCCCAGGGCGATCGCGCCGCCCCAGGCGTTCACGCGCTCGTCGTCGTCCTTCAGGCCCAACTGGCGCAGCACGGCCAGGCCCTGCGCGGCGAAGGCTTCGTTCAGCTCGATCACGTCCAGCTGCTCCAGCGTGATGCCGGTCTGTGCCAGCACCTTCTGGGTCGCGGGTGCGGGGCCGATGCCCATCACGCGCGGCGCCACGCCGGCCGTGGCCATGCCGACCACGCGGGCCTTCGGCGTCAGGCCGTATTTCGCGGCATCGGCTTCGCCTGCCAGCAGCAGCGCGCAGGCGCCGTCGTTCACGCCGCTGGCATTGCCGGCCGTGACGGTGCCGCCTTCGCGCACCACGCCCTTGAGCTTGGCGAGCGCTTCGAGGCTGGTCTCGCGCGGGTGTTCGTCCTTCGACACCACGACCGCATCGCCCTTCTTCTGCGGAATGGTCACGGGCACGATCTCGCGCGCCAGGTGGCCGGCCTGCTGGGCGGCCACGGCCTTGAGCTGGCTGGCCAGGGCCATGCGGTCCTGCGCCTCGCGCTCGATCTGGTAGTCGTCGGCCACGTTCTCGGCCGTCTCGGGCATCGAATCGACGCCGTAGCGCGCCTTCATGAGCCTGTTCACGAAGCGCCAGCCGATGGTGGTGTCGTACACCGCGTTGGCGCGGCTGAAGGCGCTCTCGGCCTTCGGCATGACGAAGGGCGCGCGGCTCATGCTCTCCACGCCGCCCGCGATCAGCAGGCCCGCCTCGCCCGCCTTGATGGCGCGCGCGGCCGTGCCCACGGCATCCAGGCCCGAGCCGCACAGGCGGTTGATGGTGGCGCCGGGCACGTCGATGGGCAGGCCGGCCAGCAGCGCGCTCATGCGGGCCACGTTGCGGTTGTCCTCGCCGGCCTGGTTGGCGCAGCCGTAGAGCACGTCGGCCACGGCCGCCCAGTCCACGCCGGGGTTGCGCTCCATGAGGGCCTTGATCGGGATCGCGCCCAGGTCGTCGGTGCGCACGCTGGAGAGCGCGCCGCCGTAGCGGCCGAAGGGGGTGCGGATCGCGTCGCAGATGAAGGCTTGGGGGGATGCAGTCATGGGTTTCGTCTCCTGTGGAATGGCGGTGTCGTGTCGGTCAGGCGGCGGCCCGGACGGGCAGCCCGATCAGCTCTTCGAGCGCGGTGCGATCGAGGCCCGGCACGGCATCGACGAACACCAGGCCCTCGGGCGTGCAGGCCAGCGTGGCCAGGTCGGTGTATATGCGCTTCACGCAGCCGATGCCGGTGAGCGGGTAGGTGCACTGCGCGACGATCTTCGGCTGGCCCTGCTTGGTGAGCAGGTCCATCATCACCCAGGTCTGCTTCGCGCCGATGGCGAGGTCCATCGCGCCGCCCACGGCGGGGATGGCGCCGGGCTCGCCGGTGCTCCAGTTGGCCAGGTCGCCCGTGGCCGACACCTGGAAGGCGCCCAGCACGCAGATGTCCAGGTGGCCGCCGCGCATCATCCCGAAGCTGTCGGCATGGTGGAAGTACGCGCCGCCCGGCAGCAGCGTGACGGGCTGCTTGCCCGCGTTGATCAGGTCGTAGTCCTCCTCGCCCGCGGCCGGCGCCGGGCCCATGCCCAGGATGCCGTTCTCGCTCTGCAGGATGACTTCGCGGCCCTCGGGGATGTGGTTGGCCACGAGCGTCGGCTGGCCGATGCCCAGGTTCACGACGGCGCCGTCGTGGATGTCCTGCGCCACGCGGCGGGCGAGTTCGTCCTTGCTTCGTTTCTGGTAGCTGCTCATGCTGTCTTCTCCACGGCGCGCGGTGCGCGTCAGGCCGATTTCTTGAAGCCGCCGGCCCGGGTGGCCACGCGGTCGATCTTCACCACGCGGCTCACGTAGATGCCGGGCGTGACGATGGCTTCCGGGTCCAGCGCGCCGAGCTCCGCCACCTCGTGCACCGTGGCCACCGTGCAGCGCGCGGCCGTCGCCATGACGGGGCCGAAGTTGCGCGCCGACATGCGGTAGGTCAGGTTGCCCCAGCGGTCGCCGCGCTCGGCCTTGATGAGCGCCACGTCGCCGTGGATCGGGTACTCCAGCACGTACTGCCGGCCGTCGATCTCGCGCGTTTCCTTGCCTTTGGCGAGCTCGGTGCCGTAGCCCGTGGGGCAGAAGAACGCGCCGATGCCGGCCCCGGCCGCGCGCAGGCGCTCGGCCAGGTTGCCCTGGGGCACCAGTTCCAGTTCCAGCTGGCCGCTGCGGTAGAGGCCGTCGAACACGTGGCTGTCCACCTGGCGGGGAAAGCTGCAGATGATCTTGCGCACGCGGCCCGTCTTGAGCAGCGCGGCCAGGCCCGTGTCGCCGTTGCCGGCGTTGTTGTTCACCACCGTGAGGTCGCGCGCGCCCTGGGCGATGAGGCCGTCGATCAGCTCGCCCGGAATGCCCGCGGTGCCGAAGCCGCCGATCAGCACCGTGGCACCATCCCGCACGTCCGCCAGGGCCTCGGCCACCGAATCGGTCAGTTTGTCGATCATGGAAAAGTCCTTCGTTCCGAACGCCCGGCATTCCCGAAAACCGGGTATGCTTTTGTTCGCATATAGAACAATTGTTCGCTAAAAGAATCATACGCCACACGCCATGCAAAGCGATCCCCCTCTCATGGAAAACCCTGATGCCGGTGCCCACGCGGAAACGCCGGGCTCGGAGGCCTCGCCGCGGCCCGGGGACAGCTACGTGCAGTCGTTCGCGCGCGGCCTCGCGGTGATCCGCTCCTTCAGCGCCGCCGCGCCGCAGCAGACGCTGAGCGAGGTGGCCGCCGCCTCCGGCCTCACGCGCGCCGGGGCCCGCCGCATCCTGCTCACGCTGCAGACGCTGGGTTACGTGGAGAGCGACGGCCGGCTGTTCCGTCTCACGCCGCGCATCCTCGACCTGGGCTTCGCCTACCTCTCCTCCATGCCCATCTGGGACCTGGCGGAACCCTCGATGGAAGCGCTGGCCGACCAGGTGCGCGAGTCGTGCTCGGCCGCCGTGCTCGACGGCCACGACATCGTCTACGTGCTGCGCGTGCACACCCACAAGATCATGAGCACCAACCTCGGCGTGGGCTCGCGGCTGCCGGCGTTCTGGACCTCGATGGGCCGGATGCTGCTCGCCGATCTGCCCGAAGAACGGCTGGCCGCCCTGCTGCGCGACCTGCCCCGCCGCCGCTTCACGCCCCGCACGGCGCTGGACGACGCGGACCTGCTCGCGCGCATCCGGGCCGCGCGCACCCAGGGCTGGTGCCTGATCGACCAGGAACTCGAAGAGGGCCTGATCTCCGTGGCGGCGCCCCTGCGCGACCGCGCGGGCCGCACCGTGGCCGCGCTCAACATCAGCGGCCAGGCCAACCGCACCAGCGCGAAGGTGATGCAGCGCGAACTGCTGCCCGCGCTGCTGCGCACGGCCGAGACCATCTCGCGGCTGCTGGGCACGCGGCGGGGCTGAGGGGCGCAGACCGGGGCTTCGCCCCCCAGCCCCGCTACGGAACACGGGGCCGCACGTGCGGTCTTCGCGGAACGCTCCGGGACTTCGCGCCCGAAGCGGTCCCTGGCCGGTGCGCGAGAAAAAATGGTGGCATTCGTCAATGAAGGCCATCCCATGGACCGCACGCCACAACCGCCGCTCTCCGCCACGTCCTCCGCATGGCTGCGCGATGCCGCACTGCAGTTCGGTACGCCGGCCATCGCGCAAGCGTTCTCGGCGGCGCTTCCCGCCGAACTCGATGGCATCTCGATCGCTCCCGTGCTGCTTCAGGAAGAACCCGTGGAGCAATGGGCCCTGGTCGCTGCGCTGCCCCGGCCGCCCGGCGTCGAAGAACCCGTTTGGACCACGCTGCTGCTGCACCTCAATCCGTTGGCCATGGCGACCGCCCCGCTCGGTATCGGGACGGACGCAGCCGGCGGAGCGCTCGCCGTGTACCGCGTGCCCTCTGCGCACACCGGAGACGCGTCGCTGCTGGCGCAGGACCTGTTCGTGCTCAGCTACTTCAGCGGCCTGCTGCGCGAATGCGCGACCACGGTCCAGGACCACCTGCCCGCCATGCTCGACGCCCGCGCCCGGCACCCGGCACCGGAAGGTGACACGGCCGCGGCCAGCGGTGCGGCGGGGCTGCCGCCGCTCCCCGGTGCGATGGCTGCGGCGGTCCACGCGCAACTGGACGCCGGCTGGCACCGGCCGCTGCTGCAGCAGGCTTTCCGCGCACTGGGAGCCGAGCCGGGCGGCGTCCGCGAGGTGCCGCTGGCCGAGTGCGTCCGCTGGAGGGGGACCGAGGTGCAGATCGTCGCCTGTGGCGACGGCCGCACGCTGCTGCTTTCCGCCCTGCTGCAGCGGTCCCTGGCGGACATGGAGGCACGGCTCGCAGCCCTGGCCGCCAATGCGGAACTGATGCTCATCGCTGGCTGCAGCCTGGGCGTCTCGCCGGAAGGAACGCTCGTGCAGACACGCTGGAACGCCTCGGGCATGGACGGCGACGATCTGGCTGCCCAGCTCGACGGCTTCGCCACGCTAGCGACATGCATGGACGGCGCCTAGCCCCTCCGCGCTGCATTGACACCTCCCAACATCCGGAGCACACCATGGTCCGCCCCACCACGTCCTCGACATCGCCCGTTCATCTGCCCGCCTCGCCCGGCCACGGGACGACCCAGCCCGGCAACCAGCCGGGATCGCCCGAGGTGCGCCCCGGCAGCCGGCGCATGGCGGAGACGGAGCTGCAGCACAACCCGCGCGCCTCGACCGCCTCCTCCCCCCCGGTAGCGGGGAGCAGGCCGTCCCGGGCGGAGGCACCGGCACGAGACCCCGGCGAGCTGTCGCGGAGCGCCATGCGCTCCGGCACCGATCTCGAAGCCGGCACGGCCGCAGCGCCGCCGGAGGCACGGAGTGCCGCCTCCCGCCTGATGCGGACGGGGCGGCAGTGGGCCTCCGGGGCCGTGAACCTCGCGCAGGGCTCCGTCGCGCAGGTCAGGGACGGCACCACGGCAGGTGCCGCGTACGTCAGAAACAAGGCGGTTGCCGGCCAGCAGTACGCCGCGCAGAAGATGGCGCAGGGAGCCCATTACGCGGCGGCGAAGGCGCAGCAGGGCTGGGAAGCCACCAGCGCTTTCGCGCAACGCGGCGCCCAGGATCTCGTCGGCGACCGGCTCCCCAGCCGGGCCGCGGTCGGCGCCTTTGCCGGTCACACGCTTCAGCAATTGCTCACCTGCGGCATACCGACGTTTTCCCGGGAATATGCGATGCTGCAGATCTACCGCGGCATCGTGAACTCCAAATTCGCGCAGGACAATCCGTTCGCCGTGGTGGGCATGCAGAGCGCAGTGTCCATGATGGCCATCGTGGCACACGCGAAGCTGCGGCACGCCCGGATGGACCGCGATCCCGAAGCGGCGGTCAAGGGGCATTTCGGCCTCACCAACGCCCAGTGGGAAGCCCTGCCTCCCGAGGCCCGGCAAAAGCGCATCGCCGTGCAGCAGGCCGACTCGCGCCGGGTGACGGCCAACCAGGTCATCGCCGAAATGGGCAACTTCACCATGGGCTCGGTCGCGGCAGCGCACGGAGACCCCACCGTCGCCGCACGGATCTTCGCCACGCAGGCACGCAACGTCATCTATGCCGGGATGCGCGAGCTGATGCAGGCCAGCATCAAGTTCGTGGACACCCGCGGGCCCGCCACCAGCGGCGTCAACGATGCGAACATGAGTTCCATGGCGGCGGTCTACACCCTGATGACCATGGGGGCCAGCACGGCCTCGGATGCCGTGGTCACGGCGGCGCTGAGCGCGCGCTCTGTCGGGCTCAACGGCCTGCAGTTCCGGACGGCCGACACCGTCAATCCGCTGCGCACGCCGCAATTGAACAACGCCGCGCTGGTCGCCGTGATCCGCGCCCTGTTCAACACATCGGTGGAAGTGATCGACGCGGGTGTCGGAAAGCACTACGAAACCAAGCAGGTGGGAGCGCAGCAGGTCTGGAATTCGGGCGACAAACTGCCGTTCAAGGACCACGACCGCGTGTTCGACCATTCCATCGCCCGGTTCTCCTGGAACCAGTTGGCCGGCATGGCCAACCTGGCGGTGCAGCAGGTCGGCAAAGCCGCGGGACTGAATGCCTCCGCCCCTGCGGTGACCTCGTTCCTGGGGGTGGGATCGACGGCCGCGGCCTTTGGCCTGGCCTACCGCAACACGAACCAGACCTATCAGGCGCACGCCAGGGTGCGCTCGGCCGTCGCCGCTGCCGCCCAGCAGGCCGCACGGCCCGCGCAGGCGGAACAGGCCGCGCCCGCTGCACCCAGGGTCACGCTGACGGACATCGTGGAGGAAGCCCCTCCTCCGGCCCCGCGGGAGCGGCGCCACAGTTTCTGAGGCGGCACCCTCCGGCCAATCCGCGCGCGCCGGGGCTGCCGTGCTACGCTGCGCGGCATCATGTTCAATCCCACGCAAGCGGACGTGCGCCGCTTCTTCTGCGCGGTCCACGCCAAGGCGCAGGCCGGCCAGCCGATGGAGGCCATCGAGACGCTGGCCAGCCTCTGGATCGCCGAACACCCCGAGTACCACGCGGAGCTCTCCGACGTGGATGCCGCCCTCGCCCGCAACTACGACGAGACGCCCGGCCGCACCAATCCCTTCCTGCACCTGTCGATGCACCTGTCGATCAGCGAACAGTGCAGCATCGACCAGCCGCGCGGCATCCGCCAGGCGGTGGAACTGCTCGCGGCGCGCCTGGGATCGCTCCAGGACGCGCACCACGCCGCGATGGAATGCCTGGGCACCATGCTCTGGGAGAGCCAGCGCTCGGGCCGCCCGCCCGACGGCAATGCCTACGTGGCCTGCGTGCAGCGCCGCGCCACACGGGACTGAACGTGCCGGCCGTGTCCGGCGTTTGCTATAATAAAGGTAGCATTTTCTCCACAGCGACCACGGCAGCACCCCCATGAACCGACGACCTCTGGCACGCCGGATCCATGGTCTCCAAGGACGGGGCTGACGTGCGGCGGCGCCAGCTGTCGCTGCGCACGGCGATCGCCGTGCCGTTCGCCGCCCTGTTCGTGGGTACCGTGGCCCTGCAGGCGGTCACGCAGCACCGGCAGATCGATGCGCTGATCGACCAGGAAAGCGTGCGCCTGCTGGATGCCGTGACGCACACGGCCGGCGAACGGCTCGTGAACTTCCTCGCCACGCCCTTCCGCATCCAGCGCAGCGTCGCCGACGCGATCGGGCGCCACGATCTCTACCACCCCGGCGACCTGCGCCCCGTCCACGAATACCTGCGCGCCGTGCTGGATGCGCTCTATGCGGACCAGCCGCAGATCAGCATGCTGGGCTTCGGCAGCCGCGACGGCGACTACACCGGCATGCGGCGCGAAACGGACGGCCGCCTGCGGCTGGTGCTGCAGGACCGCAGCACGCAGGGCCGCCTCCAGGTGCACGGCATCGGCGCCACCGCCGGCGAGGTCATCGCCTCGGTGCCGGGCTACGATCCCCGCACGCGGCCCTGGTATGCCCCGGTGGTGGCCAAGGGGCGCCCCCAATGGTCGGACGTCTACACCACGGCGGGCGAGCACCCGGACGTGATCATCGCGGCCTCCTCGCCGGTCGTGTCCGCGGGCCAGGTCGTGGGCGCGGTGCAGGCGGAGGTGCGCCTGGACACGCTGCACCGCTTCCTGCGCGAGGAGCCGCTGCTCGGCCACGGCCAGATCTTCGTGCTGGATGCCGAGGACCGGCTCATCGCGCAGTCCGCTCCCGGCGGCGTGACGCTGCCCCTGGAGCCCGGAAGCCAGCAGTACGCACGGCGGCTCGCCACGCAGAGCACGAGCGCCGGCATCCGCGCCGCGGCGCAGGGCCTGCCCCCCGGATCGCATGGCGGGCAGGCGGCGTTTTCCTACCGGCTGGAGGGCGAGCGCTATTTCGCGCGCGTCACGCCCTTCACCGGGGTGCCGGGCGTCCACTGGCGCATCGTGGTCGCGCTGCCCGAATCGGACCTGCTGGGCGACACGCGCGCGGCGTCGCGCCGCGCCCTGTTCGCCACGGCGGCCATCGCGGCCTTCGGCCTGCTGCTGGGGCTGTGGGCCGTGCAGCGGATCGCCGCGCCCATCCTGCTCACCGCGCGGGCCGCGCAGCGGATGGCGCGCGGCGACTGGAACACGGAACTGCGCGCCACCAGCCCGCTGCGCGAAACCGCGGCGCTGGTGCAAGCCTTCAACGACATGGCCGGCCGGCTGCGGCATTCGTTCCAGCAGTTGCGCGAACAGCTGCTCGGCGACGCGCTCACCGGCCTGCTGACACGGCGCGGCCTGCTGGAAAAGGCCGACGGGCCGCAACCGCGCCGCGCGGTGCTCGTGCTGGCCGGCCTCGACGCCTTCCGCGCGGTGAACGACAGCATGGGCCTGGACACCGGCGACCGCCTGCTGCGGGCCATCGCCGAGCGACTGCGCGCCACCCAGCCGGACACGGTGCTCATCGCCCGCCTGGGCGGCGACGAATTCGCCCTGCTGCGCCTGGATGCCGACGCGGCCGCGCCGGAGACCGCGGGCAAGGCCTTGCTGGACACGTTCGCCGAGCCGTTCTCCGTCGGCGAGGACGAGGTGCTGCTCACGGCATCCGTCGGTCTCGTCGCGGGTACGCTGCCGGCCGGGCAACTGGCCGAATGGCTGCGCAACGCGAGCATCGCGCTCGGCGAGGCCAAGCGCCTGGGCCGCAGCCAGTGCGTGGCGTTCGCCGATGAGATGATGGAGCGCTCGCTGGAGCGCACGCGCCTGGCGATCGAGCTGCGGCAGGCGCTCGATCGCGGCCAGTTCATGGTGCACTACCAGCCCGTGGTGGAGCTGGCCTCCGGCCGCGCCACCGGCGCCGAGGCCCTGCTGCGCTGGAACAGCCCGACGCGCGGCATGGTGCCGCCGGGCGTGTTCATCCCGGTGGCCGAGGCCTCCGACCTGATCCTCGGCATCGGGGAATGGGTGCTGCGCGCCGCCACGGAGGCGATCGCGCAGCGGCTGCCCGAGCTGCCCGCGGACTTCGACATCCACGTCAACGTCTCCGCCCGCCAGCTCATCCAGTCCGACTTCCACGAAACCCTGCGGCAGATCCTGGAGGACAGCGGCCTGCCGCCGCGCCACCTGACGCTGGAACTCACCGAATCGGTGCTGCTGGAAGACGACGGCGTGACCGGCGCGCGCCTCGCCGCGATCCGCGCGCTCGGCGTGAAGATCGCCATCGACGATTTCGGCACCGGCTACTCGTCGCTCGCCTACCTGGGCCGGCTGCCGTTCGACTGCCTCAAGGTGGACCAGCGCTTCGTGCGCAACCTGCTGCACTCGCCGCAGGACGAGGCCATCGTGAAGGCGGTGCTCAACATGGCCAAGGGCTTCGCGGTGACCGTGGTGGCCGAGGGCGTGGAGACGGCCGAGGAGGCCGACCGCCTGCGCGCCCTGGGTTGCAGCCACGCGCAGGGCTACCGCTTCGGCCGGCCGGCGCCGCTGGACACGCTCGGCCTGTCCGCGGTGCGCTGAGCGCGCCTTCCCTTCCGTCGGGGCACCCCTGCCGCCTGCGCCATGCGCCGCAGCGGATTCAGGAAAATTCAGAACAATTCATACGCATGGCCCCCCGGGCCTTCGCGTTCCCGACAAGAATGAACCACCTCGCACACGAGGGAGGGAGCAGGCAAGCCGCCTGCCGAGGAACAACCAGCACGGCCCGGGTCGACAGGCCGTGCATCGAATAAAGAGGGTTCCGGTGCCAACAGCCATCCATACCGCCGTTCCGCGGTGCCCCAGCCAACGCGGCGTTCCGCCCACCGCGCACCGCCCCGCCCCTGCGCACGCCCCCGCCATCCGGCGCCGCTGCAGCGCCCCGCGGCGCTGACCCCCGGGCGGCGCCGGTCCGGCGTCGACCCATCCATTCCATCGGCCTGCCCGCCCGTCCGCGCGCTGGCCCTCCGTGCACGGCCGGCCCTTCCTGTCCGGCGGTGGATTACCGCAGACCGCACCCCTCCTCTTCCAAGGAACCTTCCATGAGCACCGATCCAGTCACCCAGATCCTCAACGAAGTCCTGCAGGGACTCGTCACCCAGTTGAACGGCGAGATCCACGCCGCCATCGTGGGCGCCGGGTACGACCCCTACCGCGACGTCGCCTCCGGCTCCACCAGCATCGGCATCGGCACGGCGTCGTATTCGGTCTCGAACCTCACGGGCATCTCGTCGCTGCAACTGCAGGACATGGTGGTCGGCAACGTCAGTGCCTCCGGTGCCAATCTCGTGGGCACCGTGAGCTTCCACGCGCAGCTCACCAGCTCGCTGATGGCGCAGGTGGCGGGCGAGGTGAGCGTGCTCTTCGCGCATCCCGGCATTTCGGGCAGCCTGCGTATCGACAGCCCCACGATCGCCGGCACCGCGCAGTTCCAGGCCAGCACCTCGGGCGGCAAGCTGTGCCTGAACACCCTGTCGGGACTGAGCACGGACTTCAACTACGGCAACGCGGCGATCTGGATCAACGACCTCGGACCGCTCAACTACCTGCTGCAGCCGGTCGAGAACCTGATCCTGGACGCCGCCAAGGGCGCGATCCGCTCGCTGATCTCGTCGCAGATCGGCGGCATCGTCGGCAGGGAACTGAGCCAGCAATTGCCGCAGTGCGTGCCCTTTCCATGAGGATGCGGATCGAACCCCTGGCACGGACCACGCAGCGCATCGGGCCCGTCGATCCCCCGCCAGGATCCTCCTCGGCAGCCGATGGTTGCGCGCTGGACATTGCGCTGGAGGCGCAGCGTCGCAGCAACTGGTGCTGGGCCGCCGTCACCTGTGCGGTCGCCGCCCATTACGGCGACCGTTCATGGCAGCAGGACCGGCTCGCCTGGCGCATCCTGGCCGCGGACGGCGTGCGCCACGACCAGCCGCCGCCTCCCGCGCTGCTGCAGGAGGAGCGCTACAACCAGCAGGCCGCCATGGAACGCACGCTGCGCTACGTGAACTGCCTGGCGGGCTGGAGCAGCGGCCGCCCCCCGTTCCGCCGCCTGATGCGCGAACTGGACGAAGGCCGCCCCCTCGCGGTGGCAGTCCGGTGGCACTCGGGCTCGCAGCACTACCTGCTCGTGGACGGCTACTGCCGCACGCTGCGCACGATCCTGATCGCCGACCCGCAATGCGGCCGCGCCGTCGTCGATTTCGACGACTTTCCCCGGCACTACCGCCATGGCGGCGAGTGGATGGAAACCTACTGGACGCACAACCCCCGTTCGGCCATGCCGACAACTCAAGGAGAGGTGGAACATGAGTAGCAACTACGACGCAGCACTGGTGCTGGATGCCGGCACCCTGAACCAGGGGATGACCCAGCTCTATGCCAACGCGCAGGCCCGGCAGACGCTTTTCAAGGGTGTGCGGACCGTCGGCCAGGCAGGCATCACCACCGTGGACTGGAGCATCGACGCTGCGCCGCAGTTCGTGCTCGCACCTCCCACGCCCGCCCAGTGGAACAACCCCGCCACCTTCAGCCCGTCGGACCAGCCCAAACCGGCCGCGCCGACGGACCAGATGTTCCAGATACAGTTGCCGGCCTTCACCACCACCTTCCACATGCAGCAGGGCCAGCCGATGACGCTGAAGTCTTCGCTCGTGGCGTTCGCACAGGTCACGGTGTCCGGCCGGCAGATCGCTCTGGGCACGGTAGCGGTCCTGCCGGGCAATCCCAGCGCGGCCGCCGAGATCTACCTGCAGGTGTTGTGCAGCATCGTCTTCGCCCAGGTGCAGGATCTGCTCGCGGGCTACCAGATCCCCTCCAGCATCGCGGTGGAAGGACAGAGCTTCACGCCACCGGTCGTCACCGTCACGGGCAGCCACCTGGTGCTGGCCAGCAATCTCGCGGCCAACGGCCCGCCCGACATCGGCGGGGTGCAGTGGCCCCAGCAGCCCCTGGGCGTGCTGATCGGGCGCCGGCTGCTGTCCGCGCTGGTGAGCCAGTACGGCGACGCCCTGGTGCAAAAGATGGACAACAAGACCATCAACGAGAGCGACAGCAACTGGACGGGAAGCTACTCGCTGGACGGCGGCATCAGCAACGCATCCATCGCGGTGGGTTCGACCCTGCCCGAGATCAACCTCACCGCCACCTTCGCAGCCACCGCCTCGGTGGGCGTCTCGTGGTGGCTGGTGCCAGGCGCCTGCGCCCTGGAAACCGCCTCGAATCTTCTCTGAACGGAGCCCACCATGGTTGATTTCGCGAAAGCCAGCTTCGGCACCCAGCCCACACCCCTCACCGTCACGGTCAAGCCCGTCGTCTCGGGCTCCAGCACGGTGCAACTGCAACTGCAGCCGCTGCCCGACTTCTCGATCACCTACGCCAAGGCCGGCAGCGGATGGGAGCAGTTCAACGCCTCGCTGCTGCAGCACGTGGCCACCACGATCATCGGCGTCGCCACGCCGTTCATCCAGTCGGCCATCCAGAGTGCGGCGCAGAAGTACCTCAACGAGAACGCGTCGTTCCCGGTACCCGCCATCCCCATCACCTTCGAGGGCATCAGCCTGAAGCTGACGCCCTCGAACCTGAACATTTCCAACGCGGATGCGGAC
Organism: Comamonadaceae bacterium UBA4962; assembly: GCA_002397315.1. GTDB lineage: Bacteria > Pseudomonadota > Gammaproteobacteria > Burkholderiales > Burkholderiaceae_C > Paracidovorax. The sequence goes on from DHAE01000023.1 coordinate 206,218, forward strand.
CACGTGCTGGTCACCGCCACCGTCAACGTGTCCTGATCCGGCCCCCACCGTACGGACGAAGGCCCCCCGAACGAGGAGAATTTCATGAGCGCTGGAATGCAAGCTTTCCAAGACGGCTGGAAGAACCGGCCCCACCCCACCCTGGCGGCCGCCCTGCCCCGCCGCATCGCGATGGGCGACGTCCCGCCGCTGCCGCTGGCGCGATCCGCAGACATGCCGCCGCAGGCGGGCTTCGCGCGCGGCTCGCTCGCCATCGACCTGTCGGGCCTGGTCCTTTCGCTCCCCCAGGAGCGACCGCTCGCGGTCGGGCACGCCGGCGGGGACGGGGACCGCTGCGTGCTGTCGCTGCAACTGGGCGGCATCGCCCTGCAGGGCATACACGCCCTGCAGGGCACGCAGGTCTGGCAAACGGATCTCGACGGCGCCGGCACGGCCCTCCCGCGCAACGCCCGCCGCGGCGGCAGCGCCGACGCCAACGCCCACCCCACCTGGATCCAGACCGCGAACGAGCAACGCACCGTGCTGCAGAACCTGCCGGGCGGCAACGGAGCCACGCTCCTCTCGACCTACTCGAACCATCGCGCGGCCTTCAACGACGTGTTCACGGACCCGCTCGCCTATGCGTTCCAGTCCGGCTGGGGCACCCAGGCCATCTCCGACATGGCGGACGACACCCACACCGCCGTCAATCAGGGCGGCCAGATCAACGACCCCAGCAAGGACTACGGCGGCACGACCTACAACGGCAATGCCCAGACGCAGCAGCTCGCGCTGCTCACCACGCTGACGTCGATGGCCCAGAGCAACGATCCCAACGCGCCGGAAGACCCCACCAACCCCTACAACCAGGCGGCGGCGGCCACCCTGACGTTCGGCTCCAGCGTGACGCAGAACACCAACGTGCAGCAGATCACCGACGTTCCGCCCCAGACCAAGGACGGCGTGTACGGCATCGTGCAGGGCGGCGAGCCGGCCGAACCGCACTCCGTCTCCGACGTGTACAAGTTCCTGAACGGCAGCCCGATCGGCGGACGCGACGCGCAGGGCAACACCTGGACGCGCTCGCTCAGCGAAGACGAACGCGCGTTCGTGCGCAAGCTGCAGGCCGACATCGCCGACCACGCGGCGCGGCTCGCGGCGCGCAAGCCGGTGCCGCTGGCGCGCGGCGCCGTGGATGCGCGGCTGGCGTGCCACGTGTACCTGCAGTTCGGCACGCAGGCGGACGGCACGGTGGCGCTGCTCGACGGCCGCGTGGAGCTGGAGGGGTTCGACCTGCACTTCGACGACGCCGCGTGGGACGATGCCCTCGGAGCGGAACTCGCCCACACGGCCCGCGGCGCGCTCGGAGAAGCCCGCTTCATCAAGAGCCTGCTGCACGACCGCATCGCCGATGCGCTCGAACGCACCCTCGTGAAGCCGCTGGCGCAGGCCCTGCTGGGTACGGCGCCGTGAGGATCGGGGCCGCGGCGCAGGACCCCGTCAACGCCATCCTCCAGGGCCTGATGGCTCCGGAGATGCAGGGCTTCGAGCGCGAACTCGCGAAGGCGCTGGAGCCCCAGCACGGCTACCTCACGGATGCCGAGATGGCGCTCTACCGCGGCGGCAAGAAGCTGCGGCCGCTGATGCTGCTGCTCACGGCGCGCGTCTTCCAGCCCGCCGGCGAACTGCCGCACAAGGTGCTGCGCGCCTCGGCATCGCTGGAGATGCTGCACGTGGCGAGCCTGATCCACGACGACATCATCGACCACGCATCGCTGCGGCGCGGGCACCACAGCGTGAACGCGGCGCGTGGCACCGAGATGGCGATCCTGATCGGCGACATGCAGTTCCTCCAGGCCGTGCGCTGCTTCGTCGACGCCATCGAGAGCGAAGACGACATGCAGCTCGTGAAGTGGGTGCTGGACTCCGCCTTCGACATCTGCCGCGGCGAGATCGACGAGATGACCACCCAGCCCTACTGGCATCCGGATTCGCTGCTCGCCCGCTACCTGACCACGGTGGACCGCAAGACCGCCGTCCTGTTCGGCCTGGCCTGCGAATCCGGCGCCGCGCTGATGCGCGCGCGCACCTCGGAGCTGCGCCGGCTCGGCTCCTTCGGCCGCTACATGGGGCGCGCGTTCCAGATGATGGACGACATCTTCGACCTCGCCCACTCGGACGAGGAGGCCGGCAAGCGCAAGGGCATCGACCTCCACCAGCGCCGCATCACCCTGCCGATCATCCATGCGATGAAGCGGTTCGGCGACGCTCATCCGATGGTGCGCTACCTGCGCAGCGACGAGGTGCCTCCACCGGAGCAGATCAACGCCTGGGTGGACGAGATCCGCCGTTCGGATGCCTTCGCGCTCGCCTACGCACAGGCCCGCGACACCGCGCTCCACGCCGTGCAATACCTGGACAACCTGCCGCCCGGTCCGCACCTGAAGGCCCTGCACGACATCACCATGCATGTCGTCGACCGGCCCTACTGAACCACACCACGAGAGGGAAACACCATGGGTCTGCAGCTCTTCCACTTCGTCTACAACACCCTGATGCAGAAGGCGAACGACAACACGCCCGGCAACAGCCTGTTCCTGCCGGTCGCGCTGTCGGGCATGAAGAAATCCGACGGCACCCCGTACCTTCCGCTGCAGGGCAACGACTGGGATCTGGACAACATCGGCGGCGCGGCCGACATCTCCAACGACCTGTCCACGTCCTGGTTCACCGCCCTCATGCCCCAGCTGATCAAGCTGAGCAGCCTCCAGCCCGGCCCGCAGGTGACGGCGCAGATGATCGCCGACGCCAAGGCCGCCGTGGACTACATCACCGGCAAGGGCCCCGTCCAGCCGCTCGGCGTGCAGCCCTGCGCGGGCTGCGGCCCGGACCTGCACGTCACGCGCATCGAGATCGACGGACTGGCGAACATCGCGGTGAGCGGGCAGCCGCCCGCCGTCACGTCCAGCAATGCGGGCTACGACGCGACCATCACCCTCGACCTGAATGCCTACCCTTCCACGCAGCAGCCGTGGAACGATGCGCTCGCGCTCGCCGGGCCAGAGCAGGGTGTCGACTCGAACGGCGGCACGGCCTTCGAGGGACTCAGCTTCATGCTGACGCAGTGCCTCTGCTTCTACGAACGCAAGTCCGGGAAGGTGGTTCCGCCCCCGCCGACCCTGGGCCTCGCGCCGTCCTCGCGCAGTCCGAACGGCTTCGACTGCACGGCCAGCGGCATCGCGCTGCTGACGCTCTCCAACGCCAAGGTGGTCGCGGGCACCACGGTCGACGTGAACGGCCAGGACACGGCCCTGCAGATCGTCCTGAACAGCATCGAACTGCAGGGCACCCAGGCCGCGACGCCCGCGTTCTCGCTGAAGAACCTGCAGTACCAGAGCATGGCGCCGGTGCCGTTTCCGGCCTACATCAGCAACAAGGTGTTCTATGCGCCATGGAGCACCTTCTTCAAGAACCTGCTGGCCACGGCGGACGCCGCGCAGATGCTGACGCGCCAGGTCAACCAGGCGCTGGCGGACGGCAACAACCGCACGCAGGTGCAGAACCTGCTCAACCAGCAGTTGAACAGCGCTTTCGACAGCATCTTCGGCAGTACGCAGGTAGCGGGCAGCACGGTGGACACCGACGCGAACGCCGTGGACAAGTACCTGTTCAACCGGGCCCGCGGCGCCCTCAACGACCGCAGCAGCTACGTTTACGTGCCCACCCTGGTGCTGGGTTCCACGTCGCCCGTGCTGGAGCCGTACACCGCGGTAGATCTCACCATCGCCGGCCCGTTCAGCACCAAGGTGATGAGCACCATCACCATCTCGATTTCGGACATCGTGCTGCAGAACCTGGCCATCCACGGCCTCTCGAACGTGGTCGCGCCGCCCGACGCCATCGTCTTCGGCAGCAACCAGCAGGCCAGCGCGAAGCTGCTGCTGGGCAGCATGGACCCGGGGCCGACGGTGCAGGTGAAGGGTACGCCCCGCACCGTGCCCTCTCCGCCCGCCACGGCCAACACCCCGTTCACGCTGAACGTGCAGGTGAACCAGAACACGCCGATTCCGATCGGCGGCACGCTGAGCCTCAGCCTGCAGAACACCAGCGGCACGCTGGGCGTCCGGACCACCCTGAACGCGTCCGGAGACACGCCGGACGACCTGGCGCTCAACTACAGCCAGATCCTGCTCGTGGCCGGCGACGGCGACCTCGCGATGACCATCACGCTGTCGGATGGAGACGCCCAGTACGGCACGTTCATCAACGCATTCCTGGGGCAGTCCCAGTTCATCGAGGGCATCCTGTCCGCGCTGAACCAGGCGATCCAGGACAACCTCGCGCAGATCAGCGAAGCGGCGACGAAATTCGCGCGCTCCGCCTTGAACAACCTGGGGCAGTGACACCATGGCCGACAGCATCTATGCCACCCTGCAGGGCGCACTGCAGTCCACCAGCACCACCAAGGTGCTGCAACTGGCGCACGACCAGTTTCCCGGCCCCATCCAGACCGCGCTGGGGTACTACCTGCAGGGCATCACGCTGCAGCTCGGTCCGGCCGCCTCCCTGGCGGTCAACCCCTCCACACGGCAGCTCGAGGTGCAGGCCCGCATCGAAGGCGCCGACCTGGATCTGCAGGCCACGGCGGACGGTGCCACGCTCACGCTCACCAGCACCCAGTACGCCGATGCGCAGTTGGTGCTCGCGTTCACCCGCACCGATGCGGGCGTGGAGATGACGCTGGACGCCACCATGGGCGACACGCTGCAGTGGCCGCTGAACACGGTCTGGCCCGCGCTCCTGGACTGGAACCCGGCCAACCAGACCGCCTTCGCGCACGGCACGCTCGCGCTGCGCTACGCACCCGGCCCGGCCATCGCCTTCACCGGACAGGGCGGGCTGGTGTATGCGGGCCAGCCCTTCCTGAATGCCGCCATCAGCGTGCAGCGCGCGGCCGACGGCGCGGGCGTGATGGTCGGCGCGGTGGTGGACCAGTGGTCCCCGGGATCGCTCTGGCAGCCGCTGTCCTCGCTCCAGCTCCGGCACGGCGGCGTGGTGGTCTCCACCCTGCCCGGGTCATCCGGCAGCCTGTCGTCGCTCGGGCTGCTCAGCCCGCAGGACGTGCCCGCCATCGCCGCGGACTTCGACATCGCGCCCGGGTTCGCGCTCTTCGGCTCGCTGCAGTTGACCGGCGCGCTCCAGTCCGTCGCCAACTTCATGGGCGACGTTTCCGAACTGGATCTCTTCGCCACGTATGCCAAAGGCAGCGGAGACAAGTCGCTCAAGGCCGTGCTCGCCAATCGTTTCAGCGCGATGGACAACGGTGTCTTCGCCTTCGGCGGATTCACGCTCGAATGGGACGACCCGGGCCAGGGCAACAGCCGCATCAGCGCCACGGCGGCCGGGTCCTTCCACCCGGACGCCTCCACCGCGATCGACCTGGCGCTCACGGGCAGCGTCACGCCCTCCGAAGGCACCTTCGCCCTCACGTTCGCGCTGACCAACTGGAAGCAGCCCTTCGGCCTGCGCACGGTCACCATCGCCGAACTGCAGGGCGCCGCGACCATGGGGGCCGCCGCCGCTGGCGTGACGATCAGTGCCGGCGGCGCGCTCAAGCTGCAGAACCCCGATGCGCCGCAGTACGAGTTCGACGTCGGCTTCGAAGTCGAAGTGGTCGATTTCGAAGTGCCCAGCGGCATCGCGCTCTGGACGCAGGCCGATCAGGCGCCGATGCAGCTGTCGAGCGTCTTCAACGCCGCCTTCGCGCTCGACATCTCGCCGGCGGCACTCGAACAACAGGGCGAGCCCGAGATCGCCGAGGTGGTGCGGTTCCTGGACGAGATCGTCCGCCTGCGCCAGTTCGTGTTCTGGTTCGTGGAAGGCGCCTCGCTGCAGAAGATCGGCGACCACGGCCCCTTCCCCGCCGGCTTCGGCCTGCAGGCGGACTTCGCCCTGCTGGGCCAGCCGGACGTGCGCATCACCGCCACGCTCGCCCAGTCGGCCAGCGCCAAGGCCGGATTCACCGGTCTCATCCTCGTGCAGCAGGCCATCGCCTGGGGCTCGGTCTTCCGGATCTCGGGCTGGGATCCCGATACCCGCCAGCCCAGCGCGCAGGGGCCGCAGATCGCGATCGCGGCCACGCCCGAAGGCATCGTCGTGCCGGGGGTGAACGGCGGCAATCCGGTGCGCTTCTACTCCTCCCTCTACCTGCGGTTCCTCGATCTGGTGGAAGACCACCTGTACGCCCTCGCCACCACCGACAACCGCTTCCAGCTGGACTACGCGGTGCAGAACGGCCAGCCCGCGGGCGAATGCGGCGTCTGGAGCGGCCACAGCATCACCTTCCTGCTCGATCCGGACAAGACCCAGCTGGCCGCGGCCTTCGGCTTCAACTTCGGCTGGAAGGACCTCGAGTGGAGCGGCATCACGCTCTGGGGCGTCACCCTGGTGCCCCAGATACGCCTGCCCGACTTCAGCATCGCTGCGGGCCTGGGCTTTTCCGCATCGCTGCAATCGCTGGTGGTGACGGGCTACTTCGATTTCAGCCTGCTGGGCCTCGAACTGCATCTGGGCAGCCAGGACAGCCCCTACACCCTGCTGAACGTGGACGTGGCCAACGTGATCACCCGCCTCAAGGACGTGGCCGGCCAGTTGCTCGTCGCGGTGCAGCGCGAGGCCTCCGCGCTGATGCAGGCGGTGCTGTCGGGCCTGCAGGACTTCCTGCGCTGGGCCAAGGCGCAGTGGCGCAACTTCGTCAACGGGCTGGAGCTGATCGGCAAGATCCTGCAGGAGCAGTTCCAGCAGCTCGGCCGGGTGCTGGCTTCCCTGCTCCAGGGGCTGGGCGCGCTGGCCGCCCAGGTGCAGCAGGCGATGGTGGCGCTGGGCTACGAGCTCGAGAAGGTGGTGAAGTGGGTCGGCGATCTGTTCGGCTGCCCGGTCTCGAAGGCATCGAACGCCTTGCCATGAACCGGGGGCGAGCGGCGCGGCCCCCTGCGCGCCGCCGCCGCGGCCCTGTCCTCGGGAGGGCCGCGCATGCCGCGGCCACCCGTCGGAATTAATCCATCAGATTTTCACGCTCCAGGGAATGCGTAAATACCCTGCGATATACCCGACAGCCCGGAAAACTCAACGGAACCGGGATTGCGGCACCACCTGCAATTCACCGTCCAGTGAACCCAGATACCCCGCCAGGGCCTTCAGCTCGGCGTTGGAGAACTGCTTGGCGATGCCCGCCATGATGGCGTTGGAGCGCCCCACGGGGGCGTTGCCGTTCGCGCCGCCGCCCGCCTTGTACGACTTGAGCGCGGCGAAGAGGTAGTCGGGGTGCTGGCCGGCGATCTTCGGGTACGACGGATCGATCGGCTTGGAGAAGCTCTCGCCGTGGCAGGAGACGCAGGCGCCCTTCTGCAGCAGCTGCGCCACCTGGGCGCTCGGCTCGCGCGAGGGCTTGGCGGGTGCGCCGCCCTGGGGCACCTGGCCCGCGTAGTAGGCGGACACGTCGGCGATGTCCTGGTCGGTGAGCGAATCGGCGATGCCGCGCATGGTGGGATGCCGGCGGTCGCCCTTCTTGTAGGCCTGCAGCGCCGAGGCGATGTAGCCGGCGTTCTGGCCCGAGATCATGGGCACCTTGTACACCTCGGGGAAGCTCGCCTGGTAGCCGGGGATGCCGTGGCAGCCGATGCACATGGCGATCTTGCCTGCCCCGGCCTTCGCGTCTCCCTTGACCTCCTGGGCGTGGGCGCCGAAGGTCACGCAAGCGACAGCGGCGGCGAATATCGTGGACAGCTTCTTGTTCATTTTGCGCGCACAATCCAATGGAGTTTGTCGGTGCTCGGGGGGCCAAGATGATTATAGACAGCGCCCGTTCCAGCCATTTATCAACGATTACCCTCACCGCCCACGCGCAACGCCCATGAAATTCCAAGGCTCCGAAAGTTATGTCGCCACGCCGGATCTGAAGCTCGCCGTCAACGCGGCCATCACCCTGCAGCGCCCCCTGCTGGTCAAGGGCGAGCCGGGCACCGGCAAGACGCTGCTGGCCGAAGAGGTGGCCCGCACCCTCGGCCTGCCGCTGCTGCAGTGGCACGTCAAGTCCACCACCAAGGCCCAGCAGGGCCTCTACGAATACGACGCGGTGAGCCGGCTGCGCGACAGTCAACTGGGCGACGAAGGCAGCAGCGAGCGCGTGAAGGACATCCGCAACTACATCGTGCAGGGCGTGCTCTGGCAGGCGTTCACGGCCGACCAGCCGGTGGCCCTGCTGATCGACGAGATCGACAAGGCCGACATCGAATTCCCGAACGACCTGCTGCGCGAGCTCGACCGCATGGAGTTCTACTGCTACGAGACGCGCGAGCTGATCCGCGCGAAGCACCGTCCGCTGGTGTTCATCACCTCGAACAACGAGAAGGAGCTGCCCGACGCCTTCCTGCGCCGCTGCTTCTTCCACTACATCCGCTTCCCCGATGCGGACACCATGCGCCAGATCGTGGCCGTGCACTTCCCCACGCTCAAGAGCGAACTGCTCGCGGCGGCGATGAAGACCTTCTACGACGTGCGCCAACTGCCCGGCCTGAAGAAAAAGCCCTCCACCAGCGAGCTGATCGACTGGCTCAAGCTGCTGGTGGCGGAAGACATTCCCCTGGCCGCGCTGCAGAGCGCGGACGACAAGGTCTTCATCCCGCCGCTCGTGGGCGCGCTGCTCAAGAACGAACAGGACGTGAGCCTGTTCGAGAAGCTGGTGTTCATGAACCAGCGCAACCGCTGAACCGGAGGTCTGGCGCCGTGGCCTTCGTCGAACCCGTCATCCTGCAGGACCGCGGCATCCGCCTGGAGCCGCTCGCGCTCGCCCATGAAGCGGGCCTCGCCGCCGCGGCGGCCGACGGCCAGCTCTGGACGCTGCGCGTCACTTCCGTGCCCGAGCCCGCGAACACCCGCGCCTACATCGAGGCCGCGCTAGAGGGCCGCGCCCAGGGGCACCGCTTCGCCTTCGCGGTGGTGGACGCCGCCAGCGGCGAGGTGCTGGGCACCACCAGCTACCACGACATCCTGCCCGCCGTGAAGCGCGTGGAGATCGGCTGGACCTGGTACGCCCGGCGCGTGCAGCGCACCCACGTGAACACCACCGCCAAGCTGCTGATGATGGGCCATGCGTTCGACACGCTGGGCTGCCACGTCGTGGGCTGGCGCACCGACAATTTCAACTTCGCCTCGCAGCGCGCGATCGAGCGCCTGGGCGCGAAGAAGGACGGCGTGCTCCGCGGCCACGCGCTGCGCCGCGACGGCACCATCCGCGACACCGTGATGTACAGCCTGCGCGCCGGCGAATGGTCCGAGACGAAAGCCCATCTGCGCTACCTGCTGGAGCGCCACGAGACGGCGGCGTCAGGCGCGGGCACGGCCGCGGCCTGACGCGGCACGCACGCACGACAAGCCACGAAGGACGCACCGGCATGCTGATCGACTTCTTCTACGCGCTGCGCGCCGGCCAGTTGCCGGTGTCGGTGAAGGAATACCTCGCCCTGCTGGAGGCGCTGGAGGCGGGCGTCGTCGGCCCGAAATCCGAGGACGGCTGGAACCTCGACGACTTCTACCACCTCGCGCGCACCGTGCTCGTCAAGGACGAGAAGCACTTCGACAAGTTCGACCGTGCCTTCGGTGCCTACTTCAAGGGCGTGGAGATGGTCGCCGACTTCCGCAAGGAAGTGCCCGCCGACTGGCTGCGCCAGATCCTGGAGCGCGAACTCACGCCCGAGCAGAAGGCCGCCATCGAAAAGATGGGCTGGGACGAGCTCATGGAGACGCTCAAAAAGCGCCTGGAGGAGCAGAAGGAGCGCCACGAGGGCGGCAGCAAGTGGATCGGCACCGGCGGCACCAGCCCCTACGGCCACGGCGGCTACAACCCCCAGGGCGTGCGCATCGGCGGTGCCGGCAAGAACAGGAGCGCCGTGAAGGTGTGGGAGCAGCGCGCCTACCGCGACTACGACGACACCCAGGAGCTGGGCACCCGCAACATCAAGGTCGCCCTGCGCCGGCTGCGCCGCTTCGCGCGCGAAGGCAACGAACTCGAGCTGGACCTGGACGGCACGATCCGCAGCACCGCCGCCAACGCCGGATGGCTGGACATCAAGATGGTGCCCGAGCGCCACAACAACGTGAAGGTGCTGCTGCTCATGGACGTGGGCGGCACCATGGACGAACACATCCAGCGCGTCGAGGAGCTGTTCTCCGCCGTCAAGAGCGAGTTCAAGCACCTGGAGTTCTACTACTTCCACAACTGCGTCTACGACTACATGTGGAAGAACAACCGGCGCCGCTTCGCGGAGAAGTTCCCCACCTGGGACATCATCCGCAAGTACAACCGCGACTACAAGCTGATCTTCGTGGGCGATGCGACCATGAGCCCCTACGAGATCGTGCAGCCCGGCGGCAGCGTCGAATACCACAACGAGGAACCCGGCGCGGAGTGGCTCAAGCGGCTCACCCACGCCTTCCCGAAACACGCCTGGATCAACCCAGAACCGCAGGGTGTTTGGCAGTACCGGCAAAGTATCGACCTCATCCTACAGTTGATGGGGGGTCGGATGTACCCGCTGTCCCTCAAAGGGCTCGAGGAGACCATGCGGCTGCTGTCAAAATAAGCCGCATGCCCAGCCCGACCACAGCGCCGGCCCGTTGGCCGGCGTTGCTGCTTCTGAGTCTCGTGGCGCTCCAGGGCTGCAGCCTGCTGCCCGGCGCCCGCGACAAGGCGGACAGCGACGACAACACCTCCACCCTTGCCTCCGACGCCGGCGTTGCCGGCGAAGGCGCCGAGGCCTTCACGCTCGAAGTGCAGGGCCCCGATGCCGTGCGCGAGCTGCTCACGCGGCACCTGGAGCTGCAGCGCTTCCGCAGGCTTCCCGGCCTGCAGGCGAGCGAGCTCTCGCGCCTGCTCGGCGCGGCCGACGCCAATGCCCGGGAACTGCTCGGCACCCTGGGCTATTTCAGCCCCACGCTCACCATCGCGCTGAAGGAGACGCCCGGCGGCCCTGCGCCGCGCGCCATCACCGTGGACGTCGATCCCGGCCCGCAGACACGCGTCGCGAGCGCCGACATCGCCTTCACCGGCCCGGAGGCCGACTCCCCGGAATTCGCGCGCCGCAAGGAGCGCATCCAGCGCTCCTGGTCGCTGCCGCCCGGCCAGCCCTTCACGCAGGATGCGTGGGACGGCGCCAAGGCCAGTGGCCTACGCCAGCTGCAGACGCGCCGCTACCCCACCGCGCGCATCGACACGAGCCGCGCCGAGATCGACGCCGACCGCAGCGAGGCGAAGCTCGGCGTCACCTACGCGCCCGGGCCTCCCTACCGCTTCGGCGCGTTGCGCGTGCAGGGCGCGCAGCGCTACGACCCGGACGGCGCGCGCCGCATCGCGCGCCTGCCCACCGGCTCCGAGTATTCCGAATCCGCGCTGCTCGATGCCCAGGCGCGCCTCGCCAGCAGCGGCTACTACGACGCGGTGTTCCTCACGCTCGACACCGACGGCACCGATCCGCAGGCCGCGCCCGTCACCGCGCAGGTGCGCGAGGCACCGCTGCAGAAGGTGGTGTTCGGCGTGGGCGTCTCCACCGACACCGGCGCGCGCCTCAGCCTCGACCACATCCACAACCGCCTGCCCGGCATCGGCTGGCGCGCGGTGAGCAAGATCACCATCGACCAGAAGACCCGGCTGCTGTCCACCGAATGGACCGACCTGCCCAACGAAGACGGCTGGCGCTGGTTCGGCGGCGCGCAGTTGCAGCGCGAGGAAACCGGCAGCTACGACACCGACAGCGTGCGCCTGCGCGGCGGCCGCACCAAGAGCGCGGGGCACATCGACCGCAGCTACTTCCTGCAGTACGACGACTCCAAGAGCCGCGGCCCGTCGGCGCCCCCTTCCAGCAACGCCATCACCGCCAACTACGGCTGGACGGGCCGTTACTTCAACAACGACACCTCGCCCACGCGCGGCTACGGGATCGCGGCGGAACTCGGCGCGGGCACCACGCTGCGGCCCGAACGCGAGCCTTTCGTGCGCACGCGCGTGCGCTGGCAGTCGTTCGTGCCCATGGGCCGCGTGGACATGGGCGAGGGCGTCGTGCGAACGGGGCGGCTCTCGCTGCGCGCGGAAGGCGGCGCGGTGATCGCGCGCCAGGGCGCGGACATTCCGGTCACCCAGCTTTTCCTCACCGGCGGCGACACCACCGTGCGCGGCTACGGCTACCGCAAAATCGGCGCGCGCACCGAGAACGACACCCTCTACGGCGGCCGCTACCTGGCCGTGGGCAGCGTGGAATGGCAGCGCCCGATCGAGCTGCGCGGCAACCGCACGGATTTCGAGAGCGCCGTCTTCGTGGATGCCGGCGCCGTGGCCGACCGCTGGGGAGACTTCGATCCCCGCGTGGGCGTGGGCGCCGGCCTGCGCTGGCGCAGCCCCGTGGGCCCGCTGCAGGCCGACGTCGCCTATGGCGTGCAGGCCAAGGCCCTGCGGCTGCACCTGCGCCTGGGCTTCAGCTTCTGACCGGCACCCGACCGATTTTTCCGCGACCCGATGGCCACGCACCAGACACCGAACCCCTACGCCGCCGCCGCGGCCCCCAAGCCCCGCCCCCGCCGGCGGCGCGCCCTGCGCGCCGTGCTCTGGACGCTGGCCGGCCTCTTCGCGCTGGTGCTCGCCGTGCTCGCCGCGGCCTGGTGGTGGAGCGGCACCGGCAACTCACTGGCCACGGCGCTCGCGCAGGCGGCCCGCTACCTGCCCGCCGGCCAGTCCCTCGAAACCCGCGACGTGTCCGGATCGGTGCGGGCCGGCGGGCAGATCGGCTGGCTGCGCTGGAGCAGCCCCACCCTCACGGTGGAAGTGCAGGACGCGCGCATCGGCTGGAGCCTGCCGCCGCTGCTGCACCGCGAACTCGCCCTGGGCGAGGTGCATGCCGCACGCGTCATCGCCACGCCGCACCCCGCGGCGGAACCGGAGCCGGACAAGCCTATCCAGCCGCTGGAACAGCTGGTGCTGCCGCTGCGCATCGACATCCCCCTGCGCGTGGACGAGATCACCTGGGCAGGCCCCAGCCCCGTCACCGTGCGCAACGTGGCCGGACGCTACCGTTTCGACGGCGAGCAGCACAGCGCGACGCTCGACAACCTCGAACTCGCCCAGGGCCGCTACTCGGCCAGCGCCACGCTGCAGGCGCTGGCGCCCATGGCGCTGGAACTGACCGCCGACGGCGTCGTGCGCACGCCGTCCCCGGGCGGCGGCGCGGACCTGGAAGCCACCGCCCGCGCCGAAGTGCGCGGCACCCTCGCCACCGCCGCCGCGCGCCTGGACCTGACGGGCCGCCTGCAGGCCGCTGCCGTGGAGGGCGCCGCAACACCGCGATCGCCCGCTTCGGCGGCTTCGGCTCCTTCGGCCGCTGCGTCTTCCGCCGCATCGGCCCCGGCTTCCGCGCCCGCCCGCTCCGCCGCCGCGCGCCGCGCCGCGTCCCGGGCCAGTGCAGCCGCCCCGGCCACCGCGCCCGCCGAAGCCCAGCCCATGCAGGCGCAGGTGCAGGCCCGCATCGCGCCCTGGGCGAAACAACCGCTGCTGCAGGCCCAGGCCGACGTGCAGGCCCTGGACGTGTCCGCGCTCTGGCCCCAGGCCCCGGCAACGCGCCTGAGCGGACGCATCGAGGCCACGCCCGCCCCGGTGACCGCGGCGGCAGCGCAGCAGCAGTCCGCCACGCCGCCTGCGGCGCCGGCATCCGCTCCCGCTGCGGGCACGACCACTGCCGCGCAGCCCGCCACCGGCTGGGCGCTGTCCGCGCAACTGGAAAACGCCCTGCCCGGCCCCTGGGACCAGCGCCGGCTGCCGGTCGAATCCATCGATGCCCGCGCGGACTTCGACGGCGCACGCTGGACGGTGCCCGCCGCCACCGTGCGCGTCGGCGGCGGCACCCTCGAACTCGAAGGCGCCTTCACGCCCGCCACGCAGGCCCTGCAGGGCGACCTGGAACTGCGCAACGTGCGGCCCGACGCGGTGCTCAGCACGCTCGACGCCGCTCCGCTGTCCGGCCGGGCCCGTGCACGCAGCGACGGTTCCGCGCGCGCGCCGGCCGACGGCGCCGCCGCAAGGTCCGCCGATGCCGCCGGGCCGGACGCCGCCCCCGCGCCTACGCCCCTGGTGCGCTTCTCCGCCGACATCCGCTCCACCGGCAACGCTTCGGCCCGCGGCGCCCGCCCACGGGCCCGCGCCGTTCAGGCCGCGGGCGCCCCGCTGCGCATCGACCGGCTCGCCACCGAAGGCACCTGGCAGGGCCCTCTGATCACCCTCGCGCAGCTGCAGCTCGACGCATTGCAAGTGCAGGCCAGCGCACGCCAACTGCGCATCGACACCGCCGCGCAATCCGCCCAGGGCCAGTTCCAGGCCACCCTGCCGGGCGCCACGGCGCAAGCCGACGGCCGCATCGCGCCGCGCGCGGGCACCGGCACGCTCGACGTGCGCGTGGCCGATGCGCAGCGCATGCAGCAATGGATCGAATCCCTCCCCGGCCTGCGCACCGCCCTCGGCGGCGCGGCGCTGCAGGGGGAGGCGCGCCTGGATGCGCGCTGGAACGGCGGCTGGCAGTCCCTGCTGGGGCAGTTGCAGGCGGCCGGCCTCGTGGCCAAGCCCCAGGGCGCTCCCGCCACGGCGGCCGGCCCGTTCGAGCTGCAGGCCCGCCTCGCCGCACCGCGTTGGGAAGTCGCGCTGCCGCCGCGGCCCGGCACGGGTGCGGGCCCTTCCACCGTGCGGCTCACGGCCGTGCGCGCCGAGGTGGCCGGCTCGGTGCCGCGCGCCACGCTGTCGCTCGACGGCGAAGCGCGCATGGACGAACGCCGGTTGGATCTGCGCCTGCGCGGCTCCGGCGGCGCAGCCGGCGCCGGCCAGTGGCGCGCCCAGATCGACGAACTGCGCGCCCAGGCCCGCGACGGCCAGCGCCCCGGCCCCTGGACCGTGCAGTTCGCCCAGCCGCTCAGCGTCACCGCGCGCACCGCGCCCACCCTGCTGGTCGAGACCTCGGGCGGCCAGGCGCGCATTTCCGCACCCGCGCCCGGCGAAGCCACCCTCAGATGGGAGCCCGCCCGCTTCGCGCGCACCGAGGCCGGCGCCGTGCAGCTTCGCACGCGCGGCCAGCTGCAGGGCCTGCCGATGGCCTGGGCCCGCGCGCTGGCCGAAGGCAGCGATGCGCTCGACCGCCTGGGCCTGCAGGGCGATCTCGTCTTCGACGGCGATTGGGACGTGGACGCGGGCGACACCCTGCGCGCCTCCGCCAGCGTGCGCCGCACGTCGGGCGACCTGCGCCTGCTCGCCGGCAGCGCGCCGGCCACCACCGTCGTGCGCAGCAGCGGCCCCAGCGCCGGCACGGGCACGGGCACCGACATGGGCATGGGCCGGGCGACCGCCGCCAAGGCCGATGCCACGGAAACGCCCCAGGGCCCCGGCATCACCGCGGGCGTGCGCACCGCCGAACTGCGCCTGCAGGCCGAAGGCGACACCGTGCGCGCCCGCCTGCAGTGGGACAGCGAACGCGCCGGCCAGGTGCAGGCCGAGGCCTCCACGCGCCTGGCGCGGGTGGATGGAGGCTGGCAGTTGCCGGCCGACGCGCCCCTCGCCGGCACCGCGCGTGCCCGCCTGCCGAACATCGGCGTATGGTCCACGCTGGCGCCGCCGGGATGGCGCGTGCAGGGCACGCTCGATGCCGACGTCACGCTTTCCGGCACGCGTGCCGCACCGCGATGGAGCGGCACGCTCGCAGCCGACCAACTGGCCGTGCGCTCGCTGCTGGACGGCGTCGATCTGCAGAACGGCCGCCTGCGCGCCACGCTGCGCGGCGACCGGATCGACATCACCGAATTCCGCGTGAACGGCGGCCAGGGCAGCAGCACGCGCATCGCGGGCTTCAGCGGCAACCGCACATCGGCCCCGAAGGACGGCGGCACCCTGAGCGGCACCGGCAGCCTGTCGTGGGCCGGCATGGGCCAGGAGGCCGCATCCGGCGGCTCGGGCATCACGATGGACTTCACCGCGCAGGCGCGCGCGCTGCAGGTGCTGGTGCGCGCCGACCGCCAGGTAAGCGTCTCGGGCGACGTGCGCGCCCAACTGCGCCAGGGCCAGCTCTCGCTGCGCGGCAAGCTCACCGCCGACCGCGCCACCATCATCCTGGCCGAGGCCGGCGCGCCGAGCCTGGGCAGCGACGTGGTGGTGCGCTCCGCCGCCACCGACCGTGCCAAGGCCGAGGCCGCCCAGCGCGAGGGCGCGAAGGCCGGCCGCGTGGAAGCCGCACGGCCGCCCGACATCGCGATCACCTTCAACCTGGGCGACGATTTCGCGCTGCAGGGCCATGGCGTCACCACGCGCCTGGCCGGCGAACTGGACATCCGCGGACCCGCCACGGCCGGCGGCCCGCCGCGCATCACCGGCGAGGTGCGCACCGTGGAAGGCCGCTACCGCGCCTGGGGCCAGGCGCTCAACATCGAAACCGGCCTCGCGCGCTTCAACGGCCCCTACGACAACCCCGCGCTCGACGTGCTGGCCATCCGGCCCAACATCAGCGTGCGCGCGGGTGTGCAGGTCACCGGCACGGCCAAGGCGCCGCGCGTGGCGCTCTACTCCGACCCCGACCTGCCCGATGCCGAAAAGCTCTCCTGGGTGGTGCTGGGCCGCAGCACCGTCGCGGGCGGCGCCGAGGCCGCGCTGCTGCAGCAGGCCGCGCTCGCGCTCCTGGGCGGCGGCGGCAACAACAGCGCGGGCAACTTTGCCAACCGCCTGGGCCTCGACGAGATCGGCTTCCGCGGCCCCAACTCCGGCGCCAGCGGCGAAGACGCCTCGGGCGCCGCGCTCACGTTCGGCAAGCGGCTGTCGAAGGACCTGTACGTGACCTACGAGCGGAGCCTCTCGGGTGCCCTGGGCACGCTCTACATCTTCTACGACCTGACCCAGCGGCTCACGCTGCGCGGGCAGACGGGCACGCAGAGCGCGGTGGACCTCATCTACACGCTGCGCTACGACTGATCGGCGGCAACAAACCCTGCATCCCGCCACGCGCGGCGGGCGCCCCCTCCGGGCCCCGTCCTCGGTGGCGCCCGGAGCAGCCGCACGGAAAGGGGACACGTGCAGGCTGGCGCGACGGCAGGCAGGAACGGGCCGCACGACCAGGCACAGTGCCGGGCGCGCCTGCAGGCGGGCGCAGATCAGATCAGATCAGATCAGATCAGATCAGATCAGGTCAGGTCAGGTCAGGTCAGACGCGGCGGGAGCGATGGGGAAGGCGACGGCGCAGGCACAGGCACAGGCACAGACTCCGGCAGGGCCTGCTCCGCCTGGGAGACCGCACTGCCCTGCAAATGGCGCACGAAGGGATACAGCATGTGGCCCGCGGCCTTGAGCAGTTCGTACTGCCTCTCGGACAGCCCGCGCTCCTCGAAGTCGAAATGGCACAGCGTGCCCCACAGCCCGCCCGCGTTGTCGCCGATCGGCACGCCGTGGTAGGCCAGCAGCACGCCGCGGTAGGGATGGGTGCCGAGGTGGTCTTCGTGCAGGGTGTTCTGCATCATCAGCTCGCCGTCGCGCAGCACGAACTGGCAGAAGCTGTCGGCCAGCTCGACCACCGCCAGCGCCTCGGGCCGCGCCTGTCCGAGCTTGTCGTGCAGCTGCACGTTGTAGAGGCAGGAACCCGCCATGCGGTAGACGCCGGTGTAGCGGTGCCCCACGCCCGCGTTCAGCGCCGCGATGCCGGCGCCCAGCCCGCGGCTGCGCAGAATCGCGAGCAGTTGCGGCGGCGTCAACTCGTGGGACGTGGACATGGTCGAGCTATTGTAGAGCGGGGTACGATTGAAAAACCATCGCCCCACGAAGGCGTGGCTCCGCAAAAACCAGGGGAGCGAAGCAGAAAGGGCACCGCCCTCAGCGCCGGGGCCCGGGCGCGAGCTGGATGGTGCCCAGCCCCGCGGGTGCGTCCATTTCCGGCCGCGGCGCCAGCCAGTACACCCACACGCCGCGCAGCCAGGCCAGCGCATGCAGCGCCGACACCGCGAGCATCTCCCACTGCCCCGCGCGCCACCCCGCCCAGAACCAGAACGGCACGCTCACCAACCCGAGCACGCAGGCCCACCGCCGCCACTGCGCCCCGCGCGCCTGCGACAGCGCCACGGCCATGGCGCCGGACAAGGCGAGGAGGAGGGAATCGAAAGGCATGTGCAGAGCATACTGTATATCCGAACAGTCCACAAACCACCGGCGCAACGGCTGGCGCTGGCGCCGGAGCCCTGCAGGGAACGCTTGCCGCCGGGCCTTACAATCCGCCCTCGCGTCTCCTCATAGTTCAATGGATAGAACGAGTGCCTCCTAAGCGCTAGATGCAGGTTCGATTCCTGCTGAGGGGACCACTGGATGAAGGAAGCCGACGGAGACATCGGCAGTTATCTGGAGGCAACGGTGGCTCCTGGGCACGGGCGATGCACAATGCCTCCTCGCACAATGAATCCTTGAGTGCTCACAGTGGAGATCGGCCTGCGATCCTCGATCCATTGGTAGATGCCTACACCATCGCGAGGCATTGGAGCAGCGCAACAGAAGCCCGGCGTCAGCCTCTTTCGCTTCAACTCAGAAAACTCACCAAGGAGTTTGTCTACCTTGCCCAGTTGGAAGTCGGTCGCCCTCAAGCCTTTGCAAGCCCAGAGGCAGGCGCACCGGGCAGGCGTACACGGTCTATCGAACAGCTGTATCAAGACGCCGTCAAGGGTCAGTCCACGCTGTAAGCTCTGAACTCGCATCATCCACCGGTCACTTCTCTGCGTGCTCAACGCATAATAACGTTTGACGTTAATACCGCGTCACGTTATCATTTTTGAATGGCGATCCGATCGTTCAAATGCACCGACACCCAAGCCCTCTTCAGCCTGGAACGTGTGCGCCGTTGGATCAACATCGAAGCCGCCGCCCTCAAGAAGCTCCGCATGCTTCACGCTGCACACACGCTGCAGGACATGCGCATTCCCCCGGGCAACCGGCTGGAGGCCCTGAGAGGCGACCGCGCCGGCCAGCACAGCATCCGCATCAACGATCAATGGCGCGTGTGCTTCACCTGGACGGCCGAGGGGCCGGCCGATGTCGAGATCGTCGACTACCACTGACGCACAGCGTCACCCGTCATAGCAAAGGAGTGTTCGACATGACGCGTCTCTCCCTACCCACACCGGGCGAAATTCTCGCTACGGAGTTCCTGGAGCCCATGGGGCTGACCCAGTACCGCCTGGCGCAGTCCATCCACGTGCCACAGACCCGCATTGCGGCCATCATCAAGGAAGGCCGTGCCATCACTGCGGACACGGCCCTGCGCCTCGCCCGCTTCTTCGGCACGTCGGTGGAGTTCTGGATGAACCTGCAGAGCCATTACGACGCGGACGTAGCGCGAGAGGCCCTGGGCGAAGAACTGGAGAGCATCGAGCCGTTCGTGATGGCGTAGAAAAAGCCCTGGCTGCAGTCGATCTCCGAGATCGGCTGCTCCTCTGTTCGTTCTCAGTCCACGCAGCTACGCCACTGGCTGCTGGCCCGAGCCCACCCGCCCCACACAAAAAAAGGCCCGCGCAATGCGGGCCTCGTCGTATGCGCTGCCGCCAGGGCGGCTGCAAAAAGGCGGCGTTCCTCTGCCTCAATCGGTCGACTTCTTCAGCGACTCCTTGGCCTTTTCCTTGGAGTGGTGTGCGCGGTTCTTGTGGTAGTCGGCCTTCACGTTGTTGACGGCCTTGCCCACGGGGCCGCTGTGCTTGGCGTCATTCTCGGCACGCTTCTGGTCGATCTTGTGTTCCGCGGAATCGGCGGCTTCCGAAGCGGCCTTGCCGACCTGGGCATGGGCGAACGGGGTGGCCAGCACGGCGGCAGCGGCGGCGAGGGCGGCGAGGGTCTTGTTCATGGATATGTGGATCTCTTGGAATGGTGGATTCAGGACTCCAGCATCGCCGAGCAGGTGGCTCTGCCGTGTCGGCCAGCGCCCCGAGGCATTGGCAGCGGCGAGCTGCCAGGCCGGTGGGTGCACTCGGGCCGCCCCTCCGCCCACACGGCACCGGGCGCCCGTCCCACATGCCGCCACGGTCGCGTTGCCTACAGTGAATGGAACGGTAGGGCTGGTATCCCAAACATCGTGCTGGCCTTCCCTTCCCCCTCCCCCACCTTTCGCGACATCCACCAAGGAGCACCATGAGCGACGACGACCACGGCAAGCCGAACCCCCTCCTCAACGCCCTCTCGAACGCCGTCGCCGCCGTGCGCGCCGACGACGACCAACTGGCACTGGCCCGCGCCCATGAAGCGCTCGGCCCCAAGGCCATCGAGAAGCTCGACGTGGCCGAGGCGCGCCGCCAGCCCACCGTCGCGGATGCGGTGAACCACCTGTTGCGGGAACAGGGCCGCCCGACCGATCCGGCCCAGTTGGTGCCGGGCGTGCACGCCATGCACACCACCGTCGACGGCGCCACCGGCCCGCTGCCGGCCACGGTCTATACGCCGGAGGGCACTGCCGGCCCGCTGCCCGTGGTGCTGTACTTCCACGGCGGCGGCTGGGTGATCGCCAACAAGGAGGTCTACGACGGCGGCGCACGCGGCCTGGCCCGCGAGGCCAACGCGATCGTCGTCTCGGTCGATTACCGGCAGGCGCCGGAGCACCGCTTCCCCTCCGCATGGGACGACGCGCTGGCCGCCTACCGCTGGATCGCCGCGAATGCTTCCACGCTGGGCGGCGATCCGGAACGGCTCGCACTGGCGGGCGAGAGCGCTGGCGGCAACCTGGCCGTGGCCACGGCCGTCGCCGCGCGCGACGCCGGCCTGACCACGCCGCGCCACGTGCTGAGCGTGTACCCCGTCGCTCAGACCAGCCTGAACACCGAGTCGTACCTCGAGAACGCCATCGCCAAGCCGCTGAACCGCGCCATGGTGAAGTGGTTCGTGGACCACCTGGTCCGCTCGGAAGACGATCTGGCCGACCCGCGCCTGTCGCTCGTCGACGCGCCGCTGGCCGGACTGCCGCCCGTGACCATCATCAACGCGCGCATCGATCCGCTGCGCAGCGACGGCGCGAAGCTCGAAGACGCGCTGCGCGATGCCGGCGTGCCGGTGGAGCGCCGCGACTACGAAGGCGTGGCGCACGAGTTCTTCGGCGCCGCCGCGGTACTGGAGAAGGCCCGCCAGGCCCAGGCCTACGCGGGCGAGCGCCTGCGCACGGCACTGCGCGCCTGAGGCTCGGCATGCCCGTCCTTCCTGCCTGCACCACGGGCCGGAAAAAACTGCAGCCAGACGGCCCCCGGCGGCCGGCAGCGGGCAGGTAAACTCCGCTTCCAAGGGGTGGTCCTGCCCGGGCCGGCACAAGCGCGTCGACGGGCGGGACGGCAGGTCGTCGCGCTGTTCGGGCCGCCACGCGGCCCCTGCCTGACCCATCAATCCCCGTGGACACTCCCCTCGCCCAAACCGTCGCCGCCGCGCTTTTCGCGGTTGCGCTGCTGCACACTTTTTCCGCGTCGCAGTTCGACCGGCTCTCGCGCCGGTTCCCGCGCCATGCCGGCCTCTTTCACCTGCTCGGCGAAGTGGAGGTGGTGTTCGGCTTCTGGGCCATCGTGCTCATCGCCGCGCTCGCGCTGCTGCAGGGCGGGAGCGCGGCGCTCGCTTACGCGGAATCGCGCAACTACACCGAACCGCTGTTCGTCTTCGTGGTGATGGTGGTGGCCGCGTCGCGGCCGATCCTGGACGCGGTGGACCGCACGGTCGGCGCCATCGCGCGGCGGCTGCCGGTGGCGCAGCCCGTGGCCCTGGCGTGGCTGGGCCTGTCGGTGGTGCCGCTGCTGGGCTCGCTCATCACCGAGCCGGCGGCGATGACGCTCGCCGCGCTGCTGCTCGCTCCCGTGGCCTTCCGCCGTGCGATCCCGGAACGCGCCAAATACCTCGCGCTGGGCGTACTGCTGGTGAACGTGTCGATCGGCGGCACGCTCACCGCCTATGCCGCGCCGCCGGTGCTGATGGTGGCCGCCACTTGGCAGTGGGACAGCGCGTTCATGTTCACGCACTTCGGATGGAAGGCTGCGCTGGCGGTGGCGTGCAATGCCACGCTCGCGGCTTGGGTGCTGCGGCCGCATCTCGCGCAGGCCCCTGCTCCGGTCCGCCCCGCAGAGCCCGCTGCGGGCCGAAGCGACAGCCACGGCCATACCCACCACGCGCCGCCCGCACCACACACCGGCCCCGTCCCGGCCATCGTCGCCGCCATGCACATCGCGCTGCTGGCCGGCGTGGTGCTGTCCGCCCACCACCCCGTGGTCTTCCTGGGCCTGTTCCTGCTGTTCCTCGGCTTCACGCAGGCCTACGCGCGGCACCAGAGCCGGCTGATCCTGAAGGAAGCGCTGCTGGTGGCGTTCTTCCTCGCCGGGCTGGTGGTGCTGGGCGGGATGCAGCGCTGGTGGCTGCAGCCCATCGTCTCGGCGCTGCAGCCGCTCGCGCTGTTCTTCGGGGCGCTGGGCCTCACGGCCGTCACCGACAACGCCGCGCTCACCTACCTGGGTTCGCTCATCCAGGGCGTCACGCCCCAGGCCCAGTACATGCTGGTGGCCGGGGCGGTGGCCGGCGGCGGGCTCACGGTGATCGCCAACGCACCGAACCCTGCCGGCGTGGCACTGCTCAAGCCGGGATTCGCGGGCGGCAGCGTGGGAGCACTCGGCCTGCTGCTCGGGGCCAGCGTGCCCACGGCGGTGGCGGCGGCTGCGTTCCTGGCCCTCTAGCCGGGCAGCCCTACAACTGGAACCCCACGGCCCGCACCACCCCTTCGGCGATGTCGCGCGGCCACGAGGGCGGGCGCGCCTCGAAGCGCTGAGCGATTTCGATCTGCGCGCCGCACCAGCCGCCGAGCCACCGCACCTCGTCCGGGCCGTAGAAGGCCCCATGCCCGGCGCCAGCCAGACCTCGGCGCCCGCCTGGGCCAGCTCGCGCAGCGCACGGGCACGCGCCCAGTCGGCCAGGCGGTGGTTGGAGCGCGCGGGCACCAGCAGCCGCACCTGCACGCCGCGGCGGCAGGCCAGGCACCAGGCGTCGAGCAGCGCATCGTCCGGCACGAAATACGGCGTCACCGCCACGATGCGATCCTGCGCGTGGTAGGCCGCGGCCACCAGCAGCGCGTGCACGGTGTCGTCCGCATGGTCGGGGCCGCTGGGCACCCACTGCGCGGGAACGCCGGCCGCCGGGCCCGAGGGCAGCGGGCGCGGCAGTACCGCGCGGGCGATGCGGCCGCTCGCGGCCTGCCAGTCGGCGGCGAACTGCGCAGCGGCCTGCAGCGCGATCGGCCCGTCGATCTCGTAGCTCAGGTCGATCCATGCGGGATGGTCCGGGCGGTCGAGAAAATACTCACAGGCCAGGTTGCGGCCGCCGCTCCACAGGCGCTCGCCATCGGCCACCACCAGCTTGCGGTGGTTGCGCAGGTTGGTGTGGCCGCGCAGCGGGTTGTGCAGCAGCGGCATGAAGCGGCGCACCTGCACGCCGCCTTCTTTCAGCGCGCGCCGCAGGTCCGCGGGCATGCCCAGGCTGCCGACCGCGTCCAGCAGCAGCCGCACGGCCACGCCGCGGCGCGCGGCGGCCTGCATCGCATCGGCAACGCGTCGGCCCACCGCGTCATCGCCGAACACGAAGGTGCACACATCCAGGCTGTGGCGCGCCGAGGCCACCGTGGCCAGCAGGCCATCGAACGCCTGCGCGCCCTGGGCGTGGAACACGGTGCGCGCGTTGCGCACCGGCGGCGCCAGCTCCATGCCCGCCAGCAGCCGCGTCGCCCAGGCGGGGCCCGGCACCTCGGCGGACGGGGACGGCAGGGCCGGGCCGGCCGCGAGCATGCCCGCCGCGCGGCGCTGCGGCCGCATGAACTTGCGCGAGCCGAACATGAGGAACAGCGGCACCGCCGCATACGGGAACGCCACGATCGCCAGCACCCAGCCCATCGCCGCCGAGGGATGCCGGCGCTGCCGGCCAATGCGCGTCGCCATCACGTAGATCAACAGGCCCACGGCCACGAAGACCGCATGGCCCAGGCCCGACAGCAGCGCGAACCGCGTCAAGCGCCGCCTCCGCCGTCGCGGCCGGCGGCCGCCTCCGCTGGCGGCACCACGGCATCGAACCGCAACGCGACCCGGAGCCCGCCCAGCCGCGGCGATGCATCCAGCACCACCGCCGCGCCATGCAGCCGCGCGATCGACTGCACGATCGCCAGGCCCAGCCCGCTGCCCGCGACGGGTGCGGCGCCCTCGGCCGCGGGCGCGCGGTAGAAGCGGCCGAGCACGCGCTCGCGGTCGTCCTCGGCGATGCCGGGGCCGCTGTCCTCCACCACCAGCTCCGCGCCGCCGTCCACCGCACGCACGTGCACGTCCACCACGCCACCGGGCGGCGTGTACTTGACGGCGTTGTCCACGAGGTTGCGCAGCAGGATGCGCAGCGCCTCCGCATAGCCGTCGATGGCCGCGGCATCCGCGGTGGCGAGGCCCAGGTCGATGCCCTTCTGCTGCGCGGCCGCGATGGCGTCGGCCACCGCCTGGCGGGCGAGGTCGGCCAGCACCACGCGCGCCGGCGGCGCACCGGCGGCGGCGCTCGCCTCCTGCCGGGCCAGCGCCAGCAGCTGCTCCACGAGGCGCGTGGCGCGGTCGATGCCGGCCGCGAGCCGCGCGGCCGCCACCGCGCGCGCCTCGTCGGTGCCGGCACGCTGCAGGCCCTGCAATTGCAGCTTGAGCGCCGCCAGCGGCGAGCGCAGTTCGTGCGCCGCGTCCGCCACGAAATGCTGCTGCGCCTCGAAGGCCTGCCGCACGCGCTCGAACAGCAGGTTCAGCTCGTCCACCATCGGCCGCACCTCGTCGGGCAGCGCACCCGCGTTCACGGGCGACAGGTCGTCGGCCTGGCGCTTCGCCAGTTGCCGGCGCACGCGCTCCACGGGCGCGAGCGAGCCGCTCACCGCCCACCACACGGCCAGCGCCAGCAGCGGCGCGAGCAGCGCGATCGGCCCGGCCGTGCGCAGCGCCAGGTCGCGCGCCATCGCACGCCGCGCGGCCATGTCCTGCGCGACCTGGATCACCTGCGTGCGCGTCTGCACCGAGAACACCCGGTACACGGTGCCGCGCGCATGCACGTTCGAGAAACCCAGCACCGCGCGCTGCGGCAGCGCCGCGCCCACCGACGATTCGAACACCCGCAGTCCGTCGGCCGACCAGATCTGCACCACGAACTCGGTGCTCTCGTCTTCCAGCGACCGGGGCTCCTGCGCGCCCTCCGGCATCGACGGCACGCCCGGTCGCAGCGCCATCGCCGTCTGCTGCATGTGGTAGTCGAAAATCTGGTCCGCCTCGGCCAGCGCCGAGCGGTAGGCGAGCGCGAACTGCAGCAGCGCCGCGCAGGCGATCGCCACCAGCAGAAAGCACAGCAGCCGCGCGCGCAGCGAATGCGGCGCGCGTGCGGCGAGGCGGTCCGTCCAGCGGCCCTGCGCAGGGCCAGGCACCGTGGCCACCCCCTCGGGTTCACCAGCGGCCGGCCCGCTCATGCCTTGGGCACCATGTAGCCCACGCCGCGCACGTTCAGCACCAGGTCCGCGCCGAGCTTCTTGCGCAGCCCGTGGATGTAGACCTCCACCGCATTGCTGCTGATCTCGTCCTTCCAGCTATAGAGCTTTTCTTCGAGCTGCGCGCGCGAGAGCACGCGGCCCGGGCGGGCGATGAGCGGCTCCAGCACGGCCCATTCGCGCGCGGACAGCACCACCGGCTCGCCGTTCACCGCCACCTCGCGCGTGGCCGGGTCGATGCTCACGCCCTTGTGCTCGTACACCGGCTCGGCCCGGCCGGCCGCGCGCCGCGCCAGCGCCCGGATGCGCGCCAGCAGTTCGTCCAGCTCGTAGGGCTTGAGCACGTAGTCGTCGGCGCCCGCGTCCAGCCCTTGCACGCGCTGGGCGACCGCGTCGCGCGCCGTGGCCACCAGCACCGGCGTGCGGTCCTTGCGCGCGCGCATGTCGCGCAGCACCTCCAGGCCGTCGCGGCGCGGCAGGCCCAGGTCCAGCAGCACCACGTCGTAGGTCTGCGTGCGCAGCGCCGTGTCCGCCATGTCGCCGTCGCGCACCCAGTCCACCGCATGGTGCTCGGCGCGCAGCAGGTCGTACACGGACTCGCCGATCATCGTGTCGTCTTCCACCAGCAGCAGGCGCATGGGTCGATCTCCGGAACGTGGGGGCAATGGGGCGTGGTATGCGGACTCGGCAGCATGTGCCAAGGATAGCGGCAGCACCACTCCGCCCGCTCAGGAACCGGCCGAACCGCAGGGGCATGGGCCCGCTTCCCGCGGTCGGTTCAGGTCACGTCAGGTCACGTCAGCCCAGGGGCACCGGCACGAAGATCTTGTTGCCGTCCCGCTCGATCAGCAGCGCCACCGACTTGCCCGCCTTCGCCATCGCGGCGCGCACCTGCTCGATGCTCTGCGCCGGCGTGCCGTTGATCGACAGCAGCACGTCGCCGGGGGCCACACCCGCCACGGCGGCCGGGCCGCGCGCCTCTTCCACCAGCAGGCCGCCGCTCACGCCGGCCTCCCGGCGCTCCTGCGGCTGCAGCGGCCGCAGCGACAGGCCGAGCTGGCCCTTGCCCACCGCCTTGTCGGCGCTCGCCACCTTGGCGGGCTTGTCGTTCGCATCGCCCAGCGTCGCGGTGAGTTCCTCCTGCTTGCCGTGGCGCCACACGTCCATGCGGGCCGTGGTGCCGGGCGCGGACTGGCCCACGAAGGCCGGCAGATCGCCCGAGGCCACGATCGGCTGGCCGTTGATGCGCAGGATCACGTCGCCCGACTTCAGGCCGGCCTTGTCGGCGGGGCCGCCCGGTTCCACGCCCGCCACCAGCGCGCCCTCGGGCTTGTCGAGCTGGAATGAATCGGCGAACGCCTGGTTCACCTCCTGCACCGACACGCCCAGCCGCGCATGGCTGGCCTTGCCGGTGGACAGGATCTGGTCCTTCACCCGCTCCGCCACCTCGATCGGGATCGCGAACGACACCCCCTGGTAGCCGCCCGAGCGGCTGTAGATCTGCGAGTTGATCCCCACCACCTCGCCGCGCGAGTTGAACAGCGGGCCGCCGGAATTGCCGGGGTTCACCGCCACGTCGGTCTGGATGAAGGGCACGAAGCTGTCGTCCGGCAGCGCACGGCCCTTGGCGCTCACCACGCCCGCCGTCACGCTGTTCTCGAAGCCGAACGGCGAGCCGATGGCCAGCACCCATTCGCCCACCGCGAGCCTCTTCGTATCGCCCAGGTGCACCACGGGCAGGTCCTTCGCGTCGATCTTCAGCACGGCGATGTCGGTCTTGGGATCGGAGCCCAGCACCTTGGCGCGGAACTCGCGCCGGTCGGTCAGCTTCACCGTCACCGTGCTGGCGTCCTTCACCACGTGGGCGTTCGTCAGGATGACGCCGTCCGGGCTCACGATGAAGCCCGAGCCTTCGCCGCGCATCGGCACCTCGCGCTGCAGCATCCGGCCGCCGCCCACGCCGGGCATGCCCGGCATGCCGAAACGGCGGAAGAACTCGAAGAACGGATCGTTCGGGTCCATGCCCTGCGGGCCGTGCGGCTGGCGCTGCGCGGACGGCGTCTCGTCGTCATCGTCGCTGCCGCCGCCGTTGTACGAGGTCTTGGTCGTGCCCGTGACGCTGATGTTCACCACCGCCGGGCCGTTCTGCGCGGTGATCTGCGCGAAGTCCGGCGCCGTCACGCCGGCATATCCGGCGGGGGCGGCAGCGGCCGAGGCCGCGGGCGGCAGCGCCGCATGGCTCGAATGCAGGTTGGTGACGAGCCCCGCGCCCGTCGCGCCCATCGCCCCTGCCACGACGAGCGCGAGGGTGAGGCGGCGGGGGGTGGAGAGGATCTGGTTCATGGCAAGCCTTTCAGGGAGGGTTGTGGCATGGACCGGAGTGTGGGGAAGGAGACTTAGGGCGGGCTTAGAGACGGCTTAGGGGAGGCTTAGAGAAGAAACCGCGGGGCGCGAGACAGGCTGATCTGGGTCAGGGAATTCCCGCAGGATCGCACGACACGGATGACAGCGGCTCGGCCATTGCGCACAATGGCGGCAGCAGCGCCGCATCCGGCACACCGGAGCAGAACGGCGCGCAGCAGAGAAAAAGCAGAGAGAGGGAACTCCTTGAGCAACGACGACGACACGCCTGCCGGCAGGCAGCGCCCTGCCCAGGCCGGCCCCACGGCCGCACCCCACGCGTCATCCGATACCTCGTCGGCCGCCTCCCCGCGCTTCTACGCGCACTCCGTCCCGAAGCAGCCCGAAAGCCGCTGGCAGACGCTTCCCGACCACCTGCATGCCGTGGGGCGCATGGCCGGCGAATCCGCCGCGGTGTTCAATGCGCAAGCGCTGGGCCAGGTGATCGGGTGGCTGCACGATCTCGGCAAGTACACCCAGCCCTTCCAGGAGCGGCTGCGCGGCAGCCCGCTGCGCGTGGACCATTCCACGTGGGGGGCGCGCATCGCGCAACAGCGGCTGGGCGTGGTGGGCCATCTGCTGGCCTACGGTATCGCGGGCCACCACGCGGGGCTGGCCAATGGGCAGGGCGAGGGGGAACGCACATCCCTGGCGGAACGGTTTCTGTCAGACCTGCACGCGCTGCACCCGGATTGGCAAAAGGACATCGACCTGCCTTCCCGGCTGGTTACGCCTGCGGGCTTCCAGCCGTACAGCCAGGACCGCAAACAGGCTGCCGACCGGCATCCGTTCCAACTGGCCTTCCTGGTCCGCATGCTGTTCTCGTGCCTGGTGGATGCCGACTTCCTCGACACCGAGCGCTTCTACCTGCAGGCCGAAGGCCGCACCGAACACCGTTCGGCCGGCGGAACCCCTCCCTCGCTGGCCGCACTGCGCGATCAGCTCGATGGCTACATGGCGCGGCTCACCGCCGGGAGCGATCCCGGCAGCGACGTGAACCGCCTGCGGGCCGACATCCTGCGCCAGGTACGCCAGCGTGCCGAACTGGCTCCCGGCCTGTTCTCGCTCACGGTACCCACGGGCGGCGGCAAGACGCTGGCCTCGCTCGCCTTCGCGCTGGACCACGCCATCCGCCACGGGCTGCGGCGCGTGATCTTCGTGATCCCGTTCACCAGCATCGTCGAGCAGAACGCCGCCGTCTTCCGCAGAGCACTCGGCCCCCTCGGCGACGCCGCCGTGCTGGAGCACCACAGCGCCTTCATCGAGCGCCAGCCGCCCCGGGACGATCCGGAAAAATACCAGTCGGTCCAGAAGCTGCGCCTGGCCATGGAGAACTGGGACGCACCCATCGTCGTCACCACGGCCGTGCAGTTCTTCGAGAGCCTCTTCGCCGCGCGGCCCTCGCAGTGCCGCAAGCTGCACCACATCGCCGGCAGCGTCGTCGTGCTGGACGAGGCGCAGACCATGCCGCTCAAGCTGCTCAAGCCCTGCGTCGCCGCCATCGACGAACTGGCGCGCAACTACCGCGCGAGCGTCGTGCTCTGCACCGCCACGCAGCCCGCGCTGGAGGCACCCGCCTTCGAGGGCGGCCTGACCGGCGTGCGCGAACTGGCCCCCGAGCCCACGCTGCTCTTCCAGCAGCTCGAGCGGGTGCGCGTACGCCACCTCGGCACGCTGGACGACGCCGCGCTGGCCGGCCACCTGCGGGAGCGCGAGCAGGTGCTGTGCATCGTCAACAACCGCCGCCACGCGCGGGCCGTGTATGAAGCCATGGCCGACATGCCCGGCGCGCGGCACCTCACCACGCTGATGTGCGCGAAACACCGCAGCGAAGTACTGGCCGAGGTGCGGCAGCTACTCAAGGCGGGCCAGCCCTGCCGCGTCGTCAGCACCAGCCTGATCGAAGCGGGCGTGGACGTGGATTTCCCGACCGTTCTGCGTGCCGAGGCGGGCCTGGACTCCATCGCCCAGGCCGCAGGCCGCTGCAACCGCGAAGGCCGCAGAAGCCGCGATGCCAGCGAACTGCTGGTGTTCGCGAATGCCAACGAAGACTGGGCCCCGCCGCCGGAGCTGACGCAATACGCCCAGGCCGCGCGCGAGGTGCTGCGCCAGTGCGGGGGCAGCCCGCTCGCGCCCGAAGCCATCGCCCGCTATTTCGCGCTGCTCTACTGGCAGAAGGGCGGCAAGGAACTCGACGTGCCCGACCTCATGGGCCTGCTCAAGGCCAGCCGCCCGGACAGCCTGCCGATGGAAACCCTGGCGACGAAGTTCCGCATGATCGACAGCGTGCAGATGCCGGTGATCGTGCCGTACGACGACGAGGCCCGGAAAGCGCTGAATGCTCTGAAGTTCGCGGAAGGCAGCGTGGGCGTGGCGCGCAAGTTGCAGCCGTATGTGGTGCAACTGCCGAAGCAGGGGTTCGATGCGCTCCACCAGGCCGGGGCCGTCGCGCCGGTGGAGCCGGCCAAGTGGGGAGAGCAGTTCATGGTGCTGGTGCATCCCGACCTCTACGACGACAGATTCGGTCTGCATTGGGACGACCCCACATTCATTCGCAGCGAACGCCTGACTTGGTAAGACTGCCGTGGGGTCGACGAGCGAACACCGCAACGCAATACAGGGAGGGGCCATGGCCTACGGAGTGAGATTGAGGATCTGGGGTGAGCGCGCCTGCTTCACGCGCCCCGAAATGAAAGTCGAACGGGTCTCTTACGACGCGCTGACGCCTTCCGCCGCGCGCGGCATCCTCGAAGCGATCCACTGGAAGCCGGCGATCCGCTGGACCATCGACCGCATCCACGTGCTCAAACCCATCCGGTTCGAGTCCCTCCGGCGCAACGAAGTGGGCGGCAAGCTGTCCCCCGCCAGCGTGACCAAGGCCATGAAGGCCGGCACGCCCGACGGCTTGGCAACGTATGTCGATGAAGACCGACAGCAACGCGCGGCGACCATCCTGCGCGACGTGGCCTATGTGATCGAAGCGCACTTCGATCTGACGCCGAAGGCCGGGCCCGACGACTCGGTCGGCAAGCACCTGGACATCTTCAACCGCCGCGCGCGCAAGGGGCAGTGCTTCCAGCAGCCCTGCATGGGCGTGCGCGAGTTTCCGGCCAGCTTCGAGTTGCTGGAGGATGGCGCCCCCACGCCCGCCGCCCATGAAAGCCTCATGGAGCCGCGCGACCTGGGCTGGACGCTGCACGATATCGATTTCGACCACGGCATGGTGCCCCGGTTCTTCCGGGCGCAGATGGTGGGTGGCGTGATCGAGGTGCCGCCCTGGCAGAGCGAAGGGGTGAAGTCATGATCCTGCAGGCCCTGGCCACCTACTACAGCAGGCTCCAAGCCACTGGCGAGAGCGAGATTGCGCAGCCAGGGTACTCGCAGGAGAACATTTCTTACGAAATCGTTCTGGCACCGGATGGCTCGGTGGTGGCTGTGAATGACATCAGGAACACGGCAGGGAAAAAGCCACGTCCCAGAGTTGTCGCTGTACCCGCGTCCTTCAAACGCCCAGGCATCGGCTCAAAGTCTTTTTTTCTTTGGGACAAAAGCAGTTATGTGCTGGGTTTTGGAGAAGCAAAGGCTGTGCAGGACCATGCGGCGTTCAGGGAACTTCACCTTTCCGCCATGCCCAACCTGGGTGATCCAGCGCTCATCGCACTTCAATCATTCATCAAGGCATGGCAACCCGAATCCCTGCCATCACACGCCCTTTTTGCTCCCCATGCCGAGGGACTGGTGGGCGCGAATATTGTTTTTCGACTGGACGGAGAGTTGCGCTTCATGCATCAGCGCCCGGCTGCGGAAGAAGCGCGCGAAAGGATATTCGGTGATGCGGGCAAGGCAGGCGCATCGGCTGAGTGTCTGGTGACAGGCAAGCCGTCAAGGATTGCCACCGTGCATCCTGCCATTAAAGGTGTCAGTGGCGCGCAAAGCTCGGGCGCATCTATCGTTTCATTCAATCAGGATGCCTTCAAGTCCTACGGCAAGGAGCAGGGAGAGAACGCCCCTATCTCGGAGCAAGCCGCGTTCGCCTACACCACTGTGCTCAACCACTTGCTGCGGCGCAGTGAGCACAACCGTCAATGCATCCAGATCGGCGATGCCAGCGTAGTTTTCTGGGCTGAAGCCGACGATATCCAAGAAGCCCAAGCCGCCGAGTGGACGTTTGAATCGTTGCTCAATACGCCCCCGGATGATTCGCAGGAGGCCGCTCGCGTGCGCAAGGTGCTCGAACATGTCGAAAAAGGCCGTCCACTGAGTGATCTGGACCCAAAACTCCAAGACGGTACACGCATGTTCATTCTCGGGCTGGCGTCCAACATATCGCGCATTTCCATCCGCTTCTGGGAGACAGGCACGCTGGGTGTTTTCGCCCACCGGCTGGCGCAGCACGCGAATGACTTCCGCCTGGAGCCCGTGCCCTGGAAAACCGCGCCCGCCGCGCGCCGCGTCGTCCTCGCAACGGTCCCCAACCGCGAGGGCGCCATGCCCAAGATGGACGACGCCTTCAACAACCTGGTGGGCGAGTTCATGCGTTCCGTGCTGAGCGGCCGGCCCTACCCGCGCAGCCTGCTGGCCAACACCCTCATGCGCATCCGGACCGACGGCAATCTCTCGGGCCTGCGCGCGGCGATCTGCAAAGGCATCCTGGCGCGGGAGCGGCGGCTGGGCATCAACGTTCACATCCACAAGGAGGAGGTTCCCGTGAGTCTCGACAAGCAATCCACCAACCCGGGCTACCGGCTGGGCCGCCTGTTCGCCGTGCTGGAGGCCGTGCAGCGCAGTGCGCTGGGCGGCCAGGTCAACGCCACCATCCGCGACCGCTATTACGGCGCCGCATCGGCCACGCCCGCGTCCGTGTTCCCCGTGCTGCTGCGCAACACGCAGAACCACCTGGGCAAGCTGCGCAAGGAGAAGCCGGGCCTCGCCGTCAACCTGGAAAAAGACATCCGCGAGATCGTCGACGGCCTGCCGGAGCACTTCGCCCGCAGCCTGCGCATCGAAGACCAGGGCCGCTTCGCCATCGGCTACTACCACCAGTCGCAGACCCGGTTCGTGAAAGGCGAGGACAGCGCCGCGCAAGACGCCGGCGACCACCACACCGATTCCAACGCAGACACCACCGAGGGAGCCCCCGCATGACCGCCATCGCCCACCGCTACGAGTTCGTCTACCTGTTCGACATCACCAACGGCAACCCCAACGGCGACCCGGACGCCGGCAACCTGCCGCGCCTGGACCCGGAAACCAACCGCGGGCTGGTGACCGACGTGTGCCTCAAGCGCAAGATCCGCAACTTCGTGGGCCTGGACAAGGGCGAAACGCCCGGCCATGCGATCTACATGCAGGAAAAGGCCGTCCTGAACCAGCAGCACCAGAAGGCCTGGGAGGCGCTCGGCATTCCGCCCGATGCCAAGGAGCAGTTCAAGAAACTGCCCAAGGACGAGGCCAAGGCGCGCGAGATCACGGCCTGGATGTGCGCGAACTTCTTCGACGTGCGCACCTTCGGCGCCGTGATGACGACGGGCGTCAACGCCGGCCAGGTGCGCGGCCCCGTGCAGATGGCCTTCGCCACCTCCATCGACCCGGTCGTGCCGCTGGAGATCTCGATCACCCGCATGGCCGTCACCACCGAGAAAGAGGCCGAGGCCCAGAGCGGAGACAACCGCACCATGGGCCGCAAGCACATCATCCCTTACGGCCTCTACCGCGCGCACGGGTTCGTCTCCGCCAAGCTGGCCGAGCGCACGGGCTTCTCGCAGGCCGATCTGGACCTGTTCTGGAACGCGCTCATCAACATGTTCGAGCACGACCGCTCCGCCGCGCGGGGCGAGATGGCGGCGCGCAAGCTCATCGTCTTCGAACACGAGAGTGCCATGGGCAACGCGCCGGCACACGTGCTGTTCGATGCGGTGACGGTCGAACGCTCGCAGCCCGAAGCGGAGGCCGCCGCGCCCCGCCGGTTCGCGGATTACCGCGTCGCCATCGACCGCGCCGCCATTCCCGCGGGCGTGACGGTGCACGAGCGGCTCTGACCGCCACCGGGAACCGAAGGCACCCCGGGAGGCCGGCATGGAAGACGACGACGACACCCTGCCCCTCTCCGCCCTGCAGCACTACCTCTACTGCCCGCGCCAGTGCGCCCTCATCCACGTGGAGCAGCAATGGGCCGAGAGCCGCCACACGGCCGAGGGCCGGCTGCTGCACGAGCGGGCGGACCAGCCGCGCGGCGAGCGCCGCCGCGGCGTGCGCACGGTGACGGCCATGCCGCTGGCGCATCCCGCGCTGCGCATCTCCGGCATCGCGGACGTGGTGGAATTCCATGAGGTGCCCGGCGGCGAACAGGAGCAGGCCGTGCCCGTCGAATACAAGCGCGGCCGGCCCAAGGCGCACCGCGCCGACGAGGTGCAGTTGTGCGCGCAGGCGCTGTGCCTGGAGGCGATGCTGGAGCAGACCGTGCCGGCGGGCGCCCTCTTCTACGGTGCCACGCGCCGCCGCAAGGACGTGCCGTTCGACAGCGAACTGCGCCGCCTCACGCGCGACACGATCGACGCCACGCGCGCCATGCTGGGCAGCGGCACCACGCCCAGCGCGACTTACGAGGCCCGGCGCTGCGATGCCTGCTCGCTGATCGACCTCTGCCAGCCGCGCCTGCTCGTGCGGGGTACGGGCGTGAACGCCTGGCTGGCGAGGCAGCTGGCATCGTCCCCGGCAGCCGCAGCAGCGGCCGCAGCAGCGGCCGCAGCAGCGGCCGCGCAGGGTTCGGACACCGAGGAGGGCCCTGCCCCACCAGCGCGCCGTGCTGGGCCGCGCGCTGCGCGACCATGGCGGCAAACTGCCGGCCGGTGACGAGAAGGCGCTGTCGCACGCCCATCTGCGCATCGCACGCATCGCGGACCGGCTGGCCACCGAGGCCTCCGTGGACCTGCTGCGCGGCAGCGAGGGCGAGGCCGCGCAGGCGTATTTCGGGGTGTTCGACCACCTGATCCGCGTGCCCGATGCGGCCCTGCGTTTCCAGGGCCGCAGCCGCCGCCCGCCGCTGGACGCCGTCAACGCACTGCTGTCGTTCCTCTACACGCTGGTCACCCACGACTGCCACTCGGCCCTGGAGAGCGTGGGCCTCGATCCGGCCGTGGGGTTTCTGCACCGCGACCGCCCGGGGCGCCCCAGCCTCGCACTGGATCTTCTGGAAGAATTCCGGCCGCTGATGGCTGACCGGCTGGCCCTGTCGCTCATCAACCTGCGGCAGATCGGCGAACGCGATTTCCAGACCATGGACAACGGCGCCGTGCTGCTGCGAGAGGAGTCCCGCAAGACGGTGCTCACCGCGTACCAGGAGCGCAAGCGCGAAGACCTGCGCCATGCCTTCCTGGAAGAA
Organism: Comamonadaceae bacterium UBA4962; assembly: GCA_002397315.1. Classification (GTDB taxonomy): domain Bacteria; phylum Pseudomonadota; class Gammaproteobacteria; order Burkholderiales; family Burkholderiaceae_C; genus Paracidovorax. The sequence goes on from DHAE01000023.1 coordinate 241,567, forward strand.
AAGGCGCCCATCGGTCTGTTTCCTTTCATCCAGGCCCAGCTCCTCGCCCGGCACCTGCGAGGTGACCTGGATGCCTATCCGCCCTTCCTGTGGAAGTGATGCAATGCATGCAACGGGACGGAATGGGAGCGGTATGAGGAAGTTCATGGCTTTGTCCATGTCCATGTCCATGTCCGTGGCCAACGAAGGGCGTTGCCGTCTCGCCCACCGTGGCGGCACGCGCCTGCCAGGAAGAAAAGGAAGGTCTGCGCCATGATGGTCCTCGTCAGCTACGATGTCCGATCGCAGGACAAGGCCGGCGCCCGGCGCCTGCGGCACGTCGCCAAGGCCTGCCTGGACCACGGGCAGCGCGTGCAGTTCTCCGTGTTCGAAATCGAAGTGGACGCCGCCCAGTGGACCGCCCTCAAGGCCCGGCTGCTCCAGGCGATCGACCCTGCGCAGGACAGCCTGCGGTTCTACTACCTGGGCAACGACTGGCAGCGCAAGGTGGAGCACGCAGGGGCCAAGCCGGTGCTGGATTTGAACGGACCGCTGGTGTTGTAGACGGCGGCTGCGCCGGCCACCGTCGCTCTCCTGAACTCGGGTGGCAGGAGTCACCGCATGCCGGGCCTTGGCTGCCGGAGGTCATTCCTTCTTTCGTCCTTTTCCCTCTTCCCATTTCTTCCCTTCTGCTCCGCGCCGTTCTTCTGGCGGACAGCTGCATGCCGCGCGCGAACCGGAAGCGATGGGCTGCGCCTGGGGAGGTTCGCGGCAATGTAAGTGCTTGATGGACAAGGAGGCGAGCGCGCAAGCGAGCTTCCAAGCGCATCACCACCGTGTGTGCGCTGGCGGGTTCGCGGAAAGTGGGAGGAAAGAATTGGTGCGGCGCAGGGTTATAAAGAGGCGGTCGCGCCCCGCGTGGGCGCGTGGGTTGAAACGCCTTGTTGAACACGTAGTTGCACGTGTCCGTGGCGTCGCGCCCCGCGTGGGCGCGTGGGTTGAAACGACATCACCAGGTCTACCGAGTGGTCCTCCGGATGTCGCGCCCCGCGTGGGCGCGTGGGTTGAAACGCCACGGGCGAGAAGACCGACGACGGCCGCGACAAGTCGCGCCCCGCGTGGGCGCGTGGGTTGAAACTGCAGCTTGCGGTAGGCATCCTCCCGCCCCTGCTGGTCGCGCCCCGCGTGGGCGCGTGGGTTGAAACATGATCCTCCCGGTGGCGGCGGTCTTCGTTGTCATGGTCGCGCCCCGCGTGGGCGCGTGGGTTGAAACGCCGCCTCGAAGTCGTCGGCGCCGGGGTTGTCCGTCGCGCCCCGCGTGGGCGCGTGGGTTGAAACATGGCCATTTGAATCCCCTCCGTGGAGCCATTGTCCGTCGCGCCCCGCGTGGGCGCGTGGGTTGAAACACCGCACCGAGCCGCACATGCCCAGCAAATTTTTCGTCGCGCCCCGCGTGGGCGCGTGGGTTGAAACATCAGCAAGTCTCCTTTCGCTTTGCCTTCGTGCTTGTCGCGCCCCGCGTGGGCGCGTGGGTTGAAACGCCTTCACTTCCGCCGGCACGCCCTGGAGTTGCGTCGCGCCCCGCGTGGGCGCGTGGGTTGAAACCGTGTCGGCCGTCTACGCCCTCGCGGCGCCAGAGTCGCGCCCCGCGTGGGCGCGTGGGTTGAAACCAGCTCCGTGACGTCGACGTCAGAGGCCGGCACGCGTCGCGCCCCGCGTGGGCGCGTGGGTTGAAACACGTCGAAGGGTCGCATGGCAAGCACCGTCTCGAGTCGCGCCCCGCGTGGGCGCGTGGGTTGAAACGGTGACGAACTGGGTGAGTGCTTCGGTGGGACGATGCGTCGCGCCCCGCGTGGGCGCGTGGGTTGAAACAAAGAATGGGTGCGTCGGATGAAGCGTGCGCTAGGCGTCGCGCCCCGCGTGGGCGCGTGGGTTGAAACACGGACATCATCGTTTCCCTGCAGGGCGGGCAGGCGGTCGCGCCCCGCGTGGGCGCGTGGGTTGAAACCTGCGGCTTGTCGTTGGACGGATCGTCAGGATCCGTCGCGCCCCGCGTGGGCGCGTGGGTTGAAACCCCGACGAGGCCAAGTCTTCGGCCATAGCAGCCATGTCGCGCCCCGCGTGGGCGCGTGGGTTGAAACGACACGGAGCGTGTTCTTGCCGTCGTCGTCGCCGTAGTCGCGCCCCGCGTGGGCGCGTGGGTTGAAACGCTGCGCGCCTGCCTCATCGCTCCAGCATGCTTTGGTCGCGCCCCGCGTGGGCGCGTGGGTTGAAACGCCCCAGGCGTTGCGGATATAGGTCCGGCCCTGCGGTCGCGCCTCGCGTGGGCGCGTGGGTTGAAACTCGGTCAGCCGCTGGTTGTAGTCGGCCTGCGCCACGTCGCGCCCCGCGTGGGCGCGTGGGTTGAAACGTCGATGACATCCAGTCCCGCGACGACGTTTTCGGTCGCGCCCCGCGTGGGCGCGTGGGTTGAAACGGCGAGGAAGGCGGGCGCATCGCGGAGCTGATCGCGTCGCGCCCCGCGTGGGCGCGTGGGTTGAAACACCCTTGCACCCTGGTTCAGGGCGTGGGAAGAAGCGTCGCGCCCCGCGTGGGCGCGTGGGTTGAAACCATGAGGGCCAGTTGCACAGGGTGATCCAGCAACGTCGCGCCCCGCGTGGGCGCGTGGATTGAAACTCCTTGGCGTGGCGGGCGATGATTTCCTCGGCCAGGTCGCGCCCCGCGTGGGCGCGTGGGTTGAAACGGTGCAGAGGCCACGTACGGGTTCCAGGGGCGGTGTCGCGCCCCGCGTGGGCGCGTGGGTTGAAACTGGTACTCGAACATGACCAGATCGCGCATGTAGTGTCGCGCCCCGCGTGGGCGCGTGGGTTGAA
>DHAE01000023.1:244494-356192 GCA_002397315.1 Comamonadaceae bacterium UBA4962
GTCGCGCCCCGCGTGGGCGCGTGGGTTGAAACTTCCCGACATGTTCGGCCTCAACGTCGGCTGGAACGGTCGCGCCCCGCGTGGGCGCGTGGGCGCGTGGGCGCGTGGGCGCGTGGGCGCGTGGGCGCGTGGGCGCGTGGGCGCGTGGGTTGAAAACCGGCGATCCGCGATGGCTGGTACGTGGTGGTTGAGTCGCGCCCCGCGCGGGCGCGTGGGTTGAAACAAGGTCTACAAGAATGAGGACGGGCGCCAGTGGCGTCGCGCCCCGCGCGGGCGCGTGGGTTGAAACGTAACGTGCGCTGGCTGCGTGAGGTGGAAGGGCCTAGTCGCGCGCTACGTGGGCGCGCGGGTTGAAACAGTCCATAGCATCTGCTCTTGACTGCTCACGTAAGTCGCGCCCCGCATGGCCGCATGGGTTGCAACCCGCCTCGGTACGGCGTGCGCGCGAAACTGGTGCGTCGCGCCCGCATGGGACCTTGCGTAGAAGCCTAGGAGCCCGGCCCGTCCCTCCGGCCTCCCCTTCCCCTTTGCCTGTCGCCCCCGTCCGACACCCGCCTCACCGCATCCCGCTACACACTGCCCCCATGCCACCCGCTCCCCGCACCGCCATCTCCATCGCCGCCCTCTGCCTCGCCCTCCCCGCAGGCACAGCCTTCGCCAGCGCCGACGCCAACCCCCTCGTCGCCGAGCGCTGGAACACCCGTCCCATCGTGGTCGTGGTGCCGCGGGAGAACCATCCCCTGCTCACCCGGGTGAACTCCACGCTGGAGGAGACCGCGGCGCGCGAGGCTTTCCGCGAGCGGGACATGGCGCTCTTCACCGTCGTGGCCGGACAGGGCCGCCGCAATGGCGAGCCGCTCGGCGCGGCGGCGACCGCGGCGATGCTGAAGGCACTGCAACTGGACGCTCGAGGGCCCGCCACGTTCGTCCTCGTGGGCAAGGACGGCGGCGTCAAACGGCGGGAGGAGGGGGACACCGTCGATCTGCAGTCGGTGTTCGACGAGATCGACCGCATGCCGATGCGCCGGCAGCGTTGAGGGGTGGTGCTGCAGCGCCGACAGTGACGCTTACAGAAAGAAGGAAGGAAGGAAGGAAGGAAGAAAGGCGATAGCGATAAAGCGGTAGGTCGGTCGGTCAGGCGCCGGAGGCACCGGAATCGCCATCCGCACGCGTGCCCGTATCCACACCCACATCCGCACCATGAGCCGGCATCGCCCCGGCCCCGCCGACACGCGTTCCCCGCGCCAGCCCCCGCTTCAGTTCCTGCAGCAGCATCACGACCTGCCGCGAGGCGTGCCGGCAGCTTTTGTAGGCCTGCTGCGCCAGGCGCTTGTCGCCGGCCTCGGCATGGTGCACCAGGTCGGCCGCCTGCTGGTGGAAGTAGCGGTGGCGGCGCGCCATCATGTCGAAGGCGGGCAGGTGCCCGAGGGCGATGCGGCCGGGGCCGTGGAGCCATTGGCCGAGTTCGGAGCGGGTGTCGTCGCGGATCGCTTCGGGGCGCAGGCGCGCGTCGCGGGCGCCGTGCAGCAGCACCTGTTCGAGCCAGGGCATCCAGCGCTCCTGGCTGGCGATGGCGGCATCGATGTCGACCTCGGCCATGAGCTTGGCGGCCTCCTCGTCCAGCAGGACCAGTTCGCTCGCCTGGCTGTCGTTGGGCAGGGAAGTCCAGTCGTCCGCCACGGGGCGGCCGTCGGCCCGGGGCTGGAACAGTCGGCTGAAGAATCCCATGGACAAGCGGAGGTAGAAAGAAAAAGTGGCTGGCGATGCGGAGCACCACTGCAGCAATATTCTAAATGAAATCAGTGATTTGAAATAATTGATAAATCGACGCAATGCAGCGCATGGCCGGCGGGCGCTTGACCGCACCGCAGCAGCGGTTTTGGCGCCGCCGCACAATCGTCCGCATGCATTCCACGACGACTCCGACCACGACGCTTGCGGCGTCCGCTTCCGCTTCCGTTCCTGCATTCACCTCGACCGGTACCGGGGGCTCCAACGGACGGCCGGCGCTGTCGATGCTGGACCTGGTGGCGGTGCGCGACGGCGGCAGCGTGGCCGATGCGCTGGCACTGGCGCTGCGCACGGCGCGGCACGTGGAGTCGCTCGGCTTCCAGCGCTACTGGGTGGCCGAGCACCACAACATGCCGGGCATTGCGAGTTCGGCCACGGCCGTGCTGGTGGGGCACATCGCGGGCGGCACGCGGACGATCCGCGTGGGTTCGGGCGGCATCATGCTGCCCAACCATGCGCCGCTGGTGGTGGCCGAGGCCTTCGGCACGCTGGCCGAGCTGTACCCGGGCCGCATCGACCTGGGCCTGGGCCGCGCGCCGGGCACCGACGGCCCGACGATGCGCGCGCTGCGCCGCGACCGCGTCGAGACCGAAGAAGATTTTCCGCGCGACGTGGCCGAGCTGCAGCGGCTGCTGGGCCCTGCCCAGCCGGGCCAGCGCATCACGGCCGTGCCGGGGGCTGGCACGCAGGTGCCGATCTGGCTGCTGGGCTCGAGCCTGTTCTCCGCGCAGCTCGCGGCCGAGCGGGGGCTGCCGTACGCCTTCGCCTCGCATTTCGCGCCGCGGCTGCTGCACCAGGCGATCGACCTGTACCGCCGGCTGTTCCGGCCGTCGGCAGCGCTCGCGCGGCCCTACGTGGCGATCGGCGTGCCGGTGATCGCGGCCGAAACCGATGCCGAGGCCGAATACCTCGCCAGCAGCACCTACCAGCGGGTGCTCGGCATCCTGACCGGGCGGCGCGGGCTGCTGCAGCCGCCGGTGGAAGGGTACGGAGCCTTGCTGTCGCCGCAGGAGCGCGCGGCGGTCGGCGACTTCCTGGCCGCCGGCGTGGTGGGCGGGCCGGACACGGTGCGGGCGGGCCTGCGCGCGCTCGCCGAGGCCACGCGCGCCGACGAATTCATGCTGGTGAGCGACGTGTTCGATCCGGCGCTGCGGCTGCGCTCGCTGGAGATCACCGCCCAGGCGCACGCGACGGTCTGACACCGGCAGCGGCTACCATCGTGGCCGGCGCGGCCTTGGCGGGGTGCGCCCCCTCCGATCGACCGCCCCCTCCTCCGACGATTCCCGCATGCCCGCGTATTCTTTCGAAGCCCTGGACGCCCAGGGGCAGACCCGCAAAGGCACCCTCGAAGCCGACAACGCCAAGGCCGCGCGCAGCCTGCTGCGTGCGCAGGCGCTGGTGCCGCTGGCGGTGGAGGCGCTCGGTGCCGGCCAGGGCGCGGCGGCCGACGGCAGCGTGCCGGTGGGGCAGCGGCTGTTCACGCGGCCCGTGTTCGGCACGACAGCGCTCGCGGTCTGGACGCGCCAGCTCTCGGGCCTGGTCTCCTCGGGGCTGCCGCTGGAGCGGGCGCTCACGGCACTCGCCGACGAATCGGACGACGACCGCCAGCGCCATCTGGTGGCCACGCTGCGGGCCGAGGTGAACGCGGGCTCGACGTTCGCACGCGCGCTGTCGGCGCATCCGCGCGAGTTCTCGTCCATCTACTGCGCGGTGATCGGCGCGGGCGAATCCAGCGGCCACCTGGGCCTGGTGCTGGAGCGGCTGGCCGACGACCTGGAAGAGCGGCAGGCGCTGCGCGCCAAGCTGATCGGCGCTTCGCTCTACCCCGCGATCGTGACGGTGATCGCCATCGTGATCGTGCTCTTCCTGGTGGGCTACGTGGTGCCGCAGGTGGCCGCGGTGTTCGCGGGCAGCAAGCGCGCCCTGCCCTTCCTGACGGTGGCGATGCTGGCGCTGTCCGATGCGGTGCGCGACTACGGCTGGGCCGGGCTCGGGGTGCTGGTGGCGGCGGCCCTGGCCGGCCGTTCGGCGCTGGCGCGGCCGCAGCTGCGCGAGCGTTTCGATGCCGCCTGGCTGGGGCTGCCCGTGGTGGGCCGGCTCTCGCGCGGCTACAACGCGGCGCGCTTCACGGGCACGCTGTCGATCCTCGCGGGCGCGGGCGTGCCGATCCTGAAGGCGCTGCAGGCCGCGGCCGAGACGCTGGACAACCGCGCGATGCGCGCCGATGCGCTCGATGCGCTGGTGCTGGTGCGCGAGGGCGCGCCGCTCGCCTCCGCGCTGGCGCAGAAAAAACGCTTCCCCGGCCTGGTGTCGATGTTCGCGCGGCTGGGCGAGCAGACGGGGCAGTTGCCGCTGATGCTGCAGCGCGCGGCCACGCAGCTCTCGGCCGAGGTGCAGCGCCGTGCGATGCAGCTTGCCACCATTCTGGAGCCCCTGCTCATCGTGGCGATGGGCGGGATCGTGATGCTCATCGTGCTCGCCGTGCTGATGCCCATCATCCAGCTCAACCAGTTCGTGAAGTAGCCGGCGGCACCGGCGCGTGGCCCGGTCGCACCACCTGTCGCCGAACTTACACCGCAAAGGCCGGCGCTTCGACAGGATGGGGGCTTCTCCCTGTCTGGAATGGCCATGACCCTGATCACCGGTTCCTCGTTCCTTCGCCGCACCGCGGCACCCCTGGCCCTGGCGGCCGCGATGGCCCTGGCGGGCTGCGGAGGCTCCGGCGGCCTCGGTGCCGATGCGCCGGGCCGGCTCGTGAGCCAGTCGGCGCTGGACGGCGCAGCCACCCTGCCGGATGCCGGCGAGCAGTTCCGGATCCTCTACCAATCCACCGACGGCGTCACCGGCAAGGGCACGGTGCAGGTGTCCGGCGCCGTGTTCTTCCCCAAGACGCCGCGCCCGGCCGGTGGATGGCCGGTGGTGGCCTGGGCCCATGGCACCACGGGGGTCGGCGATGCCTGCGCGCCCTCGGCCAATCCGCGCTCGGCACGCGACACGGCCTACCTGGGCGCCTGGCTGCGCGAAGGCTTCGTGGTGGTCGCGACCGACTACCAGGGCCTGGGCACGCCCGGCCCGCACCCCTACCTGCACACCCGCGCCCAGGCCTACAGCACGCTGGACGCGGTGCGCGCGGCGCTCACGCTGCCGGGCGTCGCCAACCAGGTGGTGCTGGTCGGCCAGTCGCAGGGCGGCGGCGCGGCCTTCGGCACGGCCGGCCTCGCCTCCAGCTATGCGCCGGACGTCAAGGTGCTGGGCACGGTGGCCACCGGCACGCCGTACCTGGTGAGCAGCGCGTCCCCGGACCAGGGCTATTCGGACCGCATCGCGCCGCAGGTCGCCTACGCGATGTACACCGTGGTGACGGCGAAGCTGGTGCAGCCGGATTTCGACCCTTCCACGGTGTTCCTGCCGGCCGCCATGCCGGCCCTGGAAGCCTCCGCCGAAACCTGCGTGACGCCGCTGTTCTCGCGGCTGGTGAGCGAGGGCCGCACCGAGCGCAACACCTACCAGCCGGGCGGCCAGAAGCGCCTGTTCGAACTCGTCGCCCCGGTCACCGCCTATGCCACGCTGAAGCTCGACCAGCCGGTGTTCATGGGCATCGGCGGCAAGGACGTGGACGTGCCCACCGCCATGCAGCAGGCCCTGGTGCGCGATGCCTGCCAGGCCGGCTCGCGCGTCGACGCGCACGTCTACCCCGACATGGACCACAGCGGCACGGTGAACGCCTCGCTGCAGGACTCGCTGCCGTTCGTGCGCAACCTGCTGGCGGGCAAGGCCGTGCCGTCCACCTGCGGACAGTAAGAGCAGCTCTCAGCCCGCGCGTGCAACGCGTACCATGGGGGCTGCTTCTTTCCTTCCCAACGCCCGATGCCCGCCACCCTGGACGACAAGCTCGTCGTCGCGATCTCCTCCCGCGCGCTGTTCGACTTCGAGGAAGAGAACCGCCTGTTCGAATCCGGCGACGAGGCCGCCTACATGCGCCGCCAGCTGGAACTGGTGCAGCAGCCGGCGCGCGCGGGCATCGCCTTCCCGCTGGTGCGCAAGCTGCTCGGCTTCAATACCGCCCAGGCGCAGCGCGTGGAAGTGGTGGTGCTGTCGCGCAACGATCCGGCCAGCGGCATGCGGGTGTTCGCTTCGGCGCACGCCGCGGGCATGCACGTCGAGCGCGGCGTGTTCACGCGCGGGCGCGATCCGTTCGCCTATCTGCGGCCGCTGGGCGCGCACCTGTTCCTCTCGGCCAACGAGAAGGACGTGCAGCAGGCGCTGAACATGGGGTTTCCCGCGGCGCGCGTGATGACCGATTCCACGCCCGCGGGCGACCGCTATCCGAACGAGGTGCGCATCGCCTTCGACGGCGACGCGGTGCTGTTCTCCGACGAGGCCGAGCGCATCTACCAGCAGGGCGGCCTGCCCGCCTTCCACGAGCACGAGGTGACCAAGGCGGCGCTGCCGCTGGCCGGCGGCCCGTTCAAGCCGCTGCTGGCCGCGCTGCACCGGCTGCAGCAGCAGGCGGATGCCTCAGAGACGATGCGCATCCGCACCGCGCTGGTGACGGCGCGCAGCGCCCCGGCCCACGAACGCGCCGTGCGCACGCTGCTGGACTGGGGCATCACGGTGGACGAGGCGATGTTCCTGGGCGGGCTGGAGAAGGGCCCGTTCCTGCGCGAGTTCGAGCCGGATTTCTTCTTCGACGACCAGCGCAGCCACGTGGCCTCGGCCGCGCGGCACGTGCCCGCCGGCCATGTGAGCGCGGGCATCGCGAATCTGCTGCGGAGCGAGGAACCTCCGGCCGCCGCCGCCATCCCACCCTGATGCGCATCCCCACCCGACCGCATCCCGCCGCCGCCCTGCGCCGGCACCTGCCCGCCCTGCTGCTCGGACTGGCAGCCACGGCCGCCGCCTGGGCCGCCGTGACGCCTTCCGCGTCCGCCACCGAGGCATCCGCGAAGACCGCCGGCAAGGCGACCCACGCCGCCGCGGCCCCGGCGGAGCCCTCGGCCAGCCAGCCGCTCAGCAAGGGCGAAATCAAGGCGATCCGCGAATTCCACATGCTGGACTTCAACGGCGACGGCAAGCTGAGCCGCAAGGAAGTGGCGATCGTGCCCAAGGTGGCGGCCGCCTTCGACGATGCCGACACCAACCGCGACGGCTATGTGACGCTCGACGAGGTGCGGGCCTTCGCCGTCAAATACCGCGCCGAGCGCGACCGGGCCAAGAAGGCGGCTGCCGCTGCGGCGCAGGCCGCTTCCGCACCGGAACGCCGGTGATCCGCGAGAGACGGGCGCGTGGGATCAGGCCCCGCCCGTGCGCTTGACCTTCGGGTCGGAGTAGGTGAGCGGCTGGTTCTTCTGGTCCCGGGCCATCTGGTCCTGCGGGCTGTTCTTGTTGAGTTCCTGCGCCATCTCCACGGCCGAGCCGCTGGCGCGCCACATCGACTGGATGAATTCCAGCAGCTGCTTGTAGATGGGCTCGGGCGGCGGTTCCTTGGCCTTCTCGGCCTCTTCCTTCGCCTTCTTCTCGACCTCGGTCCAGTCGCGGTTGGCCATGTCCTTGTCGGACGGTTTTTCCGGCTCGCGGATCGTGGCGCCTTCGCCCAGGCGGTCGGTGGATTCCAGGGGCATGACGCCCTGGACGGGCCTGACCGGCACCGCGCCCGAGGCGCCGGTGGAATACAAATCGGCGCCCTGAGGACGCCAGTTCGGCGATCGGTCGACAGGTGGCATTTGCATGGCAGGTGTTCCGTTGGTTGGCGAGGTGCGTCCGGGGGGATCTATCCCCGTCTCGTACATCCATAACGGCAAAAAGAAGGGTGAATTAAGGCCTTTTTTCGCTTTCGGTCGAATTTAAGGGTTTTCACCTACTTCATCCAGCCTTCCTCCGGGGCGCCCGCCGCGCCGTGCCCTGAGAGCCGCTCTTAAAGGAAGCGCTCCAGCAGCCGGCGGGAAGCCCTGTCGAGCGCCGCCACGTCGGGCACGCGGAACTGCACGCCATCGGCCGACGCGATCAGCAGCGCGCTGCGGCTGCCCAGGCGGCGGATGTCCTCCTCGCCCTTGAGCACCAGTTTCGCGGGGCCCCGGTCGGTCTCCAGCGTCCAGGTGCTGGGCGTGGTGAAACTCGACACCGCTTCGATACGCGTGATAGTGGGCACGAACTCACGCGCGGCCAGTTCGTCTTCGATCAGGGCGCGCAGGGCCGGTTCGACACGGTCCAGCCGGTCGATCCAGAGCAGCTCGTGGCCGTGCTGGCCCACGAGGGAGAGCCCCTCGCCTGGCGCCGCGATCGGGAAGGCCCGCACCGGAGTGACGGCCTCGTGCACCGTGCCGTCGGCCAGCGTGAGCACCAGCCGGCCGTGGGCGTCGCGCTGCAGGCCGAAAGTGGGGAAAGCGGGGGCAGCGGAAGATGGGGTCATCGGTCGAGGGCGCGCGCGGCGCCGGCAGCGAAGGGGTCGGAGGACGGGGAAGCAGCGGCAGGCCGGATCAGGGCCACGGTCAGGGTCATGACGCCCCCGCCGGGTGGGAGGGATGCAGCAGCGAGCTGTCCACCACCACGAGGCCGGACGCCTGGGCGTCTTCCTCGGCGCGGCGGGCCTGGGCCTCGTAGAGGCGCCAGTAGGCACCCTGCTTTTCCATGAGTTCGTCGTGCGGGCCGACCTCGACGATCTCGCCGCGGTCCATCACCACCAGGCGGTCGGCCTTGCGCAGCGTGGAGAGCCGGTGGGCGATGGCGATGGTCGTGCGGCCCTGCACGAGGTTGTCGAGCGCCTTCTGGATCTCCTTCTCGGTCTCGGTGTCGACGGCCGAGGTCGCCTCGTCGAGGATCAGGATGCGCGGGTCGATCAGCAGGGCCCGCGCGATGCTGATGCGCTGGCGCTCCCCGCCCGAGAGGCCCTGGCCGCGCTCGCCCACCAGCGAGTCGTAGCCGTGCGGCAGGCGCAGGATGAATTCCTGCGCATGGGCCGCGCGGGCGGCCGCGACGATTTCCTCGCGCGAGGCGTCCGGCTTGCCGTAGGCGATGTTCTCGGCGATGGTGCCGAAGAACAGGAACGGCTCCTGCAGCACCAGGCCGATGTGGCGGCGGTAGTCGGCCACGCTCAGGCGGCGCACGTCCACGCCGTCCACCTGGATCGAGCCCTCGGTGGCGTCGTAGAAGCGGCTGATGAGGTTCACCAGCGTGCTCTTGCCCGAACCGCTGTGGCCCACGAGCCCGATCATCTCGCCGGGGCGGATGTCGAGGTTCAGCCCCTTGATGACCGAGCGGCTGCCGTAGCGGAAGCCCAGGTTGCGCATGGCGATGGCGCCGCGCACGTGGTCCATCTTCACCGGCAGCACCGGGTCCGGCACGTTGCTCACGTGGTCCAGGATGTCGAAGATGCGCTTGGCGCCCGCCGCGGCTTTCTGCGTGACGGAAACGATGCGGCTCATCGAATCGAGCCGGGTGTAGAAGCGGCCGATGTAGGCGATGAAGGCCGCCAGCACGCCCACCGTGATCTGGTTGTGCGCCACCAGCCAGATGCCGAAGCCCCAGACCACGAGCAGCCCGATCTCGGTCATGAGCGACACCGTGGGCGTGAACAGCGACCAGGTGCGGTTGAGCCGGTCGTTCACTTCCAGGTTGTGCTGGTTGGCGTCGCGGAAGCGCTGGGCCTCGCGCTTTTCCTGGGCGAAGGCCTTCACCACGCGGATGCCCGGGATGGTGTCGGCCAGCACGTTGGTCACTTCGGACCAGACGCGGTCGATCTTCTCGAAGCCGGTGCGCAACCGGTCGCGCACGTTGTGGATCAGCCAGGCGATGAAGGGCAGCGGCACCAGCGTGACCAGGGCCAGCCAGGGGTTGATCGAGAACAGGATGCCCGCCGTCATCAGGATCATCAGCACGTCGGTGATGAAGTCGAGCGCATGCAGCGAAAGGAAAACGTTGATGCGGTCCGTTTCCGATCCGATGCGCGCCATCAGGTCGCCGGTGCGCTTGCCCCCGAAATAGTCGAGCGACAGCTTGAGCAGGTGCTCGTACGTCGTGGTGCGCAGGTCCGCGCCGATGCGCTCGGACACGAGCGCGAGGATGTAGGTGCGCGCCCAGCCCAGCCCCCAGGCCAGCAGCGCCGACAGCAGCAGCCCGCCCAGGTAGAGCGCCACCAGGTGCACGGGAATCTGCTGCCCGTTCTGGTAGGGGATGAGGATGTCGTCCATCAGCGGGATGGTCAGGTAGGGCGGCACCAGCGTCGCGGCGGTGGAGGCCAGCGTGAGCGCGAAGCCCCCGGCCAGTTGCTTGCGGTAGGGCCGCGCGAAGCGCCACAGGCGCAGCAGCACCCAGGTGGACGGGGGCTGGACCGGCGCGCGGGCGCAGGCGGGGCATTCGTCGCTGTCGGGGGGCAGCACGGCCTGGCAGGTCTCGCAGCGCGGCTCGTCCGCCGGCTGCGCCTCCGGCGCCGCACCGGGCAGCGCGGCCGGCCGCCCGAGCCAGGCGATCTGCTGCTCGAACTTCTGCACCAGCCGCAGCGCCTGCGCATGGCCGCCCAGGGTGAACCGCCAGACGGCCAGACGCTGGCGGGTGTCGTGGAGTTCCAGCGTGCCGACGCCGCCGTGGTCGAGCAGCCGCACCGACAGATCGGGCGCCAGGGGCCACTGCCGCAGCGCACCCTCTGGATCGCGGGCGATCAGCCGCCGCTCGGTGAGCGCCACCAGGCCGGGTGCGAAACGCAGGGAGGTGCTCAGGTCAACCCCGAGCGCAGCTGTTACGTTTTCACCGGAAGCGAGTTCCGCTTGCAGTTCGGCCCCCGCGGGGCCCGTCAAGACACCGAAGGCGTCCACAGGATGGTGATTGTTCATTGTGTTGCGTGGTTCCGTCCCGGGTGGCTAGGGAGTCTGCCGGTTGTCCGGCGGACATTGTCCCCGAAGCGCCGGGCCCCCGAACGGCATTCGTTCCTAACGCGGCCGCCCCTGCCGGCGCTGACACTTTCCCCGGCCGCCGTGGCTTGACCGGCCGGCGCGCCCGGGCTGGCGCACAATGGCCCGGATACCCCTTCCTTCGGCGACCGACGTCCCCGGACGTTCCGGCCGGCCTCCGTTTCCTTTACGCTGCGACCCCATGGCGACGACATTCCCCGACATCCGACTGCTGCGCATCAACTACCTGCGCGGCCCCAACATCTGGACGTACCGCCCGGTGCTCGAGGTCTGGCTGGACCTCGGCGCGCTGGAGGACCATCCGTCCAACGCCCTGCCCGGCTTCAACGAGCGCCTCACGCGCTGGCTGCCGGCGCTCATCGAGCACCACTGCGGGGTGGGCGAGCGCGGCGGCTTCCTGCAGCGGCTGGAGAGCGGCACCTGGTGCGGCCACGTGCTCGAGCACATCGTGATCGAGCTGCTCAACCTCTCGGGCATGCCCACGGGCTTCGGCCAGACGCGCAGCACCAGCCAGCGCGGCGTCTACCGCATGGTGTTCCGCGCCCGCGACGAACGCGTGGCGCGCGTGGCGCTGGAGCAGGGCCACCGCCTCATCATGGCGGCGATCAACGACGAGCCCTTCGACGTGGCGGCGGCGGTGTCGCGCGTGCGCACCGAGGTGGACGACCAGTACCTCGGCCCCAGCACCGCCTGCATCGTCTCCGCCGCGACCGACCGCGGCATTCCCCACATCCGCCTGAACGACGGCAACCTCGTGCAACTGGGCTACGGCGCCTCGCAGCGCCGCATCTGGACGGCCGAGAGCGAGTTCACGAGCGCCATCGCCGAAGGCATCGCGAGCGACAAGGACCTCACCAAGAGCCTGCTGCAGTCCTGCGGCGTGCCGGTGCCCGAAGGCCAGATCGTGAACAGCCCCGAAGAGGCCTGGGAGGCCGCCCAGGACATCGGCCTGCCCGTGGTGGTGAAGCCCTCGGACGGCAACCACGGCCGCGGCGTGACGCTGGACCTGCGCCGCCGCGAGGACATCGAGGCCGCCTACCACGTGGCCTACCCCGAGGGCAGCGACGTGATCGTGGAGCGCTTCATTCCCGGCGACGAACACCGCCTGCTGGTGGTGGGCGGCAAGGTGGTGGCGGCGGCGCGCGGCGAGGTGGTGGGCATCACCGGCAACGGCCGCTCCACCGTGCGCGAGCTGATCGACAGCCAGCTCAACTCCGACCCGCGCCGCGGCTACGAAGAGGAATACCCGCTCGAGATCATCGACGTGGCGACCGATGCGAAGGTGCAGCTCGAACTCAAGCGCCAGGAACTGGACGCCGACTCGGTGCCCGCCGCCGGCCGCCAGATCGTGGTGCAGCGCAACGGCAACGTGGCCGTGGACTGCACGGACGACGTGCATCGCGAGGTCGCCTACATCGCGCAACTGGCCGCCCGCGTGGTGGGACTGGACATCGCCGGCATCGACATGGTGGCGCAGGACATCTCCCGCCCGCTGCAGGAACAGGGCGGCGCCATCGTCGAGGTGAACGCCGGCCCCGGCCTGCTGATGCACCTGAAGCCCGCCGTGGGCGCGCCCCGCCCCGTGGGCCAGGCGATCGCCGAGCACCTCTTCCCCGCGGCCGACGACGTGCCCGAGGGCACCATCGGCCGCGTGCCGATCGTCGGCGTGGCGGGCACGCGCGGCACCGCCACCATCGCGCGCGTCGTGGCCTGGCTCATGCACCTGGGCGGCCGCCACACGGGCATCGCCTGCCGCGAGGGGCTGTACCTGGACCGCCGCTGCGTCGAGACGGGCGACAGCGCCCACTGGGAGGCCGCGCACCGCCTGCTCATGAACCAGATGGTGCAGGCGGCGGTGATCGAGAACGACGCGCGCACCATCCTGCGCCACGGCCTCGCCTACGACCGCTGCCAGGTCGGCGTGGTGACGGACATGGACGGCCGCGAGGCCCTGGCCGAGTTCGACGTGCACGAACAGGAGCAGATGTACAAGGTACTGCGCACCCAGGTGGACGTGGTGCTGCCGGGCGGCGCAGCGGTGCTGAACGCCGCCGAGCCGCAGGTGCTGGAACTCGCGCCGCTGTGCGACGGCGCGGTGGTGCTGTACGCGCAGGACGCCGGCCTGCCGGCCATCGCGGAGCACCGCGCCGAGGATGCCGGCCGCGCGGTCTTCGTGAAGAACGGCCGCGTGGTGCTGGCCACGGGCACGGCCGAGCACGTACTGGCCCCGCTGGCCGACCTGACCTTCGGCCGCAACGCGGTGCAGGCGGATGCCGACACGCTGCTGGCGATCGTGGCCACGGCCTGGGCGCTGGACATCGCCCCGGACCTGATCGGCGCCGGCATCAAGACCTTCGAGCCCGAGCCGCCCTGCGCTGCGCCCGCCACGCCGGCGGCCGCCTCCGCCTGAGCGGCGCCGAGGCCCGCCGCCCCCGCCCCCACCTCCCGAACCAGAGCACCCAAGAGAGCATTTTCCCCATGGACGTATCCCGCATCCGGGCCCTGCGCGGCCCCAATCTCTGGAGCCGCCACACATCCATCGAGGCCGTCGTGGCCTGCGGCGAGCACGAGCGCGCAATGGGCCAGATCGCCGGCTTCGAAGCCCGCCTGCGGGCCCTGTTTCCGGCCGTGGGGGTGCTGCACCCCGAAGGCGGCGACAGCGACATCTCGCTCGCGCACGTGCTGCAGTCCGCGGCGCTCGCGCTGCAGGCGCAGGCCGGCTGCCCGGTGAGCTTCAGCCGCACCTCGGCCACGTCCGACCCGGGCGTCTACCAGGTGGTGGTGGAATACACCGAAGAGGCCGTGGGCCGCCAGGCGTTCGCCGATGCGCAGGCGCTGATCGAGGCCGCTGTGAGCCACGGCCCGTTCGATGCCGATGCGGCCATCGCCCGGCTGCGCGAACTGGACGAGGACGAGCGCCTGGGCCCGAGCACGGCCTCCATCGTCGATGCGGCCGTGGCGCGCGGCATTCCGTACCGCCGACTCACGCGCGGCAGCCTGGTGCAGTTCGGCTGGGGATCGAAGCAGCGGCGCATCCAGGCCGCCGAGGTGGATTCCACCAGCGCCGTGGCCGAATCCATCGCGCAGGACAAGGACCTGACCAAGCGCCTGCTGCACGCGGCCGGCGTGCCGGTGCCGCTGGGCCAGCCGGTCGAGACCATCGACGAGGCCTGGGAGGTCGCGCTCAAGGTGGGCCTGCCCGTGGTGGTGAAGCCCCAGGACGGCAACCAGGGCAAGGGCGTGACGGTGAACATCACCGAGCGCGCTCAGCTGGAGGAAGCCTTCCGCACCGCCGCCGAATACGGCACGGTGATGGTCGAGCGCTTCCTGCCGGGGCACGACTTCCGCCTGCTGGTGGTGGGCGACCAGCTCGTGGCCGCCGCGCGGCGTGAGCCGCCGCAGGTGCTGGGCGACGGCGAGCGCACGGTGCGCGAGCTGGTGTACCTGGTGAACCTCGATCCGCGGCGCGGCGAGGGGCATGCCACCTCGCTCACGAAGATCCGGCTGGACGACATCGCCGTGGCGCGGCTCGCCGCCCAGGGCCTCACGCCCGATTCCGTGCCGGCCAAGGGCCAGCGCGTGATCCTGCGCAACAACGCCAACCTCTCCACCGGCGGCACCGCCACCGACGTGACCGACGACGTGCATCCCGACGTGGCCGCGCGCGCCGTGGCCGCGGCCCAGATGGTGGGCCTGCACATCTGCGGCGTGGACATGGTGGCCGAGACCGTGCTGCGCCCGCTGGAAGAGCAAGGCGGCGGCTTCGTCGAGGTGAACGCCGCCCCCGGCCTGCGCATGCACCTCTCGCCCAGCTACGGCAAGCCGCGCAACGTCGGCCAGGCGATGGTCGACAAGCTCTTCGCGAACGGCCAGGACGGGCGCATTCCCACCGTCGCCGTCACCGGCACCAACGGCAAGACCACCACCGCGCGGCTGATCGCGCACCTGTTCTCCGCACAGGGCCTGCGCGTGGGCATGACGAACACCGACGGCGTGTACGTGAACGGCCGCCAGATCGACAGCGGCGACTGCTCCGGACCGCGCAGCGCGCGCAACGTGCTGCTGCACCCCGAGGTGGACGCGGCCGTGTTCGAGACCGCGCGCGGCGGCATCCTGCGCGAAGGCCTGGGCTTCGACCGCTGCTCGGTGGCCGTGGTGACCAACATCGGCGCGGGCGATCACCTGGGCATGAACTACATCAACACGGTGGAAGACCTCGCCGTGCTCAAGCGCGTGATCGTGCAGAACGTGGCGCCCGAGGGCTATGCGGTGCTGAACGCCGCCGACCCGATCGTCGCGGCCATGGCGTCCTCGAGCCCCGGCAAGGTGATCTACTTCGCGGGCGACCGCCACCACCCCGTGATGGCCACGCACCGCGCGCAGGGCCACCGCTCGGTGTACGTGGACGGCGACTCCATCGTCGCGGCCGAGGGCTCCTGGCGCGAGACGGTGCATCTGCGCGACGTGCCGATCACGCAGGGCGGGAAGATCGGCTTCCAGGTCGAGAACGTGATGGCCGCCGTGGCGGCCGCCTGGGGCGCCGGCCTGCCGTGGCAGACGATCCGCCGCGGCCTCTCGGGCTTCGTGAACGACAGCGACAACGCACCGGGCCGCTTCAACGTGATGGACTTCCGCGGCGCGACGGTGATCGCCGACTACGGCCACAACCCCGACGCGATGCGCGCGCTGGTGTCGGCCGTGGACGCGCTGCCCGGCAACCGCCGCAGCGTGGTGATCAGCGGCGCGGGCGACCGGCGCGACGAGGACATCCGCGAGCAGACGGTGATCCTGGGCGCGGCCTTCGACGACGTCATCCTCTACCAGGACGCCGCCCAGCGCGGCCGGGCCGACGGCGAAGTGATGGCGCTCCTGCGAGAGGGACTGGCCCAGGCCACGCGCACGAAGTACGTCGACGAGATCCGCGGCGAGTTCGTGGCCATCGACGCCGCGCTCGACCGCCTGCAGCCGGGCGACCTGTGCCTGGTGCTGGTCGACCAGGTGGAAGAGGCCCTCGCCCACCTCGCGAAGCGCTGCGCCGAAGGCGCACCCGCCCAGTGACCCTGTGAAACCAGCGACAGGAGCCCCCGCCATGCATTCCCGAACCGTCCCGACTGCCGCACGGCGCATCGCCCTGCTGCTGGCCCTGGCCGGCACCGCCCTGTCGGCCCAGGCCGGCGCGGACACCATCGGCACCGTGGACACGGCCTTCAAGCTGCTCGGCCGCGACCACGACATCATCGTGGAGGCCTACGACGACCCGGCCGTGCAGGGCGTGACCTGCTATGTCTCGCGCGCACGCACGGGCGGCATCAAGGGCTCGCTGGGCCTCGCCGAGGACAAGTCCGAAGCCTCCATCGCCTGCCGCCAGACCGGCCCGATCAGCTTCGCCGCGTCGCCTCTCAAAAAGCAGGAAGAGGTGTTCAGCGAGCGCACCTCCATCCTGTTCAAGCGGCTGCGCGTGGTGCGCATGGTGGATGCCAAACGCAACACGCTGGTCTACCTGAGCTACTCCGACAAGCTGATCGAGGGTTCGCCCCAGAACAGCGTGACGGCGGTGCCGGTGGACCGGGGCATGCCGATCCCGGTCAAATAGCACGCTACCACGCCGATCGGCAACGCTCGCAGGTCAGCGAACGCCGGAGCCGCCTCGGGCAGTGCGCCGCGGCACGCCGAGGCCTGCGGCGGCGGCCTTCACCGCGTCCGCGAAGGCCAGCAGTACCGGCGTGCGCTCCATGCCGTCCCGGCGGAAGAAGAGCCCGAAGGACGGCAACGGCACCTTCGGGGCGATATCCAGCCGCAGCACCCCGCCGCGCGCGATCTCGTCCACGGCGTGTTCGAGCCGTACCGCACAGAGCAGCGACCGGTCCTGGCGCATCAGAGCGCCGATGGTGACGGACGAGATCGCCTCGATGACCGGCACCGGCGGCTGTGCGCCATCGTTCAGAAAAGCCGTCACGAAGGCCTGGCGCACCAGCGTTTCCTTCGGCGGCAGCAGCCACGGGGCATCGCCGAGGTCTCGCCACCGCAGCCGCCGCCGGCCAGCGCCGGCGCCCTTGCGCGGTACCGACGCCAGCACGCACAGCTCGTCCCGCAGCATCGCGACGGGCTCCAGCAGCGGCGCGATGTCCGCGGTGATGAGTTCGGGCGTCACGGCGCCATAGACGCAGTCGAGCTCGCCCGCCAGCAGGCGCTGGATCAGCTCCTGCACCCGCCCTTCGCGGATTTGCACCATGGCGCCGGGCATGCGCTCGCGCAGCCGCGCGATCGCCGACGGCACGGTGGCGGTGACGGATGGAGCACCCACGCGGAGCACGGCGAGCGCGCCCTGCTGCATCGCGCCGACGTCCTCGGTGGCGCGCACCAGCTGGTTCAACACCGCCCGGGCATGGAAGACCGCGCCGGCGCCCAGCGCATTCGGATGGATGCCCTGGTGGCTGCGCTCGAAAAGGCGCGCGCCGAAGCAGGCCTCGATTTCGCCGAGCATCTTGCTGATCGCGGGCTGGCTCAGGTGCAACTGCGTGGATGCGCTGCGCATGGTGCCCGCCTCGGCGAGCACGGCAAGCAGTTCCAGGTGGCGCAGCCGAAGCGTGCGCACCAATCGGCCGGTGGTGGCGTCCATGCTGGTTCCTTCGAGTCGATTGCAAATCGTGATCACTCCATCACGATTATCGAATTTTCAAGAATCACCAGCGGCGATATGGTCCGATCATGCGTATTCAAGACCATGAGACATCGGCACCCGCCGCCCCGCTCGAGGGAGTGCGCGTGCTGGACCTGGGCCAGTACATCGCGGGCCCCGGGGCGGCGATGGTGCTGGCCGAACTGGGCGCGGAGGTAATCAAAGTCGAGCCCCTGGCGGGCGACCAGGCCCGGCACATCGGCAGCTATGGCGAATCGATGATCCGGGCCTACAGCCGTGGCAAGCAGTCCATCGCGCTGGATCTCAAAAGCGAGGCGGGCCGTGAGGTCGCCTGGCGGCTGATCGGCCGCAGTGACGTGCTGATCCAGAACCTGCGGCCTGGCGCGATCGAGGCATTGGGGTTCGGCCCGGCGGCGGTGCGCGAGCGCTTCCCCGCGCTCGTCTACCTCTCCATCTCGGGCTTCGGCCACCGCGGACCCTCGGCCGAACGGCCGGGCTACGACATCGCCGCGCAGGCCGAAAGCGGGCTCATGTCGGTCACCGGCGAGCGCGATCGGCTGCCGCAGAAAGTGGGCGTGCCGATCATCGACGCCGCCGCGGCCCACCTCGGCGCCCAGGCCGTGCTGGCGGCGCTGTACGGCCGCACTCGCACCGGGCGTGGGGAGACGCTGCACACGTCGCTGCTCGAAGTGGCGATGCACCTGCAGGCCACCACCTGGTGCGACTACCTGGGCGGCGCGCCCGAGCCCACGCGCATCGGCGACGGCCAGCCCCACAACGCACCCGCGGCCGAAGTGCTGCCCACGCGCGACGGCCACATCGTGCTGTCGGCCTACGCGGAGGACCACTGGGCGCGCTTCTGCCGCGCCGTCGGGCGCGAGGAATTGATCACCGATCCGCGCTTTTGCAGCAATGCGCTGCGCGTGCGGCACCGCGGCGAGCTCCGCGCCGTTCTCCACGACTGTCTGTCGGCGATGAGCAGCGAGGAATGCGTCGCACTGCTCAGCCGCCACCAGATCGTGGTCGGCGCCGTGCGCAGCTATGGCCAGGTGCTGCAGAGCCCGGACGTGCAGGCCAGCGGCATGCTCGTGGAGGCGGCAGCGGCCGACGGAACGCGGCATGCCGCGCTGGCCCTGCCCTACGCCTTCGGCGACGCTCCCCGCGCCGCGCCCGAGGCGGCACCGGCGTGCGGCGACGACACCGACGCCGTGCTCCGCGATCTCGGCTTCGAAGCGCACGAAATCACCGCCCTGCGCCGCCAAGGCACCGTCGCCTGACACCCCCACAACCATCGCATCTCCGATGACGCTCCACACACCATCCGGCCCCGCGGCGGCGGCTGCCGAAACCGCCGTGATCCAGACACTGCCCCTCTTCGAGATGATGCGCATGCGTGCGGCCACCACCGCCAGGCGCCATCCGGTCTTCGGCTTCGCTTCGGACGAACCCGGATCGACCTGGCGATGGGTCAACCAGTTCACCCACACCCATCGCCGGTTGGGTCCTCAGGACCGCGAGGTGGTGAGCCCCAACAACGACACGGTCTACAGCAACGCATGGATCGACCTCTCCGAGGGGCCGGTGGTGATCGATTCGCCGGACATGGGCGAGCGCTACTGGACGCTGGGACTGCTCGATGCCTGGACCAATCCCTTTGCCTACGTCGGCCGCCGCACCACCGGCAACCGCCCACAGCGCACGCTGGTGCACGGGCCGGGCTGGCGCGGCGACGTTCCCGCGGAGATCACCGCCACCATCGCCGCGCCGGGCGACGACGTATGGCTCATCGGCCGCTTCTTGGTGGACGACGACGGCCCCGACACCGAGCGCGTGCGCGCGCTGCAGCAGGCCCTGCGCATGCGGCGACTGGACGGCAGTGATGCCGCGATGCGTTTGGACACGGCCCTCGACGGAAGGGACACGCGCGTTCCCCCGGCAGCGCGCTACCGCGCGGTGGTCGACGCGGCGCTGCGCGGCAACCAGCCCCCCGACGGCGAATCGCTCGCTTGGCCGCCCGGGGACGAGGCACTGGCGACGGCCCTGCCGGCCGTCTACGAACGGCTGCGCACCGCCGGCCAGCCCCATGCACTGGGGGGCGGCTGGGCCATCCCGGTGATGGTGCGCACGCACTGGGGCAACGACCATGCCACGAGGGCGCGCATCGCCCGCAACTTCATCGGCGCCCTGGGCATCGACGAGGCCATGTACCCGACGGCGGAGATCGATGCGGCGGGCGAGCCCCTGCACGGCTCCAGGCGCTACGAACTGCGCTTCGCGCCTGGGCAGGCGCCGCGAGTCGACGCCTTCTGGTCGCTCACCATGTACCGGCGCAGCGACTGCCTGTTCGTCGCCAACCCGATCCACCGTTACTCGATCGGCGACCGCACCCCGGGGCTGCGCACCGAACCGGACGGCAGCGTCGCCATCCGCCTGCAGGCCGATGACCCCGGGCCGGGCGCCAACTGGCTGCCGGCTCCCGCGGGCGAGCTCTTCTATGTGGTGCTGCGGCTGTACCAGCCCCGTGCCGAGCACCTGGAGTTGCGCTTCGACTATCCGCCGATCCGCCCGCTCTGACGCATGATTTCAACAAGACGGAGACAAGCGCCATGCCCATCCATCGCCGCCACCTGCTCGCCTCGGCCGCCGCCGGGCTGGCGCTGCCCTGGCACCTGCCCGCCCGAGCGCAGGCGTGGCCCGCGAGGCCGATACGGCTCGTGTCGCCCTATGGCCCCGGTGGGTCGAACGACATCCTCACGCGGGTGCTGGGCGACTTCCTGTCGCGCCGGCTGGGCCAGAGCGTCGTCGTGGACAACAAGGCCGGCGCCGGCACGCGCATCGCCAACGAATCGGTGGCCAAGGCCGCCCCCGACGGCTACACCTTGCTGCACGCCGCGGCGCCGATCGCGATCGGCGAGGCGCTCTACAAGGAACTGCCCTACGACGTGCACAAAAGCTTCGCCGCGATCGGCAGCACGGCCATCGCTCCGCTCTTCCTGGTGGTGAACGCCCAGGCGCCCTACAAGACCCTGGCCGAATTCATCCGGCACGTGAAGGCGGACCCGAAGGGCGCGACCTTCGGATCGCCCGGCGCCGGCTCGGCCCCTCACCTCACCGCCGAGCTGCTGCTGCGCGCCGCAGGGGCCAAGGGCGTCGTCGTCCAATACCGCGGCGATGCACCGGCCTACACCGAGCTGCTGGCTGGCCGGATCGACGCCACGCTGACGGCCATTTCCACGGCCGTGCCGCACATCCAGGCCGGCAAGCTGCGCGTGCTGGGCGTGGCGAACGAAGAGCGCACACCGCTCTATCCCGACGCTCCGACGCTGCGGGAACAGGGCCTTCCCACCGTGGTCGGCTACGGCTGGTACGGCATGCTCGCGCCGGCCGGCACGCCGGCCGAAGTCGTGGCGCGCCTCCAAAGCGAACTGCAGGCCGCCCTGGCCGATCCGGAGGTGCGGCGCAAGGCGGAGGCCGCCGGCCTGCAGCTGCGCGGCGGCACGCCTGCCGAACTCAGCGCATTCATCGCGAGCGAGACCCGCAAGTGGGCGCAGATCATCCAGGCAGCACAGATCACGGCGGAATGACGTCGGTGCCACGCCACCCGCGCCGCGCCGGGACCGCGGCCATGCCGGTGCTGCTCGCACTGAGCCTCCTGGGCTGCGCGGCGCCCGGCCCGGGCGGTGCACCGATGCAGCGCCAGACCGCCTGGGGGCCGGTGTCGGGCAGCGACGATTCGGCCGCAAGCGGCACCTGGAGCTGGAAGGGCGTGCCCTACGCACAGCCGCCGGTCGGCGCACTGCGCTGGCGCGCACCGCGCGATCCGCAGCCCTGGAGCGGCGTGCGACCGGCCCGGGCCTTCGCGCCCGCCTGCGTGCAGACCCAGCGCCTCTATGGCCCGGGCCTGAACAACCGCTATGACGGGACGGTGGGCAGCACCCTGGGGCGCACCGTGGGCGCTGAAGATTGCCTGTACCTCAACATCTGGACACCTGCGTCACGGCCTGCGGTGCCTCGGCCGGTGATCGTGTTCGTGCATGGCGGCAGCAACGTCACGGGCTACACGGCCGACCCGGTGTATGACGGTGCCGCGCTGGCGAAGCACGAGGACGCCGTGGTGGTCTCGGTCAACTACCGGCTCGGCATTTTCGGTTTCCTCGACGCGAAGGCACTCAAGACAGGTGATCCGGCGGAAGATTCCGGCAACTTCGCGCTGCTGGACATCGTGAAAGCCCTGGAGTTCGTCGCCGCGAATGCGCCGGCCTTCGGCGGCGACCCGCGGCGCGTGACGTTGATGGGGCAGTCTGCAGGCGCGGTCAATGCCTACGCATTGCTCAGCTCGCCGATGCTGGTGGCGCGCGGCCGTCCTCTGTTCCACCGTCTGGCTGCGCTCAGCGGGGGCCTGTCCACCGCAGCCTCGCTACCGCCCGGCGGCATCCCGTCCGTATTGCCCGCGCCCGTCTGGGCGGCCCGTGGAGACGCGCTGGTGCGTGCATCATGCATGGCGGACCGAGGGGCCACCGACGCAGCGCAGGTTCGCCCTTCCGACACGGGCGGCGCTTCCGAATGCACCGCAGACTGGCTGCGCAGCCTGCCAGCCGACACCCTCCTGCAGGTGGTGCGCACACGGCTCGCACCGCTGGGTATGGCGGCGAGCAACCCGATCCCGGATGGCTGGGTGCTTGCGCGGGACCCGATCGCAGCGGTGCGCGCGGGCCGCTATCTGCGCATGCCGGTGCTGGCGGGGCACACGCGCGACGAGACCAAACTCTTTCCGCAGCTGTTCGCGCTCAGTGCTGCGCCGGGAGGCGCCAGTGGCCGCTTGCTGGACGACGGCGCCGTTTTCTCTCTCGCTGCACGCTACGACCCCGAAGCCCCGCCGCAGACCACCCTGCAGGAGTGGATTCCACCGGCCTATCTGCCCCCCGACGCACCCGCCACAGGCTTCGATGCCCGCGCGCGCCAGCTCGACGCCGTGTGGTTCTCGGCGATCCGCGACGACATGCTCGATGCCCTGCGTGCGCAACGGGGGCCGGTCTGGGCCTACGAGTTCGAATGGGACCGCCTGCCGCCGCCCCTGAACCAGATCTTCGGCGCGGCCCACACCTTCGACCTGCCTTTCGTTTTCGGCAATTTCGGGCCGTCGCTCTATTCGCGATTCATGTTCACAAGCGCGAACGCACCGGGGCGTCTGGCGCTTTCGGACGCGATGATGCGCAGTCTCGGGGCATTCGCGCGGCACGGCGACCCCAACGATCCCGAACTCGGCACTCGCTGGCCCGTCTGGCCCGGGCGTCTGGTCTTCGATGCCGACCTGCAGCGCACGACGATCCGGGTGCGTTGAATCCGCACGCCGCCTCCGCAGGCAAAAAAATACCCGCCGAAGCGGGTAAACAGCAGCCATGTAAGGAGGGAGGGAGAAGAGACAGCGGCTGCCGAACCGCTAATGTGCTCCCTTTGACTTAGGCCAGACTTAAGGAAGAGCTGACCCATGCCGGGCCGCTTCGCTCACGCCTGCGCGGCGATCTGCCGCAGCGCCTGCGTGAACACCTCGGGCGGCTGGCCGCCCTGGATCAGGTGCCGCTCGTTCACGATCACGGCCGGCACGGAGTGGATGCCGTGCTGCTGGTAGAAGGCCTCGCGCTCGCGCACGGCATCGGCGTATTCGCCCGAATCGAGCACCTCCTGCGCACGCGCCGCATCCAGGCCGGCGCCCGCGGCCAGCTGCACCAGCAGGGCCCGGTCGCCGGGGTCGCGGCCTTCGGTGAAGTAGGCGTGGAACAGCGCACGCTTCAATGCCGCCTGTCCCTGCGGGCCTGCGACTTCCTCCGCCCAGTGCAGCAGCCGGTGCGCATCGAAGGTGTTGTAGATGCGGCTGCGGCGGTCCATGCGGAACTCGAAGCCCAGGGCTGCGCCGCGCTCCGCGATGGCGCGCTGCGTCTGCGCGGTCTGCTCGGCGGTGGCGCCGTATTTCTCGGCCAGGTGCTCGCCGATGTCCTGCCCGCCTGCCGGCATGCCGGGGTTGAGCTCGAACGGCTGGAAGTGCATTTCCGCCTTCACGGCGCCGCCGAGCGACTGCAGTGCACGGTCGAGCGACTGCAGGCCGATGGCGCACCACGGGCAGGAGATGTCGGAAACGAAATCGATCCGCAGCGGGACGGCGGCATCGGCAGGGGTGGAAGCGGCGGAAACGGAGTCGGTCATGGATGCGCAGCATGCCAGGGCGCGAGAGCCCTTGCAGAGGCGCGGCGATGCCTCCATCCTGGTACGTTCCGTTGTTTCCGCTTGCCTGCCGCTACCTCCATGACACCCGATCTGTTCGCCGACGACGCCTCCGCCGCACCCGCGCCGTCCACCCTCGTGCTCGGCCCCGGCGCGGTGCTGCTGCGCGGATTCGCATTGCCCGTGGCGCAGGCGTTGCGGGACGGCGTGCTGGCCGTTGCGCAGGCGGCCCCGTGGCGGCACATGGAAACGCCGGGCGGGCGGCAGATGTCGGTGGCCACCACGTCGTGCGGTGATCTCGGCTGGGTGAGCGACCGGCGCGGCTACCGCTACGCGGCCCGCGACCCGGGGAGCGGCGAGCCATGGCCCGCGATGCCGGCCGTGTTTCGCTCGCTGGCCCGCGAGGCGGCGGCCGCTGGCGGATACCCCGGTTTCGATCCCGATAGCTGCCTCGTCAACCGCTATGCGCCGGGCACACGGCTTTCGCTGCACCAGGACCGCGACGAGCGCGATCTGCAGGCGCCCATCGTGTCTGTCTCGCTCGGGCTGGGTGCGGTGTTTCTCTGGGGCGGGTTCACGCGCACCGAGCGCGCGGAACGCGTGCCGCTGCAGCATGGCGACGTGGTGGTGTGGGGCGGGCCGGACCGGCTGCGCTTCCATGGCGTGCTGCCGGTGCGCGAAGGCGCGCATGCGCAGTGGGGCGATGCACGCGTGAACCTCACCTTCCGCCGGGCGGGTTGAAGCGACGCAGCGGTGCGGACGGCGCCGCGCCGCCGCGGCACGTGGCGGGGTTGTTCAGGCGCGCGCCGATGCGCGCCGGGGAGCCATCGCCCGGCCGTGGCCCGGTTGCACCGGAGCACGCGGCATGCCGTGGCCCATGGGCGCGTCGGTGGACAGGGCCAGCGACGAATGCTGCGGCAGCTCGAAGCCGCGCGCCGGGTCCTGTACGGCCCAGGCGCGGATCTTGGGCGCATTCGACTGCACGCTGCCGAACATGGTTGCGAACGCCACGTCGGCGGCATCGCGGCCGGTGGCCAGCCGCACCATGCCCATCGGGATGGCCGTGCCGGACGGATCGAACACATACCAGCGGTCGCCCAGGTAGGCCTCGACGTACGCGTGGAAATCCGGCGGGCCCAGGGCGGGATCGGCGCCATAGTCGGTGCCGGTGGCGATGCGCGCCGGGATGTTCAGCGCGCGGCAGAGCGCGATCATGAGGTGCGCGAAGTCGCGGCACACGCCCACGCGCTCCACGAAGGTGTCGACGGCCGAGGTGGTCGAGTTGGAGGTGTTGGAGCGGAAGGCCACGTGGCTGCGCACCCAGTCGCAGATGGTCTGCACGCGGCTGTAGCCCTGCCAGAGGTGGCCGAACTCGCGCATCGCCAGATTGGCGAGCCGGTCGGACTGGCAGTAACGGCTCGGCAGGATGTAGCCGAACGCCTCCGGAGGCAGCTCGCGCACCGGCACTTCCGGGATGTGCGCCGGATCGGCGGTGTAGTGGTCCATGTCGATCGTGGCCGCATACGCGATGGCGAGCGTCCCGGGATCGGCATGCAGGCGCATGCAGCGCGTTCCGGTCACAGGATCGGTGTGCAGTTGCGGCGTGACGGGCTGGCTGATCGCGAGGCTCTCGTCCACCACGGTCTGGCTGCCCGTCTGCGCGGCATGGATGTTGAAGACGAAGTCCGCGCCCGGGCCTTCGCCCACCTGGTACTCCAACTCGACCTGGAGCTTGATTCGGATCATGTGGTTTCGGTGCGATAGAGGTGATGAGGAACCGGCCGTTGCAACTTGCCTGCCGCGGTCCGCCGTCCGTCCACACCAGTATCCGCGCGGGCCTCCGTGCGGGCTGTCAGCGGAGGGCGCGTCGCCACGCAGGGCGGGACGGAACCAAGCGCGCTTGTCCTACACCTCCGGGCCGGCCGCGGGCAAAAGATGCCTGCTTCAGTTACCGCGACCGCTGCCCCCACGAGGAACACCATGCCCAAGACCTCTTCCACCCCGCCCTCTTCTTCCGAAGCCAAGGGCGCGAAAGCATTGAAGCCCGCGTCCGCGGCAGCGGCGGGCGACAGCGCCCGCGGACAGGGAGGCGAGCTGCAGCAGCAGGCCGGCGGCGACCATCCGGTGCTGACCACGCAGCAGGGCATTCCCGTTGCCGACAACCAGAATTCGCTGCGCCCCACGCCGCGCGGGCCGACGCTGCTGGAGGACTTCATCCTCCGCGAAAAGATCATGCATTTCGACCACGAGCGCATTCCCGAGCGCATCGTGCACGCGCGGGGCAGCGCCGCGCACGGCGTGTTCCAACTCACCGAAAGCCTCGAGAAGTACACCACCGCGCGCATCCTCACCGAGGTCGGCAAGGAGACGCCGGTGTTCTGCCGCTTCTCCACGGTGGCCGGCGGCGCGGGCTCGGTGGACACGCCGCGCGACGTGCGCGGCTTCGCGGTGAAGTTCTATACCGACCAGGGCAACTGGGACCTGGTGGGCAACAACATTCCCGTGTTCTTCATCCAGGACGCGATGAAGTTCCCCGACCTCGTGCACGCCGTGAAGATGGAGCCCGACCGCGCCTTCCCGCAGGCCGCGAGCGCGCACGACACGTTCTGGGATTTCATCTCCCTTATGCCCGAGAGCCTGCACATGATCATGTGGGCCATGAGCGACCGCACGATCCCGCGCAGCCT
The DNA here is from genome assembly GCA_002397315.1 of Comamonadaceae bacterium UBA4962. GTDB lineage: Bacteria > Pseudomonadota > Gammaproteobacteria > Burkholderiales > Burkholderiaceae_C > Paracidovorax. Next base: position 270,735 of record DHAE01000023.1, read on the forward strand.
GCGCACGATCGAAGGCTTCGGCGTGCACTCCTTCCGCTTGCTGAACGCCGCGGGCGAGAGCACGTTCGTGAAGTTCCACTGGCGCCCGCGCCTGGGCATCCAGTCCACGGTGTGGGATGAGGCCGTGAAGCTGCAGAGCGCCGACAACGACTTCCACCGGCGCGACCTGTTCGAAGCCATCCAGGCGGGCGATTTCCCCGAATGGGACCTGGCCGTGCAGCTCTTCACCGAGGAAGAAGCCGTGCGCTTTCCGTTCGACCATCTCGACCCGACCAAGCTCGTGCCCGAGGAATTGGTGCCCCTGAAGGTGATCGGCCGCATGACGCTGAACCGCTGGCCCGACAACTTCTTCGCCGAGACCGAGCAGGTGGCGTTCTGCCCCGGCAACGTGCCGCCGGGCATCGACTTCTCCAACGACCCGCTGCTGCAGGGCCGCCTGTTCTCGTACCTGGACACGCAGCTCTCGCGCCTGGGCAGCCCGAACTTCGTGCAGTTGCCGATCAACGCGCCCAAGTGCCCGTTCCACCACATGCAGCGCGACGGCCACATGCAGATGCAGGTGCCCAAGGGCCGCGTCGCCTACGAGCCCAGCAGCCTGCAGCCGGACACGCCGCGCGCCTCCACCACGCAGGGCTTCCGCCATTTCGCGGAGCGGCTGGCCGACGACGGCGCCAAGGGCCGCATGCGGCCGGAAAGCTTCGCCGACCACTACAGCCAGGCGCGCATGTTCTACCGCAGCCAGAGCGCCATCGAGCAGGCCCACATGGCCTCCGCCCTGGTGTTCGAGCTCTCGAAGGTGGAAACCGAACGCGTGCGCGTGGCGGTGGTGGCGCAACTGCTGAACGTGGACGAACACCTCGCGCAGCGCGTGGCCGACGGCCTGGCCCTGCCCGAGCTGCCCGCCGCCTTCCCGGCCGCGGCGCCCGTGCAGGATCTGCCGCTCTCCCCGGCGCTGCGCATCATCGATCGCATGCTTCCCACCCTGAAGGGCCGCTGCGTGGGCATCCTGGTGGCCGACGGCTCGGCCGCCGAGCCGATCGCCGCGCTGCGCAAGGCGGTGGAAAAAGCCGGCGCGCAGGTGAAGATCGTCGCTCCGAAGGTGGGCGGCGCCCTGCTGGCGGACGGCACGCGCCTGCCCGCGGACGGCCAGCTCGCGGGCACGCCCTCTGCGGTGTTCGACGCGGTGGCTTCGGTGCTGTCGCCGCAGGCCGGCGCGCAGCTGGCCCGCGAGGCCGCGGCGGTGGACTGGTTCCGCGACGCCTTCGGCCACCTGAAGGCGATCGCCGCCTGCAAGGGGTCGCAGCCGATCCTCGATGCCGCGGGCATCGAGCCCGATGCGGGTGTGCTGAAGCCGGACGATACGGGCGCCTTCGTGAAGGCCGCCGCCACCCGCCAGTGGGACCGCGAACCGAAGGTGCGGATGCTGGCATGATGCAGCCCGCCGCGACCGCGCCCCTGCCGGGCGCATCCCACCCTTTTTCGCCCCGCGAATCCTCCGAAGGACGACAGACCTCCATGACCCCGCTGCGTATCCTCTACGTGGAAGACAACGCCGAACTCCGTGAAACCATCGGCATGCTGCTGGAGGGCGACGACCGCGAGGTCGTCTCCTGCGCCACGGCGGAGGAAGCGCTCCAGCTGGACGCGCCGCGCCCCTTCGACATCGTGGTGACCGACGTGAGCCTGCCGGGCATGTCGGGCACCGACCTCTGCCGCCGCCTGCTGGCGGACGCGCCCCGGCGCTGGGTCGTGCTCTGCTCGGGCTACCAGTTCGGCCACGGGCTCGACACGCTGGGTCCCAACGTGCGCGCGCTGCTCAAGCCGTTCGAACTCGAAGACCTGGAGGCGCTGATGGAATCCATCACCCAGGCGCTGCGGTCGCCGCCGGCCGCCTGACGGCCGGAAAGCCCTGCCTTGCGGACCGGGGCTTGCGGAGGGCGCGCCAGCGCGCTCACTGGGCGCCGGGCAGCTTGCAGGGCGGTGCTTCCCGCGGCAGTTCGACCCGGAAGACGGTGCTGCCCTGCTGGGAGTGCACGCGGATGGTTCCGCCGTGGCCTTCCACGATCTGGTGCACGATGTAGAGCCCCAGCCCCAGCCCCTGGTGCCGGCCCGGCTCGCGCTCGCGGCCGCGGAACGGATCGAACAGCTGCGGGATGAGCGACGCGGGGATCTCCCCGCCGTTGCGCACCTCCATCGCCACGCGCTCCGGGCCCGTGCCGTCCAGCACCACCTGCACGGGCCGCTGCGCGTCGCCGTGGTGGATGGCATTGCCCAGCAGGTTCGCCACCACCTGGCAGAGCCGCTCGGCATCCCAGGAGCCGCCGAGGTCGCCCGCCTGCTCCACTTCGATCGCCCGCTCGGGATGGCTCGTGCGCCACTCGGCCGCGGTGCGCTGCACCAGCTCGCCCAGGTCCGCCGGGGCGATGCGCACCGGCAGCCCGCCGAACTGGCGCGCGCGCGTGACGTCGAGCAGGTCCTCGATCATGCGGCCCATGCGCTGCGCGCTGGTGTGCACCTTGTCGGCCATGGCGAGCACCTTGTCGGGCTCCTGCGTGCGCCGCAGCACCGCCGCGCTCGCCAGGATCGCGCTCAGCGGGCCGCGCAGGTCGTGGCTGAGCACGGCCATGAACATCTCGCTGAGCTTCAGGGCCTGGGTGCGGTCCTGCAGCTCGCAGGCCAGCGCCACCTTCTGGCGATGCAGATCGAAGAACACGTTGGCCTTGTTGACCAGCATGTGCGGGTCGATCGGCTTGTAGAGGAAATCGACGGCGCCGTTCTCGTAGCCCTTGAACTGCCAGTTCTGGTCGCGCGAGCCGGCGGTCATGAACATGAGCGGGATGTGGCGCGTGCGCTCGCTGCCACGGATCAGTTCGGCCAGCTCGAAACCGTTCATCTCGGGCATCTGCACGTCGAGCATGGCGAGCGCCACGTCGCTGTGCACCAGCAGCAGCTCCAGCGCCTCGGGGCCGGACGCCGCCTTGAGGATGTGCACGCCGTCGCGGCGCAGCAGCGCCTCCAGCGCGATCAGGTTCTCGGGCACGTCGTCCACCAGCAGGCATTTGACGGGCATGGGCGGGCGCTGCGGCGCGGCGTCCGCCATGGGGGTGCGCGGCGGCGCGATCATGCGCGTGCTCCCTGCGGCAGCGCGGCGATCCAGTCGGCGATGCGCTGCGGCGGAAGGACGTGGTCGGGCCTGCACAACTGCAGCGCCGCTTCGGGCATGGTACTCATGGGAGCGCTTTCGGGATCTTGCACGATCGTCGTGCCGCCCGCGGCCTGTACCGCGGCGATGCCCTGGGCGCCGTCGTGGTTGGCGCCGGAGAGCAGGATGGCCAGCAGCCGCCCGGCATAGGCGTCCGCGGCGGATTCGAAGAGAACGTCGATGGACGGACGCGAGAAATGCACGGGATCGTCGACCGACAGGGCGAGCCTCGGGCCGGCATCGACGAGCAGGTGGTAGTCGGGCGGCGCGAAATACACCGTGCCGGCTTCGACGGGCTCCTTGTCCTGGGCTTCGCGCAGCGGCAGCGCGCAGCGCGGCTGGAAGATGTCGCACAGCAGGCTGGGCCGGTCGCGGGGCAGGTGCAGCGCGATGAACACCGCGGCACGCTGGCGGGCGGGCAGCGCCGGCAGCAGCACGGCGAGCGCCTCGATGCTGCCGGCGGAGCCGCCGACCACGATGGCCTCGAAGGGTTTCGCCGGGGCCGCCGGCGCCATGGTCGGACGGGTCATGCGCCCCCCCGCTTCTGGTAGATGCGCTCGGACGCGACCAGTTCGTCGAAGGTCTGCGCATGCGACGAGAACCGCAGCGACTCCTTGGAGCCCAGGCCGAGGAAACCCTTGCGGCACAGCGCCTCGTGGAAGAGGCCGAGCGCGCGGTCCTGCAGCTCGCGGTCGAAGTAGATGAGCACGTTGCGGCAGGAGACGAGGTGCACTTCGGCGAACACGCTGTCCGTGGCGAGGCTGTGGTCCGAGAACACGATGTGCCGGCGCAGGCTCTTGTCGAACACCACGCGCCCGTAGGCGGCCGTGTAGTGCTCCGACAGCGAGCCGCGGCCGCCGGAGCGGGCATGGTTCTCGGTGAAGGACGGCACGCGCTCGATCGCGTACACGCCCGCCTCCGCCTTCTGCAGCGCGTTCGCGTTGATGTCGGTCGCGTAGATCAGCGTGCGCTCCAGCAGGCCCTCCTCGCGCAGCAGGATGGCGAGCGAATACACCTCCTCGCCGGTGCTGCAGCCGGCCACCCAGATCTTGAGCGAGGGGTAGGTGCGCAGCACGGGCACCACGGTCTCGCGCAGCGCGCGGAAGTAGCTCGGGTCGCGGAACATCTCGCTCACCTGCACGGTGAGGTATTCGAGCATGGCCGGGAACACCTCCGGATCGTGCAGGATGAGGTGCTGCAGCTGCGAGAGCGTGCGGCAGTGGAAGCGCGTGAGCGCCGACTGCAGGCGCCGCTTGAGCGAGGCCTGCGCGTAGCCGCGGAAGTCGTAGTGGTAGCGGCGGTAGATGGCCTCCACGAGCAAGTGCTGCTCGATGTCGAAGGTCTTGCGGCGCAGCGCCGAGCCGGCTTCGTCGTCGGGGGTCACTTGGGCATCCACACGCGCACCAGCGAAAGCAGCTTCTCGACGTCCAGCGGCTTGGCGATGTAGTCGTTGGCGCCGGCCGCGAGGCATTTCTCCTGGTCGTCCTTCATGGCCTTGGCCGTGAGGGCGATGATGGGCAGGCGCCGCCACTCCTGCCGCTTGCGGATCTCGCGCATGGCGGTGAAGCCGTCCATCTCCGGCATCATGATGTCCATGAGCACGAGGTCGACCTGCGGCGCATCGCCGGCCTGCGAGCGCTCCAGCAGCTCCAGCGCCTCGCGGCCGTTGCGCGCGATCTGCACCTTGGCGCCGGTGGGCTCCAGCACGCTGGAGAGCGCGAAGATGTTGCGCACGTCGTCTTCCACCACGAGGATGCTGCGGCCCTCGAACGACGATTCGCGGTCGCGCGCCAGGCGCAGCATCTGCTGCCGGTCGGTCGGCAGGCTCGATTCCACCTGGTGCAGGAACAGCGTGACCTCGTCGAGCAGGCGCTCGGGAGAACGCGCGTCCTTGATGATGATCGACTTGGAGAAGCGCCGCAGCCGCTGCTCCTCGTCGCGCGAGAGCGAGCGGCCGGTGTAGACGATCACCGGCGGGAAGGCCACGTCCTCCTGGCCGGCCATCTGTTCGAGCAGCTCGTAGCCGCTCAGGTCGGGCAGGTTCAGGTCCATCACCATGCAGTCGAAGGTGCTCTCGCGCAGCAACTGCAGCGCGCGCTGGGCGGTTTCGGCGCCGACGATCTCCACGTCGCCGTTGGCGAGCAGGTGCCCCATGCTCTCGCGCTGGCGGTCGTCGTCTTCCACCACCAGCACGCGCCGCAGGGCCTGGGTGAATTTCGCCTCCATGCGCTCCAGGGCCTGCACGAGTTCGTCGCGCTTGACCGGCTTGAGCGCGTAGCCCATGGCCCCGAGGCCCAGGGCCTCCTGCGAGTAGTCGGCCACCGAGACGACGTGCACCGGGATGTGGCGCGTGGCGGGGTTGCGCTTGAGCTGGTCGAGCACGCCCAGGCCCGAGAAATCGGGCAGGTTCATGTCCAGCACCACGGCGCTGGGCATGTAGTCGGTGGCGGCCGCCAGACCTTCGCCGCCGCTGTGGGTGACGATGCACTGGAAGCCCATTTCGTGCGCGAGGTCGTGCAGGATGCGTGCGAAGCGCACGTCGTCCTCCACCACCAGGATGGTGCGCTTGCCGGCCTGCAGGCCGTCGCGGTCGTCGGCCACGGCCGAGTCCGGACGGCGCGGCGCCTCCTGCACGGAGGCGATCGCCGGCACGGCCGCCACCATGTCGACCGGCATGGCGGGGCTGGCCGGCGTGGCGCTGGCCGTGGCCACCGCGCGCTGGGGCATGCCGTAGCCGGAGGCGGTGTCTTGGCTGGACTGCGCGGGCTCCGGCGCCTGCAGCGGCAGCACCAGGGTGAACACGCTGCCCTGCCCCGGCGTGCTCTGCACCGAGACGCTGCCGCCCAGCAGCTGCGCGAGATCGCGCGAGATCGACAGGCCCAGCCCCGTGCCGCCGTACTTGCGGTGGGTGCTGCCGTCGGCCTGGCGGAAGGCCTCGAAGATCAGCTTCTGCTGGTGCTCCGGAATGCCGATGCCTGTGTCGCGCACGGAGAACGCCACGCGACCGTCCGGCTGGGCCCAGACGCGCAGCGCGACTTCGCCGCGCTCGGTGAACTTGATCGCGTTCGACAGCAGGTTCTTCAGGATCTGGCCGAGCCGCTGCGCGTCGGTGCGCAACTGCTCGGGCACGCCGGGCTCCACCACCGCGCTGAACGCGAGATTCTTCTCGCGCGCGAGCGGCCGCAGCGGCTCGGCGATGGATTGCACCGCGCGTGCGATGCTCACCGGTTCGATGTCGACCGTGGCCTGGCCGGCCTCGATCTTGGCGAGGTCGAGGATGTCGTTGATGAGCGTGAGCAGGTCGTTGCCGGCGCCGTGGATCGTCTCGGCATAGCGCACCTGCTCGGCGGTGAGGTTGCCGCCCTTGTTGTCCGCCAGCAGCTTGGCGAGGATCAGGCTGGAGTTGAGCGGGGTGCGCAGCTCGTGGCTCATGTTGGCCAGGAACTCGCTCTTGTACTGGCTCGCCTGCTCCAGGTCGCGCGCCTTGTCGGTGAGCGCGTCCTGCGCGCGCAGGAGCTGCTGCTTCTGGTACTCGAGCTGCTGGGTCTGCTCTTCCAACTGGGCGTTGCTCTGCTCCAGCTCGGTCTGCTGCGCCTCCATCTGCGCCTGCGATTCCTGCAGCACGCGGCTCTGCTGTTCAAGCTCCTCGTTGCTCACGCGCAGCTCTTCCTGCTGGGCCTGCAGCTCCTCGGCCTGGCGCTGGGTCTCGTCGAGCAGCGTTTCGAGCTGCGAGCGGTCCTTGGCCGAACGCACCGCGATGGCCAGTTGCTCCGAGGCGCGCGCGAGAAGCTCCAGGTCGATGTCCTGCACGGGCCGGAAGAAGCCGAGCTCGATGACGGCCTGCACGGTGCCGTTGTGCACCGCGGGCAGCACCACCAGCTCGCCGGGCGCGCTGTGGCCCACGCCCGACTGCACTTCCAGGTGCGCGGCCGGCACGTGCCGGGCATGCACCGTCTGCCGCGACACCGCGGCCTGGCCGACGAGGCCCTCGCCCTCGGCCACGCGTTCCGGCCCGGGCGTGCCCGACAGCGCATAGCCGCCGAACCGGCGGAACACGCCATGGCCTTCCGCGACATAGGCCACACCCACGCGAGCGCCCAGCCGGCGCGCCAGGTACGAGAGCACGCGCGGACCGAGTTCGTCGAGCCGCAGGTCGCCGCGCACTTCGTCCGACAGGCCCATCACGCCGCCGCGGATCCAGGCCTCCCGGGCCTTGGCACGGTGGTCGGCACCCGTCATCGCGGCCGAGCCGAGGATGAACGCGAGCAGCACCAGCGAGCCGCCCCATGTGAAGTAAGCCGCGAAGCGGGCCGAGTCCTCCCACAGCGCGCGCCGCTCTTCCAGTTCTTCGCGCTCGGCCGTGATCATCTCGCGCACCAGCGCGCGGATGGCGTCCATCGTGGCGCGGCCGCGATCGGTCCGGACCACCGCCATCGCCGCCTCCACCTGGCCGGACTGGCGCAGCTGGATGGTCTCCTGCAACTCGGCCATCTTCTGGCGGGCCAGCGGCGCGAGCTGTTCGTAGCGGCGCAGCTGCCGCGGGGAATCGCTCACCAGCAGGCGCAGGCGCTCCAGCTCGGGGCCCAGCGAGGCCTCGGCCGTCTCGTACGGGCCGAGGTAGCGCGGCTCGCCCGCCAGCAGGTAGCCGCGCTGGCCGGTTTCGGCGTCCTTGATGATGGAGAGCACGTACTGGATCTGCACCACCGACTCGACCGCCGTGTTGATGCGGCGCACCGCATCCGAGCGGTCCTGCTGCGACTGGTACGTGAAGATCGCGATGACGGCGGTGGCCAGGGCGGCCAGCACGAAGCCCAGCAGCATGCGCAACGGCATGCTGGTCTGCATTTTTTCGTTCGGGAGGGGTTGGGACGGCATGGCGGAGCGGAAAAGCGAGCCGACGATGATAGGGCGGCGCGCCCCGTCGCCGCGTAGGCCGTATCCTGCAAAAGAAGGAGCAGCCGTCCCGCGTCCAGCCTTACTCTACCGTGAGCGCACGCAGCCGGTCGACCTCGGCGCGCAGGGCTTCGTTCTCTGCCGTGAGCGCGGCCACCTGGCGGCGCAGGGCCTCGACGTCGTCCGGGGCGGCGGCGGCGTCCATCGGATCATTCCCCGCTGCGGAAACTTCGCTTTCCGCGTCCTTGCGTGGCGTGTCCGCCCGGGGCTTCTTGCGGGCGTCGCGCGCGCGCTTCGCGGCCTGCCGCAGCTCGTCCTTGCCGGCCAGGGCGGCGGCGCGCTGTTCCTCTTCGGGCAGGGTGGCCACCACCGCCGCGGTGCTGATGGAGACCGTGCCGGAGCGCACCGCCGCCACGAGTTCGGGCGCCGCCTGCTTCTGGATCTTCTCGATCATCACCACCTGGCTGCTGCTCAGCCGTGCCGCGCGCGCGATGGCCTCGCGGCTGCGCAGCGGTTCGGCCTGCGGCACCGCGGCCGCTGCGCCGGACTGCGCAGGCGCGGATGCGGCATCCGACGGGCCGTCCCATGGGGCGTCGCCCGTTTCGGCCCCGCCCGTCGCCGCCGCGCCCGTGTCCGCAGCCGCCTGCGCCTCGGCGGGGGCGCCGGCCGATGCGGCGCGCTGCGCCAGGATCTCGCGCTTTCGCAGGGCCAGCACGCCGCGCTGGAAATCCGAGACGCTGCGGCGCCCCAGGTGCTGGTCGATCATCCACAGATGCACGTCTTCCATGGAGCGGAAATGCGGATGCTGCACGGTGTTGAACGGCAGGCCGTGCTTCTGGCAGATGCCATAGCGGTTGTGCCCGTCGATGAGGATGTCGCCCCAGAGCACGAGGGCGTCGCGGCAGCCCTCGGCCAGCAGGCTGCGCTCCAGCGCCGCGTGTTCCTCGGGCGTGAGCGGATCGATATAGGCCTTGAGTTCTTCGTTGACGATGATGGACATGGGTGGGGAAGGGGAATTCGGTGCGCGGGCCGCCGGATGCTGCGGAATCCGCGAAAGGGGCGGCATTTTAGGAGAGTGGCGCGGCACGTGCCTGCCGCCGTGGAATCTCCCCGCGCCATGGGCACGCAGCCCGGCAGTTGCCACGACAATGCGCCATGTCTTCCATCCCCCTGCCCTCCAGACGCACGCCAAGCCTGCGCGGACGGCTCACGCTGTGGTTCGGCGCCCTCACGCTCGCGAGCGTGCTGGGCGTGGGCCTGTACCTCGGACGCATCGCCACGCAGGACCTGGCACGCTTCGCTGGCGAAATCCTGCACACCACCGCGCGCTCCGCCACCGACCTGCTCGCCTCCAACCTGCGCGAGCGCGCCCTCGAGATCGACCTGCTGCGCCAGTCGCCCCTGTTCACCACGGGCGTTCTGGACGGCGACACCATGCGCAGCGCGCTCGACCTGCGCAAGGACACGCACATCGAATACGCGTGGATCGGCGTGGCCAGCCCCGAAGGGCAGGTGCTGGAGGCCACGGGCGGGATGCTCGTGGGAGAAAAGGTGGACCAGCGCGAATGGTTCCGCGAGGCCCGCAAGCGCCTGTTCGTGGGCGACGTGCACGATGCCGTGCTGCTGGCCAAGCGCATTCCGAACAAGCACCTGGACCAGCCGCTGCGTTTCATCGATTTCGCGGCGCCCATCCTGGATTCCGAAGGCCGGCTGCGCGGCGTGCTCGGTGCGCATGCGCACTGGTACTGGGTGACGGAAACGGTGGAAGCCGTGGCCGTGGACCGCACCACCGGGGCCGGCACCGAAGTGCTCATCGCCGACCGCTCGGGCAACGTGCTCTATCCGTTCCGCCTCGCAGGGCAGACCCGGCTGCCGGACGGCGCAGCCAGCGAAGCCCGCTACCAGCGGCTGCAGTGGGCCGACGGCACGCAGTACCTGAGCAGCATCGTGCCGCTGTCGGCGGTGGCGGGCGCGGACCTCGGCTGGCGCATCGTCGTGCGCCAGCCGCTGGAGGAGGCGCTCGCGCCGGTGCGCGCGATGCGGCGGCAGCTCGCCCTGCTGGGCCTGGCCGCCACGCTGCTGTGCGGCCTTTTCGCCTACCGCCTGGCGGCGCGGTTCAGCCGCCCGCTGGAGCTGCTGGCGCAGGCCGCGCGCACCATCGAGCGCCGCGACGGCGAGCCGCGCTACCCGGAGGGCAACACGCTCGAGGTGGCCCAGTTGAACCGCTCCTTCCAGTCGATGACGGCATCGCTGCTGGAGCGCGAGCGGGAGCTGTCGCGCCTCAACGCCTCTCTGGAGAACCAGGTCGAGGAGCGCACCCAGGCCCTGCACCGCGCCAACCGGGAGCTGGAGAGCCTCGCGGTGCGCGATCCGCTCACCGGCCTCTACAACCGGCGGCGTTTCGACGAGAAGCTCCAGGAATACACCGCCACGTGCCGGCAATCCGGCCGGCGCTTCGCCCTGATGATCATCGACGCGGACCACTTCAAGCGCGTCAACGACACCTACGGCCACCAGACGGGCGATGCCGTGCTGCGCCACCTGGCGGGCCTGATCGCGGGCTGCGTGCGCTCCACCGATTTCGTCGCCCGGTTCGGCGGAGAGGAGTTCGTCGTATTGCTGCCCGAGCCCAGCGACCGCGAAGAAGGCCGGCTGGTCGCCGAGAAAGTCCGCCTCGCGGTGGGCCATGCGCCCTTCCCGGGCGTGGGGCACCTCACGGTGAGCGTCGGCCTGGCCTTCTGCCACGGCGGGGGCGAAGCGCTGGCCACCATCCTGGAACGGGCCGACCGCGCGCTCTACCAGGCCAAGCAGGAAGGCCGCGACCGGGTCTGCGTCGCGCCGGCCACGGTCTGACCCGCCCGGCCCCGCCAGGGCTTCGGCAGGGCACGCTTCCGGATGACACCGGCGGTAAGCGGCGTCCCACGCGCCGCGGCGGGCCCGGGCCCGAGCATAGGGGCACGTACCGGAGCGCCATCGTGGCGCCCGGTGCACGGCCCTGCAACGATCGGATCGCCGCCATGCCCTCCTCCACTTCCCAGGCCGCCCCCAAGCGGCCTCCCAGCCAGGCCCGCATCCAGGCGGCCCTGAAGCAATCCTTCGGGCTGCGCGCCCTCCGCGCGGGCCAGCGCGACGTGATCGACCGCGTGCTGCGCGGCGAGAACACGCTGGCCATCATGCCGACGGGCGCCGGCAAGTCGCTGTGCTACCAGTTGCCCGCGCTGCTGCTCGCAGGCCGCACGGTGGTGGTGTCGCCGCTGATCGCGCTCATGCGCGACCAGTGCGACGCGCTGCGCGAACGCGGCGTGCCGGCCGTGCAATTGCACAGCGCGCTGGACGCCGAGGAAACCCGCGCCGCCGAAGCGGCCGTGGCCGACGGCAGCGCGCGCATCGTGCTCACCACGCCCGAACGGCTGGCGGACGCGGGCTTCCAGGCACTGCTCGAAGCCGGCGGCCCTGTGGACCTGCTGGCCGTGGACGAGGCGCACTGCATTTCGCAATGGGGCCATGATTTCCGCCCCGCCTTCCTCGACATCGCCCAGGCCCTGCCTCGCCTGGGCCGCCCGACGGTGCTGGCGCTCACCGCCACCGCCGCCGGCCCCGTGGCGCAGGACATCCGCCGGCAGCTGGGCATTCCGGCCGCGGGTGTGGTGGACACCGGCACCTACCGCCCCAACCTGCATTACCGCGCCGAGCAGCTCGCCGACGAAAAGGAAAAGCGCGACCGCCTGCTGCGCACCGTGAAGGAATCCTCCGGCTCCGGCATCGTCTACACCGCCACGGTGAAGGCCGCGGAGGAAGTGCATGCGCTGCTGGCCGGCGCCGGCGAATCCGCGGGCATCTACCATGGCCGCATGCCGGCCGCCGAACGCGGCGAGGCGCAGGACCGCTTCATGGCCGGCGATCTCCGCGTGATGGTGGCCACGAACGCCTTCGGCCTGGGCATCGACAAGCAGGACGTGCGCTTCGTGATCCACTACCAGATGCCCGGCGGACTGGATGCGTACTACCAGGAGTCCGGCCGCGCCGGACGCGACGGCCAGCCGGCGCAGTGCACCCTGCTCTTCCTGCGCAAGGACAAGGCGGTGCAGCAGTTCTTCCTCGCCGGCCGCTATCCCACGCCCGACGATCTCGACGCGCTGTATGGCGCGCTGCAGTCGCCGCCGCCCGGCGCGCACGAGGGCTGGACGCTCGATCTGCTGCAGCAGGCGCTCGACCGACCGCGCTCCAAGCTGCAGGTCGCGCTCGGCCTGCTGCGCCGCCGCCGCATCGTCACCCAGAAGGCCGACGGCCGCCTTGCGCTGCGCCGCGCGGACATCGACAGCGAATCCCTCATCGCCCTGCTCGAAGACTATGCGCAAAAGCGCACGCAGGACCAGGACGGGCTCGAGCGCATGGTGTTCTACGCGCAGACCGGCGGCTGCCGCTGGGAGGTGCTGCTCGACTACTTCGGCCATGCGCGCGACACGCAGCGCTGCGGTACCTGCGACAACTGCCGGCGCATCGCCGCGCTCGATGCGCAGCAGGCGATCGCGAACGCGGCCGCATCGTCCGCGGCCGTGCCGCCCACGCTCACGCCGGCCGCACTGGCCACGGCCCGCAAGAAGCCATCGGACGTATCGCCCATCGTTGTGCCGGCGCCGGAAACGGCCGTGGCCGACGCGAAGGCCGCCGCGCCTGCCCGGCCGGTGTTCGAACTCGGCATGCCGGTGCGCGTGAAGCGCTACGGCGAGGGCACCGTGCGCGCGATTGCTTCGGAATCGATCACCGTGGCGTTCTCGGACGGCAGCGAACGCTGCTTCCACCCCGAGTACGTACGCAAGGCGCGCCGGCGGCGTGCGGCGGCCAACGACGCCACGGTGGCCACGGCGGATGCGGAGCCGGCCCTGGCACTGCGCAGCGCCTGAACGGCAGATACCCATGAAAAAGCCGCCACGCGAAAGCGTGGCGGCTTTTCTACTGAGGTTCCGATGCCAGCCCGGCGGGGCCGGGCCGGGCCCTTCGGGATCAGGGATGCGATGCCACGAAGCGGCGGGTGGCGTAGAGTCCCACCGGCGTCCAATGCTCCGAAGGCGACATGGCCGTGACCAGCGCATCGAACTGCGCGTCTGGGTCTAGCGTGGCGAGCCGCTCCTTGAAGGCGGCCAGATCCGGATCGAGCACGTCCGCCGATCCTGCCACGCCCGCATCGCTCTTGCGCGCGCGCTGCAGCGCACGGAAGGTGGGGCGGCGCCGCGTCTCGTTGGCGGAGGCGGGTTCGAAGTACGCCTGGCCATCGGCACTGGCCTCCTCGCCGCGGATCCAGTCGTGGATCACCTGCAGCTCGTAGGGCGAGAACACGCCGAACATTTCCGAGCGCGGTCCCTGCAGCAGGCCCCAGAAGCGGCTTTCCGCCACTGGACGGCCGGGCTTGATCCAGTTCGCCTGCACCAGCGCTTCCAGGAATGCGTCCATGCCTTCGGGCGCAGAAAGCCAGTCGTTCACGCTGCGGCCGGCCACCTTGCAGTAGTCCGAATGCATGCCCTGGCCGGCACCGCATTTGGCCTGGAAGATGCGCACCACTTCGGCGCGGATATCGAAGTCCGCGATGACGCGGGTGGTGCCGAGGCCCGCATCGCCCAGGCGGGCGCCCTGGCGTACGCGCTGCCAGAAGGCTTCGGGGTCGCCATGGCGGGGCAGCAGCGCGAGCACGGCATCGCATGCCTGGCGGGCATGGCCCGTATCGGCGTTGTCCACCGTGACGTGCAGTTGGAAGTAGTACGGATCGATGCCCAGTTCGTTGAGCTCGTACGAGGTGATCAGCAGGTGCAGCGGCAACTGCTCGTAGCCCAGATTGAAGCCGATGACTTCGGGCAGGAACTCTTCCGCGTTCCAGGCGAGTGCGAGTTGCACCGCGCCCTGTTCGTAGAGTGCATCCGGCAGCGCCGGTCCCTGCGACAGGCCGTAGCGCGACAGCAGCTGGCGGTAGAGCAGCACGTGGTTCTTGTCGGGTGCGCCGTCGCCGAGTTCTTCCAGGTAGGTGCGCACCAGTTCTTCCATGCGCGGGTTGCGCGCGTGGCGCAGCACGCCATAGAGCCAGCTGCCGTCCACGAGCTTGGTCGGCGCCACGGCCCGCAGGAAATGCAGGGCGTGGGCACGGTTGCGGAAGTACCTGCGGCCTTCGCCCGCCCGCCGCGCGGCCAGGTATTCGCCGTACTGGGCGGACACGGCAGCGTGGCTCGCGGCCATCCAGTCGTGCAGGTCTTCGGGGCGCTCCGGCAGCGTGGCCGCCGGCAGGTCGGCACGGGCCTGCGTTTCGCGCAATAGCGCGGCACCCTGGCGCCGCGCCTCGGCCGTGGGGGCCGTCTGGTGCAGCGCGGTGTGCAGGGACTGGTAGCGCCCTTCCGGTGCGCGCACGGGCGCGTGCGCGGGCGTTCGTCGGGACACTGGACGTTCGTCCGCGGCGGTATCGGAAGTGGGAGCGATCAGCGTGGAAGTTCTCATGATGGGGTACCGGTGGCGTATGGCTCCATGGTTCCCCACCATGGGGCTGCACTCCATCGGTGCGCGGCCCCCCTGCCGGTCGGCCCCCTCCTACGGCTCCATCGGCGCAGGCGCCGTGCCCGCGTCAGGCAGCCGCAGCACCTCCGTGGGGCGTCCAGCCGCAGGCCGCACCAGGAGCGGCACCCCCGTGGATGAGCGCGGATTCGGTCATGCGGGACGCCGCCGGCAGCGCCACGCCGTTCTTCGCGGCCAGCACTTCGGCCAGCACGCTCACGGCGATCTCCGGCGGCGTGCGGCTGCCGATCGCGAGCCCGATCGGCCCGCGCAGGCGCGCGAGCGCGTCCTCGCCGATGTCGAAATGCTCGCGCAGCCGCTGCCGCCGCGCTGCCGTGGTGGCGGCCGAACCGATGGCCCCCACGTAGAAAGCGTCGCCCTGCAGGGCTTCCAGCAGCGCGAGATCGTCCAGTTTCGGGTCGTGGGTGAGCGCGATGACGCAGGTGCGCGCATCCATGCCCATCGCCAGCACGGCGTCGTCGGGCATGCCGTCCACGAGTTCCGCGCCGGGCAGGTTCCAGCCCTGCCGGTGCTCTTCGCGCGGGTCGCACACCGCCACCGCGAAGCCGCAGGGCATCGCCATCGAGGCCAGGCATTCGGTGAGTGCGCCCGCGCCGATCAGCAGCATGCGGTGCGAGGGCCCGAGGCGCTGCGCCAGCGTGTCGCCGTGGTCCAGCAGCGTGAGCGCGCCCTGCACGGGCGCGGCGAGGGCTTCGGTGGAGAGCGTCACCGCGCCGTCCGCGCAGCGCAGATGCCGCCACACCACGCGGCGCTCCTGCAGCCACTGCACGAGGCGCTGCAGCCAAAGCGGCTCGGGGTCGTATTCGAGCAGCAGTTCCAGCGTGCCGCCGCACGGCAGGCCGAAGCGGTGCGCCTCGTCGGCGGTGAGCCCGTAGCGCACGCGCTCCGGCGCACGCCCGCCCCACTGCGCGGCGCCGGCCAGGCAGCGCCGCAGCAGGTCGTCCTCGATGCAGCCGCCGGAGACCGAGCCTTCGATCAGGCCGTCGTCCCGCAGCGCCATCCAGGAGCCCACGGGCCGCGGCGACGAGCCCCAGGTGCGCAGCACGGTCGCGAGCACCGCGTGGCGGCCGGCGGTGCGCCAGCCGTGCAGGGCGCGGGCCACGCGCAGTTCGGGTGCGGATTCGTGCGTCACTGCGGTGCGTCCATCGCCTGGGCCGCCAGCGCGGCGGGCACGTGTTCCATGGGCTGGGGCGGCGCGTCGGGCGCGGGCCGCATCACCTTGTCGGGCGTCATCGGCGTGGAGCGCACGCGCCGGCCGGTGGCGTGGAAGATCGCGTTGCACACCGCCGCGGCCACGCCCACGATGCCGATCTCGCCCACGCCCTTGGCGCCCAGGCGGCTCACGATGCGGTCGTCCTCCTGCACGAAGATCACGTCGATGGGCGGCGTGTCGGCGTTCGACGCCACGTGGTACTCGGCGTAGTTGTGGTTCATGAACCGGCCCAGCGCATGGTCGGTCTGCGTCTCTTCGTGCAGCGCCTGGCTG
This sequence comes from Comamonadaceae bacterium UBA4962, assembly GCA_002397315.1. GTDB lineage: Bacteria > Pseudomonadota > Gammaproteobacteria > Burkholderiales > Burkholderiaceae_C > Paracidovorax. The sequence goes on from DHAE01000023.1 coordinate 286,871, forward strand.
ATGCCCCACACCACCCCGCCGGTGATCTGGCTGTGCGCCGTCTTGGCGCTCAGGATGCGGCCGGCCGCGATCGCGCTGACCACGCGGGTCACCCGCACGGTGCCGAGTTCCTCGTCCACCTTCACCTCGCAGAACACCGCGGAGTGGGTGGCGCGCACATAGTTCTTCTGCTTGAGCACGTTGGGCAGCAGCAGGTAGCGCGCCTCGACCTGCGAGCGCCCCTGCGCGGCGAGGATGTCGGTGAGCGCCATGCCGAGATCGTGAGCGGGCGCACCGCGGCGGCGCAGCCGGCCGTCCACGAACTCCACGTCGCGCAGCAGCGTGCGCTCGAAGCCCGAACCGCGCGTGCGCTGCGCCAGCGCCCACAGCAGGCGGCGCAGCTTCTCGCAGGCGCCCTCCACCGCCGAGCCGACGGTGGCCACGTGGGACGAGCCACCTTCGATCGGCGCCACCGGCAGCGTGGAGTCGCCCAGGCGGAACGTCACACGCTCCAGCGGCAGGCCCATGGCCTCGGCCGCGATCATCGACATCACCGTGTACGTGCCGGTGCCGATGTCCGACGCCGCACTGCTCACTTCCAGGCGGCCGTCGGCATGCAGCACCGCGCGCACCTTGGCGAACATCTGCATCGCGTCCCAGGTGCCGGTGGCCATGCCCCAACCGACGAGTTCGCGGCCTTCGCGCATCGAGCGCGGCTCGATCGGCCGGCCGTCCCAGCCAAAGCGCGCCGCGCCCAGGCCGTAGCAGGCGCGCAGTTCCTTGGTGGAGAACGGCAGGTCCTTCGAGGCGTCGCGATCGGCGTAGTTCTTCAGGCGCAGCGCGAGCGGGTCCATGCGCAGTTCGTAGGCCAGCTCGTCCATGGCCACTTCGAGCGCATGCACGCCGTGCGCGGCGCCGGGCGCGCGCATGTCGATGGGTGTGTACTGGTCGAGCGGCACCAGCCGGTAGCCGAGCCGCACGTTGTCGCAGCGGTAGAGCTGGCCGGACCAGTTCACCACCACCTCCACGTAGTCTTCCATGCGCGAGGTTTCCGCCACCGCCTCGTGCACGATGGCGCGCAGCGTTCCGTCCCGGTCGGCCGCGAGCTTCAGGCGCTGCCAGGTCTCGGGCCGGTGGCCGAAGGTGAACATCTGCTGGCGCGTGAGCACCACGCGCACCGAGCACTGCAGGTGCAGCGCCGCCATCACCGCGAGCACGAGCTGGTACTGCGGACGCAGCCCGGAGCCGAAGGCGCCGCCCACGAACGGGTTGCGCACCGTGACCTCGTCCTCGCCCAGCCCGAACACCCGCGAGACCAGCCAGCGGCTGTTCTGCGGGCTCTGCGTCTTGTCGTAGATGGTGAGGTGGCCGTCCTCCCCGCGCAGCACGGTGGAGGCGTGCATCTCCATCGGGTTGTGGTGCTCGACGCCGCTGTAGTACTCGGCCTCGATCTTCACGGGCGCCCGTTCGAAAGCGCCGTCGGCATCGCCGCGCGGCTTCGGCGGCGGCGAATAGCCGGCCTTCATGCGGCTGGGGTCGCGCGCGCGGCCCAGGTGGCGCAGCAGGTGCGTCTCGTGGCGCTCCACTTCGTAATCGATCGCCACCAGCGAGGCCGCGCAGCGTGCCGCCTCGAACGTGCAGGCCACCACCAGCGCGACGGGCTGGCCGCTGTAGCGCACCACGTCGTCCAGCAGCGGCTTGAAGGGCGAGCCGCCGGGCGCCGTCATGTCCTTGTAGAAGAGGTCCATCGAGCGGACCTTCGGGCGGTTCTCGTGCGTGATGATGTCCAGCACGCCAGGGACCGCACGGGCGCGGTCGAGGTGCATGCGCAGGATGCGGCCTTTGGCGATGCTGCTGTTGACCACCACGCCGAAGGCCATGCCCTCGTCGTGGTGCTCGGCCGCGTAGCGGGCCTGGCCCGTCACCTTCAGGCGGCCGTCCACGCGCGAGACCGGCATGCCCAGCTTCACCGGCCCGGTGCCGGCGTCGGCGCGGGGCTGCTGCCCCGCCAGTGCGCGGTCCGCCGCTTCGTTCGGCATCGGTGCGTTCATGGTTGCGCGTCCTGTACGTGGCCGGCGCCCAGTTCGCCGGTGTTGGTGAGTTCGCCGTCACGCGCCATCTCCAGCGCGCGCACGATGGCCCGCCGGGCCAGTTCGATCTTGAAGCGATTGTCGCCCGGGCCGCCGGGCGCGCCGTGGCCGCGCGCACCCTGCAACAGCCGCTCGGCGGCCTGCACGAACACTTCGGCCGTGGGCTCCCGGCCCGCCAGGGCCTCTTCGGCTTCCGGCACGCGCCAGGGTTTGTGCGCCACGCCGCCCACGGCAATGCGCGCCGCGCGGATGCGGCCGTCCTCGCCCAGATCCAGCCCGGCCGCCACCGACACCAGCGCGAAGGCGTACGAGGCACGGTCGCGCACCTTCAGATAGGCGCCATGCTGCGCGAAGCCCTGCACCGGCAAGTCGATGTGGGTGATGAGTTCGTCGCTCGCCAGCACCGTGTCGCGGTCGGGTTCGCTGCCGGGCAGCCGGTGGAAATCCGAGAAGGGAATCGTACGCTCGCCCCGCGGGGAGCGCACGTGCACCACGGCCTCCAGCGCCGCCAGGGCCACGCACATGTCGGACGGGTGCGTGGCGATGCACTGGTCGCTCGTGCCCAGGATCGCCAGTTGCCGCGCCAGCCCGTCGCGCGCGGGGCAGCCCGTGCCCGGCTCGCGCTTGTTGCACGGCACGGCCACGTCGTAGAAGTAGTGGCAGCGCGTGCGCTGCAGCAGGTTGCCGCCGTTGGTGGCCATGTTGCGGATCTGCGGCGAGGCCCCGGCGAGGATCGCGGCAGCGAGCAGCGGGTAGCGCTCGCGCACCAGCGGATGCTTCGCGGTGGCGGCATTGCGGGCCAGCGCTCCCAGGCGCACGCCGCCGCCCTCGGCCTCCTCGATGTCGGCGAACGGCAGGCGCCCGACGTCCACGAGGCGACGCGGCCGCATCACGCTCTCCTTCATCAGGTCGATGAGGTTGGTGCCGCCGGCGATGAATTTCGCGGGCAGCGCCCGCTCGCTCGCATGGTGCATGCCCTGCGGCATGGTGGCGAGCGCCATCTCGGCATCCAGCGCCGGCACGTAGTCGAAGCCTCTCATGCCGCGCCCTCCCCGGCCTGTGCCGGCTGGGCCTGGTGCGGGTGCTGCGACGGCTGCGACGAGGCCCGCATGGGGCCGCGCAGCGGCACGCCCGCCACCTCGGCGACGGCCTGCACGATCTGCGGATATGCGCCGCAGCGGCACAGGTTGCCGCTCATGCGTTCGCGGATGTCGTCGGCCGTTCGCACGCCGCCTTCGTTCAGCAGGCCCACGGCGGAGCACAGCTGCCCCGGCGTGCAGTAGCCGCACTGGAAGGCATCGTGGTCGATGAAGGCCTGCTGCAGCGGATGCAGCGCATCGGCGTCCTGCGGGGCATCGGCGGGGGCGGTGCCGCCGCCGGCCCCGGCGCCATCGCGCAGCCCCGCCAATCCTTCGACGGTGGTGATGTGCGCGCCGTCGTGCATCACCGCGAGGGTCAGGCAGCTGTTGATGCGCTGCCCGTCCACCAGCACCGTGCAGGCGCCGCACTGTCCGTGGTCGCAGCCCTTCTTGGTGCCGGTGAGCTGGAGCAGGTCGCGCAGCGTGTCGAGCAGCGTGACCCAGCAGGGAATATCGAGGTGCTGTGGCGTTCCGTTCACGTGCAGTCGCACCGCATGGATCGACACGGCAGAGTCGGCCGGACCGCTGGCGCGGGCGACCGACGTGGGGTGGCTGGATGACATCTCGCTTCCTTCACGGCCGGTGGACCGGACAGTGTCGTCGGCGCGTGCCGCACCCCCTGTAGGAAGAGTGCGCGCACACGGTCGGCTTGCGGCGCAGGTGCGGCGTGCCGCCGTATGCTGCGGCATGCCTTCCGTCTCTCCTGCATCGCCATCGGGGCTCCCCACTTTCCTCACCGGCCCCTCGCCACGACCGCAGCAGCGGAGCGCCTCGGCGGTGGCCGGCATCATCCTCGCGGCCGGCGCATCGTCGCGTTTCGGCAGCGACAAGCGCCGCGCGCTGCTGCCGGACGGCGCGCCCATGCTCGCGGCCGTGGCCGGATCCTTCGCACGCGTCTTCGCGCGGACCGCCGTGGTGCTGCCGCCGGGCGATGCGTTCGGCCTGGAACTCTGCGCCCGGCTCGGGCTCGAGGCCGTTCCGAACGAACGCTGCCGCGAAGGCCAGGGCACCTCGCTGGCCGTGGCCATGCAATGGGCGATCGCGCAGCCCGGGCTGCAGGCCGCGGTGTTGGGCCTGGCGGACATGCCCTGGGTGCGCGAGGACACGCTGGCGGCGCTGCGCGATGCGCTGGTACGGCACCCCGGCGAGCCCGCGCTGCCGCTCTGGCAGGGCCGGCCCGGCAACCCGCGCGGCATTCCGCAAAGGTGCTTCGCAGCCCTTGCGCAGGCTTCGGGCGCGCAGGCAGCCGCGCACCGACTGGACTGGGATGCAGCCCGTACCGTCGCGGTGGACGACCCCGGCATCCTGCGCGATGTCGATACGCCCGCCGATCTGGAGAGAGGCGGAGATGACGCACGTGCACTTCTGTAACGCCGTGGGGCGCGACTCGTAAGCGTTCGCCCGTCCTACACCACCGCCGCGCAGGCGCTTCGGAAGATGCCTCGGAGCGCGGACGTTTGTTTTTTCGCGCCACGACTTCGCGAAAGGCAGACACCCTCCATGCTGGCAATGAACTACCGCGGCCCCTACCGCGTGCGCGCGTCGCACAAGGCCGAGCCCGACATCGAACATCCCAACGATGCGATCGTGCGCGTGACGCGCTCGTGCATCTGCGGATCGGACCTGCACCTCTACCACGGCCTCGTGCCCGACACGCGCGTGGGCACCACCTTCGGCCACGAGTTCACCGGCGTGGTCGAGGCCGTGGGCCCGTCCGTGCGCAACCTGAAGCCCGGCGACCATGTGCTGGTGCCCTTCAACATCTTCTGCGGCTCGTGCTATTTCTGCCAGAAGGAGCTGTACAGCAACTGCCACAACACCAACCCCGAGGCCACGGCCGTGGGCGGCATCTACGGCTATTCGCACACCACCGGCGGCTACGACGGCGGCCAGGCGCAGTACGTGCGCGTGCCGCTCGCCGACGTCGGGCCACAGGTCATCCCGTCGGACCTCGACCTGGACGACGCCGTGCTGCTCACCGATGCGCTACCCACCGGTTACCAGGCCGCAGAGATGGGCGGCATCCGCGAAGGCGACACCGTCGTGGTGTTCGGTGCCGGGCCCGTGGGCATCTTCGCGGCGCGCTGCGCGTGGCTGCTGGGCGCCGGCCGCGTGATCGTGGTGGACCATGTCGAATACCGGCTCGACTTCGTGCGCCAGTACGCGCCCTGCGAGACGGTGGACTTCAAGAGCGTGCGCGACATGGCCGTGCACCTCAAGCGCATGACCGACGGCCTGGGGCCCGACGTCTGCATCGACGCCGTGGGCTGCGAGGCCGCGGGCTCGTTCGCGCAGTCCCTCACCGGCGTGCGGCTGAAGCTGCAGGGCGGCGCGGCCACGGTGCTGCACTGGTGCATCAACTCCGTGCGCAAGGGCGGCACCGTGTCGATCGTCGGCGTGTACGGCCCCACCTTCAACGCCGTTCCCATCGGCAACGCCGTGAACAAGGGCCTGACGCTGCGCATGAACCAGGCGAGCGTGAAGCGGCACCTGCCGCGGCTCATCGAACACATCCAGGCCGGGCGGCTGAAACCCCGCGAGATCATCACCCACCGCTTCGCGCTGGAGGACATCGCCGAGGCTTACCACACCTTCTCCAGCAAGCTGGACGGCTGCATCAAGCCGGTGATCGTGCCGTCCGCCGCCTGAGCCCGAGCCGACCACCTCCCGCACTGCCCGCGAAGATCGAGCCCAAGAGAAAGGACATCCCCATGACCACCGCCACCATCCACATCGACGCCACCCCGCCGGGCCCGCGCGCCCGCGCCGATGCCGCGAACATCCCCGGCTGGGGCGCCGACCTGCGCCGCGAGGACCGCCCCGCCGTGCCGCGCGAGCGCACCCCGCCGCGCCTCGACGTGCCCTGGGACCAGCCCGCGGCCCAGATCCCCACGGTGGAGGTGCTGCACTCCATCGAGCGCCCCGGGCTCACGCCCGTCTTCGGCACCACCGTGCCGCCCTCGGGCGCGAGCGGCATGCTGCGCCGGCTGGCCTTCCGCCTGAGCGAAAGCGACGTGCGCCACTGGCTGCTGCTGTTGCTGGCCGACCGCGTGAACGTGCTGGAAGGCCTGGTGCAGGACCTGGTGCATGGCCGCGTGCCCCAGGTGCTGCAGGAGATGGGATTGAACGCGCACTGGCGCGAGCACCGCGAGCGGGCGCTGCGCGCCGTGGCGGCCCTCGCCGGGCTGGCACTGGCGCTGATCGCGCTGGTGCGCCGGCTGTTCTGACGGGTGGTACCGCCGGAAGCGTTCAGCGCACTTCGGAGACGAACTCCTCGCGCGGACGGCGCACCTTCTCCAGGTTCACCAGCCAGTCGCCTTCGGGCTGGCGGTAGCCCAGCGGCAGCAGCAGCACGCTGCGCAGGCCGCGCGCGCGCAGGCCCAGGATCTCGTCCACCGCTTCGGGCTGGAAGCCTTCCATCGGCGTGCTGTCCACCTGCTCGGCCGCCGCGGCGATGATGGCCGCGCCGAAGCCGATGTATGCCTGCCGCGCCGCGTGCTGGAAGTTCACTTCCGCCCCGCGCTGCGGGTACGAGCCCAGCAGCATGTTGCGGTAGTTCTCCCAGCCTTCGTTGCGGAAACCGCGCACCTCGTTGGTGTAGTCGAACATCGCGTTGATGCGCTCGGCCGTGTAGTCGTCCCACGCGGCGAACACCAGCAGGTGCGAGCCGTCCGTCACCTGGGCCTGGTTCCACGCCACCTCGCGGATGCGGGCGCGCACGTCGGGGCTCGTCACCACGACGACTTCGAACGGCTGCAGGCCGCTGGAAGTGGGCGCCAGCCGGGCGGCCTCCACGATGCGGTCCACCTTGTCCTGCGGCACGGCGCGGGCGGGGTCCATCTTCTTGGTGGCATAGCGCCACTGCAGTACGTCGAGCAATTCCATGGGGTCGGTCCTGGTTGTTGGGTTGGGGGTGTCAGGAACGGCCGAGTTTAGGAACGGCTGTGTTTCCGCGCTCGCACGGGGAATTGCGCATCGTGCTAGAGACACAACCAGCGCTGGGCCGCCCGCGCGCGTCAGCCGAACAGCCCGCCTTCGTCCAGCAGCGCGAACGCGATCTCCGGCCGCCGCTCCATGCCGCGCCGGATGGCCGCCGCGATCGCCTGCCGCGTTTTGCGGCACAGCCCGCGCTGCTCGTGCACCAGGATCGCGATGCCGCGCAGCGTGCGCACCTCGCTCGCGGCCTGCGAGATGCCGAGGCGGATGCCCAGCTGCTCCTCCAGCCGGCCCTCGATGCGCCGCAGGTCCGCCAGGCTCTCGATGGCCTCCAGCCGCTGCACGAGGCGCTTCTCCTCCTCGCGCGTGAGGCGCAGCACCCGGCGGTCCGCCTCGGGCGCTTCCAGCAGTGCCTGCAGATCGCAATTGCACACGCCCGGCGGGCATTCCGGGCGCAGCGGCACCGGGAACGGCGGGGCGGAGGAAGCGGACGGGGGCAGGCCGGAGGACATCGTGCCCGCATTCTAGGAAGGCCCGCGCGGCCCCGCAGCGCCAGGGCCAAACGGCCGCGCTAACTATTCAATCCCCGCGCCACCACCGACAGTGACCGCCGGAATTCCTCCCGCAGCCGGTACACCTGCGCCGGCCGGTGCGCCGCGCCGGACTCCATCAGGCCCTCCACCGGCTCCAGCATGCCCAGTTCATCGATCTTGCGCCGGAAGCTCACCTTGTTCACCGGCTCGCCCAGCACCGCCTCGTACACCGACTGCAGTTGCGGCAGCGTCATGCGCTCGCCACAGAAATACACCGGCAGCGACGAGTACTGGCTCTTGGAACGCACCCGCGCCACCGCCTGCGCCACCATCTCCGCATGGTCGAAGGCCAGCGGCGGCAACGCGCCCACCGGCGCCACCTGCAGCCGCGCACTGTCCCCGGCACCCCCATCGCCGTGTGCCCCGGACAACAGTTCCGCCGGCACCAGCGCGCAATAGACGATCGAGACGGACCAGCCGCGCGGATCGCGCCGCGCCCCGGAATAGGTCGCGAGCTGTTCCAGGTAGGGGCTCGCCATGCCCGTCTTCTCGCGCAGCACGCGGGCCGCCGCGTCCCAGGCCGTGCCGTCCTCCTGCGCATGGATGAAGCCGCCCGGCAGCGCCCATGCGCCCGCATGCGGGCCGTCGTCGCGCCGCAGCAGCACGGCATGCAACGCACTGCCTTTGAGGGTGAGCAGCACCACGTCCACGGTGCAGAGCACGGGAGGGAAGTCGGTGTTGGACGACTGGAAACCGGACGGGGGTGTCACAACGGATGGAGGCGCGGCCATGGCAAGCGGAGGAATCGCGGAACCCCGGAGTGTGCCTGCGCCCGCGTCCATGCTGGCGCCCATCAGGCCGCAAAGCACTTTCCTCCTGCCCGTCCATTCATCGCTCTGTCACGCAGCGCCGCAAGCATGCGGGCTTTTGTCACACAACACGCAACGAAGGAGAGCGCCATGGTGGCCAAGGTGTGGAGAAGAGAGAATGCGCGCCGTGTCGCGCTGGGCAGCGCCGTGGTGGCCACGGCCGCCCTGCTGGCGGCCTGCGGCGGCGGTGGTTCGGGCGGCAGCGGCCTCGGCGGCGAGCCGATGGAACTCACCATCCTGCACATCAACGACCACCACTCCACGCTGGAATCGAAATCCAAGACCCTGCAGCTCTCCGCGGGCGGTTCCGCGCCGGTCGCCGTGGCCGTGGACGCGGGCGGCTTCCCGCGCGTCACCGCGGCGATCGAGGAACTGGCTAAGCGATCGCCCAACGTGCTCAAGCTGCACGCGGGCGACGCCCTCACCGGCACGCTGTACTTCAACCGCGCGGGCGCCGATGGCGAAGCCGATGCCGCCCTGATGAACACCGTCTGCTTCGATGCCTTCACGCTCGGCAACCACGAGTTCGACAAGGGCGATACGGGCCTGAAGAACTTCCTCGATCTGCTGCACAAGGGCCCCTGCCAGACGCCCGCGCTGAGCGCCAACGTGCGCTTCGGCGCCAATTCCGCGCTCAACGCCACCAAGGCACCGGGCGCCGTGAATGCCTCCACCGTCGTGGAGCGCGCCGGCCAGAAGATCGGCATCGTCGGCCTCACCGTCGCCGGCAAGACCAAGGCCTCTTCCAGCCCCGATCCGGACACCACGTTCGAGGACGAAGCCACCGCCGCCCAGCGCGAGATCGACCGCCTGCGCGGCCAGGGCATCAACAAGATCGTGCTCATGAGCCACATCGGCTACGACGCCGACCGCCAGATCGTGCCCAGGCTCTCGGGCGTGGACGTGGTGGTGGGCGCCGACTCGCACACCCTGCTCGGCCCCGACGCGCTCAAGGCCACCGGCGTGGGCACGCCCGGCGGCGCCTACCCGACGCGCACCGCCGACAAGGACGGCCGTACCGTCTGCATCGTCCAGGCCTGGGAATACGCCCAGGTGGTGGGCGAGCTGAAGGTGAACTTCGATGCCGACGGCCACGTCACCCAGTGCGCCGGTACCCCGCACGTGCTGATCGGCGACAACTTCACCATCGGCGGCAAGGCCCCGACGGACGCGGAAGCGAAGGCGCTGCAGGCCAGCGTGGCGGCCACCGGCTTCCTGCGCGTGACCCAGCCCTCCACCGCGGCCACCGCCACCCTGCAGCCCTTCAAGGACCGCGTGGCCGTCTTCAACCGCACCCAGGTCGCCGTGGCGCCCGAGGAACTCTGCTCGCGCCGCGTGCCCGGCGGCGCCGGCTCCTCCGACTACAGCCGCTCCAGCGCCGCCTGCAACGCCGAAGGCAGCGTGAGCGCGCGCGGCGGCGACATCCAGCAACTGGTCGCCCAGGCGTACCTCGACGTGGCCAACACCCGCTACGGCGGCGCCGACATCTCGCTGCAAAGCGGCGGCGGCGTGCGCATCCCCCTGCAGGGCACCGTCTCCGCCGCCCAGGTCATCCAGGTGCTGCCCTTCGGCAACATGCTCTTCCGCCTCGACGTGACCGGCACGGAAGTGAAGGCCATGCTGGAAGACGGCATGGAAGCCGTCTTCGGCACCGGCGGCTCCTCCGGCCCGTATCCCTACACCGGCGGCCTGCGCTTCGACGTGAACGCCGCTGCCGCGGCGGGCCAGCGCGTCTCCGGCATCGAAGTCCGCAATGCGGCTTCCGGCGCGTGGGAGCCGCTCAACGCCGCGAAGACGTACAAGCTGTTCGTGCTGAGCTTCAACGCCACGGGCGGTGATGGGTACAAGACGCTGGCGGCGATACCTGCGGCGCGGCGGCTGGACATCGGGGTGCTGGATTCGGATGTGTTCTTCAGCTACATCGAGCGGCAAGGGAAGGATGCGGTGACGGGGTTGCCGGCGCTCAAGCGGCTGCCGCGGGAGTGGTACAGCACGAAGACGTTTCAGGGCCCGGCGACACGGTGACCGACGTGGAGGCCCCTGCCATGCAGGGGCTTCGCACCGCATGCAATACGCGCGATACGGCAAGACGCGGCAACGATGCCGGAAGGCTCGTGCGAGCCGTTCCGCTCCTACCGCAGGTAATCCCCCTCGGCCTCGGGCTGGTGCTGTATGCCCGCCACCGTGGCCTCGCAGGCCTCGCCGCGCGGCGTGCTCCACCGCGCGGTCTGCCCGACGCGCAGGCCCAGCAGGCTGCTGCCCACGGGCGACAGCACCGAGACGAAGCCCGCCGCCAGATCCGCGTCGCGCGGATAGCAGATCGGCAGCACCTGGCGGGCGCCGGTCGCGGTGTCCACGAGTTCCACGCGCGAGTACATCGTGACCACGTCCGCTTCCACGGTGCGGGAACTGGTGACGTCCGCGTTCTCCAGCAGGTCCGCCAGGGACGGGGGCGCGGGCTGCTGGCCCGCGAGGCGCGACAGGCGCGCGAAATCGAGATCGGTGAGCACGCGCTCGCCGTGAATCTGAACCTGGACCGCTGCATGCATGGAAAGACACTCCTTGGTGGGGTGCGGCAGCCCATCGCCATTCAGCGAAGGAGGACGGCCGCGTTCGTTCGCGCAAGGCAGGAGCCCGGCGGCGGAGGGTTGCGCAAGAAGAACGGTGAAGGGGGAGAAGGGAGCGGGCCGCCGGGCTCAGGAATGTGCAGGCAGGAGCGGGCGGCGCATCCGCTTGGCGGCCGCTCGCGCGCCGGCCGCTGCGTGCAGCAGAGCGGCCAGGGTGGCGAAGGCGCAAACCAGGGAGGTCATGGGTGGCAGTGTAGGCACGATCCGGTCCGGGGGCTCGGAAGCCCCCATGCTGCGTGCCAGTATCCGGCGAGTTGGCCGGCGCTGCGCGCGGCGTGGGCAGGGTCAGCGCGCAGCGCGCGGGTGCGCGAGGAAGAAGCGCAGCATCTCGCCACTCGCATCCACGCCGGACGGGTCCGTATAGCTGCCGCTGGCGCTGCCGCCCGACCAGGCATGGCCGGCGCCGTGCAGTTGCCAGTATTCGAGCGAATCGCGGCCGGCCGCATCGGTATAGACGCTGCGCGTGTGCCGCGCGCCGCGACTGGACTGGCCCGCGGTGACGCGCGGGGCGGCCGCTGCACCCGCGCCCGGCCCTGCACCATCGCGCAGCGCCTCCACGAGCGCCTCCGCGTTGCGGACGTGGACGGTGCCGTCGGCATCGCCGTGGAACACGATGGTGGGAAGCGCCGCGCCCCGGTGCCCTGCCGTGCCGGCCGCTGCCGGAGCCGGGCCGCTGCGCATGGCCGACAGCGCCGAGGCGACGTCCGCCGCGCAGCCGTGCGGCAGGCCGGAATGCACGCCGACGGCAGCGAACACGTCCGGGTAGCAATGCCCGACCACGTCCGCCATCGCGCCGCCCGCGGACAGGCCCGCGACATACACCCGTGCCGGATCCACGCGGTGCTTGGTGGCGATCGAGCGCGCCAGGGCGGCGATCACCGCCGGCTCGCCGCGCCCACGCCGCTGGTGCTGCGGCTTGAACCAGTTCCAGCATTTCTGGGCATTGGCATGCTGCGTCTGCTCCGGGTAGAGCACCACCACGCCGAGCTCCCGCGCGAGCGCATTCATGCGCGTGCCCGCCGCGAAATCCTCCGCATGCTGGGTGCAGCCGTGCAGCATGACCACCATCGGCCGCGGCGCGCCGTCGCCCGGGGCGTCCGGCGGCAGGTAGAGCCGGTAGGCGAGCGTGCGGTTCTGGTGGCTGAAGCTGCCGGCCTGCCAGCGCTCGCCGCTTCCTTCGCGGGGCGCGGTACCTGCAGTCCCGGGCGCTGCGTGGGCCTCGCCTGCAACTTCCGGCTCCGGCACCTCGCGCACGAGTCCGTCGAGCACCGTCGGATCCACCGACATGCCCGAGGTGCCGCGGAATGCCGGAGCCGGCCCCGAGAATGCCGCGGCAGCCTTCGCCTGTGCCTGGGCGGCCGCCCCGCGCAGCGCGCGCTGGATGGCCTCGGTGGCTTCGCCGAGCCGGCCGCCACGCGTGGAGCGCGCGGCATCGGCCATCAGTTGCTGGAAGAGTGGGTTCACGGGGTACTTTCGTGGGGGGAGGGAATCAATGGATGCGTCCGGCCAGCGCGGTCTTCACGGCACTGCTGGCCTGCAGTGCGCCGAGCACGGTGAGGGACTCGATGGTGGCCAGCGCCAGTTCGGGCGTGACGTCCGGATCGATCGTGGCGAGGCCGAGCACGCGGATCTGCAGCCGCTGGCCCGCCGCGCGCGCGGCCTCCAGATCGGCTACCGAGAAACGCTGCATGCCCAGCACCAGCATCTTGCGGGCCACCACCTGCCGCAGCGCGTCGGAGTGCACCGCGAGCTGGTTGCGGATCGCCGTGCGGATGAAATCCGTGCGGTTGCCGTAGAAGCTCTCGGCCACCAGCAGATCGATGTGGCCGAGATCGACATAGCCGAGGTTGATGGTGATCTTCTCGGAATCACCCACCTTGGTGGGGCGTTGAGGGGTCGGAAGCGAAGTCATGGGCCATCCTATTACCATCCATATGGATGGTCAATGGATGTTTTCAAGAGCGGGTGGGTGGGAACGGGCGTTGGCCCGCAGGCAATTTCGGGACCGCGCCTACACCGTTCCCGCAGTTGCCGGGCGATGCTGCACAGCAATGAAATCCCTTCCCAAGACGCTCCCTGCAGCTCCCTACTCGCCCGGCGACGCCGCTTTCGACGGTTTCATTACCGTGCGCGGCGCGCGCGAGCACAACCTCCAGAACGTGGACCTGCGCATCCCGCGCAACGCGCTCGTCGTGTTCACCGGGGTCTCCGGCTCCGGCAAGTCCTCGCTCGCCTTCGGCACCATCTACGCGGAGGCGCAGCGCCGGTATTTCGAATCGGTCGCGCCTTATGCGCGGCGGCTGATCGACCAGGTGGGCGTGCCGCAGGTCGATGCGATCGAGGGCCTGCCGCCGGCCGTGGCGCTGCAGCAGCAGCGCGGCACGCCGAGCGCGCGCTCGTCGGTGGGCAGCGTGACCACCATCTCCAGCCTGGTGCGCATGCTGTATTCGCGCGCCGGCCACTATCCCGCACGCCAGCCGATGCTGTACGCGGAAGACTTCTCGCCCAACACGCCGCAGGGCGCCTGCCCGCACTGCCACGGCCTCGGGCGCGTGTACGAGGTGACGGAAGCCTCCATGGTGCCGGACGATTCGCTCACCCTGCGCGAGCGCGCCGTCGCCGCCTGGCCCACGGCCTGGCAGGGGCAGAACCTGCGCGACATCCTCACCACCCTCGGCCACGACATCGACGTGCCCTGGCGCGATCTGCCGCGCAAGACCCGCGACTGGATCCTGTTCACCGACGAGCAGCCCACCGTGCCGGTGTACGCGGGCTTCAGCCGCGAGGAAGTGAAACGCGCGCGCAAGAGCGGGCAGCCGCCCAGCTACATGGGCACCTTCACGGGCGCCAAGCGCTATGTGATGCAGACCTTCGCCACCAGCCAGAGCGCGATGATGAAACGCCGCGTGGCGCAGTTCATGGTGGGCCAGGCCTGCCCGGTCTGCCATGGCAAGCGCCTGAAGCCGGAGGCGCTGTCGGTCACCTTCCGCGGCATGGACATCGGCGAATTCACGCACCTGCCGCTGGCTGCGCTGGCCGACGTGCTGCGCCCCGTCGCCGAGGGCACGGTGGATTCCGGCGAGCCCGACGGCGGCACGCTGCCCGCCTCCGCCCGCGCGCGCGCCACGGCCCGCCGGGTGGCGGCCGGCGGCTCGGCCCACGCGGCCGCGCCCGACGTGCGCCGCACGCCCCACCTCTCCGCGGAAAAACGCCTGGCCGCGCAGCGCATCGCGCAGGAGCTTCTGGCACGCGTGGGCGCGCTGGTCGGCCTGGGCCTGGGCTACCTCTCGCTCGACCGCGCCACGCCGACGCTCTCCCCGGGCGAGCTGCAGCGCCTGCGGCTCGCCACGCAACTGGCGTCGCAGCTCTTCGGCGTGGTCTACGTGCTCGACGAACCCTCGGCCGGCCTGCACCCGGCCGATGGCGAATCGCTGCTGGCGGCGCTCGATCGCCTGAAGGCCGCGGGCAACTCCATCGTCGTCGTCGAGCACGACGTGGCCACGATGCGCCGCGCCGACTGGCTGGTGGACGTGGGTCCCGACGCGGGCGGACGCGGCGGGCGGGTGCTCTACAGCGGCCCACCGCAAGGCCTGCAGGACGTGCCGGAATCCCGCACGCGGCCCTACCTGTTCGAGCCCGGCGCACGCGCCCGCCGGGAGCGCCGCACCCCGTCGGAGTGGCTGCGGATGGAGGACGTGCACTGCCACAACCTGCACGGCGTGCAGGCCGATGTTCCCCTTGGCTGCCTCACGGCGGTGACCGGCGTGTCGGGCTCGGGCAAATCCAGCCTCGTGAGCCATGCGCTGCTGTCGCTGGTCGCGGACCACCTGGGGCAGGATGCGCACGCTGCGCAGGGCGCTCCCGGCGACGACGATGCCGGGCCGCCGCATGCCGCGCCCCCCATCGGCGCGGACGACGACCCGGGCGCCTCCACCGCGGCGGAGATGGGGGAGCGCTGCACCGGCCGGCTGGCGGGCGCCGTCGGCACGGTCCGGCGGCTCGTGAACGTGGACCAGAAACCGATCGGCCGCACGCCGCGCTCCAACCTCGCTACCTACACCGGCCTGTTCGATGCGATCCGCAAGCTGTTCGCCGCCACGCCGGCCGCCCGCAGAAAACGCTACGACGCGGGCAGGTTCTCGTTCAACGTCGCCAAGGGCCGCTGCCCGACCTGCCAGGGCGAGGGCTTCGTCAGCGTGGAACTGCTCTTCCTGCCCAGCACCTATGCGCCCTGCCCCACCTGCCACGGCGCGCGCTACAACCCGGATACGCTCGCCATCACCTGGAACGGCCTGAACATCGCCGACGTGCTGGGCATGACCGTGGACGCGGCCTGCGATGCCTTCGCCGACGAGCCCGCGGTGCTGCGCCCGCTGCAGGTGCTGCGGGACATCGGCCTGGGCTACCTGCGCCTGGGCCAGCCCGCGACCGAGCTGTCGGGCGGCGAGGCACAGCGCATCAAGCTCGCGGCCGAACTGCAGCGCACGCAGCGCGGCCACACGCTCTACGTGCTGGACGAGCCGACCACCGGCCTGCACCCCGCCGATGCCGACCGCCTGCTGCAGCACCTGGATGCGCTGGTGCGCGCGGGGCACACCGTCGTGGCCGTGGAACACGACATGCACTTCGTCGCGGCCTGCGACTGGGTGATCGACGTCGGGCCCGGTGCCGGCGATGCCGGGGGCCGCATCGTGTGCGCGGGCACGCCGCAGGAGGCCGCCGCCTGCGCCGCCTCCCGCACCGCGCCCTATCTCGCGGAAGCCCTGGCCGCGCCGCCGGAAGACCTGCCGAAGCCACCTCCGGACCGATAGCATCCGGCCCCTTATCTCCCTCCGTTACCGACCCGTTCCAAGGAGACGCCATGGAAACCGAATTCAAGTTCCTGATCCCACCGCACCGCCTGGCCGGCGTGGAAGCCGCCATGCAGCAGGGCCACTTCACTGCGCGCCGCATGCAGGCGCATTATTTCGACACGCCCGCCGGCGACCTGGCCCGCCACGGCATCGCCTGGCGCGTGCGCAACGAAGGCGGCAACTGGGTGCAGACCGTGAAGACCCTGGGCGACGGCCCGCTGGCGCGCGAAGAGCACAACGCGGATCTGCCGCGCCCCGCCGTTCCGGCCGACGTGCCCCGGCCCGACGCGTCGCTGCATGCCGGCTCGGCCGCCGGGCGGCAGTTGGAGAAGGTGCTGGCCGCGGCGAAGGCCGACGTGGTCGAAACCTACGGCACGGAGTTCGAACGCGTGACGCGCGACCTGCCGCTGGAAGGCGGCGGCGCGGTGGAAATCGCGCTGGACACCGGCCGCGTGGTGGCGCACCGCGGAACGCCCGAGGAAGCCTCCCTGCCCCTCTGCGAGCTGGAGCTGGAACTCAAGGGCGGTTCCGTGAAAGCCCTCGTGCAGGTGGCGTCCGCCTGGGCCCACAGCCATGGGCTGCGCGTCAGTACCGTCTCCAAGGCCGAACGCGGCGAGCGCCTGCGCGCCGGCCACTCCGCAGGGCCCGCCACCAAGGCGGTGCCGATGCGCGCGAGAAAGGGCCGCCTGCCGGGTGGCGAGGCGCTGCAGCGCGCCGTGGTGGGCAACTGCCTGGAGCACATGCTTCCCAACGCCAGCGTGATCGCACAGGGCCATGGCGACGACGAGCACGTGCACCAGCTGCGCGTGGGCATCCGCCGGCTGCGCACCGCCCTGCGTGAACTCGATGCCGTGGCGCCCGGCCGCTTCGATCCGGCCTGGCAGGCGCCGCTGCGCACCGCGTTCCGCCGCCTGGGAGACCTGCGCGACGGCGAGCACGTGCTGCAAGCGTTCGACGAAAGCCTGCGGGCCTCCGGCGGCCCGGCCATCGCATCCCACGATGCGCCTTCCGCATCGCCGCAGGACATCGTGGGCAATGGCGCATTCCAGGCCGCGCTGATCGCACTGATGGGGTTTGCCGCCACGGGCGCGTCCGCACCCGCGAAGCCGTTGCCGAAGGGCGCGCACCAGCCGGCGATGGATGCCCATGCGACGCGGCGCACGGTGCGCAAGGCCCTGCGCCGGCTGCACCGCAAGATCGTGAAGGAGACCGACGGATTCTCCGACCTGCCGGCCGAACGCCAGCACGGCATGCGCAAGCGCATCAAGCGCCTGCGCTACCTGGCGGATTTCCTCGCGCCCGCGCTCAAGGGCCGGGGCCGCACATTCCTGCGGCGGCTGGAACCCGCCCAGGACGCGCTGGGGCGCCTCAACGACGAGCAGGTGGCCGATGGGCTGTACCGGAAGATGGCGCGCCGCGACCCGCAGGCCTGGTTCGCCGTGGGCTGGCTCGCGGCCCGGCGGGAACGCACGCTGGCGGAATGCCAGCAGGCGCTGGACGGCATCGGGCGTGGGCCCGAAGTGCGCAGGCACGGGTTCCGCTGAGCGCCCGCCGGGCCTTCCGGACCGGCGCCCAGGCCTGCCCGGGCAGGGTCACGGGGCCCCGGATGCTGGACCTGCCGGCACGAGCCGGCGAAGCGGTTCCCGCGAGGCGTCGCCCCGGGCGATCCTCAAGAGGCCACGGGGCCCGCAGCACGCTCGGTGCTGCCGGCCGTGCGCTGCCCCTCGGGCGCGGCGCTGCGCAGATCGCTGCGCGACGGAGCGGCCGCGGCCCCATCGCCCGCCGGGGAGACGTCCACCCGGTCGCGCATCGAGCCGAAGGTGCGCGCATACACCCAGGTGAATTCGGCCCCCATCAGGAAGATCTGCGCCGAGTAGTACACCCACACGAAAATCACCGCCAGCGACCCCGCGGCGCCGAAGCCGGAGGCCAGCGCGGTCTTGCCGATGTAGAGCCCGATCAGCATCCGGCCCACGGTGAACAGCACCGCGGTGATGGCGGCCCCCAGCCACACGTCGTGCCAGCGCACCCGCACCCGCGGCATGATCTTGTAGATCATCGCGAACACCACCGTGGTGAACGCGAAACCCACCACCGCGTTGATCGCCTGCGCCAGCAGCTCCCAGCCGCCGAACGCGGGCGCCCACCACTTGCCCAGCGCCGATACCGCCGCGCTCATGACCAGCGACACCATGAGCAGGAACGCGATGCCGAGGATCATCCCGAACGACAGGAACCGGGAGCGCAGCAGCCCCCAGAGCCCCGTGGACCCCTCGCGCACCGGCGCCCGCCAGATGCGGTCGAGCGCGTCCTGGAGCTCGCCGAACACCGTCGTGGCGCCGATCAGCAGCACCACCAGCCCGATCACGGCGGAGGTGATGCCCGTCGTCGGCTTGGCGGCGGCATTGAGCAGCTCTTCCACGGCCGCTGCGGCATCCGTGCCCATCAGGCCGCTGAGCTGCGCGAACACCTCGCCGCGCGCGGCCTCTTCGCCGAACACCAGGCCCGCGATGGAAATGACGATGACCAGCAGCGGCGCGAGCGAGAACACGCTGTAGTACGACAGCGCCGCGCCCATGCTGGGGGCGTAGTCGTCCACCCACGACGAAGCGGCCTGTTTGGCAAGGGCCCATGAACTCTTGAGATTTTTTTCCGGCATGGGAGGAAATTAGCCTCGGCCCGCATCCGGCCCTGTAGGACTAGGGAACGACGCGGATGGCGCCGATTGAAACGATGAGCAGATCGGACGGATTCCGCGCAGGAAATGGGAAGAAATTGCAATTTTTTGCAAATTTCTTCTACCCTGGTCGCCACCGCAACACACGCTTTTCACCGCGCACCGAGCGCGGCGAACGCCATTGCCCGCACTACCCACGGATCCGCCCATGACATCCCATCCCTCCCTCTGGGCCATTGCCGCGCTGGTCGGCTCGCCCGCCCTGGCCGCCGACATCGTGCTCACACCACCCAACGGTGGCGGCGTGCTCCTGAACTCCGCCCCGAACACACCGGCGCTGCGTGTCGGCCCCGCAGGGGTGCAACTGCCGGGCTTGCCCAACACCTCCGCCACCTTCCAGCAGGTCGTCTGCCGCGACGCGACCGGCGTGGTGGGCAACTGCGATCCTGCGGCCATCACCGGCCCCCGCGGTGCCACCGGTGCAACCGGTGCGACGGGTGCACCAGGGGCCACGGGTGCCCAGGGAGAGGCCGGCGCCACGGGCCCGGCCGGCCCGCAAGGCGTGCAAGGAACGACCGGTCCCGCTGGCGTCCAGGGCCCGGTGGGTCTCACCTGGCGGGGCGCATGGTCGGGCTCGACCACCTACGTCGCGCGCGACGCGGTGCAGTACCTCGGCTCGTCCTACGTGGCCGTCTCTTCCGTGGTGGCGGCGGGCAGCACGCCGGGCCAGACGGCCGACTGGTCGCTACTGGCCGCCAAGGGCGCGGACACCTCCGGCACGGTGGTCGGGCTCTCGCCCGGCGCCATCCAGACCAGCGCCACGCTGCCGCTGGTGAACATCGCGTCGGCGAACGCCATCGGCACCGGCACCGCCGCGCTGGTCAACGTCGCCACCGATGGCGGCAACCAGGCCCTCATGCGCCTGTCGGACGACGGAGCCTTCACCGTCGGCGGCACGTCCGGCAACGGCACCACGCCCGCCAGCGGGGCGGGCGTGCGGATGATGTGGGTGCCCTCCAAGTCCGCATTGCGTGCGGGCCGGGTGGACGGCTTCGGCGCGGCCTACTGGAACGATGCGAACATCGGAGATGCCTCCGCCGCGTTCGGGTGGAACACGCGGGCCCCGGGCGCGTACAGCTTCGCGGCCGGGCAAAGCACCACGGCCCAGGGCGACAACTCCGTCGCGCTGGGCAGCAACGGCACCGCGCAGGCCGAGCGCAGCCTCGCCTTCAACGGCACGGCATCGGGCGTGGGTGCGGTGGCGATCGGCAGCGGCGCGCAGGCCACCAATGACGACGCGCTGGCCCTGGGGCCGAGCTCCATCGCCGGAGGCCTCTATGCGACCACCATCGGCCCGTCCATCGCGAACGGCAACTTCGGCGTGGCGATCGGCCTGCAGAACAAGGCGAACGGGAATTTCTCCGTCGCCATCGGCAAGAATGCCACGGCGCAGCACCAGGGCAGCATCGTGCTGGGCGACGGCTGCGCGGGATTCGCGAGCGACGACGTCCGGTCGACCGGCAACAACCAGTTCGTCGCCCGGGGCTGCGGCGGGATCTACCTGTACACCACCCAGAACCTGTCCTCCGGCGTCACGGTGGCCGCCGGTGGGGGCTCCTGGAACAGCCTCAGCGACCGGAACATGAAGGAGAACTTCGCGGACGTAGACGCGGTCGCCGTACTGGAGAGGATCGCGGCCATGCCGATCCAGAGCTGGAACTACAAGACCCAGGCCCCGGCCATCCGCCACCTCGGGCCCACCGCGCAGGATTTCCGCGCGGCCTTCGGCCTGGGCGAGAACGACACCACCATCAACACGGTGGACGCCGACGGCGCGGCCCTCGTCGCGATCCAGGGCCTGCACACGCTGCTCAAGGAACAGCGCGATGCGATCGTGGAGCAGCGCCTGATGATCGAGCAGTTGCGCGCGGAGATCGAGCGCCTGAAGCGCTGAGACGAGCCGCGCGGACCGATGGGAGGAAGGCGGGAGGCTGCCATCCGCGTGGCGCAGGCAGAGAAAACCGAGCTGGCGGGCCGTGCCCCGGCGGTGTGAGAATGCAACGATGAGCACATCGACCTCCTCCTTCCTCTCCGATGCGGACGGCACCCCCGTCACGACGTACGCCTGGGATGGCGTGTCCGGCACGCCCACGGGCGTGGTGCAGATCGCCCACGGGCTGGCCGAACACGGCGAGCGCTACGACCGGTTCGCGAAGGCGCTGAACGCCGCCGGGTTCCTGGTCCATGCCGTCGACCACCGCGGGCACGGCCGCACTGCGGCCGGGCGCATGGGCGATTTCGGCGCGGCCGGCTTCAACGGCCTGATCGCCGACGTGGCCCAGTTCGGGGCCGCGCTGCGGGCCCGGCATGCGGGCCTGCCGCTGTTTCTCTTCGCGCACTCGATGGGCTCCTTCGCGGCCCAGGCCGCCCTGCTCGACCACTCGGCCACGTGGTCCGGCGTGGTGCTGTCGGGATCGACCGCGCTGGATCTGTTCGCTGCCGGCATGGCCCAGGCCCCGGCAGGCGCTCCTTCCGGGCTCGCTGCGCTCAATGCGGGCTTCGAGCACCGCACGGGCTATGAATGGCTGTCGCGCGACGCCGCCGAGGTCGATGCCTACATCGCCGATCCGTGGTGCGGATGGGACGTGCCCGCCGACGTGTTCCCCGCCCTCCTCTCGCCCGCGCCCCGCGTGGCCGACCCTGCGCAATTGGCGCGCATCCGCAGTGACCTGCCCGTGCTGATCGCCTCCGGCGACGCCGACCCGCTCGCCGCCGGTGGCGAGCGGCTGCGGCTGCTGGGGCAGCGCTACCGCGACGCGGGCCTGACGGATGTGACCGTCAAGCTGTATCCCGCCGGCCGGCACGAGCTCGTGAACGAAACCAACCGGGACGAAGTGACGGCCGACATCGTGGCGTGGATGCGGGCGCGCGCGTCGTAGACGGGTGCGTTTCTGAAGGCTGACTCAGCTCTGTGCGCCGTTGCGGTTCATCCCGAACCGGCGGCTGCCGAGCGCCACTTTCCAGTAGTTCTCCCGCGCCTCGGCCTCTGTTTTGGCGATACCCAAAGGCAGCGCCTCCAGCAAAGTGAACCGGTATTCGTTATCGCAGCCGGGCGTCTCCTGCAACCGCCGCACCAGTTCCAGGTTGTCGCCGTGCCCGGTACGGACATAGTCGCCCCAGCGCTGGAACATGCCGCACGCACCGCTAGAAGAACCGACATACTGCTGGCCCGTGCGCTCGTCCGTAATCAGGTAGATACCGCAGACATTGCTCAGTTCTCGCTGCCACACCACATCTTGCATTGCGAGTCGCAGTTCCGCCATGATGAGGCTCACGCTGCCCAGCGCCCTGAACGGAACCGGGGGCTCCTTGGTCAGCGCCACAGGATAGCTGTTCTCACGGCGCAGCACCCGGCGCCAACTGACGGCAGGTTCGCCCCACTGAATCTCCAGGCGAAGTCGCAGGTCCGCCAGCACATCCAGTTCATCGAGCTCGTGGTACCAATGACCGGCCCGGTCCTCGCGCTGATCGAAACTGCCCTGGAGCCGCCCTTGCTCGACGGCCTGCACGGCGGGCAGCACCTCCACAACTCGCCACACGCCCAGCAGCAGCGCATGGCCAGACCGATGCCCGAAAAAACCGACCATCAACGATCCTATGGATTGCCTGTGGTCCTGGCGCGCCTGGTAGAGCGTCAGCGCCCGCGTGCCTACATAGCGCTGCACCGGAAAGTCGCCTGCCGTATGGCGCATGAGCGTGATCTGTTGCGCGTCGGGTTCAAGCGCATGATGGACAAGCAGGTCGTAGAGTTGGTGGGCGGCGAGGGACATCTTTGGAAAAGCGTTGGCGCTGATCCACGGATCGTAAGCGGCCCGCGCTTCCGCAACGGCACCCTTGTTTGCACAGCATGACCCGTCATCGGCCGATGATTGGCGCTCCACTCCCGGTGCAGGCTAGGGGGTCAGAAAACACCGTACCGGTACGCTACGTACAGTGCAGCCAGCACACCGCAGAAGGCAAGAAAAGTCATCAGTCTGGACACGAAGCCTCCTTGGTTAGGATGGGGTTGAGATGGTTATGCGCGTGGCACCAGAGCTCACGTCGGATTGATGCTGTGCTGCGCCAGGTAGATCTCCACCAGCATGAGCATGTAGGTGGCCACCAGACCCAGCATCGCCAGCACGAAAAGGCCGGCCACCGGCCGGTCGAAGGCGATGCCCAGCTCGTTGCCCACGAAGAGCGACACGATCAAAAAGCACACCAGGATCGCACAGATGGCCGCGACGGTGATCGCGGCGTTCACCACCTTCGCGCGGCGGTTGAGCGCCTGCAGTTCCTGCTGCAGTGCCGAACCGCCCCCGGTCGACGCATGCTCCAGATCGTCCCGGCGCTTGATGGTGCGGTCGTTGATGCGGGCGAGGCGGTTGGTGAGCACCGTGAGCGTGCTGCCGATGGCGGCCAGCATGAAGGCGGGCCCCACCGCGAGCTGGATCACGTGCGAGGTATCGGCGTGGATGGTGAGCATGTGGGAGGAATTGTCCCGCGGGCCAGTGCCGAGGTACGTCATCCATCTGCTGAACGCTGGAAGCAACTATCTTTCTTTATCTTCAAAAAGATAAAGTATCCAGATGAGGGATAAAAAGCGTAGTTGCATGGTTCATGCGCTGCTGATACCAGCGGAGGAAGCAGCGCTGCAGGCCCGCCTCTGACGGCATGCCGCCTCCACCAAGTCCTCGTGGCTGCGATGGCGGCCGTCATCGGCCATCGCACGTGCCCACGTCGTACCAGCGCCCTCCCTCGCGCCGCTGCAGCTCCGCCTCCCCGAACCGCCACAGATGCAGCCACCCGTGGCCCAGCAACTGCTGCAGCACCGCATGCTTGGCGAGGACCGCCTCGATCGCCGCCGCGGGCGCGTCGATGAGCACGGTGAGCCGCAGCGGCTCGTGCACCCAGCGCTGGCCATCGTGCAGCGACTGGCGCGACAGGCCGATGCGCAGGTCGCCGCCGTTGCCCTCGAACACGCCGATGTGCCCGCCCACCACGTTGTGCAGCAGCTTGTTGCCGCTGCCCAGGCGCTCGGGGTCGCAGGTGGAGGCGTGGTACTGCCAGTTGATCCAGTGCGTGACGAGCATGGGCGCGGTCATCAGCAGCTCGAGCAGGCTGCCGTCGGTATCCTGGGCCGGGTCGTAGTCGTGCAGGAAGGCACGGCCTCCCAGCTCCGCGCCCCGGGTGCGCGCGCGCGGCGCGATGACGAAGGCCGCGTTGCCGGCCAGGCCCCATTCAGGACGGGTCTGGGCGCCGTCGTTGGCGCGGCGGCGCAGCGCGGACAGCAGATCGCCCGCAGCGGCCTGCGCATCCAGGCCCAGCGACGGGGCGCGTTCGCGGCGCACACGGTCGCCTGCGGTAGCGAACACCGGTTGCCAGCGCTCCCAGCGCGCCCGCGCGTCGGGCGGCAGCAGATCGAGGTCGAAGCCCTCGATTTCGTCGGTCGTCGTGTTGTGCAGCGCCGCGACGAACCGTGTGGCCTCGGGCATCGCGATCCCCAGGGGCGGCAGCGCGGCGCGCACCTCGGCATCGTTCAGCAGCAGCGCCAGGGCACGCGCATTGACCTCGCCGGTCTGGCCGCAGCAGGCGCCGCAATCCAGCGCGGCGGCCTGGGCGTTGTTGGCCGACTGGCTGCCATGGCCCACCAGCAGCACGAGCGGCGCGGCGCCGCGGGCCAGGCCGAGGGCCTTGAGCACCCGCGCGGCGAGCGCGGCGCGCTCCGGAAGCGACAGGCCGCTCAGCATGGGCCGGCAGACGGGCCGGTAGCGCGCCGGCAGGCCAGCGTGGTCGCCGCTGTCGCGGGCCTGTTCGCGCGGCCACAGCCAGCCGCCCAGCTTGCCGAGGTAGCCCGCGCCCAGCGCCTCGACGAAGGAGAAGGCCGCACCGGGCCAGCGGGTGGTGGAATCCCACTGCGTGGCCCAGCCCAGGCGGCGGTGGCGCGAGGTGGTGGCGGCCGCAGCGTCGGCCAACTGGTCGGTCACCTCCACCGCGGGCTGCAGCAGGCCCGGCAACTGGGGCCGGCGCGCCGCGGTGCCCAGGGGCGTGTACGCCGCCGGCACCCCGAAGAAGCCGGCGAAACCCAGCGTCTGCAGCGTCGGCGCGGTGGCCTCCAGTGCGCGGCGCAGCGGCTCGCTGCGCACGTCGATGCAGAACACCGCCTGCGCTTCGGGTTCGGCGGGCGAAGCACCGGGCATCCGGGCCAGCTCCCGCGCCAGCGTGCGCTGGTAACCCAGCTCCAGCGCGAGCTGCCAGACCTCGTCGACGACCAGTGCCTGTTCGGCCTGCCGCAGCCGCTCGGGCGCACGGCCCCATTCGGCCTGGAGCGCGGCGAAGGCCTGGCGCGCCGCGGCATCCTCCTTGCACTCCAGCAGCACCGCACCCCAGGCCAGGCGGATGGCCAGCAGATCGCGCAGGTGCTCGCGCTCCGGCGCGCCCTCGGGTGCCTGCCAGGCGAGGTACGCGCACCACGAGGCCCAGCCGTTGACGGTGAGCAGCACGGCCTCCAGGTAGTCGGCCCAGGCGCCATCGGGCAGTTGCAGGTGGTGCATCGCCCAGGCTTCGGCATCCTCGCGCGTGGCCGGCAGGGCCTGCACGCCGCGGTGCAACCCGGACAGTCCCATCAGCGTGCCGATGCCGTGGTCGTGCGTCAGCGTGTCGCGCCAGAAGGCGTAGAGGCCCGGTCCGCGCTCGGGCTGCCAGTCGGCCTGCTCCCGGTCGAAGAATGCGGCGCAGGTCTGGCTGACCTGGTGGGTGATGGCCTGGCGCCAGGTCAGCCGCATGTCCCGGGCCGGGTCGTTGTCCAGTACGTCGATCAGCAGCGGCAGGGGCCGCAGCCCGTCGGCGCGACCCAGCGCGGCGACGCAATCCTCTGCGTTCAGGCCTGCCGCATCCGGCAGTTGCTGCAACGCCAGCGCCAGATCTTCCGGAGCGATACGGCCGCCGTGCCAGGCCTCCGCCTGGCGCTCGCGCGGCGGGAACACCCGGATGCCGCCCAGCAGCGCCATGCGCGCGGCGACGCAGCGCAGCGGCTGGCCCGTGCGCTGCCAGTGCGGGTTCACGGCGATGGCACGGTCCAGCGGCCACGCGGGAGCGATCGCGCTGCAGGCCTGCGCGCAGGCGGCCTGGATGCGGGCGTGCGGCTCGGCCCGGGCCAGGGCGGCGCGTTCGAGGGTATCGGTGTGCATGGCGTCGTCCTTTTCGGTCAGATCGTGGTGGCGGAGCGGGGTGCGGGCGGCGTGGACCGTGCGGGCGTCCAGCGGCGCGGCCACAGGCGCAGGCTCCAGCGGGTGTAGAACTCGTCGAGATAGAAACCTGCGTAGCTCCAGCGCCGCGCGGTGCGCAGCGCCTCGGGGCGCAGCTGCAGCGCGACGAGCACGGCATAGAGCACGGCCATGCCGGCCAGGGCCAGCAGCCCCAGCACGTCGTGCGGCGCGTCGTGCAGGCCCAGCGGCAGCGCATGGGCGGCGCGGGCCGCGGCCGTCAGCAGCGCCGTGGCGGCCAGGCCGGCGAGCAGCGGCGGCAGCGCCGACACCCAGAGCAGCGGCGCCCAGGCCAGCGCCAGCACGCCCGTCCACCACAGCGGCCAGCCACCCCCCAACGCCGCCACCACCGCACCGGCCAGCAGCGGCGCGGCCAGCAGGCTGGCGCAGGACGGCGACTGCGGCGGCCGCAACGCCCGCGCCCGGGTCTGCCGCACCACATCGGACGCGGCCAGGAAGGCGTGCGCCTTGTAGATCGAGTGGCCCAGCAGGTGCAGCGCCGCGAGGGTATAGAGGCCCAGCCCGCATTCCAGCAGCATGAAGCCCATCTGCGCGACAGTGCTCCAGGCCAGCCGCACCTTGATGCTGATGCGGGTCAGCATCACCATGCCGGCGCCCAGCGCCGTCGCCAGCCCCAGCACGACGAGAACCGTCCGTGCCGGCAGGGCGCCGTCCAGCAGCGGCGCGCAGCGGATCAGCACCACGGCCCCCAGGTTGACGACGCCGGCATGCAGCAGCGCCGACACCGGCGTCGGCGCCTCCATCACCTGGATCAGCCAGCCGTGCACCGGCATCAGCGCAGTGCGCAACACCACTGCGCCCACCAGCAGCACGGCCGCCACCTGCAGCGGCACGGACAGCTCCTCGGCCCGCACATGGGCGGCCAGGTCGCTCAGCGAGCCGCTGCCGACGGCATGCCAGGAGAGCGCCGCGGCGGCGATTAGCAGCCCATCGGCCACGCGGTCCGCCACGCGCTTCTTGTGCGCGGCCAGCAGCGCGAACGGCCGGTCGGCGTAGAAGCACAGCAGCCGCTCCAGCGCCAGACCGATGCCGGCCCAGGCGGCGATCAGCACGGCCCAGTGGTCGGCCAGCAGCAGCAGTTGCACGCCACCCAGCACCGCGGCCAGCGTGGCGGCATAGCGGGCCTGGCGCGGCTCGCCCTCCAGGTAGCGGGCGGAGAACACGCCCACCACCCCGCCCAGCGCCTGCACGAGCACCGCCACGGCGGTACCGGGCACCGTGGGGCGCACCCAGGGAGCGAGCGGCGTCGAAGCGCCCATGACCATGGCCACCAGCCCCGCCAACGCAGCGAGCAGGCCCAGCGCGGACGCCGCATGCAGTGCCTTCCAGGCGGGGCGGGCCCCACCGCGGTGGAGCGACAGGCCGGCCGCGGTGCAGAGCATGAGCGCCGCGGGCACCAGCGCGGCCAGGGAGAGAACGGAGTCGAGGGCTTGCATGGGTCGCCATGGTCGCGCTCGACGCACGTTCTGTAAAATTCATTAAACGAAACGAATTGATCTTTTAAAGAGAACGATGCGCCTGGAACAGCTCAATTTCCATCACCTCTTCTATTTCTGGCGGGTGGCCAAGCTGGGCCATCTGACGCGGGCGGCCGAGGAGGTGCATGCCTCGCAATCGGCCCTGTCGGCGCAGATCCGCCAGCTGGAAGAGCGGCTGGGCGAACCGCTGTTCACGCGCGAGAACCGGCGGCTGGTGCTCACCGAGGCGGGCCAGGTGGTGCTGTCGTATGCCGAGGACATCTTCGGCCTGGGCCAGGAACTGCTGGGCCGGCTGCAGGGCCGCAGCCAGGGGCTGACGCGGCTGCGCGTGGGCGCGGTCGCCACCATGTCGCGCAACTACCAGGAGAACCTGCTGCGCCCGCTGTTGGCGGACCCGGACGTGGTGCTGACCCTCGAATCCGGCCTGCTCGACGACCTGCTGCAGCGGCTGATGGAGCACCAGTTGGACGTCGTGCTGGCCAACCAGAGCGTGCCGGCCGAACCCGGACGGCCGCTGCACTGCCGCTTCCTGGCCAGCCAGGCGATATCGATCGTGGGCCCGGCCCAGCGCTGGCCGGCCGGCGGCCTGCGCGTGCCGCAGGACCTGCACGGCATGGACATCGCCCTGCCCGGCCCCCGCCATGCCGTGCGCGGCCCCTTCGACGCGCTGTGCGCCTCGGCCGGCGTGGCGCCGCGCCTGCGCGCCGAGGTGGACGACATGGCCCTGCTGCGCCTGATCGCCCGCGACAGCGGCTGGCTCGCGCTGCTGTCCGAGGTGGTGGTGCAGGACGAACTGAAAAGCGGGCTGCTGGTCATCGCCGGACAGTCGAGCGAGTTGACCGAGAGCTTCTACGCCATCACGGTGCCTCGGCGGCACCGGATGGAGGCGCTGGAGAAGCTGCTGGGGGCATGACGGGGCCTTCGGGGCGGGCCGTCACGGCAGGCGCCCGTGCCCTGCAGGGCCGCCACGCGCCGGCGGATACTTTTTGTTAACGCGTCCACGAAGCGACGGGGTTGGAAAAATGCAGGCCTCCCCTCACCTCGTCCGCACGGAAACGGCGCCGACTCCAGGCTCCCCAGGAATTCCGGCGACGGACATTCGGCATTCGCATCTTGCAGGACACCACGATGGCCACCAACGAAGACATCATCAGGCACCTCTACACCCTGGCGGAAGGCGCCGGTCGGGACGCGGACCGGTTCGCCGACCTGTTCCACGCCGACGGCTTCTTTCAGGACGAATCCTCGGGCATGCGGCTGAACGGCCGGGACGTGGGCCAGCTGATCCACGCCATTGCGGCAGCCTTCCCCGACATGCACCGCGAGCTGCTGCGGGTCTACACGGCAGGCGACGCGGTGATCGTCGAACTCAGGCTGCAAGGCACCCACCGAGGGGATTTCATGACCAGTGAAGGCATCCTGCCGGCAACGGGCCGCACCTTCGACGTCCCCTGCTGCGACGTTTTCCGCCTTCGGGACGGCAAGGTGGAGGCATTCCACTGCTACAACCAGCTGTCCGTCTGGTTGAAGCAATTGGGCGCCCTCGACCACCTCGGCGCGGCCGTGAAGCGATGACCGGGGGTTAGCGAAGCAGCGCGTCGCCCTGTGATGCGGGGATAGCGGAGCTTCAAAACGGCGCCGGTGGCCGAATCAATCGCAGCTGAAGCGGAATGAATCCTCGAGCTCGAGCGGCAAGACCAAGGTGCGTATGTTTGAGGCGCGCGCAGACTTGCACAACGCATCTCTTGCGCCACCTTCGTTCCTCACGTACTTGTCTTCGTACTCTGCATTGAAGACCGGCTTACCCGCTGCAATGAAGGGGAGCACCTTGTCGCACTCATCGAATTCGTGGCATTGTTCGTTGACGGCAAAGTCGAATAAGTCCACCAGTTGGGGTATCTGATCCAGATCGTTCTTGAGTCCGACCGCCAAGCCGCGGCCATGGGCTTCTTTCGCGAGGAACTGGTTGAATTCGAGTTGATCTTTGAAAGTGAGCGGGAAGCCTGTGTCGTTGGCAAAGCCATCCACATTGTCCGGCTCGACGGCGTCGCATTTCTTGGCCGATGCCAGAGCGATGCGATCGCGCATGACTGATCTCACGTTTTCTGACCGAACGTCAAGCCAGCGCTCCCCATCGAAGCCCTTCAAGACTGCGCCCTTGTCCGCACTCGCGAACCGGCTGTAATCCTCACGGAAATCTTCAGAAGAGCCCGCCGAAAAATAACAGACGACTTTCACACCACGCGCGTGGAGCGCGTCGATGGTCGATTGAGGCGTATTGAAAAGATCAATGTCATACACGCTGACTTGATAGCCGGCATTAAGGGAGCCGCGCAGCTGCCACTGCCAAGTGTCCGAGACCTTGGGCTTCCATATCGAACCATTGGCCACGGGCGCGGGTGCCGGCGTATTGACACCGATTGGCGGATCGGTCGCTGGACCATTCCCAGCCGGGGCCGCCTCGGACCCACCTGAACCGCCGCAGGCACTGAGCAAAATGGCCAAAATAGCGGACGTTGTCTGTTTAAAAATCATGTTGGACCAATTACTGCATGAGCAGCTTCATTGATGCAAATCGATTTGCACCGGATTGCCACGAAAAACCCAAGTCGCAATATCTTCCCGCGAAGTGAAGACGAGGCATCTGAAACATCCGATAAGACATATCTTCTGTAGTTGATGCATCCTCGTCTCGGTTCACCGTTCAAGTCACATGTTGCCGGCAGTGCGCAGCGCGTGTTCAAGATCTGCTATCAGCCGGGATGCATCCTCCACACCCACCGACAAGCGAACAATGCCGGTCTTGACCAAGCAGTGGCTACGCTTGGCTTGCTCGGCTTCGGGGTAGTACGCGGCAAGGCTGTGCACCCCGCCCCAGCTGGCGCCGATCTGGAACATGCCGAGCGCAGCAAAGAATCGATGAACGGCCTCTTCGGAAGGCAGCGCCGGCACGAAGGAAAGCACGCAGCCCCCCCCGCTGAAGCTGGAGGCCCATCGTGCGTGACCACGATCGCCCGGCCTTGGCGGATACAACACCTCCCTCACGGCGTGGTGGCTGGCCAATGCCGAAGCCACTGCCAGCGCCGAGGCACACTGCCGCGCGTAGCGGAGTTCCAGGGTCTCCATCCCCCGCAGCGCGAGAAAGCAGTCTTCAGCGCTGACGGCCTGCCCCACGACGCTCTGCGCGGTCCGAAACGACTCGTAGAGCCCTCGGTCATCGGTCGCAATGGTGCCGAGCAGCAGATCCGAATGGCCGCTGAGCAGTTTGGAGGCCGCTTCAACCACGATATCCACACCCGCCGGGACCGCCTGGAATCCAAGGGGAGACGCCCAGCTGTTGTCGAGCACCGTCCTCACCCCCGCCTGCCGGGCCACCTTCACCACGGCGGGGATGTCCTGCATTTCCATGGTGATGGAGCCCGGAGACTCCATGAAGATCAGCTTCGTCTGCGGCCGGATCAGCGCTTGGATCTCGGCGCCGGCATGCGGGTCGAACGTCTCGTGCTGGATCCCGAACCGCTGGAGGTAATCGCGGGCAAAAGTGCGCAGGGGACCGTAGGCCGAGTCAGCGATGAGCACATGGTCCCCGGCACTCAGCAGCGAGAGCGCGACAAGGCACAGAGCCGCCTGCCCGGAGGGCACGGCCACGCAATACCTTGCACCTTCGAGTTCGGCGACACGTTCTTCAAGGGCGCGCGTCGTAGGTGTTCCCGTCACGCCATAGGTGTAGCCGTCGAATAGCCTCTCCTTGCGCGTCGTGAAGTCGGCGATGTTGTCAAAGAGCACTGTGGATGCGCGCCACACCGCGGGAGAGAGGCTGCGGAACGCCTTGTTCCGGTCTGCTGGAGCGATAGGGTCTTCAGGTGTCATGTAGTGTGTCCAGGCCTGTGGCGAGCAGTGTCCCCAGGCGTTTTCAACAGCGTGGCCGTCCCATGGAACGCGATGGCCATCTCATTCAGGCTTGATGCCCAGGCTCGCGACGACTTTCGCCCATTTGATGGACTCCGCCCGAATGAAGGCCTGCGTCTCATCGGGAGATCGGCTCGCCAGATTGATCGCGAGGCTGGAGATGCGCGACTGCACCCGTTTGTCGTTCAAGGACGTGGCCGCCGCCTTGTGCAAGGTCTCAATGGTGCGCTTCGGTGTTTTTGCGGGCACCACCAGTGCCCACCACTGCCCGAAGTCCATCTTGGTCAGCCCGAGTTCGCTCGCGCAAGGCACATTCGGCAGCTGAGGCGCACGCCGGTTGCCTGTGATCATCAGCGGGACGATCTTGCCCGCTCCCAGCATGGCGCTTGCACTGGCGAGCGTGCAGAAGTGGCCAGCCAACACACCGGCTGCCACGTCGGTCAGCGCAGGTGCAGATCCTTTATAAGGGACCATCTGAATCTGGATGGCTGTCTCCTGCGCATACAAGCCCGCAGCCAGATGGCTGATGCTCCCGGTGCCGCTCGTGGCAATACTGAGCGGCTCGGCAGCCTTCTTCGCATCGGCTACGAACTTCGGGTACTGGCCCGCCTGATACTTTTGCGCATCGACGAAAAAGATCAGCGGCGAATCGCCCAGCATGGACACCGCCGCCGTGTCGTTCATGATGTCGTAGGGCATCTTCTGGTAGATCGAGGGTGCGATAGCGTGCGCGAGCTCGATGACCGCAGCCGTGTATCCGTCTCCCGGAGACTTGACCATGGCATCCACGCCGAGGCGCCCCGCCGCACCAGGGCGGTTGTCGGTGACCACCGGCTGGCCCAGCACGTCAGCCATGTTCTGGCCGACCGCGCGAGCCAGTAAGTCGGTACTGCCGCCCGCTGACCAAGGAACGATCAGCTTGACCGGGCGGTCCGGATATCCGCCCTGCGCCCGTGCGAGGGTCCACGGGAATATCGCTCCGGCCGACATTGCGGCGCACCCCCGCAAGAGAGGTCGACGAATCATGGATGGATCCTTCCAATTGTCATTGTTTGCGCTGCACGCGCATTCGAACCAGCCCGTCCTTCGACATCGCAGCCGGTGCCTGACAAGAACTTTAGAATTCGATCCGATAACAATCAATGATCCACGCAAAGCACTCCATGTCAAAAGCTGATATGTCAAACCGATGAACTTCCGTCAAATTGAGGCGTTCAGGGCGGTGATGAGTGCTGGCTCTGCGTCACGTGCCGCGGACCTGCTTCAGGTCACGCAGCCGGCGATCAGCCGCAGCATTGCAGAGTTGGAAAAGGACATGGGCTTCCAGCTGTTCGACAGAGTCCGTGGCCGCCTCGTGCCCACGGCGGAAGCGCATCTGTTCTTTCGCGACGTTGAATCGA
The DNA here is from genome assembly GCA_002397315.1 of Comamonadaceae bacterium UBA4962. Taxonomy (GTDB): domain Bacteria; phylum Pseudomonadota; class Gammaproteobacteria; order Burkholderiales; family Burkholderiaceae_C; genus Paracidovorax. The sequence goes on from DHAE01000023.1 coordinate 319,686, forward strand.
CTTTCCAGGGTCTGGACAGGCTGCGCATGAGTGCGGCGCGTATCCGGGACTTCGGGACGGGGGACATTCGAATCGCCAGCCTGGCAGCGATGGGCTCGACCCTGGTCCCGCGCGCGCTGCGGCTCTTTCGGGAGCGACATCCCTCGATAGCGGTCACGTTGCAAGTGGCCGGCTCGTCCACCGTCCGGGAGTTGGTGATGAGCAGCCGCTTCGACGTGGGCCTGGTTGCGGACGAGATCGACGTAGCGGGCCTGGAGCACCAACTGTTCGCCACACCCAAAGCAGTGTGTGCCATGCCGATCGGACACAGGCTGTGCGAGCGCAAAGTCGTGACGCCAGCGGACCTGCACGAGGAACAGTTCATCGCCTTGTCGCCGGAGGACACTGTGCGCCGACGACTCGAGAAGATCTTCGAAACAAGCAATGTCCGGCCCAGAGTCGTCGCTGAAACACCGAACTCTTCGACCGTGTGCGCGCTTGCCATGGAAGGTTTGGGCGTCGGCTTGGTGAACCCGTATGCCACCGATGGCTTCGGCCCGAGCAGGCTGGTTTTTCGCCCCTTCTCCGCAGCAGTTCACTTCCGCACGCTGCTGATCTTTCGCCCAGATCTACCGAAGTCGCGCATCGTGCGCGATCTTGCCTCCTGCCTTCTGGAAGCACGCAATGCGAGAGCTGAACGGCTCGGCAATTGAACAGTCCACCGATGATCTTCGCAGGGCGGCACCCACCGCGACAGTTCGCTTCACCGGCAAAACCTCGCAGTGGCGGCTCGAATCTTGGGCGCTTCGCCGGTGGGAGGATTCCTACCGGCCCGATCGGCGGAAGCCCCCTCACTCCACCGTCACGCTCTTCGCCAGATTCCGCGGCTTGTCCACGTCCGTGCCGCGCGCACAGGCCGTGTGGTATGCCAGCAATTGCAGCGGCACCACGTGCAGGATGGGGCTGAGCGCGCCGTAGTTCTCCGGCATGCGGATCACGTGCATGCCGTCGGAGGTGTCGATGTTGGTCTTGGCATCGGCCAGCACGTAGAGCACGCCGCCGCGGGCGCGCACTTCCTGCAGGTTGCTCTTGAGCTTTTCCAGCAGTTCGTCGTTGGGCGCCACGGTGACCACCGGCATGCTGCTGGTCACCAGCGCCAGGGGGCCGTGCTTGAGTTCGCCGGCCGGGTAGGCCTCGGCGTGGATGTAGCTGATTTCCTTGAGCTTGAGCGCGCCTTCCAGGGCGATGGGGTAGTGCACGCCGCGGCCCAGGAACAGGGCGTTCTCCATCTTCGCGAAGTCCTCGGCCCAGCTGATGATCTGCGGCTCGAGCGCGAGCACGCCCTGCAGCGCCACGGGCAGATGGCGCATGGCCTGCAGGTGGCGCGCCTCCTGCTCTTCGGTCAGGCGGCCGCGCGCCTGGGCCAGCGCCAGCGTGAGCAGGAACAGGCCCGCGAGCTGGGTGGTGAAGGCCTTGGTGGAGGCCACGCCGATCTCCACGCCCGCGCGGGTGATGTAGGCCAGCTTGCATTCGCGCACCATGGCGCTGGTGGAGACGTTGCAGATGGTCAGCGTGTGCTGCATGCCCAGGCCCTGGGCATGGCGCAGCGCGGCCAGGGTGTCGGCGGTCTCGCCGGACTGGCTGATCGTCACCACCAGCGCGCGCGGGTTCGGCACGCTGGTGCGGTAGCGGTACTCGCTCGCCACTTCCACCTGCGTGGGAATGCCGGCGATGGATTCGAGCCAGTACTTGGCGGTGCAGCCGCTGTAGTAGCTGGTGCCGCAGGCCAGGATCAGCACGGAATCGACTTCCTTGAACACGCGCCAGGCCGAGGTGCCGTCGGCGCCGTCGAAGAGTTCCGGCGCCACGCCGCGCACGCCTTCCAGCGTGTCGCCGATGGCGCGCGGCTGCTCGAAGATCTCCTTCTGCATGTAGTGGCGGTACGGGCCCAGCTCGGCCGCGCCGCTGTGGGCCAGCACGGTGCGCACCGGGCGGCTCGCCGGGTCCAGGGGCTGGCCGTCCTTGCCGGCGATCCAGTAGCGGCCCAGTTGCAGGTCCACCAGGTCGCCTTCTTCCAGGTACACGATCTGGTCGGTGACGCCGGCCAGCGCCATCGCATCGCTCGCCAGGAAATGCTCGCCCTCGCCCACGCCGAGGATCAGCGGGGAGCCGGCGCGCGCGCCCACCACGCGGTGGGGCTCGTCCTTGTGGATCACGGCGATCGCGTAGGCACCATGCAGTTCGGCCACGGCGGCGCGCACGGCCTGGAACAGGTCGCCGCTGTAGTGGCTGTCCACGAGGTGGGCGATCACCTCGGTGTCCGTCTGGCTGGTGAACACGTAGCCCCGGGCCTGCAGCGATGCACGCAGCGCTTCATGGTTCTCGATGATGCCGTTGTGCACCAGCGCGACGCGGCCCAGGCGCAGGGGCTCGTCCGGGCCGGAGCCGTGGCTGAAGTGCGGGTGCGCGTTGTGCACCGCCGGCGCGCCGTGGGTGGCCCAGCGCGTGTGGGCGATGCCGGTGGCGCCTTCGACATGTTCGGTGCGCACCTGCTCCAGCAGTTCCGCCACGCGCGCCGTGCTGCGGGCACGGCGCAGGCCGCCGGTGGGCGTGGTGCCCAGGCTGGCGTCGTGGATCGCCACGCCGCAGGAGTCGTAGCCCCGGTACTCCAGGCGCTGCAGGCCTTGCACGAGGATGGGAACGATGTTGCGCGTGGAGACCGCGCCGACGATGCCGCACATGGTGGAGGTCCTTCAGGGATGGGGTCGGTAAGAGGAAAGGGGTCGACTGGAGAGAAACGGGTGCCATCGTAGGCACGCGTCCGTAAAATTTCAGATCGATTTCTAACGATGATTGGACTTTTATTTCGTGTATTTTTGATGGAGAAATAAAATTTCATCTATAACCGATTCATGGAATCCATAGACCTCGACGCCACCGATCTGCGCCTGCTTGATCTGCTGCAGACCGACGCCAGCCTGAGCAACCAGGCGCTGGCGGAACTCGCGCACGTCTCGCCGCCGACCTGCCTGCGCCGCATCAAGCGCCTGCACGATCTCGGGCTGGTGGAACGCCAGGTCGCCATCCTGCGGCCCGACCGGCTGGCGCTGCTGCAGGGCCACGGGCTGACGGCCTTCGTCGAAGTGACGCTCGACCGCCAGGGAGCGGAAATGCTGGAGGCCTTCGAGGCGCGGGCCGTGGCCGACGGGGCGGTGCAGCAGTGCTGGCGCGTGGCGCCGGGCCCGGACTTCATGCTGGTGGTCCACACCCCGGACATGCCCGGCTATCTGGCGCTCACCCAGCGGCTCTTCACGGGGGATGCGAACGTGCGCAACGTGAAGGCGTTCTTCGGCGTCAAGCGTGCCAAATTCGATACGCGCGTTCCCATCGTGCGCAGCGCTTGAAAGGACAATGCAGGCACAGACGACACCCGGTGCCTCGGCGCCGGGCCATACGGTAGAGTCGAACGGGCCACTTCAACACTTTCCAGCTTCGATGGGCACTGCCAAGCATCCGCTGCGCCAACGCATCTACCCCCTGCGCGTCCTGGGCATGGGGCTCGGCGGCATTGCCGTGGCGACGGTGCTGTGGGAGCATGGCGCCTCGCGGGCGGAGTGGGCATTCGCCGTATTCGTCACGCTGGTGTGGCCGCATGCGGCCTTCGTGCTGGCGGGCCGCAGCGCCGACCCCTACCGGGCCGAGATCCGCAATCTGCTGGGAGATTCGGCGCTGGTGGGAGCGCTGGTGCCTCTCATGCATTTCGATCTGCTGCCCAGCCTGCTGCTGTGCCTGCTGACGATGCAGGACAAAGTCGCCTGCGGCGTCAAGGGACTGTGGGCGCGCTCGCTGCCGGGCATGGCGATCGCCGGGCTGGCCAGCGCCGCGGCCACGGGCCTGCAGTTCGATCCGCACAGCTCGATGGCGGTCATCCTGGCCTGCATACCCGTCATGGTGCTGCATTCGCTGTCCGTGAGCGTGGCGAGCTACCGGCTGATCCGCAAGGTGTCCCACCAGAACGAGCAACTCGAAGAGCTGCGGCGCATCGACGCGCTCACGGGCCTGTACGGCCGCGGCCATTGGCAGGAACAGGCGGAGGCCGCGCTGGGCCGCTTCCATGCCGGCAGCGCACCCACCAGCCTGGTGATGCTGGACATCGACCACTTCAAGGACATCAACGACCGCTGGGGGCACAGCGTGGGCGACGAGGTGATCCGGGCGGTGGCTCGCGTGGTGCGTGCCAACGTGCGTGCCACCGACTGCGCCGGCCGCTATGGCGGCGACGAGTTCGCGATCATCATGCCGGGCCAGGATTGCACGGCGGCCCGGGCGGTGGCCGAGCGCATCCGCACGCAGGCGCAGGAGGCACGCGTGCAGGGCATGCCGCATCTGCAGTTCACCTGCAGCATCGGCATCGCCTCCATGGACACCGCGCACCTCCGCGTGCGGGACTGGGTGGATGCGGCCGATGCGGCGCTCTACCAGGCCAAGCGCCACGGGCGCAACGGCATCGCGCTCGGCGCGCACACGCCCTGAGGAAACGGCTCAGATCCCCGGCAGCCGAGCGCCGCCGGCAGGCCAGGCCAGCACGACGGTGCAGCCTTCGCCGGGCACCGCGTCGATGCCGATGCGCCCGCGGTGGCGCTGCATGATCGCGCGCGCCTTGGCGAGGCCCACGCCCATGCCGTCGAAATCCGCATCGCGGTGCAGGCGCTGGAACACGCCGAACAGCATGCCGGCACGCGCCGGATCGAAACCCGTGCCGTTGTCGCGCACCGTCAACCGGGCCGATCCGTCCTCGTCCACGCCACCATCGATCTCGACGACGGCCGGTGCGCGGTCGCGCGTGAACTTGAGCGCGTTGCCGAGCAGTTCAGTGAACAGTTGGCCCAACAGCGCGGCATCGCCCGCCACCGTCGGCAGGCCGGGGGCGATGCGCCACTCCACGCTGCGGCCGGGCGCCGCGCCGGCGAGGGCGGACGGCATGCCCGCCAGCAGTTCGTTCAGGTCCACCGGCGCCCAATGCAGCGGCGCGCGGGCGATGCGCGAGAGCGCGAGCAGGCCGTCGAGCATCCGGCCCATGCGGCGCGACGCCTGGTCCATCGTGCCCAGAAAGCTGCAGGCCTCCTCGCGCGCGTCGGCGGGCAGGCCCTGGGCCTCGTCCTCGACCAGTTCCCGCACCAGCGGGCCGAAGGACACGATGTGCCGCAGCGGCGCGCGCAGATCGTGGGAGACCGCGTGCAAGAACGCGTCGTGCGCGGCCGCCATGTCGGCCAGCGCCCGGTCGCGCTCGGCCAGCAGCGCGCGCAACGCGGGCGCATCCAGGCCGTCGTACGGGGACGGCTCCGGCCTGGGCTGCCCGGCGGCGTCGGCACGATGCTCCTGCGTCATGCCTTGGGCAGCTTCGCCGGCCGCTGCCAGTTCTCTTTGGTGATCTGCTTGCCACGCGCCACGCTCAGGGCACCCGCGGGCGTGCTCTTGGTGATCGTGGAGCCGCCGCCCACCGTGCCGCCCGCGCCGATGGTGACGGGTGCCACCAGCACGCAGTTGCTGCCGATGTGCACGTCGGCCTCGATCACCGTACGGTGCTTGTTCGCGCCGTCGTAGTTGGCGGTGATGCTGCCCGCGCCGTAGTTCACGCGCTCGCCCACCGTGGCATCGCCGAGGTAGGCGAGGTGGTTGGCCTTGGCCCCCTCGGCCAACTGCGAATTCTTCACTTCGACGAAGTTGCCGATGTGCACCTCGCGCCCCAGTCGCGCGCCGGGCCGCAGCCGCGCGAAGGGCCCGATGAGTGCGCCCTCGCCCACCTGCACGCCGGCCGGCTGCTCGCCGTCGATGTGGGTGTATGGATGGACCACGGCGCCGGCGGCGATGCGCGCGTTGGCGATGCTGCAGTGCGCGCCGATGCGCACGCCCTCGCCCAGCTCCACGCGTCCCGCGAAGATGCAGTTCACGTCGATCTCCACGTCCTGGCCGCAGGCGAGTTCGCCGCGCGCGCCGGTGCGCGGGTCGTCGCGCAGGTCGAAGCGCGCCGGGTCGGCCAGGCGCACGCCCTGCTCCATGAGCGCACGCGCCTGTCCGAGCTGGTGGGCCCGCTCCAGTTCGGCGAGTTGCAGCGGGCTGTTGACGCCGGCCACCTGCAGCGCGTCGGCGATGCGGTGCGCCACCACCGGCACGCCGTCGGCGACGGCCATGGCCACGATGTCGGTCAGGTAGTACTCGCCCTGTGCGTTGTCGTTGGTGAGGCGCGCCAGCCAGCCGGCCAGCAGCGCCGCGGGCACGGCCATGATGCCGCTGTAGACCTCGTCGATCGCGCGCTGCGCTTCGTTGGCATCCTTGTGCTCGACGATGCCGCGCACCGCGCCGTCGCCGCCGCGCACGATGCGGCCGTAGCCCGACGGGTCCGGCAGCGTCACGGTGAGCAGCGCGAGCCGCCCGCCCGCGCCCGCGGCCACGAGCGCCTGCAGGGTGTCCGCGCGCGTGAGCGGCACGTCGCCCGAGAGCACCACCACCATGCCGTCGCCTTCCAGCGCCGGCACCGCCTGCTGCACGGCATGGCCGGTGCCCAGTTGCGGCTCCTGTCGCACGCAGCGCACGTCCAGCCCATCGGCCGCGCGCCCGAGGAAGGCCTCCACCTCGGCGGCACCGTGGCCCGTCACGACGACGGCGCGCCGCGCCTGCAGGCCCCGCGCCTGGCCGAGCACGTGCCCCAGCAGCGGACGGCCCGCCAGGCGCTGCAGGACCTTGGGAATGCGGCTTTTCATGCGCGTGCCTTTGCCCGCGGCCATGATGATGACGTCCAGTGCGCTCATGGGAAGATCGGAGAAGAGGATGGGGACGGCCGATTATCCGCGTCCGCGGTCCGGTTCCGCGCACGGCCTACTGCGGATTCTCCATCGGAGCGAGAACCAGGCGCGAAGCCGCAGACAGTGCTGCCGCACGGCAAGGCGAAGCAACGCGGTGCTCGCTTGGATGGCGAATCCGTATCAGAGCAATGGTACCGGCCGCGGTATGGCGTCGTAGTACTCGGCGATGCGCGCGAGCGCCCGGGGGTTGATCAGCCGCAACCGCCCGCCGGCGATTTCATGCAGGCCCATGTCGGCCAGCCGCCTGAGCGTCTTGTTGGTGTGCACCAGCGACAGCCCCAGCGCATCCGCGATGTGCTGCTGGTTGATCGGGAACTCCACCGACCCGCCTTCCGCCAGCCCCAGCCGGTCCAGCCGCCGGTAGAGGTGCACCAGCAGCACGGCCACCCGCTCGATCGCGGTGCGCCGGCCGGCCGTGAGCAGGTTGTCGTCCACCATGCCCTCGCCCCGCGCGGCGAGCCACGTGACACCGTACGCTAGACGGGCATGCTCGCGGAACAGGGACCACAGCCCTTCGGTGTCGAAGGCGCAGAACGAGCAGTCCGTCACCGCCTCCACGCCGTGCAGCGCCGTGTCGGAGAACTCCTGCTGCAGTCCCACGAGGTCGCCGGGCAGCAGGAAGTTGAGGATCTGGCGTCGGCCGTCCGACAGCGTCTTGTACCGGAAGGCCCAGCCGCTGTAGAGCGTGTAGAGCCGGGCGCCCGTCTGCCGCTCACGGATCAGCGCCCCGCCCGCCGGCACCGATTCCACGCCGCAACGGTAGTCGTGGATGAAGTCCAGTTCCTGGTCGGTGACCGGGGTGAAGGCCTGGGTGCGCTGCCGCAGGCGGCAGGCATGGCAATCGCGCGGGGCCTCGTGAAAGGCCCGCGCGGAAACGGCATCAGTGGTCATGGGGCCAGGAATGCGGGAGTGGGTGGGAGAGGGCGAACGCGGCGGCGATTCTAGGCAATGGCCGGGCTGCCCCGCTATGTCTTTTGACATTGCCATGGCGTGCAGCGCGCCCTAGAGTGGGATCTTGATGACCCTTTTTCCTCCTCCGGTGGCGGTGCCGCTCCACGAGGTGCTCTACGTCAGTACCCTGGCGCCTGGGCAACCCGTGGGCATCGTGGCCTCGATCGCCGCGCGTGCGCGCATGTCCAACATCCGCGATGGAATCACCGGCCTGCTGGTATTCGACGGCCAGCGCTTCTGCCAGCAGCTGGAAGGCCCGCGCGAATCCCTGGAACCGCTGCTGGAACGCATCCGGTCCGACCCGCGCCATACGCGCATGGAAGTGCTCCACGAGGCAGCGCTGTCCCGGCGCAGGTTCCAGCGCTTCAGCCTGGCGTTCAGCACGCTCGAGGACGAAGATGCCCTGCCACGCATGGAATCGCTGCAGGGCGCGCAAGCGATGGCGGCTTTCGAGGCCCTCGCCATCGACCTGGAAATGTAGTTACGCCGGGTCGCTCGGCGTCAGCCGTTTCAGGCGCAGCAGGCCGGGCCGCGGGCCAGGGCAGCGCCCTGCACGGCCGCCTCGCCCTTCGCGGCGCGCGACGCCTCGAAACGGTACTGCACCGGCTCCTTGCCCAGCGGCTCGATCACGGCATGCTGGCCCGCAGCGATCCAGAGGGTCTGGCCGGCCTGCAGGAAGATGTCGCCCGCGGCAAGATCGCAGGCACCGTCGGGGCCACCATCCATCGTCACCCACACCCGGCCCGAGGCGATGCGCAGCGCCATCGGGGCACGCGGGCGCAGGCTGTGCGCGCAACCGGCGTCCAGCCGGTGCACATCCGCCCCGGAAGAGCGCTCCCGTGCGGACGATTGTTGAAAATTCAGAACGTGTGATGCAGACATCGCTATCCCCTGGTTAACCCTGATTTCTGGCCATTGTGCTTTCGGGACGGCGCATGCGTCCAATGAAGAGCACTCCAGCTACCCATGCAGTTTTCGCATCAATGCGCAAACGCTCGCGATTCGATGCAAAAGGCTCATCAATGCCCCGGGGCAGCGCGCCCCTGGACCGGCCGGCCTGCCGCACAGGCGACCAATGCGCGGCACAGCGCCGCGCAGGCGACCGCCAGCGCCGCATGGGCACGGAGCACGTCGCCCAGGGAGGCGGCAAGCGCGATGCCCGCCGACCTCACGGCCGAGGCACGCGAAGGCCAGGACAGGTGTGCATGCTCCGGGATCTCCACCCAGTCGAATGCCACCGCTTGCGGGCCACGGCCGCTGCGGGTCCACGGCTCCATCACGGCATGCTGCCCCGGCCTGAGCGCGCATGTACCGCCCGCTTCCAGGAAGCGGTCGGTTCCGCAGCCCCCCGGCCCGGACACCGTGAGCCATACCGCCCCGCAGTGGATGGACAGCACGCCTGCCCGCCGAGGCCGCAGTCCCATGGCCTCACCGCATGCGAGGCGCCAACGGCCGGCCTGCGCATGGCCGGACACACGGCGACTTGCACCGAGGCATTGTTGCGAATGCGGAACGGTTGGGGTGTGCATGGTGAAACTCCTCGGGCCCTCAAGCCTTTGACATGAAAGGAGTTTCTTTCCTTACCCATGCCTCGGTCCAATGAAAACGCGGCCATAATTTCATGCGCCGCCTTCATCAATGCCTTTTGCATTCCCGCCGCATGAGCCTTCCCGCCCCCGTCGTCCACCTGCGCACCCGGCCCGTCGCGGTCGGGCACTGGCGCGCCTTCCTGGCCGTGGCCAGGCACCTCAATTTCCGCGCCGCCGCGGAAGAACTGTCGCTGACCCAGTCGGCCGTGAGCCGGCAGATCCAGGCGCTGGAAGACGAAGTGGGCGTGCCGCTCTTCCTGCGGCATACGCGGGCGGTGGAACTCACCAGCGCGGGCGCGCAGCTACAGCGCGCGGTGGCCCCGGCGCTGGAGCGCGTCGATGCCAGCGTGCGCCTCGTGCGCCAGACGGCCGGGCGCAAGAGCGTGGCGATCACCACCTGGGCGAGCTTCGCGTCCATGTGGCTGATTCCGCGCATGGAGGAATTCCAGCGCGACAACCCCGACATCGACATCCGCATCGACGCGAGCGATCTGCCCGTCGACCTGGAAACCGCCGACGTCGACCTCGCGCTGCGCTATGCCGCGCCGGGCTCGCAGGTGTACGGTGCGCAGCGGCTGTTCGGCGAGCAGCTCGCAGTGGTGGCGAGCCCCTGGCTGCTCAAGAGCGGGCCGCCGATCCGCAAACCCGCCGACGTGGCGCAGTTCACGCTCATCGAGGCGGGCGACGCGCACCGCACCATGCACCTCGAATGGCTGACGTGGCGGCGCTGGTTCGAGCAGAACGGCCAGGACAAGCTGCAGCCCAAGCGGTGGCTGTACTTCAACTACGCCCACCAGATCGTGCAGGCCGCGCTCACGGGCCAGGGGCTGGCCCTCGCGCGCATGCCGCTCATCGCCGACGCCCTGGCGACCGGCGACCTCGTCGAGGTGCTGCCCGGCTACCGGCTGGACTCGCCGCTGGTGTACTGGCTGATGGTGGGGCCGCGCAGCGGCCAGCGCCCGGAGATCAAGTCCTTCTGCGCATGGCTGCTGCGCGAGGCACAGCTCACGCGCGAGGCCGTCGGCGAGGTGCCGGACCCGGACCTCAACGACGACCTGGGCTGAGCTTCAGCCGCTCAAGCCAATGTGACGCGGGCGAACTTGCGCTTGCCCACCTGCACCACGTACGTGCCGGCCTCCAGCTTCAGGCCGCGGTCGCTCACCACGCTGCCCTCCACGCGCACGCCGCCGCCGTCGATCAGGCGGTTGGCCTCGCTCGTGGACGGTGCCAGGTTGGCCTGCTTGAGCAGCGCGCCGATGCCCAGCGGGGCGCCACCCAAAGACACCTCGGGAATGTCCTCGGGCACGCCGCCCTTGCTGCGGTTCATGAAGTCCGCCTCGGCGGCATCGGCCGCAGCGGCGCTGTGGAAGCGCGCGGTGATTTCCTTGGCGAGCATCACCTTGGCGTCCTTGGGGTTGCGCCCGCCCTCCACTTCCTGGCGCAGCGCGGCGATCTCGGCCAGCGACTTGAACGACAGCAGCGTGTACCAGTCCCACATCAGCGTGTCGGAAATCGACAGCACCTTGGCGAACATGGTGTTGGGATCTTCGGTGATGCCGATGTAGTTGTTCTTCGACTTGGACATCTTGTCCACGCCGTCCAGGCCCACCAGCAGCGGCATCGTCAGGATGCACTGCGGCTCCTGGCCGTACTCCTGCTGCAGGTGGCGGCCCATCAGCAGGTTGAACTTCTGATCGGTGCCGCCCAGCTCCAGGTCGCTCTTCAAGGCGACCGAGTCGTAGCCCTGCAGCAGCGGGTAGAGGAATTCGTGCAGGCTGATCGAGCTGCCGTCCGTGAAGCGCTGGTGGAAATCGTTGCGCTCCATCATGCGGGCCACGGTGTACTTGGCCGCCAGCTGGATCATGCCGGCCGCGCCCAGCGGCGCGCACCATTCGCTGTTGTAGCGGATCTCGGTCTTCGCCGGATCCAGCACCATGCTCGCCTGCCGGTAGTACGTCTCTGCATTCGCCTTGATCTGCTCCGGCGTGAGCGGCGGGCGCGTGGAGTTGCGGCCGGACGGATCGCCGATCAGCGTGGTGAAGTCGCCGATCAGGAAGATCACCTGGTGGCCCAGGTCCTGCAGCTGGCGCATCTTGTTGAGCACCACCGTGTGGCCGATGTGGATGTCGGGCGCCGTGGGGTCCAGACCCAGCTTGATGCGCAGCGGCACGCCCGTCGCCTCCGAGCGGGCCAGCTTGCGCGTCCACTCCTCGCGCGGCAGCAATTCCTCGGCCCCGCGCAACGACACCTCCAGCGCCCGTCCTACACCATCGGTGACCGGGAATGTTGTAACAGCGGATTGATTCATAAGGGTTTTACGGGGTTCGCCAAGTAGGTCGGTGGCTATACTTCCTGCCACCTTTGCAGCGGAATTCTAGTGCGCCCGCCGGCTCCGCCTTCCGGCCCGGCGCCCACCCCCGCTGCGACCACAGACACTCCGCGCATGCCGCCCTTCCGGGCCTGCATGCGCTTCACCCTGGGGTACAGACTCTTGAACAACGGCTTGACATCCGCCGGCCTCGCATTGCTGGACCGGCTCTCGCGTTTCGCCCAGACCCATCCCAAGCGCATCACCGCCGCCGTCGCGGCCGTCCTGCTCACCGGCGGAGGTGGCGCCTTCGCCGTGGCGTCGTTCGCACCCGATCCGGGCGACCTGCCCCGCACGATCGTCGAGTACCCCGTCGAGTCCCTCGCGGCCGACCAGCCGCTCTCCGCGCTGGTGGACATTCCCAGCTATTCCCTCTACCGCACCGACCAGACGCGCAGCAGCGACACGGCCGAGGCCATCCTGCAGCGCCTGGGCGTGGCCGATCCCGAGGCCGCAGCCTTCCTGCGCGGCGACGGGCAGGTGCGCCAGAACCTGCTGGGACGCGGCGGCCGTTCGGTCTCCGCCGAGACCACCGACGACCACCGCCTCGTGAAGCTCACCGCCCGCTGGGTGCAGGACGACAGCGGCAACTTCCGCCGCCTCGTGGTCGAGCGCCAGGGCGGCACGTTCGCCTCGCGCATCGAGACGGCACCCCTCACCGTGGGCAACCGCCTGGCCGGCGGCATCATCCGCAGCTCGCTGTTCGCGGCCACCGATGCCTCCAACATCCCGGACGGCGTGGCCATCCAGCTCGCGGAAGTCTTCTCCAGCAACATCGATTTCCACCGCGCGCTGCGCAAGGAAGACCGCTTCTCGGTGGTGTACGAAACGCTCGAAGCCGACGGCGAGCCGCTGCGCAGCGGCCGCGTGCTGAGCGCCGAGTTCCACAACAACGGCAAGACCTACGACGCCGTCTGGTTCCAGGAGTCCGGCGCCACCAAGGGCGCCTACTACACGCTCGAGGGCGAGAGCATGCGCCGCGCCTATCTCACCTCGCCGGTGGAGTTCTCGCGCGTGACCAGCGGCTTCAAGATGCGCTTCCACCCGATCCTGCAGAAGTGGCGCGCCCACCTCGGCACGGACTTCGCGGCGCCCACCGGCACGGCCGTGCGCACGGTCGGCGACGGCACGGTGGAGTTCGCGGGCGTGCAGAACGGCTATGGCAACGTCGTCTACGTGCAGCACCGCAACCAGCACGTCACGGTGTATGCCCACCTGAGCCGCGTGGACGTGCGCAAGGGCCAGTCGGTGGAGCAGGGCCAGACCATCGGCGCCGTCGGCGCCACGGGCTGGGCCACGGGCCCCCACCTGCATTTCGAATTCCGCGTGAACGGCCAGCACCAGGATCCGATGACCATCGCGCAGCAGAGCGAGGCCGCCCAGCCCGTGTCCGCCGCGTCGCGCGCCGCCTTCGCACGTCTCGCCTCCAACATGCGCGTGCAGCTGTCGGCCGCGTCGCAGGTGTTGCAGGCGAGCGCGCAATAACAGGGTACATCCCCCTGAGCGGCTGCGCCGCTTCCCCCTTCTCTCGGCTTCGCCGGGAAGGGGGACGACGCCTACGGCCCGGCGGAGCCGGTTCCGTGGCGTCTGCTGGCGTGGGGCCGCGGTGGCTTTGAGGCCGCGGGCTGGTTCTGCCCCGCTTTTTCATCGCACCTCTCTCTTCCCTAGTCGCTTGTGACCTCGGCTGCTTGTATCGAACGCTACATCGGACTCATGTCGGGCACGTCGCTCGACGGGGTGGATGGGGCGTTGGTGGAGTTCGAGGGGGATCGGTTGCGGGTGGTGGGGTTTCAGTCGGCGCCGTTGCCGGAGGCGCTGCGGGCGGAGCTGTTGGCGCTGAATGCGAGCGGGGCGGATGAGCTGCACCGGGCGGCGCTGGCGGGCAATGCGCTGTCGCGGGTCTATGCGGAGGTGGTGGGGCGGTTGCTCGACGAGGCGCATCTCGCCGCGGAGGACGTCCGGGCGATCGGGGCGCATGGGCAGACGGTGCGGCACCGGCCGGGGATGTTCGATGGCACGGGCTATACGCTGCAGCTGGGCAACCCTGCCCTGCTCGCCGAGCGCACGGGCATCGACGTGGTGGCGGATTTCCGCAGCCGCGACGTGGCGGCCGGCGGCCAGGGAGCGCCGCTGGTGCCGGCTTTCCACCAGGCCGTGTTCGGCCGCGCCAGTACGGCGGTGTGCGTGCTGAACATCGGCGGTATCGCCAACCTCAGTGTGCTGGGCGCGGATGGCCGCGTGCTCGGTTTCGACTGCGGGCCGGGCAATGCGCTGATGGACCTCTGGTGCGACCGCCATACCGGCCAGCCCTACGATGCCGATGGGGCCTGGGCGGCACAGGGGCAGGTCGTTCCGCAACTGCTGGACCGGCTGCTGTCCGAGCCCTACCTGCACCAGCCCCCGCCCAAGAGCACGGGGCGCGATCTGTTCCATGCCGGCTGGCTGCAAGCGCACCTGCAGGCGCTGCCCGGGCCGGCTCCGGCTCCGGCTCCGGTGGACGTGCAGGCCACGCTCACCGAGTTCACGGCCCGCGCGTGCGCACTCGCCGTCGATGCCCACGGCCAGGGCAGCGCGGAACTGGCCGTCTGTGGCGGTGGCGCGCGCAACGGGCAACTGATGCGCCGGCTGGCCGCCCTGCTGCCCGCCGTGCGCGTGCATGCGACCGATGCGCTCGGGCTGCCCTCCCAGCAGGTCGAAGCTGCCGCGTTCGCCTGGCTCGCGCACCGCACCCTGCAGCGCCTGCCGGGCAACCTGCCGCAGGTGACGGGCGCTGCCGGCCCGCGGATTCTCGGCGCGCTCTATCCCGCCTGACGCCCTTACGGCCGCCGCCCATCAGGCGCCACCTGCCGCGCCCCCCGCGGCATCATCCCTGCCCCGACACCTCCGGCCCTTCCTTGGGCGGAATGCGCGCCTCCTGCGGCAACTGCCAGAACACGGCCGCCGAAGCCACCGTGATGAAACCGACCGTCAGGAACGTGGACTGGAACGCATGCAGCACAGCGCCCGGCACCTGCGCCCCTCCGTAGGCCTGGCTCCACTCCGACAGCACCGCGCCGGCCACGGCCACGCCCAGGCTCATGGCCAGCATCTGCACCATCGAGAGCAGGCCGTTGCCGCTGCTGGCGCTCGCGCCGTCCAGATCCTTCAGGGTGATGGTGTTCATCGCCGAGAACTGCAGGGAGTTGACGGCCCCGAACGCCGCCAGTTGCACCACCTGCCACGCCAGCGGCCAGGACGGATCGCGCAGCGCGAAACTGGCCATCACCAGCCCCAGCAGCACGGTGTTGGCGACCAGGATTTTGCGGTAGCCGTAGTGCCGGATGAGCGGCGTCGCCGCCCGTTTGATGGCCATGCCGGCCAGGGCCGCGGGCAGCATCATCAGGCCGGCATGCAGCGGCGAATAGCCCAGCAGCAATTGCAGCGACACCGGAATCAGGAACGGCATCGCCCCGCTGCCCAGCCGGCAGAACAGGTTGCCGAGCAGCCCCACCGACAGCGTGCGCACGCGGAACAGATGCGGCGAATAGAGCGGCCGCTCGTGCCGCGCCGCATGCAGCCAGTACACGACCAGCGCCACCAGCCCGCCCACGCCCAGCGCCGCGGCCCCGCCCCGCCCCACCACGCCCGCCGCCTCGATCGACAGCGAGATCGACACCATGCCGAAGGCCAGCAGCGCGTAGCCGGCGACGTCGAACCCGTCGATCTTCGGCGCCCGCAGGTTCGGCATGTACCGCGCGGTCGCCAGGAAGCCCACCACGCCCACCGGCAGATTGATGAGGAACACCCAGTGCCACGACGCGCTCTGCACCAGCCAGCCGCCGAGCGTGGGGCCCAGCAGCGGGCCGATCAGCCCCGGGATGGCAACGAAGCTCATCGCCTCCAGGAATTCGCCGCGCGGGAAGGTGCGCAGTACCGCCAGCCGCCCCACGGGCAGCAGCAGCGCGCCGCCGAGCCCCTGCAGCACCCGGGCCGCCACCAGTTCGTTCAGGTGCCGCGACGCCGCGCAGGCCAGCGAGCCCAGCGAGAACACCGCGATGGCGAACAGGAACACCTGGCGCGTGCCGAACCGGTCCGCCAGCCAGCCCGACGCGGGGATCAGCATGGCCATGGTGAGCGAATAGGCGACGATCACCGACTGCATGCGCAGGGGGCTCTCGCCCAGGCTCGCGGCCATCGCCGGCAGCGCCGTGTTGACGATGGTCGCGTCCAGCGTCTGCATGAAGAACCCCACCGCCACGATCCACAGCAGGATGCGGCGGTCCGCAGGGGCCTGGGCCGGGGGCACGGGAAGTTCGGAAGAAGCGCTGGGCGGCGGCATGGAGGGGGAGGAGGGGCGGAAATGGTTCGGGAACGAAAAAGCCGCCCTCGGGCGGCTTGGATCGCGTCAGCGGCGCATCAGGTCGAGAAGCTCGATCCGCAACCGCAGGTGGTGGTGGCGTTCGGGTTCTTGATCACGAACTGCGCGCCCTGCAGATCTTCCTTGTAGTCGATCTCGGCGCCGACCAGGTACTGGTAGCTCATGGCGTCGATGAGCAGCGAGACCCCGTTCTTGGTCATGGTGGTGTCGTCCTCGTTCGTGATCTCGTCGAACGTGAAGCCGTACTGGAAACCCGAGCAGCCGCCACCCTGCACGAAGACGCGCAGCTTCAGGTCGGGATTGCCCTCCTCGGCGATCAGGTCGGCCACTTTCGCGGCTGCGCTGTCGGTGAAGACGATGGGGGCGGGCATTTCGGTCTGGACGTTCTCGGCTACTGCGCTCATGGGGTGCTCTCCGGTTGAAGGAGGAATTGGTCTTCGATGGTACTGCAATGGCGTTTTCGCGCCCTTCAGCCCGCCTTTGACGCCAATTTGAGTGTGGGCTTTTCCTCGATGAGCACCGTGGTGGGGCTCATCTGCCCGGCGATGGTGGCGCCCTGGTGCATCTCCAGCGCCTTGTAGTGCACGTTACCGGTGATCCGGGCCTTGGGCTGCAGTTCGAGCAGCTCGGCCGCATGCACCGGGCCGATCACCGTGCCGTTGATGATCACGTGGGCGGCGTGCACGGCCCCTTCCACGCGGGCCGACTCGGACACGACGAGGATCGTGGGATGCTCCCCATCCTGCGCGCGCACGTCGCCGGCCACCTCGCCATCGATGCGCAGTCCCTCGGCGAACACGACCTCGCCGTTGATGCGGGTGCCCTGCGCGATGAGGCTCTTGATGGGAGGCTGCTTCTTGCGGGAAAACATGGCGGAAATCTCCTTGCGGGGCGGCCGGAGGGGGCCCGCCGGCATGGCAGGCGCGCAGGCCTCATTCCACCGAGAAGTGGTGGACGGCGCGCACCGCGCTCCCCTCCAGAACCCGCGCGGTCACGGTTTTTACCACGGCATGGGCCGGGAGTTCCGACACGCCCTCGACGCGGCGGTAGTGCTCGAACTGCAGCGCCTGGGCGGCGCCGGGCAGCGGCTGCGTCCAGGGCCGTCCGTCCCGCGTGCCTTCCACCAGCAGCTCCAGCCGGCCCTTGAATTCCGGCGCATTGCGCACGGGCTGGATCACCAGCACCTGCCAGCGCAACTGACCGGCCCCGATGGGCTCGGCCTGCAGCCCGCGGATGCTGACGCCGTCCGCCCTCGCCGCCGGAATGAGCTTCTCGAAGAAGCCCAGGTCGTCGCGCAACGTCCGGTTGTCGGCCTCGAGCTGGCGCACGCGCGCCGTGACGCGCTCCAGGGCCGCGCGCTCGGCAGTGAGCAGGGAGCCCTCGGCGCTGGAGGCATCGACGCGCACGCGGGTTTCCTCGCGCAGCCGGGCCACCTCCTGCCGCAGCGCGACCAGTTCGTCCCGCGAACGGGAATCCAGCCCCGCGATGCTCTTGCCGAATTCGAAAGCCCAGAGGGCGATGGCCGCGCACAGCCCGAAGACCACGGCCAGCGCCATCCAGCGCAGCGGCCAGGGCATGGCGTTGCGGATGGCCACGCGCGGGGCGCTCACCGTGAGCCGGCGGCGCAGCAGCTTGAGTCGCATGTCCGAGTCCCTTTCGTCGTGGAGAAAGCACCGTCCCAAAGCAAAAAACCGCCAATGATGGCGGTTTTTCGTGGCGGAAGCACTCCCGAAGGAGAACTCCCGGCCGGGTGCAGCAAAAAGCGGGATTAACGCTTCGAGAACTGCTTGGCGCGGCGTGCGGAGTGCAGACCGACCTTCTTACGCTCGACTTCACGGGCGTCGCGCGTCACGAAGCCGGCTTGGCTCAGTGCGGGCTTCAGCGCTGCGTCGTAGTCGATCAGGGCGCGGGTGATGCCGTGGCGGGTGGCGCCGGCCTGGCCGGACTCACCGCCGCCGTGCACGTTGACCTGGATGTCGAAGGTCTCGACATGGTTGGTCAGCACGAGCGGCTGCTTGGCGATCATGATGGAGGTTTCGCGGCCGAAGTACTGCTGAATGTCTTTGCCATTCACAGTGATCTTGCCGGAACCCTTCTTCAGAAACACGCGGGCGACGCTGGACTTGCGACGGCCGGTGCCATTGTTCCATTCACCAATCATGTCGGCTCCTTAGATTTCCAGCGCCTTGGGCTGCTGAGCGGTGTGCGGATGTTCCGCGCCGCCGTAGACCTTGAGCTTCTTGATCATGGCGTAGCCCAGGGGGCCCTTGGGCAGCATGCCCTTGACGGCCTTCTCGAGTGCGCGGCCGGGGTGCTTGGCCTGCAGGTCGCGGAAGTTCGTCGCCGTGATGCCACCGGGATAGCCGGAGTGGCGGTAGTACACCTTGTCCAGGGACTTGGTGCCGGTGACCTTGAGCTTGGAGGCGTTGATGATGACGATGAAATCGCCGGTATCGACGTGAGGCGTGTAAATGGCCTTGTGTTTGCCGCGCAGACGGAGAGCAACTTCGCTGGCTACTCGTCCGAGGACCTTGTCGGTCGCGTCAATCACAAACCACTCGTGCACGACCTCAGCGGGCTTTGCGCTGAAAGTGGACATGAGTTTTCTCTTCACAGAAAGAGGGTTTGGCGGTCCTTTTCCACGGTCGGTGCTTCTCTGGACGGAAGCCTCTTAGGTGGGAGCATGCCTCGCCGCGGGACCTGGGAATTCGCTGCGAAGCCCGCCATTATATGAAATCCGGGCGGCATCTGGCAACCGGCCACTTGGCGCACCCGATGGCAGCGTGGCGGCAGGTGCGCAGGCACCGCCCGCACGCGGCACGGCGGGATACGGCAACGACGACGGAAACGGCGCGTGTGCAAGCGCTCACTGCGGCTGCAGCAGGCGACGCCGCTCCTCGGCTTCGAGCCGGCGGCGGTTCTCGACACAGAGCGGATGGTTCGCCACGGCGGGGCGCTGGCATTCCTGGTGGATGCACATCGGCCGGGCGAGGAAACCCGAATCGGCGCAGGCCTCGTCCGGCCCGATGACGCGCGGCGCGGGCCGCGCGACCACCGCAGGGGCCGGCGCGACAGGCGCCGGCGCCGGAGGCGCCACGGGCTCGGACGGCTTGCGGACCGGCGGGCGCGGCTTCGGCGCGGAGGCCACGACGAAGGCCGGCGACACCGCGGCAGCCCGGGAGGCGGCAGCCGCAGCTGCGCTGGCGGGCGTCTCCGGCTCCGCGGGCACCGGCGCGGACGCTGCCGGCGCGGGCTCGGGCGCGGCCGCCGCCATGGCCACGGGCACCGGCGCCGGCTCGGCCCGCTCGGTGATGATTTCGCTGTCGGGCGTGTGCGGGATGGCCACGGGCTGCGCGCCCAGCTGCATGCCCCACCAGACCCCGCCGGCGGCCACCGCCAGCACCCCAGCGGCCGCGCCGGCCCACACGCCGAGCCGGCGCGTGGCAGGCAACCCGGGGGAGCCGCTCGCCGGGCCGCCGGCCGCCGCAGCAGCAGCGCCGCGGTGCCGCGGCGGCGCATCCTGAAGGACGGTCGACTCGAACGCCGAATCGCCCGCATCGGGAAGGCTGTCGAGAAACACGGTCGCCTCCGCGTCCGCCTGCCTTGCGCGGCCGGTGACCGCAGCCGCTGGCACAGCCGGGGCGGAGACCGGCACCGGGGCCGGCGCGACGGTGCGGCGCACCACCGTGGTGGGGGCTGGCGGCGCCTCCATCGGCAGGGCCGCGGCCATGGGCTCCGGCATGGAGAGGCCCGACATCGGTGCCGGGACGGACGTGATGTCGATCATCGGCACGGCGACGCCCGCGCCGCGGCGGTCCGATGGCTCGACCCAGTTGTCCCCCAGTTCGGCGCGGAAGTCGAACTGCTCCATGCCTTCGGGCGGCACGGCCATCTCCATGGCGGCCAGGAATTCGTCGATGCTCTGCGGCCGGTCCTGCGGCTGCAGCGCGAGCGCCTGCGAGATCGCGGCGATGAAAGGCGGCGAATACTCGACGCCGAACTGCTTGCGCACGGTGCGCGCCACCCGGGAGAACGGCACCATCCGGTCGCGGATCGCGCGCAGCGTCGCGGGCAGGGGCGTGTCGTTGCAGAGGCAGCCATGCACAACCGCCCCCACCGAGTACAGATCGCTCCAGGGCCCCTGCCGCAGGTCGTTGCCCTCGTCGTTGTACTGCTCGATCGGGGCGTAGTTGACCTTGAGCACGGCCGTCAGGCGGTGCGAATGGTCGGTGATGGCGTGGCGGGCCGCGCCCAGGTCCAGCAGCACCGGGGCACCCGTGTCCTGCAGGAAGATGTTGTCGGGCGAGATGTCGCGGTGCAGCGTGTTTCCGTCGTGGAGCACGCGCAGCGCTCCCAGGGTGGACCAGAGCACCTTGCGCAGCCAGGCTTCGGGCGGCGGCGCGCGCATGTGGGCGCGCGCCTGCTTGAGCGTCATGCCGCCGTAGAGCGGCATCACCATGTACGCGGTCTGGTTCGCCTCCCAGAAGCGGAACACCTTCACCAGGGACGGGTGGTCGAACTGCGCCAGCAGCCGCGCCTCGGCGACGAAGGAGGCCAGCCCGGCCTGGAACGACTGCTCGTGCGACGAGGAACGCACCCAGAGCGACTGCCCCTGCGCGCGGGCCGCGAGCGCGGTGGGCATGTACTCCTTGATGGCGACGAACCGCTGCAGCGAGTGGTCGAACGCCTTGTAGACCATGCCGAAGCCGCCCACGCCGAGCAGCGAGACCACCTCGAATTCGCCCAGGCGGGAACCCGTCGGCAGAGCGTCCACATGGTGCGCGTCGCTCTGGATTTCGTGGGCGGAGGTGGGAACGGACATAGAAGAAGCAAGGATCCAGGGGGCCGGAGGCACCCGCAAAAAAACGACGTTGCAGGGCGGCAATGGCCGCCATCATGCAGCAAGCCGGCCTCCAGCGGGGGACAAAGCGTTTTCTGCCAGGGGCCGGCCCGCACGGCAGAGCCCCGCGGAAGCGGCATTCCACGGCGGGCTGGTTACCATCGGGGACTATGTTCAGCTATCGCCACGCCTTCCATGCGGGCAACCATGCCGATGTGCTCAAGCACACGGTATTGATCGCCACCCTGCAACACCTGACGCAGAAAGACGCCGCGCTCGCCGTATTGGACACCCATGCCGGTGCCGGTCTCTTCCGCCTGGACGGCGACTACGCGGCCACGAGCGGCGAGGCGGCCGACGGCATCCTCCGCCTGCTCCCCGCCGCGCTGCCGAAAGGCACCGAACTCGCGCCCGCGCTGCAGGCCTATGTCGATCTGGTGCAGGCATTCAACAGCGGCTCCGCCGCCAAGGTGTACCCGGGTTCGCCGTTCATCGCGCACCGGCTGCTGCGCGCGCACGACCGGCTGAAGCTCTTCGAACTGCATCCCACGGACATGCGCTCGCTGGCCGGCAACATCGCCCAGCTCGAAGCGGGCCGCCAGGTGGCGGTGCTGCACGAGGACGGCTTCGAGGGCATCCGCAAGTTCCTGCCGCCGCCCTCGCGCCGCGGGTTGGTGCTGTGCGACCCGAGCTACGAGATCAAGACCGACTACGGCCGGGTGCTGGACATGCTCACGGAAGCGCTCAGGCGCTTCGCCACGGGCACCTACGCCGTGTGGTACCCCATCATCCCGCGGCCCGAGGCGCACGATCTGCCGCGGCGGATGAAGACGCTCGCCACCCGCGCGGGCAAGCCCTGGCTGCACGCCACGCTCACCGTGAAATCCAGCCGGATCACGACGGACACGGACGGCACGCAGCGGCGGCCGGGCCTGCCGGCCAGCGGAATGTTCGTGATCAACCCGCCCCACACGCTGAAGGCGGCGCTCAAGCCCGCCCTGCCCCAGATGGCGGAACTGCTGGCGCAGGATCCGCAGCACGCGGCGCACAGCCTCGAATCGGGCGGCTGAGCCCCCTCGTCCTTCCCTGTTCGCCACGGCGGTCCGGCGGACGGAAGCGCCGCGCGGCGCCCGGGCGGGAGGCCGCCGTCAGCCTCCCGACGTCTTCACCGAATCGGAACCGGGACAGGGCGCGTCCGGATCGGTGGGCGCCAGGGTGATCGCGACCGGCTTGATGCCCAGCCCCAGCAGGCCGAGGGACTGGGCGGCGGCCCGGCTGAGGTCCACGATGCGGCCCTGGGAATGCGGGCCGCGGTCGTTGATGCGCACCTGCACCGCGCGGCCGGTGACGAGGCTGCGCACGCACACCCGCGTGCCGAAGGGCAGCGTGCGGTGCGCCGCCGTGAAATCGTTCATGTCGAAGCGCTCGCCGCTGGCCGTGCGGCGGCTGTGAAAGCGCGCGCCATACCAGGAGGCCATGCCCTCCTCGCCGAAATCGCCGAGTTCGCCGCCCAGGTCCAGGCCCATGCCGGAGGTACGGCCTTCCTTCGCATCTTTGGCCGCCTCCGGCTCCGGCGCCGATGCCGGAGACGCCGGTGCGGGCTCGCGCAGCGCGGGCGGGGTGTCCGGATCGGTCAGGGGAACGGCGGGCCGGGGCGCACGCACCGATGGCCGGGGGAGCCGCGCCGCAGGGGGCTGGGCCTGTGCGGGTGCGGACGCGGCGGCCGGCGCATCGCCGGGCGCAGGGGCGGCATCGGGCGCCGGAGCGACCGCGCAGGCGGCGATCGCCCCGCACAGCAGGACGATCGACAGGCCCCACAGGGGCCGGGGCATTTCAGCGCTGGCGGCGCGTTGCAGAAACCTCTTCAAAACGCTTCGAATCCTTCTTTGGGGCATCGGCAGGATGCAGGAGGCGCCATGTTACCCAACCCGGCCGTGCGCACCGCACGGCCCGTGCAGCGCAGGCCCGGCTGTCACAGGCCCAGACGGCGGCAGAGCTCCAGGGTCGTGGCGCTCTGGTTCATGGTGTAGAAGTGCAGCGCCGGCACGCCGCCCGCGCGCAGGCGCTCGCACAGGCCGGCCACCACGTCGAGGCCGAACGCCCGGATGCTCGCCGTGTCGTCGCCGAAGGCCTGCAGGCGCAGCCGGATCCAGCGCGGGATCTCGGCGCCGCAGGCGTCGGAGAAACGCATGAGCTGGGTCGATCCCATGATCGGCATGATGCCCGGCACCACCGGCACGTCGAGGCCCAGGGCGCGCACCTCGTCCACGAAGCGCCAGTAGGCATCCGCGTTGAAGAAGTACTGCGTGATCGCCGAATCCGCCCCGGCGCGCACCTTGGCCGCGAAGGCCTGCAGGTCGGCCTCGGCGGAGCGGGCCTGGGGATGCACTTCGGGGTAGGCCGCCACCTCGATGTGGAAATCCTTGCCCGTCTCTTCGCGGATGAAGGCCACCAGGTCGCTCGCGTAATGGAACTCGCCGCCCGCGCCGTAGCCGCTCGGCAGGTCGCCGCGCAGCGCCACCAGGCGCGACACGCCCATGGCCTTGAGCTGCGCGAGCTGCGCGCGCACGCTCTCGCGCGTGGCGCCGATGCAGGAGAAGTGGGAGGCGGCCTGCACGCCCTCGGCGAGGATCTCGCGCACCGTGCCGAACGTGCCTTCCTGCGTGGAGCCACCCGCGCCGTAGGTGACCGAGCAGAACTCCGGCCGGCGCTCGTAGAGCTGCCGGCGCACGGCCCGCAGCTTTTCGGCGCCCTCGGGCGTCTTGGGCGGGAAGAATTCGAAGCTGACCGGAAGCGCCCCGGCGGCCGTGGAAAGGCTCATGCCTTCCTCCTTGCGTGAATGAAGAATTCGCGGTTGCCGTCTCCGCCGTCGATCGGGCTGTCGTGCCAGCCGGCCACGTCCAGGCCCAGGGCCGTGCAGCATTCGCGCAGGCGCTGCTCCACCTGCGCGTAGAGGGCCGGATCGCGCACGATGCCGCCCTTGCCCACCTGGCCGGGCTGCAGCTCGAACTGCGGCTTGACCAGCATCAGCAGCGCGCCGTCCGCCTTGAGTAGCGGCACCACCGCCGGCAGGATCAGCGTGAGCGAGATGAAGGACACGTCGCCGGTGACGAGGTCGAATTCGGGCGTGATGTCCACGTCCTCGCGCCCCGCACGGCGGCGCAGCTCGGTGGGCAGCGCACCTTCGGCGCGCGCGCGCGCCTTGGCCTCGCGCTCGGCCTTGAAGGCCTCCACCTCGTGCTCCTTGGCGTCGTCGCTGTCGTCGTATTCGTCGTCCACCTCGCCGCCGTTGCGCATCCAGGCATACGGCGCCTCCGGTTGGGTCTCGTTGTCGTCCGGGTCGCGTTCCACGCGCTCGGACAGGGCCTCCTCGCAGGCCTCGCGCAGCGACTCAGGCGTCACGGAGCGGGCATTCAGCCCCTCCACGCCCACCACGCGCGGATCGTCCCGCAGCCGCTCGTGCAGCTGGCAGTGGCCCACGTCCACGCCGATCACCTGCGCCGCACCGTGCTGCAGCAGGCAGTCGGTGAAGCCGCCCGTGCTCTGCCCGACGTCGAGGCAGCGCAGCCCGGCCACCTGCAGGCCGGTGACGCGCAGCGCGCCCTCCAGCTTCAGGCCGCCGCGCGACAGATACCGCGCCTCGGCGCCATCCAGCAGCTCGACCTCGGCGATCGCCGGAATGTCGTCGCCGTTCTTCGCCACCTTCGTCCACGGCAGGCCCGACGCCAGCCGCCACTGCACACCGGCCGCGATCAACCTCTGGGCCTGCGACCGCGTGGCCGCATGGCCGTGCTCCACCAAAAACACATCCGCGCGCATGGGCGCCTTCCTCTCCAACAGGGCGGGCCGCACGCGGCCCGCTACATTCAATCCATTACAGGCAGCCGAGAGAATCGTGACAGCGACGTTGCCGCACGGCACGTCATACCGCCCGCGACATTCGCGACCCGATTCGTTCGCCGAACGGTCCTCAGCGCTTGCCGCTCGCCAGGGCGCTCGCACACCACCAGGCCAGCAGACGCCGTGGAACCGGCTCCGCCGGGCCACCGGCGTCGTGCCCCTTCCCGCCTCGCGCAGCGGGGCGAGAGAAGGGGGAAGGCGCGCAGCGCTTCAGGGGGATGTCAGTACCGATACGTATCGGCCTTGTACGGACCTTCCTTCTTCACGCCGATGTAGGCGGCCTGCGCGTCGGTCAGCTCGGTGAGCTGGGCGCCGACCTTCTTCAGGTGCAGGCGCGCGACCTTCTCGTCCAGCACCTTCGGCAGCACATACACCTTGCCGGCCTGATAGGCGTCGGGCTTGGTGAACAGCTCGATCTGCGCGATGGTCTGGTTGGCGAAGGAGCTGGACATCACGAAGCTCGGGTGGCCCGTGGCGCAGCCCAGGTTCACGAGGCGGCCCTTGGCCAGCAGGGTGATGCGCTTGCCGTCCGGGAAGATCACGTGATCGACCTGGGGCTTCACTTCTTCCCACTGGTACTTCTCGATCGAGGCGACGTCGATCTCGTTGTCGAAGTGGCCGATGTTGCAGACGATCGACTCGTTCTTCATCGCCACCATGTGCTCGTGGCGGATCACATCCTTGTTGCCGGTGGTGGTCACGAAGATGTCGGCCTTGTCGGCGGCGTACTCCATGGTCACGACCTTGTAGCCTTCCATCGCGGCCTGCAGGGCGTTGATCGGGTCGATCTCGGTCACCCACACCTGGGCACGCAGGGCGGCCAGCGCCTGGGCGCAGCCCTTGCCCACGTCGCCGTAACCGGCCACCAGGGCCACCTTGCCGGCGATCATCACGTCGGTCGCGCGCTTGATGCCATCCACCAGCGATTCGCGGCAGCCGTAGAGGTTGTCGAACTTCGACTTGGTGACCGAGTCGTTCACGTTGATCGCGCGGAACAGCAGCGTGCCCTTGGCGGACATCTCGTTCAGGCGGTGCACGCCGGTGGTCGTCTCTTCCGTCACGCCGATGATCTCGGCCGACTTGCGGGTGTACCAGGTCGGGTCTTCCGCCAGCTTCTTGCGGATGGCCGCGAACAGGATGCGCTCTTCCTCGCTGGCGCCATTGCCGGCCACGAGCGATGCGTCCTTCTCGGCGCGCTGGCCCAGGTGCATCAGCAGCGTGGCGTCGCCGCCGTCGTCCAGGATCATGTTCGGGCCTTCGCCCTTGGAACCCTTGGGTCCGAAGTCGAAGATGCGGTGGGTGTAGTCCCAGTAGTCTTCCAGGGACTCACCCTTGATGGCGAACACCGGTGTCCCGCCCGCGGCGATGGCGGCGGCGGCATGGTCCTGCGTGGAGAAGATGTTGCACGAGGCCCAGCGCACGTCGGCGCCCAGCTCCTTCAGCGTCTCGATCAGCACGGCCGTCTGGATGGTCATGTGCAGCGAGCCGGTGATGCGCGCGCCCTTCAGGGGCTGCGATGCCGCGAATTCCTCGCGGATGGCCATCAGGCCGGGCATTTCGGTCTCGGCGATCTTGATTTCCTTGCGGCCCCAGTCGGCCAGGGAAATGTCGGCGATGGCCAGATCGGCCGGGGTCTTGAGAACTGCGCTCATGGTTTTCTCCGTGAAGGGAAGCAAAAACCACGCGTTCGAGGGGAATGCATCACTCACCGCACCGGACAGCGTGGGTGAGCGTGGTTGCAAAGGGATGGTCCGAGCCTCGCGTCCCCGCCCGCCGGGCGTGGGAACGCTGCAACGCTCCTCGGAAGGCCGGGATTATAAGAGCGGGGCGAAGAATCCGGCCACGCCCATGGCCATGGCCGCCCTGGCAACCGGGCTTCCGGGGCAGGGGCCGGACACCGCCCGGCAACGGTGTGGCCGCGTCGGTTGGCGCCCATCTAGAATCGAGGGTTCGCCGCAGCGCGGAGCATGCCCGGCGCGCCGCCGCGCCCCCGGCTTTTCCGGCCGCGTGCCGACCCCCGCCACTCCCGCGGGAGCTGCCGCGATTCCCGACAGGACCCAGACGACATGGCCACCGCCACCCCTTACGCCCCGCAAGTCGGGGTTCGCCGCACTTTCGCCATCATCTCCCACCCGGATGCGGGCAAGACCACGCTCACGGAAAAGCTGCTGCTGTTCTCGGGCGCGATCCAGATCGCCGGTGCCGTGAAGGGCCGCAAGGCCAGCCGCCACGCGACGTCGGACTGGATGGAAATCGAGAAACAGCGCGGCATCTCGGTGGCCTCGTCGGTCATGCAGATGGCCTACCGCGACCACGTGGTGAACCTGCTGGATACCCCCGGCCACAAGGACTTCTCGGAAGACACCTACCGCGTGCTCACGGCCGTGGACTCCGCGCTCATGGTGATCGATGCGGCCAACGGCGTCGAATCGCAGACGCGGCGGCTGATCGAGGTCTGCCGCCAGCGCGACACCCCCATCATCACCTTCGTCAACAAGATGGACCGCGAAGTGCGCGAGCCCCTCGACATCCTCGACGAAGTGGAGCGCGAACTCGGCATGCCCTGCGTGCCCATGACCTGGCCCGTGGGCCAGGGCAAGAGCTTCGGCGGCATCATCAACCTGCGCACGCAGGCGATGACGGTGTTCGAATCCGGCAGCGAACGCCGTCCGCAGGATTTCGAGACCATCCCGCTCAGCGACGCCGACACCCTGCGCGCACGCTTCGGCGCCACCTTCGATGAAGCCATCGAGAGCATGGAACTGGCCGTGGGCGCCTCCCCGGCGTGGGACCACGAAGCCTTCCTCGCGGGCCAGCAGACGCCCGTGTTCTTCGGCTCCGGCGTGAACAATTTCGGCGTGATGGAAGTGCTCGATGCCCTCGTGGACCTCGCCCCTTCGCCGCGCCCGCGCACCAGCAGCCTCGTGGTCAACAGGCAGCCCGTCGAGAAGACCGTGCTGCCCGAGGAAGCCGGCTTCGCGGGCGTGGTGTTCAAGGTGCAGGCCAACATGGACGCCAACCACCGCGACCGCATCGCCTTCGTGCGGGTGGCGTCGGGCAAGTACACGCCGGGCATGAAGCTGCGCGTGCAGCGCACCGCCAAGGAGCTGCGCCCCACCAGCGTGGTGACCTTCATGAGCCAGCGGCGCGAGGCCGTGGAAGAGGCCTACGCGGGCGACATCATCGGCTTCACGACCCACGGCGGCGTGCAGTTGGGCGACACCATCACCGACGGTGCCAGCCTGCAGTTCACCGGCCTGCCCTTCTTCGCGCCCGAGATGTTCATGACGGTGGTGCTGAAGAACCCGCTGCGCACCAAGCAGCTGCAGCAGGGCCTCGCCCAGCTCGGCGAGGAAGGCGCGATCCAGGTCTTCAAGCCCGACGCCGGCGGCAACATGCTGCTGGGCGCCGTGGGCCAGCTGCAGTTCGAAGTGGTGCAGCACCGCCTGAAGGCCGAGTACGACTGCGACGTGCGCCTGGAGAACTGCCAGTACACCGGCGCGCGCTGGATCACGGCGGACACGCCGGCCGAACTGCGCGCATTCACCGACGCGTACCCGCTGCGCATGGCGCACGACGCGGCCGACACGCTGGCCTACCTGTGCACCAGCCCCTACGACGTGCGGCTGGCGCAGGAGCGGTTCCCGAAGATCCACTTCCATCCGCTGCGCGAGCACGCGGGCCTGGCGCTGCAGGCCGCCGGCTGAGCGGATTGCACGCCATGGCCCCTCGCCCCGAGCCCGCTGCGCGCACTGCCCGGACGGTGCGCGCGCGCCGGGCATGGCCGCCTTTCCTGGCGATCTGGGGTGCGCTCACCATCGTCTATGGCCTATGGCTGCTGGCCTTCTGGCCGGGCATCCTCGGCGAAGACAGCGTCGCGATCCTGCACGAAGTGGAGCAGGACGGCCCATTCCGCTCGGGCAAGACGGTGTTCTGGTACTACCTGGTGCGGTGGCTCTACGGCACGACGGGCCGGGTGGAGGTGCCGGTCGCGGTGCTGATGCTGCTGTGCGCCGTCATTTTCGCGCGCATGCTGGCATGGTGCTGGAGCGCGGGCCTGCGCAAGACCTGCCTGGCCGGGCTCCTCTTCGTAGCCCTCGCCCCGCACATGACCGCCTTCGCGGGCACCCTCTACCCCGACGCCATCTTCGCCGTGGGCGCGTGCGGCCTGCTGTTCGAGCTGTGGCTGGCCGTGCGCCGGCGGCACATGGATGGCGCGTCCCTCGCGATGGTGGCGCTCACGCTGCCGTTCGCGGTGTTCTGCCGGCCGAATGGTCTGGTGTTCCTGCTGCCGGCGCTCGCAGCGCTCGCATTCGTGCGCGGCCGCGCGCGCTGGATGCTCGGCACCGTCATCGCCCTCTGGTGCGCAGTGGTGGCCGTGGCGCACCGCGCGCATCCGTCGCAGACCCAGGAAGCCGTCTACCCCATGGTGGTGTTCGAGACGGTGAACTTCCTGCGTCCGCACGCGATGAACGATCTGTGGACACGCTTTGCGCACATGAACGATCCCTGGGTGCTGGCCGAGCCGAGGCTCTCGCCGGCCACGCTGGACGTACTGCGTCGGCATCGGCCGGTCGAATCGATGGTGGCCTATTCCGATCCGGCCTACTGGGACATGCTCGTCTTCCATCCCGACGGGCCGCAGGTGGGTGGCATACCGGAGGCCGATCGCCGCACGCTGGTGCGCGAATTCTTCCGCTACAACCTCTGGCACCACCTTCCCGAATTCCTCGGGAGCCGCGTGACGGTGTTCATGACGGCGGCGCTCGCCCAGGGAGGCTTCCCCGCCGTGACCTACGCCGCCCACGTGCTGCCCCGCACCCAGTCCACCTCCACCTACCGGCGGTTCGACGTGCAGGAACTGGAGCGCGGCTTCATCGCCGCGCAGAAGGCCAGCTACCGCTGGCGCTGGCTCCTCTGGACGCCCTGGGCAGGTTTGGCGCTGCTGGCCTGGGCCCTCGTGCGCGGCGTGCGGCGGCGCGAGGCCGCGCTGCTCATCGTGGCCCTGCCGATGGCGCTACAGTGCGGTGCGATCTTCCTGCTCTCCTCCGCGGGCGAGTACCGCTACCTGCTGCCCTTTTTCGTGCTGCCGCTGGTGCTGCTCCCCGCCCTGGCGCTGCGGCACGAAGTGCTGCCGGCTGCCGTGCCGGCGGGCTCCGTCCCTGCGCCCTGACCCGCTTTTTCCGTTTCGCCCTTCGTCCCATGTCACTGCTACTCACATCCCTGACGCTCCTGTGCGTGTTCGGCATCTCCGTCGGACAGCTGCTGTTCAAGAAAGCGGCCATGCAGTTGCCGCCGCAGCCCGCGCTCACCGACTGGCTGTTCAACGGCTGGCTCATCGTCGCGCTGGCGCTGTACGGCATCACCACGCTGCTCTGGATCTGGGTGCTGCGCAGCGCGCCGCTGCACCTGGCCTATCCCTTCATGGGCCTGGCCTTCCTCATCGTCCCGACCATGGGCTGGCTGTTCCTCGGCGAGCCACTGCACCTGCAGACCTTCATCGGCGGCGCGCTGATCCTGGCGGGCATCGCCGTGGCGGGGAGGGCCGCAGCATGACGCAGGCACGCACGATGACCATCGCGGTGGCGATCCCCTGCTACAAGGTCACCCAGCACGTGCTGGAGGTGATCCGCACGGTGCCGGCATCCGTGGCCCGCATCTACGCGGTGGACGACGCCTGCCCCGAGGGCAGCGGGGCCTTCATCCAGGCGCACTGCACCGATCCCCGCGTGCGCGTGCTGTTCAATCCGGAGAACCGCGGCGTCGGCGGGGCCGTCGTCACGGCCTACCAGCAGGCGATCGCCGACGGCATGGACATCGTGGTGAAGATCGACGGCGACGGCCAGATGGATCCCTCGCTGCTGCCGCATTTCGTGCGCCCGATCCTGGCCGGCCGCGCCGACTACACCAAGGGCAACCGCTTCTTCCGCCCGGAGTCGGTGCGCGGCATGCCGCCGGTGCGGCTCTTCGGCAATGCGGTGCTGTCGTTCATGACCAAGCTGAGCTGCGGCTACTGGACGATCATGGACCCGACCAACGGCTACACCGCCATCCATACCGCCGTGCTGCGCGAACTGCCGCTCGACAAGCTCGAACGCCGCTACTTCTTCGAGACGGACGTGCTGTTCCGCCTCAACACCCTGCGCGCCGTGGTGCGCGACGTGCCTATGGATTCCGTGTACGCCGACGAGGAGTCGAACCTCAAGATCGGCAAGGTGCTGCCCGAGTTCCTGAAGAAGCATGCGTCGCGCCTGATGCGCCGCTACGCCTACAGCTACTTCGTGCGCGATTTCAACGCCGGCTCGATCTACAGCATCTTCGGCATCCTGCTGCTCGCCTGGGGAGTGATCTTCGGCACCGGACACTGGATCGGCAGCGTGCTGGGCGACCATCCCGCCACCAGCGGCACGGTCATGCTGGCAGCGCTTCCGGTGCTGGTGGGCATCCAGTTCCTGGTGGCCTTCCTGCACCACGACGTGGGCAGCGTGCCGACGGAGCCGCTCAGCCCCATGCTGACGGACGACGTCGACCTGCCGGACGCAGACCCGGAGTTCCTGCGATGAGCGCGGGCATGCCCGCGGCCCGGGCCATGCCGCACGGTGCGCCGGTCACGGGCGCATGGGTGTTCTGGGGCCTGGTCGTTCCGATGGTCATCTATGCGGTGCGCATGGCCGAAGTGCTGGTGCAGACCGCGATACCCTTCGATTCCGCCTACACCTACCTGCCGCTGGCCCGCCAGGTGATCGAAGACGCATCCCGCGCCTTCGCCAGCCCCGACGCCTACAAGGTGGCGCCGGGCGCCGTGGTCTACATGGCGCTGGCGGGCGCGGACCCGGTGGCCATCAAGATGGCCAACCTCGCCATCTCGATGACGGCGCTGGCCCTGACGTTCGATGCCGCGCGCCGCATCGGCGGGCGCGTGGCCGCGGTCGCCGCCGGCTGGCTGTACGTGCTGCCCCACATGCTGGTCGAGGCCGGCGCGACGCTGCTGGGCGAATCCCCCTTCGTCTTCCTGGTGGCACTCTGGCTGTGGGCATCGAGCTGCGCGGCCCAGGACCGCACCGGGCCGCGCGCCCGGGCGTGGCACGCGGGGGCCGTCGTGCTCGCGGGCCTGGCGCTGGCCGCCGCGACGCTCACGCGCGCCACCTACATGTACTGGCTGCCCTTTGCCGCCGTGGTGTTCTTCGTCGCTGCGTGGCGCCTGCGGGCCCCGCACCGCGGCGCGGCCCTGCGCATCGCCGCGATCCACCTGATCGCCGTCGCGCTGGTGGGCGCCTACATCGTGCGGCAGAACGACACCTTCGGCCGGCCGATGGTCGCCACCGGCAGCGGCGCGGCCCTGTATTTCGGCAGCAATCCCGTGCTGTCCGGCTATGAACCGCCCTTCTTCGGGCTGGCGCACGACGAGGGCACCGTGGTCGGCGGCATGGGGCATCTCTCGCTGGAGGGCGACCAGCGGCTCATGGCGGTCGCCAAGACCATGCTGCGCGACCTCCCCACGGGCGAACTCCTGAAGATGTACGTCCGCAAGCTGGGCGCCGTGCTGTTCTTCAGCCGCGCGCACCTGGACCGGCACGTGCTGAACGACCGCGCCTGGCGCGTCGCCCTGGTGCTGCTGGCGCTGCTGGGCCTGTGGGGGGCGCGCCGCCATCCCATGGGCTGGATGGTGGGGGGCGCCGCGGCCTACCAGTGCGCGGTGCACGTGCCCGTGCTCTACAACCCGCGCTACAGCATCAGCGCGCTGGACGTGCTGTTCGTGCTGCTGGCGGCGCAGGGCGTGGCCTGGGCCTGGAGCCGGCGGCGGCGCGGCGCCGTGCTGGCCGGCACCATGGCGGCGATCGTGGCGGGCATCGCCATCGGCGTGCAGCACCAGCGGCACAGCAGTGCCCTGCTGCCCGACTTCAGCCTGATTCCGCCCCGGCAGATGGCCGTGGCCGAACCCGGCCAGTTGCATGCCGAAGGCTGGGACGGCGATCCGTTCCAGGGCCCGGCCCGCATGACGTCGGGCTCCGCCACCGTGGAGTGGGATGCCGGCAAGCCACTGCCCCAGGACATGATCTTTCTCGTGCACCTGGGCATGCCCCGCTTCGAAGGCAAGTGCAGCTACGTGTGGCTGATCCAGCGCGGCGCAGCCGACGCGTCCCGATCCACGCGCATCCGCCTGGACGGCCTGCAGCAGGGTCAGGACATCAACTGGGGCATGCACCCGATCCTGCTGCCCGACAGCGGCCGGCGCCAGATCCAGTGGCGCTTCGAGTGCGATCCGGGCACGTTGATGCAGTTCGACGGCATGGGCATTTACATGGCCAGCCCCGGCCTGCACTACCTCCAGCGGGCCCTGGCGCAGTAAGGGGCCCACGCGATGGCAGGCCTGCGGCCTCTTCCACCAGACGCCAGGGTGCCGTGCCGCCGGGCGCGCCTCTGCGCCGGGCTGCTGGCGGCCGCAGCGGCCCTACCGGGCGTGCCCCTGGCCGCAGAGCCGCCGTCAGGGGCCGGCGGCCCGCAGGCCCGCACGCCGCTGATCCTGGCCCCCACCATCGTCGGGATGGAGGTCTGCGACGAAGCCGCGGCAGACCCCGCCGTCACCGATTTCGAAGCCGCGGCCGTACGCTGCCGGCAGCTCGGGCGCACCGGCGCACGCGCGGTGCGCGAACTGCTGGACAGGCTCGAGCCCGGAGGCCCCGCGGGCGACGTGCAGGTCGGGTTCACCACGACGCTGCAGCTGCTCGGCCTCTACCAGCGCACACCGCGGGGCTGGGAGATCGATACGGCGCGCGTGGACGCCTTCCTGCGCGTGATCACCGACGTGCCCCGGCCGGTCGTGGTGTACCTCGCGGCCAACCATTTCGACGCGGTGGGGCCCCTCACCCGGGAGCTGTCCGAAGACCCGCGCAATC
Source organism: Comamonadaceae bacterium UBA4962 (assembly GCA_002397315.1). Lineage (GTDB taxonomy): Bacteria > Pseudomonadota > Gammaproteobacteria > Burkholderiales > Burkholderiaceae_C > Paracidovorax. The sequence goes on from DHAE01000023.1 coordinate 353,430, forward strand.
TGTTGCAGTTGCCGGACGGCCGATCGCCCGTCACGGAGTATTTCGGCAACCGCGTCGTGCCCTACACGGTGCTCGCGGACCCGTCGATCCCCGCCAACCGCTACCGGTTCGAAGCGCTGCGCTACGTGGCACGGCGCCTGCAGGCGCTGCCATCCGCCGTGCAGGACCGCATCGTGGCCGTGACGCTGGCGGGCGAGGTGCACCAGATGTTCCCGGATTTCGAGAACGGCATGGGCGATCACGGGGCGCAGGCGACCACCGACTACAGCCCCGCGTCGGTCCAGGGTTTCCGCGCTTTCCTGGCCGCGCGGTATGGAACCCTGCAGGCGTTGAACGCGCACCTGGGATCGGACTTCGCCTCTTTTGCGGACGTCCAGCCACCGGCCCGGGACGCGCGCAGCGATGCCGCCGTGCCCGTGCTGCGGCACTACGACGCGTCGGCCGCCGGCTCGCTGGCGGTGGCCGGCTGGCTGTGGGATCCGCAGGGGCGCATCGACGGGCTGGATCTGTACCTCGACGCGCGCTACCTCGGCCCCGTTCCGCGGGGCTTCAACCGCCTGGACGTCTACCGCACGCTGGAAGCCGTCGATTCGCCGAACGTGGGCTTCCGCACCGATCTGGACTACCGCGCCCTGGCGCCGGGCCGGCACCTGGCGCAGATCGTGGCGCGCATCGGCCCGGCACGCTACCGTGCGTTCGACGTGCCGTTCACCGTGCGGCCCCGCGACCGCGGGCCGACGGCACCGCGCCGCCCTCCGGCCGTTTTCGGCATGCAGGGCATGGAGGCCCTGCCGGACGTGCAGATGAGCCTCGACCAGCCCACATCCGGCGCACCCGGGCCCGGCGTGCTGTTCAACCCGCTGGCCCGCGACTGGAACGACTACCGCGCCGCGCAGGTCGTGCAGTGGCTGCAGGCCTTCCATGCCATCGCGCAGGAGGCGGGGCTGCCCGCCGCCAAACTCTATTCCCACCAGATCCTGCCGGGGGTGAATTCATCCTGGAACCCGCAGTTGTTCGCCGCCGACGCCACCTTCGCACGGTCCATGCCATGGAAGCACGGCATCAACCTGTATGGCGGTGCCACGCAGAGCGGCTGGGTCCGGCAGTTCTTTTCCGCGGAGGGCATCCGCGATTACGGCGTGCCGGAATTCCATCCCCAGCAGTGGAAAAAGGACGGTGCCGCGCTCGCGGCGCTGGAGTTCCAGCGCGCCGGCGGCGCCCGTTTCGTCAGCCCCTATTTCTTTTCCGTCATCCCGGAGCGCCTGAAGAAGAACACCGGCCAGGGCATCGACCGCATGGAGCTGTCGCCCGCCAATCCCCGGGACGGCTCCGACCGCTTCTACCGCGCCCTCATCGACTTCGCCCGCCACTGATGCCTTCCCTCGCCTCTCCTGCCGATACCTGCCTGCTGCCGCTGCCCCGCTGGACCCCGCCCTCCGACCTGATCGGCGTCTTCACCGACATCGACGATACCTTGACCACGGACGGCGCCATCACCGCCGATGCGCTGGCCGCCCTGCAGGCGCTGCGGAGCGCCGGTTTCGCGGTGATTCCCGTCACCGGGCGGCCCGCCGGCTGGAGCGAGCCGTTCGCCGCCTCGTGGCCCGTGGACGCGATCGTGGCCGAGAACGGTGCCGTGGCGATGGTGCGGCAGCCGGAAGCCCCGGCGCAGGGCGCAGGCCCCGCGGCGCCCCCCGACGCGGTGCGGGTGCACCCGATGGGCCCCGGAGGCCCCGTGCTGGCCAAGATCTACCAGCAGGACGCCGCCACGCGCAGCGCGCAGTACGCGCGCATGCAGGAGGTGCTCGCCGGCATCGAGCGGGACATTCCCGGAGCCCGCCGCGCCACGGATTCGGCCGGCCGCGAGTGCGACATCGCCATCGACCACAGCGAATTCGTGCAATTGCCGCAGCCGGCCATCGACGCCGTGGTGCAGCGCATGCGCGCCGAAGGCATGCACGCCACCGTGAGCAGCATCCACATCAACGGCTGGTACGGCGACCACGACAAGCTCGCGGGCGCGCGCTGGATCGTGCGCGAGCTGTTCGGGCGCGCGCTCGACGCGGAGATCGGCCGCTGGGTGTACGTGGGCGACTCCACCAACGACCAGAAGATGTTCGAGGCGTTCCCGCACAGCGTGGGCGTGGCCAACATCGACCGCTTCCTGCCGCAACTCGTGCACCGCCCGCGCTACCTCGCGCGCGGGGAGCGCGGTGCCGGGTTCGCGGAAGTGGCGCACGCGATCCTGGCGACCGCGTCGTTCCCGAAGCCCGCCGCCTGAGCGCCCCGCGCGGGGACGCAGCACCCGCGCCGAACAGGGCCCGCGGGCGCCGCGGATCACGCGGGCTTGGCCAGCCCCAGCTTCTCGATGATCGCCTTCTCGCGCAGGTAGGTGTCCTGGGCGAACTGGCGGTAGGCGGCCGTGTCCATGTAGATCGGCACCATGTCGTAGCGCGCCAGCGCGGCGCGGTAGTTCTCCTGGTCCATCGCGGTCTTGAAGGCGTCGTGCAGCCGGCGGACCACATCCGCGGGCGTGCCCTTGGGTGCGCCGATGCCGAACGGCGAGTTCTGCACGATGTCCACCCCCAGCTCCCGCAGCGTCGGCGCGTCGGGGAACTTGGCGAGCCGCTCGGCGCCCCAGGTGTTGAGCACCCGGAGCTTGCCGGCCTCCACCTGCGGGGCGAAGCCCGTGGAGTCCGCCGCCGCCATGAGCTGCCCGCCCATGATCGCCTGCATCAGGTCCGCGCTGCCCTTGTAGGGCAC
>DHAE01000015.1 GCA_002397315.1 Comamonadaceae bacterium UBA4962
GCCCTTGTAGGGCACGTGCTGGATCTTCAGGCCCGCCAGGTTGAAGAACGCCTCGCCCGCGAACTGCGAGGTGGTGCCGGAGCCGAACGAGCCGTAGGAATACGTGTCCGGCGCACCCTTCACCAGCGCGACGAACTGCTTCACGTCGTTGGCCGGCACGTTCTTGCCGGCGAGCAGGATGAGCCCGGTGCGGCCGGTGATGCCGATCGGATCGAAGCTCTTGACCGGGTCGTAGGGCAGCTTGGCGCGCACGGCGGGGTTCACCGTGAAGGTGGTGCCCGAACTCATGAGCAGCGTGTACCCGTCCGGCGCCGCCTTGGCGACGTAGGAGGCCCCGATCACGGTGCCTGCGCCCGCCCGGTTGTCGATCACCACGCTCTGCCCGAGCACGTCGCCCAGCTTCTTGCCGATGACGCGGCCCAGCACGTCGGTGGCACCGCCGGGCGGGAACGGGATCACCAGCGTGATCGGCTTGGCGGGATACGGCTCCTGGGCCATCGCGGGCGCGAGCGCGGCGGCTGCACAGGTGGCGGCGATGGCGGACAACAACATCCTCTTGGCGTGGTTCATGGCGGTCTCTCCAGGGTGGCGAAAATTGCGGGAACGGTCAGCCCGCAGGGGCGGGGAAACAATGGAATGGGATCCGGATGCGATCGTGGGAATCAGCTGTGTGCGGCCAACAGGGCCCTGCCGCGGGCCTCGAATCTGCGGTGCTCCGCCTCGGGCACGAACAGCCCGCCCGTGGTCCAGACGAGGTGCGTGGCTTGCGGCAGCGAACGCTCCAGTCCCTGCAGCCGCAGCCAGCGTCGGCCGGCCTCGGAACCCGTGAGCAGCGCCGGCCCGCCGAATCCGGCGGCGGCCGAGGGTTCGATGCGCTCCCCGGTGGCGTCGAGCACCTGCACCAGGTGCTCGAACAGCGTGTCGTCGCGCACCGTGAACACACCCGAGAGCAACGGCTGCATCAGGCGGGCCGCCAGCAGCGACGCGCGGGGCACCGCGAGGCCGTCTGCTTCCGTGCGGTTCGTGAGCCCCACGTCGTAAACGGAAGGATGCGTGCCCTCCGGCGCGGCCATCTGCACGAGGAAGCACGGCGACTGCACCGGCTCGGCGAAGAAGCAGTGCACGTGCGGGCCGAGCAGTTGCCGCAGTCCGAACGCGATGCCGGCCGGCGCACCACCCACGCCGCACGGCAGATACACGAACAGCGGATGCTCCGCATCCACCGCGATGCCCTGCTCCCGCAGCTGTTCCTGCAGGCGCAGGGCAGCCGCGCTGTAGCCCAGCAGCAGCGAAAGCGAACGTTCATCGTCCACGAAGTGGCAGAACGGGTCGGCCTCGGCCTGGGCGCGCCCCGCCGCCACGGCGCGCTCGTAGTCGCCCGCGTGCTCGACCACTTCGACCCCGCGCTGCCGCAGGCGCTCCTTCTTCCACTCCTTGGCGTCGGCCGACATGTGCACCGCCGCACGGAAGCCCAGCGCGGACGCCGCGACACCGATGCTCAGGCCGAGGTTGCCGGTGGAACCCACGGCGACCTGGTGGCGCGCGAACACGGCACGGGCCGCCGGCTCGGCCAGCGCACGGTAATCGCCGCCCGGCGTGACCAGCCCCTCGCGCAGCGCCAGCGCCTCGGCGAACTCCAGCACCTCGTGGATGCCGCCGCGCGCCTTGATGGAACCGGCCACGGGAAGGCCGTGGTCCGCCTTGATCCAGAGCCGCCCCTGCGCCGGCGCCAGCCCCAGGCGCGGTGCGAGCGCGTCGGCCGCGGTGAGCGGCGATTCGATGATGCCTTCGGAAGCCTGCAGCTCGGGAAACAGCCGGGCGAGCAGCGGCGCGAACCGCCTGAAGCGCCCCGCGGCAGCCTGCGTATCATGCAGACTAATGTTCTGGCCTTCGGCTTGCATGTTGGAAGGAACTTCTGCCTGGCGTGCAGGGTTGAACCACAGGCAGGGCTCGGCATGGCGTACCGCATCGGGCAGTGTGTCTGGCAAGGCCGGGGTGTGAGCGGAGGGAAGTGTGCGGTGGTCCATGGGAGCGTCAGAAGGTCGTCGTGTGCATTCTTGCGCTCGCCGCTTTCGCGCCGCAAAGCATTTATATTGACGACAGCATTAGTTTGATTAATGGACTCACGCCTTTCCAACTCGCTGCTCGCCTGGCTGCGCTGCTTCGACGCCGCGGCGCGGCGCGGCAGTTTCACGCGTGCCGCGGCAGAACTGTGCATCACCCAGGGCGCGGTGAGCCAGCAGGTCAAACAGCTCGAGAACTGGCTCGGTCGCCCGCTGTTTCTGCGCACCCCGCGCACGCTGGTGCCCACGCCCGAAGGCCAGTGGCTGGCCGTGGTGCTGCGCGAGAGCTTCGGGGCGATCGAGAGCACGCTCGCCCAGATGCGCCACACGCCCGCTGCCCACGCCGCGGCCACGCTCAGTTGCTCGCCCTCGTTCGCCATGCAGTGGCTCACGCCGCGCCTGGGAGGGTTCTTCCGGCAGCACCCCGACGTCGGCCTGCGCGTGTTCGGTGAATTCCACCGGATCGACCGCACCCGCATGGTGCGTGACGGCGTCGAGGCCGCAGTGCGCTTCGATCCGGGTGGTTACACCGATCTGGAAGCCACCGAATTCCTCGATGAATGGCTGATGCCGGTGGCCAGCCCCGCGTTCGTTTCCGCGCACCCGGACCTGCTCGACGCGCCCGACCATTTGCGCCCGGAATGGCTGCTGCACGACGGCAGCGCCTGGGAGGGGGCCGAGACGTTCGAGGAATGGCAGCACTGGTTCGCCTCCATGGGTGCCACGCCCCCGGCCTGGAACACCGGTCCGCAGTTCAACCTGTCCCAACTGGCCGTGGGTGCCGCGCTCGCCGGCCAGGGCATCGCCATGGGCCGGGCCGCGCTCGTACTGGAGGACGTGGCCGCCGGCCGCCTGCTGCCGCTGTGCAGCCGGTGCATACCGTCCCGCGCGCGCTATTCCTTCGTGACGGCGCCGCAGGCGGGCCCGGCCATGGCACGGGTGCGGGAGTGGCTGCTCGAAGAGGGGGAACGGTTTCGGCAGGTGCGGGCGGTGTCGTTGCCGCCGTGCGTCCCCGACAGGTCGTCATAGGCCGGAGGGACCGCCGCGGTCCTCCGGATGCCTGTCCGCGAGGAAGTATTCCAGAAAGGAATTCTTGATCGACCCGCCCGCTCCTCGGTCAGGTCACCTTCTGGCGGCAGCCACCCTCCAGACGGCATTGCCCACGTCATCCGCCACCAGCAGCCCGCCCTTCGCGTCGAGCGCCACGCCCACGGGCCGGCCCCAGGCGTCACCGTCGCCGCTGACGAAGCCCGTGAGCACGTCGAGCGGCATGCCCTGGGGTTTTCCGTTGGCGAACGGCACGAAGATGACCTTGTAGCCGCTGCGGGGCTTGCGGTTCCAGGAGCCATGCAGGCCGACGAAGGCACCATGGGCCAGTGGGGGAGCCACCGGCGGCACCGCGGTACCCGTGCTTCGCGTACCGTCCGCACTGCCCGCGAAGGCCAGCCCCAGGGGCGCGACGTGGTTGCCGAGCGCGTACTCCGGCACGATGGCCTTTTCCACCAGATCCGGTCGGGGCGGCTGCACGCGCGCGTCCACGTGCTGGCCCCAGTAGCTGTAAGGCCAGCCGTAGAAGCCGCCGTCCTTCACGGAAGTGAGGTAATCCGGAACCAGGTCGCTGCCGATTTCGTCACGTTCGTTGACCACCGTCCAGAGCACGCCCGTGGCCGGTTCCCAACCCATGCCGTTGGGGTTGCGCAGGCCGCTCGCGAAGACGCGATGCGCCCCCGTCGCCCGGTCGATCTCCCACACCGCCGCGCGGCCCGCTTCGGCCTCCATGCCGTTTTCCGCGACATTGCTGTTGGAGCCGACGGTGGCGTAGAGCTTGGTGCCGTCCGCGCTGGCAATGAGGTTCTTGGTCCAGTGGTGGTTGAGCGGCCGCGACGGCAGATCCACCACCTTCGCGGGTGCGGCGGTGATCGCCGTCTGGCCGGGGACGTAGGGGAAGCGCACGACGGCATCCGCATTCGCCACGTAGAGTTCGTTGCCGACCAGCACCATGCCGAAGGGTGAATGGAGCCCCTGCAGGAAGACGCTGCGCGTTTCCGCCACGCCGTCGCCGTCGGCATCGCGCAGCAGCGTGATGCGGTCGGCCGACGGATGGCCGGAGCCCGCCTTCGCCATGACCTTGCCCATGACCCAGCTGCGCACCTTCTTCACCAAGCCATCGTCCGGTGGCGGTTCTTCGGGCGCGGGCTTGTCGCTCTCCGCCACCAGCACGTCGCCATTGGGCAAAACGAGCAGCCAGCGGGGATGCTGGAGGTCGCGTGCGAACGGCGTCACGCCGAGGCCCGCCATGGCCTGCGGCGCGCCACCTTCGGGCCAGCCCTTGGCGGGTGCGATGTGCACGGTGGGGATCAGAGACTTGTGCGGCTCCGGCAGCGTGGGGCTGGCGCCGATGCCGGCCTCGGGCGGCAGGCGCGCGGTATCGCCGCATCCGGCCAGTGCCGCAGCAGCCACCAGAGGGGCCAGCGCCCAGGCACGCCGGAGGCCGCGCCGCCGGGTGGGGGCATCGAATGAAAATGGGACGGAGGCGGAGACGTGCAGGCGCATGGCGGGGTCCGGCAATGCCGGTCGGCTGAAGGAGTGCCTGCCAGTCTCGCGAACCGGGCCGGTCGACTTTGTCAGCGAATGCCGCGAACGCGGCTGTGGAATGCTGCGCACTGCGGTGCGCGTGGCGAGGCCCAGGTGCCTAGAGCATGCGCGGCTGGAAGAGCGACCGGCGGCTGATCGTCCTCCCCGAGAGCATGAATGCACCGTCGCCCTGGTAGTGCAGTGTCTGCGGCCGGCGCACGGAGGCATCGACACGCGCGCGAAGCACTTCGAGCACGAAGAAATCGTAGCGGTTGACGAGGCGCGTGTCGGCCACGCGGCATTCGATCTGCACGAAGCATTCCCGCACCAGCGGGGCAGACACCCGGCTGGCGGGCTCCGCGGTGAAGCCGAACCGCTCGAACTTGTCCACCTCGGCGCCCGAGCAATTGCCGACGCCGACCACTTCGTCCACCCAGCGGGCCTCGGGAATGTTGATCGTGCATTGCCGGCTGCGGCGCACCAGGCCATGGCTGTGGTTGGCACGGGAGATCACGCAACCCAGCAGTGACGGCGCGAACTCCATCACGGTATGCCAGCCCATGGTCATGAGGTCGGCGCGGCCCCGCCATGCCGAGCCGACCAGTACCACGGGGCCCGGCTCCAGGTAGCGGCGCACCGATTCCACCGGCAATTCGCTCCATGCAGGTTCGCGCCGCCGCCGGGGCCTGCGCGGCGATGTGGGTGAAGCGGCTTCGGACTTGGCGGACATGTGCGGGCCATGCTAGCAGGCCGGCATCCCGCGGGCCGGCAAGGGCGTCGCGGCCCGGCCGCAGCGGTGATGCCAGGGCGTACCATGCGGCCCCGCGGCCGCGCCACCGCGCATGCCGCGCCCAGCCCACCGATTCCACACCGAGCCCTCCATGCCCGTCTCGTCCTCTCCCCTCGCCACCGAACCGCCCGAGGCGCCCGCCGTGCGCCCTGCCCCACGGGATTGCCGTGACCTGTTCTGGTCGTTCACCTGGCTGGCCCTGCAGGGATTCGGCGGCGTGCTGGCGGTGGTACAGCGCGAGCTGGTGGATCGCAGGGGCTGGCTGTCGAACGAGGAGTTCATCGAGGACTGGGCGGTGGCGCAGATCCTGCCGGGGCCCAACGTGGTCAACCTCGCCGTGATGATCGGCGACCGCTACTTCGGCTGGCGCGGCGCGGCGGCGGCGCTGGCCGGGATGCTGCTGCTGCCCTCGCTGGTGCTGCTGGCGCTGGCCCTGGTCTACGCGCGCTTCGCACAGCACCCTGCCGTGGCGGGTGCCCTGCGCGGCATGGGCGCGGTGGCCGCGGGCCTCGTGGCCGGCGTGGCCCTGCGCATGGCGGTGGCGCTGCGCACGCACCCCTTGGGAGCGGCCGGCGGTGCCGTGTTCGCGGCAGGCACGTTCGCCGCCATGGCGCTGCTGCAGTGGCCGCTCGCGGCCGTGCTGCTGGCCATCGGCGGTGCGGCCTGCGCGGCCACGTGGCGGAAGCTGCCGGCATGACCACCGCGACCACGATCGCGATGCAGCCCGCGGACTGGCTGCACCTGCTGGGATATTACCTGTCCCTGTCGCTGCTGACGGTGGGCGGCGCCATCGCCACCGCGCCGGACATGCACCGCTTCCTGGTGGACCGGCAGGCCTGGCTGACCGATCCGCAGTTCAATGCCTCCATCGCCATCGCCCAGGCCGCGCCCGGCCCGAACGTGCTCTTCATCGGGCTGCTGGGTTGGAACGTGGGCCTCAACGCCGGCGGCTGGGTGCTGGGCCTGCTGGGCATGGTGCTGTGCCTCGCGGGCGTGATGCTGCCCAGTACGCTGCTCACCTGGGGCGCCGCGCGCTGGGCGCACCGCAACCGCGGCCTGCGCACGGTGCGCGCCTTCAAGCAGGGCATGGCGCCGGTCGTGCTGGGCCTGCTGCTCGCCACCGCCTTCATCCTCGGCACCACCCACGGCAGCCTGGCCGAGAGCTGGCGGCTGTGGGCCGTCTCGGCGGCGTGCATGCTGCTCGTCTGGCGCACGCGCATCCATCTGCTGTGGCTGCTGGGCGCGGGGGCGCTGTCCGGTGCCATGGGGTGGATCTGAGCAGGCCTCGGGAACACGTTATTACAAATACGGCCTGCCGATGGGCAGGTTGCGCCGCAACAATGGGCCGGGCACCGGGCGTGGATCAGGCCCTGGCCTGGCCCACAGGCCTTCCGGCACCGCCTTGTTCGCTTTCACCATTCCAGCAGGAGACTCTCCCATGCAATTGCGCCCCCTCGGCCGTTCCGGCCTGCAGGTTTCACCGCTGTGTTTCGGCGGCAACGTGTTCGGCTGGACGGTGGACGAGCCCACGACCTTCTCCCTGATCGATGCCTGGCTGGATGCCGGCTTCAACTTCATCGACACCGCGGACGTGTACTCGCGCTGGAACCCCGGCCACATGGGCGGCGAATCGGAGGCGCTGATCGGCCAGTGGCTCAAGCGCAGCGGCCGGCGCGACCGGATCTTGCTCGCGACGAAGGTGGGCAAGGACCTGGGCGGCGGCAAGGTGGGCCTGAAGCCGGACTACATCCGCCGCGCGGTGGACGACTCGCTGCGCCGGCTGCACACCGACTACATCGATCTGTACCAGTCGCACGACGACGATCCTTCCACGCCGCTGGAGGACACGCTCGGCACTTATGCGGATCTGATCCGCGAGGGCAAGGTGCGCGCCATCGGGGCATCGAACCACACGGCCGCCCGCCTGTCCGAGGCGCTGGGCACCAGCGCGCGGCTGGGCCTGCCGCGGTATGAATCCCTGCAGCCGCTCTACAACCTGTACGACCGCGCGGTGTTCGAAGCCGAGCTGCAGCCGCTGTGCGTGGAGCAGCAGATCGGCGTCATCAATTTCTATGCGCTCGCCGCGGGCTTCCTGACGGGCAAGTACCGCACCGAGGCGGATGCCTCCAAGAGCGCGCGCGGCGCGAAAACCGTGGAGAAATACCTCAACCCCCGCGGCCTGCGCATCCTGGCCGAACTCGACGAAGTCGCCGAGCGCTACGAAGCGACGCCGGCCCAGGTGGCCATCGCCTGGCAGATGGCGCAGCCGGGCATCACGGCGCCGATCGCGAGCGCAACGTCGCTGGAGCAGTTGCAGGAACTGGTGCGGGCCGCGCAACTGCAGCTCGACGCGGACGCGCTGGAATCCCTGAGCCAGGCGAGCGACGAGGCCGCTGCCGAGGCCTGACGCCGGCGCTGGCCGAGAGGCGGCCGCGGCAAGCCCTCGTGGCCATGGAGGTAGCCTGCGGCGACGTGCCCGCGTCGTGCGGAACGTCGCCCTGGAATCGCCGCCGTCAGCCCCCGCGCTGGCGCAGCGCCTCGTAGAGGCAGACGCCGCTCGCCACCGACACGTTCAGGCTCTCCACCGCGCCCTTCATGGGGATCGAAACCAGTTCGTCGCAGGTCTTGCGCGTGAGCTGCCGCATGCCGTCGCCTTCGGCGCCCAGCACCAGGGCCACGGGGCCTTTCAGGTCGACCTGGTAGATGGTCTTGGGCGCATCGTCGCTGGTGCCGATACACCAGATGTTGCGCTCCTTCAATTCGCCCAGCGTGCGCGCGAGGTTGGTGACCATGAAGTACGGCATGGTCTCGGCCGCGCCGCTGGCCACCTTGGCCACCGTGGCGTTGAGGCCCACGGCATGGTCCTTGGGCGCGATGACCGCGTGCGCACCGGCACCGTCGGCCACGCGCAGGCAGGCACCCAGGTTGTGCGGATCGGTCACGCCGTCGAGCACCAGCAGCAGCGGCTTTTCGATGCCGTCCGCTTCGAGCTGTTCGAGCAGTTCGTCGAGCGAATGCACCTGCGCGATGGCTTCGACACGCGCGGCCACGCCCTGGTGGCCGTGGCTGCCCGCGAGCTTGGCGATGCGCGGCGCATCGGCCTCGATGAGGCGCGCGCCCGCTTCCTTGGCACGGTCGAGGAACTGCCGCATGCGCGCGTCGCGCCGGGTGGCCTCGTAGTAGATCTCGATGATGGACTGCGGCGCGGTCTTCAGGCGCACGCCCACGGCGTGGAAGCCGAATAGCACTTTGGGGCTGGAGGACATGCGGCGATTATCCGCGCCCTGCCGCCATGCCCCTCAGGCCCGTCACAAGGCCGGCCCGGATCACGCCTCGGGAACGACCCGGCCCGCGTCGATGGTGATGCGCCGGTCGCAGCGCGCAGCGATGCCGCGGTCGTGGGTGACGAGCACCAGCGTGGTGCCGAGTTCGCGGTTCAGGTCGAACATCAACCGCATGATGGTCTCGCCGGTGGCGAAATCGAGGCTGCCGGTGGGCTCGTCGGCCAGCAGCACGTCGGGCTGCACGACGAAGGCGCGCGCCAGCGCCACGCGCTGCTGCTCGCCGCCCGAGAGCACCTTCGGATAGTGCCCCAGCCGCTGCCCCAGGCCCACGCGCCCGAGCATTTCCGCGGCCAGCGGACGCGCGTCGCGGCGCTGGGCCAGCTCCAGCGGCAGCATCACGTTCTCGAGCGCGGTGAGGTTGCCCAGCAGCTGGAAGCTCTGGAACACGAAGCCCATGCGCCGTGCGCGCAATGCGGCGCGACCGTCCTCATCGAGCGCGAAGAGGTCTTCGCCGGCCAGCCGCACCGTGCCGCGCGTGGGTGTGTCCAGCCCCGCGATGATGGACAGCAGCGTGCTCTTGCCCGACCCCGACGCGCCGACGATGGCGACGGTGTCCCTCGCGGCCAGCCGGAAATCGATATCCCGCAGAATGTCGAGGGTGCCGGTCGAATCCGTCACCGACTTGTGCACGTGCTCCACGGCGATGACGGGGGCGCTGGCGGCGGCGGTGGGGGAGGAAATTTCCGGCAGTGTTTCCGACATGAAAGGTGCTCTTGCAGTGATGCGATTCGATGCGTTTCGGCGTGACTTTATCGTGGCGGCCATGGGGGCCTGGGCCCTGGGGCTTTGCATGCCTTCCGCGGGGGCGCAGCCGGCGCCGGCAGACGGCAGACCCGTGATCCTCGTGCTGGGCGATTCGCTGAGCGCCGAGTACGGCCTCGCACGCGGCGCGGGCTGGGTGGCGCTGCTGGAGAAGAAGCTCGCCGCGGAGAAGACCGCGGCCACCGTGGTGAATGCCAGCGTGAGCGGCGACACCACGGCGGGCGGTCGCGCGCGCCTGCCGGCTCTGCTCACCCAGCACCGGCCGACGCACGTGGTGCTGGAACTGGGCGGCAACGACGCCCTGCGGGGCCTGCCGATGCAGGGCACGGAGGCGAACCTGCGGGCCATGGCCGAGGCGTCGAAGAAGGCCGGCGCCCGGGTGCTGGTCGTCGGCATGCAGGTGCCGCCGAATTATGGTTCCGACTACACGCGCCGGTTCGAGAAGGTGTTCCCTGCCGTTGCCCAGGCGACGGGCGCGGGCCTGGTGCCCTTCCTGCTCAAGGGTGTGGCGGACCGGCCCGATGCGGCAGCGCTGTTCCAGGCCGACCGCATCCACCCCCGCGCCGAGGCGCAGCCGGCCATGCTGGCGAACGTCTGGCCCGAGCTGCGCAAGCAGTTGCGCTGATCCCGGCGAGACGCCGCGCCGCGTCAGGCCCCGGTTCCGGTTTCTCCGGCGGGCGCCTGGCCGGCCCCACCGGTCCCGGCACCGTCGCTGCCGTCCTGCCCGGATTCCTGAGCCGGGTCGTCGCTCTTGCGCTGGGACTTGGCCAGCGCCTTTTCTTCCTTCTTTTTCTTCTTGGCGAGCTCGCGCTGCCGCTTTTCGTAACCGTAGTTGGGTGTTGCCAAGATGGGGCCCCCTTTATGTGATGCTGAGTGGAAGGCCAATGTAGCAGCACGCCGCGCATGACCTTGCGAAAAATCAGAAATGCCGGCGAAGCGCAGGAGAACCGCGTCCGCGCCCACGCATTCAGCCGCTGAAGGCGGCGGCGAGCGCCTGGTCGAGATCGGCCCGCAGATCCTGCGGATTCTCCAGCCCCACGGAGAACCGCACCACCGTGCCGGAACGCAGGTGCGGCGTGGGCCGCGCGCGCATGGCGCGCAGCTCGTAGGGAACGACCAGGCTCATCGGCCCGCCCCAGCTGTAGCCGAGCTTGAACAGCTGCAGCCCGTCGCAGAACGCATCCACGCGGTCCTGCCCATGACGCTCGTCGATGACCACGCTGAACAGCCCCGCCGCGGCGCCCTCGCCGCCTTCGCGGGCGCACAGGGCCGCCCAGTGCGCATGGCCGGGCGAGTCTTCGAGTGCCGGGTGCAGCACCTGCACGACCGCGGGGTGCCCGCCGATCCAGTGCGCCAGCCCGCGGGCCGCCGCATCGTGGGCGCGGTAGCGCAGGCCGACGCTGGGCAGCGAGCGCAGCACGGCTTCGGCGTCGTTGGCGCCCACGCCGAGCCCGAGGCGCATGTGGGTGAGCTTGATCCGCAGGTGCAGCGCCGCATCGCGGGTGATGACGCTGCCCATGAGCACGTCGCCCCCGCCGCTCGGGTATTTGGTGAGGGCATGGGCCGAGATGTCCACGCCCAGCTGGCCGTCGCCCAGCAGGTCGAACGGCTGGAAGGCGATGCCCGCGCCCCAGGTGTTGTCCAGCACCGTCGTCACGCCGCGCGCGCGGCAGATGCGCACCTGCTCCACGAGATCCGGGAATTCGAGCGTGACCGAGCCGGGCGCCTCGAGCCACACCAGCCGGGTGGCGTCGGTGATGCGGGCGGACAGGTCGGCCGGATCGAGCGGGTCGTAGTAGGCGTGGCGGATGCCGTACTGCGCGAGTTCGACCTCGGCCAGCGACTTGTTGGGGCCGTAGGCGTTGTCGGGAATCAGCACTTCGTCACCCGTGCGCAGCAGCGAGAGCGCCACGTTGGCGATGGCGGCCAGGCCGCTGGGTACCAGCACGCACTGCAGGCCACCTTCGAGCGCGCACAGGCGCTCTTCCAGCATGTAGGTGGTGGGCGTGCCGTGCAGCCCATAGGTGTAGCCGGTCTTGTCCTTCCACTCGCGTGCGCGCATCGCCGCGACGTTCGGGAAGATGACGGTGGAGGCCTTGTGCACCGCGGGCTGGGGCGCTGCGAACCCGGCCGGCGGAATGTAGGGATGGTGGATGAGCCGGGTGTCGGTCCCGGTGCCCGGCGTGGCGTCGGTGGCGGAAGAAGTCATGCGGCGATGGTATCGCCGCCGGCCCGGACGGTCAGCCCGTGGCGCCCGGGCTCACCGTGAGCTGGTTCACCACGGAGTTCACGCCCTTGACGTCCTGGGCGATGCGGGCGGCGCGCTCGCGGGCCACTTCGTTCTTCACCGGGCCGTTCAGGGTGACGATGCCGTTGCGGGTGTCGACGTCGATCTTGATCGCGCTGAGTTCGGCATCCTGCGCGAGGCCGGCCTTCACCTTGGCGCTGATGCCTGCGTCGTCCATCACCTCGGCGGCCCGGGCCGCGGCCTGGCGCGATGCCTGGCTGGCCTCGTTGGCGGCGGCCTCCATGCGGCGCTGCGCATCGGCGGCGGCCTCGCCCGAGCGTTCGATGGTGGCGTCGATCTTCTGGCCGACGGTCTGTCCGTCGTTGCGGTCGCAGGCCGCCAGCCCGAAAGCCAGTGCCGTGGCCGAGAGAATGATGAGGGCGCGGGGGGTATGGCCTGCGCGGGAGAAGGAGCGGTGGGCATCGGCGTGGGTCATGGCATGGTCCTCGTGCAGTAAGGAGTTCGTAGCGGTTATGCGGGCAATGTAGGCTCGACCGTAAGCGCGCATGGTCGGACAAAGCCGAAGCTTGCGTAGGACGCTTGAGGCGAGAATCGGCACATGCCTGCCTCCCCTTCCCCAGAACCTTCTGCCGATGCCGACCGCTCCGCCCACTGGCGCCTCTTGCTGATCCGCTGGCTGCCCTTCCTCGGATGGCCGCGTCCGGACGCCTCCCTGCTGCGCGGCGAATTCTGGGCCGGCATGACCGTGGGACTGATGCTGGTGCCGCAGGGGGTCGCCTATGCGGCCCTGGCGGGCATGCCGCTGGTGACGGGCATCTACGCATCGCTGGTGCCGGCGCTGGTGGCCGTGCTGTGGAGTTCCTCCACGCGGCTGGGCGTGGGGCCCACCGCGCTCACCAGCCTGCTGATCGGCGCCTCGCTCACCGGCATGGCCGAGCCGGGCAGCGCCGACTGGGTGGCGCTGGCGGCATGGATGGCGATGCTCTCCGGGCTTTTGCAGCTGTCGCTGGGCGTGGTGCGGTTCGGGTGGCTGCTCAACCTCGTCACCTCGCCCGTGCTCAACGGCTTCACGCAGGCGGCGGCGCTGCTGATTCTCGCCTCCCAGTTGCCGGCGCTGCTGGGTTTGCGCACCAGTTGGCACGCGCTGGCCGATGCGCCGTCCATCCACCACTTCGACGGCACCGCGGCGGCCTTCGGCCTGGGCAGCCTCGCCCTGCTGACGATCGCGCGCCGCTGGCGGCCGGGCTTTCCCTCCGCGATCGTCATCGTGGGCCTCGCGGGGCTGGCGAGCGGGTGGATCGGCTTCGGGGGCCACGACGGTGCCGTGGTGGGCCACCTGCCCTCGGGCCTGCCGCAGTTCTACTGGCCGGGCTGGCTCGGCTGGGACCAGTTCGGCCAACTGCTGATGCCGGTGCTGGTGGTCACGCTGGTGAGTTTCCTGGAGACCGCCTCGTCGGCCAAGGTCGAGCACCAGCACGGCGGCACGCGCTGGAACGAGAACCAGGACCTGATCGCCCATGGCATGGCGAAGATCAGTTCGGGCCTGTGCGGCAGTTTTGCCACGAGCGCGTCGTTCTCCCGCTCGGCCATCAACCTGTATGCCGGCGCGAAAAGCGGGTGGGCGACGCTGTTCGCCCTGGCGCTGGTGCTCGTGGTGCTGCTCTGGCTCACCCCGGCGCTCTACCACGTGCCGCAGTCGGTGCTGGCCGCGGTGGTGGTGGCGGCCGTGACCAGCCTCATCAGGCCGGGAGTCCTGCTGCGGCTGTGGCGCATTTCGCGGGTGGAAGCGCTGATCGGCGGCATGACGTTCTTCCTGACGCTGGCCACCGCGCCGCGCATGTACTGGGGCGTGCTGGCCGGCCTGGTGATGAACCTCAGCCACTTTCTCTACCAGCGGCTGCATCCGCGCATCATCGAAGTGGGCCTGCATCCGGACGGCAGCCTGCGCGACCGCCACCTGTGGCTGCTGCCCCCGCTCGCCCCGGCCCTGCTGGCACTGCGCATGGATGCCGAACTCGACTTCGCGTCGGCCGCGGCGCTGGAGCGGCGCGTGGCCGACCACCTCGCGGCGCATCCGGGCGTGCAGCACATCTGTCTTTTCGCGCTGCCGATCAACCGAATCGACGTCACGGGCGTTGAGTGCTTCGCCCGGCTGCGGGCGATGGCCCGCTCCCTCGGCGGCGCGCTGCACGTGAGCGGCATGAAACTGCCGGTGGAACAGGTGCTGCAACGCGGCGGGCTGCTGGACGGACCGGGGCTCGTGCTCTACCGCACGGACGCAGAAGCACTGATGGCATTGCAACGATTGGCGTCGTAGCTGGCTATGGATGGGCTGACGCTGATACACTCCATAAACACTGTTTGTTGCATTTTGTGTCTGAATCTGCGACCCCTCAATTTGTGGATCTGCGCGACCTGCGCCTGACGACCGCGCACGCCCTGGTCGCGCAGGCCATGGGTTCCGAGGCCGCCCTTCCCCGGGAAACGCCGCTGCATTACCTGCAGGGGCTGATCGACGGTCTCTGCGAGCTGTCGCTCAAGGATCCGCTCACCGGGCTGGCGAACCGGCGGCATTTCCGCACCGTCCTGGAACGCGAAATCGATCGGGTGACGCGGGCGGGCGAGGCAGCGTTGCTGCTGATGCTCGACATCGACAACTTCAAACGGGTGAACGACACCTACGGCCACATGGCCGGGGACATCGTGCTGCAGTCGATCGCGCGCACCCTGAGCCGCTGCGTGCGCCCCATGGACACTCTCTCGCGCTACGGAGGCGAGGAGTTCGCCGTCGTCCTCCCGGCGTGCCATGCCGGGTTCGGGCGCGTGGTGGCCGAGCGCATCCGCCGCGCGGTGGAATGCACGCCGGTGCGCATCTCGCCCACCGTCGAGCTGACCGTCACCGTGAGCATCGGCGGCGCCTTCGCGCTCCAGTGGATCCGCAGCACCACGCTGCTGTGGACGGAGCGCGCGGACAGCCAGCTCTACAAAGCCAAGATGGCGGGCCGCAACCGGGTCAGCATCGAGGACCAGCCTGACAGCACGGTGACGGCCGAAGAGAAGAGCCTGCTCTTTGGCCCGCTGTACACTCCCTCGGGCTGGGGCGATCTGCCCCCACCCTTGGATTCCACAGGCAGCGCCTATTGAAAGCCCAGAGATGACCGACGCGCTGTCACCCCGCTCCACGCCACCGGCGCCCCAGGCGCCCGGTTCGGGCCGGCCTTCCGCGCCGGCGGCCGGCGCCCGCATCATTGCCATCACGAGTGGCAAGGGCGGCGTGGGCAAAACCTTCGTTTCCGCCAATCTCGCCGCCGCCCTGACGCGGCGCGGCTACCGCGTGCTGGTGCTCGATGCCGACCTCGGCCTCGCGAACCTGGACGTGGTGCTCAACCTCCATCCCAAGGTCACGCTGCACGACGTGTTCACCGGCAAGGCCGACCTCGACGATGCCGTGATCCAGGCGCCCGGCGGTTTCTCCGTCGTGCTCGCCGGCTCGGGCATGGTCGAGTATTCGCGGCTTACCCCCGAGGTGCGCAGCGAGTTCCTCAATGTGATCCAGACCCTGGCGCCGCGCTACGACGTGCTGCTGCTGGACACCGGCGCCGGCATTTCCGATGTGGTGCTGTTCTCGGTGTCGCTGGCGTCCGAGGTGCTCATCGTGGCCACGCCCGAGCCCACCTCGCTGACCGACGCCTATGCCGCGATCAAGGTGCTGGCCACGCAGCAAAAGCGCCCGTACGTGCGCATCGTCGTGAACCAGGCCGCGCGCCCGGGTGACGGCCGCGCGATCACGGGACAGCTGCAGCAGGTGCTGGAGCGCTTCGTGAGCACCGAGTCCGGCCGGCCGATGCGCCTGCTGCACATGGGCGACATTCCCGCCGACCCGGCGGTGCGCGATGCCGTCATGCGCCGCCAGTTGCTGCTGCTGCAGATGCCCGGCTGCCCCGCGGCGCTCGCGATCGCGCAGCTGGCCAACAAGATCGACACCACCCTGCTCGCGCCGGCGAACTGACCGGACGGGGCGGTGCCCCACCGGGTGTGGATACCGCATCCTGCCGTCCGCGTGGCATGTTCCGGACATTTCTTCCCGTGATGAACCAGCCCGACGTCCTCAACATTTCCAGCTATCTGTTCGTGCCGCTGCCCGACGCCGCGGCGTTGCGCGACCGGCTGCACGACCGCTGCGTGGCGGACGGGCTCAAGGGCACGATCCTGCTGGCCGAGGAAGGCATCAACCTGTTCCTGGCCGGGCCGGCCGGCACGGTGCGCGGCTTCGTGCACTGGCTGCGGACGTCGGACGCGCGCTTCGCGGCGCTGGAGCCGAAAGAGAGCTGGTCCGCCACCCAGCCGTTCCGCAAAATGCTGGTGAAGGTGAAGCGCGAGATCATCCGCATGGACCATCCCGCGATCCGCCCTGCCGAAGGACGCGCGCCGGCGGTCGATGCGCCCACGCTGCGCCGCTGGCTCGGCCAGGGCCACGACGATGCCGGCCGGCCGGTGGTGACGCTCGATACGCGCAATGCGTTCGAGGTGGACCACGGCACCTTCGAGGGCGCCATCGACTGGCGCATCGGCAAGTTCACCGAATTCCCGCCCGCGCTGCGTGCCCACAAGGCCGAGCTGGAAGGCAAGACGGTGGTGAGTTTCTGCACGGGCGGCATCCGCTGCGAGAAGGCCGCGATCCTGATGCGCGAGGAAGGCATCGAGAACGTCTACCAGCTCGAAGGCGGCATCCTGAAATACTTCGAACAGACGGACGGCGCGCACTACCGCGGCGGCTGCTTCGTGTTCGACGAGCGCGAGGTGCTGGCGAGCGACCTGTCCGCGCCCGAGGCCGCACCGACCGCGCCCGAAAACCGGTGACGGCATAGCCTCCTGGCCCATGGGCCAGGCGTGCCCCTCAGCGCTTGAACCGGCGCTCCGGCAGCGGGATGCGCTCCGGGTCGCCGGGCACTTCGCCCATGCGTCGGGCTTCCCAGGCGTCCGCGGCCTGCTCGATGCGGTCCTTGCGGCTGGACACGAAGTTCCACCAGATGTGCCGGTGCCCGTCCAGCGGAGCGCCGCCGATGACCGCGCAGCGCACGGGACCGGCCTCCGCGGCCCGCAGCCGCACGGGGCCCGGCCGCTGCAGGACGGCCAGCATGCCGGCGGGTTGGTCCATGGCCTGCCCTGCCGCGTCCTGCCCATACTGCAGGCGCAGCGCACCCTCCACCGCATAGACCGCCATCTCGGGCGCGAGCGC
Source organism: Comamonadaceae bacterium UBA4962 (assembly GCA_002397315.1). GTDB lineage: Bacteria > Pseudomonadota > Gammaproteobacteria > Burkholderiales > Burkholderiaceae_C > Paracidovorax. Next base: position 17,021 of record DHAE01000015.1, read on the forward strand.
CGGCAGCTCCAGCACGCCGCCCGCAGGCAGGCGCACGTCCAGGTACAGCGTGGGTGAGAGCGTGGCCACGGGCGAGGTGGCACCGAAGGCGCTGCCGATCAGCACGCGCACACAGCCGCCCTGCCCGTCGTGCACCTCGGGAATGGCATCTGCAGGCGTGTGGACGAAGGCAGGCGCCACCTCTTCGTGCGCTTCCGGCAACGCGGCCCAGAGCTGCAGGCCATGGTTCACGTAGTGTGCGCCGCGCAGGCTTTCCGGGCGGCGCTCCGAATGCACGATGCCGCGCCCCGCCGTCATCCAGTTGACCGCACCGGGGCGGATCTCCTGCTGCGAGCCGAGGCTGTCGCGGTGCATGATCGCGCCGTCGAACAGGTAGGTGACGGTCGCCAGGCCGATGTGCGGATGGGGCCGCACGTCGAATTCGGATTCCGGCTGCACCGCGATCGGCCCGAAATGGTCGAAGAACACGAACGGCCCGACGGACCGCCGCTGCAGCGCCGGAAGCAGCCGCCGCACGTGGAAGCCGCCGCCCAGGTCCTTGGCGTGGCCGCCGAGCAGCAGCAAGGGAGGCCCGCGATCGAGGGCGGAAGAAGGGGTGTTCGTATCCATGGCAGGCCTCCGGGGCGACACGCCCGCGCCGCGCACATGCGGGCCGGGCAGAAGCGAAATGTACGCGGCGGCTTTCGGCAGCGGCCGCCGCCGGGTCCTCAACCGCGCAGGCGTTGCGTGATCTGCGCCACGCGCGCACCGTAGGCCCGGCCCGTTTCCAAGTCGCCGGGCAGCATTTCCTGCACGCTGGCGTCCGACGGGCTCTGGGCGAGCAGGCCCACGGAGCCGCCCAGGTTGTTGGGGTCGTTGCGCTGGGCGGCCTTGCTGTTGCTGGGCAGCATGCCCAGGCTCACCCAGATGCCGCCGTGCTGGGATGCCAGCGTCTGCAGGGCGATCAGCGTCACCTGCTTGTCGCCGTTCAGGCTGGCGCTGTTGGTGAAGCCGCCGAACACCTTGTCCTGCCAGGCACGGCCGAACCACGCCTTGGACGAGGCGTCCGCGAACTTCTTGAACTGCCAGCTCGGGCTGCCCATGTACGTCGGCGTACCGAAGATGATGCCGTCGGCTTCGGCCAGGGTGTCCCAGCCGCCTTCGGGCAGATCGCCGTCGGCGTCGATCGCGATGAGCTGGGCATTGGCGCCTTCGGCGACGGCCTGGGCGAGGCGCTGGGTGTGGCCGTAGCCGGAGTGGTAGACGACTGCGATCTTTGCCATGGAAGAGACTCCTTGAAAGTGAACGGAAGGTACGGTGGAAGGGAATGGAAATCCGGGGAAGGCCCAGCGGACGGTGGAATGGTTTGTCGGTGGACTGCGCCCTTCAGGCAGCGAGGTCGAACACGAGCACTTCGGCGTCCGCGCCGCCACCCAACTGCAGGCTTTCCTCCTGCAGCATGAAAACCGCGTCGCCCGCCGCGAGCGGGTGGCCATTGGCCCAAAGGCTGCCGCGCAGCAGGTGGACATAGCATTTGCGGGCGGGGTCCAGCGGCAGTTCGGCGCACTGTGCGCCGTCGAACACGCCTGCATGGACGCGGGCGTCCGCCTGGATCGCCAGCACGGCCCCGGTGGAATCAGGCAATGCATCGGGAGCGGTGTGCACGGGGGCCGCCAGCAGGTGCAGGCGGCCGGCGGGCCTGCGCGCGGGCCCGGGCACCTGGGCGCACTCCGGCGCCAGGCCGCGGTGGGCGGGGTCGATCCAGATCTGCAGGTAGTGCGCGGCCTGGTCCGGCAGCGGGTTGAATTCGGCCCAGGTCGCTCCCCTGCCCGCGCCCATGCGCTGCACGCAGCCGGCCGGAATGGACTGCACACGGCCGCTGCCGTCGCGGCTGGCCAACTCGCCGGATACCACGTAGCTCAGGATTTCCATGTCGCGGTAGCCATGCTGGCCCAGTCCGGCGCCGGGAGCGATCCAGTCCTCGTTCAGAACCCGCAGGTTCCCGAAGCCCATGTACCGCGGGTCGCGGTAGCCGGCAAAGGAGAAGCTGTGGAGCGATCGCAGCCAGCCATGGTCGGCGTGGCCCCGGTCGCAGGATTTGCGGACGGTCAGCATTGGCGGTGCATCGGGCAGAAACGCCACTGTAGAAGTCGCTCCGGGCTTGCGGGCGCAGCGCGATTGAAGGCATCATTCAAAACCTTTGAACATTGCCTGCCCATGACGATTCCCGCCCCCGCACGCGACGTGCTCACGCCCGACAGCCTGGCCATGCTGCAGGTGATCGCGGAAACCGGCAGCTTTGCGGCGGCGGCACGGCAGCTCGGGGTGGTGCCCAGCGCCCTCACCTACCGGGTGCGCCAGATCGAGGAAGCGCTGGACGTGCTGCTGTTCGACCGCAGCGCGCGGCAGGCGCGCCCCACCGAGGCCGGCGGCGAGCTGCTGCGCGAGGGTGCCCGGCTGCTGGAGGAGGTGGAGGCCGTGGCCCACCGCGTGCGCCGGGTGGCCACCGGCTGGGAGCCGCAGCTCACGATCGCGGTCGACGGTGTGATCGCGCCGACCACCATGCTGGAGCTGGTGGAGGCGTTCTACGCGCAGTCGCCGCCCACGCGGCTCAAGTTGCGCGACGACATCCTCACCGGCACGCTCGAAGCGCTGACCTCCGGGCGCGCGGACCTGGCCATCGGCGTGGCCGTGAATGCCTCCAATGCCTCCGGGCTGCAGGGCGCGGTGATCGGCGACCTGCTGTTCCTCTTCACCGTGGCGCCGCACCATCCGCTCGCGACCGCGCCGGGGCCGCTGACCGACACGGTGCTGCGGCAGCACCGCGCCATCGCCGTGGCGGATTCCGCACAGCGCGGCGGCGTCACCATGGGCCTGCTGGGTGGCCAGGACGTGTTCACCGTCGGCGGCATGCAGACCAAGCTGCAGGCCCAGCTGCGCGGCCTGGGCGCGGGCTTTCTGCCCGAACCCATGGTGCGGCCCTATGTCGAGGCAGGGCGGCTGGTGGTGCGCGAAGTCGCACGCCCGGCGCGGCGCGTGCGCCTGCACTATGCGTGGGGAGGCGCCGGGCATGCCGCGCCCGGCCGTGCGCTGCAGTGGTGGCTGCAGCAGCTCGAGAGCGCGACCACGCGCGCCGCGCTGCTCGAGAACCACCATCCCTTCTGACCACGGATGCGATGCAGCGCGGGAGAGGCCGTTTTCCCGGAGCCCGGAGCACGCGGCGGCGTGTAGAGTGGCTCCATGCGCGAACGGCGCCACGCGTTCCGCTATTCAGAAGCTTTGCATGAAAGGCCGGACCATGACCCCTTCCCGATCCCGTTCACGGGCCCGCGGCACCGCCGCACAGGTTGCCGCAGAAGGCACCGCCGCCACGCCCCGGCGCATTGCCGTGGTCGGCGCGGGCATGGCCGGCATCGCCTGCGCGCGCACGCTGGCCCAGGCGGGCCATGTCCCGGTGGTGTTCGAGCAGTCGGACCGTGCGGGCGGGCGGATGTGCACGGTGGACTCGTCCTTCGGCGGCTTCGATGCAGGCGCGCAATATTTCACTGTGCGCGATGCGCGCTTCGCCCGGGCGCTGGAGACGGTGCCCGGCCTGTGCCGGCCCTGGAGCGCCAGCAGTGTGCGCGTGCTGGACGCCGCGGGCCGCCAGGCCGCGGCCGCGCCGCCGCCGCGCGAGCCGCACTGGGTGGCGACGCCGGGCATGCAGTCGCTGGTGGCGACCTGGGCCGAACCGCTGGCACGCGCCGGCCAGTTGATGACCGGCCTGCAGGTGGACCGCATCGGCGCGGACCCGCTGCAACCCGCCCGCTGGCAGTTGCACACGCTCGGCGCGGAAGGCGCCCGCCAGGTGCATGCGGGCTTCGATGCCGTGCTGCTGGCCGTTCCCGCATCCCGTGCGCGCGCCCTGCTGGAAGCATCGGGGCTGCCCGCCGCATCGGCCGCCGGTTTGGAGGCCGTCGAGGTCGCGCCCTGCTGGACGCTGATGCTGGCCTATCCGCACGCCGTGCAGCCCGGCCTGACCACGCTGGGCCCGCATTGGAATGCCGCGCGCAGCACGCACCACCGCATCGCCTGGATGGCACGCGAATCGTCCAAGCCCGGGCGCGCGGCCGTGGAACGCTGGACCGTGCAGGCCAGCCCCGCCTGGTCGCAGGAACACCTGGACGACACGCCCGACCGGGTGCAGGCCAAGCTGCTCCGGGCCTTCGCCGAGGTGACCGGCCTGCGCGCCGCGCCCGTGCATGCCGAGGTGCTGTGCTGGCGCGACGCGCAGACGCTGAGCCCGCTCGGCCGCAGCCATGTGTGGGACGCCACGGCGGGCATCGGCCTGGCCGGCGACTGGTGCCTGGGCCATCGGGTGGAAGAAGCGTTCCTCTCCGGACTCGAACTCGCGCTCGCCGTGGCATGAGCCGGCGCTACGTCGGCCGCTTCGCGCCCTCGCCCACCGGCCCACTGCATGCGGGCTCCCTGGTGGCCGCGCTGGCGAGCTGGCTGGATGCCCGCACCGCGGAGGGTGGCCGCGGCGGCACCTGGCTGGTCCGCATCGAAGACGTGGACACGCCCCGCTGCCAGCCCGGCGCGGCCGAGACCATCCTGCGCCAGCTCGCGGACTGCGGGATGCACCCGGACGGCACGGTCCTGTGGCAGTCCACGCGCCAGGATCGCTATGCCGAGGTGCTCGACCGCCTCGTGCACGAGCGGCTCGCCTATCCCTGCGCCTGCACGCGCGCGGACATCGCCCGTGCCCACCTGCAACGGCACGGGGAGCGGGACCGGCACACCGAACTGCCCTACCCCGGCACCTGCCGCCACGGACTGCACGGCCGACCGCCCCGCTCCTGGCGCTTCCACACGGCGCAGTACCAGGCGCAGCTTCCGCAGGAGGGCCGCATGGCTACCGCATGGCACGGCGACGGTCCTCCCGAATTCGGCGCACGAGGTGTCGCCTGGCACGACCGCCGCCTCGGCACCCGCCGCCAGGATGTGGCCGAGGCCGTCGGAGACTTCGTGCTGCGCCGCGCCGATGGCTTATGGGCCTACCAGCTCGCCGTGGTGGTGGACGATGCGGACCAGGGCGTCACCCACGTGGTCCGCGGCGAAGACCTGCTGGACAACACGCCGCGCCAGTTGCTGCTGCAGCACGCGCTGGGCCTGCCGGCTCCGGCCTACCTGCACACCCCGCTGGTGCGTGCGGCCGATGGCGAGAAACTCTCCAAGCAGCACGGCGCACCGGCCGCCGACACGCGCGACCCGGTCGCGGCGCTGGCTGCCGCCGCCGCTGCGCTCGGCCTTCCAGCGCTGCAGCATCCACACGACACTGGCGTCGCCGAGGCGCTCGCGTGCTGGGCGCGGGCGTGGGCAGGAACCTACAATCCACCATCGTGATCGCTACGCCCCCCAACCTGGCCGACAACGGCCCCGACTCCCTTTCCACCCCGACCGGCCCTGGCGGCCCGCCCGCGGACGTTCCGTTCCCCAAGGCCATCAAGAGCTATGTGCGCCGCGCCGGCCGCACCACCACCGGCCAGGCCAAGGCCCTGGAATCCCTGGGCGGCCAGTTCGTGCTGGACTACACCGCCGCGCCGCTCGACGCAAAGGCCGCCTTCGGCCGCGACGCACCGCTCATCCTGGAAATCGGCTTCGGCATGGGCGACGCCACCGCCCACATCGCCGGTGTGCGCCCCGAGGACAACTTCCTCTGCTGCGAAGTGCATGAGCCGGGTGTCGGCGCGCTGCTCAAGCGCATCGGCGAGCAGGGCCTCGCCAACATCCGCATCCTGCAGCACGATGCCGTCGAAGTCATCGACCACATGCTGCCCGAAGGCACGCTCGACGGCGTGCACATCTTCTTTCCCGATCCCTGGCACAAGAAGCGCCACCACAAACGCCGGCTGATCCAGCCGCCGCTCGTCGCCAAGCTCGCGCAGCGCCTGCGGCCGGGCGGCTACCTGCACTGCGCGACCGACTGGCAGCCGTACGCGGAGCAGATCCTCGAAGTGCTTTCCGCCGAGCCGCTGCTCGCCAACACGGCGGACGGCTATGCGCCACAGCCCGATTACCGGCCCCGCACCAAGTTCGAGAACCGCGGACTGAAGCTCGGGCACGGGGTGTGGGATATCCTGTTCCGGCGAAAGTCCTGAACCGTCGCGCCGTCCTCCGCAACGCACCGCACATCCCATGAAGCCCATACTCGACAACCTGGTCGAAATGACCGGCCACCGCGACCATCTGCGGCTGGAAGTGTCGGTGATCTCCACCCTGCAGAAGCTGCCCGCGATCAAGTGCGTGCGTGCGCTGGAGGTGTTCCAGGCGAACGGCGAAGCCTACGTGCGGCCGCGCACCTGGAACGAGAACGGCCGGATGGTGACGAGCGACTGGGAAGCGCCGGTGGACCCGCGCCGCGCGCCGGTGGCGGACTACCCGGCCCTGCATGAATGCATCGGCCAGCGCCAGCCGCATGCGCTGCAGACGGTGCGGCGCGGCGAGTACATGCTCTGGCTGCCGGTCTGGCTGCACGACCAGGTGCATGCCTGCATCGAGGTCACGCAGTCGCGCCCGTTCTCGGCGCACAAGCTCGACGTGATCCAGAGCGTGTTCCTCGTCTACCAGAACTACCAGAGCCTGCTGGATTACAGCGAACGCGACGCGCTCACGGGCCTCTTCAACCGCAAGACCTTCGACGAGCAGTTCGCGCGCCGCAGCGGCGTGCCCAGCGCGTCGGCAGCGCCCGAGCCTGCCGCGCCGGCGGATCCGGCCGCTCCCCAGGCAAGCAGCGAACCGCTGCGGCACTGGCTGGCGGTGGTGGACATCGACCATTTCAAGCAGGTGAATGACCGCTTCGGCCACCTCTACGGCGACGAGGTGCTGATCCTCATCGCCAACATCCTGCGCAACTCGTTCCGCAGCCACGATCGCATCTTCCGCTTCGGCGGCGAGGAGTTCGTCGTGCTGCTGCGGTCGACCACCCTCTCCACGGCGCACAAGGTTTTCAACCGCTTCCGCAACGCGGTGCAGGAGTACCGCTTCCCGCAGGTGGGACAGGTCACGGTGAGCCTCGGGTTCGCCAGCACGGAAGGCGGCGCCCCGGTCGAGATCCTGGGCCAGGCGGACCAGGCGCTCTACTACGCCAAGGAGCATGGCCGCAACCGTGTGTGCTACTACGACGATCTGGTGAACGGGGGGCACCTGCACGTCAAGCTGGCGCACGACGACGTCGAGCTGTTCTGAGCACCGCCGCCGCGCTCGGCGGGCCGCCGTTCACGAGGCGGCCCCATGCAAAAGGCCCGCTCGCGCGGGCCTTTTGCATGGGGCAGAGCGGGGCCCGTGCCCCGCGCACCGTCAGGCGCGCTCGCCCACCCAGCCGGCCACCGAGGCCAGCGCGGCAGGCAGTGCCGCGGCATCCGTGCCACCGGCCATGGCCATGTCGGGCTTGCCGCCGCCCTTGCCGCCCACCTGCTGGGCGACGAAGTTCACCAGTTCGCCGGCCTTGACCTTCGCCATCACGTCGGGCGTGACGCCCGCCGCGATCTGCACCTTGGCACCATCCACGGCTGCGAGCACGATGGCCGCGCTCTTGAGCTTGTCCTTGAGCTTGTCCATGGTGTCGCGCAGGGTCTTGGCGTCCGCGCCCGGCAGCGTGGCCGCCAGCACCTTCAGGCCCTTGACGTCGACGGCCTGCCCGACCAGCTCGTCGCCCTGGCTGGATGCCAGCTTGCCCTTGAGGGCGGCGACCTCGCGCTCCAGCGCCTTCACTTGGTCGAGCGCCTGGCCGATGCGGCCGGCGAGTTCGGAGGCCGGAGCGCGCAGCGCGCCCGCCGCCTTGGCCACCGTGTCCTCGAGCTGCTGCAGATAGGCCAGTGCGCCGGCGCCGGTCACCGCTTCGATGCGGCGCACGCCCGCGGCCACGCCGCTCTCGCCCACGACCTTGAAGAGGCCGATGTCGCCTGTGCGGGCGACGTGCGTGCCACCGCACAGCTCGCGGCTGGTGCCGATGTCGAGCACGCGCACGGTTTCGCCGTACTTCTCGCCGAACAGCATCATGGCGCCGGTCTTCTGGGCGGATTCGATGTCCATCACGCGCGCGCCGGTCGGCGTGTTGGCGAGGATCTCCTCGTTCACGCGGCGCTCGATCTCGCGGATCTGCGCATCGGTCACGGGAGCGTTGTGCGCGAAGTCGAAGCGCGTGCGCTCGGCGTTCACCAGCGAGCCCTTCTGCTGCACGTGGCCGCCCAGCACTTCGCGCAACGCCTTGTGCATGATGTGCGTGACCGAGTGGTTGCGCATGGTGGCTGCGCGCAGCGCGGTGTCGACGTCGGCCTGCACCGCGTCGCCCACGCGCAGCGTGCCGGCCTCCAGGCGGCCGTGGTGGCCGTAGACGTCGGCGCGGATCTTCAGCGTGTCATCCACCGCGAAGCGCGCAGCGCCCGCATGGATCACGCCCTGGTCGCCCACCTGGCCGCCGCTCTCGGCGTAGAACGGGGTGCCGTCGAGCACGACCACGCCCGATTGGCCGGCCTCCAGCGTCTGCGCGCTGGTGCCGTCCACGTAGATCGCCACGATCTTCGCGCTTTCGCTCAGCGCCTCGTAGCCACTGAAGCGGTTGGCTTCGCCGGCGTACTCGAGCGCCTTGTCCATCTTGAATTTGCCGGCGGCACGCGCCTGGGCCTTCTGGCGGTCCATCGCGGCCTTGAAGCCGTCCTCGTCCACCGTCACGCCGCGCTCGCGGCAGACGTCGTTGGTCAGGTCGAGCGGGAAGCCGTAGGTGTCGTGCAGCTTGAAGGCCACGTCGCCGGGCAGCACCTTCGCGCCGCCGCCCAGGGCCGCGTCGAGGATGTCCATGCCGTTGGCGAGCGTCTCGAAGAAGCGCTCTTCCTCGGCCTTGAGCACCTCGGTGATGCGCTGCTCCTGCTCGCGCAGCTTCGGATAGGCGTCGCCCATCTGCACGACGAGGTCCTTCACGAGCTTGTGGAAGAACGGCGTCTTGCGGCCGAGCTTGTAACCGTGGCGGATGGCGCGGCGCACGATGCGGCGCTGCACGTAGCCGCGGCCTTCGTTGCTCGGGATCACGCCGTCGCTCACGAGGAACGCGGTGGCGCGGATGTGGTCGGCGATCACCTTGAGCGACGGGTTGGCGAGGTCGGCCGTGCCGGTCTCGCGCCCGGCCGCCTGGATGAGCGCGGCGAACAGGTCGATCTCGTAGTTGCTATGCACGTGCTGCAGGATGGCGGCGAGGCGCTCCAGGCCCATGCCGGTATCGACGCAGGGCGCGGGCAGCGGCGACACGGAGCCGTCTTCGGCCATGTCGAACTGCATGAACACGTTGTTCCAGATCTCGATGAAGCGGTCGCCGTCCTCATCGGGGCTGCCCGGGGGGCCGCCGGGGATGTGCGGGCCGTGGTCGTAGAAGATTTCGGAGCACGGGCCGCAGGGGCCGGTGTCGGCCATCATCCAGAAGTTGTCGGACTTGTAGCGGCCGCCCTTGTTGTCGCCGATGCGGATCACGCGGTCGGGCGGCAGGCCGATCTCCTTCGTCCAGATGTCGTAGGCCTCGTCGTCCTCGGCGTACACGGTGGCGAGCAGGCGCTCCTTCGGCAGGCCGTACACCTCGGTGAGCAGTTCCCAGGCCCACTTCAGCGATTCGCGCTTGAAGTAGTCGCCGAAGGACCAGTTGCCCAGCATCTCGAAGAAGGTGTGGTGGCGGGCGGTGTAGCCCACGTTCTCCAGGTCGTTGTGCTTGCCGCCGGCGCGCAGGCAGGCCTGCACGGACGTGGCGCGCACGTAGGGGCGCTTGTCGGTGCCCAGGAACACGTCCTTGAACTGCACCATGCCGGAGTTGGTGAACATCAGCGTGGGGTCGTTGCCCGGCACCAGCGGGCTGGACGGCACCACGGTGTGGCCCTTGGAGGCGAAGAAGTCCAGAAAACTCTTGCGGATGTCGGCAACGGACGACGGCGGGGTCGGTTTCGTCATGGGCGAACGGGCGGCGAGCCTCGAGTGCGTGGAGCGCGCTGCGGTGAAAGCAGCCGCGGGAATGGTTGTGAAGCGTAACCCCCGATTCTATCGAGCCGGGCCCGCGGTTCGCCGCGCCGCGGGGCCGGCCCTGCCCCGCGCGGGGCCGCTCAGCGCCGGGGGCGCTTGTGCGGGGTGCGGTTGGTGTAGCTCGCGTTGCCCAGGCCGGTGCCCACGGTGAGCACGGCCCAGCGCTCCACGTCCTGGGTGAAGGGCAGTTCCGACAGGCCCTGCACCACGGCGTCGTTGTGCAGGCAGACCTGGATGCGGCCGCCATTGATGGTGGGCAGGCGCTCGCACAGGTCGCGCGGCAGGTGGAAGCGGATGCTCTCCCAATTGCCGGGCAGGTTCTGCGTGCCGCCCGCGAGCGAGCCGTCTTCGCAGACCAGGCCCGGGCAGGCGACGCCGACGAACGGCGCGAGGCTGAGTTCCTTCTTGCGCGCGTACTCGACCAGGTCCTCCAGGATGCCGGCGATGCCGTCCACGAGTTCGTCGCGGCGCGGGGAATCGTCGGGATGGCCCCATTTCTCGCGGCGCAGCACCTCGGCCCTGGACATGTCGGGCGCCGAGTGCAGGTGCGTCTGCACGATCCCGCAACGCACATTGGTGCCGCCGATGTCCACCGCCAGGATCGCGTCGTAGCTCTGCAGCAGCGCGGGCGGTGCCAGGTGCACCCAGCCGATCAGGCCGCCCTCGTCGGCATGGTGGCGCAGCAGGCGCAGCTCGATCGGGTCCTTCTTCTTGCGCTGCAGCTCGTCCGCGACGAGGTCGGCCGCGCGGGCGATGGCGCGCTCGCCCACCTCGCTCTGGTGGAAGCCCCCCCCCACGATCACGCGCTCGACGCCCTTCCAGGTCTTGTGCTGCAGGAAGCGCAGGACCACGTGCGCGAACTGCTGCGCATAGTCTTCCGAAGCGGCCTCGATGGTGCGGGCGGCGGTGCCGTCCTTGGCCAGCATCTCGTCCAGGCGCTGCTTGCTGATCTCGCGCGTGGGCTTGTCGCCCAGCGGGTCCTTGCCGGCCATGTCGGCATAGACCGTGCGCCAGGCATCCAGCATGTGCCGGAAGGCGGTGCGGCTGGCGTTGTCGCCCGCGAAGCCGTCGCCGTCGCGCAGTTCGAGGCTGTAGTCGTCGATGGTGACGGACGCCAGCTCCATATCGCCGTGCGGGCCGGCCGCGCACAGCGCGAGCCGGGCTTTTTCCTCACGCTCGGCCGCGGCAGCGGACACGGGCGCTTCTTCCTTCTCTTTGGATGCCATGGTCGTGTTGGTAGGGAGGGACTGGGCCCGCGTCGCAGGCCCTGCCCCGATGGTGCCTGGCCGCGCGGCGCCACCGCGTCAGCCAACGCCGCCAAACCAGGCCCCGCGACAGGACAGTCCAGGCGGGAAAGCGCGCGGGCCAGCGCGTGGGTCGACGGCATCCATCGTGTTCGCAGGTTCAGGCCCCCATCCGGCAGCGGCATACTCGGCAGGTCGACATCCCATTGCCGCAGCCCTGTTCCCTTTCGCCGCTCCGATGCCACCCACATCCGCCCTCGCCCGAACCCGGCTCGCCGCCCGGGCCTGCGCCGCAGCGGCCCTCTGGCTGGCCGCTGCCCTGCCGGCGAGTGCGCAGGCGGACGCTGGCGGTGCGGTGCGGGACAACGGCTGCATGCGCTGCCATGCGATGGAGCGCACCTACGTGGGGCCCGGGTTCGCGCAGATCGCCGAGCGCTACCGGAACGACGCGCATGCCGAAGCCTACCTCGCGGGCCGCATCCGCAATGGCGGCGCGGGCGAATGGGGGCGCGCCCTGATGCCGCGGCACCCGCGCATCGGCGAGGAGGAAGCGCGCTCGCTGGCCCGCTGGATCCTCGCGCAGCGCAAGGGTTAGCGCTTCACGCGTGAGGATGGGCACCAAAGCCTCGATGAACCGGTAGGCGGAGCCGCGCAGCCAACTGCCGCGCCGCAGTCCCAGGCGGGTGGGGTTGGCTTCGAGGAGGTGCCGCGATGTGGGCCCGGCCGGTGTAGCCCAGCTCGTGGGTGACGATGGGAAAGCGCGCCAATTGCGCAGCGTGGGCGGCGTGGCGGCGGTGGACAGCCGCCCCTCAGAGCTTGGCGATCGACACTTCGGTCGATTTCACCAGCGCCACCACGTCCGAGCCGACCTGCAGGCCGAGATCGTCCACCGAGCGGGTGGTGATGACGGAGGTGACGATGCCCCAGGGCGTCTCGACGTCGACCTCCGAGACGACGTCGCCGCGGATGATCTCGCGCACTTTGCCCTTGAACTGGTTGCGCACATTGATGGCCTGGATGGACATGGTGGATAGCTCCTGTGGTGGTGAAAGAAAAATGGAACGTCGGGTGGACGGATCGGTGGCGGGGACGTGCGGGGCGCTTTCAGACGGCCCAGCGCAGGCCGTGCGCCGGCACGCCGGGCCAGGCACCCGCGCCTTCGGGTGCCTCGGGCTGCCGGGGCTTCTGCAGCACGCGGTCCAGGATGCGTTTTTCGATGGCGGCGAACGCCGCGTCGCCGTGCGAGCGGGGCCGCGGCAGCGCGATGCGCTCGTCCAGGGCGATGCGGCCGTCCTCGATGAGCACCACGCGGTCGGCCAGGGCCACGGCTTCCTGCACGTCGTGCGTCACCAGCAGCGCGGTGAAGCGGTGGCGCTGCCACAGCCCTTCGATGAGGCGGTGCATCTCGATGCGGGTGAGCGCATCCAGCGCGCCCAGCGGCTCGTCCAGCAGCAGCAGGCGCGGCCGGTGCACCAGCGCGCGCGCCAGGGCCACGCGCTGGCGCTGCCCGCCGGAGAGGCGTGCGGGCCATTCACCGGCGCGGTCGGCCAGGCCCACCTGGGCGAGCACCTCGCGGCCGCGCTCCTGCTCGGTGGCGGGCAGGCCCAGGGTGACGTTGTCCAGCACGCGCCGCCAGGGCAGCAGGCGCGCCTCCTGGAACATGATGCGCGTGTCGCCGTGCAGCCCGGCGACGGGATGGCCGTCCACCTCGAGCGCTCCGGAGCTGGGGGCCTCCAGACCCGCCACGAGGCGCAACAGGGTGCTCTTGCCGCAGCCGCTGCGGCCGACGATGGCGACGAACTCGCCCGGCGCAATGTCGATCTGCGCGTCGCGCAGCACGTCGCGCGCGCCGTAGCGCTTGGTCAGGCGCCGGGCCTGCAGGCGCAGGCCGCCGGGGGCCTGCCCGGGCGCGTGTCATGGGACATGGCGGGGTCCTTTCGTCATGCCTTGGCATGGTAGCCGGGATGCCACCGCAGCCACCCATGCTCCAGGCCGCGGGCGAACACGTCGGCCAGCTTGCCGAGCAGCGCGTAGAGCAGGATGCCCACCAGCACCACGTCGGTTTGCAGGAACTCGCGTGCGTTCATCGTGAGGTAGCCGATGCCGGCCTGCGCGGAGATGGTTTCCGCCACGATCAGGATCACCCACATGAGCCCCAGCGAGAAGCGCAGGCCCACGAGGATCGAGGACATCGCGCCGGGCAGGATCACCTCGCGGTAGAGCTGCCAGCGCGAGAGCCCGTAGGTGCGGCCCATCTCGATCAGGCCGGGATCGACGTTGCGGATGCCATGGAAGGTGTTGAGGTAGATCGGAAAGAACACCGACACCGCGATGAGGAACACCTTGGCCGATTCGTCGATGCCGAACCACAGGATCACCAGCGGGATCAGCGCCAGGGCCGGAATGTTGCGCACCATCTGCACGGTGGAATCCAGCAGCGTTTCCGCCCAGCGCAGCGAGCCGGTCAGCAGCCCCAGCAGCAGGCCCAGGCCGCCGCCGATCGCCAGCCCTGCCAGCGCGCGGCCGGCGCTCACCTGGACGTGCGTCCACAGCTCGCCCGATTCCGCGAGCGCCCAGGCCGCCTTGAGCACGTCGGACGGCGCGGGCAGCACCCGGCTGGAGAGCCAGCCCTGGGCCGAGGCCACCTGCCAGGCCGCGATCAGCGCCACCGGCACCAGCCAGGGCAGCAGGCGCTGCCCCACCGCGGCGGCCCATTGCCGCACGGGCGCGGGCAGGCCCGCGCCGGGCGCTTCGGGGGTTTCGGTGGCGGCGGACACCTGCAGTTCCCGCACCGAGGGCGATGCGGCGGAGGGCACGGCGGGGTGCATCATGCGCGGGCTCCCGCTTCCGTGTCGGGTCCGAGGAACTCGAGCGGGTGGCCCGCCGCGACATGCAGGGCGTCCTCCGCCGGGTATCGCACTTCGGGAAGGCCGAGCAGCCCGGCGTAGAACGCGCGCATCGCGCCCTCCTCGCCCGCGGGGAACGGCAGCTGCACGTGGTTGATGGAATGGATGGCCATGCGGTGTTCCTCCTGCGGGGATGGTTCAGCTCTGCGCGGCGCGCGGCACGAACTGGTTGCCGACGATCTCGCCGAAGGGCCCGGTGAGCAGACCGGATGAAGCAGCCGCGCCGGCAATGCGTGCGCGCGTTTCCAGCGGCAGCAGCGGGAATACCAGTTCCGCGAAGCGGTAGGCCTCCTCCAGGTGCGGGTAGCCGGAGAGCACGAAGGTGTCGATGCCCGAATCCGCGTATTCCTGCATGCGCGCGGCCACGGTCTGCGGATCGCCCACCAGCGCCGTGCCGGCGCCGCCGCGCACCAGGCCGACGCCGGCCCAGAGGTTGGGACTGATCTCCAGATCGGCGCGGCTGCGCTTCGCGCCACCGGCGTGCAGTGCGGCCATGCGGCGCTGCCCTTCCGAATCCATGCGCGCGAACACCGCCTGTGCCTGGGCCACGGTCTCGTCTTTCACGCGGCTGATGAGTTCCTCGGCGGCGGCCCATGCGGCCACGTCGGTCTCGCGCACGATCACGTGCAGCCGGATGCCGAAGCGCACCGTGCGGCCCCGCCGGGCGGCCCGGGCACGCACGTCGGCCACCTTCTGCGCGACGGCAGCCGGGGGCTCGCCCCAGGTCAGGTACGCGTCCACGTGCTCGGCCGCGAGGTCGTGCGCGGCCTCGGACGATCCGCCGAAATACACCGGCGGATAAGGCTTTTGCACGGGTGGATAGAGCAGCTTGGCGCCCTTGACCGACAGGTGCTCGCCGTCGTAATCGAAGGACTCGCCCGCATGGCTGCGCGCCAGGATCTCGCGCCAGATGCGGATGAACTCATCCGACTGCGCATAGCGCTGCGCATGGTCCAGGAACACGCCGTCGCCCTCCAGTTCGACGCGGTCGCCGCCCGTCACCAGGTTGATGAGCAGGCGCCCACCCGACAGCCGGTCGAAGGTCGAGGCCATGCGCGCGGCCAGGGCCGGCTGGTGCAGTCCGGGACGCACCGCCACGAGGAACTTCAGGCGCCGGGTGACGGCCGCGAGCGCGGATGCGACCACCCACGGGTCTTCGCAGGAGCGGCCGGTGGGAATCAGCACGCCTTCGTAGCCCAGGGTGTCGGCCGCGGTGGCGATCTGGCGCAGGTAGTCGTAATCGACGGCGCGGGCGCCTTCGGAAGTCCCGAGGTAGCGGCTGTCGCCGTGGGTGGGAATGAACCAGAAAACGTGCATGGCGGGCTTTCTCGACAGGGTCGGCAGAGTCAGTAGGAAATGGCGAAGCGCAGGCCGCGCGTGGCATGCGGCCCGCGCACTGCGGGGCGCAGGCCCCAGGCACGCGCCGTCACCGCCAGCAGGCGCCGGGCGCCGGGTGCGAGGACAGAGGGGGACGGAAAGGAGGACATGGCTGGGCTCCTGGGCGGCGGGTCACCGGTCAGGCGAGGTCCACCGGGGCGGCGTGCAGCACGTTGAGCCGCTTCGGGATCAGCTTGAGATCGAAGAAGGTGTCGGCGATTGCCTGCTGCTCGGCCAGGATCTCGCGGTTCACGGCCCGCGTGCCGTAGCCCACGCGCCCGACGAAGAGTTCGGTCACGGAACGGTCCAGGCCCAGCACCTGAGAGAGTTCCGAGGCCGCTTCCGCCTTGTGGCCCGACACCCATTGGTCGACCCCGTCCACCTCCTCGATCGCGATGCGCAGCACGTCCGCGTTGCGCGTGGCGAAGTCGCGCGAAGTGAAATAGAAGGCCCGGTTGTTCACCACGCCCGTGGCGTCTGCCAGGATGCGTGCACCCAGCGTCTTTTCGGCGGCGGCCAGAAACGGGTCCCAGATCACCCAGGCGTCCACCGCGCCGCGCTCGAAGGCGGCACGCGCATCGGGCGGCGCGAGGAAGACCGACTGCACGTCGCGGTACTGCAGGCCGTTCTTCTCCAGCAATTTGGCCAGGAAGTAATGCACGTTGGAGCCCTTGTTGTAGGCCACGCGCTTGCCCTTCAGCTCGGCGACGCTGCGGATGGCCGACCCTTTGGGCACCACCACGGCCTCCAATTGCGGGCGCGGCACCGTCGCCCCGGCATACACGAGCGGCGCGCCCGCGGCCTGGGCGAAGATCGGCGGGGCCTCGCCCACGTCGCCGAAATCAATGGAGCCGACGTTCAGCGCCTCCAGCTGCACCGGGCCGGCGTTGAACTCCGTCCAGGTCACTTTGACGCCGAGCGGCGCCAGCCGCTTCTCCAGCGTGCCGCGCGCCTTCAGCAGCGACAGCCAGCCCTTCTGGTGGCCGACCCGCAGCGTGCGGCCGGCGCCGGAGGACTGCGCCCAGGACGGCGCGGCGGCGAGCGCCGCGGCACCCGCGCCCGCGGCCAGCCAGTGGCGACGGGACCACGCAGCGGTGGCGGAAGAATGAGACGAGGGGGCCATGTCGAAGACTCCAGGAATGCGATGAAGGGATGCGGGCGGCCAGGGCTCCGCCCGGCCGGGCGGCGCACACGCCTGCCCTGCGGGAGCGAACGGATCGGAACGGGAAAATGGAAGAAGGAAGGGGACTGCGGCACGCCATGGGCGCGGGCCCCTGCCCTTTTCCCTCAGACGCTACATCGCACCTGTTCGAAGGGGATGGGCGGGAAGCGCGCGGCGTGCGCCGGCAGCCGCATCGCGTCGTTCACGAGCAGGTCGAGCGCTTCGTCGAGGCGCTGGGAAATCTCGGGGCCGATGGCATAGGCCCCTTCGGGCGCCAGCGCCACCTGCGCATCGGTGGCGTAGACGCCGGGCAGGATGTGCCGCGCGCCGAGCGACTGCAGCACCGGCCGCAGGGCGTAGTCGAGCGCCAGCATGTGGTGCGGGCTGCCGCCGGTGGCCAGCGGGAGCACCGCCTTGCCCCGCAGCGCCGACTGGGGCAGCAGGTCGAGGAACACCTTGAGCACGCCGCTGTACGCCGCCTTGTAGACCGGGGTCGCCACCACCAGCGCATCGGCCTCGGCCACCTGATCGACGGCATGGGCGATGGAGCGGTGGTTCGTGTCGGCGAGCAGCAGCGCCTGCGGCGAGAGATCGCGGATGTGCAGGCGGTGCACCGCCGTGCCGCGCACCGAGAGCCGCAGCGACACGGCATCCAGCAAGGCCGCCGAGCGCGAGCGCTCCGAGGGGCTTCCGGCGATCAGGAGGATGGACATGGGCTGCTTCCTTCGTTGGAGTCGTTGTCGGGCGGCCGGTGCCGTCACTTCTTCGTGTAGATCTGGTCGAAGCTGGCGCCGTCGGCGAAGTGGTCCTTGTCGGCCTTCGCCCAGCCGCCGAATGCCTGGTCGATGGTGACCAGCGTGAGTTGGGGGAACTGCGCCGCGTACCTGGCCTTCGCCTTCTCGCCGGTCGGGCGGTAGAAGTGCTTGCCGGCGATGTCCTGGCCTTCGTCCGAATAGAGGTACTTCAGGTATTCCTCGGCCACGGCGCGCGTGCCCTTCTTGTCCACCACCTTGTCGACCACGGCCACGCTGGGCTCGGCCAGGATGGAGAGCGACGGGGCGACGATCTGGAACTTCTCGGCGCCAAACTCCTTCAGCGCCAGGAAGGCCTCGTTCTCCCAGGCCAGCAGCACGTCGCCCACCCCGCGCTGCACGAACGTGATCGTGGAGCCGCGCGCCCCGGTATCGAGCACCGGCACGTTCTTGTAGAGCTTGCCGACGAACTCCCTGGCCTGCGCGTCGCCGCCGTACTTGCGCTTGGCGTATTCCCACGCGGCCAGGTAGTTCCAGCGCGCGCCCCCGGAGGTCTTGGGGTTGGGCGTGATCACCTGCACGCCGGGCTTGACGAGGTCGTCCCAGTCCTTGATGCCCTTGGGGTTGCCCTTCTTCACGAGGAACACGATCGTCGAGGTGTAGGGCGCCGAGTTGTGCGGCAGGCGCTTTTGCCAGTCGGGCTTGACCAGCCCGCCGTGCTTCACCAGCGCGTCGATGTCGCCGCCCAGCGCCAGCGTGGCCACGTCGGCGTCGATGCCGTCGATGATCGACCGCGCCTGCTTGCCCGAGCCGCCGTGCGATTGCTTGACCTGCACGTCCTGCCCCGTCTTGCCCTTCCAGTATTTCGCGAACGCCTGGTTGTAGTCCACGTACAGCTCCCGCGTCGGGTCGTACGACACGTTGAGCAACTGCAGCGGCTGCTGGGCGACGGCCGGCAGGGCCAGCGCACCGAGGGAAGCCGCAAGGAAGGCGGCGGCAGGAAACTTGATAAAGTGGCGGCGAAGGTTCATGAGGGGCTTTCCAGAGAAGATCCGTGGTCGGTGCGGTAGAGCACGGCACCGATGCAGCGCATTCTGTGAGTCCGCCCTCAAAACTGAAACTACTGAAATTTCAGTTTTAAATTTCCAAATCATCTTTGGCCGTAGACCGCACCACCCTGTCTCCTGCGGCAACGCCCGGAGACTCCCCCTTTCTCATCCCGTCAGAACAAGGAAACATCCCCATGGCACGTACCGTCCAGTGCATCAAGCTCGGCAAGGAAGCCGAAGGCCTCGACTTCCCTCCCTATCCGGGCGATCTGGGCAAGCGCATTTTCGACAACGTGAGCAAGGAGGCCTGGGCCGGCTGGCTCAAGCACCAGACCATGCTGGTGAACGAGAACCGCCTGAACCTCGCCGATGCGCGCGCCCGCCAGTACCTCGCGCGCCAGATGGAGCAGCACTTCTTCGGCGGCGGCGCGGATGCCGCCGCGGGCTACGTCCCGCCCAGCGCCTGACGCACGGGCGGGCCGGCGCCGTGCCGGGCCGTTGCCGACGCATTCCGCCCCACCGCAAGCCCGGCCCCGCCGGGCTTTCCTTTTTCCGCTCGGTCTTCCGGCCCCTCCCACGTTCTTCCCGGACCTGTTCCGGCCCCTTCCCGCCCTGTCGCTGACACGGCGCAACCCGCCGCGCCCTCCGGCGCCCCGACAATCGCCGCATGTCCGAACCCATCGACTGGCTCCCCGACGGCACCCCGTTCAATCCGCGCTTCGGCGATCGCTACCACAGCGAAACCGGGCTCGCGCAGGCGCGCGAAGTCTTCCTGCACGGCTGCGGGCTGCCGCGGGCCTGGGCCGGCCAGGCGATGTGGCGGGTGCTGGAGACCGGCTTCGGCTTCGGCCTGAACTTCATCACCACCTGGGCGGCATGGCGGGCCGACCCCGCGCGGCCGCGGCTGCTGCATTTCGTCTCCTGCGAGGCGTTTCCCGTCTCCGCGGACGACCTGCTGCGTTCCCTGCAGGGCCATGGCGAGCTGGAACCGCTGGCCCGCGCCCTGCACGCCCAGTACTGGGGCCTGCTGCCCGGGGTGCACCGGCTCGCATTCGAGGGCGGACAGGTGCTGCTCACGCTCTACATCGGCGATGCGCAGGCCATGCTGCGCCAGCAGCAGCCGGTGGCGGACTCGGTGTACCTCGACGGCTTCAGCCCGCAGGCGAACCCCGAACTCTGGGAGGTGCACACCCTCAAGGCCGTGGCGCGATGCTGCCGCCGCGGCACGCGCCTGGCCACCTGGAGCGTGGCCGGCGCGGTGCGCGAAGGGCTCGCGCAGTGTGGATTCAAGGTCCGGAAGGTGCCCGGCGTGCCGCCGAAGCGCAGCAACCTGCAGGCGGTGTTCGATCCGGCGTGGGAGCCGCGCCTGGTGCAGCCGGAGCTGCCGGACGTGCAGGTGACGGGCGGGCCACCCCACGCGCTGGTGATCGGTGGCGGCCTGTCGGGCGCCGCGGTGGCGGCCAGCCTCGCGCGGCGCGGCTGGCAGGTGCGGGTGCTGGACCAGGGCGCGGAACCGGCGGCCGGCGCTTCGGGTTTGCCGGCGGGCGTGTTCGCGCCGCACGTGTCGCCCGACGACAGCCAGCTCTCCCGCCTGTCGCGTTGCGGCGTGCGGGCCACGCTGCAGGCCCTGGCGGCATCGGATCTGGTGGAGGGTGACGACTGGAGCGCCTGCGGCGTCCTGGAGCACGAGGTGGACGGCAAGAACCGCCTGCCCGCCGCCTGGGCCGACGGCACCGCACCGGGCGCCGAATGGAGCCGTCCGGCCGATGCCGCGGCACTGCAGGCCGCGGGCCTGCCCGATGGCACCGTGGGCACCTGGCACGCACGCGGCGGCTGGCTGCGGCCGGCCCGGCTGGTGCGCGCGCTGCTGGCGCACCCTGCCATCCACTGGCAGGGCGGCAGCACCGTGGCCCGGCTGGAGCGGGTGCGAGCCCCCGAAGGCGCGACGCACTGGCAGGCGTACGGCAACGACGGCATGCTGCTCGCCGAAGCGCCCCACGTGGTGGTGGCCGCCGGCTACGGCAGCCGCCCCTGGCTGCCGGGCCGCTATCCGATCCATCCGCTGCGCGGGCAGGTGAGCTGGGGCACGCGGGCGAACGGCCCTGAGGCCGCCTGGCCGCCCTTCCCCGTCAACGGGCACGGCAACCTCGTGCCCCACGCGGGCATCGGGCAAGAAGCGATCTGGGTGATGGGCTCGACCTTCGAGCGCGGCCAGACGGAACTGCCCCCCGCGCCGCAGGAACAGGCCGAGGCCCATGCCACCAATGCCGCGAAGCTGCAGCAGCTCTTGCCGGCGCTGGCACAGGGCCTCGCACCCGCCATCGCCGGCCCGGGCGCCGCGCCCGGCCACTGGGCGGCCGTGCGCTGCACCGCCCCCGACCGGCTGCCGTTCGTGGGGCCGGTGGATGCCGCGGCGCAGCCCGGGCTCTGGGTCTGCGCCGCGATGGGCGCACGCGGGCTCACGTTGTCGCAGCTGTGCGGAGAGCTGCTGGCCGCCCGCATGATGGGAGAGCCGCTGCCCGTGGAAGTGCGCCTGGCGCGGGCGCTGTCCACGGAACGGCTTCCCGGGGCCTGGAACCCAACGCTCAACCCGGCGGTGCTTTCGCCTTCCGCGCCGGAATCCACAGGCCCAGCAGCGCCGCCGCCGCGAGCGACAGCAGCCCGGTGACGGCGATGCCCCCCGCCAGCGATGCGGTCGCCACCAGCGCCGACAGCAGCGCCGGCCCGCAGGAGCCGCCCAGGTCCGACAGGAAACGCCATACCGCGAGGAAGTACGGCCGGCCGTGGCGCGGCGCGAAATCCGCGCCTAGCGTCATGATCAGGCCCGAACCGATGCCGTTGCCGAAACCGATCGCCGTCGCCGCGATCAGCAACGTCGCGAAGCCGCCCGTGAACGGCATCGCCAGCAGCGCCACGCCGATGATCGCCATCGACGGCACGGCCACCCAGCGGCGGCCCTTCAAGTCCATCACGCGGCCGGCCGGGTAGAAAAGCAGCATCTCGATGCCGCCGGCGATGCCGTAGATCACCGACGTGACCGCGGGGGCCAGCAGCAGGTGGTCCGCCCAGAGCGGAATCACCGCCTGGCGGGATGCGCGCACCGCGCTCACGAGCGCCACGCCCAGCCCCAGCGTGAGGAACACCTTGCGATGGTCCGCCACGATCAAGCGAAGGTTCACGGGTGCCGGAGCGGGCGCGCCCTCGGGATGCGGCGGCGCCTGCAGGTCCGGCAGGCGCGCGCCGATCGCCGCGGCCGCCAGCACGCCCGCGATGCCGACGGCGAACGCGGCGTGCAGTCCGAAGGCATGCACCGCCGCCGCCGAGAGAAAAGGCCCGATGAACATGCCGATGCGCATCACGCCACCCAGCGTCGACAGGGCCCGCGCCCGGTAGGCGGGCGGCACCGCCTCGGTCAGGTAGCTCTGCCGCGCGAGGTTGTAGACGGCCTGCGACATGCCGACCATGCAGCAGCCGATCGCCAGCGGCACCACGCCGGGCAGCAGCACGGCCAGGGCCATGCCCAGCGCGCTCCACACGCCGGCCGCGACGATCGCCCAGCGCTCGCCCCAGCGGATCGTGATCACCGAGGCGGGAATGTTGTTCAGCAGCGATCCCAGCCCGATCAGCGTCACCACGAAGGCCGCCATCGGGACCGAGGCGCCGAGGTCCCGCGCCAGCAGCGGCACGATCGGCAGGATCGCCCCCTCGCCCACCCCGAACAGCAGGGAGGGGCCGAAGGCCGGCAGGGCGATGCGGCGCCAGGAGAAGGAGTCTTCAGAAGCGTACAGGTCGGCGGAAGAAGGCGTGTCGGTCATGGACGGGACGGCAGCGTCGGAAGCGGGGGCGCGTGGCACCGACGATAAGCGAAGCGGGCCGCGCCATTCGCGGCACCGGTGGAATGGTGCCGCGCACAGCGCCGCTGCGGCGCCGAACGGCTGCGTTCAATATACGCATATTGATATACCAGCAGGAGTAAACAATAGTTTGAAACCATAAGGCGAGACCCTACAGTCACGCCCTATGCATGACTTGGCGTTCGTTTTTGCGGGATTCGCGGTGGGCCTGATCGTCGGCCTCACCGGGGTCGGCGGCGGCTCGCTGATGACGCCCGTGCTGATCTTCTTCGGCATGAAGCCGCACCTCGCCATCGGCACCGACCTGCTGTTCGCGGCCTTCACCAAGATGGGCGGGACCGTGAGCCTGGCCCGCCAGCGCCTCGTTCCTTGGCGCGTGGTGGCCCTGCTGTGCGCCGGCAGCCTGCCCGCTTCCGTCGCTGCCCTCTGGGCATTGCGCGCCATCGGCCCGGCCAGTGCCGTGGCCCAGCAGATCATGACGACCACGCTGGGCGGCGCCCTGCTGCTCACGGCGGCGGCGACCCTCTACAAGGCCTTCGTGTTCTCCCCCACCCGGCAGGCGGCGGAGCGCGCCGCCCGCCAGAGCCAGGGCGAGCGGGCCGACCGGCCCCGCCACTGGAGCCTGCCGGTGCTGCTCGGTGCGCTGATCGGCACGCTGGTCACCTTCACCTCGGTGGGCGCCGGCGCTATCGGCGTCACGGTGTTGCTGCTGCTCTTCCCCCTGCTGCCGCTGCCGCGCGTGGTGGCGGCGGACATCGCCTACGCCGTGCCGCTGACGCTGGTGGCGGGCCTCGGCCACGCCACCCTCGGCTCCGTGGATTGGCCGCTTCTCGCACAATTGCTGGCGGGCTCGCTGCCGGGCATCTGGCTCGGCTCGCGGCTCGTCACACGCACCCCGGAGCGATTCATCCGCTCGGCCCTGTCCGTGCTGCTCGCCTGGGCGGGCGCCAAACTGATTCTGATCTGAGTGCGCCCCGCGCGCACCACCCCCACCATGTACCAATACACAGAATTCGACCAACAGTTCATCCGCCTGCGCGCGGACCAGTACCGCGACCAACTGGAGCGCTTCCAAGCGGGCAAGCTCTCCGGCGACGAGTTCAAGCCGCTGCGCCTGCAGAACGGCTGGTACGTGCAGCGCTACGCGCCGATGCTGCGCGTGGCCGTGCCCTACGGCGAGCTCTCCAGCGGCCAGCTGCGCGTGCTGGCCCGCATCGCCCGCGAGTACGACGTGCCCGAGGCCTCCCTGCTGGCCGAAGCGCAGGCCACGCAGGAAAAGCTCGGCGACATCCCGCTCGCCGACGGCCGCCGCATCGGCACGCGCCTGAAGTACGGCTACGGCCACTTCACCACGCGCACCAACGTGCAGTACAACTGGATCCCGCTCGACAAGAGCGCCGAGGTGATGGACCTGCTGGCGTCGGTGCACATGCACGGCATCCAGACCAGCGGCAACTGCATCCGCAACATCACGAGCGATGCGCTGGCCGGCATCGCTGCCGACGAGATCGCCGATCCGCGCCCCTTCGCCGAGATCCTGCGCCAGTGGAGCACGCTGCACCCCGAGTTCGCCTTCCTGCCGCGCAAGTTCAAGGTGTCGCTCAACGGCGCCCGCGAAGACCGCGCCGCGCTGGGCTGGTACGACGTGGGCCTGCAGCTCGTGAAGAACGAGGCCGGCGAGCTGGGCTTCCAGGTGCGCGTGGGCGGGGGCATGGGCCGCACGCCGGTCATCAGCCCGGTGGTGCGCGAGTTCCTGCCCTGGAACCAGCTCATGAACTACCTCGAGGCCGTGATCCGCGTCTACAACCGCTACGGCCGCCGCGACAACCTCTGGAAGGCACGCATCAAGATCCTCGTGAAGTCCGAAGGCCAGACCTACGTGGACCAGGTGGAAGAGGAATTCCGCCAGATCGTCGAGGTCGAGGGCGGCCCCCACACCATCACGCAGGCCGAATACGACCGCGTGGCCGCCTGCTTCCACGACCCGGTGCCCGACCTGGGCGGCGCGGACGCCGAAAGCCAGACGCTGTCGCTGCTGCGCGCGGCCGCCGAGGGCGACCAGGGCTTCGGCCGCTGGCTCACGCGCAACGTGCTGCCGCACCGCCACCCGCTGCTGCGCGCCGTGGTGCTGTCGTTCAAGCGCGTGGGCTATGCGCCGGGCGACGCCACCGCCGACCAGATGGACGCGGCCGCCGACCTCGCCGACCGCTACTCGTGCGGCGAAGCCCGCGTGACGCACGAGCAGAACCTGCTGCTGCCCTGGGTGCGCGCCGACCAGTTGCCGAAGCTCTACGCAGAGGCGCGCGCGCTGGGCCTCGCCCAGCCCAACATCGGCCTGCTGACCGACATGATCGCCTGCCCGGGTGGCGACTTCTGCTCGCTCGCCAATGCGCGCTCGCTGCCGATCGCCGAAGCCATCACCGAGCGCTACCAGGATCTGGACGAGCTCTGGGACCTGGGCGAAATCGACCTGCACATCAGCGGCTGCATCAACTCCTGCGGCCACCACCACAGCGGCCACATCGGCATCCTGGGCGTCGACAAGGACGGCAAGGAGTGGTACCAGATCACGCTGGGCGGCGCCGACGGCACCGACCTGTCGGGCGCGGCCGTGCCCGGCAAGATCATCGGTCCGTCGTTCAGCGCGGCCGAGGTGCCGGGCGTGATCGAGGCACTGCTCGCCACCTACCGCGAGCACCGCCAGCCGCTGGCGGCCGATGCGCCGGGCAGCGCGCGCGGGCAGAAGCACGAGCACTTCATCGACACGGTGCGCCGCGTCGGCATCGAGCCCTTCAAGGCCGCAGCGAACGCCGCGCGCCACCCGTCCGAGGCCGTGTCCGCCTGACCCGCATCCGTCCCCCGACCGAGACCAGCCCCATGAAAATCATCGCTTCCCACGACCACACGCCGGCGCCCGCCGGCCAGACCGTGCTCGAGATGCCCAACGACGCCGATCCGCTCGTGCAGGACCTGGCCGGCATCGACCGCATCGACCTGCATTTCCCGAAGTTCACCGACGGCCGCGCGTTCAGCCAGGCCCGCCTGCTGCGCCAGCGCCGCCGGTTCCAGGGCGAGATCCGCGCCACGGGCGACGTGCTGATCGACCAGCTCGTGCAGATGGCGCGCTGCGGCTTCGACGTGGCCGTGCTGCGCGAGGGCGTGGATCTGGCCGACGCGCAGCGCCAGTTCGACCGCTTCCACGGCTTCTACCAGGGCGACGCCGCGCACCCGCTGCCGCATTTCCGGGACGCCGCGTAAGGCGCCCGCCGCACACGAGAACCGACCGAGAGAACGACCGCATGAACGCCCGCACCGAACCCCACGTGCTCAGCCAGCTCAGCAACCGCCACCTCGACGCGCTGGAGGAAGAGACCATCTTCATCCTGCGCGAAGTGGCCGCCGCCTTCGAGCGCCCCGCCCTGCTGTTTTCGGGCGGCAAGGATTCGCTGGTGATGCTCAAGTGCGCCGAGAAGGCTTTTGGTGCGGGCCGCATCCCCTACCCGCTGCTGATGATCGACACCGGCCACAACTTCCCCGAGGTCACGGATTTCCGCGACTTCCGCGCGAAGGAGCTGGGCGCGGAACTGATCGTGCGCAGCGTGGAGGATTCGATGGCGCGCGGCACCGTGCGGCTGGCGCACCCGGGCGAGAGCCGCAACGTGCACCAGTCGGTGACGCTGCTGGAGGCGATCGAGGAATTCCGCTTCGATGCGCTGATCGGCGGCGCGCGGCGCGACGAGGAGAAGGCCCGTGCCAAGGAGCGCATCTTCTCGCACCGCGACAGCTTCGGCCAATGGCAGCCCAAGGCGCAGCGTCCCGAGCTGTGGACGCTGTTCAACACGCGGCTGGCGCCGGGCGAGCACTTCCGCGTGTTCCCGATCAGCAACTGGACCGAGCTGGACGTGTGGCAGTACATCGACCGCGAGCAGATTGCACTGCCTTCCCTCTACTACACCCACAAGCGGCAGGTGGTCGAACGCAAGGGGCTGCTGGTGCCGGTGACGGAACTCACCCCGCCGCGCGAGGGCGAGACGGTGGAAACGCGCGACGTGCGCTTCCGCACCGTGGGCGACATCACCTGCACCTGCCCGGTGGAAAGCCCGGCCGCCACGGCCGCCGACATCGTCATCGAGACGCTGTCGGCCGACGTGAGCGAGCGCGGCGCGACGCGCATGGACGACAAGACCAGCGATGCGTCGATGGAAAAGCGCAAGAAGGACGGGTATTTCTGATGGGCATCCCCCTGTGGCGCTGCGTGCCTTCCCCCTTCTCTCGCCGGGCTGCGCCCGCCGGGAAGGGGGACACCGCCGGCGCGGCGGGGCGGCCCTTGCGCGACGGTTCTGGCCCGGGCCGCGCCAGTTTTGACGCCCCGCGTGGGTGACGGAGAGAGTTGCATGACAAACACCAATGATTCGATAGCTGCCGGCACGCATTCAGCGAACGCCGGGAGCGCGGAAGACCACCGCTCCGCCCTGAAGTTCATCACCTGCGGCTCGGTCGACGACGGCAAGAGCACGCTGATCGGCCGCCTGCTGGTGGACAGCCGCGCGGTGCTGCAGGACCATCTCGCGGGCGTGACGCGCGGCGGCGAGACCGACCTGGCGCTGCTGACGGACGGCCTCTCCGCCGAGCGCGAGCAGGGCATCACGATCGACGTGGCCTACCGCTACTTCGCCACCGAAACCCGCAAATTCATCATCGGCGACGCGCCGGGCCACGAGCAGTACACGCGCAACATGGTGACGGCCGCCTCCAGCGCCGATGCGGCCGTGGTGCTCGTCGATGCCACCAAGCTCGACTGGCGCGACCCGCAGCTCACCCTGCTGCCGCAGACGCGCCGCCATTCGCTGCTGGTGCACCTGCTGCGCGTGCATTCGCTGGTGTTCGCCGTGAACAAGCTCGACGCCGTGGAAGACCCGGCGCTCGCGCTGCGCCACATCCAGGGCGCGCTGGAAGGCTTCGCCCGCGCCGCCGGCATCGCGGTGCGCGCCACGGTGCCCGTCTCCGCGCTCAAGGGGTGGAACGTGGTGGATGCCAAGCCCGGCTGGTGCGGCTACGAGGGCCCCAGCCTGCTGCAGATCCTGGAGCAGTTGCCCCACACGCCCGCCGACACGGCCCTGGCGTTCGCGTTCCCGGTGCAGTGGGTGGAGAAATTCTCGTCGTCGGCCGACACCACGCAGGGCCGCCGCGTGTTCTGGGGCCGCGTCGCCGCCGGGCAGGTGGCGCCGGGCACGGCCGTGCAGATCTTCCCGAGCGGGCAGCTCGCCCGCGTGGCCCAGGTGCTGGACCATGCGCGCAGGCCCAAGGGCGTGCCCGCGGGCATGAGCGCCGGCATCGTGCTCGACCGCGAGGTGGACGTCTCGCGCGGCGACTGGATCCTGGCCGCACCGGCACCGGCCGCGTCCGCCGCGGCGGACGATTTCGACACGCCGGCCCCCGTGCCCGCCTGGCCCGCGCGCCGCGAACTGCGCGCCACCGTGGCCTGGATGGACGACGAGCCGCTGGTGGCGGGGCGCGTCTACTGGGCGCTGCACGGCCACCGCTGGGTCAAGGCCAAGGTGCAGCGCGTGGTGCACCGCCTGAACATCCACACCCTGGCGGAGGAAGAAGCAACGCAGCTCGAACCCAACGCCATCGGCCACGTCGACCTGCTGCTGCAGGAAGCCCTGCCCGCCGCGCCGTTCACGCAGGCCCGCGTGCTGGGCTCGCTGATCCTCGTGGACACCGCGAGCCACCGCACCGCCGCGGCCGTGCTCGTGAACTGATCCGGACCGGCCGCGCCGCCCCTTCCTGCGACAGCGCAAGGGGCGACAGGCGCCCGTGGCCCGATCCGCCCTAAAATTGCGGGTTACCCCCGATCCAAAGACTGCCTCTCATGACTCACGTCGTCTCCGAAAACTGCATCAAGTGCAAGTACACCGATTGCGTGGACGTGTGCCCCGTGGACTGTTTCCGCGAAGGCCCGAACTTCCTCGTGATCGATCCCGACGAGTGCATCGACTGCGCCGTGTGCATTCCCGAGTGCCCGGCCAACGCGATCTACGCCGAGGAAGACCTGCCCGCCGACCAACTGGCCTTCATCAAGCTCAACGCCGAGCTCGCCCCGCAGTGGAAGAGCATCACCAAGCGCAAGGCCTCGCTGCCCGACGCCGACGAGTGGAATGGCAAGCCCGGCAAGATCGCCGACCTGATCCGCTGAACATGAAGACATCCCCCCGAGCGGCGGGGCGGCCCTTGCGCGGCGTCCGCACCTGGGCCGTGGCGGGTTCCAGCGCCGCAGTCCTCTGTTGAACACGTGATGGAAAACGCTCGCGCCATCGAAGCCGATGCCGTGGTCATCGGCGCGGGGCCCGTGGGGCTCTTCCAGGTGTTCCAGCTCGGCCTGCAGGGCATCGCCGCGCACGTGATCGACGCCCTGCCGCATGTCGGCGGCCAGTGCGCCGAGCTCTACGCCGACAAACCCATCTACGACATTCCGGGGGTGCCCATGTGCACCGGCCGCGAGCTGGTGACCTTGCTGACCCGGCAGATCGCGCCGTTCTCGCCGCAACTGCACCTCTCCCAGCGCGTCGAAACGCTGCAGCCCGCGCCGGACGGCGGCTTCCTGCTTACCACCGATGCCGGCACCACGCTGCATGCAGGCACCGTGTTCATCGCCGCTGGCGTGGGCGCCTTCGTGCCGCGCACGCTCAAGATCGACGGCATCGAACGCTTCCACGGCACCCAGGTGTTCCACCACGACGCGCCGGCCGACACCGCCGGCCGCCATGTGGTGGTGCACGGCGGGGAAGACACGGCCGTGGCCCGCGCCATCGCCTGCGCCGGGCCCGGCCCGCAGGCCGCCGCGAGCGTGACGCTGCTCTACCGGCGCGATGCCTTCCAGGCGCCGCCGGACGCGCTCGCCCGGCTGCAGGCACTGCGTGCGGAAGGCCGCATCCGTGTGGTGGTGGGCCAGGCCACGGCCATCGAAACCGAAAGCGCGCCAGGGGGCGACGGACACGGTCCGGAGCGCCTGGCCGCCTTGCGCATTCTGGCCGCCGACGGCACCGAGCAGCGCCTGCCCACGGAAGTCCTGCTGCTGTGCCTCGGCGTCTCACCGCGGCTCGGCCCGATCGCGGATTGGGGGCTGGCGCTGGAGCGCAAGCAGGTGGTGGTGGACACGGCCGCGTACTCCGTGGGCGTGCCAGGCCTGTATGCCGTCGGAGACATCAACACCTACCCCGGCAAACGCAAGCTCATTCTCTGCGGCTTCCACGAGGCCACGCTCGCCGCCTTCGCGGCCGCAGAATATCTGGCGGATGCGCCCGTCGCGCTGCAGTACACGACCACCAGCAGCCGCCTGCACGAGCGGCTGGGCGTCGCCGCCGCTCCGGCGCGCCCCCCGGCCAGCGCCTGACGACGGCGGACCACTGGCGGCTGCCGCCACCGGGCAGCAATCCGGGTCCCCACAAGGCGAAATCCCCCTGCAGTCCAAGACCTGCAAGGGGATTTCTGCCCCGCGCCATCCCCCTCCCAGGCGTGGCACGGTTTTTTCTTCTTCTTGTTATCGAGGCGATGGACTCGCTTCTCCTCCCCGGCCTCGTGGCCGTGTACTTGGTTGATCAATCAGCGATGACGCGCAGTGCAGCCCCCACCCGGTGGGCGTGGTTGCACATCCTTCCCAGATCGCGCAGGAAGTCGCCCAGCGGAGTGAACGGCAGGCGGCGCATCACGCGGTCGCATTCGGTGCTCCAGCGCAGCAGCTCGGGGCCTTCCACCTGCATTTCGGCAGGTTCCCCGTGGTAGTGCCGCCAGAACGCGGACAGGTGGCCCTCTTCGGACGCCGCGCCCATGACATGCTGGTAATACGATTCCCACAGGGATTGCGGCTGCCACAATGCGCCCGCCGTGACGCGACGGCCGGCCCGGTCGGCTTCGGATGCGAGGGTGACGCACCTCATGCCCGGCCTCCCGCCGCGTAGGAGCGGCACACCGCGCCCGTCCGCTCCCGGGCGATGCGGGCGCTTGCGGTGGCAGCGGCCTCCGGCAAGGTGGCGCCGACAGTTGCCGGGGTGGAAGATTGCTGCATGGCCGGGGCTCTATCGATGGGTTCAGGTGGCGTCCGCTGTCTGCGGCGATACCCGTAATCTAAAGAAGCCCCGTGCAAAGGCCAATTACATCGAATTACAACCCGGGCGCCTTCCAGTCGCCTTCCGGGCGGCCGCACTTGCGGATGTGGAAGGAGTAATCGCCGAAACGCACCTCGCCCCGCCGGCGCTCCACCACCGCCAGCGCGGAGCCCAGCCCGTTCTGCACCTGCCGCCGGGCGCGGAACAGCTGGATGTTCAGGTAGGGCACGTCCACCCCCAGCATGCGGGCGAGCGTCTCGATGCCGAGCCAGCCCTGGCTCGACAGTGGCAGCCCCCGCTGCGCATCCTGCAGGCGCTGCCTCGCCAGCGTCACCAGGGTGTAATGGTGGATGCGCTCGCCCAGGGACAGCGTCTGCGCGCCGACGTGGACTTCCAGGCAGACGTGTTCCTCGTCCTGGCTGAGGTCGAAATCGAACACCGGGGCCGCGAGGGTCGGCGAGGTGGTCATGCGCGGCAGGTCCTGGGTGACGCCGAAGTCCTCGCAGAGCACGAACTCCCAGTGCCGGCCGCCCGCCTGCACCACATGGCCGTCGAGCAGCGGCACCACGTGGTCCATGCGGTCCCACCACCAGCGCCCCTCCGACTGGAACACGTTCGACTCGGCCGCAGACGGATCGGGCAGCAGGTTTTCCTGCATGTCGAGCACGCGGAGCACCTTGTCGCCCTCCAGCGGCCAGAGGCCCGTCTTCGGGCAGGAGGTGTCCACCATCTGCCAGACGGCGGTGGACGACGTGCCGAAGCGGATTTCCGCGCCCATGGCGAGCGGGTGCCAGTGCCCGGGCGGCAGGCGACGCCCGTCCATCAGGGTGCCGTTGCGGCTCTGGTCGCTGATCTCCCACTGAGTGCCGGACCAGCGCACCAGCGCATGCAGTTTGGAGACGTCGGATTCCTGCAGTACGGTGCGGCACGAATCGGGATGCCGGCCGAAGGTATGCAGGGGGCGGAGCACGATGCTCCGGCCGCTCGGAAGGTTGTGCAAGATCGCCATCGTGCTCGTCGGAACGCTTTCAAATCAGACGTGCAGGGGCCATGGATTCAGGTGATCCTCGTGCCGCGGAACATCGCGCCAGCCCATCTGGACAGGCACTCGGTAGAGCCGCGGGTTCGCAAGCTCCGGCCAGATGTGGCAGGCACCGGGCAACACGGTCCTGATGGTATGCAGCGGAATGTCGGGACGCGTGTAGTCATGCACCACCACTTCCATGCCGCAACCCCGGGCGGCCGCCACGCAGTGCGCGATGTCCGCCCGTAGGCCGCCGCCCTCACGGGCGAGTGCAAGGTCGCGCATGCCGCGCCGGGCCGCTCCGTCATTGCGCGCATTGGGCCACAGAAACGCCGGGGATGCATCGCGCAGGCCATTCCAGTGTGACGGCAACGTCTTGCCCACGGCCACGAGCTGCACCAGCTCCGTCAGGGCGCGCTCGCAGGCCATGGCCACGTCGAGGCTGCAGCCGAAGCCGAGCGCCCAGTCGCCACCGCGGTGCCGCCCAACGGCCGCCACCACGGGGATGCCCAGATCGTGGGTCAGGTCGAGCAGCCAGAACGTCCAGTCGGGCCCGAGCGTGCGCTGCACCAGCCGGACGTATCCGGCCGGCACGGCCTCTTCCGCAACCGCCGGCATCGGCAGTTCGTTGTACCACCAGATCGCCGTCGCATCCCGTTCGACCACTTCCAGCAGGCCTTGCAGGATCGCCTCTTCGGGGCAGTTGCCGGCGGCGCAGCCGTTGGAGTTCCAGGCGCCGTGGCGGGCCCATCGGTCCGGCGCACCCAGATAGCACTGGGCATGCGGAAGAAAGCACGGCGCTTCGCGCGTCAATGACCAGGCCGGCGTCCAGGCCAGCGGCTCCTCCAGGGCATGGGGCACGAAACGGCGCACGCGGTCGTCTTGCGGCCCCGTCCCGGCGGCAGCTCGCGCACGCTGTCGGTCGCTGATGAACACCAGCGCCTGCGGGCCGAAAGCCGGCGCGGGCAGCTCGTCGCGGAGGGCCACCGTGCAGGGCTCGTCGCCCTGCCAGCCCGCGGCGTAGCGCTCCACGGCCTCGCACAACGCACTGGCCTGCGCCTGTGCGGGCGTCATGCCCTTGCCCAGGCACCAGCGGGCCGCGGCCGGCATGCCGTCCGCTCCGTCCGCGGCATGGAAGGCGCTGCGGAAGACGGTGACGGTTCCGGCCTGCGGCAGGGGCAGCAGCGTGCACTCCGTGACCACGCCCGCCACGCCGTCGACGCACGGCAGCAGCGCCCGCACGGTGGCGTCGGGCGGAACGGTGCGCGACCCTCCGCGCGCGCCCGGCAGCGCCTGCACGGGGCCCGGGCGCACCGGGCGGCGCGCCTGGCGGGCCATCCACTCCGGGTCGCCGCAGTGGGCGCACTGCGGCCGCCGCGGCGCGGCGCTCCAGCGCAGCGCTCCGCCCTGCTCCGCAACGTCCCAGGCTGCGAACCGGCCGGGAACGGCGTCGGCCAGCAGTTGCCGTGCAGCGGCCTGCGCCCTCTCCTGCCACCCGGTCCACAGCGAAGCATCCCGGGCCAGCGGCACCAGCCCGTGCGAGCCGGGCACCTCCCGTGCCAGCCAGCTCCGGCCGGGGTGGTTGCGGCGCAGCCGGTGCATGAAGCAGTGCCAGCACGGGCCGGGCCCACCGGAGCGCAGCAGCGGGCCCACCAGGGCCTGCGCACCTGCCAGGCGTACCGGCAGCCACCAGCGTGCGCGGCCGGAGCGGCAGGCATCGTCCCAGGCAGCTTCGAGCCGCGGATCGAAATAATCGTCGCAGACCAGCACGTCCGCGCCGCCGGCCTCCGCGATCTCCGTCCAGCGGTCCGGGCCGATTCCCGCGCCTTCTTCGCCGGTCGCCTTCCAGGCAGCGAGCATTCCAGGCTGGCTGCACCACAGCGAGACGCTTCCGGCCGCGCCGTCGATGCGTACCGGCCCGGTCCGGACGTCCGGCAGGAACCAGCCGGGGTCTTCCGTACCCGCGGGGAGCACGCACCCCTGCCGTGCCAGCGATTCCAGCGCCAGCAGGAGGCCCGGCAGGTGGCGCGCATCGCCGCCCGCCGCGCACCAGGCAGCGGGCGAAAGCCCGCCCTCGACCAGCCCGCCGAGAACGGCGGCTTCCGCGAACGGCAGTTGCAGCGCCCCGGCTTCTTCCACGAGCACGACCCCGGGGGGCAGGGATGCCGCCTGCGGCGCGCGCAGCACGGAACGGAACCGGGGATGCCAGCGGGGTACGGTGTGGAACCAGTCCATGGGAATCAGGCGTATCGAAAAAGACCAGAGGCCGGGGCGGCACCGGTGAGGGTCCGCCGCGGTTTCAGCGGCTCAGGGCTGCTGCAGATCGAAGCAGGCCACGGCATAGGGTACGTGGCCGTGGCGTGCACGGAAGTCGCCTTCGAGGCGCTGATGCGCCTCCGAGAAGTGCCCGAACGGCTCCCATTGCCGAAACATGCGGAATCCCGAGTCCAGGGGCGCGAGTTCCTCGGCACGGCCGAAGCCGGTGGTCACGGGAAGGACCGCCGGCCCGGCCTGCAACGCGGCGATCGGCACGAAATCGCGGTGCAGGTAGTCGATCACCACCCGGCAGCCGCAACCTTCCCGGCGCGCGCGTGCGGCCAGCGCACGCAGCATGTCGGGCACGGCGGCCGGCGGGACGTAGGGCGCGACCCCCTCGACGAGCACGAGGCACCGGTGGCCGGCCCGCCAGGGCACGGCGTCGAGCCACGCGGGATCCTGCAATCCGCAGGCCACCAGGAGGCTGGCCGGCTGGCTGGCATGCAGGGCTCCGGAGACATCGCCACTACCAGTGCCACTACCACTACCACTGGCGCAACCGCCGCCGTTCGCCGGTGCAGCCAGCGCGTGGTGCCACAGCAGCCGGCGCAGCGCGATCACGTCGGGCAGGTCCACGTCGATCCATGCCGGCCCGCCGCCATCGCCACCCTTGCACTCGGGCGCAAGGCGGCCCTGGCGGGTGCACAGCCCGACGCCGATGCTCGCCACGGCGAAGACGTCGTACCGCGCGCAGGCTTCGCGCGCCGCATCGTCGAAGAGGCGGCTGCGCAGCACCACCGCGCGCACCAGCGACGCGTCCTGGCCCGCTCGGCGCAGGTCCCAGGGGCATTGCGCCAGCAGGCGCTCGGCCCAGGGGTCGGCCCAGCCGGCATCGACCTGGCGCGCGAGCGGCGATGCGCGCGCGCCCAGGGTCAGGGCCAGGGTGGCAGAACTGCCGCGCAGCGCCTGCCACGCGGTCTCCAGCACTGCGGGCGCCGCGGGCTCCGGCTTGGGCACCAAGGCTGCGCTTCAGCAGGTGAACGGGTAGGCGCTGCCGGTGTTGTTGTAGGAGGTCAGGGAGATCGGCCAGAAATCCTGTGCCTCGGGCGCGTTCGGGTAGTTCAGCACGATGCGGTTCTTGATCGGCTGGCCGCTGGCGTCGTGCTGGTTCCACGCGCCCTTGGCCGCGTCCCAGGTCAGTGCGGGATGGGCCTTGAAGCGCAGGGAGAAGTTGAACGGGTTGTTGTAGCCCAGCCACTGGCTCAGCACCGGGGCTGCATCGGCGCAGTCCGGGTTCAGCAGTTCGTCGCGGAATTCCTTCGACTGCCACGCGAGGGCGATGGCGCGCAGCACCACGCCACCGAAGGCCAGCAGCGAGCCCGGATCGCCGCCGGGAATGCCCAGGCCCGTGGGCAGCGCGCCACCCACCATGCCGGGCTGCACGGGCTCCGCGCACACGTCGACGGTCGCACCCATGAGCGTGGGGAACAGCTGGTAGTAGCTGGCCAGCGCCTCGGCGGCGCGGTCGGCGGGGGCTTCGGGGAACACGATCTCGAAGGCGTCGTCGAGGCCGATCCAGCCACCCGTGAGTTCGGGCTTCCAGAGCGTGCGGTCCTTCGGGTCGCTGCTGCGCTCCAGCGCCACGTCGAGCCAGGGCCACAGGGTCTTCAGGCCGAAATCCTCGGCCAGCAGCTTCTGGATGTCCGTCTGCGCGAGCAGGCGGTCCCGGTATTCGGGCTCGTACCAGGATTTGGCGATGGCGCGCAGATAGGCCAGGCGGAATTCCAGCAAGGGGTCGCCGGGTTGCTGGTGATTGGAACTCATTGGTTGTCCTCCCTCTTTCAATCAATCGGTCAACACACGAATGCCCCGAGTTCGGGGCGCATACCCAGCAGGGACTGCAGCCGCGACGCGTCGTCGGCGGTGCAGGATGCAGGATCCACATGGCGCAGGCGTGACAGTGCCTGCGCTTCCACACGGTGCTTGCCGCCCGCGCGAGCGACCTCCGCGGCCCGGCGGAAACAGGCCGGCGCGTCGCCCGCGGCGCGCGCGTCCTGCAGCAGGTATTCGGCCTTCTGCAACCACAGTTCGGCAGTGTATATGCCCTCCGCGAGTTCGTGCGTGAGCTGCAGGCAGTGCGACACGCGGTCCACCGCATCGGACCAGCGGCCCTGGCGCGCCAGGATCTCGGCGCAGAAGGCGCGGTAGTAGGTCTGGCAGTATTTGCAGCCGATGCTCCACAGGGCCTCGATGGTGGCGTCGGCGCCCGCCAGTTCTCCGACCACCCAGCCGCGGATCACTTCCGCATAGCCCCGGAAGGCCGGCAGGCCATAGCGCCCGGACAGCTCGATCAACTCCTCGACGACCTGGCCGGCGCGCGGAGCATCGTGCCGCCCCAGGTAGCCGAGCGCCTGGTAGAGCAGCGTGATGCCGATGGAGGGGATGTGCGCCAGCGCGCGCGCACGCGCCACGGCGCGTTCGGCGTCCTCGCGCGCCAGCACGTCGTGGCCGGCGCCCCAGCGCACCAGGGCCCGTGCCGCCAGCGCCCAGGCCACGGTGTCGAATCCGAACTGCGCGGCATGGTGCTTGGAGAAGTCGCCGTGCCGCTCGTCGACGGCGTCCGACAGGTACTGCTCCGCGGCGTCGAACCGGCCTTCGGAATAGTGGGCCAGGCCGATCCAGGTGCAGGCGGCCACCAGGATGCCGGCGTCGCCGCGCTGGCGCGCCAGTTCCTCCAACTGCAGCGCCAGGCGCATCACCTCCGCGCGGTGGCTCGCCACGTGGTGGTAGGTGAGCATGAGCCAGATGTGCTGCACGCGCAGGTCCACGGAGATGTCGCGCTCCACCAGGCCTTGCGACAGTTCGATGCGCTGCTCCACCTGCGGATGCGCCCAGCCGTGCTTGTTCATCAGCGCCTGCATGACGTAGCCGTTGAGCGCCAGCCGCGGCTCCCAGCGGGCGGGCTCGTCCAGCCGGTCGATCCAGTCCTCGACCGTCCGTGCATAGGTGATGGTTTCGTCGTTCAGCGAACGGTGCTGCGTCATGCGCAGTTGCGCGAGCCCGGCGGGCACGGCGTTCGCGTAGTCGCGGGCCAGCGCATAGTGGTGCGCCAGCAGGCCGGGCTCTTCGTCGCGCACGCGGGCGCGGCGCCGCAGGATGACCCCGGCGGCCACGCCGTGCATGTGGGCGCGCTGCGTCGACAGCATGCTGTCGTAGGCCGCGTCGCGGATCAGCGCATGGCGGAACAGGTACTGGCCCGCGGCATCGGCGGGCATGAGCAGGCCCACGTCCACGAGCGCGTTCAGGCCGGCGGGCACGTCCTGCAGGCCGCAGTCCGGCAGCCAGTCGCCATCGAAACGCCGGCCCCAGATGGACGCCCAGCGCAGCACCTCGCGCGCCGGGCCGAGCTGCATGAAGCGGCTCTCCAGCGAATCACGCAGCGTGATGGGAATGCCCTTCAGATCGGCCTGCTCCTGGAAATCCCACTGGCCGTCGCGCTCTTCCAGGCAGGTCTCCAGCAATGTGCGGGCCAGCTCCTGGATGAACAGGGCGACGCCGTCCGTGCG
The DNA here is from genome assembly GCA_002397315.1 of Comamonadaceae bacterium UBA4962. Classification (GTDB taxonomy): domain Bacteria; phylum Pseudomonadota; class Gammaproteobacteria; order Burkholderiales; family Burkholderiaceae_C; genus Paracidovorax. The sequence continues at coordinate 54,336 of DHAE01000015.1, forward strand.
CGCGACGACGTGGTCGACAACGGCCTGCGACACCTGCCGCGGCGCCAGCACCTGGCGCACCATGGCGGCCGCTTCGGTCGCCCCGAGCCGGCCGAGCTCCAGCGACACGAGCGCGCCCTGCATGCGCAGCGGCGGCTCCCATTCGGGCCGGGCGGTGAGCAGCAGCATGCAGCGCTCATCGGCCAGCGCCGCCGCCAGCTCGCCGAGCCATTCCAGCGTGGCCGAATCGGCCCAATGCAGGTCTTCCACGAACAGCAGCACGGGGGACTGGCGGGACTGGTGGCGCAGCCAGCCGAGGGAGGACTCCATCAGCAGCGCCTTCTGCAGCGCCGGAGCGATGTCCACCACCTGGTGCATGCCCACCTGCAGCGACAGCCACACGCAGAAGATCGGCAGCACGCGGTCCACGTCGCAGCCGGCCTCGCCGAGCATGCGGGCCAGGCGCTCGACCACCACGGCGTCCGACTCGTCCGGGCCGCCGCACTGCGCGCGCATCAGCGCGAGCATGGGCGCCAGGGCGCTGTTCTCCTGCTCGGGCCAGCAGGCCGCGCGCAGCACCTGCCCGCCCAGCTCCTGCACGTGCGCCTGGAAGGTCTCGCTCAGGCACGACTTGCCGACACCGGCCTCGCCGCGCACCAGCACCGGGCCCCCTTCACCGCGCAGGGCCGAGCGCCAGCGGCGACGCAGGAGCAGCAATTCACGCCACCGGCCCACGGCTTCCCGCGGCAGGGCGGGCACCCCGGCGGACGCACCGTCCTGCGCCATGGCGAAGCACGGCAGTTCCGCCTGCGCGCCGGGCAACCGCACGCCGCCTTGCGGGGTGAAGTGGGCATGGTGGCGCAGCCGCTGGCGCGCGGCCTCGCTGACAACCACCTGTCCGTCCGACGCGGCCTGCTCCATGGCCGTCGCGATGCTCAGCGCGCGGCAGGGAACGACTGCCCCGCTCTCGATGAGTACCGACCCCGTGTGCAGGCCGATACGCACTTCCCAGCGCACGTCCCCGACCGGCTGGGCCGCGGAGCGCACCAGTTCGTGCGCGATCTGCACGGCCAGCCGCGCATCCGCCTCGGCATGGGCGGAATAACCGAGTGTGACCAGGAAGTGCGTTCCCAAGGTGCCGCCGAGCGTGCCGCCGCGTTGCACCGCCACGTCGATCAGGCGGCGCAGCACGTTGCGTTGCGCCATTTCCTGCTGTTCGGCGAGTTCCTCGTCGCCGGCTTCCGGACCGGACGCGAAATAGACGCCGCAGTACAGCAGGGTGAGCTGCCGTTTCTCTTCATGGGGCGTGCCGAACGCGACCGTCGGCGCGATGCCGCTCGCACCCGTGCCCGGCCGGGTGCGCAGCACGCCGACCAGATCGTCCAGGCGAACGGCGGAAGAGCGCTCCCAGAGCTGTCGGGCGGAAGCGGCCCGGTCCTCGCGCCGCTTGCGCAGGGCGGTGCGCAGCACCTCGGCCAGCGGGTGGCCCTGGATCGCCTGCGGCAGGCTGAATTCCTGCGGCGAGAGCTGGCGCTGGTAGATCTCGGCGGTGGATTCCCCCGTCACCACGCGCCCGGTGAGGCATTCCAAGAAGATGAGGCCCCAGGCATACAGGTCGGACTGGGGCGTGGCGACCTCGCCGCGCAGCTGCTCGGGTGCGCTGTAGGCGGGCGTGCCGACGTACTCGCCTTCGCGCGTGAGCTGGGTGGCATGCGCGTCGCCGAACCCCGGCAGCAGCGTGCTGATGCCGAAATCCAGCACCTTGGCATGCGAGGTCAGCCCGGAGGCGCTGATCATGATGTTCTCGGGCTTGAGGTCGCGGTGCGCGATGCCGGCGTCGTGCGCGCAGGCCACGGCATCCAGCACCTGCAGCATCAGGCGTCCCGCCTCGCCCGCGGACAGCGCGCCCTGCTGCTGCAGCAGTTGCCGCAGCGTCATCCCCGGCACGAATTCGAAGACCGCGAAGACGAAGGGGCCGCACACGCCTTCGTCCAGCAATTGCACCACGTGCGGGTGGTGCAGCCGAGCACAGGCCCCGATCTCGCGGCGGAAACGCTTGAACAGCCGCTCGTCGTCGTCGATGCGGACGAATTTCAGCACGACCTTCTGGCCGGTCTGCTGCTGCAGCGCGGAAAAGACGATGCCGTAGGAGCCGGTGCCGATCACTTCCTGCAGCACGTAGCGCTGCACGAGGGTGGCGTCCGCAGCGAAAGCCTGCTGGATCTGGCCGGGATCGGGAGGTCGGAAGCTCATGCCCATGCGTGCTCCGCAATGCGCTGCACCATGGGCGCGTGGCCATGGTCCAGGGGGCCGGAGCCGCGGCCGGTGCGCACGCGCGCGCCGGCCTGGATCGCGGCCTGCACATAGGCATGGGCGGCGGCCACGGCGTCCGGCAGCGCCAGCCCGATCGCCAGGTGCGCGGCGATCGCGGACGACAGGGTGCAGCCGGTGCCGTGGCCGTTGCGCGTATCCACGCGCGCGGCGCGCAGGTGCAGCGGCTGCGCGCCGCCCTGCCGGGCGAGCAGATCCACCAGCGCGTCGCCGGGCAGGTGCCCGCCCTTGAGCAGCACGGCATTCGCGCCCAGGGCGAGCAGGTCCTGCGCGGCGGTCTCCATCGCGGCTTCGTCCGCGATGCGGCGGCCCAGCAGCATGCCGGCCTCGTCGAGGTTGGGCGTCACCACGGCCGCCAGGGGGAAGAGCGCGTCGACGAGCACGGCCACGGTGTCGGGCGCGATGAGGCGGTCGCCGCTGGTGGCGACCATGACGGGGTCGAGCACCACGTTCGGCAGCGCATGGCGGCGGATCGCGTCGGCGACCACCTCGGCGATCCCGGGCGCGTGCAGCATGCCGATCTTCACGGCGTCCACGCCGATGTCCTCGACCACCGCGTCGATCTGGTCGCGCAGCATGGCGGGGGGGATGCCGTGAATGGAGCGCACACCCTGGGTATTCTGGGCGGTGATGGCCGTGATGGCGGTCATGCCGAAACAGCCGAGCGCCGCGAAGGTTTTCAGGTCGGCCTGGATGCCCGCCCCGCCACCGCTGTCGGACCCTGCAATCGATAGCACGCGCACATAGCGGGGGCCATCCGCGGGGCCTGCCGGCACCCGGGGATCAAGAGGCTTGGAATTCATGGCAAAAATTATGGCGCATGCGCGGCATCAAAAATCTCGCTATCAACCCTGTGCTGTAATCCGGTCACGGACGAAACAGGGGTGCCGCGCCTTCCGGGCATGGCTGAGAAAAACCCTCGGCACCCGATCCAGGTCATGCTGGCGTGGGGAGTTTCGACGGTGGACCGCCGCCTGTTCTCTTCCGCTGCCGAGCCGCTGCCCTCCCCGAGTGGCTCCGACGAGAACGCACGCCACCACGCACCATGTCCGCTCTGCTTTCCCCCCATTCTTCCATCGCCGTCCTCGGCGCCGGCCTCATGGGCCGGCTGCTGGCGGCCGAACTGGCACGCGAGGGCCACACGGTGGAGGTGTACGAGACCCAGGGGCCCGACGCACAGGGCGCCGCGGCCCGCATCGCGGCCGCCATGCTGGCGCCGCTGGCCGAATCCGCCATCACCGAGCCCGGCGTGGTGCGCATGGGCCACCATGCGCTCACCCGCTGGCCGCAGCTCCTGGCCGAACTCGACTGGCCCGTGTTCTTCCAGCAGGAAGGCACCCTCATCCTCTGGCACCGCCAGGACGCCGCCGAGGCCGCCCGGCTGCGCGGCGTGCTCGAACGCACGGCCCGCACGGTGCCGGAGCTGCCGGCCCTGCAGGCGCTCGACGCGCGCGGCGTCGAAGAGGCCGAGCCGGCGGTGGGTGGACGCTTCCACCAGGGGCTCTACCTGCCAGGCGAGGGCCAGCTCGACAATCGCCAACTGCTCGCGGCCCTGGAGCACACGATGCGCGCCCGTGGCGTGCGCGTGCACTGGCACAGCCCCCGGGCGCCGGAGGACTTCACGCCCGGCACGCCGGGCCAGCCCGACTGGGTACTCGACTGCCGCGGCCTCGGCGCGCGTGCGCAATGGCAGCAGTTGCGCGGCGTGCGCGGCGAAGTCGTGCGGCTGCACGCGCCCGGCGTGACGCTGCGCCGGCCCACGCGCCTCGTGCACCCGCGCTACCCGATCTACATCGCGCCCAAGCAGGATCACGTCTTCGTGATCGGCGCGACCGAGATCGAATCCGACGACCTCTCGCCCGCCAGCGTGCGCTCCACGCTGGAACTGCTCAGCGCCGCCTACGCCGTGCATCCGGGCTTCGCGGAGGCGCGCATCCTGGAGATCGCCACGCAGTGCCGCCCCACCCTGCCCGACAACCTGCCCGCCGTCCGGCGACTGGCGCCGCGCGTGCTGCAGGTGAACGGCCTGTACCGGCACGGCTTCATGATCTCTCCGGCCATCCTCGACGTGGTGATGGAATTGCTGAACGAGGGACAATCGCGCCTCGCCCCCCGCTTCGACCTGGCGCTGGACCTGGGCACGACGCCCCGCCAGCCCGACCTCGAGCCCGAACACGCCGCCCCCCATCCATGAACGTCGTCATCAACCAGAACGCCACCGAATTGCCGGAGGGGGCCACCGTGGCCCATGCCGTCGCGGCCATCGCCGCGCGTCCGCCCTTCGCCGTCGCCGTGAACACCGTGTTCGTGCCCCAGGCCCGCCACGCGCAGCATGCGCTGCAGCCCGGCGACCGCGTCGAGATCATCGCGCCCGTGACGGGCGGCTGAACGCGCCCGCGCACGTCCAGCAGCCACCTTCCATTCTTGCCGCAGCCGGCCCCGTCCGGCCTTTCCGTCTTTTTTTGCTGCCATGTCCACCACTGCATCCGATGACGCCCTGGTCCTCTACGGCCAGCGCTTCGAGAGCCGGCTCCTGCTGGGAACCGCCCGCTACCCCTCTCCCGCCATCCTCGAGGCGGCGGTGCAGCGCGCCCGCCCTGCGATGGTGACCGCCTCGCTGCGGCGCCAGGGCAGCGATCCCGCCGAATCCGGCAGCGGCTTCTGGGAGCTGCTGCGCCGCCTGGGCGTGCCGGTGCTGCCCAACACCGCCGGCTGCCACAGCATCCAGGAAGCGGTGACCACCGCCCAGATGGCGCGCGAAGTGTTCGGCACGCCGTGGATCAAGCTGGAGCTGATCGGCGACGACTACACGCTGCAGCCCGATACCCTCAACCTCGTGGAGGCCGCTTCGCAGCTGGTGCGCGACGGCTTCCACGTGCTGCCCTACTGCACGGAAGACCTGGTGCTGTGCCAGCGCCTCGTGGACGTGGGCTGCCAGGCCGTCATGCCCTGGGCCGCACCCATCGGCACCGGCCGCGGCCCCGTCAACCCCTATGCGCTGCGCATGCTGCGCGAACGGCTGGACGTGCCGCTGCTGGTGGATGCGGGCCTGGGCCTGCCATCGCATGCCTGCCAGGTGATGGAATGGGGGTACGACGGGGTGCTGCTGAACACCGCCGTGGCGCTGGCGCAGGACCCGGTGGCCATGGCCGGCGCCTTCGCCGACGCGGTGCAGGCCGGCCGCGCCGCTCGCCATGCCGGCGCCATGGCCGCGCAGGACGCGGCCCAGCCCAGTACGCCCGTGCTCGGCACCCCTTTCTGGCACCACGACCATGGCTGAGGCCACCATCCAAGGGATGGCCGATGCCATCACCCAGGCGCATGCGGCGGCATTCGCCGACTTCCCGCCGCAGCCCGCGCCCTCACCCTCGCAGGACGGCCCCGTCTACCGCGCGGCGCTGCAGGCCTGCAGCGCGCTGGGCTTCATCGCCGTGGACGCGGACTGCCTCGCGCGCGCCTGGCAGGCCCGCACGGACCGCACCGGCGCGTTCGATCCCCTGCAGTGGCCGGACACCCCGGGGGATTTCGGCCTGCAGACACGGCCGCACGCACGCCCGTTCCCGCCCTGCCCCCGGAACCTCGGCCTCTACGCCGTGCTGCCGGACGCGGAATGGGTCGGACGCATGGCGCGTGCCGGCGTGCCGACGGTGCAACTGCGCTTCAAGTCGCCCGATGCGACGGCCATCCGGCGCGAGGTGGCGGCAGCGGTCCGGGCGGTGCGGGGCACCGGCGCGCTGCTGTTCATCAACGACCACTGGCAGGATGCCATCGATGCGGGCGCCTACGGGGTCCACCTGGGCCAGGAAGACCTGGATGCGCTGGCGCCCGGCGCGCTCGAAGCGCTGCGCGGCGCCGGACTGCGACTGGGCGTGAGCACCCACGGCTACGCCGAGATGGTGCGCGCCGACGCGGCCTCGCCGAGCTACGTGGCCATGGGGGCGGTGTTTCCCACCACGCTCAAGAAGATGGCGACGGTGCCGCAGGGCCTGGCGCGGCTCGCGGGCTATGCGCACCTGATGCGCGGCTATCCGCAGGTGGCCATCGGCGGGATCGGTGCGGAGCAGTTCGACGCCGTGCTGGGAACCGGCGTCGGCTCGATCGCGGTAGTGCGCGCCCTGGTGAATGCGCACGATCCGGAAGCGGCGGCCCGCGACCTGATGCAGCGCATGGCATCGCGGCCCGCACCATCGGATGCGTCGGCAGTCGCGGCACCCCGCGGCAACGACCACTGAGCGGACGAAGACCCCGGCGCGGGCGCCGGCACGGCCCGGGCAAGGCCCGCAGGCACGGCCCACACCACCGGGCATCCGCCCATGGCTCGCCGGCCGGCTGACTGGCAAGTCGGCCATTCGGCGCACCGCAGCAGGCTTTACTGTGGATCGATCGGGCGCTTGCGATGGAGTTCGTCCAACTCCAGGCGCAGTTCCAGCCGGTCGTTGTCCATGCCGAAACCCACCGGCTCGCCAGGCGCCGGAGGTGCCGTGACCGGCATCGGCGGCAGATCGCTGAGCGTGAGGTGCGGCGGATCCGACAGGTCGAGATCGAGCATCGCATCCGGGTCGGAATACAGGCTCGCAGGCGCCGTCGGCGTGGCCGCGGAAGGCGGGACGGCAGGAGAAGGCATCGGCGGCAGCGGCGCGGGCAGCGATTCCCACGTCAGGCCGCCCGAGAGCGTGTCGAAGGAGCGCAGCTCTTCGTCGCGCTCTGCTTCCCGGGCTGCTGCCGGTGCGGGGTACTGCGCGGCCAGCGCTTCGTCGTCCGGCGTCTCCATGGGCGTGGTGCGGCGGCGCGGCGGCGCCTCGCCCCGGGCGCTGGCGGGGGTGGTCTGGGCGATGGCGAGCAGCAGCAGCAGGTCGTCGAACGCCGCAAGATCGAACTGCATGGCCAGCACGGCATCCGCCTGCCGGAAGAGCAGGCCCTCGATCACGCCCAGGACGGCGGGAGAAGACCATTCGGCCTCGATCGCCGCCAGCGCGTCGGGAAAGCCCAGCAGGGTGCGGCCGGCGCGGTGGAACGTACCGAATTCCGGGACGAAGACGTTGAACTGCGCACGGAACTGTTCACGGAGCTGGTGGAAGCTCTCCACACGCCCGAGCGTGTGGTAGAGCCGCAGCAGTTCGAGATACGCGAAGGCCGACGTCTCTCCATGTGCGGCGATGTGCTGCTTGAGCACGGCGATCGCCTGGTCGTGCTCGCCGACCGAGACGAAGAATTCCGCCTGCTGCTGGATGTCGAACAGGTCTTCGGGCAACGGTCCCGCCGTCCGCACGGTGGCCGCAGCGGGGGCGTGGACGGGAGCCGGCGGCGGCAGGGTTGCAGCCGCGGACGGAGCGAACACCGGCGGCGGGGCAGGCACGGAGGGAGGCGGCGATGCGACCGCGGCAGAGGCCGCAGGCTGCAGCGGTGCGCCCCGCGTGAGGGCGGGCCCTTCGACCAGCACGGCGCTGGAGAGCGAATCCGCGAATGCCGGGAAATGGGAACTGTCGTCGCCCCGCAGCGCAGCGGCCACGGACATGGGAACGGTCACGGGCGGCGGCACGGCTGGCGCAGGCGGTTTGGCGGCTCCCGTGCCGCGCGGCATCACGGGCAGGCGCCGCGGCTTGCCGAGCGGTGCATCGTCCCCCTGCGGCCGCGTCGGCACGCCCAGGGGCCCTGCCTCCGCGGCGGCATCGGCACCCGCAACGCCGGAAACCGGTGGCTGGCTGTTCGCCGCGACCACCTGCGTCCAGGTGGTTTCGCGCAGGCGGCGGGACCGCGCCCAAAGCCATGCGGCGAGCGCGAGCAGCAGTGCGACGAGGCCCAGCAGCACGTACACCACGACGGCCGGAAAACGGTCGGATTCGGCACTGTCGAGGCGCTGGCGCAGATCGGCTGCCGCAGCGCGCTCGGAAGCGGCCCGCGCGCGCTCGGTCGCGACCACGCCTTCCAACTGGGCCGTGCGCCCGGCGGCGCGCTGCACGTCTTCCACCGGGGTGTTGAGCGCCTTCCAGAGCGCAGCGGCTTCGGCGCGCTGCTCGGCGGAGGCCGGGGCGGCCACGGAGGCCGGCGAAAGTTCGGGGGAATTGCGCAGCGGGAGCGGAGCTTCGAGCCAGACATCCAGCGGCTCCATGACGAGCCGCGCCCGCTCGGCCGCGGGCGACGCCGGGGCGGCCGGCGCAGGGCGCCGGGCCCGGCTGGAAGGCGCGGCGGCCGTGGACGCCGCGGCAGTGTCGGCCGGCCTGCTCCGGGTGGATGGCTGGGCCGCAGCCACCGACGCCGCCGTGGCCGGCGCGGCATCGGTGGCCGCCGCACGCGCCGGGCGTGTGCTGCCGCGTGCCGCGCCACTGGAGGCCGTGTCGCCGGCGGCACCGGGGGCGCCTGGGCGCGCGCCCGCCGCGCCCGCGCCCGCGAGTTGTCCGATATCGAGCGGACGGGCGGAGGCCGAAGCGGAAGAAGCCGTCTCGGGGAGCTGCGAAAGGAAGACATACCGGCGGCTCACACCGCCGCTGCAGCCGGCGGTGACCATGGCGGTGAGCACCGGCTCGTCGGCCGTGATGAACGCGCGTACCCGCACGGCCGGTACACGCCCCGCCGTTGCCGGCACGGGGGTGATCTGCACTTTCGAATCCGGTACCGCGGTGTCGCCCGACAGCAGGCGCACGCGCACGCACGAGGAGGCGATGTCGGTGCCCGGATCCGGCTGCACGTCGAAGACGAGGTCCACCGGAGCACCGAGCACCACCGTTCCATGGCTGGCACCCAGCGAAATCGCGGCCGCGCCGGTCGCGACGGCCGTCAGGCCCGCTCCGATGATCGTGTTACTTATTTTCACAATGGTTGCGTTTTTATTCAATCCATTCTTGCACATAAGCGCCTGCTCCCCTCGCCGCCATAATGGCGCTCCATGACCAACCCTTTCCCGATCGTAGGCATCATAGGCACGGGCGCCATGGGCCAGGGCATCGCCCAGATGGCGGCGCAGGCAGGCAGCCAGGTGCTGCTGTTCGACAACCGGGCCGGCGCCGCGGGCGCCGCCCTCGACCATATCCATGCGCAGTGGCAGCGCCTTGTAGGCAAGGGGCGCATCAGCGCGGATGAGGCAGCAAATCTTCGTGCGCGCCTGTCGGCCATCGGCTCGCTGGACGAGGCAGCCCGGTGCGACTTCATCATAGAAGCGATCGTCGAGCGTCTGGACGCCAAGCAGGCACTTTTTGCAGAACTCGAGAAGATCGTCCGCCCCGGCGCGGTGCTCGCGACCAACACCTCGTCGCTGTCGGTGACGGCGATCGGCGCGGCGCTGCGGCATCCGGAACGCTTCGCGGGCTTCCACTTCTTCAATCCCGTGCCGCTCATGAAGGTCGTCGAGGTGGTTGCCGGCCTGAAGACCGACCCCGCCGTGTGCGACCGCCTTGCGGAACATGCCCGCGCCATGGGCCACACCCCCGTACGCGCGCAGGACACGCCCGGCTTCATCGTGAACCACGCGGGCCGCGGCTTCGGCACCGAAGCGCTGCGCATCGTCGGCGAGGGCGTTGCCGATTTCGCCACCGTGGACCGCATCCTGCGCGACCAGGTCGGCTTTCGGCTCGGCCCGTTCGAGCTGATGGACCTGACCGCGCTGGACGTGTCGCAGCCGGTCATGGAATCGATTTATCGCCAGTATTACGAAGAGCCGCGGTACCGCCCCAGCGCCCTGGCCGCGCAGCGGCTCGCCGCCGGACTGCTCGGCCGCAAGACGGGCGAGGGCTTCTACCGCTACGTGGACGGCAAGGCGCAGGTGCCCGATGAACCGCCCGCCCCCACGGTCGCGGAGATTCCGCCCGTATGGGTGTCGTCCCGCGCCGCGCGGCGGGCCGAGGTGTTCCAGTTGCTGAAGGACCTGGGCGCCCGGATCGAAACCGGCACCTCGCCTTCGCCCCAGGCCATCTCGCTCGTGGCGCCGCTCGGCTTCGACGTGACCACCGTGGCCGTGGTGGAGCGCCTGGACCCGGCGCGCACGATCGGCATCGACATGCTGGTCGAGGACGCCGCCACGCGCCGCCGCGTGCTGGCCACCAATCCTGCCACCCGGGTCGACATCCGCGACGCGGCGCACGCCCTCTTCGCGCGCGATGGCAAGCCGGTGAGCGTGATCCGCGACAGCGGCGGCTTCGTCACCCAGCGCGTGGTGGCCACCATCGTGAACATCGCGAGCGACATCTGCCAGCAGGGCATCTGCAGCCCGGCCGATCTGGAATCCGCGGTCACGCTGGGGCTGGGCTATCCGCTGGGGCCGCTGGCGATGGGCAACCGCTGGGGGCCGGCCAACATGCTCGAAGTGCTGTTCAACCTGCAGACCGTGTACGGCGATCCGCGCTACCGTCCCAGCCCCTGGCTGCGCCGCCGCGGCGCGATCGGGCTCAGCCTGCTGCACGTCGAGGCCTGACCGGCCTCCGGCATGGCCCGCCGCCAGGCCATGCCATCCCGCCCCGCGCACCCGAACACCCGTCCCCCATGCCCGCAAGACTCGAGACCCGCACCCACGACCAGCACACCCTCGTGCTCACCATCCACCATCCGGAGATGCGCAATGCGCTCGATCCGGCGATCTGCGTGGCCGGGGTGGAGGCGCTGAACGGCGCGGAGCGCAGCGCCGACGTGCGCGCGGTCGTCATCACCGGGGCCGGCGCGCACTTCTGCGCCGGCGGCAACCTGCAGCGCATGCAGGAGCGGCGCCAGGAGGACGCAGAGACGCAGGCGCAGGGCGTGGAGGCGCTGCACCAATGGATCGAAACGCTCAGCACGTACCCCAAGCCCGTCATCGCCGCCGTGGAAGGCGCCGCGGCGGGCGCGGGCTTCTCGTTGGCGCTGGCCTGCGACATGGTCGTGGCCGCGCGCGATGCGGCCTTCGTGATGGCCTACGCGGGCGTCGGCCTCTCGCCGGACGGTGGCGCCACCTGGAGCCTGGGGCGCGCGCTGCCGCGGCAGCTCGCGGCCGAACTGCTGTTGTGCGGCGAGCGCATCGGCGCCGAGCGCCTGCATGCGCTGGGCATCGTGAACCGGCTGGCGCGCCCGGGCGAGGCGCTCACCTGCGCGCTGGCCCTGGCCGACACCCTCGCCGCGCGCGCACCCAATGCGGTCGCCAGCACGAAGGAACTCCTGTCGGAGGCACCCGCCCACACCCTCACCCAGCAGCTCGCACGCGAGCGCGACCAGTTCGTGCGCAACCTGCAGCATTTGAACGCCGGGGAAGGCATCGCGGCCTTCCTCGAGAAGCGCCCGCCGCGCTACCGCTGAACCACCGGCAACGGCAACGCCAGGGCGGCCCCTTTGTCGGCCCCGGCATCGCCCGACCTGGCCCTGCGCCAGGCCAGTGCTCCGCCCCCCGCGTGCCGGGCCGAGCGGAGCATCCTGAGAGCGGCTCACACGACCCAGCGAAGCGGTTCTGGCGAGGCGCCGCATCGTAGGCAGTACGCGCAGTACGGCAAGATGCGGCAACGACGCCAGAAGGGTCGTGTGAGCCGCGCTAAGACACGCGCGCGACATCGGAGCCCCCATGCACCGCTGGCACGCCCGTCCCCCGGGCGACAATGCCCCGGCCTCCAGTCACGCAAAAGACAGACCATGGACGACCCCATTCTTACCATCGAAGAACGAGAGGCGATCAATACCGGTCGCTGGTTTTCCTCCCTTTCCCCTTCGCTGCGGCACGACATACTCCGATGCGCCTACGTCAAACGCTTCAAGGATGGCGGCCTGATCGCCGCCCGCGGCGATCCGCCGGAGGAGTGGATCGCCTGCGCGAAGGGCGCGGTGCGCGTGAGCTCCACGTCGATCTCCGGCAAGCAGATCACGCTGACCTACGTCGAGCCGGGCATCTGGTTCGGCGACGTGGCGATCTTCGACGGCGACCGGCGCACGCACGATGCCTACGCGCACGGGGACACCACCATCCTCTGCGTCGCCAAGGCGGATTTCCGCAAGATCCTGGCCACGCACGTGGAGTTCTACGAAGCGATGCTGCGCCTGCATGCGCGGCGCATCCGCCAGCTCTACGGCCTGGTGGAAGACCTCAACACCCTGCCGCTGCGGGCACGGCTGGCCAAGCAGCTGCTGCACCTGGTGCGCAGCTACGGCATTCCGAGCCTGTCGCACGGCGACGAGGTGCGCATCGGCCTGCAGCTCGCGCAGGAGGAACTGGCCCAGCTGCTCGGCGCCTCGCGCCAGCGGGTGAACCAGGAACTCAAGGCCATGGAACGCGAGGACGCCATCCGCATCGAGCCGGGCGGCCTCGTCGTGCGCGACCGTGACGTGCTGATGCGCATCGCCGAAACCGACCACTAGAACCCCTTTTCCGCCGACCCATCATCCATGACCGCATCCTACGAACACTTCACCGGCACCCGCCCCGTCTCCGCGCAGCACGCTTTCGATACGGACGCGCTCTCGGCCTGGATGGCGGCCCACGTGGAGGGCTTCGAGGGGCCGGTGTCGGTGGAGATGTTCAAGGGCGGGCAGTCCAACCCCACCTACAAGCTCGTCACCCCGGCGCGCAGCTACGTGATGCGCGCCAAGCCCGGACCGGTGGCGAAGCTGCTGCCGTCCGCGCATGCGATCGAGCGCGAATTCCAGGTGATGGGCGGGCTCGCCGGCACCGCGGTGCCCGTGCCGCGCATGTACGCGCTCTGCGAGGACGAATCCGTCATCGGCCGCGCGTTCTACATCATGGAGTTCCTGCAGGGCCGCGTGATGTGGGACCAGGCCCTGCCGGACATGGACCCCGCCGGCCGCGGCGCCATCTACGACGAGATGAACCGCGTGATCGCCGCGCTGCACACCGTGCCCTTCGCCGAGCGCGGCCTCGCGGGCTACGGCAAGCCGGGCAATTATTTCGAGCGCCAGATCGGCCGCTGGAGCAAGCAGTACGTGGCCTCCATCACCCAGCCCATCGAGGCGATGGACCGGCTCATGGAGTGGCTGCCCGCGCACATGCCCGCGAGCGCGCGCGACGAAAGCCGCGTGTCGATCGTGCACGGCGACTTCCGGCTCGACAACCTGATGTTCCATCCCACCGAGCCGCGCGTGATCGCGGTGCTCGACTGGGAGCTCTCCACCCTCGGGCATCCGCTCGCGGACTTCAGCTACCACTGCATGGCCTGGCACATCCCGCCCGGCATGTTCCGCGGCATCGGCGGGCTCGACCACGCCGCGCTCGGCATCCCCACCGAAGACGAATACATCCGCCGCTATTGCGAGCGCACCGGCCTGGGCACGCCCGAGGCGCTGCGCGCGGACTGGAACTTCTACCTCGCCTACAACCTGTTCCGCCTCGCGTCCATCCTGCAGGGCATCGCCAAGCGCGTGGAGGACGGCACCGCCTCCAGCGCCCAGGCGCGCGCCTCGGGCGAAGGCGCCCGTCCCCTGGCCGAGATGGCCTGGGGTTTCGCGCAGCGCATGTAGGCATCGGCAGGCCCGCCCGCCGCCCACTTTTTCCGCGCACCCGCGCGGCCCGATTTCAACCGGAGACACCGCGATGGATTTCGATTACTCCCCCAAGACCAAGGACCTCCAGGCCCGCCTGCTGAAGTTCATGGACGAGCACATCTACCCGTCCGAAGCCGCCTATACCGCGGAGCTGGCCGCCAACACGGCCGCGGGCCGGCGCTGGACGGCGCTCGACACCATCGAGCAGCTCAAACCCAAGGCGCGCGCGGCCGGCCTGTGGAACCTGTTCCTGCCGGTGGATTCCGCCGCCGCCTCGGGCTATGACGGCGCCGGGCTCACCAATCAGGAATACGCACCGCTCGCGGAGATCATGGGCCGCGTGCCCTGGGCCAGCGAGGTGTTCAACTGCTCCGCGCCCGACACCGGCAACATGGAAACCATCGCCCGCTACGGCAGCGACGAGAACAAGGCCCGCTGGCTGCGCCCCCTGCTGGAAGGCGAGATCCGCTCGGCGTTCGCGATGACCGAGCCCGACGTGGCCTCGAGCGACGCGACCAACATCTCCACGCGCATCGAGCGCCAGGGCGACGAATACGTCATCAACGGCCGCAAGTGGTGGATCTCCGGCGCGGCCGATCCGCGCTGCAAGGTCTTCATCACCATGGGCAAGAGCGACCCCGAGGCGCCGAAGCACTCGCAGCAGAGCATGGTCCTGGTGCCCGCGGACACGCCCGGCATCCGCATCCTGCGCCCGCTCAACGTGCTCGGCTACGACGACGCGCCCCACGGCCACGTCGAGATGGTGTTCGAGAACGTGCGCGTGCCGGCCAGCAACATCCTGCTGGGCGAAGGCCGCGGCTTCGAGATCGCCCAGGGGCGCCTGGGCCCCGGCCGCATCCACCACTGCATGCGCCTGATCGGCCTGGCCGAGCGCGCGCTGGAGCTGATGTGCCGCCGCGCGTCCTCGCGCGTCGCCTTCGGCAAGACCGTGGCCCAGCAGACCGTGACGCAGGAGCGCATCGCCGAGGCCCGCTGCAAGATCGACATGGCCCGCCTGCTCACGCTCAAGGCCGCCTGGCTGATGGACGTGGCCGGCAACAAGGTCGCCAAGACCGAGATCGCGATGATCAAGGTGGTGGCGCCGAGCATGGCCTGCCAGGTGATCGACTGGGCCATGCAGGTGCACGGCGGCGGCGGCATGTGCGACGACTTCCCGCTGGCCTATGCCTATGCGGGTGCGCGCACGCTGCGCTTCGCGGACGGCCCGGACGAAGTGCACCGCAATGCGATCGCGAAGTGGGAACTGGGCAAGTACTCGGAATACGGCCGGGCGGCCGAGGTGCCGGTCACGCGCGGCTGCTGATGGGCCTGCTGCCGCGGTTCAGTGCGGCGGCAGCGTATCCCAGGTCTCGGGCGTCTCGGAATCGGTGACGCCGAAGCCGATCGTGGGCGTGTCCGTGCGCCCGAACGGCATGCCCAGGGCGATGTGGCCGCTGCCGTGCAGCAGGCAGGTGGAGCGCCGCAGCGCCACCACCGTCTCGCTGCCGTCGAAGCGCACCCAGCTACCGAAGCTGCTTAGGTCGGTGAATACGATGGACGCGCCCCGCCATTCGATGCGCGCGTGCAGGCGTGAGACACGCGAATCCGGCAGGCGCACGGCCGAGGTCGAGGCCCGGCCCACGTGCAGCGGCCCGTCCGCAGCGCCGAAGGTGCGGAAGGTGCCGGCCCAGGCCAGTTCGAGCCAGACGTTCGGCGGCTGCAGCGGGGCCAGTTCGCTGAGGCCGGCGCTCTGCGTCAGCAGCCCGTGCTCGTCGCCCTCGCGCCAGTCCACCTGGTACACCACGAGCGGCTCGGCGCGGCCGCGCAGCTCCAGCGAGCCGATGCGCACATAGCCCGCGCCACCGATGGGCCCCGCGGATTCCACCGTGCTCGCATCCGCCAGGATCTCGCGGGCGCCGGCCCGTTCGCAGAGGCGCGACGCGACGTTCACCGCATCGCCGTAGGTGTCGCCATCCACTTCCACCAGTTCACCATGGGCCATGCCCACGCGCAGGTCCATGGGCAGGGCCGCCTGGCCGGCCTGCTCGTGGTGCCGCCGGGCCATGTCCGCCACGGCGCCGACGGCCGCGGCCGGATCGCGGAACACCGCCAGCACGCCGTCACCCAGCATCTTCACGACCCGGCCGCCATGCGACGCGAGCACCGCGCCCATCCATTCGGTGATGCCGGTCACCGTGGCGGTCGCGCGCGTGTTGCCGTGCGCCTCGAACAGCGCCGTGGTGCCGACGATGTCGGAAAACACGACCGTGCGCCAGGCCGTCTTCATGGTTTGCAGGCTTTCCCGTCGGCTCCGCCGTGCACGCACCCTGCGTGGCCGCCACCGAAGGCCATGGAATGGCGCGCCGGACGATGGTGCGCTGGACGGTGGCACGGCCGGACGGGACAGGATGGCGAACGGTTGAGCATGGCTCGGCGTGGAGAGGATCAGGTCGTGTCCCGATTATGGGTCGCCTTCTCCACGCGTGCAGCGTCGCACCGCGGTTCGCGTGGAAAGCACTGCCGCACCGCGCGCCGCGGCAGCGTGCCTTACGCCAGATGCCCCCAATAGATGAGCGCGTCGCGCCCTTCCACCGACAGCGACACCGGTGCCCCCATCGGCAGCAGCACCTTGGTGGGCACGTGCCCGAACGGCAGGTTGGTGAGCACGGGCGCCTTGATGCGCGTGCGCAGCCAGTCCACCACCGATTGCAGCTTGAAGCCCTTGTCGTGCGGCGCGAGCTGGTAGCCGGTGAACTGGCCCATCACCACGGCCTTCTGCTGCGCGAGCACGCCCGCGTGCAGCAACTGGGTCAGCATGCGCTCGACGCGGTAGGGGTGCTCGCTCACGTCCTCGATGAACAGGACGCCGCTCTTCACCTGCGGCAGGTAGGGCGTGCCGACCAGCGCGCACAGCATGGCGAGGTTGCCGCCCCAGAGCGTGGCGTCGCGCAGGTAGACGTCGGGCACCGCGGGCTTGCCGTCGGCGGACGGTTTCTCGTTGTGCATGCGCCAGCCCGCGCCCTCGCCATGGCCGGTGAGGAGGTCGTCGAAGCAGGCCATCATGATGTCGTCGGGTTCGCCTTCGCAGCCCAGGTCGCCCACCAGCGCCGGGCCGGCCCAGGTGACGGCGCCCGTCTTGGCGAGCAGCGCGCACTGGAACGCCGTGAAGTCGCTCAGGCCCACGAACTGCGTGCCCCGCTCGACCGCCTTGGCCACCGCCTTGTAGCGGATGCCCTCCAGGATGCGCGTCAGGCCATAGCCGCCGCGCGAGATGAGCGCCACGTCCGCGCCGCTCGCCGCCGCCCGGTGGATGGCCGCGAGCCGCGTGGCGTCGTCGCCCGCGAAACGGGTGTGGGTGGCGAGCGCGTCGGCATCGACTTCCACCTCGTGGCCCAATGCCTTCAGGCGGGCGACGCCGCGCTTGAAGGCGGCCTTGTCGCGCACGGCGCCGGCCGGGGAGTAGATGTAGATGTGGCGCGGGCCGTGGTGGTGGCCGCAGGCGGAATGGTCGTGATCGTGATCGTTTTCGGACAAGGCATGTCGGGCCGTGGGGCCCGCTCCGGCTGGGACGGAAAAGAAAGTGGGGCTTGGGGCGGCGCATCCGGCCGGAACCGGCTCGGTGGGGTTCCCCCCCACTGCGGCCAAGGGTCGTCAGGGTGGCGGCGTCTGGGGTGCGCCGCTCATGGCCGGAAGTATTCCACAGCGCGTCGTGCGAGTTCGGGGCCGTGGGTTTCGGGCAGCCAGTGCCCTGCATCCGGCCACGTCCACGGATCGCCGCAGCCCGCGGGCCACGGCGGTGCCGATCGGGCATCGGCCAGCGCCGCGGCGCCCCAGGCCGCGTCCCGCAGGCCCACGGCCACGGCGCTGCGGCGGCCGGAATCGGACCAGAAGGCGCGTGCGCCCTCGATGATCGGCGCGGCTTCGGAGTGCGCGTCGGCCGGCAGCCAACGGAGCCCCGCGCGCAGCGCGGCGCGGTAGCCGGCATCGGGGAACGGTGCCTCGGCCGCGGCGGCGGCAACCGCATCCAGGCCGGATGCGGCCCCGGGGCGCAGCACCGCGGCCTGCCGTGCGGCGAGCGCCTTGCGCCATGCGGCCAGGCCGGCCGGCAGCGGCGCGCCGGCGCCCGGCGGCATCCAGGCATTGACGGCCAGCAGCCCGGTGATGCGGGCGGCCACGTCCGCCGACGCCGTGGGCAGCGCCATTCCGGGCAGGCCGCCCTCCCCGTGCGCCACCACCACCGTATCGCGCAGATCCAGGCGCTCCACGAGTTCGGCCAGCGTGCGGCGATGCCATTCCAGCGTGTGCACCGCCTCCTTCTTGGGCTTGTCGCCGCGGCCGAAACCGATCAGGTCGGGCGCCACCACGCGGTCGCCCGCCGCCAGGAACACCGGCAGCATGTGCCGGTACAGGTGGCTCCAGCTACTGGTGCCGTGCAGGCACAGCCAGGTGCGCGGCGCATCGCGCGGGCCTTCGTCCAGGTAGTGCATGCGCAGGCCCGCCAGCGCCGGCAGGTCGCTCAGGTAGCGCGGCTCCCAGGGATTGTCCCGCAGGCCGGCGAAGCGCTCGTCCGGCGTGCGCAGCGCGTCGTCGCGCAGCGGATGCGCGGCCCGCGCCCGCGCGCGCTGGTCGTCCCGCCGCGACCGGAAGAAGGCGCTCAGTTGCGCGCCGCATTCCTGCGCCAGCACGCCGCCCTCGATGCGGGTATGGTGGTTCAGCGCCGGCTGCGCGAACAGGTCCACCACCGAGCCGGCGGCGCCGGTCTTGGCGTCGGGCGCGCCATACACCACCCGGTCCAGGCGCGCATGCAGCATGGCGCCGCTGCACATGGCGCAGGGCTCCAGTGTCACGTAGAGCGTGCAGCCGTCGAGCCGGTAATTGCCCAGGCGCTCCGCCGCGGCGCGCAGGGCCATGATTTCCGCATGCGCCGTGGGGTCGTGGCCGCCGATGGGCGCATTGCCGCCGCGCGCGATCACCTCGCCGTCCTTCACCACCACGGCGCCCACGGGCACCTCTCCGCGGGCGCCGGCATCGGCCGCCTCCTGCAGCGCGATCCGCATGCAGGCTTCGTCGTGGGTTCGCTGCGGGCCGCCGTTGCCTTCCGCCATCGCCCGCCCTACTTCGCGGCGTCCTCGGGAATGTCCCGGGGCTGCTGCATGAGCGATTCCATCTGCTGGCGCACCTGCTCCTGCATCTGGCGGCTCTGCGTCCGCACGTCGGGCGCGGACGCGTCCGAAGCCGGGGCCTGCGCGCCGGGCACGACGGGGGCCGCGACGCGCACGGCGCCCAGTTGCTGCTTGGCGACCACGGCCACCACCGCCAGGGCGACCAGCAGGGCCACCATTCCCAATGCCATGCGCATAGCGTGTTTCTCCTTCCAAAACGAACGTGCCGCGCCCGGACACCCGGGCGCGGCACGCCACTGTAGCGAAACGCTGCCGGCCCCTGGCCCCGCAGCGTTGGCGATATGCCTCAGTTGAGGGGCACGCGCGCGTTCGCCGGGTAGTGGTAGAGCGTCACGGCCGGCGTGGTCAGCTCGCCCTTCGGCGTGAACGACACGTTGGCCGTCACGCCCTTGTACTGGGTCTGGGCGAGGAACGGCGTGTAGACCTTCGGGTCGACGGAGTTGGCGCGCTTCATGGCGTCCACCAGCACCATGGTCGCGTCGTAGGCGTAGGGGCTGTAGATCTGGAACTGGCCGGGGAACTTGGCGTCGTAGCGCTTCTTCCACTCGGCGCCGCCCTGCATCTTGGCGACGGATGCGCCGCCGGTCGCGCAGGTCACGTTCTTGAGCGCCGCCGACTTGGCCGCCAGGTCGGGCAGCTTCTCGGTGCACAGCGCGTCGCCGCCGAAGAACTTCACGTCGCCCATGCCGAGCTGCTCCATCTGGCGCAGCATCGGGCCGGCCTGCGCGTCCAGGCCGCCATAGAACACGCCGTCGGGCTTCTTCGGCTTGATGGAGGTCAGGATCGCCATGAAGTCGGTGGCCTTGTCGTTGGTGAACTCCTCGGCCACCACCTTCAGGCCCTTCTGCAGCGCGGTGGCCTTGAACACCTGGGCCACGCCCTGGCCATAGGCCGTGCGGTCGTCGATGACGGCCACGGTCTTGAGCTTGAGGTGGTCGGCCGCGTAGATCGCCAGGGCCGCGCCCAGGGCGCTGTCGTTGGCGATCAGGCGGTAGGTGGTCTTGTAGCCGGGCTTGGTGAGGTCCGGGTTGGTGGCGGCGGCCGTGATGTGGGGCAGGCCGCACTTGTCGTAGAGGGAAGACGCCGGGATCGAGGTGCCCGACTGCAGGTGGCCGACGACGCCCGCCACCTTCAGGTCGCAGAACTTCTGGGCGACGGCCGTGGCCTGGCGCGGATCGCCGGCGTCGTCTTCCGCGGCGATCTCGAAGTGGATCTTCTTGCCGCCGATGACCAGGTTCTGCGCGTTCAGGTCGTCCACCGCCATGCGCACGCCGTTCTCGGTGTCCTTGCCGATGTGGGCGATGCCGCCCGAGACGGGGCCGGCGTGGCCGATCTTGACGTTCTGCACGTCCTGCGCGCTGGCGGAGGCAGCGAAGGCGGCCAGGGCGGTGGCCACGATGGTGCAGGACACGGAGGGGCGGAAGCGGAAGGCGGAAGGCACTGAAGGGTCTCCTGGGGGTCTCTGGTGGGCGAAAGGTGCTGCGCTCGGCAGTCACCGGCCCAATCGTAGCGCCTGTCGCACCATTTGTGGGCCAGGTCGGCGCCAAACCGGTGCATGCGCAGTCACACCGCCGGCCGCACAGTACCGTGGGGCCCATTCCGGCGCGCCTGGGATAATCGCGCCATGTCCCTCCTGCCCCACCAGCTCGAACTGCTCTCCCCCGCGCGCGACGCCGACATCGGCATCGAGGCGGTCAACCACGGCGCCGATGCCGTCTACATCGGCGGACCCGCCTTCGGCGCGCGGGCCGGCGCGGGCAACGAATTGCGGGATCTGGAGCGGCTCGTGCGCCATGCGCACCGCTTCCACAGCCGCATCTTCGTCACGCTCAACACCATCCTGCGCGACGACGAACTGGAAGACGCCCGCCGCATGGCCTGGCAGGTGTACGAGGCCGGGGCCGACGCGCTCATCATCCAGGACATGGGCCTGCTGGAGCTGGATCTGCCGCCCATCCAGCTGCACGCGAGCACGCAGACCGACATCCGCACGCCCGAGAAGGCGCGCTTCCTGCAGGATGCGGGCCTGTCGCAGATCGTGCTGGCGCGCGAGCTGGACCTCGGGCAGATCGCCGCCGTGCGCGCCGCGACCGATCCGGCGCGCACCACCATCGAATTCTTCATCCACGGCGCGCTCTGCGTGGCCTACTCCGGCCAGTGCTACATCACGCACGCCCACACGGGCCGCAGCGCCAACCGGGGCGACTGCAACCAGGCCTGCCGCCTGCCCTACGAGGTACTGGACGCGGGCGGCCGCATCATCGCGCACGAGAAGCACGTGCTCTCGATGAAGGACAACAACCAGAGCGACAATCTGCGCGCGCTGATCGGCGCGGGCGTGCGCAGCTTCAAGATCGAAGGCCGGTACAAGGACATGGGCTACGTGAAGAACATCACGGCCCACTACCGCAAGCTGCTCGACGAGATCATCGAGGAGCGGGAGTTCTCGGCCGAGCCGCTGGCACGCTCGTCCTCCGGACGCACCACCTTCACCTTCACGCCCGACCCGGACCAGAACTTCAACCGCGAGTTCACCGACTACTTCGTCAACGGCCGCAAGGAGGACATCGGCGCATTCGACACGCCCAAGACGCCGGGCCGCCCGATCGGCTGGGTGACCCAGGTCGGCGAGAACTCCGTGGACCTGGAACTCTCCAGCCCCGAGACCGTGCTGCACAACGGCGACGGCCTGTGCTACTACGACCTGCAGAAGGAGCTGGTGGGCCTGCAGATCAACCGCGCCGAGGCGGTGAACGCGAAGAAGGGCCTGTGGCGGGTGTTCCCCAAGGACCCGATCGCCGGGTTCAAGGACTTGCGCCGTGGACTGGAGATCAACCGCAACCGCGACATGGACTGGGTGCGCACGCTCGACAAGAAATCGAGCGATCGCCGCATCGGCCTGTGGGCGCAGCTGTCGGAAACCCCGGACGGCTTCGCGCTCACGCTGACCGACGAGGACGGCTTCACGGGCAGCGCCGCCATCGTGCAGCCGCACCAGCCGGCCACCGACGCGGCCCGCGCCGAACCCGCGTTGCGCGAGCAGTTGGGCCGCTTCGGCGCCACGGTGTTCGCGGTGCATGACATCGCCCTGTCGCTGTCGCAGCCGTGGTTCGTTCCGGCCTCCGCGCTCAACGCGCTGCGCCGCGATGCGGTGGAAGCGCTGGAAGCCGCGCGGGCGGCCGGCCTCGCGCGGCTGCCTCGCGCCGCGCCGGTCGAGCCG
Source organism: Comamonadaceae bacterium UBA4962 (assembly GCA_002397315.1). Classification (GTDB taxonomy): domain Bacteria; phylum Pseudomonadota; class Gammaproteobacteria; order Burkholderiales; family Burkholderiaceae_C; genus Paracidovorax. Next base: position 76,491 of record DHAE01000015.1, read on the forward strand.
CCGGCGCCCTTCCCGGAAGACACGCTCACCTACCTCTCCAACGTCTTCAACCACAAGGCGCACGACTTCTACATGAAGCACGGCGTGAAGGTGATCGACGCGGCCTACGAGTCGAAGGAAGAGGAAGGCGAGGTCAGCCTGATGATCACCAAGCACTGCGTGCGCTTTTCCATGAGCCTGTGCCCCAAGCAGGCCAAGGGCGTGATCGGCGTGAAAGGCACCATCAAGGCCGAGCCGCTGCAGCTCGTCAACGGCAAGGAAAAGCTCACCCTGCGCTTCGACTGCAAGCCCTGCGAGATGCACGTGGTGGGCAGGATGAAGAAGTCGGTGCTGAACCAGCATGCGAAGGACATGCAGGCCGTGCCGATGCAGTTCTACCGCACGCGACCGGCGCCGGGCGCGCCGCACTGATCCGCGGCAGCGGTGCCGGCCACCGTCGCGCCGTCGATCGTCGCGCCGTTCGGTACGGACTCCGGCGTTCAGTACCGGCCCGGTTCGGCCTACATGGCCCGATGGCGGCGCATCGTGGCCTGCATGCCAGCACGTGTGTTGTCGGCCTTGGCGTTCGCATCGGGCAGCAGACCCTGGGCGGCCTCGTGTTCGTGCGCGCTGGGCGCGACATTCGGCCCGTCCGGCAGGGCATCGGGCGCGCGGGCCAGATCCTTCTTGTCCGGGCTGGTGTGGAGTTCTGTCGACAGCAAGATGGGCATGGTTCGCTCCTGTTGGCGGGCAGTGGCGCCCGTGCAAGACTGCCGGGGCAATGCCCGTTCCCGACTGCATGCCCGCAGGGCGCATGGCCGCCCCGACCGGCTGGGCCGCAACGCGGCGGGGGCCGATGGCGTACGGAGGCACGCGCATTGCCACGCAAGGGATGCGGCGGCGTCCGCCGCACGACACACCCCTCACCATCCCAGGAGACCGCCATGGAACCGCAGCAGAACGAGCCGCAACGCGACCAGCAACACGTGCAGGACGACAGCCAGCTGACGCCCACCGACCCGCGAAAGCCGCAGACCGAGCAGCAGCGCGATCAGGAGCAGCAGGAGCGCGAGCAGCACACGAGCGGCAGCCTGAACCCGCAGCGCGGCGAACCCGCGCGGGACGCACTGATTCCGCCGGGCCCGCGTTGAGCAGGCACCGGCCCGGGCGTGCCGTGCGTCAATCCGCCTGCGACGGGCGCGCGGCCGGGTCGATCCAGCGCTCCAGCCATTCCACGATGCGCCGCACGGCGTCCTGGCGCACCGAGGGCGCGCCCCCGGCCGTGAACGTGTGCCCCTCGCCCGGATAGATCACGAGTTCGCACGGCGGATTGGCCCCGCGCTTGAGCGCGCAGAAGAGGGCTTCGCTCTGCCCCACCGGACAGCGCTCATCGTCCTCGCCCTGCAGGATGAGCGTCGGCGTGCGGGCCCGGGCCGCGCCCGGCAGCGTCGAATGCTCGAGGTACGCCTGCGGCACGCTCCACGGCGTGCCGCCGAAGTCGAACGGGTCGGCGTAGTAGCCGCTGTCGGACGTGCCGTAGTGGCTGCGCGCGTCCGCCACCGGCGCCATCACGACGGCCGCGCGGAATCGTTCCGTGTGCCCGATGGTCCAGGCGCTCAGGAAGCCGCCGTAAGATTTTCCGCCCACGGCAATTCTTGCATCGGCGAGGCCCTCGGCCTGCAGCGCATCGACGGCGGCCAGCACCTCGGGCAGGTCGCGCTCGCCCCAGTGGCCGCGCAACCGCTCCGCGAATGAACGCCCGTATCCGGAAGAGCCGGACGGATTGAGCGCCAGCACCGACCAGCCGCGCGACCAGAGCACCGACCAGTAGGCCGTGGCCGGGTAGTCGAAGAGTGCGTAGGCCGCCGGCCCGCCATGCAGGTCCACGAGCAGCGGCAGCGAGCCCTGCGCACCGGCCGGCCGCAGCAGCCAGCCGTCGATCTCGTGCGTGCCGCCCTCGCCATCCGGTACGGTGAAGCGCCGCCGCTCCAGGGAGGCGCCACCGTGCGCGTCCCACCACGCCGCGTTGAACGACGTGGCCTTGCGCTCGCCGCTGCCGTCGTGCGCGCAGGCATGGATTTCCATCGGCTCCACCGGCGTGTGCGCGACGAAGGCCAGCCCCCGGCGGGTGTAGGCGAGCGACGCCATCTGCCGGTCGCCCTGCGCGAGGGTCTGCATCGCCCCATCGCCCAGCCCGACGGACACGACGGCATGCACGCCGCGCCGCGCGACGATGGCGAGCACGCGATCCGCGTCGTCGCCCACGAACCGCACGCTCGCGGTCTCGGTGCCGATCTCGATCGACGCGTCGCCCAGCGGCTGCACGGCGGCGATGCCCGGATCGCATTGCCAGAGCCGCACCATGGCATCGCCGTCGTCGCGCGTTCCCGAGAAGACGATGGTGCGGCCGTCGGGAGACCACACCGGGGACAGCACCTGCGCCAGATCGTGCGTGAGCTGGCGCGCGCCGCTGCCGTCGGCCTGCACGGTCCAGAGATCGGTGCGGTGCGCGTCGTCGCCATCGCGCGTGCGTACCATCGCCAGCCGGCTGCCGTCGGGCGACCAGGCCGCGGCGCGCACGTTGAACGCTCCGTCGGTGAGCCGGGTGCAGTGCCCGTCGGCCATGCGCAGCACGAAGAGATGCGTTTCCCGGCCCAGCACATAGCCCAGGCCGTCCGCCTTGTACGGCAGCCGCCACACCACGCGCGGGCCGCCCGTGCGCGGCGGCGGTGCGTCGGGGCCGGGCCGGCGGCCGCGCAGGTCGGGGTCCACCGCCACGGTGCACAGCACGGCGAAGGAAGTGCCGTCCGGCGACCATTCCGCGGACAGCACCGTGCCGTCCAGCGCGCCCACCTGCCGCGCCTCCCCGCCGTGGCGGGAGATCACGAACACCTGGCTCTGCCCGTTGCGCGAGGAGATGAACGCCACCTGACGGCCGTCCGGCGACCAGCGCGGGCTGTTGTCGGAGGTGCCCGCCGTGAGTGGCCAGGGTGCCGCCGCGCCGTCCAGGGGCACGCACCAGAGCGCGGTCTCCGCGCGGTCGGCCGTCGCGTTGACGCGCTGCACCGTGCAGACCAGCAGCTCTTCGGTGGGCGAGCCCTGCAGGTCCTGGATGGACTGGTGGCCGAGGATGTCTTCCGGATTCCAGGGTGCGGTGCTCATGGGGTCGCCCCCTGCAGTGCCGGAGCGGCGCGGTGGATCGGAGGGGATGAAAGGACGAAGACGGTGCAGCGCGGGCCGCGGGACAAAGAAGAAAGCGGTCGTACGGGGCTCATGGATCGATGGAGAGGAAAGAAAACTCCGGCACGCCCAAGGCATGCGCTCGGCGAAGGGCCATCAGCAAACGGCGTTCCCGGCCTCCCAGCGGCGCCAGGCTGCGCGCAACCGGTTGCGCATAAGCACATAGCGAACGGTTCGTTCCACCGGCGGCCGCCGGACGACACAATGGCCCGCAACACCATTGCAGGAGACGATGCGCCATGAAGATCGAAACCCTCGCCGTCCATGCCGGACAGACACCCGACCCCACGACGCGCGCCGTGGCCGTGCCGATCTACCAGACGGCGGCCTATGCCTTCGACAGCGCGCAGCACGGCGCGGACCTGTTCGATCTCAAGGTGCCGGGGAACATCTACACGCGCATCATGAACCCCACCACCGACGTGCTGGAAAAGCGCGTCGCGGCGCTCGAAGGCGGCATCGCCGCGCTGGCGCTGGCCTCGGGCATGGCGGCGATCACCTACGCCATCCAGACCATCGCGGAGGCGGGCGACAACATCGTCTCGGCCGGCACGCTCTACGGCGGCACCTACAACCTCTTCGCACACACGCTGCCGCGCCAGGGCATCACCACGCGCTTCGCCGATCCGCGCGACCCGGCCAGCTTCGCGCAGCACATCGATGGCCGTACCAAGGCGGTGTTCGTCGAATCCATCGGCAACCCGCTGGGCAACGTCACCGACATCGCCGCGCTGGCGCAGGTGGCGCACGACCACGGCGTGCCGCTGATCGTGGACAACACCGTGCCCAGCCCCTACCTGCTGCGGCCCATCGAGCACGGCGCGGACATCGTGGTGCACTCGCTCACCAAGTACCTGGGCGGCCATGGCAACAGCATCGGCGGCGCCATCGTCGACAGCGGCAAATTCCCCTGGAGCAAGCACCAGGAGCGCTTCGCCTGCCTCAACACGCCCGACCCCAGCTACCATGGCGTGGTCTACACCGAAGCGCTGGGCGAAGCGGCCTTCATCGGCCGTGCGCGCGTCGTGCCGCTGCGCAACACGGGCGCCACGCTGTCGCCGCACAACGCGTTCCTCATCCTGCAGGGCATCGAAACGCTCGCGTTGCGCATGGACCGCATCTGCGAGAACACGCTGGCGATCGCGCACTACCTGCAGCGGCATCCGAAGGTGGCGCAGGTGCGCTATGCGGCCCTGCCCGGCCATCCCGACCACGCGCTCACGCAGCGGCTGCTGGGCGGACGGGCATCGGGCATCCTCTCGTTCGAATTGCGCTCGGCCGACGGCGACGATCCCCGGGCGGCAGGCGCGCGCTTCCTCGATGCGCTGCAGCTTTTCACGCGGCTGGTGAACATCGGCGACGCACGCTCGCTGGCCACGCACCCGGCCTCGACCACGCACCGGCAGCTCGGCCCGCAGGAGTTGCAGCAGGCGGGCGTGAGCGAAGGGATGGTGCGCCTGTCGGTGGGCATCGAGCACATCGACGACCTGACCGCCGACCTCGCCCAGGCGCTGGAGGCGGTCTAGCCCCACGCCACGGAGCGACCCGATGCTAGGCGTCACGTGCGAGCCGCAGGCCCGAGAACTGCCACCGCGCGGTGGCCGGGAAGAAGTTGCGGTAGGTGGCGCGCACGTGCCCGGGCGGCGTGGCGCACGAGCCGCCGCGCAGCACGTACTGGTTCACCATGAACTTGCCGTTGTATTCGCCCACGGCGCCGTCCGCCACCCGGAAGCCCGGATAGGCCGCATAGCTGGACTGCGTCCACTCCCAGACGTCGCCGAACATCTGCTCCAGCACCGGCGGGCGTGCGGGGTCCGCGGAGCGCGCCGCGCCCGGCGCCGGGCGCGGATGCAGTACGCCGCTGTCCGCGAAATGGCCGCAACCGTCCGCGGCCATGGCGGCCGCGGCGGCCTCCCATTCGGCCTCGGTGGGCAGCCGGGCACCGGCCCAGCGGGCGTAGGCATCGGCTTCATAGTAGGACACGTGCACCACGGGAGCGGCAGGGTCCAGCGGGCGCAGACCGGCGAGCGTGAACTCGTGCCAGCCGCCGTCGGTGCCGCAGCCGCCCGCGACCTCCGTGGGCAGGCACCGCCAGTACAGCGGACGCTCCAGGCCCTGGGCCCGGACCCAGTCCCAGCCCTCGGCCAGCCACAGCGCAGGATCGCGGTAGCCGCCCGCTTCCACGAAAGCGAGGTACTCGCCTGTGCTCACCGGCCGGGAGGCCAGTGCGTAGGGTTGCAGGTAGACCCGGTGGCGGGGCGATTCGTTGTCGAACGCGAAGCCCGCGCCGTCCGTCTCTGTGCAGTGGCCTATCTCGGTCACGCCGCCCTCGAAACGGCGCCAGCGCAGCGGCGCAGCCTCCGTGGCTCCGGGGCCGCGCACGGGCGCCACGGCTCCGACGGCACTCTGCAGGCGGTAGGCCGGCCACAAAGGGTTGCACGACAGCAGATGCTTCACGTCGGTGACGATCAGCTCCTGGTGCTGCTGCTCGTGCTGCAATCCGAGTTCGACCAGCGCCGCGAGCCCGGCGTGCTCCGCGTCCGGCCCCTCGTCCAGCGCGGACAGAAGGCGCTGCATGCGCGCATCGACGTCGCGGCGGTATTCCAGCACCTGTTCCATGGATGGGCGTGTAAGGAGGCCGCGCTGCGGCCGGGGATGCTTGGCGCCCACGCCGTTGTAGTACGAATTGAACAGCACGCGGAACGCGGGGTGGAACGGCGCGAAGTCCGGTTCCCGCGGCTCCAGCAAGAAGGTTTCGAAGAACCACGTGGTGTGCGCCAAGTGCCACTTCACGGGGCTTGCGTCGGGCATCGACTGGGCGCAGCAGTCCTCGTCGGACAGCGGCACGGCCAGCGCCAGCGACGCTGCGCGCACGTCGGCGTAGCGCGCCCGGAGCTCAGTGCGGGGCGGCGCCGTGTGCGCGGTCGCACCGCGCACCAGGGAAAGGGAAGAGGTCATGTCGAAAAGTCTCCTGGGGTGCGGTCGATGCCGCGACGCCCGTGCCGCAGCGGGATGTCAGGGCCGCGCATGCACCAGCGCGAACCAGCCGCGGTCGTCCGTCCATGCACGGGCGCGGGAGAATCCGGCGCGCGCCAGCATCGCCTGGAAGGCGGGCAGCGTGTACTTGTAGCTGTTCTCGGTGTGGATGCGCTCGCCGGGCGCGAAAACCCGCGAGCCGCCCGGCCAGCGCACGTGCGCGCCCTGCGGCGATTCCAGGTGCATCTCGATGCGCGAGAGCCGGCGGTCGAAGAAGGCGCGGTGCTGCCATTCCTGCGGCGCGAAGTCGCTGCCGATGAGCCGGTTGACGTGGGCGAGCGCATTGCGGTTGAACGCCGCCGTGACGCCCGCGGCGTCGTCGTACGCGGCCTCTAGGACCGCCGTGTCCTTCGGCAGATCGAACCCCACGAGGATGCCGCCGTCCCGGTCCACCAGACCGCGCATGCGCGACAGCAGTGCCAGGGCCTGCGGCGGATCGAAGTTGCCGATCGAGGAGCCCGGGTAGAACACCAGCCGCCGCGCGCGGGGCACGTCCTGCGGCAGCGCCACGGCACGCGTGAGGTCGCCTGCCACCGCCTGGGCCTGCAGCCAGGGCAGCTCTTCCTGCAGCCGCGCCACGGCGCCACGCAGGAAGTCTTCGGAAATGTCCACGCCCACGAAGCGCTCCGGGCGCAGCAGCCGGCACAGTGCGCGCACTTTCTCGCAGTTGCCGGCACCCAGCTCGATCACCGTCTGCACCGTTCCCACGGCCTGCGCGATGTCCGCACCGTGCTGTTCCACCACCGCTTTTTCGGTGCGCGTGGGGTAGTACTCGGGCAGCCGCGTGATTTCCTCGAACAACTGCGAGCCGCGCTCGTCGTAGAAGTACTTGGGCGAGATGCAGGCCGGGTGCCTGAGCAGGCCCTCGACGATATCGGCATGGTCCGGGGCGGGCTGCTGGAGTGCGTGGGCGTTCATCGAATGGGTTCCTGAAGGGGGGATGACCAGGACGGCGGGCACACGAGGCCCGCGCCGCATGCATGGCAGCCGGTGCGCATGGGGCACCGAAGCACGGCGGCTGCGCCCAGCATTGCAGAGAGACCGGAACGGCTTTGTAGGACGCACCCGCTTCCGTGCCGTCGGGCGCCAATGCGCATTGCCCCCCGCCCCCCGACATCAGCGTGTGTGCCCAGGTGTTACGGCCCTAGAATGCATCGGCGTACAGCCCGGGCATCGCGCCGACTGCGCGGCCGCCGGTGCGGCGGCTCCGATACCCCGACCACCTTCCCCATGGACTCCCTGACCCAGATCGCCCTTGGCTCCGCCGTCACCCTGGCCGCCATGGGCCGGCGTACCGCGGCGTGGAAGGCCGTGCTGTGGGGCGCCGTGGCCGGCACGCTGCCCGACCTCGACGCCCTCATCGACCATGGCGATCCGGTGTCCAACATGGTGCTCCACCGGGGCTGGAGCCATTCCCTGCTCTACCTGGCCCTGCTGGCCCTGCCCATGGGCTGGATGGCGGCGCGCCTGCACGGGGAATCCGTCCAGTGGAAACGCTGGTGCTGGGCGCTGGGCCTCGCACTGGTCACCCATCCTCTGCTCGACTGGATGACGGTGTACGGAACGCAGCTGCTGCGCCCCTTCACCGACCAGCCCTACGGCGTGGGCAGCATATTCATCATCGACCCCCTCTACACCGTGCCGCTCCTCGTGGGCACCATCGCGGCGTTGGCGCTGTCCGGGCGCAGGGGGCTGCGCTGGAACGCCGCAGGCCTGCTGCTCAGCACCGCCTACCTGGCCTGGAGCGCCATCGCGCAGCAGCACGTCGCCGCGGTGGCGCGAACGTCGCTGGAGGCGATCGGCTGGCCCGCGGGCACCGTGCTGGTCACGCCCACGCCGTTCAACACCCTCGCCTGGCGCATCGTGGCGATGGCGCCGGACCGCTACGCCGAGGGGTTCTATGCGCTCGCCGACGGCGGCCGGCCCGTGCACTTCACCGTACACGACCGTGGCCGGGGCCTGATCGACCGCTTCGGCGAACTCGTCCCGGTGCGGCAGGTGGCCGCGTTCAGCCACGGCTTCTTCCGCATGCGCGAGCAGGGAGGGCGCCTGCACCTCACCGATCTGCGGATGGGCCAGGAGCCCGCCTACACCTTCCACTTCGATCTAGGCACCCCGGCAGAGGCCGCCGGGGTGCATGGGCCGATCACGCAGTCCTGGCAGCGCCCCGACCCGGCCGTCGCCCTCCCCGCGCTTTGGCGCCGCATCCGCGGCCACGGCGGCGGCAACGGCCCGTTCGGCACACAGGCGGTGTCGCCGTGAGCCCGCGCACCATGTCCAGCTCCGCCTCCTCCGCCGACGCCGCTTCCGCGGACGCCCCCGCGTCAGCGTCCGCGGCGCACGGGTTGCGGTTGCGCGTGCTGGTGATGGGATTCCTCGCGCTGGCCATCACCGTCACCTGGGTGATGGTGGCGGTTTCGCTGCACATCAAGTCGCAGGATGCCCTGCGCGCGCACGAGCGGCAGAACAGCAATCTGGCGCGCGTGCTGCAGGAGCAGACGCTGCGGGTGCTGGCGGCGGCGGACCAGGCCACGCTGCGGGTGGCCGCCGAAATCCGCAGCGGCGAATTCACGCCCGAGGACTACGCCCTGTTCGCCAACGAAACCGGCATGGCACCTGACATCCTCACCCAGCTCTCGGTGGTGGGCCAGGACGGCCGGTTCAAAGGCAGCAACCTCGACCCGCGCGGCACGAAGAACCACGGCATGGACCTGAGCGGGCGCGAGCACATCCGCGTGCATCTGCAGCCCGGCGCCGTGCCGGACGGCGCCACGCAGATGACCGCATCGGGCCTGTACGTCGGCAAACCGGTGCTGGGGCTCGTCTCGGGCCGGTGGACCATGCAGCTCAGCCGCCCCCTGGTCGACCAGGAAGGCCGCCCTGCCGGCGTGGTCGTGGCCTCGCTCGACCCGGGGTACTTCCAGCAGGTGTACGGCGACGTGGACATCGGCGCGCAGGGCGTGGTGGCGCTCATGGGTGCCGACTTCAATATCCGGGCAAGGGTCGTGGACGGCCAGGCGGACGGCATCGGGCAGTCGCTCGAATTCCCGCCCGGCCATCCGCTCGGCGACACGTCGCGGCTGCAGGGCACCTACCAGCGCCTGAGCCACCTGGACGGGCTCGACCGCATCACCGCCTTCCACCGCGTGCTCGGCTATCCGCTCAGCGTCGTGGTCTCCACCACCAACGATGCCGCGCTCGCCGAGTGGAAGACCATGCGCACGTTCGCGGTGGTCTTCGGGGGGCTGTTCTCGGCCGCGCTGGTCGCGATCGGCGCGGGATTCCTGCAGGGCGTGCGGCAGCTCGAGCGCAAGAACGTCGAACTGGCCGCCAGCGAGGCCGAGGCGCGCTCCGCCAACCGCGCCAAGAGCGAATTCCTCACGGCGATCTCGCACGAACTGCGCACGCCGCTCACCAGCATCCATGGCTTCGCGGAACTGATGGAGCTGCGGCTGGAACAGCCCTCCTACCGCGAAGCGGCCGGACTCATCCGCAAGGCGGCGGAGCATCTCAACACGCTGCTGTCCGAGATTCTCGATCTCGCGAAGGCGCAGGCCGGCGCCATGCCGATCGTGCCGGGCGACCATGCCGTGCGCGAACTGGTGCGCACCACGGCGGATCTGTTCACGATCGCGGCCGGGCAGAAGGGGCTCGATCTCCAGTTGCACGTGGACCCGGGTGTTCCGCAGATTCTCCGGTGCGATGCCGTGCGCCTGCAGCAGATCCTCAACAACCTGCTGAGCAACGCGCTCAAGTTCACCGAACGGGGCAGCGTGCGACTGGAGGTGGATGCCGCCAAGGCGGGCACGGTCCGCTTCCACGTGATCGACACCGGCCCGGGCGTACCCGAGGAGCTGCAGGACACCATCTTCGAGAAGTTCAGCCAGGGCCGTGCCGACACCAGCACGCGGCACGGCGGCACCGGGCTGGGACTGACCCTGTCGCGCGCCTTGGCCGAGCTCATGGGCGGCCGGCTGGTGGTGGCCTCCGAGGCGGCGGGCGGCGCCCGCTTCACGCTGGAGCTGCCCCTGCACGCGCCCGAGCCCCCGCCGGCCGGCTGACGTCCCCCCCCCCTCACCGGCAAGGCGGCCGCGCACGAAAAAAAGCCGGCGCACGGGCGCCGGCCCTTCCCCACCTCACACGGTAGAACTCCACGGGCGGCGCGCCCGCGCGCCGCCCGGCTCCGGGGCTCAGAAGCGCCAGCCGAGGCCCACGCCTGCCAGCAACGGATCGATCTTGAGCGTGCCCAGCTTGGCGCCGGCCGCGGCCACGTCGGTCCGGATATAGACCTTCTTGATGTCGAAATTGAGCGACAGGTTCTTGGTCAGCGGGATGTCCACGCCGACCTGCAGCGCACCGCCCCAGCTGCTCTTGTCGATGCTCACGCCGGCCGGCAGGCGCACGCTCGAAAAGCGCGTGTAGTTGATGCCGGCGCCCAGGTAGGGGGTGAAACCGGGCGCATCGAAGTGGTACTGGATCATCAGCGACGGCGGCAGGTGCTTGAGCGTGCCGATCTGACCGCCCAGCACGCTGGAGCGGACGTCCTGCTTCTGCGGCACCGTCAGCACCAGCTCGGCGGCGACGTTCTTGTTGAAGAAGTACGAGATGTCGACTTCGGGAATGGTCTTGTCGTTGATCGACAGGCCCAGGCCGGTGCTGTCCTTGTTGGCGCTGTCCAGGTGCACGGCACGGGCGCGGACCAGCCAGGGGCTCGGGCCGTCGGCGGCCTGCGCATGGGCGGCGCCGGAAGACAGGAGGCACAGTGCAGCCAGAGCGAGCAGATTCTTTTTCATACGGGAACTCGATGCGGTTGAACGGGGACGGCCCCCGTGCATGCATTGGGCCTCCGAACCGCGGCACCCGCCTTGCCGCAGATCAAAAGGCTTCCGGGCGTCAGTGCGCCGCGCCGTCCCGGCCGCGCAACCGTTGCACCACCGTCACGGCGGCCAGCACCAGCGCACCGGCCACGATGCCGCTCACCGCGTTGAGTCCATTCACGGCCAGCACCTGCAGCCATCCGTCGCCCGCCCGCGCCGCCAGCTCCTCCACCGCATGGTGCAGCGGTGCGAGCCCGTGCACCAGGATGCCGCCGCCCACCAAGAACATCGCCGCGGTCCCCGCGACGGACAGCAGCTTCATGAGCCACGGCGCTGCCGCGACGATGCCGCGGCCCAGGCCACGCGCGGCCGCGTTCGCGCGGCGGCTGAGCCACAGGCCGACGTCGTCGAGTTTCACGATGCCGGCCACGAAGCCGTACACGCCCACCGTCATGATCAGTGCGATGCCCGCCAGCACCGCCACCTGCTGACCGAACGGCGCTCCGGCCACGGTGCCGAGCGTGATCGCGATGATTTCGGCCGAGAGAATGAAGTCCGTGCGCACCGCCCCCCGGACCCTGTCCTTCTCGAATGCAGCCAGGTCCACGGCGGGTTGCGCCGCCGCCATGGCAGGGGCCTGCCGTTCGGCCTCGTCCCCGGGCGCGGCCGCCGCAGCCGGCAGGAACTTGTGGGCGAGCTTTTCCGCCCCCTCGTAGCAGAGGAAGGCACCGCCCAGCATCAGCAGCGGCGTCACCGCCCAGGGAATGAATGCGCTGATCAGCAGCGCCGCCGGCACCAGAATGGCCTTGTTGACCAGAGAGCCCCGGGCCACGGCCCAGACCACGGGCAGTTCCCGGTCCGCGCGCACGCCCGTCACCTGTTGGGCATTCAGGGCCAGATCGTCCCCCAAGACGCCCGCCGTCTTCTGCGCTGCGGTCTTGGCCATCAGCGAAACGTCGTCGGCCATCGCCGCGCTTTTCCTGGCGGCCACCTTGGTCATGAGCGCGACGTCGTCGAGCACCGTGGCGATATCGTCGAGCAGGGTCAGAAGGCTGGCACCGGCCATGGAAGGCTCCGAGATGGGGATCAGGCGATTATGGAGGGGCGCCGCCCCGTTGCCGCCCGGAGGGGTAGGTCGCAACGCCGCCCTGCCGTCAGGTATCCCTATTCATACAATTGCATACATAAACCCGGACAATTGCTTATGCTCTGCAGAGCCCGCTGCCGGCGACACCCGCCCAAGGCTCTTTGCATCGCTTTTCCGAACCCATGAATTCCTCTCTCAGCGCAGAACACAGGCGGCTGGCGGCACTGCGTGCCACCGGCCTTCTGGACACGCCGCCGTCGGAAGAGTTCGACCGCATCACCCGGCTGGCCTGCCAGGTCTTCGGCGTTCCCATCGCGCTCGTGAGCTTCGTCGATGCCGACCGGCAGTGGTTCAAGTCGCGCGTCGGCCTGCAGGTGCCCGAAACCTGCCGCGAAGACGCCTTCTGCGACCACACGATCCGAACGACCGACGTGATGGTGGTCGAGGATGCGCTGGCCGACCCACGCTTCGCGCGCAATCCGCTGGTGCTGGGCGCGCCCCACATCCGGTTCTATGCCGGCGCGCCGCTCGTGCTGCGCGGCGGGCACAGCCTCGGCAGCCTCTGCCTGATCGACACCGAGCCGCGAACGTTCGACACCGCGCAGCAGCGGCAACTGGAAGACCTCGCGGCCATGGTCATGGCGCAGATCGACCTGCAGTGCTCCAACGCCCGGGTGGACGAGTCCACCCTGCTGCCCAACCGCGCCCAGCTCCTGCACGACCTCGTCGGGCTGTGCCGCACCGACCCCGGGGGAGGCCGCGTCCTCGCCCTGCTCGAACTGCTGCCGCACGACGGCCTCATGGATGCGGTGCGCGCCGTCGGCATGCAGCCCATCGAACAACTCACCTACGAGGCCGGCCAGCGGCTCGCGCAGTTCGTGGGAACCGGGTCGCGTGTCTACCACACGAGCATCGCGCGGCTCGCGCTCGTGCTGCAGCCGGACCATGCCCCTGCGCTCGAGGCTTTCGCGCACCAACTGCTCGGCACCTTCGCCGCGCCGCTGTCCACCGGCCACAGCGGCATGGTCATCAACCAGCGACGGCGCGTGGGCCTCGCGCATTTCCAGCTGGAGGCGGCGGACGCCGTCGACGTACTGCGCCGGGCCAATGCGGCGCTCTACCAGTACCCCGCGCCCGACACCGCGGTCTGCCACTACGACGCGACCGTGGATGCCGGCTACCGCCGTTCCTACGAGTTGCTCGCCAGCGTTCCGCGCGCCCTGATGGCGGGCGAGTTCCGCCTCGTCTACCAGCCACAGTTCGAACGCGCCACCACGCGCTACACCTGCGTGGAGGCCCTGCTGCGCTGGGACCATCCGCAACGGGGCCCCATCCCTCCAGGCGACTTCATTCCCCTGCTGGAGAAGACCACCTACATCCATGCCGTCACCCAATGGGTGCTGGACACCGCCCTCGCGCAGATCCGCGCGTGGGAAGACGCCGGGCTCGTCGTGGACGTGGCGATCAACGTGTCGCCCCGCAACCTCGAGCAGCCGGACTTCACAGATTCCCTGCGCGACGCGTTCGCGCGGCACCGCATCGCCCCATCGCGCCTCGAAATCGAATGCACCGAGAACGCGGTGCTCACCGAAGGCCCCACGCTGCAGGGCATCAACGCGGCGCGCGCGCTGGGCGTGCGCGTGGCGCTCGACGACTTCGGCACCGGGTACTGCAATTTCGGCTGCCTCTACGGGCTGTCGGCCGAGGTGCTCAAGCTGGACCAGGCGCTCATCCGTCCGATCGGCTCGGACGCCCGCGCGCTCGACGTCGTGCGCGGCATGGTCCAGCTCGGCCACACCCTCGGCTACCGCCTGCTGGCGGAAGGCGTGGAAACAGCCGAGGTGTTCGATCAGCTCATGCTTTTGGGCTGCGACCAGGTGCAGGGGTACTACCTGAGCCGCCCTCTGCCGCCCGCAGAGGCGTTCGAATTCGTTCGGCGGTGGAACCGGCTCGTGATGCCGGAATAAAGCGACCGTCCTGTCGGTGCGTCCAGCGGATGCGCACCGTCAACGCGACACGTCAGAGGGCAGCCTTCGAGGATCGAAAGGAAAGTCGGGCTGCAGTATGTCCACGCATGCATCGCACGCCAGGAATTCGGATCGGTGTCCTCTGCTGACCGCGCCCCATCCTGTCCCGCTGTCGATGGATACCGTGGCGCTCCTTCCATCCGAGAACACCACCCGCGCATCCGCGGAGCAATCGTCCACCATCGCATTGCGCCGGTATTCAATGCTGTCTGTCGCCACGGCATGTGCGAGGAAGAAGCGGACACGTCGGGCGTCCAGTGCCAGACCCCTGCAATTGACTTCGGGAGCGAACCGCGCCTGGGCGGCGGAGCGCTCGATCACCACTTTGCGGACCTTCGCATGGGCGTAGGGGCGCACTTCCGCAGCGCTCCCGGCCCCCGCTGTCGCCGGGTCAACAGCACCCACGGAAAGCGCCAGGCACCACACCCTCAACCACCGAGCCTTCATTTCCAAACGGCCGTAGAGGCTTCCGTTGGCTGCTTGTAACTGATGTCGGGATGCTTGTGGACCTCTCGCGACGGTATTTTCAGAGTATTCACCAAACCTCTCACCAGATATTGCAGCGCGGTCTGTTGAGGGCCAGTCAGCGGATCGTAAACCCCAAACTTCTCCATGAATACATTCTTCTGAATCTCATTGAGCCCATGCGGCATGGCAAGATGGCCGGGCAACCGGCACTTACCGACAGCCTCGATGCCGATACTGTCGAAGTTGGACGGATACCGCTGGGGCACACTTTCAGCATTTCCAGTCGATTGGTTTTGTCTGGTGAGAATTGGCGGTATTGAACAAGCTCAGCGGCCGTGCACCGGTGCTCAGCCAGGCACCGGGCTTTGATCTTTCCCACATGCCTTGTCGAGCGCAGAAGGGAGGCCGTCTGGTAGATGACGCCATTCCTCGCGATCAGGAAGTGGGCACCATTGGCGTTGGCACGTGCGTAGCTATGGAACACCGCCGACTCGTCTTCAGAATCCGTCTGGTGAATGACGATCCCACTCACCGTTTCCATCGAATTCTTCTCCACGGCGGGAAATCGCCTCACCTTGATATGGGGATCGCCTACCACCATACCCTCTGCATCCACATTGAACATTGCTTTGAACACCCCGGCTACGAAGACGCACATTTTCTCCATGCATCACGTAACGGGGCATTCATTTAGGCAATGCTCGGCATAAGCAGCGGCAGTAGGGACAGTTGCCGCTACCTCACCTCACCTCACCCCACCCACTTGCGCGCGTTGCGCCAGATCCGCATCCACGGGCTGAGCGCACCGCGGTCGCCGCTGGTCCAGCTCATCTGGACGTTGCGGAACACCCGCTCGGGGTGCGGCATCATCGCCGTGAAGCGGCCATCCGCCGTGGTCACGGCCGTGAGGCCGCCCGCGCTGCCGTTGGGGTTGAACGGGTACTGCTCGGTGGCGGCGCCGTGGTGGTCCACGAAGCGCATCGCCGCGATCGCCTGGGCGGCGTTGCCGCGGCGCGCGAAGTTCGCATAGCCCTCGCCGTGCGCCACGGCGATCGGCAGCCGGCTGCCGGCCATGCCCGTGAAGAACAGGCTGGGCGATTCCAGCACCTCCACCAGCGACAGGCGGGCCTCGAAACGCTCGCTCTGGTTGGTGGTGAAGCGCGGCCAGGCCTCTGCGCCCGGAATGATGTCGGCCAGTTCGGCGAACATCTGGCAGCCGTTGCACACGCCCAGCCCGAACGTATCCGCCCGTCCGAAGAAGCCCTGGAACTGCTCCGCCAGCGCCGGGTTGAACGTGATCGAGCGCGCCCAGCCGATGCCCGCGCCGAGCGTGTCGCCGTAGCTGAAGCCGCCGCAGGCCACCACGCCCTTGAAGTCGGCCAGCTTCGCGCGGCCGGCCTGCAGGTCGGTCATGTGCACGTCGTAGGCATCGAAGCCCGCTTCCGAGAAGGCGTAGGCCATCTCGATGTGCGAGTTCACGCCCTGCTCGCGCAGGATCGCGACCTTCGGCCGTGCGAGGTTCAGGAACGGCGCCGCCACGTCTTCGGCCGGATCGAACGTCAATGCGACGTGCAGGCCCGGATCCTGCGGAGCGCCCGCCGCCGCATGCTCGGCATCGGCGCAGGCGGGGTTGTCGCGCTGCTGGCAGATCTTCCAGCTCACGGCGTCCCACACCTGGTGCAGGTCGGACAGCGATGCGCTGAACACCGCCTTCACGTCGCGCCAGACCTGCAGCTCGCCCTTGCCCACGTCCATGGCGGAGGCGGCGGGGCGCGTCTTGCCGACGAAGTGGCTGAACTTCGAGAGGCCGTGCTCGCGCAGGGTCTGCATCACCTCGTTGCGCTCGGCGGTGCGCACCTGCAGCACCACGCCCAGCTCTTCGTTGAAGAGCGCCTTGAGCGTCAGCTCCTCGCGCCGCGCGCTCACCTGCTGCGCCCAGTTCTTGGCGTCGCCCGTCTCCATGCGGCTGTCGGCGATGCCGTCGCCTTCCGTCACCAGCAGATCGACGTTCAGGGCCACGCCGACGTGGCCCGCGAAGGCCATCTCGGCCACCGCGGCCAGCAGGCCGCCGTCGCTGCGGTCGTGGTAGGCCAGGATGCGGCCCTGTGCACGCAGCGCGTTCACGGCATCCACCAGCTTCACGAGATCCTGCGCGTCGTCCAGGTCGGGCACCTCGCCGCCCTCCTGGCCCAGCACCTGCGCCAGGATGCTGCCACCCATGCGGCAACGACCCTTGCCCAGGTCCACCAGCACCAGGGTGGTGTCTTCTTCCTGCGCGTCGAGCTGGGGCGTCAGCGTGCCCCGCACGTCAGTCAGCGTGGCGAACGCGCTCACGATCAGGCTCACCGGCGAGGTGACCTTCTGCGCGGCGCCGCCATCATCCTTCCACTGCGTACGCATGGAGAGCGAATCCTTGCCCACCGGGATGCTGATGCCCAGCTGCGGGCACAGCTCCATGCCCACGGCCTTCACGGTGGCGTACAGATCGGCGTCCTCGCCGGGCTCGCCGCAGGCCGCCATCCAGTTGGCCGACAGCTTCACGCGCGGCAGCTCGATCGGCGCGGCCAGCAGGTTGGTGATCGCCTCGGCCACGGCCATGCGGCCCGAGGCCGGCGCGTCGATCGCGGCCAGCGGCGTGCGCTCGCCCATCGACATCGCTTCGCCCGCGAAGCCCTGGTAATCGGCCAGCGTCACGGCGCAATCGGCCACCGGCACCTGCCAGGGGCCCACCATCTGGTCGCGGTGCGAGAGGCCGCCCACCGTGCGGTCGCCGATGGTGATCAGGAAGCGCTTGGAAGCCACGGTGGGATGCGCCAGCACGTCGATCACGGCCTTCTGGAGCGGCACGCCGGTGAGTTCGATCGGCGCGGCTTCGCGGCGCACCGTCTTCACGTCGCGGTGCATCTTGGGCGGCTTGCCGAGCAGCACGTCCATGGGCATGTCCACGGGGAATTTCTGGTCGCCCGCTTCCACGGCCGTGTCTTCCAGCACCAGCTGGCGCTCGCCCGTGGCCGTGCCGATCACCGCAAACGGGCAACGCTCGCGCTCGCAGAACGCGCGGAAGGTCTCCAGCGATTCCGGCGCGATCGCCAGCACGTAGCGCTCCTGGCTCTCGTTGGACCAGATCTCCTTGGGTGCCAGGCCGGATTCCTCCAGCTGCACCGCGCGCAGGTCGAAGCGTGCGCCGCGGCCGGCGTCGTTGGTCAGTTCGGGGAAGGCGTTCGACAGCCCGCCCGCGCCCACGTCGTGGATCGCCAGGATCGGGTTCTGCGCGCCCTGCGCCCAGCAGTGGTTGATGACTTCCTGCGCGCGCCGCTCGATCTCGGGGTTGCCGCGCTGCACCGAGTCGAAATCGAGTTCGGCCGCATTGGTGCCCGTGGCCATGGAGCTGGCCGCGCCGCCGCCCATGCCGATGCGCATGCCCGGGCCGCCCAGCTGGATCAGCAGCGTGCCGGCCGGGAACTCGATCTTCGTCGTCAGGCCGGCGTCGATCACGCCCAGGCCGCCCGCGATCATGATCGGTTTGTGGTAGCCGCGGCGCACGCCGGCCACGTCCTGCTCGTACTCGCGGAAGTAGCCCAGCAGGTTCGGCCGGCCGAATTCGTTGTTGAAGGCCGCGCCGCCCAGCGGGCCTTCCACCATGATCTGCAGCGGGCTCGCGATGTGCTCGGGCTTGCCGCCCGCCTCGTCGCTCCAGCCGCCCCAGAGCTTGGACACGGTGAAGCCCGTGAGGCCGGCCTTGGGCTTGGAGCCGCGGCCCGTGGCGCCCTCGTCGCGGATCTCGCCGCCCGCACCGGTGGAGGCGCCGGGGAACGGAGAGATCGCCGTGGGGTGGTTGTGCGTTTCCACCTTCATGAGCACGTGGTGCGTCGCGTCGCTCTTGCGGTAGGCCGGCACGTCATGGGCGGCGCGCCCGGTGGGAGCCGGCGCGATGAAGCGCTCCACCGCGCTGCCTTCCATGATGGAGGCGTTGTCGGAATAGGCGACGATGGTGTGCTGCGGCGCGAGCTGGTGGGTGTTGCGGATCATCGCGAACAGGCTCTTGTCCTGTTCCTGCCCGTCGATGGTGAACCGCGCGTTGAAGATCTTGTGGCGGCAGTGCTCGCTGTTCGCCTGCGCGAACATCATCAGCTCGACGTCGGTGGGATTGCGGCGCAGTGCCGTGAAGGCATTCACCAGGTAGTCGATCTCGTCGTCCGCCAGGGCCAGGCCCCAGCGGGTGTTCGCGCCCTCCAGCGCGGCGCGTCCGCCGCCCAGCACGTCGACGAACTCCATGGGCACGGCAGGCAGTTCGGTGAACAGGTCGGCCGCGCCGGCCCGGTCCCAGAGCACCGATTCCGTCATGCGGTCGTGCAGCAGCGCGGCCACGGCCTGCTTCTGCGCCTCGGTCAGCGTGGGCACGCCGCCCAGCAGGCCCGAGCGCAGTGCCAGCCGGTACTCGGTGACGCGTTCCACGCGGCGCACGTGCAGACCGCAGTTGCGCACGATGTCGGTGGCCTTCGAGGCCCACGGCGACACGGTGCCGATGCGCGGCGCGACCACGATGGCGGGGCCGGAATCCGGGCCGGCGTAAGGATCGCCGTAGGTGAGCAGGGCCGCCAGGCGCTCGCGGTCCGCGGGCGTGGGCTCCGCATCGGTGGCCACCAGGTGCACGAACCGGGCTGCGATCCCCTCGATGCGGTCGTGGATGGCCTGCAGGCGGGGCAGGAGCTGCTGGACGCGGAAGGGGCTGAGGGCATTGCTGCCCTCGAACGGGGTAAGGTGCAGGGTCACTTTGGCGGCCTGTTGCGGGAGATGGAGATGGGGGCTCGGAACTCGGGGAAAGGGGGACCGCGCTCCGCCGGGCGGGGCCGCTGAATGGGGCCTGCCTGTCCGGGCGTCGCGGCACTGTCGCAAGCCCGCCATTTTACCGGGCCGCCGGCTTCGCCCGCGCGGCCGGGCCGTCGCGGCGCGCCCGGCACGGCGCGGGCCCCGATGGGATAATCCCGCCATGAGCATCACCATCAAGTCCGCCGAGGAAATCGCCGGCATGCGCGAAGCCTGCCGCCTGGCTTCGGAAGTGCTGGACTACATCACCCCCCACATCCGCCCCGGCATCACCACCAACGACGTCGACCGCCTCGCCGCCGAGTGCATGGCCGCGCAGGGCACCGTCTCGGCCACCATCGGCTACCAGCCGCCGGGCTACCCGCCCTACCCCAAGTCGCTCTGCACCTCGCTGAACCACGTGGTGTGCCACGGCATCCCGAACGACAAGCCCCTGAAGAAGGGCGACATCATGAACGTCGACGTGACGGTCATCACCAAGGACGGCTGGTACGGCGACAACAGCCGCATGTACCTGATCGGCGACGTCTCCATCGCCGCCAAACGCCTGTGCCAGCTCACCTACGAGGCGATGTGGCTCGGCATCGTGCAGGTCAAGCCGGGCGCGCGCCTGGGCGACGTGGGCCACGCCATCCAGAAGTTCGCCGAAGGCCACGGCCTGTCGGTGGTGCGCGAGTTCTGCGGCCACGGCATCGGCAAGAAGTTCCACGAAGAGCCCCAGGTGCTGCACTACGGTCGCCCCGGCACCCTCGAGGAACTGGTGCCCGGCATGACCTTCACCATCGAGCCCATGCTGAACGCCGGTCGGCGCGAGGTGAAGGAGCACGGCAACGACGGCTGGACCATCGTCACCAAGGACCACAGCCTCTCCGCGCAATGGGAGCACACGGTGCTCGTGACCGAGACCGGCTACGAAGTGCTGACGCTCTCGGCGGGCTCGCCCACGCCGCCCCCCTTCGTCACGGCCGTCAAGACCTGACCGTGCGGCAGGACGGTCGCGGCGGCACGGCAAGTACTGCAGCACGGTTCTTGCTTGCGGTATCGCCATGCCCGACCACCGGCCCCCGACGCCCTCTTCGCCCTCCCGCTCGCCCATGCCGCTCCCACTTTCGGACCTCCAGCCCCTGCGGGATGCCTACCGGCAGGACAAGGCCGCGCTCCTCGCCAGCCTGCAGTCCACGGGCGCATCCACCCGCGGCGTACGCGCCCTGCTCGGCAAGCTCTCGGCGCTGGCGGACCGGCTGCTGCGCACCCTGTGGCAGCGGGCGGCCCTGCCGGACACCATGGCGCTGCTCGCCGTGGGAGGTTACGGCCGGGCCCAGCTGTTTCCCCATTCCGACGTGGACGTGCTCGTGCTGCTGCCGGACGGCGACGGTGCCGCCTGCGACGGCCCGCTGAAGCCCGCGATCGAGTCCTTCATCGGAAGCTGCTGGGACGCGGGGCTGGAGATCGGCTCCAGCGTGCGCACCGTGGCCGAATGCCTGACCGAAGCCGCGGCCGACGTGACGGTGCAGACCTCGCTGCTGGAGGCACGCCGCATCGTCGGCAGCGCCGCGCTGGTGGCCGACTTCCAGCAGCGCTACGACGCGGCGATGGACCCGGAAGCCTTCCTGGTCGCCAAGACGCTGGAGATGCGCCAGCGGCACAACAAGTACGAGAACACGCCCTACGCGCTCGAACCCAACTGCAAGGAATCGCCCGGCGGGCTGCGCGACCTGCAGACCGTGCTCTGGGTCGCCCGCGCGGCGGGACTGGGCCGCAATTGGAAGGAGCTGGCCGCGCACGGCCTGGCCACCGAATTCGAAGTGCGGCAGATCGAGCGCAACGAGGCCCTGCTGTTCCTGATCCGGGCCCGGCTGCATGCCGTCGCCGGCCGCCACGAAGACCGGCTCGTCTTCGACCTGCAGACCGCCGTGGCCGAATCCTTCGGCTACCGCACGCAGAACGCGGAGGGCCAGCGGATGCGGCTGCGCGCGAGCGAGACGCTCATGCGGCGCTATTACTGGGCCGCCAAGGCGGTGTCGCAGCTCAGCCAGATCCTGCTGCTCAACATCGAGGAGCGCCTGGAGCCGCCCGCGCACGAGCTGCGCCCGATCAACGAGCGCTTTTTCGACAAGTCCGGCCTGATCGAGGTCGCCGACGACGATCTCTACCACCGCCAGCCCCACGCCATCCTCGAAACCTTCCTGCTCTACGAAACCGAGGAAGGCCTGAAGGGCCTGTCGGTGCGTACGCTGCGCGCGCTCTACAACGCCCGCGGCGTGATGGATTCCGCGTTCCGGCGCGACCCCGTCAACCGCCAGCAGTTCCTGCGCATCCTGCAGCAGCCCGTGGGCATCACGCACGCGATGCGGCTCATGAACCAGACCTCGGTGCTGGGCCGCTACCTCTGGTCCTTCCGCCGCATCGTGGGCCAGATGCAGCACGACCTCTTCCACGTCTACACCGTGGACCAGCACATCCTCATGGTGCTGCGCAACGTGCGCCGGTTCTTCATGCCCGAGCATGCGCACGAATACCCGTTCTGCTCACAGCTCGCCGGCGGCTGGGACAAGCCCTGGCTGCTGTACCTCGCGGCGCTGTTCCACGACATCGGCAAGGGGCGCGGCGGCGACCACTCCAGGATCGGCGCCGAGGAAGTGCGCCACTTCTGCCGCCAGCACGGCGTGGGCGCCGACGATGCCGCGCTCGTCGAATTCCTCGTCGCCGAGCATCTCGCCATGAGCCAGGTGGCGCAGAAGCAGGACCTCTCGGACCCGGACGTCATCGCCGCCTTCGCCCGGCGCGTGGGCAGCGAACGCCGGCTCACCGCCCTCTACCTGCTCACGGTGGCGGACATCCGCGGCACCAGCCCGAAGGTCTGGAACGCCTGGAAGGGCAAGCTGCTGGAAGACCTCTACCGCGCCACCCTGCGCACGCTCGGCGGCCGCGCGCCCGATGCCGCGGCCGAAGTGGAGGCGCGCAAGCGCGAGGCGCTCGTGCTGCTGGCCCTGAGCGCCCAGCCCTTCGAAGGGCACAAGAAGCTCTGGGACACGCTGGACGTCGGCTATTTCATGCGGCACGAAGCCGCGGACATCGCCTGGCATGCGCGCCACCTCGCGCGCCACGTCGGCGGCGGGCGCTCCGTGGTGCGCGCGCGCCAGTCGCTGGCCGGCGAAGGCCTGCAGGTGGCCGTCTACGCGCCGGACCAGCCCGACCTGTTCGCGCGCATCTGCGGATACTTCGACCGGGCGGGCTTCAGTATCCTCGACGCGCGCGTGCACACGGCCAGCAACGGCTACGCACTCGACACCTTCCAGATCGTCGCCTCCGAGCAGGCGGGCCACTACCGGGAACTCACCCACATGGTGGAGAGCGAGCTCGCGCGCACCATCGAGGAAGGCGGCGCATTGCCCGAGCCTGGCCGCAAGCGCGTGTCGCGCCGCGTCAAGAGCTTCCCGATCACGCCGCGCATCGCCCTGCGCCCGGACGAAAAAGCGCAGCGCTGGATCCTGCACATCTCCGCCAGCGACCGCGCCGGCCTGCTCTACCTCGTGGCCCGCGTGCTCTCGCGCCACCATCTCAGCGTGCAGCTCGCCAAAGTGAGCACGCTGGGCGAGCGCGTGGAAGACACCTTCCTCGTGCAGGGGCCGGAGCTGCAGCACAACGCGCGGCAGATCCAGATCGAGACCGAACTGCTGGAAGCGCTCTCGGAATGAAGCGTGCCGCGGCGGGCGTGAAGACCACGGCCACCGCTGCGCTTCAATCGTCTTCCTGGTCGGCGATGTCCGGGAACAGCACCTCGGTATAGCCGAATCGCGAGAAGTCGCGGATGCGCATCGGATAGAGCTTGCCGATCAGGTGGTCGCACTCGTGCTGCACCACGCGGGCATGGAAGCCCTCCACCGTGCGGTCGATCGGCGTGACCTGCTCGTCGAAACCCGTGTAGCGGATGCGCGACCAGCGGGGCACCACGCCACGCAGCCCCGGCACGGAAAGACATCCCTCCCAGTCCTCTTCCTCCTCGTCGCCCAGCGGCGTGATGCACGGATTGACGAGCACCGTGGGAGGAACCAGGGGACGGTCGGGGTAGCGGGGGTTGCGCTCGGTCGAGCCGAACAGCACCACCTGCAGGTCCACGCCGATCTGCGGCGCGGCCAGGCCGGCGCCATGCACGGCGCGCATGGTGTCGCGCAGATCCTGCACCAATCGCAGCAGCTCGGGGGTTCCGAAGGTTTCGACAGGCCGGGCGGTGCGCAGCAGGCGCTCGTCGCCCATCTTCAGGATGGAATGGATGGTCATGGAAACAAGGTGGGAATGGCCTGCGGCGCAGAGGGCCGCCTGACCCATGGGGGATGCGCAGCATATCGCCATGGCGCGCCGCAGGCACAATCGGACGATGCCCGAGCCGACCCCGGACCGAATCCCACCGCCCCCCGCGCACGCGCCGCTGCCGGCTCCGGTGCGCTGGCTGCTGCTGGTGTTCGCGGCATGCAGCCTGGGCCTGGGAATCGTCGGCATCTTCGTGCCCGGCCTGCCCACCACCGTCTTCGTGCTGATGGCCGGCTGGGCCGCCGCGCGCAGCTCTCCGCGCCTGCACGCCTGGCTGTGGCGGCATCCGCTCTTCGGCTCGATGCTGCGCAATTGGGCCGACGGCGGCCGCGTCAGCCGCCGCGCGAAATGGAGCGCCACCGCCATGATGGCGCTGTGCGGCGTGGTGCTGGCCGTCAGTTCCGCCCCGCGGTGGGTCGCGCTGGGCGCCTCCGCCTGCATGGCATGCGTGCTTCTCTGGCTCTGGTGCCGGCCGGAATGACGTCTTTCGAACGCGTTCGTGCCAATTCGCCTGCGGGCCGTTTTTTTGTGTATATAATCTAAGTCTTGTTCCTCGATAGCTCAGTCGGT
>DHAE01000001.1 GCA_002397315.1 Comamonadaceae bacterium UBA4962
GTTTCAACCCACGCGCCCGTACGGGGCGCGACAGGGCGCCACGGGCCGTATTTACGAGGACTATGACAGTTTCAACCCACGCGCCCGTACGGGGCGCGACACCCCTGGGGTGTCTCGCGGTTTCGTGCTGCGATGGTTTCAACCCACGCGCCCGTACGGGGCGCGACGCTCTTCGCTGGACTGTGGACGCTAGCAGATCGAGTTTCAACCCACGCGCCCGTACGGGGCGCGACGGCACCTTTATAAACCCACGTCACCACGCCCACTTTCCCCGCACATCCGCGAACCTGCCCCACCGACCCTCAGCCTGCGCCCACCGTCTGGCAGTCAGGGAAAATTCCCTTGGCTCCTCAACCACCTGCACCCGCGCGAACCCCAGGCGGAAAGCCCGGTCACTTGTGGTTCGCGATGCCCGGCAAAAAGAAGAAACGAGAGAAAGCAGGGCCCAGCCTCAGGGCGCTGGCGTCTTCGGCTCGTAATCGCACCATGGCCGCACCACGCATTCCCAGCAGCGCGGCTTTCTGGCCTGGCACACGTAGCGGCCCAGCAGGATGAGCCAGTGGTGCGAATCCACCGCGTATTCGGCGGGCACGCGTTTCATCAACTGCATCTCCACGGCCAGCGGGTTCTTGCCGGGCGCGAGGCCGGTGCGGTTGCTCACCCGGAAGATGTGCGTGTCCACGGCCATGGTGGGCTGGCCGAAGGCCACGTTCAGCACCACGTTGGCGGTCTTGCGACCCACGCCGGGCAGGGCTTCGAGTTCTTCGCGCGAGCGGGGCACGGTGCCGCCGTGGCGCTCCACCAGGATGCGGCAGGTCTCCAGCAGGTGGCGGGCCTTGCTGCGGTAGAGGCCGATGGTCTTGATGTAGCCCTCCAGCCCTTCCAGGCCCAGGTCGAGGATCGCCTGCGGCGTGCCGGCCACCGGGAACAGTTTGCGCGTGGCCTTGTTCACGCCCACGTCGGTGGCCTGGGCCGAGAGCAGCACGGCGGCCAGCAGTTCGAAAACGCTCGTGTACTCCAGTTCGGTGTTGGGTTGCGGGTTGGCGGCCTTCAGCGCGGCGAAGAAGGGTTCGATCTGCGCGGTCTTCATGGTGGGGATAGGGGAGGCGGGGCAGGATGGGACGAGGGCAGGGCTCTGGCAGCTCTTCTGCGAGGGTTCGCCTGCGCATTGTCGTGCAGCAGAACGGCCTCCGCGCCGCTTGCGCCCGCCCCGGGTCCGGCATGCCGATGGCAGACCGCATGCAACCTGCGTGGCAGTTGGCGACAATGGGGGATTCTTCGCCAACCCCTCCGTGAACCAAAGCCATGCAATTCGCCGACCGTCTGAACAACGTTGAAACCTCCGCCATCCGCGAACTGTTCAAGCTGCTGGGCAAGCCCGGCATCATCAGCTTCGCGGGCGGTTTTCCCGACAGCGCGATGTTCGACGTGGACGGCATCCGAGAGGCGTCGCAGCAGGTGCTGTCGCAGGAACCGGGCGCGGCGCTGCAGTACGGTGCCACCGAGGGCTACAACCCGCTGCGCGAGCAGCTATCGTCGTTCATGGCCACCAAGGGTGCGCAGGGCGTGCGGCCCGAGGACCTGATCGTCACCACCGGCAGCCAGCAGGCGCTGGACCTGCTGGGCAAGACCCTCATCAGCCCGGGCGACAAGGTGATCGTGGAAGGGCCCACCTTCCTCGCCACCATCCAGTGCTTCCGCCTCTACGGGGCCGAGCTGGTGAGCGCGCCCGTGGACGGGAACGGCGTGGATGCCGACGCGCTCGAGCGGCTGATCGTGGAGCACCGCCCCAAGTTCGTCTACCTGATTCCCACCTTCGGCAACCCGAGCGGCGCGCTGCTGTCGCTGGAACGCCGCCGCAAGATCCTGGAGCTGGCCGTGCGCCACCAGGTGCTGATCGTCGAGGACGATCCCTATGGCGACCTGTACTTCGGCGAGGCTCCGCCGCCCAGCCTGCTGGCGCTGTCGGCCACGGTGCCGGGCAGCCGCGAGCTGCTCGCGCACTGCGGCAGCCTCAGCAAGGTGCTGAGCCCGGGCCTGCGCGTGGGCTGGCTGATCGCGCCGGCCGAACTGCTCGCCAAGGCCACCATGTGCAAGCAGTTCAGCGACGCGCACACCAGCACCTTCGCGCAGGCCACGGCGGCGCAGTACCTGCGGTCCGGCCGCATGCCGGCCACGCTGGCCAAGGTGCGCGCCGTGTATGCCGAGCGCGCCCAGGCGATGGGCGAGGCGCTGCGCCGCGAACTCGGCGACGCGATCGATTTCGTGCAGCCGCAGGGCGGCCTGTTCGTGTGGGCGCGGCTCACGGGGGCGGGCGGCGCGGTGGCCGATGGCAACGTGCTGGCCAAGCTGGCCATCGACAAGGGGGTGGCCTTCGTGCCGGGCACGCCGTTCTTCTGCGCGAACCCCGACCACGCCACGCTGCGCCTGTCGTTCGCGACGGCCGACGTGGACAGGATCCGCGAAGGCGTGGCGCGCCTAGGCCAGGCGCTGCGCGGCTGAGGTGCGCATGCCGGACACCGAACGCAGTTCCTCCGCGCGCATCGACGAGCTGGAGATCAAGGCCAGCTACGCCGAAGACCTGCTCGACCAGCTCAACATGACCGTCTACCGCCAGCAGCAGCAGATCGAGGCACTGCAGCAGGCCCTGGTCGCGCTGCGCCAGCAGTTGCCCGAAGCGGGCGGGGCGGGCGCGGCGATGAGCCTGCGCGACGAGCTTCCGCCGCACTATTGACGGGAAACGCCTGACTGCGCGTGCGACCCGGGCGCGCACTGCGCCCGCAGGCCGCGCGCAGCCTCACCATCGACTGAAAGGAACCGTGCCATGCCCATGACCTACCGCCGCCTCGGCCGCAGCAACCTGCAAGTCTCCGCCCTGTGCCTGGGCACCATGATGTTCGGCGACCAGACCGGCCGCGACGAGGCCGCCGCCATCGTGGCCGATGCGCGCGAGCGCGGCGTCAACTTCATCGACACGGCCGACGTCTACACCAAGGGCGCCTCCGAATCGATGCTGGGCGAATTGCTGGCGGGCCAGCGGAACGACTGGGTGCTGGCCACCAAGCTCGGCAACCGCATGGGCGACGGGCAGAACCAGTCGCAGTACTCGCGCGCGTGGATGCTGCGCGAGGTGGAAGCGAGCCTCTCGCGGCTGCGCACCGACCATGTGGACATCCTGTATCTGCACCGCGACTTCCTGGGCATGGACCTGGAGGAGCCGCTCTTCGCGCTCGACGCGCTGCTGCGCGCGGGCAAGATCCGCTACTGGGGCGTCTCCAATTTCCGCGGCTGGCGCATCGCCGAACTCGTGCATGGCGCCGCACGCATCGGCATGCCCGGCCCGGTGGTCTGCCAGCCCTACTACAACCTGCTCAACCGCATGCCCGAGGTCGAGATCCTGCCGGCCTGCGCGCACCATGGCATCGGCGTGGTGCCGTACAGCCCCATCGCGCGTGGCGTGCTCACGGGCAAGTACCTGCCGGGCCAGGCGCCCGCACCGGGAACGCGCGCCGGCCGCGGCGACAAGCGCATCGCCGAGACCGAGTTCCGCGAAGAGTCGCTGGTGCTGGCGCAGGAACTGCGGCAGCATGCCGAGGCGCGCGGCGTGACGCTGGCGCAATTCGCCACCGCCTGGGTGCTGGCGCACCGTGCGGTGAGCGCGGTCATCGCCGGCCCGCGCACGCTGGCGCAGTGGCAGGATTACGCCCCGGCGCTCGGCTACACCGTCACGCCGGAAGACGAGGCGCTGGTGGACGGAATGGTCGCCCCGGGCCATCCGTCGACGCCGGGCTACAGCGACCCGGCCCACCCGATGCCTCCGCGCGTCTAGCCCGGCGTGCGCCGGCCCGCCGGGCGGCCTGCCTGCCCGGCATCCATCGACGCAGCGCTCCATCGCATCGTGTCTGTTGCTATGAAAACCATAGTAGTGAATGCGGGAGGTTACGATCGGCGCATGCGTAAAACCTACCTGCTCCACGTCGAGGGCAAGAACCGCGACCGGCTCCTGGACGCCGCCCGCCACGACATCCACCGCTACCTGCGCCGCGAGCGCCGCCGCGCGCTGCCCGAAGGCGCGCGCTTCTGGGATTTCGATTGCCGCTTCGGCAGCACGCAGGAAGACGCCCACAGCGTGCAGGTCGATGAAATCACCGGCCTGATCGACGAGGTGGCGCGTTCCGGTGCCGCGCAGTTCTATGTCGAGATCATGGCGAAGCCGGGCGAGGGCATGCCGCCGAAGCGGGCGCCCTCGAATGTGCTGCAGCAGGAGCTGGACGACGGCGCCGGGGGCGGCTCCGGCGACTGAGCGGCAGTCCGGCACGTCGCCTTTTTACGCACCCGACCAGAGGAGGGTAGGGGGAAAGTCGCTCACCGCGCGACGGGAAGTAGCGCCGAACGATACCTCTCGGCAATGCAGGCGTCCGCGCGTTGAGACCGCCAAGGCCTGCAGAGGCTGCCTGGCTCGTAGGGGCGGGAATCGCTTTGACTACCGCCCAAGGCGCCATGGCGGTGGGGTACCTGTCATTCCTGGCCACGCTGCCGTTGGCGCTGCTGGGCTGCGTGTCAGGTCGAACGATCGTCCGATCCACTCCGCGCAGCCGCAGCCGCAGCCGCAGCCGCAGCCGCAGCAGCAGCCCGTAGCTTGTCCTTCTTGCTCGGGCGCTTGCCCTTGATGCCGCCCGTGCCCGGCGGCAGCTTGGCCGGCCGCTGCGCCGTACCGGGTGCGACCTCGGCGGCCGGGGCTGCATCGGCAGGTGCTCCATCGAGCGCCGGCAGCGCCACCTCGAACCCCGCGAGCTGTTCGATCGGCAAGGCCTGCAGCCCGTGCCGCTTGGCGATCAGCCGCCAGTGCGGCGCGGCCTCGGGCGTGACGAAGCTCACCGCCGCACCGCTGGCGCCGGCCCGTCCCGTGCGGCCGATGCGGTGCACGTAGTCGGCGGCCGCGCGCGGCAGGTCGTAGTTGACGACGGCCGGCAGCGCGGCGATGTCGATGCCGCGGGCCGCGAGGTCGGTGGTCACCACCACCTGCCAGCGCTCGTCCTTGAATTCCTGCAGCACCTGCCGCCGCGCGCCCTGGCTCAGGCCGCCGTGGAAGGGCGAGGCGAAGATGCCGGCCTGGTAGAGCTTCTCGGCCACGTGCTCGGCCGCGTACTGCGTGGCCACGAACACCAGCACCCGGGTCCATCCGGGCTCTTCCTTGAGCAGGTGCCTGAGGAGTTGCGTGCGGCGGCTCTCGGCCACCGCGATCGCGCGCTGGGCGATGTCGGGTGCGGTGTCCGGCGCGTGCGGCACCTCGATGCGCAGCGGATCGCGCAGCAGGCCTTCGGCCAGCCCGGCGACCTCCTGCGGGAACGTCGCGGAAAACAGCAGGTTCTG
This sequence comes from Comamonadaceae bacterium UBA4962, assembly GCA_002397315.1. Taxonomy (GTDB): domain Bacteria; phylum Pseudomonadota; class Gammaproteobacteria; order Burkholderiales; family Burkholderiaceae_C; genus Paracidovorax. The sequence continues at coordinate 5,374 of DHAE01000001.1, forward strand.
GCGCCGCGCCGGCAGCAGTGCCAAAACGCGCTGCAGCTCGTCGGCGAAGCCCAGATCCAGCAGCCGGTCGGCCTCGTCGAGCACGAGGGTCTGCACCTGCGCGAGCGACAGGGCGTTGTGCTCCACCAGGTCCAGCAGCCGGCCCGGCGTGGCGACGACCACGTCGGCGCCCCCACGCAGCGCCATCATCTGCGGGTTGATCGACACGCCGCCGAAAGCGATGGCGATCTTGAGGGGCGTGCCCGGCAGATGGCCTGCCAGCTCGCGCAAGACCCCGCCCACCTGCGCGGCCAGCTCGCGCGTGGGCATCAGCACCAGGGCGCGCAGGCGCCGCGGGCCGGGACGTGCGCCGGCCAGTTGCGCGTCCGGCAGCAGGCGCTGCAGCAGGGGCAGGCCGAACGCGGCCGTCTTGCCCGAGCCGGTCTGCGCCTGGCCGAGCACATCGCGCCCCTCCAGCACGGCGGACACGGCCTGCGCCTGGATGGGGGTGGGCGTGGAAAAGCCCAGGGCCTGTGCGGCGTGGACGAGGGCGGGCGAGAGGCCGAGGGCGGCGAAGGGCATGGCGGGCAGAAGCGGGAGGAGCAGCCGTGCGCGCGATGGCCCGCGCACGGCTGCCAAAGGAAACAAGGGACGGCAGGAGGGCGCCCACAGTGGCGCCATGCGGCGGATTGTGCGGCACGCGGCGCCGGCCCGGGATAATCACGCCATGTCTTGCCGATCTTCCGCATTCGCCACCCGTCACTTCCGCCGGAGCCTGCCATGCGCCTGAGCGACCTGGGCGGCCTCGTCTATTCCACCGAATCCGGCCGCATGTGCCCGACCTGCCGCCAGCCCGTGGCGCAATGCGCCTGCGCGGCGGCGCGTGCCGCGGCCGTGCCGGCGGGCGACGGCATCGTGCGCGTGTCGCGCGAAACCAAGGGCCGCGGCGGCAAGGCCGTGACGGTGGTGAAAGGAGCCGCGCTGCCCGCGGCGGAACTGGCGCAATTGGGCAAGCAGCTCAAGGCCGCCTGCGGCACGGGCGGCACCGTGAAGGACGGCGTGATCGAAGTGCAGGGCGACCACGTGGAGCGCGTGATGCAGGCCCTGCAATCGCTCGGCCACAAAGTCAAGCGTGCAGGCGGCTGAATCGGTGGTGCCCATGGACCCGGCCCAGCTCGATCGCCTGTTCACCGTCACGATGCCCTACGGCAAGCACCAGGGCACGGCCATCGCCGACCTGCCGGGCAATTACCTGAACTGGTTCGCGCGCGAAGGCTTTCCGCCGGGCGACATCGGCCGCCTGCTGGCGCTGATGCACGAGATCGACCACAACGGGCTGTCGGACCTGCTCGCGCCGCTGCGCGCACGGCACGGCCGCTGAACGGCCCGGTATGGCCGGGGCGCGCGCCCGAGGGCAGCCTCAGTGCGAATGGTGGTTTTCGCCTGCCGCGAAATCCGGCAGGCGCCCGATCATGGCGCGGAACAGATTGCGCGCCACGCCGTGCGCCGCCTGCTGCAGCTCCTGCGCCACCTCGGGCGTGAAGAGGCGGCCGGTGTGTTCCGCCCACAGCCGGACCCAGGCCGCGAAATGCGCGGGCGTCACCCCATCGAGCGGCCGGTGGCTCGCCACCACGTTGCCGCGGTAGCTGCGCGCACCCAGGGCCACGGTGCTCCAGAAATCGACCATGCGGGCGAGGTGCGCCTCCCACTTGCCTTGCAGCGCGGCCTCGAACACGGGGCCCAGCAGCGGATCGCGGCGCACGTCGGCGTAGAAGCCGTGCACCAGCCGGGTGATGCTGGCGGTGTCGGGCGTGGCGATGGGTGTTGTCGATGTCATGGAGCGGGCAGGGCGTGCAACGTGGGCCGGGGCGCGTCAGCGCCGGTCAGCCGCAGGCGCAGCCCGTGGGACTGCAGCCCTGCGCAGCAGGCGCCGCCTCGAACTGCGGAAACAGCACATTGTTCTCCAGATGGATGTGGTCGACCAAGTCGTCGGCCAGCTGCCGGATGCCGGCGTAGAGCGCGCGCCAGGTGTTGCAGGCGCCCTCCGGCGGGGTGGTGTCGTGCGTGAGCGCCATCAGGCGGTCCAGTGCCTCGCCGTGGTCGGTGTGCTCCGTGCGCATCACGCCGATGGGGTGCGCGGCCATCGGATGGCCGCCGGTCTTCAGCATCGGGAACAGCACCGTTTCTTCCTTGCGCATGTGCGCGAGCAGCTCCTCGTGCATCGTCTCCAGCGCATCGGCCAGTCCCGCCGGCACGCCGGGATGGCCGCGGTGCACGGCCTCCACGCGGCGTGCCATGCGGATCAGCTCCGGCAGTTGCGCGCGGTGCACCTCGTGGTAGCGCGCGAGGATGTGGTCGATCAGCTCCGACGGCGTTCCGGCGTCGGGCGGGGCGGTGGGGCGCTGCAGCGCCGACAGCTCGCCGAGCAAGGCCTGCAGGTCCAGGCCCTTGGCGGCGGCGGCATCGCGCAGCGCCACCTGCCCGCCGCAGCAGAAATCCAGCTTCTGGCGGCGGAACACCGCGGTGGCGCCGGGCAGCTGCACGGCGATCTGGCCGATCTGCTGCGCAGGATCGATCGCGGGCGGGGTGGCGTGGGCGGCGGCAGGCAGGCGGGCATTCATGGCGGACTCCTTTAAAGATTCATTTGCGATGAATATTTTATGCAATAAGATTCATCCCGGGAGCTTCTTTCGGATTGACCTAACGCAAACGCCATGCGCCTGACCCAGTGGACCGATTACGCCCTGCGCGTGCTGATGTACTGCGCCGCCAGCGAAGGGCGCGCGCAGCCCGTGACCATCACCGAGGTGGCCGAGCAGCACGCGATCTCGCGCAGCCACCTCATGAAGATCGTGCAGGCGCTGGCCGCGCAGGGCCTGCTGGACACCACGCGCGGGCGGGGCGGGGGGCTGCGCCTGCGCGTGCCGGCCGCGGAGATCCGCCTGGGCGACGTCGTGCGCCTCACCGAAAGCGATTTCGACATGGTGGAGTGCTTCGATCCCGCCGTGAACCGGTGCCGCCTCACCGGCCATTGCCTGCTGCGGGGCGTGCTCGCGCAGGCCACCCAGAGCTACCTGGCGGTGCTCGACGGCGTGACGCTGGCCGATCTCGTGGCGCGCCCGGTTGCCGCAGGAGTCACGTCCACTGCGCGCCGCCGCGCGCTGTCGGCGTTGCCGGTGCCGGGGTTGCCGGTGCGCGCCCCCGTCGAGGAGTCGACCTGAGGGCTCGCGCCGCTGCAGCGTGGCCGGGCTCCGCCCACTGGCGTCTGCTGCATTCCCGTTTCAGGGACTGCCGCGCTGCATGCACCGAGATCGCAGGATGGTGGACATGCGGCATGCGCTGGCACACGGCCGCGTCTGCAGCTTCCATCGATATCCGGGTTCCCTCCATATGCTGGAGTTCGTGACCGGCCGACGGCCGGAGGAAGGAAGCGACATGGACCCTGCGAGCGACCCTCTGCTGCCCGGCCGCCTGCTGCGACGCCCGGGCGGGCCGGATACCGATTCCCGTTTTCCCGGCGTGCGCATCGAAGCCGCATGCCTCTGGGACGTGCTCTCGCCCGATGCGCCGCTGCTCGTGCTGCACGAGGGCGCGATCCATGCCGAAGGGCCCGCATGGCAGGCATCGCACCGGCGGCTGCTGTTCTCCGACGTGCCCAACCGGCGCGTCAACGCCTGGTACGAAGAGGATGGCCGGGTGGAATCGGTGATCGATCCGGCCTGGTTCCCGAACGGCAATGCCGTGGCGGCGGGCGGCAGCATCTACCACTGCGAGCATGGGCGCCGCTGCATCAGCCGCTCCGCGTCCGATCTGGGCGGCGAGCCGGAACCGGTGGTGACGCATTACGAAGGCCGGCGCCTCAACGCGCCGAACGACGTGGCGGTGGCCCCCGACGGATCGGTGTGGTTCACCGACCCGGTGTTCGGGATCGTGATGCCCGCGCAGGGTGCGCTCGCCGAGCCCGAACTCGCGCACCGCAGCCTCTACCGCTTCGATCCGGCCAGCGGCACGCTCACGCGCATGGCCGACTTCGGGCAGCCGAACGGTGTCGCCCTGTCGCCCGACGGCCGCACCGTGTATGTGACCGACACGTCGAGGGCACTGGGCGAGGCACCCGGCGGTGTTCCAGGAACCAGGCACGACGTCGAGGCCTTCACCCTCGGCGCGGATGGCGCGCTTGCCCATCGGCGCTTTTTCTGCTCGCCCGCCCAGGGCAATCCCGACGGCCTCGCGGTGGATGCCCGCGGCTGGGTCTGGTGCAGCGCGGCGGACGGCGTCCACGTCTGGTCGGCGGAGCAGGAATACCTCGGCTGCATCCCCGTCGCGGAGGTGGTGTGCAACGTCTGCTTCGGCGGCAGCAGCGGGCAACGGCTGTTCATCGCGGCGTCGACACGGCTGCTCGCGATCGATCTGCGCGCGGGCTGAACGCCGGGCTTCGTCCTGGCAGGCCGCCATGCCGGGGCAGGTATCGGCCCTCCGGAGATGGAGCGGCGGATCAGGCGGCGGCTGGCGCCGTGCCGGCGATCTGGTGGATGTGACCGTCCGGATCGCGCAGCAAAGCGGCGGCCGGGCCCTGCCAGACGGTGCGCGTCGCGGCCACGTCGTTCGTCGCCCATGGCCCGATCGGCGCGCCCTGCGGATGCCGGTAGTGCAGCAGTTCGACGTGCGGCCCGGGCCCCGCGGGACGCATCGGCACCACGTCCACGCGCACGCCGTCCAGGCCGTCGAGCGCCACCTGCGTCGGCCCCTGGTTGAGCGTGGCGCGGCCTTCCACCAGGCCGTGGGCACGGTAGAACGCGCGGGACCGCTCGGCATCGGCCACCGCGATCGCGCTGTGGTCGATGCCGAGGATGCCGGGGCCCGTCCATCCGCGGCGTGCGCCATCGGGGAAGTGGATCAGCTCCAGCGGATGCCCCTCCGGATCGCGGAACTTGACCGCGGCGACCCCGCCGGTGGAGGCGGGCAGTGTCACCGGGCCGCTGTGGCTGATCGGCGTCGCGCCGGCCGCCCGTGCGCGGTCCCAGGCGGCGGCGATGTCGTCGGTGACCAGCGCGAAGTGCTGGAAGCACTGCGATGCGGCGTCCGTGCCCTCCGGGTAAGGACGACCGGGATGGTCGTACTGATCGATCCACAATCGCGTCGCGCCCAGGCGCATCGCGTGCCGCGTGCCGCCATTCGCAAGGCCGAGCAGCGCCGCCTCGGCCGCCGCGATCGGCCGGGGTGCTGCCTCCCGCACGAAGCCGAGCGCGGTGTAGAAGCGCGCCAGGGCCGCACTGTCGCGGGCGACCAGGCAGAAGGCCGTGATACCGGTCAGCGCCATCGCATGCCGCAGGGCGACGGGTCGCATTGCATTGCTTTGCATGGGATGGCGCACCGTCGTCGCGCGAAGGCGGCGTACTCGGCCTCGGCTCAACCCAGCGCGCACGGCCGGCGCACCGGCGCGCGGTGCAGTTGCACCGTCATCAGGCGGCAGGGCTCGTCGCCCACGGTGCCGGAGCGGTGGCCCTTCTTTCCGTCCACTTCCGCGCAGCCCTGGTCGCCGCCGAAGGAGAACTCGCCCGGGCCCTGCTCGATGCGGGTGCCGTCCATCGCCTCGATCCACCAGCGGCCCGAGAGCACCACGATCCATTGCGGGGCCGGGTTCTCGTGCCAGTCGCCCACCCAGCCGACCGGCTGCACGGTGAAGACGACGGTCGATTCGCCGCGCTCCATGGCGTTGTTCCACTGCGGATCGGCGGCGCCGACGCGGTGCAGCTCATAGTCGGTGAGCGTGCAGGCCTGGAAGCGGCTGACGCCGTCGGCATCGGTGTAGAGGTGCTGGTAGGGCACGGACGGGCGGGGGCCGGTATCGGACATTCAATGGCTCCGGTAGGGTTGGCTCGACGCGAAGGGCGCATCGAGGAAGGGCTGCAGGCCGGAACCGTCGGTGCCGACCACCAGCAGCAGGAAGCCGGCGCCCAGCGCCAGGTTCTTGAGGAAGTCCCAGAACAGCCCGCGCGCCTGGCCGTCGGGGTTCGACCAGAAGTCCCCGGGCTTCCAGAACGGCTTGAACAGCACCGCGGTCGCGAAGCAGTAGCCCGCGATCGCGAAGGCCGCCGCCCGGTCCGAAACGCCGGCCACCACGCCGATGCTGCACACCACCTCGATCGCCAGGCCCGCCAGGATCACGGCGCGGGCCAGCCAGCGCGGCCTGAACACCTCCTGCGCCTGGCCCACCGCATGGCCGAAGCCCAGCAGCTTGTCGAGCGCGCTGAACGGCAGGAAGATCAGCACCATCACGCAGCGCACGAGGAAGGTCACGATGATGGCGGCGGTCACAGGCGCCCCTTCAGGATGTCGGCCACGCGCAATGCGTTCGCGATGATGGTGAGCGTGGGGTTCACCGCGCCGATCGAGGGGAAGAAGCTCGCGTCGGTCACGTAGAGGTTGTCCACCTCGTGCGCCCGGCAGTCGAGGTCCAGCACCGAGGTCGCCGGGTCGGTGCCGAAGCGGCAGGTGCCGGCCTGGTGCGCGGTGCCGGAGAGCGGGATGTCCTTGCCGAGGTAGAGCGAGCGCTGCACCAGCACCGCGGGCCAGCCGATCGCATCCAGCACCTGCTTGAGCTTGGCCTGCAGGCGCCTGAGCGCCTCCGCATTGGTCTCGCGCACGTCCAGGTGCACCGTGCCGTCCCGGTAGTACACCCGGTTCTCGGGGATCGGCAGGTCCTCGGTCTGCAGCCAGAAGTCCATCGAATGCCGGGCCATCTCTTCGAACGGCATCTCGGGCAGGTGCTTCATCAGGCCGGGCAGCGGCGCCTCGCCCTTGATCTGGTCCGCATGGCTGGTCGCGCACATCTGGATCAGGCCCAGCGGATGCTCCCAGTCGTCGCTGCCGAAGTAGAAGTCGCCCAGCGCGAGCGTCTTCTGGAAGACCGTCTCGTTGACCTCCTTCATCACCGCCATCACGATCGACATCTCGTGGCGCATGTAGTTGCGGCCGACCTGGTCCGAGCCGTTGGCGAGGCCATGGGGGTGCCGTTCGTTCGCCGAGCGCAGCAGCAGCAGGGCGGACGACAGCGCGCCGCAGGCCACCACCACGGTGCCGGCGGTGTAGCGCTCCTCGCGGCCGCCGCGCTCCACCACGACGCCTTCCACCCGGCGTCCGCTGGCATCGGTCTCCAGGCGCGAGGCATAGGCGCCGGTCAGCAGCGTGACGTTCGGATGGTCGCGCAGCATCGGGTCGATGCACATCACCTGCGCGTCGGCCTTTCCGTTCAGCAGGCAGGGAAAGCCGTCGAAATACGAGCAGCGCATGCAGGTGCTCGTCGGCGTGGCGAAGCCGTCTTCCTTCTGGTCCAGCAGGATGCCGAGCGGCAGGTGGAACGGGTGCAGGCCGATGCCCTGCAATTTCTCGCTCAGCTCCGCGATCTTGGGCTCGTGCCGGACGGGCGGGAAGGGGTAGGCGGTGGTGCCCGGGTCGAGCGGATCGTCGCCCCGCAGGCCGTGCACGTGGAACAGCGCTTCGGCCTCGTCGTACCAGGGAGCGAAGTCGGCATACGCCAGCGGCCAGGCCGGGGAGACGCCGCCGTGGTGCCGCACCTCCCCGAAATCGCGCTCGCGCAGCCGCAGCAGTGCCGCGCCGTACACCTTCGAATTGCCGCCCACGCAGTAATGGAGCTGAGGCGCGAAGCGGTGGCCGTCCCGGTCGACCCAGGATTCGCGCGCCTGGTAGCGGCCCTCCACGAACACCGCCTGCGCGCTCCAGTTGGCTTCCTCGCGCCGCAGGTAGTCGCCGCGCTCGAGGATCAGGATGCGCTTGCCGGTCGGTGCGAGCCGGTGCGCGAGGCTGGCGCCGCCCGGGCCGCTGCCGATGACGATCAGGTCGTAGTGGGACATCAGGCTTTCTTCCTTCATCGAACCGGGGCGGCCGGCTGCGTTCGGTGCCGGGACCGTGGGGTGGCCGGCCTGCGGTCGCCGTGCCGTGGTCGTCGGTTCGCGCCGCACCGCGATGGGCCCTGCGCACAGGGAGGGCGGTCCATCTGGCGGCATTCATCGTAGCTCAGCCATTGGCGCGCCACAGGCCATCCGGCTGCCGATTCCAGCAGTCCTGGCGTGTTCGCGGTCGAGTCCTACAGGCCGCGAAAGGCCGTGCCACGCGTCCGGCCCGGCCCCGGGGCGCGGCTTCGGAGCCGTCCGCTACTTCTTCACGGGCTTGCGGGCAGCGCCCGTGCGCCGCTTGCCGAGGCCCGTGCCCAGCCAGTCCCGGGCGGCGGCCATCACGCACTGCGTGAGCCGCTCCAGGCCCGCCTGCGCCGATCGCGGATGCGCCCAGTAGAGCGCCACGTCCATGCCGGTGCCGGGCAGCATCTCCACCAGCGTGCCGTCGGCGAGCTGCCGCTCGATCAGCACCGTGGGGTGCATGCCCCAGCCGATGCCCATCTCGCAGCTGCGTAGAAAGCCCTGGTTGGATGGCAGGAAGTGCCGCGGCGGATGGCGGCGCGAGCCCAGCCCCTGGCGCTGCAGCCACTGGTCCTGCAGGCGGTCCTTGCGGCTGTAGACCATCATCGGTGCCTGCGCCATCGTCTCGGGAGTCACGCCGTCCGCGCGCTTGCCGAAATGCCGGCGCACGAAGTCCGGGCTGGCGGCGGCCACGTAGTGCATAGCGCCGAGCGGCCAGGTGTTGCAGCCCGCGATCGTGCCGGCCGTCGCCGTCACGGCGGCGATCACGTCGCCCTCGCGCAGCCGCTGCGCGGTGTGCTCCTGGTCGTCGATGCGGACGTCCAGCAGTTCGTTGCCGCCGGCCGTGAACGCCGCCATCGCGTCCATGAACCAGGTGGAGAGCGAATCGTCGTTCACCGCCAGCTTGAGCGTGGGCGCGGGCGCCTGCACGTCGGGCACCAGCGCCGGATGGGCCCGGCGCAGATCGTTCTCCAGCAGCGCCACCTGCTCGAGGTGCAGGCACAGGCGCCGGCCGGCCTCGGTGCCCGTGCAGGGTGTGCCGCGCTGCACCAGTACCTGCCCGGCGCGCTCCTCCAGTTGCTTGACGCGCTGCGACACGGCCGAGGGCGTAACGTGCAGGCGCCGCGCCGCGCGCTCGAAGCTGCCTTCGCGCACGACGGCCGCCAAAGCTTCCAGTCCGGGGTAATCGAGCATGAAGTGATGCTTAATGATGGTTAGGTGATTTAAGTTTACATAACCTGCGGCACTGCCCAGAATCGGCCGCATGTGGGCACTTCTCTCTTCCTCCTCCTCGTCGCCCTTCGGGCTCTCCGGCAGTGCGGCGCCGGGCGCGTGGCTGGCCGGCTTCACGGTCTGCATGTCGCTGATCGTCTCCATCGGCGCGCAGAACGCCTACGTGCTGCGCCAGGCGGTCGCGGGGCGGCACGTGCGGGCCTGCGTGGTGCTGTGCGTGCTGGTGGATGCCGTGCTGATCGGCGCCGGCGTGGCCGGCATGGCGCGGCTGCTCGAGAGCGCGCCCGGCCTGGGCCGCATGCTCACGCTGGGCGGCGCCATCTTCCTGCTGGCCTACGGCCTGTTCGCATGGCACCGGGCCCTGTTCGGCGCGGGCGCGGGCCTGCGCACCGATGGAGATCGGGCCCGCCAGGGGCTGCTCGGCGTGCTCGGCACCCTGGCCGCGATCACGCTGCTCAATCCCCACGTGTACCTCGACACCGTGGTGCTGGTGGGCTCCATCGGCGCGCGGCAGGAGGGCGGATTGAAGTGGGTGTTCGTGGCCGGTGCCGCCTCGGCCAGCCTGCTGTGGTTCCTGATGCTCGCCTTCGCCGGGCGGCAACTGCAGGGGGTGTTCGCCAAGCCGATGGCGTGGCGCCTGCTGGACGGCCTCACGGGCGCGATCATGATGACCCTGTCCTTCTGGCTGTGGCAGGGGCTCGAATGAAAAAAAGGCGCCGCGAAAGCGGCGCCTCGTACGGGCTGGACGGCGCGGGCGCTCAGAACGCCGGCACGATCGCGCCCTGGTACTTGTCCTGGATGAACTTCTTCACCTCGGGCGTGTGCAGCGCCTTCACCAGCTTGGCGATCGACGGATCGTCGGCACGGTCGGCGCGCGCGGCGATCAGGTTGGCGTAGGGCGAATCGCTGCCTTCGATGAACAGCGCGTCCTTCGTCGGGTTCAGCTTCGCCTCGATCGCGTAGTTGGTGTTGATCAGGGCCAGGTCCACGTCCTGCAGCGCGCGGGGCAGCAGGGCGGCTTCCAGTTCGCGGAACTTGAGTTTCTTCGGGTTCTTGGCGATGTCGATCGGCGTGGCCGTGATGTTCTTCGTGTCCTTCAGCGTGATCAGGCCCTGCTTCTGCAGCAGGATCAGCGCGCGGCCCGCGTTCGAAGGGTCGTTGGGGATGGCGATGGTGGCGCCGTCCTTGAGTTCGCTCACGGCCTTGATCTTCTTCGAATAGGCGCCGAAGGGCTCCACGTGGACCTTGCCGTTCGGCACGGCGACGAGGCTGCTCTTGCGGTCCTTGTTGTAGCTGTCCAGGTAGGGCTGGTGCTGGAAGAAGTTGGCGTCGAGCTGCTTGTCCTCCACGGCCGCGTTGGGCTGGATGTAGTCGCTGAATTCGCGCACCTGCAGGTCCACGCCCTGGGCCTTGAGCTGGGGCTTCACGAAGTTCAGGATTTCCGCATGCGGCACGGCGGAGGCCGCCACCTTCAGGACGGTGTCTGCGGCGTGGGCGGATACGGCGAGCGCGGCGAGGGCCAGGGCGGAGAGGGCTTTCTTCAGCATCGGGAAACGGCTTTCTTCGGTCGGTTCAGGCAAGGACGCGAGGTCCGGTGTCGGATGGGGCACCCGCCGCGGCCCGGGCCGCCGCAGGTTTCCAAGAACACGAAGTCTAGGTAGTTTCCCGCAGGTTCACCACGTTTTTATCGTCATATCCATATAACACGCTGGCCGCTTATATCAACGGAGGATTTCCAGCAGCCGGTCCAGGCCCCCTTCGTTGATCGCCACCTTGGCCTGCGCGCGCACGGCCGGCTTCGCGTGGAAGGCGACCGACAGCCCGGCCACGCCCATCATGGGCAGGTCGTTGGCGCCGTCGCCGACGGCGATCGCCTGCGACGGATCGATGCCCATGAGCGAGGCCACTTCCAGCAGCGTGCGGCGCTTTTCGGCGCCGTCGCAGATGTCGCCCCAGGGCTGGTCCACCATGCGGCCCGTGAGGTGGCCCTCCGCGATCTCCAGCACGTTGGCGCGGGAGAGGTCGATGCCCAGGCCGGCGCGCACCCGGTCCGAGAAGAAGGTGAAGCCGCCCGAGACCAGCAGCGTGGCGAGGCCGGCCGCCTTGGCGGCGTCGATGAGTTCCTTCGCGCCGGGATTGAAGCGCAGCCGCTCGCGGAACACCTGCTCCATGTGCTCCACGCCCACGCCGCGCAGCAGCGCCACGCGCTGGCGCAGGCTTTCCTTGTAGTCGGTGATCAGCCCCTGCATGGCGGCTTCGGTGATCGCGGCCACCTCGGCCTTGCGGCCGGCCGCGTCGGCGATCTCGTCCACGCACTCGATGTTGATGAGCGTGGAATCCATGTCGAAGGCGATCAGCTTGTAGTCCGCGAGGCGCAGGGGCGGCTGGATGCCCTGGATGGTGAGGCCGGGAGCGAATTCGGTGGCGTGGGACATGGAGGAACGGCGAAAGGTACGGTGAGGGGGAAGGGTTCCGGCCGCGCCGGAAAAGCCGGCATCTTAGAGCCTGCCGCAGCGGTTCGGCCACAGCCCGCACGCCTGGAGCGCGCGCCTCACCGCTGCAGGTACAGCCGGTCCGACCAGGTCGCCAGCCATTCGGGCCGGAAGGCCACGAAGACCGCGCAGAGCATGCCGGTCACCACCGCGTCGCCCCAGGCCATGAGCCAGCGCGCGACCATCGTCAGCTCCGGGTCCACGCCGGGCAGCCCGTGCCCGGCCCAGTGCGCGAGGCTGCCGGCGGCGAACATGCACAGCGCCGTGCCCAGGAAGGCGCGGCCCAGCACATAGACGAACAGGTGCGTGCCCGTCAGCCGCCGCAGCAGCGCACCCAGCAGCAGCGCGAAGGTGGCCGGCACCACACCCTGCCAGGCCGCCATGCCCACGGCCTCGCTCCAGGAGAGCGTGGGCGATACCAGCGCCGCGCCGGCCGCGACGGCCACGAGCGCCGGCACCGCCAGCGGCCAGCCGAGCATCAGCACCACCAGGCAGGCGCCCGACAACTGCAATTGCAGCGGCATGGCGTGCAGCGTGGGCAGCGCCCAGAGCCAGGGCAGGAAGACCAGTGTGGCCAGCAGCGGCGTGAGCAGGGGGGACGCGGTCCGCGCGCCGTCCGTTCCGGTGCCAGCCCCGTGGCCGGAGGCGGGCCGCGCCGCGAGCAGCCGCCAGGGCCGCGTGGCGAAGGCGGCAACCAGGGCGAGCAGGACGATGGCGGCTTCGAAGGGCATGGCGGGCTTTCCGGGCGGCGTGGGCAAAGCGGAGCAGGGCAGTGCGGGCGGCGGCATCGGGGGCGCGGCAACCGGCGTACCCGCGCTCCCCGCCGTGCCGCACCCTGGCACCCGGCCGCTTCCGTTCGGCCCGCCTCCCGCGCGCCGCTCAGGCCTTCGCGGTGGCCGCCGCCGTCAGCGGCTGGCCCAGGCTGCGCAGCACGTCGCGCACCATCTGCGCCCGGTCCTTGGCTTCCGGCAGTTCGCGCTCGATGCGCAGCTTCTCGTTGCCCGCGAGCTTGATGTGCTTATTCTTCTGGATCAGGTGGATGATCTGCATCGGATCGACCGGCGGCTGCGGCCGGAACGTGATGTTCGTCACGCCGGGTGCGGCATCCACCTTGAGCACGCCGTAGGGCTGCGAGAGCACGCGCAGGCGGTGCACGTCGATCAGCGTCTGCGCCTGCGGCGGCAGTTTGCCGAAGCGGTCCACGATCTCTTCCAGCAGGCCGTCGATCTGGTCGCTGGTCTTGGCCGTCGCCAGCTTCTTGTAGAACGACAGGCGCAGGTGCACGTCGCCGCAGTAGTCGTCGGGCAGCAGCGCCGGGGCATGCAGGTTGATGTCCGTGGTCGCCGAGAGGGGGGCGAGCAGGTCGGGCTCCTTGCCGGCCTTGAGCGAGCGCACGGCCTCGCTCAGCATTTCGTTGTAGAGCTGGAAGCCCACCTCCAGCATGTTGCCGCTCTGGTTCTCGCCCAGCACCTCGCCCGCGCCGCGGATCTCCAGGTCGTGCATGGCGAGGTAGAAACCCGAGCCCAACTCCTCCATCTGCTGGATCGCGTCCAGCCGCTGGGCGGCCTGCTTGGTCAGGCCCTCCACGTCCGGCACCATGAGGTAGGCATACGCCTGGTGGTGGCTGCGGCCCACGCGGCCGCGCAGCTGGTGCAGTTGCGCCAGGCCGAACTTGTCGGCGCGGCTCATGATGATGGTGTTGGCCGTGGGCACGTCGATGCCGGTCTCGATGATGGTCGAGCACAGCAGGATGTTGTAGCGCTGCGCCACGAAGTCGCGCATCACCTTCTCCAGCTCGCGCTCGGGCATCTGGCCGTGGGCCACGGCGATGCGGGCCTCGGGCAGGATCTCTTCGAGCTTCTGGCGGCGGTTCTCGATCGTCTCCACCTCGTTGTGCAGGAAGTAGCACTGCCCGCCGCGCTTCAGTTCGCGCAGCACCGCCTCGCGGATCACGCCCGTGCCCTCGGTGCGCACGAAGGTCTTGATGGCCAGGCGCCGCTGCGGCGCGGTGGCGATCACGGAGAGGTCGCGCAGGCCCTCCAGCGCCATGCCCAGCGTGCGCGGGATCGGCGTGGCGGTGAGCGTGAGCACGTCCACCTCGGCGCGCAGCGCCTTCATCTGCTCCTTGTGGCGCACCCCGAAACGGTGCTCCTCGTCGATGATCAGCAGCCCCAGGTTGTGGAACTTGGTGGATTCGCTGAGCAGCTTGTGCGTGCCCACCACGATGTCCACCGTGCCGTCGGCGATGCCCTTGATCGCCGCGGTGATCTCCTTGCCCGAGCGGAAGCGCGACACCTCGGCGATCTTCACCGGCCACTTGGAGAAGCGGTCCACCAGCGTCTGGAAATGCTGCTCGGCCAGCAGCGTGGTGGGCGCGAGGAAGGCCACCTGCTTGCCGCCCGTCACGGCCACGAAGGCCGCGCGCAGGGCGACTTCGGTCTTGCCGAAGCCCACGTCGCCGCAGACCAGCCGGTCCATCGGGCGCGGCGAGATCATGTCCTGGATCACCGCGTGGATGGCGGCGTTCTGGTCGGCCGTTTCCTCGAAGCCGAAATCGTTGGCGAACTGTTCGTAGTCCTGCGGGCTGTAGCGGAACGCATGGCCCTCGCGCGCCGCACGGCGGGCGTAGATGTTCAGCAGCTCGGCGGCGGAATCCCGCACCTGCTCGGCCGCCTTGCGCTTGGCCTTCTCCCACTGGCCGCTGCCCAGCTTGTGCAGCGGCGCCTCGTCGGCGGAGACGCCCGTGTAGCGGCTGATGAGCTGCAGCTGGCTCACCGGCACGTAGAGCACCGCCTTGTCGGCGTACTCCAGGTGCAGGAACTCCTGCAGCGCGGGCGTGCCGTCGGGGTTCTTCTGCCCGACGTCCATGTTGACCAAGCCGCGGTAGCGGCCGATGCCGTGCGCGCTGTGCACCACCGGATCGCCGAGGTTCAGCTCCGACAGGTCCTTGATCAGCGCCTCGACGTCGCTCACCTGCTCCTGCTTCTTGCGGCGGCGCGTGGTGGGCGCGGCGGCGAACAGCTCCGTCTCGGTGACGAAGTCGATGCCGTCCTCCATCCAGCGGAAGCCCACGGCCAGCGCCGCCGTGGCGATGCCGACCTTCTCCGGCGCACCGGCCTGGAATTCCACCAGCGAATCGAAGGCCGGCGGGTTCACGCCCGAGGCGCGCAGGAAGTCGAGCAGGCTCTCGCGCCTGCCGTCGCTCTCGGCGAGCAGCAGCACCCGGTGGTCCGTGGTGCGCAGGTGGTCCTGCAGGCGGGCGAGCGGGTCTTCCGCGCCGCGCTGCACCGACAGTTCGGGCAGTTTCTGGAACACGGCGCTGTCCGCCACGTCGTCCACGCCGGAGCGCAGCGCGAGCTGCGGATGGGCCTTGGCGCGCGCATAGAACTGCTCGGCGGTGAGGAACAGCGTCTCGGGCGGCAGGGCGGGGCGCTCCGGGTCGCCCTGCACGAGGCGGAAGCGGTCCTTCGTGTCCTGCCAGAAGCGCTGGAAGGCGGGCTCCAGATCGCCGTGCAGCACCACCGTGGCCTCGTCGCCCAGATAGTCGAACACCGTGGCCGTCTCCTCGAAGAAGAGCGGCAGGTAGTACTCGATGCCGGCCGTGGCCACGCCGTTGCCCATGTCCTTGTAGACGCGGCTCTTGGTGGGGTCGCCCTCCAGCAGTTCGCGCCAGCGGCTGCGGAAGCGCGCACGTGCGTCGTCGTCCATCGGGAACTCGCGGCCCGGCAGCAGGCGCACCTCGGGCACGGGGTAGAGGCTGCGCTGGCTGTCCGGATCGAAGGTGCGGATCGAGTCGATCTCGTCGTCGAACAGATCGACCCGGTAGGGCACGGGCGAGCCCATCGGGAACAGGTCGATCAGCCCGCCGCGCACCGCGTATTCGCCGGGGCTCACCACCTGCGAGACGTGGCTGTAGCCGGCGAGCGTGAGCTGCGCCTTGAAGCGGGTTTCGTCCAGCTTCTGCCGCACCTTGAAATGGAATGTGTAGCCCGCGAGGAACGAGGGCGGCGCGAGCCGGTAGAGTGCCGTCGTCGCCGGCACCAGCACCACGTCGGCGCCCGTGCCGTCGTCTTTCTGGCGGATGCGCCAGAGCGTGGCCAGCCGCTCGCTGATCAGGTCCTGGTGCGGGGAAAACGTATCGTAGGGCAGGGTTTCCCAGTCGGGGAACAGCGCGCAGCGCAGGCCGGGCGCGAAGAACGCCATCTCGTCGATCAGGCGCTGGGCGTCGGTGGCGTCGGCCGCCACGATGGCGGTGGTGCGCCCCGCAGCCTTCTCGCGCTCCGCGACGCGCGCGAGCAGCAGGGCGTCCGCGCTGCCCACGGGGCGTGGCACGGTGAAGCGTTTGCCGGGGAGGAGTTTGGGGAGGTCCATGGAGGAAGCAGGGAGAGACGGGCAGGGCGCGGCGGTGCCGCCGCGGGGCCGCGCTGCAAAGCGGCGGGTGCGCCGGCCGGTGGCGCATGCGGCCAGCGGGCCATTCTAGGCCGGCCGCTCGCAGGGCGTGGCCGCCGGGGCATGCCGCGCACGGGCTCGCGCTGCGCTCCTACAATGGCCGCCCCATGAGCGACCTGCTGCCGCCCCGCCCGACCCTCACTCCGCCCCCGGCCGCGCCGGACCGTTTCTGGGCGCTGCTGCCCTGCGCCGGCACCGGTGCCCGCGCCGTCGCGCCCGGCGCAGCGGCCGGCGTGCCCAAGCAATACCAGCCGGTGGCGGGCCAGCCGCTGGTGCTGCACACCCTCGCGGCCTTCGCGGGCGTGCGGCGGCTGCAGTCCACGCTGGTGGCGGTGGCGCCCGGCGATGCGTTTTTCGACGCGCACGCCTCGGAGCTGTATTTCACCGCCGCCTGCGGCGGTCCTACGCGCGCCGACACGGTGCTGGGCGGCCTGCGCGTGCTGCGCGAACGCGGTGCCCAGGACGGCGACTGGGTGCTGGTGCACGACGCCGCGCGCTGCCTCGTGACCACCGCGCAGATCGACGCGCTCATCGATGTCTGCGAACACGACAGCGTGGGCGGCCTGCTGGCCCACAAGCTGGCCGACACGCTCAAGACCGCGAGCGACGGCCCGGGCGGCGTGCGCGTGGCGTCCACCGTGGACCGCAGCGACAAGTGGCTCGCGCAGACGCCCCAGATGTTCCGCCTGGGTGCGCTCGAATCCGCTCTGGAGCGGTACGGCGCCCAGGCCACCGACGAGGCCAGCGCGATGGAGGCGATGGGCCTGCATCCGCGCCTCGTGCCCGGCGGCGCGCAGAACTTCAAGGTCACCTACCCGGAAGACTTCGCGCTGGCGGAAGCCGTGCTCGCACAGCGCCATCTGCCGGCCACGCTGGAGCGCTTCGGCGGTCCGCTCGCCCAGGCCGCGCCGCTGCCGGGTAAGACGTTTTTCTGACCACCACCGCAAAGACGACCACGACGATGACGACGACGGATGCGCCCATGAACCTTCCCCCCTTCCGCATCGGCGAAGGCTGGGACGTGCACGCCCTGGTGCCGGGCCGCCGCCTGGTCATCGGCGGCGTGGAGATTCCCCACACCCTGGGCCTGCTCGGGCATTCCGACGCCGACGTGCTGCTGCACGCCATCACCGACGCGCTGCTCGGCGCCGCAGGCCTGGGCGACATCGGCAGCCATTTCCCCGATACCGATGAACGCTTCAAGGGCGCCGATTCGGTGGTGCTGCTGGTGGAGGCCGCGCGGCGCGTGCGCGAGCGCGGCCACGCGATCGGCAACATCGACAGCACCGTGATCGCGCAGGCGCCGCGCCTCGCGCCGCACATTCCGGGCATGCGCGAGCGCATCGCGCAGGCGCTGTCGCTGCAGGTCGATCAGGTCAATGTGAAGGCCAAGACCGCCGAGCGCATGGGCCCCGTGGGCCAGGGCCTGGCGATGGAAGCGCGCGCGGCGGTGCTGCTCTTCAGGCCCGCATCGGCTTGACGGGCTTGCCGCCCTTGGCATCGGGCGGCAATTGCCGCTTGATCTGCGGGCGCTGCAGGCGCTGCTTCGGATCCTTGCCCGCGGGCAGTTGCGTGGCGCGCTGCAACTGGATGTGCGCCACCAGGCCGCCGGAGCCGGAATTGGCCAGCGCGAAGATGCCGCCCATGCGCTGTACCGTCTTGTCCACGATGGCCAGGCCCAGGCCCGCGCCCGCGGCCGCCGTGCGGGCGGAGTTGCCGCGGAAGAACGGCTTGGTCAGGTTGCTGAGCTGGTCGGGCGTCACACCCGGGCCGTGGTCCCGCACCTTCACGAGCACCCATTTCTCGCGCCCCTTGGCGGCGATCTCGACCGAGGCCGTGCCGGTTTCGGGCGTCTTGGCGTAGCGCCGGGCGTTCTCCAGCAGGTTCGAGATCACGCGGGCCAGCTCCACCTCGTCGGCCAGCACCACGAGGTCTTCCGGCACCTGCATCGTGATCTGCAGTTCGCGGTGGTCCTGCACCGCATACACGCAGGACGACACCACGCCGTGCAGGTTCACCGGGGCGAGGGTGACGTGGTCCGGCCGCGCGTAGTCCAGGAACTTGTCGATCGTCGCGTCGAGCTGCACGATGTCGGCCACCATGTGCTCGCGCGCCACGTCGTCGATCACGCTCATCTCGGTTTCCAGCCGCAGCCGGGCCAGCGGCGTGCGCAGATCGTGCGAGATGCCGGCCAGCATCACGGCGCGGTCCTGCTCCAGCTTGGCGAGCTTCTGCGCCATGCGGTTGAAGCCGATGTTCACCTCGCGGATCTCGCTGGTCACCACCTCCTCGTCGAGCTGGCTGGCCGCGAAATCGCCGTCGCGCACGCGGTTGGCCGCATACGAGAGCTGCTTGAGCGGCCGGTTGATCAGCCGCGCGATCGCCGCCGCGCCCGCCAGCGACAGCGCCCCGGCGGTGATCAGCCAGATCAGCCAGGTCTTGCCGCCCGCCGTGCTCAGGCGCGAGCGGTCCATGAGCAGCCAGTTCGGGTCGCCGTTGATCGTGAAGCCCACCCACAGCCCGTTCTCGCCGTTGACGTTGCCCGCGACGATGGTGCCCGGGCCGAGGCGCTCGGTCAGCTCCTCGGTCAGGCGCGCGCCCAGGGCGGTGTCGTCCACGAGATCGAAGCGGTCGCTGGGCTCGCGCGGCAGGATGCGCACGCCTTCCTGGTCGGCCATGGTCTTGATCAGCGAGACGCGCGCGATCGCGTCCGCATGCACCAGCGCGGCGCGGCTCAGGTTGACGAGGGAGGCGATCTGCTGCGCGGTCTGCAGCGTGCGGGGCTCGAATTCGAGCGCGCGCAGCGTCTGCAGCCACGCCAGGATGCTGCCCACCAGCAGCAAGGCCAGCAGGAAGAAGGTGCGCCAGAAAAGGTTCAGCCCGACGCGCGAGCGCTGCGATGACCGCCGGCTCGGCGTCGACTCGAGCGGGGCGGGGCTGGTGGCGTCGGCCGACGCGTCATGGGTGGCGCTCATGGGGCATGTAGGGGGAACGGATCACGGAAAACGCCGCACGCACATTGTGCGGACGTTTCCGCTTTCGCGCACGCATGCCGGGCAGGGCCTGTCAGCTCGCGCCGTCCGGCACGAACACGTAACCCACGCCCCAGACGGTCTGGATGTAGCGGGGCGCGGCGGCGTCCACCTCGACCAGCTTGCGCAGACGCGACACCTGCACGTCCAGGCTGCGGTCGAAGGGCTCGAACTCGCGGCCGCGGGCCAGCAGCGCCAGCTTCTCGCGCGACAGCGGCTGGCGCGGGTGGCGCACCAGTGCCTTGAGCATCGCGAATTCGCCGGTGGTCAGCGGCAGCTCCTCGCCGTTCTTCTGCAGGGCCCGGGTGCCCAGGTCGAAGGTGAAGGGGCCGAAGGTGACGACCTCGTTGTCGCCCGAGGGGGCGCCCGGCGCCTCCTGCGGCGGGCGGCGGCGCAGCACGGCGTGGATGCGCGCCAGCAGTTCGCGGGGATTGAAGGGCTTGCCCAGGTAATCGTCCGCACCCACTTCCAGGCCGACGATGCGGTCCACGTCCTCGCCCTTGGCGGTGAGCATGATGATGGGGGTGCGGTCGTTGGCCGCGCGCAGGCGCCGGCAGATGGAAAGCCCGTCTTCGCCGGGCATCATGAGATCCAGGACGATCAGTTCGACCGTCTCGCGCAGCAGGATGCGGTTGAGCGCCTTGCCGTCTTCCGCCACCATGACTTCGAAGCCTTCCTGGGTCAGATAGCGGCGCAGCAAATCGCGGATGCGCGCGTCATCGTCCACCACGAGGATCTTGTCGGTACGGTTGGTTGTAGAGGCCATGAGTTTCCCGGGTCCTATTTGTAACAGAGCCAATTCTGACCAGCTTGCAGCCCGAAGTTCGGGTTTTTCCCGCAGGCTTGACCAAGTGTTACAAATTTTGCCGGGGCTAGCAGCCGTGTTATCGCTCCTTTATCCGGGGCGCATGCTCCGTGGGTTACCGTGGGCGGCAGGCCTCGCGGCAACCGGTCCGGGGCCCTGCACACGACTTTTTCAAGACAGGGAGTTCTCGCATGAAACTTATCGCCCCTCTGGCACTTGCCTGCGCCATCGCATCCGTATCGGGAACGGCTTTTGCCCAGAATACCGTCACACCCGTGCCACAGAACGTGCTGCAGCTGTCCGCCAGCGGCTCGGTGGACGTGCAGCAGGATCTGCTGGTGCTGACGCTGGCCGCCACGCGCGAAGGGGCCGATGCCGCCACCGTGCAGACGCAACTGCGCCAGGCGCTCGACGCGGGCCTGGCCGAGGCCAAGAAGGCGGCGCAGCCCGAACAGATGGAAGTGCGCACCGGTCAGTTCGGCCTGTATCCGCGCTACGGCAAGGACGGCAAGATCACCGCCTGGCAGGGCCGGGCCGAGCTGGTGCTGCAGGGGCGCGATTTCGCACGCATCACCGGCACGGCGGGACGCATCCCCTCCATGCCCATCAGCCAGGTGGCGTTCGATCTGTCCAAGGAAGCACGCGCCCGCGTGCAGGGCGAGGCCCAGACGCGCGCCATCGAGGAATTCAAGAACCGCGCGACCGAGCTGGCCAAGGGCTTCGGCTTCTCGGGCTATTCGCTGCGCGAGGTGTCGGTCAACAGCGACGAGATGTCGCCCATGCCACGCGCGCCCATGATGGCCATGCAGGCGAAGTCGGCCATGGCGTCGTCCGCCGATGAGTCGGTGCCGGTCGAGGCCGGCAAGGCGAAGGTGGTGGTCAACGTCTCGGGGTCGGTGCAGCTGCGCTGACGCGCACCGCAGGCGGCTTACTGCGCCGCCCAGCCCCCGTCCATGTTCCACGCCACGCCGCGCACGTTGTTGGCGGCCGGCGAGCAGAAGAACACCGCCAGCCCGCCCAGCTCCTCGGGCGTAGTGAACTGCATCGACGGCTCCTTCTCGCCCAGCAGCAGGCGCGTGGCGTCTTCGTTCGAGAGGCCGTGTTCGGCCGCCTTGGCGTCCACCTGCTTCTGCACCAGCGGGGTGAGCACCCAGCCCGGGCAGATGGCGTTGCAGGTCACGCCCGTGGCCGCGGTCTCCAGCGCCGTCACCTTGGTGAAGCCGACGATGCCGTGCTTGGCGGCCACGTAGGCCGATTTCTGCGCCGAACCCACGAGGCCGTGCACCGAGGCCACGTTGACGATGCGGCCCCAATTGGCGGCCTTCATCGCCGGCAGCGCGAGCCGCGTGGTGTGGAAGGCGCTGCTCAGGTTGATGGCCAGGATCGCGTCCCACTTCTCCACCGGAAAATCCTCCACGTTCGCGACGTGCTGGATGCCCGCGTTGTTCACCAGGATGTCCACGCGGCCGAACTGGGCGGCGGCGTACTTCATCATGTCCTCGATGTCCGCCACGCGCGACATGTCGGCGCCGTGGTAGGCCACCTGCGCGCCCGCCGCCTGGCCCGCGGCCAGCACCTCCGCCCGGGGGCCGTCCACCTCACCGAAGCCGTTGAGGACGACGTTCGCGCCCTCGCGGGCCAGGGCCTTGGCGATGCCCAGCCCGATGCCGCTGGTGGAACCCGTGACGAGTGCAGTCTTGCCTGTGAGAAGCATGCCGGTCTCTCCGAATGAATTAGGATGAACGAAGGGCCATTATCGAGCGCCCCAGAGACGATTGCCCGCCATGACAGAGCCTACGCTGAACTACGTACATTGCCCGGGTGCCGCAGCATCCCGCCAAGGCACATCCGGGGAGGGCGAGGGCGGGCACCGCATGGCGTACCGGGAGTGGAACGCCACCGGCGACCCGGCCCATCCCCACGTGGTGGTCTGCGTGCACGGCCTGACGCGGCAGGGACGCGACTTCGACGTGCTGGCCCGCCGGCTCGCGCGGCATGCCCGCGTGGTCTGCCCCGACGTGGCCGGGCGCGGGCACAGCGACTGGCTGGCCGATCCCGCGCACTACCAGATTCCCGTCTACGCGGCCGACATGCTGGCGCTGCTCGCCCAGGTGCATGCCCGGTCCCCCATCCGCACGCTCGACTGGGTGGGCACCAGCATGGGCGGCCTGATCGGCATGGCGCTGTGCGGCCAGCCGGACCTGCCGCTGCCCGCGCCGGTGCGCCGGCTGGTGCTCAACGACGTCGGCCCCACGCTGGAATGGCCGGCGCTGCAGCGCATCGGGCAGTACGTGGGCCGCATGGTGGAGTTCCCCAGCGCGGACGCCGCGATCGAGGGGCTGCGCGCCATCTCCACGGGCTTCGGCCCGCACACCGCGGAGGCATGGCGGGCGCTGTCGGAGCCGCTGCTGCGCCCGCAGCCGGACGGCTCCGTGCGCCTGCACTACGACCCGGCCATCGCCGAGAACTTCCGGCACCTCACGCCCGAATCCGCTCGGGCCGGCGATGCGCAGCTCTGGCAGCTCTACGACGCGATCCGCGCGCAGACCCTGGTGCTGCGCGGCGCCGAGTCCGACCTGCTGCTGCCTGCCACCGCGCAGGCCATGGCGCAGCGCGGGCCCCGCGCCCGCGTGGTCGAGTGGCCCGGCGTGGGCCATGCGCCCACCCTGGTGGCTCCGGAGCAGGTCGACGTGGTGGAGCAATTCCTGTTCGGCAGCGGGCAGGGCGCGGCGCCGGCGCAGGAGGCCCGCCCATGAGAAGCGTCGCCGCACCGCAGCATCCGCACACCCTTGCCGGCCAGGAGGCCGTGCCCCAGCTCATCGCGGCCACCTCGCTCGCGCTGCCCGAGCAGGCCGGTGCCCTGGCGCGCGCCCGCGCGTTCGCCGAGCCGCTGCTCTCCACCGAAACCCTGGAGACCGGCGAGAACACCTTCGCCCATGCCGAGGCCGTCGCCGCCATCCTGAAAGCCATCGGCGGCTCGGAAGCGATGCAGGCCGCCAGCTACCTGGTGCACGCCTGCTCGCACCTGAACAAGCCCGAAGAGGTCATCGCCAAGGCCTTCGGCCAGAACTTCGCCACGCTCGCCGTCGAGACCACCAAGCTCATGCGCGTGCAGCACCATGCGCGCGAGGCACAGCTCGCCGGCCATGCGGTGGACGACCCGGCCACCCACACCGAGAACGTGCGCAAGATGCTGCTGGCCTTCTCGCGCGATCTGCGCGTGGTCATGCTGCGCCTGGCATCGCGCCTGCAGACGCTGCGCTTCTATGCGGCCAGCAAGCGGCCCGTCTCGCCCTCGATCGCGCGCGAGGCGCTGCAGGTGTTCGCGCCGCTCGCCAACCGCCTCGGCATCTGGCAGATGAAGTGGGAGCTGGAAGACCTGTCCTTCCGCTTCCTGGAGCCCGACACCTACAAGCAGATCGCCCGCCTGCTCGACGAGAAGCGCGCCGAGCGCGAGGTCTACATGGAGCAGTTGCGCGGCCGGCTCGAATCCGAATTGCGCGCGCGCAGCATCAGCGCCACCGTGCAGGGCCGGCCCAAGCACATCTACAGCATCGTCAAGAAGATGCGCGGCAAGTCGCTCGATTTCGACCAGGTGTTCGACATCCGCGCACTGCGCGTGGTCGTGCCGTCGGTGAAGGACTGCTATGCCGCGCTGTCGTGGGTGCATTCGCACTTCAAGCCGATCGACGCGGAGTTCGACGACTACATCGCCAAACCCAAACCCAACGGTTACCAGTCGCTGCACACCGTGGTGCGCGACGAGGCCGGCAAGGCGATCGAGATCCAGATCCGCACGCAGGCCATGCACGACCATGCCGAGCACGGCGTGGCGGCGCACTGGGCCTACAAGGAGGCGGGCGCCAAGGGTTATGCCGGCGTGTCCGCCAGCAGCGAGTACGACGCCAAGATCGCCGTGCTGCGGCAACTGCTCGCGTGGGAGCGCGACATGTCCGGCGCGGTGCAGCACCGTGGCCTGTTCGAGGACCGCATCTACGTGCTGACGCCGAACGCCGAGGTGGTGGAACTGCCCCAGGGCGCCACGCCGGTGGATTTCGCCTACGCGGTGCACACCAGCGTGGGACACCGCTGCCGCGGCGCGCGCGTGGACGGCGCGATGGTCACGCTCAACACGCCGCTGCAGAACGGCCAGACGGTGGAGATCACCACCGTGAAGGAAGGCCGGCCCTCGCGCGACTGGCTCAACGCCGATCTCGGCTACCTCACCAGCCACCGCGCCCGCGCCAAGGTGCGCGCCTGGTTCAACGCCCAGGCCACGCACGAGACCATCGCGCGCGGCCGCGAAGCCGTCGAAAAGCTCCTGCAGCGCGAGGGCAAGACCGCCATCCGGCTCGAAGACCTCGCCGTGCAGCTCGGCTTCAAGACGGCCGACGCGCTCTTCGAGGTGGTGGGCAAGGACGAATTCTCCCTGCGCACCATCGAAACCCTGCTGCGCCCGCCGGAACCCGTGCTGCAGCCCGACGACTACCTGCTGCTCAAGAAGTCGCGCACGCAGGAGAACGCGCCCAAGGGCGGCGTGCTGGTGGTCGGCATCGACTCCCTCATGACGCAGCTGGCCAAGTGCTGCCGGCCCGCGCCGCCCGACCCGATCCGCGGCTTCGTCACGCGCGGCAAAGGCGTGAGCGTGCACCGCGCCGACTGCAGCAATTTCCGCGAAATGGCGGCCCGCAGCGCCGAGCGCGTGATCGAAGTGGAGTGGGGCAGCGGCGGCAGTGGCGCCAGCGGGAACGCGCAGGGTGGCGGGAACGGCAACACGGGCGCGCTCTACCCCGTGGACGTGGCCGTGGAAGCCGCCGACCGCCAGGGCCTGCTGCGCGACATCTCGGAAGTGTTCGCGCGCGAGAAGACCAATGTGATCGGCGTGCAGACCCAGTCGGTGAAGGGCACCGCCTGGATGACCTTCACCGTGGAGGTCGCGGACTCGGGACGGCTGAACAAGGTGCTGTCGATCGTCGCCTCGGTGCCGGGGGTGCGGTCGGCGCGGCGGCGGTGATGGGGCGGGGAAGCGGCCGGAGGGGCGGGAGGTGACCTGCAGCGGTGCGGATTTCGCGACTTTGTCCGACGGCCGTTTTTTTGCTGCTATACTCTCGCTTCTCGAATACACGCAGGCGCGTAGCTCAGCTGGTTAGAGCACCACCTTGACATGGTGGGGGTCGTTGGTTCGAGTCCAATCGCGCCTACCAACTTTTCCTCTGAAGTGGACCAGACTTCAGGCAAGCAGGGAAAAGATGGAAAAATCCAGGACTTCCTGGTGAAAGCAAAGCCACCTCTTCAGGTGGCTTTTTCATTTCCGCCACCATTCGCTCCAGCTTCGCCTTATCGTGGGCGCCGTTCACTTCGAGTGGACATGAGGGCGACATTCGGCGATCCAACGCGTTTGAAGAGGCCGGAAAGAATCGCGGCAGCTCGACAGGCAGAGATGCAAAAAGCCCGCACTTGGCGGGCTGCCCAGCAAGTTAGTGCTGGCACCGGCCTAAGCCGGGCAGGCGGGACTCTTAGCTCTTAAAACAAGCTCATTTGTCCAGGGTACGAGCGGCAGTGCTCACGCACATGCTCGAAGCGGCCAAGCCGACGGCGAACGTATGCGCAAACATGAACTGCCTTGGGGTACGCGCAGCTTTTCATCGCTGAACTCCCAGAAGGACGCGAGGTCTTTCTTGCCAGCACCGTTACCCAGTGAGTAAACTGTTCATTCCTGCATAGGAATGGGCGCCTGACGGTCGGTAAGACCACGATGACGTTCCATCACAGCAACGCGTCAACGTTGCTGGTTGCTTTCAACCGTCAGTTGACGGTGTCGTTAGCAGAGACTGGCCCTGAATTGGGCTTGTGAGATCCCTGCAGCGTTTTCCGCCAAGAAACCGCGCTGCAGGGGTCTTTCTCTATATGTTTGTCTTATCAATAGCAGTCGTATGTGCAATAGCTGCAGCTACAGGGTGTTTGTCTGATCCTTGTCTTTACTCACGCTTGGTCCACGGGAAAACTTCCAGGCGCGATTGACATACGTTTTGAGAAATGCGCTGACCATCGCCCAATCGTCTTCGTCCATGTTTTCTGGCAGCATGACAACGGCGTCCTGCTTATCTGGTATTGGAATCGCGAAACGCTTCGTACCTATTGCGGGTTGATCTAGAGGTGCGCCTTCGCTGGATGTTGGCGTCGGCGATGCTGGCTCAGCAGGCTGGTTGTCTGTAGACCGACTAGCCCTAGTCACTGTGTTCCCGTCGATGGTGATCAATCCTGCAGACTCTAAGTACTCGAGCAGCAGCTGCAACTGAGGCTTGTAATCGGGAGTCGCTTTGCATTCCTCAGCTAGGAAAGAAAGCGCTTCATTTAGTGTAGCTGACTTCAACGAGAGGCGAGCGAGCAGCGGTTTGCCAAACCAGCTATTCATCAGCAACGGGGCTAACTTCGACATGGGGCGCTCTCCGCCCCATTCGGCAGCTTGGTCGTAAGCAAATACCGCATCTGCAGGCCTTTGCTTAATTCCTTCGCGAACTACAAGGCCAACCTCATTCCAGAAGGGATTGCAGACAGAAATGGAGGATGGGCTGATGTTAGCGAAACGAGCGACATCAGCATTCGAAACCGCACCCCTGTTCTGGTCTTCGCTGGCTTTTGCATAGGCACGAAGGATGCTGAACTGCGTGTCTTTTCCCACCCTGTCGGTTGGAAGGTTTTTTGTTGGCTTCGCTTTGCCAGGTTTCGGGTCGGACGCGCCTGTGGTAGCCGGTTCCCCCTCGGCCTGCACTTCGCTTTCGCTCTCACTCATATCCAGGCTCCATTGTTGCTCGGGGCTGAGTGTAGAGCGATCTCGCCCACTTCGGCAAGGTAGTCTACGCGTATAGATGGATTGATAAGCGCTAGCTTCTATAAGTCATTGATTTTAAAGGGAAAATTTATCTAAATCTACCCATGTATACGCATTTGCAATAGAAACCATTTCAGTATTATGGTTTTATCTATGGAGGTCTGGTAGCTTTTCCATTGAGAAGTTTGCTGAGCTGCTCGTAGGGCTAAGTGACCAGCTGGTTGGGGTTGACAACGTTTCAGTCCAACTCGCCGGGCCTGCGGTGGGATGCATAGCGGTGCTGGTCCTGTTGGCGATGCAGTCAAATTCTTGCGGTGCCCAGGAATGTGCATGCGTGTGCACTATGTTTGGGTCTCTATGAGTAGACGCTAAGGCCGCCGCTGCTGCGTAGTGCAAAGTGGCCGCCTCTACTCGTTCCAGCTGGTCTGGATAGCATCCTCCTCGGAAGCGCTGCTGGCGTTCTGGCAAGTCCGAGCCAAGCCTAATAACCATCATCAGGATGAAGCCGAGCAACAGGCACTCCCATGATCCATGTTCACCAACTGCAGCGCTTTTGCGGCTCGAAAGTGTTGTTTGTGTGCCCACCCTGAACGGGTGCGCTCCAGTGCGGGCATGCTGCCGCCTTATCGCTAATCTCTTTGCCGCATCAGGCGCAAGCAAATTGGGATGCCCGAGCGCCTGCCTCGATGTGAGAGGAAACACAACATGAAGAAATCCCTGATCCTGGTCGCGGCGTTGTCGCTGTGCTCCTTCGCCATCGCCAAGGGCGGTCGAGGCTATGGCGGTGGCGGCCACTCCGGAAGCCATTACGGTTCCAGTTCCAGCAGCAGCCACGGTTCCAGCCACTCGGTGAGCGGCTACACCCGCAAGGACGGGACCTACGTGGCACCGAGCCATGCCACCAATCCCAACGGAACCCGTCTGGACAACTGGAGCACGAAGGGCAACGTGAATCCGCATACCGGCAAGGAAGGCACGAAAGAGCCATGAAGCGCCGTCTGTTGGGTTCTGCATTGATGGCCGCGCTCCTGGGGCCGGTGGCGGGTGAGGCGGCTGCGCGAGGCCGGCGAGGCGGTGATGGTTCGTCGCGTGGCGGTGGATATGGCCGCAGCCGCGCTTCGTTCACGGGCGGTGGAGGCGGCGGAGGATACCGCGGCGGTTGCGGCTCGCGCGGCGGCCCGGGCTACCGCAAGGCCGATGGCAAATGCGCCAGCCACCAGGATTGACGTCCCCGCCTGTCTTGCCAAAAACGAAAGCCCTCGCAAGAGGGCCTTTTCGATGGGGGCAAGCCCGTCGTCGGGCCGCTGACGACGGGCTCCTCAGCCCCCGCTGATCTCCAGCACCGGCTCGCAGTCGATCTGCGTCTTCACCGAGTTGGCCAGGAAGCACGACGCATGGGCGCGGTGGTGCAGGGCTTCGAGCTGTTCAACGCTGGGGGCGTGCGCGGCGTCGAAGCGCGTCACGGGCCGCAGCCGCACGTGGGTGACGGCGATCTGGCCGGCGTCGTTCTTCCCCATGGTGCCGGTGGCCGCATCGGTGTAGCTGTCGAGGCGCAAGCCCGCGCGGCTCGCGAAGTCCATGAACCACAGCATGTGGCAACTGGAGAGCGCGGCAATGTAGGCCTCTTCCGGGTCGACCGCGGCCGCATCGGAGTAGGGCAGCGGCACGACGTGCGGCGAGGACGAGGCCGCCACCGTGGCCCCGCCGTCGAACTGCCAGGTGTGGGCGCGGTGGTAGCGCTTGTCCAGGAAGTCGTCGGTGCCGCGCTGCCAGGCGACGGTGGCGGTGTGTTCTGCCATGGGGCTGTCTCTCCCTGCAAGGATGGGTGGGCAATGGTCCGCCAGTGTAGGGCCGGACCATCACAGCGCACCGCACCGCACCGCATCTCCGCGCCGCGCCCCGCCGCGCCGCAGTGCCCGCGGCGCTCGTCAGAAGAGCTTCACGATGGCCGGCACGCTCAGCACCGCCGTGTAGTAGCCCATGAACTGCACGCCCGTGTTGAACCCGAAGTTCCGCGACAGCAGGCCGCCCAGCAGGCCCATGGTGAGGATCACGAGCAGGCCCAGCAGTTGGCCTTCCCACACGCTGATGACGATGATCAGGCCGACGAAAGTGGCGATGATCGCTTCGTGGCTCACGCGGCGCGAGACGAACAGCGCAGCACGGCGCGCGAAGTTCATGGCGAACGGGTACGACACCACGGCTGCGAGCAGCACGGCCAGCATGCCGTAGCCCAGGAACTCCCAGTGGTTCAGCAGGTTGTGCAGGTTGTGCGTCTGGCCGGTGGCGGCATCGACGGTGAAGCGCGGCGGCGCGTTGAAGAGCGGCGCGGCCGGGCCGGCGGCCACGGGGCTGAGCGGCAGGCCGAAGGCGATCAGCGGGATCAGCGCCTCGGCGATGTAGGTGGCTTCGGTCACGCCGTTGCGCGCACTGAGCACCGTGGTGAGGCGGTGGTAGGCGTGCTTGATGCGCGAGCCGACCAGTTCGCCCAGCACCACCGTCATGGCGACGGGGCTGAACACGAAGGTGGCGCTGGAGATGGTGGCGGTGATCAGCGTCCAGCGGGTCTGCACGCGGTCCATCACCTTGAACGGGTTCGGGAAGTAGCCCGACCAGCCCTTCACGTCCGGCGCCAGGTTGAACTGGCGCACCTGGTCGCGCAGCATGCGCTGGCGGCCGGCCGGCGCGATCACGGTGAACAGGTCGGCGATCAGCGGGCCGATCGCGATGCCGAGAAAGTAGCTGATGCTGAGCTTCACGTCGTATTTCGCGGTGAGCGCCTGCAGCGCGATGATCACCACCACGAAGGGCACCAGCAGCGCCACCGAGGCCCAGCGGCCGGCCGAAAAGTAGGCGATGAGCAGCGCGGCGGCCAGGAAGATCCAGGGCGCCGTCTTGGTGATGGCGGCGCCGAACGGCGCGAGCATGACGGCGAACAGCACGGCCAGCGGCACGGCAACGAAGGCCGCGACGATCGCGCCCGAGACCATCTTGCGCAGGGCGATGTGCGGCACGCCGAGCTTGCGCAGCATGTTGGCGTCCTGCAGCAGCGGCGTGGCCAGCGTGTCGCCCGGTATGCCCAGCAGCGCGGTGGGCACGGCATGCGTCATGTGCTTGGCGACGGCGCCGGCCAGGAAGAAGGTGAACACGCCGGCGGGGGGCACGCCGAGCAGCACCACCAGCAGCGTGAGCGGCGCGAGCGTGGTGGTTTCGTCGGTGCCCGAGACCAGGCCGATGGCGGCGAACACCACGGCGCCGACCAGCCCCATGGCGGCCGCGACGGCGATGTCGTTGAGGAGTTGCGGACCCATGTCGTGGCTCCCGGTTCAGCGCGGCGCGCGGCCGGCGGCTGCGGTCTGCGTGGTGGATGGGGCGACCGCAGCGGGTGTGGCCTGCGCGTTCTGCACGAACAGGTCGTAGAGCTTCAGTTCCTTCAGCTCCTGCACCACCACGGGCGGCAGGTCGGCCACGGAACCCAGCCCGCCCGGCTGCGCGGCCAGTTCCTCCAGCACCTCGCGGCGCCAGGCCGGATCGGTGGAGGTGTCCTGCTCGGTCACTTCGCGCTTCGGCGGAAACGCGCGCGCGCAGATCACGCCGGCCGCCACGCAGCCGGCCAGGCCCGCGAGCATGGCGTAGGCATGGGCGAGCTGTGGCGATGCGACGACCGTGGCGAGCCAGCGGCTGGCCAGGAAGAAGCCGGTCACGCTGATGCCGATGCCGATCGCGATGGACCAGGCGAGGTGCCGCAGGTCGACGGTGTCGCCCCAGACTTCGGCCAGCCGCCAGCCGGCGGGTTTGTTGGTTGTCATGCTTGTCTCCTTGTTATGGTCCGCGGTGGGCGGCACGTGCCGCGCCCTGGCAGGCCCACCGCCGCCGGGGCACGGGCGGGGGTCAACCTTTTGCGCGCAGTTCCTTCAGCACTTCCAGCGCCCGGTCGGTGCGCACGTCGTGCTCGGCGGCCAAGCGCCTGGCCACGGCTTCCACCTCGTCGCCCGTGGCACCGGCCACCAGCGCGATGTTGCGGGCGTGCAGGGCCATGTGGCCGCGCTGGATGCCTTCGGTGGCCAGGGCGCGCAGGGCACCCAGGTTCTGCGCCAGGCCCACGGCCGCGGCGATCTCGCCGAGTTCCTGCGCGCTCTTCACGTCCATCATCCGGAGCGCGAGGCGCGCCAGCGGATGCGTCTTGGTGGCGCCGCCCACAAGGCCCACGGGCATGGGCAGCTCGATGGTGCCGACCAGCGCGCCGGAGGTGTCCTTCTCCCAGCGCGTGAGCGAGGTGTAGAGGCCGCCGCGGCTGGCGTAGGCATGCGCGCCGGCCTCCACCGCGCGCCAGTCGTTGCCGGTGGCGACGATGACGGGATCGATGCCGTTCATGATGCCCTTGTTGTGCGTGGCGGCGCGGTAGGGGTCGATGGCGGCGAAGGTGTAGGCATCCAGGATGCCTTCGATGATCTCCTCGCCGCTGCGCTCCTTGGTGGCGAGCGTCTGCGCCGTGAGCCGCACGCGGGCGCGCGCCAGCCGCAGGTCGGCCAGGTTGGAGAGGATGCGCAGGCGCACCGAGCCGCCGGTGATCTCCTCCAGCAGCGGCGCCACTGACTCGGCCATGGTGTTGACGGTGTTGGCGCCCATCGCGTCGCGCACGTCCACGATCAGGTGCATGACGATCATCGCGCCGCGTGGCGAATCGGGGAACACGTGCACCTCGATGTCCTTGCAGCCGCCGCCCAGTTGGATCAGCACCTTGTCGCGGCCGTTGGCGCGTTCGATGATGCGGTCGCGCGCCTGCAGCACGGCGATGCGGGCGCCGTACGGATCGTTGATGCCGACCACCTGCACCTGCGCGCGCATCAGCGGCAGCGTGCTGGACGTCTGGAAGCCGCCGTCCTCGCGCGCCAGCTTGGCCATGAACGAGGCGGCGGCCACGATGGAAGGCTCTTCCACGGCCATCGGGATCAGCACGTCGCGGCCGTTGATGCGGAAGTTGCCGGCGACGCCCATCGGCAGCTCGAAGGTGCCGAACACGTTCTCGATCATGCCGTCGGCGAGCGGCAGGGGCAGGGCGCCGGGCGCATCGAGCAGGGCGCGGTCCTCGGCGCCGAGGCCGCAGGCGTCGATGAGGAAGTCGCGCCGCTGGGCGGGCGTGAGGGAGCGGAACTGGGGCAGTCGCGAGTCGGCAACCATGGAAGGCATCTCCTGGAGTCAAGAATCTGGTCGCCGGACTGTAGGCAGACTGTACCCTTTGAGAAAGGTACAGTTTGGGCGAACAGTACCATCGCACTGCAACATGAACGGAGGCCGCCATGGCCCACACCCCCACCCGAGCGCGGGGCCGCCAGGCCCCGATCGCAGAGCGGCTCGCAGACCTGATCGGCCAGCAGATCGACGACGGCGTCTACCGGCCGGGCGACAAGCTGCCCTCGCTGCGCGAGCTGGCGCAACTGCACCGCTATGCCAAGAACACCGTGGTTGCCGCGTTCGATCTGCTGGTCTCGCGCGGCGTGGTGGAGCCGCGCCGCGGCTCGGGCTTCTACGTGCTGGGTACGGCGCGGCCCGCGCAGCGGGCGCAGGAGGAATCCGGCCGGCTGGGCCGGGCCATGGACATCGTCTGGCTGATGCGCGAGCAGCTCAAGACCGAGCCGGGCGCGGTGGCCGTGGGCGACGGCTTCCCGCCCGTCGAATGGCTGGCCGACATGCGGCTGGACCGCTACCACCAGAAGGTGGTGCGCACGGGCCTGGGGTCGCTGTTCCGCTACGGCAGCCGCTACGGCTACGGACCGCTGCGCGACAGCCTGGTGCGCAAGCTGGGCGATTTCGGGCTGCAGGCCGCGCCGGGGCAACTGGTGCTCACGCACGGCGCCAACGAGGCCATGGACCTCGTGATCCGCTACTTCGTGCCGCCCGGCGCCACGGTGCTGGTGGACGAGCCGGGCTACTACCCGCTGTTCGGCAAGCTCCAGCTCGCCGGCGCCCGCGTGATCGGCGTGCAGCGCCTGGCCGACGGGCCCGACGTCGCGGCGCTGGAGGCGTTGCTGCAGCAGGAGCGGCCACGGCTCTTCTTCACGCAGTCGCTCGCGCACAACCCCACGGGCTCGGACATCACCGCCGCCAAGGCCTACAAGGTGCTGCAGCTCGCCGAACGCCACAACCTGCTGATCGTGGAGGACGATCCGCTCGCGGACTTCAAGCCCACCTCGGCGGTGCGTCTGTCCACGCTCGACCAGTTGGAGCGCACCATCTACATCGGCAGCTTCTCCAAATCGTTCTCGGCCGCGCTGCGCGTGGGCTTCATCGCCTGCAACGATGCGCTGGCGAGCGACCTGGCCGACCTGAAGGCGCTGATCCACGTGAGCGGATCGGAATACTGCGAGCGCATGGTGGACGTGATGCTGCGCGAGGGCCACTACGAGCGCCACCTGGTGCGCCTGCGGCAGAAGCTGGGGCAGGCGACGGCCCAGGCGCTGGCGCTGCTCGATGCCCAGGGCTGCGAGGTGTTCGCGCGCAGCGCGCAGAGCCTCTACCTGTGGGTGGCCTTTCCGGGCGTGGAGGATTCGCTCGACTGGGCCGCGCAGCTGCTGCAGCACAAGGTGAGCATGGCGCCGGGGCGGGTGTTCCAGGTGGATCCCGCCCGGGTGTCGCGCTGGTCGCGCTGCAACGTGAGCGCGGTGCTGGACGAACGGTTCCAGCGGGCGATCGCCGAGCGACCGGCGGCCCCGCGCTCCTGAGGCGGCGCCGGCGCCGCGGGCCTCAGCACCGCAGCCTGAATTGCTGGTCCCGCGCTTCGCGGCGCTCGATGCGGATGCGGTCGAGATCGTAGTGGCGGCTGCCCGCCCGGCCCATGGCGTCCAGCTCGGCGATGCGCGATTCCAGCGCCGCGCAGACCGTGCGCGGATTCGGCGGTGCCGGCGTGGGCGGCGTCTCCAGTGCGTGTCGCGGTGCGGAGGGTGCCGCGAGCGCGGCCATCTCGTTGCGCTGGGCACTGGCCATCGCCACCTGGTCCTGCCAGCGCAGGCCGCCGGGCACGGTTTCGGTGCGGTCGACCCAGGCGCCGTGGGCATGGCAGTGCTGGCGGGACCAGAATTTTCCGCCGGCCTTGCCCTGGCACAGATAGAGCGTGGCCAGGCCGTCCCGCTCCGAATCGCTGCGTACGGAGGCCATGGGGGGCGATGTGTCCACCACGCGCCCGCCCCGGCAGGCGTCGTGGCCGTAGGTATTGCCGCAGCGGTAGACCTCTTGCGCGCGCACAGGCGGCGCCCAGAGCGCCCATGCGGCGCCCATCGCCGCCGCGGCCCATAGGCAGGCTATTGCGCCACCGGCGGGCCGCAGAGGGCGGCAGAAGCCAGGCCCCACGCGGGAGCCCGATTGCAGCGCGCCCGCGCGCCGCCGCGCCTTCCATGAAAACAGCATGCTCCCTCCCGGAACGGCCCGCGGAGCGGGCTCTTTTTATGATCGAACGAACGTCGCGTCCATCATAAGCGCAGCATGTTGCGCCGTGTGCGCCGCGGCGCCGCGCTGTTCCGGGGGGCAGGGACGGGGGTCAACCCCCTCGGCGCGGTACCGCGTCGGGGCCGCTGTCGCCCGCGCCGGGGCGGGTGCGGTCCGCGTCTCCTTCCGGCGTGGGCGTGCCGGTCTTTTCCGTGTTGCGGCGGTCGTCCGTCTCCACGAACGTGGGGCTGGGACGGCCAGGGTCCTTGCGGGGCTTGCCGTCGGGGGAATCGAGTTGGGTGACCATGGGGACTCCTTGCAATGGATGCGGAAGAACGTGGGGAATCAGCCGCGTGCGGCAGGCGCACCCTGCTGCAGCGTCTTCAGGATCTGCGCGTTGAACTGCGGAATGTCGTCGGGCTTGCGGCTGCTGATCCACTGGCCTTCGACCCGCACGGCCTGGTCCACCCACTGGGCGCCCGCATTGCGCAGATCGGTGGCGAGGCTCGGCCAGCTGGTGAGGGTCTTGCCCTGGACGAGTCCCGCGTCGATCAGCAGCCAGGCACCGTGGCAGATCACGGCCACGGGCTTGCCCGCGCGGTCGATGGCCTGCACGAAGGCCCGGGCCTTCTCGTCGGTGCGCAGCGCATCGGCGTTCACCACCCCGCCGGGCAGCACGACCGCGTCGAACGCATCGGGTCGGGCCTGGTCGAGTGTCTCGTCCACGTCGAAGCGGTCCGCCTTGTCCACGTGGTTGAAGCCCTGCACCTGGCCCGCTTTCGGCGCGACGATCCGCGCGTCGAACCCGGCGGCTTTCAATGCGTCGCGCGGACCGGTCAGCTCGGCCTGCTCGAAACCGTCCGTGACGATCAGCGCGACGCGGCGGTTGCCGGCCTGGGAAGAAGAGGAAGAGGGGGAAGAGGAAGAGGAAGAGGAAGAGGAAGAGGCCATGGAATGAAAGCTCCGTTGAAGGGACGAAACTTCCAATCTAGGGACGGCATGGGGCCGCGCCTGTCAGCCAAGGGCGATGATGGCCGTGGGTGCCGCCGCGGCCCTGGCCTCGCGGCGCGTGGCCAGGCTCAGTGATTGCGGCAGGCCGCGCGCATGAGTTTGCCGGACGGATCGCCCGGAATGCCTGCGAAGACCACGGGGGACTCGTGTTCCTTGAACTCGGCGCGGGCCGTGACGGGACCGTTCCAGTTCGGTTCTTGGTAATAGTTCAGCGTGAGATACCAACCCTTGCGCTGCACGCAGTCGAACACGGCCATGCCCTGATAGGACTGGTAGAGGATATTGCGCGCATTGGTCCGCAGGGCGCTGCGCGAGACGCGCACCTCGACGGCCACTTGGTCCTGCCAGGGGGTCGCCGTGGGGTTGATCTGCACGAGGTCGCCGTCGCCGAGTTCGGGAAAGCCGTGGATGGTGAGCCATTCCTCCTTGCGCCGGATGCCTTCGGAAACCGCAGGCACCGGGGCCTGAGCGGAAGCAGGGGACGTCCGCGGGGCCGGCACCTGGGCAGACGGGGCCTGCTGGGTGGCGGCTTCCCCGGCGATCAGAACGGCGGCCGACAGGGCGATGCGTGCGGCAGGGAGCAAGGAACCTCCTGGGAAGCCGGTGAAGAAGGGCAGCGGATGCATCTTAACGGGAATTCCCGCAAGATGCCGCACAGCGGAATTGCGCGGGTGTGATCCCCAACGCATCCGTCAGGGTATTCCTTCGCGGGCCCGCCGAGCGCCCCTCCCTAGAATCGGACACAGAAAGCCCATAACGAAAAGTGCCGGGGCCCATAGGCCCCGGGTGACCCCAAGGAGCCCGCCGTGCCAGATTCCCCCTCCGACACCCCTTCGCCCCGCCCTCCGCAGCGGGTCGTCAAGAAGTACCCGAACCGCCGGCTCTACGACACCTCCACCTCCACCTACATCACGCTGGCGGAGGTCAAGCAACTGGTGATGGATGGCGAGGACGTGGCCGTGCGCGACGCGAAGACCGGCGAAGACCTCACGCGCAGCATCCTTTTGCAGATCATCCTGGAAGAAGAGGCGGGCGGCGCGCCGATGTTCACCGAGGCGGTGCTGGCCAACATCATCCGCTTCTACGGCCACGCCATGCAGGGCTTCATGGGCGCCTACCTCGAGAAGAACGTGCAGATGTTCTCGGACTTCCAGGCGCGCATGGCCGAGCAGTCGCACGGCTTCACGCCCGAAATGTGGACGCAGTTCATGAACCCGCAATCCCCGCTCTACCAGGGCATGATGGGCCAGTACCGCGACCAGTCGCAGGCCATGTTCACGCAGATGCAGGAGCAGATGCAGAAGCAGACGGAGCAGATGCTGGGGGCGTTCGGCATCAAGCGCTGAACGGCGCCGCCGGGTGCCGGCAGAGGCGCGCCGCACCCCTGCCGGCCGGAACTGGGACAATACGGGGATGAGCGACGTTCTCTCCCCCACGAAAACACCCAAAGTCGGGTTCGTGAGCCTCGGCTGCCCGAAGGCCCTCACGGATTCCGAACTGATCCTCACGCAGCTGAGCGCCGAGGGCTACCAGACTTCCAAGACCTTCGAGGGCGCTGACCTCGTCATCGTCAACACCTGCGGCTTCATCGACGATGCGGTGAAGGAAAGCCTCGACACCATCGGCGAGGCCCTGGCCGAGAACGGCAAGGTGATCGTCACCGGCTGCCTGGGCGCGCGCGCGGGCGAGGGCGGCGGCAACCTGGTGCGGGAGATGCACCCGAGCGTGCTGGCCGTCACGGGCCCGCACGCCACGCAGGAGGTGATGGACGCCGTCCACCAGAACCTGCCCAAG
Source organism: Comamonadaceae bacterium UBA4962 (assembly GCA_002397315.1). GTDB lineage: Bacteria > Pseudomonadota > Gammaproteobacteria > Burkholderiales > Burkholderiaceae_C > Paracidovorax. The sequence continues at coordinate 42,360 of DHAE01000001.1, forward strand.
CCGCACGATCCGTTCATCGACCTCGTGCCCGGCAATTTCGGCGTGGCGGGTATCAAGCTCACGCCCAAGCACTACGCGTACCTCAAGATCAGCGAGGGCTGCAACCACCGCTGCACCTTCTGCATCATCCCCTCGATGCGCGGCGACCTGGTCTCGCGCCCCGTGGGCGACGTGCTGAGCGAGGCGAGGGCGCTCTTCGAGGGCGGTGTGAAGGAACTGCTGGTGATCAGCCAGGACACGTCGGCCTACGGCGTGGACGTGAAATACCGTACCGGCTTCTGGGACGGCAAGCCCGTGAAGACACGCATGCTGGAGCTGGTGCAGACGCTGGGTGAGATCGCCGAGCCCTACGGCGCCTGGGTGCGCCTGCACTACGTGTACCCGTATCCGAGCGTGGACGAGGTGATCCCGTTCATGGCCACGGGCAAGATCCTGCCCTACCTGGACGTGCCGTTCCAGCACAGCCACCCCGACGTGCTCAAACGCATGAAGCGCCCGGCGAGCGGCGAGCGCAACCTGGAGCGCATCCAGCGCTGGCGCGAAGCCTGCCCGGAGCTGGTGGTGCGCAGCACCTTCATCGCCGGCTTCCCGGGCGAGACGGAGGAGGAGTTCCAGCACCTGCTCGATTTCCTGCGCGAGGCGCAGATCGACCGCGCGGGCTGCTTCGCCTACAGCGACGTGAACGGCGCCGTGGCCAACGAACTGCCCGGCATGCTGCCGATGGAAGTGCGCGAGGAGCGCCGCGCGCGCTTCATGGCCGTGGCCGAAGAGGTGTCCATCGAGCGCCTGCGCCGCCGCGTGGGCGCGACCATGCAGGTGCTGGTGGACCACGCTCCGGCGCTGGGCCGCAAGGGCGGCCGGGGCCGCAGCTATGCCGATGCGCCCGAGATCGACGGCGTGGTGCACCTGCTGCCACCGGAGAAGATCAGCAAGCAACTCAAGGTGGGCGAGTTCACGCGCGCGCAGATCGTGGGCGTGCAGGGCCACGACTTGGTCGCAAGACCGATCTAGGCTTCCCCCCCTGAGTCGCCTTCGGCGCCTTCCCCCCCCAAGGGGGACGCCGCCAGTGGCCCGGCAGAGCCGGTTCCACGGCGTCTGCTGGCGTGGCCTGCTCCGCGGCCATCTGAACGGTGAGGCCGTGTCGGGTTCATGCGCCTTGCCCTGTGCATTTCTCATCCCAAGAGCGCCGAGCCGCCGGCGGGTGATTCAAATACCCCGGTGTCCGGCCTCCGGGGTGGCGAGTCCGCTATCCAAGAGATAGCAACTTTTGCCGCACGGACGCCCGCCGCCTGCATAAGATCGCGGCATGTTCTTCCCGCTGCCGCGCACCGCCACCGCTCCGTTCTGCCCTTCGGAGGTGAAGGGCTCCGTCCGCATCGATCCCGGCCTGCCGTTCCACAGGAAGCTGCTGCGGTACGCAGGGCCGGGGCTGTTGGTGTCCGTGGGCTACATGGATCCGGGCAATTGGGCGACCGACATCGAGGCGGGATCGCGGTTCGGCTACGGGCTGCTGTTCGTCGTGCTGCTGGCCAGCCTGGCGGCGATGCTGCTGCAGACGCTGTGCGTGCGGCTCGGGCTGGTGGCGCAGAAGGATCTGGCGCAGCTGTGCCGCGAGCGCTACGGGCCCGCAGCCAACCGCTTCCTGTGGGCGGGGGCCGAGCTGGCGATCATCGCCTGCGATCTGGCCGAGGTGCTGGGCGGCGCGCTGGCACTGCACCTGCTGTTCGGGGTGTCGATTCCCGTGGGCATCGGCATCACCGCGTTCGATACGCTCCTGGTGCTGGGCCTGCAGGGCGCGGGGTTCCGGCGGGTGGAGGCGATCGTGCTGGGGCTGGTGGGGACGATCGCGGCCTGTTTCGCGGTGGAACTGGCCTTCGCCCAGCCGCTGTGGTCCGAGGTGGCGATCGGCTTCGCGCCCAGCCTGGACCGCCTGCAGCAGCCGGGCGCGCTGTACCTGGCCATCGGCATCGTGGGGGCCACGGTGATGCCGCACAACCTCTACCTGCATTCGTCCGTGGTGCAGACCCGGCTGGTGGAGGACAGCGACGCCGGCCGCCGCGAGGCGATCCGCTTCTGCACGCTGGATGCGGTGGTTTCGCTGTCGCTGGCGCTGCTGGTGAACGCCGCCATCATGGTGCTGGCCGCGAGCGCCTTCCACGACCACGGCCGCCAGGACGTGGCCGACATCGCGGACGCCTACCGCCTGATCGAGCCGCTGGTCGGCAGCGCGCTGGCGGCCACGCTGTTCGGCATCGCGCTGCTCGCGTCGGGCCAGAGTTCGACCTTCACCGGCACGATCGCCGGGCAGATCGTGATGGAAGGCTTCCTGGACTTGAAGATCCCCTGTTGGCAGCGGCGCCTCATCACGCGCGTGCTGGCGCTGGTGCCGGCACTGGTGGGCGTTTGGTGGCTGGGCGACGACGGCGTGGGCAAGATGCTGGTGCTGAGCCAGGTGGTGCTGAGCTTCCAGCTACCGTTCGCGATGTGGCCGCTGATCCGCTTCACGAGCGATCGCTCGCTGATGAAAGGGTTCGCGAACGGGCGCACGGTGCGGGTGCTGGCGTGGGCGCTGTTCGCGGTGATCTCGGTGGCCAACGTCTGGCTGGTGGGGGCGGTGCTGGTGGGGTGAGACGGCGGCCGCATACGCAATTCCACGGAAGGATTTCGCGAACGGTTGAGCTCTAATCCCGGGGTTACCACTTATGGACGTGCGCACATGTCTGCCCGCACTTCTGTCTCCCCATGACCTCTTCCCTCCGATCCTCCATGGCCGCTTCCAGCAGCGAAGCGGCCCCTGCCGCGCCCGCGCAATCCAAGGTGGGCACCGTCCTGCGCGTGACGGGCGGCAACTTCATGGAGATGTTCGACTTCTTCCTGTTCGGCTTCTACGCCACGCAGATCTCCAAGGCGTTCTTCCCCGCGGGCGACGAGTTCGCCTCGCTCATGCTGACGTTCATGACGTTCGGCGCGGGCTTCCTGATGCGCCCGCTGGGCGCCGTCTTCCTGGGCGCGTACGTCGACCGCGTCGGCCGTCGCCAGGGCCTGATCGTGACGCTCGCGCTGATGGCGCTGGGCACGCTGCTCATCGCCTGCGTGCCGGGCTACGCCACCATCGGCCTCGCGGCGCCGCTGCTGGTGCTGGTCGGCCGGCTGCTGCAGGGCTTCTCGGCCGGCGTGGAGCTGGGCGGCGTGTCGGTGTACCTGGCCGAAATGGCGACGCCGGGCCGCAAGGGCTTCTACGTGAGCTGGCAGTCGGCCAGCCAGCAGGTGGCGATCATCGTCGCGGCGGCGCTGGGCTACTGGCTCAACGTGACCTTCATGCCGCAGGAGATCGCCGATTTCTACTGGCGCCTGCCGTTCTTCGTGGGCTGCCTGATCGTGCCGGTGCTGTTCGTCATCCGCCGCTCGCTGCAGGAGACGGAAGAGTTCAAGGCGCGCAAGCACCGCCCGTCCACGCGCGAGATCTTCCGCTCCATCGTCTCCAACTGGGGGCTGGTGATCGCGGGGATGATGATGGTGTCGATGACGACCGTGTCGTTCTACCTCATCACCGTCTACACGCCCACGTTCGGCAAGAGCGTGCTGCACCTGAGCACCACCGATGCGCTGGTGGTGACGCTGTGCGTGGCGCTCTCCAACTTCTTCTGGCTGCCGGTGATGGGCGCGCTCTCCGACCGCGTGGGCCGCAAGCCGCTGCTGGTGGCCTTCACGGTGCTGACCATCCTCACCGCCTACCCGGCCCTCAAGTGGCTGGTGGCCGCGCCGGACTTCGTGCGCATGCTGGAGGTCGAGCTGTGGCTGTCGTTCCTCTACGCGAGCTACAACGGCGCGATGGTGGTGGCGCTCACGGAGGTGATGCCGGTGGACGTGCGCACCGTGGGCTTCTCGCTGGCCTACAGCCTCGCCACCGCGGTGTTCGGCGGCTTCACGCCGGCCGTCGCCACGGGTCTGATCGAATGGTCGGGCGACAAGGCCGCGCCGGGCTGGTGGATGACGGCGGCGGCGGTCTGCGGTCTGCTCGCGACGCTGCGGCTGTACCGCCGGGCTGCCGCGCGGCGTTGACGGCAGGGTCGGCGGCGCCGGCCTCGGCGCGGGCGTGCCCTTACCGCAGTTCGGGCCGCAGACGCACGGCCACGCACACGCCCGCGACCAGCAGCCCGATTCCCAGCAGGGTGGCGCCGCCTGGCCAGGTGCCGCGCAGCAGGAAGGCATAGAGCAGCGCGGCCAGGGTTTCGAAGACGATGAGCTGCCCGACCAGCGCGGTGGGCAGCCGTTGGCTGGCCGCATTCCAGCACAGCGTGCCCAGCCAAGAGGACAACAGGCCGATCGTCGTCATCAGGCCCACGAAGGCCCAGGGGCGCGGGCCCAGGGGCTCCACGCTGGCCGGCGTGGCGGCGAAAGCGAAGCTCCAGGCGAGATAGGCGCCATAGCCCAGCAAGGCGAGGGGCAGGGTCACGAGCCCCTGGGCCGTGGCCCAGGCCCGTGCGCCGCGATCCGCATGGGCCCGCATCCAGTCGCCGTTGCGCAGCGGGTACCAGGTCCAGCATGCCACCGCGCCGATCGCCAGCAGACCGCCCCACAGGTAGCTGCCGCGTTCTGCCGGCGAAGCTCCCGAAAGGGCTGCCATTTCCGCGTGATGGACGCTGGCGATGCCTCCCAGGATCGCCAGCAGGGCCGGTGCGAGCCGACGCCATGGCAGGCGCCCGTCGCGGGCATGGTTGCGCAGATTGGCGGCGATCGCGATGACCACCGGCAGCGTGCCGATGACCATGGTCGGCAGGGGAGCGCCCGCACGCTGAATCGCGCTGGAGAGCAGCAGGTAGTACAGAAAGTTGCCGACTGCCGAGAGCTTGAGGGCTTCGGTCCAATCGGCGCGCGTGAGCCGCCGCAGTTCGGCGCGGTCCCACCAGGCGAGCGGCAGCGTGATCAGCCCGAAAGCCACGTACCGGCCCAGGGTATGGAGCACGGGCGGATATTCCGGCAGCAGAAGCGGCCCCACGAACACCAGTCCCCACATCAGCCCCGCCATCAGGGCGAATGCCACGCCTGCACCCATCGATCGTCCTTCCTTGCGATACCGTCGCATCGGTCCGCATGGTGGCTCTAACGTTCGCGCCTGTCTTGTACCAGCTTGCTCTCGCGGCGGATTCGTGCGGTCAGCGCACCTGTCGCTGGTAGCGGCCCGGGGAGACGCCGTAGCGGATCGCGAACGCCCGGGTCAGGTGCGCCTGATCGGTGAGACCGGTGGCCACGGCCACTTCGGCGGCCCGCACACCCTGCGCCAGCAGTTCTTTGGCCCGTGCGAGCCGCAGGGCCATCAGCATCTGGTGCGGCGTGACGTGGTACTGCGCCTTGAATTTGCGCTGAAAGTGGAAGGGGCTCAGTTCCGCCACCGCCGCCAGGTCGGCCAGGGCGAGGCGCTCGTGCAGCAATGCGCGCATGCAATCGATGACCGGCCCCAGGCGTGCCGCCGCGCCATCGCGCGGGCCCCCCGGGCCCGTGCGGGCCAGCGGGCGCAAACCCGCCAGAAAATCCAGCAGCAGACCGTCGACCTGCAAAGAGTCATCGCTGTGCCACATCTGCCGGTGCAGCGATACCAGGTGCCGTGCCAGCGCTGGATGGCGGGCCTCCACCACCTCGCCGAACCACCAGTGCGCCTCGCCGGTGAGCGCGTCGATCAGCGCCGGATCGAGGTACAGCATGCGGTAGCGCCATCCGCCTGCGGTTTCGGCACGCCCGGTGTGCAGCACATCGGGATGCATCGCCACGATGGATTGCGGTGCGGCGAGATGGTCGGTGCCGCGGTAGCGGAACCGCTCGACGCCTGCCTCGATGACGCCCAGCCCGTAGGCCTGGTGCGCATGTGGCTCGAACGCATGCTGTACGAGCCGCGCCCTGTACAGCTCCGCGCCCGGCCGGCCCGCCACGCGCCGGAATTCGGCATGGTCTGCAGGAGCGCCGGGCGGCACGGGTGGGGAGAGCATGCCCGGGAGTCTAATGTGCAGCCCGGCCATGGAAAAAGGGCACGGACTTTCAGGCCCGTGCCCTTTTTCTGCGGTCGCAGGAACGCTCGCCGCCCGGAGGCGGCCCGGCGATCAGACGCGCTTGCGGTATTCGCCCGTACGCGTGTCGATTTCGATCTTGTCGCCCTGGCTGACGAACAGCGGTACAGGCACTTCGAAACCGGTGGCGATCTTGGCGGGCTTGAGCACCTTGCCGGACGTGTCGCCCTTGACGGCGGGTTCCGTCCAGGTGATCTCGCGCTCGACGCTGGTGGGCAGCTCGACCGAGATGGCCTTGCCGTCGTAGAACACCACTTCGAGGGACATGCCGTCTTCCAGGTAGTTCAGCGCGTCGCCCATGTTCTCGGCTTCGACTTCGTACTGGTTGTATTCGGTGTCCATGCAGACGTACATCGGGTCCGCGAAGTACGAGTACGTGCATTCCTTCTTGTCGAGGATCACGTTGTCGATCTTGTCGTCGGCCTTGTAGACGTTTTCGGTGCCGAAGTTGCCGATCAGGCTCTTGAGCTTCATGCGCACGGTGGCGGCGCCGCGGCCGCCGCGGGCGTATTCGGTCTTCAGGACGACCATCGGGTCCTTGCCGTGCATGATCACGTTGCCGGCGCGGATTTCTTGAGCGATTTTCATAGCAGATTTGCCTGGGTTGGGGCCGCTCAACGCACCGGAGCGCCCTGCCGAGCCGGGCAGCGAGGCGCGGCGGATATGGCGAGGGCGCCGGGCATGTTCCGCGGCGGGGGATGCGCCGGCCGCACGCTTTTGCCAAGCGTGCCGGCCCATGAAGGCGCAAAACCCCGGATTTTAGCTTTTTTCCCGCACGAACCCGAGCAGCTGCGTCACGAGGTCGTCCTGGGCGAGCAGCCGCGAGCGCGCCGCCTGCACGCAGCCGCGCCAGTCCGCCAGCGTGGAAGGGTGCAGGGGCGGCACGGCGGCATCGGTGTTGTCGATGCCGTTCCAGGCGTGGTGGAAGCGCCGCAGCGACGCCGGCGCCTGCAGCCAGTCGAGGAAGGCGTCGAGCTTGGCGTGGTGGGCACCGTCGTCCTGCGGATAGATGTGCCAGACGAAGGGCTGGCCGGCCCAGAGCGCCCGCACCAGAGAATCCTCGCCGCGCACGGCGTTCAGGTCGCAGGCGAGCAGCATGTCGTCGAACGCCGGCTGGGGGCAGGGCGCGAGGTAGGTGATGGGGAAGCCCGGCTCGGAAACGGCACTGGTGGAGCCGTCTTGCAGGACCGAACGCACGGCCGCCGTGGCGCGCCCCGGGGTGGCGAGCAGGTGCGCGTCGCCGCGCTCGGCGAGCCGGCCCAGCAGCGCCGGCAGCCCGGCGGGCTCGTAGCAGAAGAGCGAGACGGCGAAAGCCTCCGGCGCGATGCCGTGGCGCGCGCGCCAGCCGGCACGGTCGAACGCCGCCTGGCGCTCCGGTAGGTCGTTCTCGCGCAGCAGGCCGCCGGTGCGCTCCGTGAAGCCGGGGTAGAAGAACCAGCGCGTGCGGCCAGCGCCCGGGCCGGAGAAGAGGGGAGAGGGCAGGCGGTGGCTGCGCTCGACGTAGCCCTCCGCCGACAGGTATTCGAGGTTGATCCAGATCGGATGCTTGGCCTGCCCGTCCGCATCGGGGGGCGGCAGGCCGGCCAGGAAGCCTTCGGGCACGTCGCAGCCGAACGCCTCGACGAGCACGTCGCACGGCGAGGCGGCGACCGGGCCCGCGGGCCAGGGCAGCACCTCGACGCCCGGCGCGCCCCGCGGCGCCATCCAGGCGAGGGCGGAGGCGTCGTCCGTCCACAGCCGCACGCGGTGGCCGAGCGCGCCCAACTGGGCCGCGAGGCGCCAGCAGACGCCGATGTCGCCGAAGTTGTCGATCACGCGGCAGAAGAGGTCCCAGGCGAGCGGGGCGGTGGTGTGCTTCGGGGCGTTCATGCTGCGTCCTCCACAGCGGGGGCTTCGCGCAGGTGGTCCACCAACAGGCGCGCCACGCTGGAGAGCGCGTCGCCCGAGCGCACGCACAGCGCCAACTGGCGCCGCGCCCAGGGCTCCGCCAGCGCGACGGTGCGCAGCGGCAGGGTGCCGAGGTAGAGCCGCGCACTGCCGCGCGGCAGCACGCCCACGCCGAGGCCGGCCGACACCATGAGGCAGAGCGCGTCGTAGCTCGTCACCTGGATGCGCAGCCGCAGCGGCATCTCGGCCTCGGCCGCGGCGCGCGTCAGCAGGTTGTTGATCGCGCTGCCCGGGTGTACGCCCACGAAGTCGCAATCCAGCGCATCGGCCAGCCGCACGCTGCGCCGCCGCGCCAGGGCATGGCCCCGGGGCGCCACCAGCACGAGTTCGTCCTCCCGGTAGGGCAGCAGCGTGACGCGGTCGCCGTAGTTGCCGTGGTTGAGGATGCCGATGTCGGCCGCGTTCTCCGCGACCGAGCGGGCGATGGCGCTGCTGATCTGCTCCTCCAGCCGCACCTGCACCTGGGGGTGCGCCGCCATGAAGCGCTGCAGATCGCGCGGCAGGAACTGGGTGATGGCCGAGATGTTGGCCACCACGCGCACCTGGCCGCGCACGCCGGCACGGTAGTCGCCCATCTGCGCGGCGATGCCGTCCAGGTCGTTGAGCACGCCGCGCGCCAGGTCGAGCAGCGCATAGGCGGCGGCCGTGGGCTCGCTGCCGCGGTTGCTGCGCGCGAACAGGTCCACGCCGAGGGCATGCTCCAGTTCCGCGAGGCGCCGGCTGGCGGCCGAGGCGGCGATGTGCTCGCGCGCCGCCGCGCGGGCGATGGCGTTCTCTTCCATCACCGCCACGAAGAGGCGCAGGGACACGGGGTCGAGTTTCATGCCGGGGATGGTAGCCGCCTGCCATGCCGGTTTGCGATGGCACCTTCTCGATTGGGCGTTTTGCGGCCGCGCCGGGGCTGGGCATGATGCGCGCTATGCAGGAGACATCCCCCATGGAATCCACGGACGTGCAGGCATCCGCTCCGTCCGCCACCCCCGGCACGCCCGCAGCCCTGGCCGGCGTACGGGTGATCGAGATGGGCCAGCTCATCGCCGGCCCGTTCTGCGGCAAGACGCTCGGAGAGTTCGGTGCCGACGTGGTGAAGATCGAGGCCACGGGCGCGGGCGACCCGCTGCGCAACTGGCGCATGCTGAAGGACGGCACGTCCGTATGGTGGCAGGTGCAGTCGCGCAACAAGCGCTCGGTGGCGCTGGACCTGCGCCAGCCCGAGGGGCAGGACATCGCGCGCCGGCTGATCGCCGAGGCCGACGTGCTCATCGAGAACTTCCGCCCCGGCACGCTGGAGGACTGGGGCATGTCGCCCGAGGCGCTGCACGCGCTCAACCCGGGCCTGGTGATCCTGCGCATCTCGGGCTACGGCCAGACGGGCCCCTACCGCGACCTGCCGGGCTTCGGCGTGATCGGCGAGGCCATGGGCGGGCTGCGCCACCTGACGGGCGAGCCGGGCCGCGTGCCGGTGCGCGTGGGCGTGTCGATCGGCGACACGCTGGCGGCGCTGCACGGCGCGATCGGCGTGCTGACGGCGCTCTACCACCGCAAGGTGAACGGCGGCCAGGGGCAGGTGATCGACGTGGCGCTGCACGAGGCGGTGTTCAACGTGATGGAAAGCCTCATTCCCGAATACAGCGCGTTCGGCGCGGTGCGCGACGCGGCGGGCAGTGCGCTGCCGGGCATCGCGCCTTCCAATGCCTATCCCTGCACGGACGGCTGGGTGCTGGTGGCTGGCAACGGCGACAGCATCTTCCGGCGGCTGATGGAAGCCATCGGCCGGCCGGACCTGGCCGCGGCACCCGACCTCGCGAGCAATGCCGGCCGCGTGGCGCGCGTGCAGGAGATCGACACGGCGATTGGCGCCTGGACGGCCGGGCGCACGGTGGCCGAGGTGATGGGGACGCTCGCGGCCGCGCGCGTGCCCGCCGGCAAGGTCTACACCGCGCGCGACATCGCCGAAGACCCGCACTACCGGGCCCGCGACATGCTGCTGCCGCAGACCACGCGCGACGGCTACACGGTCGAGGTGCCGGGCATCGTGCCCAAGCTCTCGGCCACGCCGGGCACCATCCGCTCCAGCGCTCCGCGGCTGGGCGACGACACCGACGCGGTGCTGCGCGAGGCGGGACTGAGCGAGGCACAGATCGCGCTGCTGCGCGAGAAGGGGGTGGTGCAATGAACGGCAATGCGACTGGAACCGTATGGCAGGGCGCCGGGCGCCGCATCCACATGCAGGAGGTGGGCACGCGCGACGGCCTGCAGATGGAGCAGGCCTTCGTGCCCACGCAGGACAAGATCGCGCTGGTGGATGCGCTGTCGGACGCGGGGCTCGCCAAGATCGAGGTGACGGCCTTCGTCTCGCCCTCGGCGATTCCCGCGCTGCGCGACGCCGAGATCGTGATGCGCGAGATCGCGCGCCGCCCCGGCGTGGTGTATGCCGCGCTGGTGCCGAACGTGCGCGGCGCGGAGCGCGCGATCGAGGCGCGCACCGACGAGCTGAACCTGGTGATGTCCGCCAGCGAGACGCACAACCTCGCCAACCTGCGCATGACGCGCGCGCAGTCGTTCGCTTCGCTCGCGCAGGTGGTGGCCACGGCGCAGGCCGCGGGCGTGGCAGTGAACGTGTCGCTCTCGTGCGTGTTCGGGTGCCCGATGGAGGGCGACGTGGCCGAATCCGAGGTGTTCGGATGGGTGCAGCGCTTCGCCGACCTGGGCGTGGGTGGCATCACGCTGTGCGACACGACGGGCATGGCGCATCCCGCCCAGGTGGCGACGCTCGTGGCCGCGGCACGCGCGCGCTGGCCGGGCCTGGTGTTCACGCTGCACTTCCACAACACGCGCGGCATGGGCCTCGCCAACGTGCTCGCCGCGATCGGTGCGGGCGCCGACCGGTTCGACGCTTCGCTGGGCGGGCTGGGCGGCTGCCCCTACGCGCCAGGTGCCTCGGGCAACGTCTGCAGCGAAGAGGTCGTGCATGCGCTGGAACTCATGGGCTACGACACGGGCGTGGACCTGGCGGCGCTGCTCGCCGCCGCACGGCGCCTGCCCGCGCTCATCGGCCACGACATTCCCGGCCAGCTTGCCAAGGCCGGCCGGCGCCTGGACCTGCATCCGGTGCCGGCGGATTTCGAGGCCATTCGCGAACGGGCGATGGCGAGATGACAGAACAACACAACGACAGGAGACACACCATGCCCACGCTTCCCTCCCTTGCCGGCCGCCTGCCGCGCCGCCGCGCGCTGCAGGCGCTCGCCGCCACCCTCTGCGCACCCGCTCCGTTCGCCTGGGCGCAGGACGGCTATCCCTCCAAGCCCATCACGCTGATCGTGCCGCAGGCCGCCGGGGGCGCCAACGACGCGATCGCGCGGGTGGTGGCGCAGCGCCTGTCGGAGCAGATGGGGCAGAGCGTGGTGGTGGACAACCGTCCCGGCGCGGGCGGCACGCTCGCCACCGCGGCCACGGCACGCGCCAAGCACGACGGTTACACGCTGCTGCTCACGGCCGACAGCGCGCACGTCATCGGCCCGGCGCTCTACCGCAATCCGGGTTTCGATCCGGTGAAGGATTTCGAACCCGTGGCGCCCGTGGCCACGGCGGGCTACGTGCTGGTCGCGCACCCGTCGTTCCCTGCCAACGACATCGCGGGCCTGATCGCGCTCGCCAAGGCCAAGCCCGGTGAGTACGCGATCGCCTCGGCGGGCAACGGCACGCTCAACCACCTGATCGGCGAGATGCTGCAGAAGGCCGCGGGCATCCGGCTGCAGCACGTGCCCTACAAGGGCTCGGCCGCCGCCGCGACCGACGTGGCCGGCGGGCAGGTGCCGCTCTCGGTGCAGAGCCTGCCGTCCTGCATCGCCTTCATCAAGGCCGGCAAGCTCAAGGTGCTCGGCGTGGTCAACAGCCGCCCGGTGGCCGCGCTGCCCGGCGTTCCGACGATCGGCCAGACGTTGCCGGGTTTCGGCCAGTCACCGTGGTACGCGCTGTTCGCACCCGCAGGCACGCCCGCGCCGATCGTCGCGCGCCTGCAGGCCGAGGTCGCCCGCGCGCTGGAGCAGAAGGACGTGGTGGACAAGCTCGCCGGCGTGGGCTGCGAACCGTTCAAGGGCACGTCCGCCCAGCTCGGCGCGCTGGTGCAGGCCGAGCTGCCGCAGTGGGCGCGCGTGGTGAAGGAAACCGGCGCCACGGTGGACTGACGGCCGCACCGCTCCGCCGCGCAGAGCGAGAACGACACGGATAAACAACGACCCAGGAGACAACGACATGCAAGCTTCCTTCCCCCGCCGGCTCGCGCTGGCCACCCTGGCGGCCGCGGCCTGCGCGGCCCTGCCGCTGGCGGCCGTGGCGCAGGGTGCCTACCCGGCCAAGCCCGTGACGCTCGTCGTGCCCACCGCGGCCGGCGGCACCACCGATCTCTCGGCGCGCATGCTCGCGCAGGCGCTCGGGCCGGTGCTCGGCCAGTCGGTGGTGGTGGACAACAAGGGCGGCGGCAACGGCAACATCGCGGCCGGCGCCTTGAAGCGGGCCGAGCCCGACGGCTACACGCTGCTCATGCAGTACTCGGGCTACCACGTCATCTCGCCGCTGCTCACGGCGCAGAAAACCTGGGACACGGGCGACTTCCAGCCGGTGGCGAACGTGCTCTCCGCGCCGCAGATCATCGTGGTGCGCGAGGGCCTGCCGGTGAAGACGCTGGGCGAGCTCATCGCGTATGCGAAGGCGAATCCCGGCAAACTGAACTACGCCTCGTCCGGCAACGGCTCGCTGCAGCACGTGACCGGCGCCATGCTGGAGCAGCAGGGCGGCGTGAAGATGGTGCACGTTCCGTACAAGGGCACCGGCCCCGCGCTGCAGGATCTGCTGGGCGGGCAGGTGGATCTGACTTTCGGCACGGCGCCGCCGTTCATGCCGCACATCCAGGCCGGCAAGCTGCGCGTGCTGGCCGTCACGGGCAAGGAGCGCCTGCCCAGCCTGCCGAACGTGCCCACCACGGCCGAGGCCGGCTATCCGCAGGTGAACGCCACCTCGTGGTTCGCGCTGTTCGCGCCTGCGAACACCCCGAAGCCGGTGGTCGACAAGCTGGTGGCCGACGTGCGCACCGTGGTGCAGAGCCCGGCGTTCCAGCAAAAGGCGCAGGAGCAGGGCGCCACGGCCGATTACCAGGCGCCGCAGCAGCTCGGCGCACGTGTGAAGGCCGACCTGGCCAATTGGGCGCAGGTGATCAAGGCGGCGAACATCCAGGCCGAGTGATGCGGAAGCGGGGCGTTTTCAACATCCCGCAATGCCATTTTTAAGGGTTTCCCCCATTGCGGCTCCGTGCTGCATTTCAGGGCCTCCATGCACCGCATGGGGGCTTTTTTCATGCCGCGCCGCACCAAGGGCGTGCAGCATCGAAAACACTTTGAATGATTGAATTTTTTCTTTAACATGCGCCCGTTGTAAATTTTTTATCAGACATTTTCGCCGTGCCGCGCGCCGCTTTCCAGCGGGTTCGCCGCTGCGATCGCCGTCTTCCCTTTCCTCCATGTCCGACCTTCCAGACGTTGCCGCCGATGCCGTATCGATCGCGATCCGCATCGGCCGCGCGCGTCCCACGCTGACGCGCTCGCACCAGCAGATGGCGGACTACGTGCTGGCGCATCCGCTGCAGGCCGCCACAATGCCGATCGACGAACTCGCGGCGGCGGTGGGCGTGTCCATCGCCACGGCCAACCGCTTCGCGCGGGCGATCGGCCTCGATGGCTATCCGATGCTGCGGGCCGAGCTGGTGAAGGGGTTCGAGGCCATGCTCGCGCCCATCGAGAAGATGCGCATCAAGCTGGAAAAGCCCACCTCCATCCGCGACGTGTTCGCCGCCGCGCTGGAAGAGAGCCAGCGCAACATCGCCGCCACGCGCGAAGCCCTGGACCCTGCCGCCTGCGAGGCGGCGGTGCAGGCCCTGCTGGGCGCGCGCCGCATCTATCTGGCGGGCTTCGGCGCGAGCGGCTGGCTGGCCGGCCTGCTGCAGCGCGGCCTCGATGCGTACTGCGACAACGTGCACCTGCTGGCCGGCGTGGGCGGCTCGTCCTACGGCGCGCGCATGCTGCCGCGCATGGGCGAGGGCGACCTGTTCGTGGCCATCAGCTACCCGCGCTACCTCACCGACACCGTGGTGCTGGCGCAGGGCGCGTTCGAGCGCGGCGTGCAGGTGCTGGCGCTCACCGACGGCCCGCAGTCGCCGCTCGTGCCGTTCGCGCACGGCTGCCTGTTCGCCCAGACCGAGAACCAGTACGCGGCCAACTCCGAATCGTCGGCGCTGGCCCTGATCGAAGCGCTGACCAGCGCGGTCGCCCACCAGTCGCGCGGATCGGTGAAGACCGCTGCGCGCATGACGGAGGCGGTGCTGCCGTGGCTGCACGACAGCGCCCGCAGCCGGCTCGCGCCACGCTCGGCCGAGTCGGGGCCGCGGCGCGCGGAGGCGCGGGGCGCGGGGCGCTGACACCGCCCGCCCCGCGCCGACGCCCTGCTTTTTTCCGCTTCGCCCGCATCTTCCGCTTCGTTCCGTTCCGTTTTCGTCCGCACGTTTCCTTCCGCCGCATGACCGCCTCCGCATCCCTATCCGCCGCCCGTCCCGTGCCCGTGATCGCCATCCACGGCGGCGCGGGCACGCTGAACCGCGCGCACATCAGCCCCGCCCAGGAGCAGGCCTACCACGCCGCGCTGCAGGACGTGCTGCGCGCGGGCCAGGCCGTGCTGGCGCGGGGCGGGAGCGCGGTGGATGCGGTCTGCGAGGCCGTGCGGCTGCTGGAGGAGTGTCCGCTGTTCAACGCCGGCCATGGCGCGGTGTTCACGGCCGATGCCACGCACGAGCTGGATGCAGCGGTGATGGACGGCGCGAACCTCGCGGCCGGCGCGGTGGCGGGCGTGGCGCATGTGCGCAACCCGGTGCTGGCCGCGCGCGCGGTGATGCGGCACGGCCAGCACGTGCTGATGGCCGGCGAGGGCGCCGAGCGCATGGCGCGCGACGCGGGCCTGGAAATGGTGGAACCCTCCTATTTCTCCACCGATGCGCGCCGCGCGCAACTGGAGGCCGCGCGTGCCAGCCAGCGGGGTGCCGTGCTGGACCACGATGGCGCCGCGGCGCTGGCGGGCCGCGCGCTCGACGAAGACCGCAAGATGGGCACGGTGGGGGCCGTGGCGCTGGACGCGCACGGGCACCTGGCCGCCGCCACCTCCACCGGCGGGATGACCAACAAGCGCCCCGGCCGCGTGGGCGACAGCCCGCTGATCGGCGCGGGCACCTATGCCGACGACCGCACGGCCGCCGTCTCCTGCACCGGGCACGGCGAGAGCTTCATCCGCGTGGCGGCCGCGCACGACCTCTGCGCGCGCATGGCCCACGGCGGCGCTTCGCTGGGCGAGGCGGCCGATGCCGTGGTGCACGGCACGCTCGCGGCCCTCGGCGGCACGGGCGGCCTGATCGCCGTGGACCGCCACGGCAACGTCTGCCTGCCGTTCAACACCGAGGGCATGTACCGCGGATTCGCCCGCGTGGGCGATGCGCCCGAGACCTCCATCTACCGCTGAGGGCCGAGCGACCGCGCCCCTCCGCCCCACGACCGAATTTTCTTTCCGCCTGACATGAAACCCACCGCCCAGACCCCGTCTTCGACCATCGCCCTGCCCGAGCAGCGCGTGCTGGCCGTGGACGACCTCACCATCCGCTTCGCCAATTCCGAGCGCACGGTGGACGCCGTGCGCCACCTCTCCTTCCACGTGGACCGCGGCGAGACCCTGGCCATCGTCGGCGAATCGGGCTCGGGCAAGTCCGTCACCTCGCTGGCGCTGATGCGGCTCGTGGAGCACGGCGGCGGCAAGATCATCGGCGGCTCGGTGGCGCTGCGTCGCCGCAACGGGCAGGTGCTGGACGTGGCGCGCGCCGGCAATGCCGTGATGCGCGACGTGCGCGGCGCCGACGTGGCCATGATCTTCCAGGAGCCGATGACCTCGCTCAACCCGGTGTTCACTGCGGGGGACCAGATCGCCGAATCCATCCGCGTGCACCAGGGCAAGGACCGCGCCGCCGCGCGCGCCGAGGCGCTGCGCATGCTGGAGCTGGTGCGCATTCCCGAAGCGCGCAACGTGCTGGACCGCTTCCCCCACCAGCTCTCGGGCGGCATGCGCCAGCGCGTGATGATCGCCATGGCGCTGTCGTGCAAGCCGCAGCTGCTGATCGCCGACGAGCCCACGACCGCCCTCGACGTGACGATCCAGGCGCAGATCCTGCAGCTCATCCGGCAACTGCAGGACGAGATGCACATGGGCGTGATCTTCATCACCCACGACATGGGCGTGGTGGCCGAAGTGGCCGACCGCGTGCTGGTGATGTACCGCGGCGACAAGGTGGAGGAGGGCCCGTCGGACCGCGTCTTCGCCGCGCCGCAGCATGCCTACACCCGCGCGCTGCTGTCGGCCGTGCCCAAGCTCGGTGCGATGCAGGGCACCGACCTGCCGCGCCACTTCGACCTGATCGGCGCCGATGGCACGCCCGACACGGAGGCCGTGCTCGAATCCACGCCCGCCGACACCCGCCCCGCGGGCGCACAGCCCATCCTGCGCGTGAAGGACCTCGTGACGCGCTTCGACCTGCGCGCCGGCCTCTTCAACCGCGTGAAGCGCCGCGTGCATGCGGTGGAGCGCGTGAGCTTCGATCTCTATCCCGGCGAGACGCTGGCGCTGGTGGGCGAGTCCGGCTGCGGCAAGTCGACCACCGGCCGCTCGCTGCTGCGCCTGGTGGAGAGCCAGAGCGGCGCCATCGAGTTCGGTGGCCGCAACATCCTGGATCTGCCGACGTCCGAAGTGCAGGCCCTGCGCCGCGACATCCAGTTCATCTTCCAGGATCCGTTCGCCTCGCTCGATCCGCGCCTCCCGGTGGGCTTCTCGATCATGGAGCCGCTCCTGGTGCACAAGACCTGCACCCGCGAAGAGGCGCAGGCCCGCGTGGACTGGCTCATGGAGAAGGTGGGCCTGCCGCGCGAGCATGCGCAGCGCTACCCGCACGAGTTCTCCGGCGGCCAGCGCCAGCGCATCGCGATCGCGCGCGCCCTGGCGCTCAACCCCAAGGTGGTGGTGGCCGACGAATCCGTGTCGGCGCTCGACGTCTCCATCCAGGCGCAGATCGTCAACCTGATGCTGGACCTGCAGCGCGAACTGGGCGTGGCCTTCCTCTTCATCTCGCACGACATGGCGGTGGTGGAGCGCATCAGCCACCGCGTGGCGGTGATGTTCCTCGGCCAGATCGTGGAGATCGGCCCGCGCCGCGCGATCTTCGAGAACCCGCAGCACGCCTACACGAAGAAGCTCATGGCCGCCGTGCCGATCGCCGACCCGGCCCGCCGCCACCTCAAGCGCGCGCTGCTGGGCGGCGAGATTCCCAGCCCGATCCGCGCCGTGGGCGACGAGCCGGCGGTGCAGCCGCTGGTGGAAGTGGGCCCGGGCCACTTCGTGGCGCGCCACGCCATCGCCAACCTGTACTGATCCCGCCTTCCTTCCGTTTCTGCCTTCGTTTCTTTTCCAACCGGAGTCCACCATGAAGAAGACCCCCGCTTCCCGCCGCGTCGCCGCCAGCCTGCTGGCACTGGCCGCCCTGTCCGCCACCGGCTCGGCGCTCGCCGCCGGCAACGCCGTGCTGGCCATCTACCAGCAGCCCGAAACGCTGGACCCGTACAACACCAACACGACGATCACCACGGCCGTCACCAAGACCTTCTACGAAGGCCTGTTCGGTTTCGACAAGGACATGAAGGTCAAGAACGTCCTGGCCGAGAGCTATGAAGTCTCCAAGGACGGCCTGGTCTACACCTTCAAGCTGCGCTCGGGCGTGAAGTTCCACGACGGCACCGACTTCAACGCCGCCGCCGCCAAGGCCAACCTGGACCGTGTGATGGACCCGGCCAACCGCCTGCTGCGCGCCAACCAGTTCAACCGCGTGGCCAAGGTCGAGGCCGTGAACCCGCAGACCCTGCGCATCACGCTGAAGGAAGCCTTCGGCCCCTTCATCAACGCGCTGGCGCACGCCTCGGCCGCGATGATCTCGCCCGCCGCGCTCGCCAAGTGGGGCAGCAAGGACATCGCCTTCCACCCGGTGGGCACCGGCCCGTTCGAATTCGTCGAGTGGAAGCAGACCGAAGCGATCGTGGGCAAGAAGTTCGCCAACTACTGGAAGAAGGGCTACCCCAAGGTCGACCAGGTGACCTGGAAGCCGGTGACCGAGAACAACACCCGCGCCGCCATGCTGCAGACGGGCGAGGCCGACTTCGCCTTCACGCTGCCCTACGAGCAGATCGCCACGCTCAAGAAGAGCGACAAGGTGGAGGTGGTGACGGCACCCTCCATCATCCAGCGCTTCCTGACGTTCAACATGCTGCAGAAGCCCTTCGACAACCTGAAGGTGCGCGAGGCCATCGGCTACGCCATCAACAAGGAGGCGCTCTCCAAGGTGGCCTTCAACGGCTACGCCTTCCCGGCCCAGGGCTTCGTGCCGCAGGGCGTGGAGTACGCCGTGAAGATGCAGCCGATTCCCTACAACGTCGCCAAGGCCAAGGAACTGCTGAAGGAAGCCGGCTATCCCAACGGCTTCGAGACCACGCTGTGGAGCGGCTACAACAACACCACCAGCCAGAAGGTGATCCAGTTCCTGCAGCAGCAGCTGCAGCAGGTGGGCATCAAGGTGTCGGTGGAAGCCCTGGAGCCCGGCAAGCGTGCCGAGACCGTGGACGCCTGGCCCGATCCGAAGACCTCCAAGCTGCGCCTGTACTACATCGGCTGGTCGTCCTCCACCGGCGAGGCCGACTGGGCGCTGCGCCCGCTGTTCTCGACCGAATCGTGGGCACCGAAGCTCGCCAACTACGCCTTCTACAGCAACCCCGTGGTGGATGATTCCATCGCCAAGGCGCTGCTGACCACCGACGGCGGCGAGCGCGCCGCGCTCTACAAGACCGCGCAGGAGCAGATCGCGAAGGACCTGCCACGCATCCCGCTGGTCACGGAAGAAGTGCTCTACGCCCACTCCAAGCGCCTCTCCGGCGTGTACGTGATGCCCGACGGCAACATCAACAGCGACGAAATCTCGCTGAAGTAAGCCCCGGGGCTCGATGGCCCCCGCACGCCGCGGGGGCCCTTTTCCCGTTTTCCGCTTCCTCTCCCGCTCCGCTTCCGTTTTCCCCCTCGCTGCGCACCGCAGCGCCGCACCCATGCTGAACTATTTCCTCAAACGACTGCTGGGGCTCCTGCCCACCCTGCTGATCGTGGCGGTACTGGTGTTCCTCTTCGTCCACATGCTGCCGGGCGATCCCGCGCGCCTGGCCGCCGGGGTGGACGCCGACGAGGCCACCGTGCAGATCGTCCGCCAGGAGCTGGGCCTCGACAAGCCCCTGCCCGAGCAGTTCGTGCACTTCTTCTCGCGCATGGTGCAGGGGGATTTCGGCACGTCCATCCGCACCCGCCGCCCCGTGGCCACCGAGATCGGCGAGCGCTTCATGCCCACGCTGCTGCTCACCCTGGCCGCCATGGCGTGGTCGGTGGTGCTGGGCATGGGCATCGGCATCCTCTCGGCCGTGTACCGCAACCGCTGGCCCGACCGCCTCGGCATGACGCTCGCGGTGTCGGCATCTCCTTTCCCGCCTTCGCGCTCGGCATGACGCTCATGCAGGTGTTCTCGGTGGAACTGGGCTGGCTGCCCACCGTGGGCGCCGACAGCTGGAAGCACTACATCCTGCCCTCCATCACGCTCGGCGCCGCGGTGGCCGCCGTGATGGCCCGCTTCACCCGCGCCTCCTTCGTCGAGGTGGTGCAGGAGGATTTCGTGCGCACCGCGCGCGCCAAGGGCCTCAACGAGCGCACCGTGGTGCTCAAGCACTGCCTGCGCAACGCGCTCATCCCGGTCGTCACCATGATGGGCCTGCAGTTCGGCTTCCTGCTGGGCGGCTCGATCGTGGTGGAAGCCGTCTTCAACTGGCCCGGCCTCGGCCGCCTGCTGGTGGACGCCGTGACCATGCGCGACTACCCCGTCATCCAGACGCTGGTGCTGCTTTTCTCGCTGGAGTTCATCCTCATCAACCTGGTGGTGGACATGCTCTACGGCTTCATCAACCCGACCATCCGCTACAAGTGAAGCGCACGGACCGGACCCCTTCCACCGACGAAGACACGGTATGACCACGCCCTCCATTCCCACCCCGCCCGACGCCGCCCAGGTGGCGGCGGCCACGGTGGCCCCCGCCGCCGGCAACGCCTCCACGGTGCGCACCCCCTGGCGCGAGTTCTGGCGCAAGTTCAAGAAGCAGCACGTCGCGGTGGCCGCGCTGGTGTTCGTCGTGCTGCTCGTCGCCATGGCCGTGCTGGCCCCGGTGATCGTGCCGTTCGACGCCGAGAACTTCTTCGACTACGACCGGATCAACGACGGCCCCTCGGCCATGCACTGGTTCGGCGTCGATCCGCTCGGCCGCGACATCTTCAGCCGCATCCTGATGGGCGCGCGCATCTCGCTGGCCGCGGGCTTCCTCTCGGTGGCGATCGGCTGCCTGATCGGCACCACGCTGGGCCTGCTCGCCGGCTACTACGAAGGCTGGTGGGACCGCATCGTGATGCGCATCTCCGACGTGCTGTTCGCCTTCCCCGGCATCCTGCTGGCGCTGGGCGTGGTGGCCATCCTCGGCAGCAGCATGACCAACGTGGTGGTGGCCGTGGCGGTGTTCAGCGTGCCGGCCTTCGCGCGGCTGGTGCGCGGCAACACCCTGGTGCTCAAGCAGATGACCTACATCGAATCCGCGCGCAGCATCGGCGCATCGGACTGGACCATCATCGTGCGGCACATCCTGCCCGGCACCATCTCCTCCATCGTCGTGTACTTCACGATGCGCGTGGGCACCTCCATCATCACGGCCGCCAGCCTGTCGTTCCTCGGCATGGGTGCGCAGCCGCCGACGCCGGAGTGGGGCGCCATGCTCAACGAAGCGCGCGCCGACATGGTGAACGCGCCGCACGTCGCGCTGTTCCCGAGCCTCGCCATCTTCCTCACCGTGCTGGCCTTCAACCTGCTGGGCGACGGCCTGCGCGACGCGCTGGACCCGAAGATCGACCGCCAGACATGAGCACGCGCGACATCGCGGCCACGGTGCCGCCGCGCATCGGCCTGCTGGACGCGGGACCGCTGGACGCGATCACGGACGTGGCGGGCGTCACCGTCGGCCACGCCACGCTGGCCGACGGCCCGGTGCAGACCGGCGTGACCGTCATCCACCCGCATGCGCTCGACCCGTACCGCCACAAGGTGCCCGCGGGCGCCGCCGTGATCAACGGCTTCGGCAAGAGCGTGGGTCTGGTGCAGATGGAGGAACTCGGCCAACTGGAGACGCCGATCGCGCTCACCAACACGTTCTCGGTGCCCGCCGTGGCGCAGGCGCAGATCCGCGACTGCGTGCGCGCCAACCCCGAGACGGGCCGCGCGCTGCCCACCGTCAACCCGCTGGTGCTGGAGTGCAACGACGGCTTCCTGAACGACATCCAGCGCATGGCGATCGGCGACGACCACTACCGCGCCGCCTGCGAAGGCGCCGGGGCGCAGGTGCCCCAGGGTGCCGTGGGCGCGGGCCGCGGCATGTCGAGCTTCCAGCTCAAGGGCGGCATCGGCACGGCATCGCGGCGCGTGCCGCTCGCCGGCGGCCACCGCACCGTGGGCGCGCTGGTGCTCGCCAACTACGGCCTGCTGCCGAACCTCGTCTGGGGCAGCGCGCCGATCGGCGCGTCCCTGGCCGCGGCCATGGAGGCGGAGGCGGACACCGGGGCGCGCGCCGCCGCGGCCGGGCCCGAGAAGGGCTCGATCATCATGGTGCTGGCCACCGACGCGCCGCTGGACGCGCGCCAGCTCGGCCGCCTCGCCCGTCGTGCCGCGGCGGGCCTGGCACGCACCGGCTCGGTGTACGGCCATGGCAGCGGCGACATCGCCGTCGCGTTCTCCACCGCCTACACCCTGCCGCACCTGCCGGAGGCCGCCATGCCGGCCGTTTCCCTGGTGCACGAATCGCTGCTCGATGGCTTGTTCCAGGCGGCGGCGGACAGCGTCGAGCAGGCGATCGTGCACGCGCTCTGGCACGCGGAGGCCGTCACCGGCAGGGACGGCCATCGCCGCGGCGCACTGCGCGACCTGCTCCTCCAAGCCGGCTGACGCCCCCTGTCGCCACCTGCCGCATCACAGCCCGTTCCGCGTTTCTTCTTTTGTCCTTCCACGCCGAGTGCAGCCCTCCATGAAAATCCTCATCTCCGTCGACATCGAAGGCGTGGCCGGCGTCTACCACCCCGAGCAGGTGCGCGCCGGCAACCCCGAGTACGAGCGCGCCCGGCGCCTGATGGCGGCGGAGGCGAATGCCGCCATCGCGGGGGCGTTCGAAGGCGGCGCCTCCGAAGTGTTCGTCAACGATTCGCACGGGGGCTTTCGCAACATGCCGCCGGACCTGCTCGACGCGCGCGCGCAGGCCGTGCAAGGCAAGCCCCGCTACCTGAGCATGGTGTCCGGCGTGGAGCTGGGCGTGGATGGCGTCTGCCTCATCGGCTACCACGCACGCTCGCGCGCCCACGGCATCCTGGCCCACACGATCAACAGCTTCGCGTTCGCACGCGTGTCGCTCAACGGCCGCGAGCTGGGCGAAGCGGGCATCTACGGCGCGCTGGCCGGGGCCTACGGGGCGCCGGTCATCGCCGCGTCGGGCGACGACGCCTTCATCGCCGAAACGCGCGACCTGTTCCCGCACGCGACCTTCGTGCAGACCAAGCGCGCCACCGGTGCCAACAGCGGTATCAGCCTCTCGCCCGAGCGCGCCTGCGCCGCGATCCGCGAGGGCGTGGCCCAGGCCATGGCGCAGGTGCGCGGCGCCCGGCCGTTCTGCATCGACGGTCCCGTCACCGTCGATCTGGTGGCGCAGTCGGTGGCACTGGCCGACCTGTTCTGCCAATGGCCCACGCTGGAGCGCACGGCACCCGACGCGCTGCGTTTCACCGCGCCCGATACCGAATCGGCGGTGCGCATGATCAATTGCCTGTCGGCCATGTCGAGCATGTTGAGATAGGGAACACCCCCCTGAGGCGCTGCGCGCCTTCCCCCCGCTCTCGCCGTGCTGCGCACGGCGGGCAGGGGGACGACGCCGGTGGCCGGGCGAAGCCCGTTCCACGGCGTCTGCTGGCGTGGCCTGCTCCGCGGCCTTCTGAGGGGTGCCGGTGCGGCGGTTTCGAGTTTGCGCACAATGCTGTTGTTTCCTGGGTCAAAGAAATGAATGCATCTGAGAATTCGTCCCCGGCCGCCGTGCCCGCGATGACCGTCGGCATCCTGGCCGGCATGGGGCCTGCCGCAGGCGTGGATTTCGCGCGGCTGTTCGTGCGCGCGTCGGAGCAATGGCTGCGCGAGCATGGCCAGGCCGTGCGCGACCAGGCCTTTCCCGAGCACTGGATCGCCCAGGTGCCTGTGGTGGACCGCACACAGGCGCTGCGCGATCCGGCGGCACCGCAGCCGCTTGAAGGGATGGTGTCGGCGCTGGAGCGCCTGGTGGCGGTGGGCGCGCGTGCCGCGGCCATATCGTGCAACACGGCCCATGCGTGGCACGCGGCGCTGCAGGAGCGGGTGCCCGGGTTGGAGCTGCTGCACATCGCCCGCGAGACCGCCGCGGAGCTGCAGCGCCGGGGCATCCGCCGCGCGGCCCTGCTGGCCACGCAGGGCACCTACGGCATGGGCCTGTACGACGAGGCCTTCGCCACGCACGGCGTGGAATGCGTGCTGCCCTCGACGGAAGCGAAGGAGTGGCTGATGCAGGGCATCTACGACGGCGTGAAGGCCAGCGACATGGCGCTGGCGCGCCGCCGCTTCGCCGAGGTGGGCGAGGCCGTGCGCGCGCAGCATGGCGACGTGCCGCTCGTCATGGCCTGCACCGAGATCCCGCTGGCGCTGCCCGATGCGCCCGGGGCCGCCGGCTGGACGCTGGTCGATCCCTCCGAGATCCTGGCAACGGCCCTGGTGCGCCGCGCCTACGGCGGCCGCTGACAGAGCCCGGCCGTGCGTGCCGGCCACAATACGCACATGTCCGATGTGCACTCCGATGAACTGCTCGCGCAGGTGGCCTCGCTGCCGCCTCTGCCCGGCGTCTACCGCTATTTCGACGCCCAGGGCGGCCTGCTCTACGTGGGCAAGGCGCGCAACCTCAAGAAGCGCGTCTCCAGCTACTTCACCAAGACCCATGGCGGCACGCGCATCGGTCACATGGTCGGCAAGATCGCGCGGCTGGAGACCACCGTGGTGCGCTCCGAGGCCGAGGCGCTGCTGCTGGAGAACAACCTCATCAAGTCGCTCAATCCGCGCTACAACATCCTGTTCCGCGACGACAAGAGCTACCCCTACCTGAAGATCACCGGCGTCGCCGCCCGCGACGGCACCGGCGAGCAGCCCGGCCAGCGCTTCCCGCGCGTCGCCTACTACCGCGGCGCGATGGACAAGCGGCACCGCTACTTCGGTCCCTATCCCGGCGCCTGGGCGGTGAAGGAAACCATCCTGCTGCTGCAGAAGGTGTTCCGCCTGCGCACCTGCGAAGACACCGTCTTCGCCAACCGCACGCGCCCCTGCCTGCTCTACCAGATCAAGCGCTGCTCGGGCCCCTGCGTGGACCTGATCTCGCCCGAGGCCTATGCGATCGACGTGCGCAACGCCGATGCCATGCTGCGCGGCGAGACCAAGGAGCTGCTGGAGGCGCTGGAGGCCCGCATGATGGAGCACTCCGGGCGGCTGGAATTCGAGCAGGCGGCGGACATCCGCAACCAGATCACGGCGCTGTCGCGCGTGCTGCACCAGCAGGCGATCGAAACCGTTTCCGACAAGGACGTGGACATCCTGGCCGTGAAGGTGCTGGGTGGCCGTGCCTGCGTGAACCTCGCCATGGTGCGCGGCGGCCGCCACCTGGGCGACCGGCCGTATTTCCCCGTCCACGTGGAGGACGCGGCCGCGGTGTACCAGGCGGAAGAGGGCGGGGAGGTGGGCGATGGCGGTGCTGACGGCGCGGCCGAAACCATGGAGGCCGCGGATGCGGCCCCTGCCGCGCCCCGTGCCCCGCAGCGCTCGCTGGAAGTGCAGGTGCTGGAGGCCTTCATCGCCCAGCACTACATCGGCGTGCCCGTGCCGCCCGTGCTCGTCACCAGCGAGCCAGTGGACCGCGCGCTGCTGGAAGCGCTCTCGCTGCAGGCGGGCATCCGCGTGGGCGCCGTGCACCAGCCACGCGAGCAGCGCCGCGCCTGGCTGGACATGGCCCAGAAGAACGCCGACATCCAGCTCGCGCGGCTGCTGTCGGAGGAGGGTTCGCAGCAGGCCCGCACCCGGGCGCTGGCCGAAGCGCTCGACCTGCCCATGGACGACCTGGAGACGCTCACCATCGAGTGCTTCGACATCTCCCACACCGCGGGCGAGGCCACGCAGGCCTCGTGCGTCGTGTTCCACCACCACCGCATGCAGAGCAGCGAGTACCGCCGCTACAAGATCGAAGGCATCACCGGCGGCGACGATTACGCCGCCATGCGGCAGGTGCTCACGCGCCGCTACAGCAAGGTCGTGGAGGCGCAGCGCGAGGCCGGCGGAGCCGACCCGGCGCCGGGCCAGGCGCGCCTGCCGGACCTGGTACTGATCGACGGCGGCAAGGGACAGGTGGGCATGGCGCGCGAGGTGTTCACCGAGCTGGGCCTGGACCTCACCCGCATCGTCGGCGTGGAGAAGGGCGAGGGCCGCAAGGTCGGGCTGGAGGAACTCGTCTTCGCCGATGGCCGCGAGAAGATCTACCTCGGCCGCGATTCCGCCGCGCTGATGCTCGTCGCCCAGATCCGCGACGAGGCCCACCGCTTCGCCATCACGGGCATGCGCGCCGCGCGCGCCAAGGTGCGCGTGGGCGGCGGCCAGCTAGAAGAGATTCCGGGTGTCGGCCCCAAGAAGCGCGCGCGCCTGCTGCAGCGTTTCGGCGGCGTGCGCGGCGTGGCCTCGGCGAGCGTGGAGGATCTCGCCACCGTGGACGGCATTTCGGTCGAGCTGGCGCAGGAGATCTACCGCGCCCTGCGGTGAGCGGGCAGGGGCATCGGGCGCATGGCGCGGAACGCCGCGGTGGCATGACACAATCGCCCCATGTTCCTGACCATCCCCACCATCATGACCTGGACGCGCATCGTCGCGATACCCTTGATCGTGGGCGTGTTCTACGCGCCGCTGGAGCCGTCCACGCGCAACCTCATCGCCACGGTGATGTTCGTCGTCTTCGCGGCCACCGACTGGCTCGACGGCTACCTGGCGCGCAAGCTGAACCAGACCTCCTCCTTCGGCGCCTTCCTCGATCCGGTGGCCGACAAATTCCTCGTCTGCGCGTCGCTGCTCGTGCTCGTGCACCTGCAGCGGGCCGACGTGTTCGTGGCCCTCATCATCATCGGCCGCGAGATCGCGATCTCGGCCCTGCGCGAATGGATGGCGCAGATCGGCGCCTCGCGCAGCGTGGCCGTGCACATGCTCGGCAAATTGAAGACCACG
The DNA here is from genome assembly GCA_002397315.1 of Comamonadaceae bacterium UBA4962. GTDB lineage: Bacteria > Pseudomonadota > Gammaproteobacteria > Burkholderiales > Burkholderiaceae_C > Paracidovorax. The sequence goes on from DHAE01000001.1 coordinate 68,937, forward strand.
GTGCAGATGGTTGCCATTCCCTTCCTGCTCTACGACGGCCGCATCGCCGGCCGGATCGACACGGGCGTCTGGGGCACCTGGCTGATCTGGCTGGCCGCCGTGCTCACCGTGTGGTCGATGGTCTACTACCTGCAGAAGGCCTTGCCGGAGATCCGCGCGCGGGTCAATCGGTGAGCAGGCCGGGGCGGCGCGTGCCTGCCGCATGTCAATGGGGGCTTGCGATAGCGGTCACGGCGCGCGTTGCGCAAACCCCGCGCATCGCCTTCCAGGCCCGGAATTGCAGCTAAAATCCACAGCTTCCGCCGCCCTAAAACGGCCCGTTGTATTGACACCCGGAAAGTCGATGGCTTTAATCTGGCACAGCGGCATCTGCCCCCGCCAGCACCTCCCACGCCCCGTACCGAGCCCCGCGCTGCAGCGGCTGCTCCGGCGCGTGTGAAGGCCGGATTCGCGCCAGGCTTTCCCTCCATACCCTTTCCCGAGAGGCTTCTTGTGAACAAGACCGAACTGATTGAGCAAATTGCGAACAACGCCGACATCTCCAAGGCCGCTGCCGCCCGCGCGCTGGAGTCCATGATCGATTCGGTGAAGAAGACCCTGAAGAAGGGCGGTACGGTTTCCCTCGTCGGTTTCGGCACGTTCGCCGTGGGCAAGCGCGCTGCGCGCACGGGCCGCAATCCCCGTACGGGCGATACGATTAAGATCAAGGCTGCTAAAGTTCCGAAGTTCCGCCCCGGCAAGGCATTGAAGGATGCCCTCAACTGAGGCCACAGGTTCAAGGTGGGGTGCTTAGCTCAGTTGGTAGAGCGGCGCCCTTACAAGGCGTAGGTCGGCGGTTCGACCCCGTCAGCACCCACCACCGATCAAAAGGCGAACGAGAGTTCGCCTTTTCTTTTGTCCCCTGAGAAAGTCCAAAGACCATGTTCGAATCCATCCGCAAGCACTCCAAGATCGTGATGATCGTGATGTTCTTGCTGATCATTCCGTCGTTCGTGCTGGTAGGCATCGACCATAACTACTTCTCCAGCAAGAGCGCCGTGGTGGCGCGGGTGGATGGGCACGACATCACCCAGGACGACTGGGACAATGCGCACCGCGCCGAAACCGACCGCATCCGCGCGCAGTCGCCGTCCATCGACGGCAAGCTGCTGGATTCGCCGCGCGCCCGCTACGCCACGCTGGAGCGCCTGGTGCGCGACCGCGTGATGCAGGCCGCCGCCGTCAAGATGCACCTGGTGGCGAGCGACGCCCAACTGGCCCGCACGCTGCAGGGCATTCCCGCCATCGCCGCGCTCAAGCGCCCCGATGGCTCGCTGGACACCGAGGCCTACCGCGCACTCGTCGGCTCCCAGGGCCTCACGCCCGAGGGCTTCGAATCCAACGTGCGCCGCGAGCTCTCGCTCTCGCAGGTGATGGGCGGCGTGGTCGGTTCCGCCTTCGCAGCGCAGGAGCCCGCGCGCATCGCGCTCGACGCGCTCTACCAGCGCCGCGAGATCCAGGTGGCCCGCTTCGACGCGAAGGACTTCGCCGCCAAGGTCGCGCCCACCGACGACGAACTGCAGGCCTACTACAAGGGCCATGAAGCGCAGTTCCGCCAGCCCGAGCACGCCGAGGTGCAGTACGTGGTGCTGGACCTCGATGCCGTTCGCGCCAGCATTACGATGAGCGACGACGACCTGCGCACCTACTACAAGGAAAACCTGGAGCGCCTCGCCGGCAAGGAAGAGCGCCGCGCCAGCCACATCCTGATCAACGCGCCCAAGGACGCACCCGCCGCCGACCGCGAGAAGGCCAAGGCCCGCGCGCAGGAACTGCTGGAGCAGGTGCGCAAGGCACCGAACACGTTTGCCGACGTGGCGCGCAAGAACTCGCAGGACACCGGCTCCGCGCCCTCGGGCGGCGACCTGGGCTTCTTCAAGCGCGGCGACATGGTCAAGCCGTTCGAGGACGCTGCGTTCTCGATGAAGAAGGGCGACATCAGCGACGTGGTCGAAAGCGACTTCGGCTACCACATCATCCAGCTCAACGACGTCAAGACGCCCAAGCAGCCGACCTTCGAGGAAGTGCGCGCCAAGCTCGAAACCGAGGCCAAGCAGCAGCAGGCGCAGCGCAAGTACGCCGAACTGGCGGAAATCTTCTCCAACAGCGTGTACGAGCAGGCGGACAGCCTCCAGCCCGTGGCCGACAAGCTCAAGCTGAAGGTGCAGACCGCCAAGGACGTCACGCGCACGCCGGCCCCCGGCGCCCAGGGCCCGCTGGGCAACGCCCGCTTCCTGGAGGCGCTGTTCTCCGCCGATTCGGTGCAGAACAAGCGCAACACCGAGGCCGTCGAGATCGCGCCCAGCACCCTCGCGGCCGGCCGCATCGTGAACTATACGCCCGCCACCACGCCGCCCTTCGACGAGGTGAAGGCCCGCGTGCGCGAACTGTTCGTGGCCGAGCGCTCCGCGGAACTGGCCCGCAAGGAAGGCGAAGCCAAGCTCGCCGCCTGGAAGGCCGCGCCCGCCAGCGCCACCGGCTTCGGCCCCGCCGTGGTCGTCTCTCGCGACAAGCCGGAGAACCAGCCGCGTCCGGTGGTGGACGCCGCCCTGCAGGCCAACACCGACACGCTGCCCGCCTTCACCGGCGTGGTGCTGGGCGCTCAGGGCTATGCCGTCGTCAAGGTGGATCGTCTCGTTCCGCGCGACCCGACCGACCCGGCCGTCCTGCGCCAGCAGCAACAGCAGGTCTCGGAGGCGCAAGCCCAGGCCGAAGCCCTGGCCTACTACGAACTGCTCAAGGACCGCTTCAAGGTCCAGTTCAAGGTGGCCCGCCCCACAGGCGAAGGCGCCGCCGCCACGGAAAATTGATGCATCGAACATGGCCGGAGGGGCTTTTATCCGGCTATAATTCGAGGCTACGGTGGCTGTAGCTCAGTTGGTAGAGTCCAGGATTGTGATTCCTGTCGTCGTGGGTTCGAGTCCCATCAGCCACCCCAGATCAGCAAAGCCGCTGCAGCCATGAAAGCTGCAGCGGCTTTTGTCTTTGGGGCCCCATGGTGGGGATGGGGCATGGGCTCGGGCGCTTTCCGTTGAATGCGCCTGCACGGTGGAAGGGAGGCTGCTGCCGGCCGCAGGAGGGCAGGCCATGACCCGACCTGCTTCGTTCTTCGCTACTGCAGCGCGTCCCCGCCGTCCGGCCACCGCGTCAGCACCTCGCACCCCTCCGGCGTCACCGCCACCATGTGCTCCCACTGCGCAGAGAGCGTCCCATCGCGCGTCACGACGGTCCAGCCGTCGGAGAGCTGCCGCGTCTCGCGACGGCCCGCGTTGAGCATCGGCTCGATCGTGAAGACCATGCCGGGCTCCAGCCGCACGCCCTGGCCGCGGCGGCCGTAGTGCAGCACGTTGGGCTCGTCGTGGTAGACCTGCCCGATGCCGTGGCCGCAATATTCGCGCACGACGCTGAAGCGTTCCCGCTCGGCGACCGACTGGATGGCGTGGCCGACGTCGCCCAGCGTGGCGCCGGGCCGCACCTGCCGGATGCCCGCGCAGAGGGCTTCGTAGGTCGTGTCCACCAGCCGACGGGCCAGCGGGGAGGGCGTGCCGGCGAAGAACATGCGGCTGGTGTCGCCGAACCATCCGTCCTTCTGCACCGCGACGTCGATGTTCACGATGTCGCCCTCGCGCAGGACGGTCGCCTTGGAAGGAATGCCGTGGCAGACCACCTGGTTCACCGAGGTGAGGATGGTGCGCGGATAGTCCATGTAGCCCAGGTTGGCGGGGATCGCTCCCTGCACGTTCACGATGTGCTCATGGCAGAGGCGGTCGAGCGTGTCCGTGCTCACGCCGGGCACGACGTGCGGCCCGATCATGGCCAGCACCTCCGCGGCCAGTGCAGCGGCCTGGCGCGACAGGGCGATGCCTTCCGCGGAGTGCAGGGGAATGTCGCCTGCCGTCCTCATGCGCGTGCCGCCTGCAGTGCGTGAGAGCCACGGTGCTCCGTGCCCGGCCCCGCCATCGCCGTGGCGAGATCCAGCCCACCCGCGAGTTCGGCCTGGATCAGCAGGCGGGACAGATCCTGGTGGTCGAGGCCAGGGTGCAGCTCCGACAGCATGCCGATACGCATCCAATGCTCGGCCTGCGCGTTGATGGAACGGCTGAGCGCATTGCCTGCGACGCGCAGATTCTCGTGCATGAGGTCCGAAATTTTGACGATGCCCATCCATGCTCCTTATGTGTTTCGTATATGAAATATATACGATCCGCTTATTTCCTGCAGGGCCCAGGAGTGACGACCGGTCCCTGGATATCCCCTGGCGCAATCCAGGGGCGTAGGAAACCATCCCGCATGAGGGGGAAGGGGTGCATCGATGTCGCTGGATGTATCCGTGATGAAACCAAAACCAGGGAGGTAGCGCACGCCTAGGGCCATCCTTCTGCCCCTCCTACAAGGGGGTGCCAGGGTTTGGGAGGAAGCTAGGTTCCAGGCCAGGGAAGCGGTTCGTGATCCGCCCCCTCCGCACTCCGCTCGGAGTTCGGGGCCTGCTTTCCTCAACCTTTGACCGACGGAGACCCATCCATGAAGCGAATCCACCAAACCCGCAAGACCCTCCAATATTGCGCAGGTGCCCTGATCTCGGGCGCGATGCTCCTGGGCGCACCTTTCGTGCAGGCCCAGACGGGCGGTACCACGGGCGGCACGACCAGTGGCGCCACCAGCGGCGGCATGGGCGGCAGCACGGCCGATACCCCCGCTCCGCGCGCCACGGGCGCTTCCAAGCGGTCCGGCACGCATTCCGGCACCCACTCCGGTGACCGTGCCACGGGCGGCCAGTCCGGCGGCACGGGCAACGGCGGCACCTCGGGCACGGGCGGCACGGGCAGCGGCAGCGGCGGCTCGACCGGCTCGGGCTCGGGCGGCAGCGGCATGGGCGGCGGTTCCGGTGGTTCCGGCTCCGGCGGCATGGGTGGCGGCTCGGGCGGCTCCGGATCGGGCGGCGGCGCGGGTTCGGGCGCCGGTGGCTCTGGCGCAGGCGGTGCCGGCGGGGCCGGCGGCAGCAGCGGGCGCTGACGCGCCCTGCGGAAGGGAGGGGCGGTCGACTGGTGCACACAGGGCCGCCCGCAACAGTTCCTCACGGGGCACGGGCAGGTTTCCTACAGGCCTAGCCTCGACCCTCCCACCCGCAGCAGGCAGGGCCCAAGGCCCAATCAGGGCTCGATGTTCCCCAGGAGGTGTGCCATGTTCGTCGTCCCATGTTCCGGAGGCCCTGCCTTCTACGCTGCCGAGAGCGTGCGCGCACGCCAGATGGGCCAGCGCGACCTTCCACGTTGGCAGGCGCAACTGGGCGACCTCGATCCCTGTCCCGATGTCGAGGACATTCCGGACAGCCGCCAGTCCGTGCAATCGCAGTTCTCGGATGCCGGCTACGGCCGCCAGTGGCTCGGCTGATTCGTTAGAGCGGCCCACACGACCCTTCTGGCGTCGTTGCCGCATCTTGTCGTACTGCCCGTACCGCCTGCGATGTGGCGCCTCGCCAGAAGCGGTTCGCCGGGTCGTGTGAGCCGCTCTTGCAGCGGCGGCAGGCGTCGCAGCCTTCAGCGGCGCAGCCGGCACGCCGCGCGGATCAGCCGGTCGGCCTGGTCGGGAATGTCCTTGAACACCAGGGGCGCCTCGTCCCGCTTGAATGACCGTTCCATTCTCACCGGGCCCGACCAGCCGGGTTCTCCGTAGAATTTCATGCGCGTGTACCAGGCCCTGCGCCCTTCGCAGTCCACGGCCACGGTGCTCGAATGGGCCCGGTAGGCCCCTCCACCGTAGGCTTCGCGCACCATGGAGCGGGTGATCCGTACGTCCACGCTCAGCAGATCCCCTTCCAGATGCGCCAGGGAGCCCGGGCGTATCTGGATCAGGTCCTGGGCGGTACGCTCCGGATCTCCGTACACAGTGAACCACTCGTCCGCGTGGGACAGGAAGGGAATGGCTGCCAGAACGAGACCGGCCAGTATGGAGCGCATACGGTATTGTCGCCAATTGACCGATGTTCCGCTGCGGCAACTTGGCAGAAAAGGTGCGGGGTGACCGCCAGGAAGGCTCGGCCCCCACAGACAGCCGCGGCCGCCGAGAGTGGACACGGCGGCAGCCGGGACCCCGCTGCTGCAGAATACCGCTGGCTCGGCGATACAGGCTGTGAGTTCCCGTAAGTTCCTATGTAGGAATCTCTCGTGCCGCAGGTAGTGCACGCTGGAGTTCCTCCCCGATTCTTCCCCGGAAACGAAGTCCGCCAGCAGTCCATACCGGAGAATCGATGGCCTGCCCGGAGGGACTCGAACCCCCGACCTATTGCTTAGAAGGCAATTGCTCTATCCAGTTGAGCTACGGGCAGATATGTTCGAAAGCGCGTGATCGCAGTCCTGCTGCGAGGGCAGGGCGCCTGGGGCGCATCGCCCTCCGGGCTTGCCGGACGGGGATGGGCCGCGCCTTCGAGGTGCGTGATCATACCCGCGCCGACGGGGCCGGCCGGTGCGCCTGAGGTCACGGCCCCGCCGCTTTGCGGTTATAACGGAATCGCCGCCCCCTCCCGCGCTCTGTGCGCTGCCAAAGCCTTCTCCTTTGACACATGCCCCACAGCGTAGAACTCATCCATACCGTCGCCGCCGGCCTGGGGCTGGCCCTGTTGCTGGGCTTCCTGGCGACACGGCTGCGGCTGCCTGCGCTGGTGGGCTACCTGCTGGCGGGCGTGGCGATCGGGCCGTACACGCCGGGCTTCGTGGCCGATGGCGGCATGGCCAGCCAGTTGGCCGAGATCGGCGTCATGCTGCTGATGTTCGGCGTGGGCCTGCATTTCTCGCTGGGCGATCTGCTGGCGGTGCGCAAGATCGCGCTGCCCGGGGCCATCGTGCAGATGGCGGTGGCCACGCTGCTGGGCATGGGGCTGGCCAGCTGGTGGGGCTGGGGCCTGGGCGGTGCGCTGGTGTTCGGTCTGGCGCTGTCGGTGGCGAGCACGGTGGTGCTGCTGCGCGCGCTGGAAACACTCGGCATCCTCGATTCCTACACCGGCCGCATCGCGGTCGGATGGCTGGTGGTGGAAGACCTGGCCATGGTGCTCGTGCTGGTGCTGCTGCCGCCGCTGGCCCATTCGCTCGGCGGCGGCAGCGCCGCATCCGACGCCGCGCAGGCCACGGCACACACCCCGCTCTGGAAGACACTCGCCTGGACGCTCGCGCAGGTGGGCGGCTTCGTGGCCGTGATGCTGCTGGTGGGTCGTCGCGTGTTTCCCTGGCTGCTGTGGCAGGTGGCGCGCACGGGTTCGCGCGAGCTGTTCACGCTCTGCGTGGTGGCCGCGGCGGTGGGCATCGCGTTCGGGTCGGCGGCGCTGTTCGGCGTGTCGTTCGCGCTGGGCGCGTTCTTCGCGGGCATGGTGATGCGCGAATCGGAGTTCGCCCACCGCGCCGCGCAGGAATCGCTGCCGCTGCGCGATGCGTTCGCGGTGCTGTTCTTCGTCTCCGTGGGCATGCTGTTCGATCCCCGCGTGCTGCTGGAGCGCCCGCTGCAGGTGGCGGCCGTGGTGGCGATCATCATCTTCGGCAAGACCCTCGCGGCCGCGGGCCTGGTGCTGGCCTTCCGCTATCCGCTCAACACCGCGCTCACCGTGTCGGCCAGCCTGGCGCAGATCGGCGAGTTCTCGTTCATCCTGGTGGGCCTGGGTGCCTCGCTCGGGCTGCTGCCGCCGGAGGGCGCGAGCCTCGTGCTCGCGGGTGCGCTCATCTCGATCGCGGTCAATCCGATCCTGTTCCGCGCGATCGCGCCGCTGCAGGACTGGCTGCGGGCCCGATCGGCCTGGGCACGGCAACTGGAGCTGCGCGACGATCCGCTGGCGGAATTGCCACAGAGCACGCACCAGCGCTACCTCGCGCGGCAGGTGGTGCTGGTGGGCTACGGGCGGGTGGGGCGCCGCATCGCCGCGGCGCTGGCCGCGCGCGACATTCCCTACGTGGTGGCCGAGCAGAACCGCGAGCTGGTCGAGCACCTGCGCGAGGCCGGCGTGGCGGCCGTGGCCGGCGATGCGGTGGATCCGGCCGTGCTGATCCAGGCGCACATCGCGCGTGCCCACATGCTGGTGATCGCCACGCCGGACACGCTGAACGTGCGCCAGATCGTGGCCACGGCGCGTACCCTCAATCCGGCGATCGAGACCGTGGTGCGCTCCCACAACGAGGAAGAGGCCGAACTGCTGGAGAGCGAAGGCGTAGGCAAGGTGTTCCTCGGCGAAGAGGCGCTGGCCGTGGCCATGACCACCCACGTGGTGGCGGTGGCGAGCACCCGGGAGCCCCAGGGTGCCACCGTGCCCGGTTCGCTGGACGAGCGCCACGCGTCGGTCTGAGAGCGGCTGACACGACCCTTCTGGCGTCGTTGCCGCATCTAGTCGTACTGATCGTACTGCCTGCGATGCGGCGCCTCGCCAGAACCGCTTCGCTGGGTCGTGTGAGCCGCTCTGATCCGGGCCCGGCGGAGGCCGGGGCCGGGCGCCTGCCGACGGTCAGTCCGGTTCCTCGAAGACCAGCGTGGGCGTGCTCATCACCCGGGCCGTATCGCCGAGCGATCCGATCAATCGGTTCGCGAAATAGCTGTTCTGCGTGTCGGGCTCCAGCGCCGCCACGGCCAGGTTGGCGAGCGGCTGGTTGAGCGGCACGTAGAAGCTGCCGGCGGGCGCATCGATCGCGGTGCGCACGGTGTCCACCTTCACGCGGACGGTGTCTGCCGCGCCGGCGACGGTGCCGCGCACGTCCTCGCGCGCGGCGGTGTCGCGCGCGGCCTCGCGGTAGGTGTCCGCCAGCAGCGAGCCCTGTTCCGCCACGCGCATCACCTGCAGGCCCAGCATCTTCAGATGGTCCACCGCTGCGGTGGCGGAGGGACCCAGCCAGTAGCCGCAGGGGCGCGGGCGGCTGGCGAGGGTGCGCAGATCCAGCGACGAGTTCCATTCCACGCGCACCGTCTTGTCGGCACCGGTGTCGGGATCGAGCATCGTCAGATCGCGCTGCGTGGCCGTGGGGCCCGCGTCGATCGCGACCTCGCCACGGCAGGCCTGGGCGACCGTGTCGCGCGCCACGAAGGAGCGCACCTGCTCCAGGTTGGCCGAGCGCTCCGCGGTGCTGCGCAGCGCGCTCGTGAGGGCCGTCACCTGGGTGTGCACGCGGCGCTGGATGTGCGTGCGGCCGATGCCCACGCCGCGCGTCTCCACCAGCAGGCTGACCGCGTTCTTCAGGCCGTTCACGTTGCGGCCGGTGTCGGGCCGCGTGCCGCCCATGGAGATGCGGCGGTCCGCCGGATCGGTGGAGGTGGTGTAGTACCACTCGCTGGTCAGGCCCTGGCCCTGCAGGGCGGCCACCATGGGCTGGTGGTACCACTCGCGCGAGGCCTTGGTGAGGAATTCCGGCACGTTGGCGGTGGTGGCGTACTGCAGCAGCGCGTCGTAGCGCTGGATGCCGCCGAACTTCTCCAGGAAGCGGCCCGTCACGGTGTATTCGTGCGCATCGACGATGGCGATGGGGCGGTAGTCGCGCACCAGCCGCGCCAGGCCCTGGGCCTCGGGCGTGGTGAGCAGCAGGTGGTCGCGGTTCATGTCGGTGCCGTTGGCCGTCACGCGGGTGCCGGCCTCGGCGCCGTCGGGGTTGGCGCGCGGCACGACGACGACGTTGATGCGGTCCAGCAGCGGCTCCAGCAGGCCCTGCGTGAGTTCGCGCGCGATCACCAGCAGCGCTTCCGAGCCCGCGGGCTCGTCGCCGTGCTGCTGGCCGATCAGCACCACGGTGGGCCGTCCGCTCGCGTCCAGATCCTGCAGCGAGGTGCCCGCGCCGCGCGTGGCGACCAGCGCCTCCAGCGGCGTTCCGCGCTGCGAGCGGCCCCATTCGATCACCGCCGTCTTCGTGGCGCTGCCCGCCTGGGGCGCGAGGCTGTGCAGCCATTGCGATGCCTCGGCGTTGGTCGTGAAGGCGCGGCGGCCGTCCGCGAGTCCGGGTGTGTCGTAGCGCACGGCCGGATCGGGGAAGCGCGCGGCCACGGCGGCGCTGTAGGGCAGCGGATCGCCGGGCGTGGCGGCCGCCGCCGGGGGCGCGGCCGCGGCATCTCCCGGCGGCTGCATGAGCGGGCTGGTCGCGATCGGGGTGGTGACGACCTCGGCACGCGTGGTGCCGAGCGGCGGCGGCACCGTGCGGGGCGTCGCGGGCCGCGTCTGCGCCGTGGAGGGCAGGGGCGTCGGCTCGTTGGCGGGCCAGGGCGGCAGCGGGGTGCTGCTGCAGCCGGCCGCCAGCACGGCGATGGCCAGCACGAGCGGGCCCAGCACCACGCGGGGCGGCAGGGCGGCGGCGGGCCTGGAGGGGCGGAGGGCGTCGAAGGGCTGGTTCATGGTCGGTCTCAGGCCGCAAGGGCCGGCTGTGGCTGGCGGGGCCGATGTTACCCGCCGCCGGGGTCCGGCCGTGTCGGTGGCAGCCCCGTGTGACGCAGGGTCGGAGCTGAACCATGGCCTGCCGTCGCGGCCGCGCCCGCATGGCCCGTCCGCCAAAGGAAACGGCGCGGCACGGAACGGTCCGGAAAGACCGCCCGTGCCGCGCCGTGGGCACGAGACGCAGAGCCCCGAGGGGCCTGCGCCGTCATGGAAAGAAAAGGGAGCCGTGCCGGGGCTCAGCGCCCGTAGCCGCCACCGCCGCCGCGCGGGCCGCGGTTGCCGCCACGGCCACCGCCGTAACCGCCGCCGCCACCACCGCCGCCGTAGCCGCCACCCCCGCCGCCACCGCTGCGGAAGCCGCCGCCGCGCCGGCCGCTGGACATGCTGTCCACGCTGGTGCGCATCGGATCGGGCTGGCCGCCGCCGCCGCCACCGCCGTGGCGCGAGGGGCCCAGGTGCGTGCCGAGCTGCGTGCCCAGATGGGCGTTCTCGCGCCGCGGCTGCAGGTCGTCGGAGCGGTGGCCGCCACCGCCGCCGCCTTCGGCGCGGGGAGCGCGGTTGCCGCGCGGCGCGTTGCCGGCGTTGCCGCCGCCATTGCCGCTGCCGTAGCCGCGCTGCTGGCCGCCGTGGCCGCCGGCGCGCGGGCCGTTGCCCTGTGCGGAGGCGCCGCCGCGGCTGCGCGGGGGCTTCTGGCCGCCGCCGTTGCCGCCGCCGCCGTCACCCTGGCCGGCCTGGGACTGGCCGCGTCCGCCGGACTTGCCGCCGCCGCTGCGCTCGCCCTGCGCTGCCTTGTTGGTGCGGATGCGCTCCATCATTTCGCTGCGCGCGGCCTTGGCGGCCGCCTGCATGACTTCGCGGCTCGGCGGCTTGCCGGCGCCGCCCCAGATGGTCTGGCGGCCCATGGCGATCGGCTCGGCCTTTTCGCCGGCTTCGGGGCCGAAGCCCTCGAGCACCTGGACCGGGATCTCCTGCTTGGTGAAGCGCTCGATCTCCATCATGAAGCCTTCTTCGTCCATGCAGACCAGGCTCACGGCCTCGCCGCT
>DHAE01000002.1:0-181 GCA_002397315.1 Comamonadaceae bacterium UBA4962
TGGCCGAACGGGTGCGCGACGGTGACCTGACCGTGCCGGTGGTGGACGTTGCGCGGGATGAGTTCAGCCCGCTGCTGGCCTCCATGGCGGAAATGCAGCAGGCCCTGACCCGGGTGGTGTCCGCCGTGCGGCAGGGCTCCGACAGCGTGGCGACGGCATCCGCCGAGATCGCCCAGGGCAA
>DHAE01000002.1:415-61647 GCA_002397315.1 Comamonadaceae bacterium UBA4962
CAACATCCTGGCGCTGAATGCGGCGGTGGAAGCCGCCCGGGCCGGCGAACAGGGCCGCGGCTTCGCGGTGGTGGCCGGCGAGGTGCGCAGCCTGGCGCAGCGCAGCGCCGAGGCCGCCAAGGAAATCAAGGGCCTCATCACCGACAGCGTGGACCGGGTGCGCCAGGGCTCGGAACTCGTGGAGCGTGCCGGCGGCACCATGGCCGAGGTGGTCGATTCCATCCGCCGCGTGACGGAGGTGGTGTCCGAGATCAGCGTCGCAAGCCGCGAGCAGAGCGCGGGCGTGGGGCAGGTGGGCGAGGCCGTCACCCAGATGGACCAGGTCACGCAGCAGAACGCCGCGCTGGTCGAGGAGAGCGCCGCGGCGGCCGAAGCCCTGCGGGCGCAGGCCGAACGGTTGGTGGCCGCGGTGGCGGTGTTCCGGCTGCAGCCAGCCGACGGGGACGAGGCCCCCCGGGCCGTGGCGGGCGGTGCGGCGCGGGTTCCCGTGGCGGTGATCGCCCCGCGCGCCCTCCTGGGGGCGGGCGCACTGGCGCCTCTGGGTGCCTGAGCCGGCGGGTCGGGCGCTGGCCTGCCGGGTGTTCCGCCGGTGTCGCCTGCGGTCCCCGCGACGCGCGCCGTGCTGCAGTAATCTCGGCAGGGTATGAGGCGTTTCTCGAACCACCGTCTGCGGGCCGCGCTGCGCGTGGCCCTGAGCCATTACGTCGCCAACGGCCTGTCCGTGGCCCTGGGGCTGCTGCTCATTTCCGTGCTGGTCCATGCGTGGCTCGGCCCCGCCGCGGCAGCGGCCGCCTCGGTGGGGGTCGTCGTCTGCTCGCCGCCCGACCTGCCGGGCCCCCGCCGCGGCAAGCTCTGGCAGATGCTGCCGGCACCGCTGCTGGGCATTCCGCTCTTCTTCGCGGTGCAGTGGCTGCACGGCGATCCATTGCACCTGGGCCTGCTGCTGGTGCCCGGGACGTTCCTCGCTTTCCTGGCCATGGCATGGGGCCGGCGCGGCATCCCGATCGCCGTGTCGGTGATGTTCTCCATGATTTTTTCGATGGCGGCCGCGTCGCGGAGCACGGCGGGCGCCGATCCGCTGCAGGCGGCCCTGGCGGTCACCGCGCATTTCGCGCTCGGCGCGGGGCTCTACGTCGTCTATGCGGTCGCCGCCAACCGGCTGCTCAATGCGCGCTACCGCGTGCAGTCGGTGGCCGACGTGCTGTATTCGCTGGCGGCCCTGATGCGCCTGCAGGCGCGGCTCTTCGACGCGGGCACCGAGCCTGGAGGCGACGTCTCCGGCATGCGCAGCGGCGGTCCGGGAGCACCGGGTGCGCAGGGCGGCGCTGCAGGTACCGACGGCACGGAAGGTGCCCGTGCCAGCGACGGGGAAGAGGAGCCCCATGCGCTCACCGGCCAGTTGCTGCAGCGCCAGGCCGCGCTCGCCGAGCAGCTGCAGGCATCGCGCAACATCGTGCTCGAATCGCCCACCACCCCGAAGCGGCAGCGCCTGGCGGCCATGCTGGTGCAGGTGCTGGAGATGCGCGATCACCTGCTGGCCTGCGAGCTGGACGTGGAGGCGCTCAAGGCCCATCCGGGCCATGTGCCGGTGCTGCATGCGCTGCGCGGCGTGCTGCACGACGTGGCCGGTGAACTCGCCCGCCTGGCGGATGCGCTGCTGCGGGGCAGCCGCCCGGCACCGTTCACCGATGCGCGTCCCGCGCTCGCCCAACTGCGCTGGAGCGATCCGCTGCCGCCACGCGCCCTGGGCGGGCCTTCGCCGCATGCGCTGGCGCGCGGCCTGGCCGACCGGGTGGGCCACATCAACGACGAGGCCCTGCGGCTCAACGCGATCGCGCGCGGCGAAGCCCCGCCGGACCTGGCGGTGGTGCGGGCGAGCTGGCAGATGTTCGTGAGCCCCACGGCCTGGTCGTGGGCGCCGCTGGCGACGCTGTGGCGCTGGGATGCGCCGCCCTTGCGCCACGCGGTGCGTGCCGCCCTGGCCATGGCGGCAGGCTTCGTGGTGGCGCAGTCGCTGCCCTGGGGCACGCATGCCTACTGGATCCTGCTGACCATCGTCGTGGTGCTGCGCGGCAGCCTGGCGCAGACGCTGGAGCGCCGCAACAGCCGCGTGGCCGGCACGCTGGTGGGCTGCGTGCTGGCGGCGGGGGTGCTGGCCTCGCATCTCTCCGCCTGGCAGCTCATCGCGTGCCTGACGATCGCGCAGGCGGTGGCGCATGGGTTCGCCGTGCGCCGCTACCTCGTCACCGCCGTGGCGGCCACGGTGCTGGGACTGGTGCAGTCGCACATGCTGCAGGGCGGAGGCAGCACGGCCATCGACCTGCTGGAGCGGCTCGCGGATACGCTGATCGGCACCGGCATCGCCTGGGCGTTCTCGTACGTGCTGCCGTCGTGGGAGCGGTCGCAGATCCCCGCGCTGGTGCATCGGACGCTGGCGGCGCAGGCGCGCCACGCCCGCGAGGCGCTGGCCCTCGGGCAACTGCACGCCGTGGACAACGCCCCGGAACTGGCGTGGCGGCTGGCACGGCGGGAGGCGTACGACAGCCTGTCGGCCCTGGTGCAGGCCACGCAGCGCGCCATGGCGGAACCGCGCGCGGTGCAGCCCCCGCTGGCGGCGCTGGAGCGCCTGCAGGCGCGCTGCTACCAGTTGCTGGCGCAACTGACCGCGATCAAGACCATGCTGCTGTTGCGGCGCGGCCGGCTGGATGCCGAAGCGCTGCAGGCCCCGCTCGCGCACACTGCGCTGGCGGTCACCCAGTGGCTGGAAGGCGCGCCCGCCGCTGCTCCGCCTTCCGTGGTGGGAGCGATGGCGCCCGGTGATGCGCAGGGCTGGCCCGATCCCCAGGAGGGCGACCTCGGGCCCTGGATGGTGCGCCGATTGGGGCTGGCGACGGAGCGCGCGGCCCAGGTGCGGGCCGCGGCGCTCGAAGCCACGGCGCCCGGCGGGGAGACAGCGCCAGAGGACCTGCCCGGGCACTGAGCCACGGCGCTCAGGGATTCCGTCGACGCGCGTCCGCCGGGGCACCGCGTCGCCGGGCCGTCTGCGCGATGCGGCCTACCACTCGGCGAAGCTGCCGTCCCGGTGGCGCCATACCGGGTTGCGCCAGCGGTGGCCCTGCGCGGCGCGTTCGCGCACATAGTCTTCGTTCACCTCGATGCCCAGGCCCGGGCCGCGCGGGATGGCGACCATGCCGTCCTGGTAGGCGAAGGCCTGCGGGTTGGACACGTAGTCCATCAGGTCGTTGTCCTGGTTGTAGTGGATGCCCAGGCTCTGCTCCTGGATGAAGGCGTTGTAGCAGACCGCATCGAGTTGCAGGTTGGCCGCCAGCGCGATGGGCCCCAGCGGACAGTGCAGGGCCAGCGCCACGTCGTAGGCCTCGGCCATGGACGCGATCTTGCGGGTTTCGGTGATCCCGCCGGCATGCGACGGATCGGGCTGGACGATGTCCGCATAGCCCTCCTGCAGCACCCGCTTGAAGTCCCAGCGCGAATAGAGACGCTCGCCCAGGGCGATGGGCGTGGACGAGATGCGCGCGATCTCCTTGAGCGCCTCGTCGTGCTCGCTGAGCACGGGCTCCTCGATGAACATGAGCCGGTAGGGCTCCAGTTCCTTGATGAGCACCTTGGCCATCGGCCGGTGGACGCGGCCGTGGAAGTCCACGCCGATGCCCACGTGCGGCCCCACGGCCTCGCGCACGGCGGCCACGTTCTGCAGGCAGCGCTCCACCTTGTCGAAGCTGTCCACGAACTGCATTTCCTCGGTGCCGTTCATCTTCACGGCGGTGAAGCCCCGGTCCACGGCGTCACGGGCCTGGCGGGCGGTCTCGGCCGGCCGGTCGCCGCCGATCCAGCTGTAGACGCGGATGCTGTCGCGCACGTTGCCGCCCAGCAGGTCGGACACCGGCACGCCCAGGGCCTTGCCCTTGATGTCCCAGAGTGCCTGATCGATGCCGGCCAGCGCGCTCATGTGGACGCCTCCGCCCCGGTAGAAGCCGCCGCGGTAGAGCACCGTCCAGTGGTCCTCGATGTGGCGCGGATCCTTGCCGATGAGGTAGTCGGCCAGTTCCTCCACGGCGGCGGCCACGGTATGGGCGCGGCCTTCGAGGACGGGCTCGCCCCAGCCGTCGATGCCTTCGTCGGTTTCGATCTTCAGGAAGCACCAGCGCGGCGGCACCAGGAACGTGGTCAATCGGGTGATCTTCATGGCGGGCGAAATCTCAGGAAACGGTGGCTGCGGCGGGAGCGGAGCGGTTGGTTGGGGCGGCGGCCGGTGCGGCACCCTGTCCGCAGGTGCGGGCCATGCCGTAGGCTTCGTGCCAGGCCTGGATGAAGGCGACGGCCTTGCGGGCCACGTCGGCGGCGCTGTTGCCGGGGCGGTAGAGCGCCGAGCCCAGGCCGAAGCCGCTGGCCCCCGCCGCCGCATAGGGCGCGATGCTGTCCGGCGCGATGCCGCCGACGGGCGCCAGCGCCACGCTGTGGGGGATCACTGCGCGCCAGGCCTTGAGCACGGCGGGTGGCAGCGCTTCCGCCGGGAAGAGCTTGAGCAGGTTGGCGCCGGCGGCCAGCGCGGCATAGGCTTCGGTCAGCGTCGCTACGCCGGGGGCGCAGGCCAAGCCGGCCGCGCGCGCGGCGCGGATCACCGCCGCGTCGCTGTGCGGCATGACGATGATCTGCCCGCCGGCCTCGGCCACGTCGGCGCAGTCCTGCGCGGAAAGCACCGTGCCCGCACCGACCACGCAGTCGGTGGGCAGGGCATCGCGCAGGGCGCGGATGCTGGCCAGCGGCTCGGGCGAGTTGAGCGGCACCTCGATGATGCGAAAGCCCGCGTCGTACAGGGCCTGGCCGATCGGCACGGCCTCGTGGGGCTGGATGCCGCGCAGGATGGCGATGAGGCCGCAGCGCTGCAGGGCGTGGAACAGGGTGTGGTCGATGGTGGTCATGCTGCAAGGCTTTCTGCGGATGAAGGTTGCGGCGCGTCCGGTGCCGGCAGGCCGGCGGCCCGGGCGATCTGCCAGAGCCCGGTGGGGGTTGCCTGGGCGGCGATCGCGGGCTCGGCGAAGCCCCGCAGCCGCAGGGCCAGCGCGTAGCGGCGGCACAGGTCCGGCTCGCCGCAGAGCAGCGGCTGGACGCGCGCCGCGGCGCTGCCCGGCGGATGCACGCGGGCGAGGGCGGCGACCTCGTGGCCGATGAGCAGGCCCGAGAGGTAGTCGGCCTGCGCGCCGGCGGGCAGCACGCCCGTGAGCCCCAGGGTCCGGGTGCTGAAGAGGTGCGAGAGCAGGCCCAGGCCGGCATCGCTGCCGACCGCCACGTTCAGCCCGCGCACGAAGGCGTCGTCGTCGGGCACGACGCCGTCTTGCGCGACGGCTGGGGCCATGGTCTTGCCCAGGATGGTGTGGCCGCGCAGCGCGGCGAACACCTCGCCCGTCATGAAGGTGTGGAAGCCCGCGATGCCGCCGCGCCGGGCCACCACCCATTTGCTGTGGGAGCCGGGCAGGCCCACCAGCCAGGGGCCGGCGTCTTCGGCCGGCCGCAGTGCCAGCACGCCCAGCACCTGCGTCTCCTCGCCGCGCATCACGTTGGGCAGTTCGCCGGGCTGCAGCAGGCCGGGCACGATGTGCAGCGGCTGGGCGCCGGGGCGGTCCACGCGGGTCAGGCCGTGCGCCAGCGCATCGAGCGAGGTGGGGGCGTGCAGGTAACGCGCCTCGCGCCAGCCCTGGGCGCTGCCCACCATGCCGCAGGCCAGCAGCGGAAGATGCGGCGCGGCGGCCAGCCAGTCGCCGCAGGCGTCCTGCAGCGCGCGCTCGAAGGCGGCGTCCGTGCCGGCACCTTCATCCGCGGCAGCGGCCGGCAGGTGCATGATGCCCCAGGGCCGGTGGCGCAGTTCGAGCACGCGTCCTCCGTCGCCCAGGCGGTAGGCGCGCAGCGAACTGGTGCCCCAGTCGAGCGCGACGAGGCGGGTGGCGGAAAGATCGGCGGCGGCGGCGGTGTCATTCATGGCGGCAGCCCGCTTTCAGCGGGCCCAGCGCAGCACCAGCGGGTCGAGCCGGCGCGCGATGTCGATCAGGCCCCTGCGCACCTCGGGGTGCATCGGCGGGAACGGGTGGCGGCCGGCCTCGCAGGCGATCACGCCGCCTTCCTTCATCAGCGCCTTGGCGGTGAGGATGCCGCCCTGGCGGTTCTCGTGGTTGATGAGCGGCAGCCAGCGCTGGTAGAGCGCGAAGGCCTGGTCCATGTCGCCCTGGCGATGGGCTTCGAGGATGGGCCGGATGCCGTCCGGGAAGGCGCCGCCCGTCATCGCGCCCGTGGCGCCGGCGTCCAGGTCGGCCAGCAGGGTGATGGCTTCTTCGCCGTCCCACGGCCCTTCGATGGCGTCGCCGCCCAGGCGGATCAGCTCGCGCAGCTTGCTGGCGGCCCCCGGGGTCTCGATCTTGAAGTACGCCAGGTGCTCGATCTCCTGCGCCATGCGGGCGAGGAACGCGGCGGACAGCACGGTGCCGCTGGCTGGCGCGTCCTGCACCATGATGGGAATGTCGATCGCGTCGGATACCTGCGCGTAGAACGCGTGGATCTGCGGCTCCGGCACGCGGAAGGTGGCGCCGTGGTAGGGCGGCATCACCATGACCATGGCGGCGCCCATGTCCTGCGCGGCGCGGCTGCGCTCGGCGCACACCCGGGTGCCGTAGTGCGTGGTGGTGACGATCACCGGCACCCGGCCGGCGACGTGCTCCAGCGACAGGCGCGTGAGGATTTCACGCTCGGCATCCGACAGCGAGAACTGCTCGGAGAAATTGGCCAGGATGCACAGGCCGTCGACGCCGGCATCGATCATGAAATCCAGGCAGCGCTTCTGGCTCTCCAGGTCGAGGCTGCCGTCCTCGTGGAACGTGGTCGGAACGACCGGGAAGATGCCGCGGTAGCGGGGATTTTGGGCGGAGTGTGTTGCTGGCATAGAGGTCACGAATTCATGGTTAAGTCAGGTCTGCAGGGCGTCTGGCGTTGAGCGCGGCTCCTGCAACTGGCGCGGCCCAAGGCCAGTGCAGCCGAGCAAGGGCCGCCCCGCAGCGAGGGCTGCGTCCCCCTGCCCGCATTGCGCAGCAATGCGAGAGCGGGGGGAAGGCGCGCAGCGCCTCAGGGGGGTGTTCATGTTCAGTGCGAATGGCGCGGCACGGCGGCACCACGGCAGCCCACCAGGAAATCGAAGTCGCAGCCTTCGTCGGCCTGCAGCACGTGATCGACGTACAGGCGCTGGTACCCGCCGCGGCCACCGTGATCGGTGGCGGCCAGTTCGGCCAGACGCGCGGCCAGTTCCTCGTCGCTGATGTCCAGGTGCAGGCGCCCCTGTTCGCAGTCCAGCTCGATGAAGTCGCCATCGCGCACGGCGACCAGCGGCCCGCCGGCCGCGGCCTCGGGCGCCACGTGCAGCACCACGGTGCCGTAGGCGGTACCGCTCATGCGCGCATCGGAGATGCGGACCATGTCCTTCACGCCCTGCCGCAGCAGCTTCGGAGGCAGGCCCATGTTGCCCACCTCGGCCATGCCCGGGTAGCCCTTGGGGCCGCAGTTCTTCATGACCATCACGCAGCTGGCGTCGATGTCCAGGTCCTCGTCGACGATCCGTGCCTTGTAGTGCTCCAGGTTCTCGAACACCACGGCGCGGCCCCGGTGGCGGAGCAGCTCGGGCGTGGCGGCCGACGGCTTGAGCACCGCGCCGCGCGGCGCCAGGTTGCCGCGCAGGATGCAGATGCCGCCATCCGCGATCAGCGGGTTGTCGATCGGGCGGATCACCTCGTCGTTGTACTGGGGCGCCTCGCGCACGTTGTCCCACAGGCTCTTGCCGTTCACGGTGAGCGCGTCGGGGTGGGGCAGCAGGCCGTTCTCGCCCAGGCGGCGCAGCACGGCGGGCAGGCCGCCCGCGTAGTAGAACTCTTCCATCAGGAAGCGGCCCGAGGGCTGCAGGTCCACCAGGGTGGGCGTGCCGCGGCCGATGCGGGTCCAGTCCTCCAGATCGAGCTGCACGCCCATGCGGCCGGCGATCGCCTTCAGGTGGATGACGGCATTGGTCGATCCGCCGATGGCGGCATTGGTGCGGATGGCGTTCTCGAAGGCCTCGCGCGTCAGGATCTTCGAGAGCGTGAGCCCTTCGTGCGCCATCTCGACGATGCGCTTGCCCGACATGTGGGCCAGCACGTAGCGGCGCGCGTCCACCGCCGGAATCGCCGCGTTGTGCGGCAGCGAGGTGCCCAGCGATTCGGCCATGCAGGCCATGGTGCTGGCCGTGCCCATGGTGTTGCAGGTGCCGGCCGAGCGCGACATGCCGCCTTCGGCCGCGAGGAACTGGTGCAGCTCGATCTCGCCCGCCTTGAGGGATTCGTGCAGCTGCCACACGGCCGTGCCGGAGCCGATGTCCTTGCCGGCCAGCTTGCCGTTGAGCATGGGCCCGCCCGTGACCACGATGGCCGGCACGTCGCAGCTGGCCGCGCCCATCAGCAGCGCGGGCGTGGTCTTGTCGCAGCCGGTGAGCAGCACGACGGCGTCGATGGGGTTGCCGCGGATGGCTTCCTCCACGTCCATGCTGGCGAGGTTGCGCGTGAGCATGGCGGTGGGGCGCAGGTTGGATTCGCCGTTGGAGAACACCGGGAATTCGACCGGGAAGCCGCCGGCTTCGTAGATGCCGCGTTTGACGTGCTCGGCGATCTTGCGGAAGTGCGCGTTGCAGGGCGTGAGTTCGGACCACGTGTTGCAGATGCCGATGATCGGGCGGCCATCGAATTCATGGTCGGGGATGCCCTGGTTCTTCATCCAGCTGCGGTACATGAAGCCGTTCTTGTCGGCCGTGCCGAACCATTCGGTGGAGCGGAGTTTGCGCGGAGGAGTGGTCATCTTGGGACTCTGGAGGGGTGCGGAAACGAAAAGGGCGAAAAGGGCGGCGGCGGATCAGGTCCGTCGGCCGGAACGGCGCGTGAGCAGGCGCTGCAGCAGGCAGAACACGAACAGCAGCACGCCGACGGCGATGCGCGTCCACCACGAACTGAGCGTGCCGTCGAAGGAGATGAGCGTCTGGATGATTCCGAGCATCAGCACGCCGAACAGCGTGCCGGCCACGTAGCCCACGCCGCCAGTGAGCAGGGTGCCGCCGATGACGACGGCGGCGATGGCGTCCAGCTCCATGCCCACGGCATGCAGGCCGTAACCCGAGAGCATGTAGAAGGTGAACACCACGCCGGCCAGGGCCGAGCAGAAGCCCGACAGGGTGTAGACGCCCACCAGCGTGGAGCGCACCGGCAGGCCCATCAGCACGGCCGAATGCTCGCTGCCACCCACCGCATACACCGCGCGGCCGAATGGCGTGCAGTGCGCGATGAAGATGCCGGCCAGCACCACGGCGATGGCGATCAGCGCGCCCAGCGAGATGGAAGCGGTCTCGGACAGCTGCAGGCGCCATTGCGCGAGTTCCGAATAGCCTTCGTGCGTGACGCTGATCGAGTCGATGCTGATGAGGTAGCACAGGCCCCGCGCGAGGAACATGCCGGCCAGCGTGACGATGAAGGGCTGCAGCCGGAAGCGCTCGATCAGGAAGCCCATGAACGCGCCGAAGCACGTGCCCATGAGCAGCACCACGGGCACGGCCGCCGCCGGGCTCCAGCCGTGGCGCTCCACCAGCGAGGCGAACACCATGGTGGTCAGCGCCACCACGGCGCCCACCGACAGGTCGATGCCGCCCGATAGGATGACGAAGGTCATGCCCACCGCGACGATGATGAGGAAGGCGTTGTCGATCAGCAGGTTGAGGAACACCTGGGCCGAGAAGAAGCCCGTGTAGCGCACCGAGCCCAGCGTGGCCATGGCCACGAAGAGCGCGATGGTGGCGGCCAGCGGCAGGTAGCGGGCGTTCAGGCGCGGGCCGGGCGCGCCGGCGGTCGGAGTGGAGGAGGGGGTCATGACGGCGCTCATGGCAGGGCCCTCGCGGTGGCGGGGCGCCGAACGAGCAGGCCCACCTGGGACCGGAACTCGGGCGATTGCAGCAACATGACGATGAACACCACCACGGCCTTCACCACCAGGTTCACCTCGGGCGGAACGCCCAGCGAGTAGATGGCATAGGTCAGCGTCTGGATGATGAGCGCGCCGATCACGCTGCCCGCGATGCTGAAGCGCCCGCCGGTGAGCGCGGTGCCGCCGAGCGTGACGGCCAGGATGGCGTCCAGCTCCATCAGCTGGCCGGCGTTGTTGCCGTCCGCGCTCTTCACGTTGGAGCTGATGAGCAGGCCCGCGATGCCCGCGCAGACGCCGCAGAACACGTAGGCCGCCACGATGAGCCGCCCCGCCTGCACGCCGGCCACCCGCGCCGCCGTGGGGTTGACGCCCACGGCCTGGATGAAGAGGCCCAGCGCCGTGCGCGTGATGGCCAGGTAGAGCACCGCGAACACCGCCGCCGCCACGAAGAGCGAGAACGGCAGCCCGGCCAGGTAGCCCCCGCCCATGAAGAAGTAGGGCGTGTAGTAGATGGTGATGATCTGCCCGTCGGTGATGAGCTGGGCGATGCCCCGCCCCGCCACCATGAGGATCAGCGTGGCGATGATGGGCTGCATGCCGACCCGGGCCACCAGCACGCCGTTCCAGAGCCCGCACAGCAGCGCGACACCGAGGGCGCCCAGGATGGCGACCGGCAGCGGAAAGCGGCTTTCCGTGCCCGACACCGATCCGCCGATCAGCCAGGCCGCCACGGCCGCGGCGATGGCCACGGTGGCACCCACCGAGATGTCGATGCCGCGCGTGGCGATCACCATGGTCATGCCCAGCGACACCAGCACCAGGGGCGCGGCGCGGTTGAGGATGTCGATCAGGCTGCCGTAGAAGTGCCCGTCGCGCCACTCGATGTGCAGGAAGCCCGGGTTGAAGGCCGCGTTGATCGCCAGCAGGAGCAGCAGGGTGATCACCGGCCATGCGAGTCGGTGGCGCAGCGGCGCTGCGGGGTGGAAGGGGTTGGGGCGGTGTTCAGGCATGTGCGTGATCGGCGATAAGGCTGAAGATGTCGTCCTCGCTGCTGCCGGCGGGCAGCTCGCCCACTTTGTGCCGGTCGCGCAGCACCACGATGCGGTGGGCCACCCGCACCACCTCGCTCATTTCGGAGGAGATGAAGAGCACGGCCATGCCGGCCTGGGCGAGGCGCAGGATCTGGTCCATGATTTCCTGCTTGGCGGCCACGTCGATGCCGCGCGTGGGCTCGTCGAGGATCAGCAGGCGCGGCTCGGTCGCCAGCCAGCGCGCCAGGATGGCCTTCTGCTGGTTGCCGCCCGACAGCAGGCCGATGGGCGTCTCGATGCTGGCGGTCTTGATGCCCAGCAAATGCACGTAGCGCTCGGCCAGGGCGGCCTGCTCGGCGCGCGAGAGGAAACGGCCCACGCCCATGCGCGCCTGCAGTGCCAGGGCGATGTTCTCGCGCACCGAGAGTTCGGCCACGATGCCGTCGGTCTTGCGCTCTTCGGGGCACAGCGCCAGGCCCTGCCGGATGGCGTCCATGGGATTGGAGAACGCCACCGCGCGGCCATCGACGCGCAGCATGCCGCGGTCGGGCTGCTCCAGCCCGAACAGCAGGCGCGCCAGTTCGGTGCGGCCCGCGCCCAGCAGGCCGGCCAGCCCGACCACTTCGCCGGGGCGGATCTGCAGGTCCAGCGGCTGGAGCTGGCCGGTCTGGCCCAGGCCCTCGGCCTGCAGCAGCGCGGGCGCCTGCGTGCCGGTGTCCTGCGGCGTGGGCGCGTGCGCGGCCTGCGCGGCCAGTTCGCGGCCCAGCATGGCGGCGATCAGCGCCTGCGGGC
Source organism: Comamonadaceae bacterium UBA4962 (assembly GCA_002397315.1). Lineage (GTDB taxonomy): Bacteria > Pseudomonadota > Gammaproteobacteria > Burkholderiales > Burkholderiaceae_C > Paracidovorax. Next base: position 12,232 of record DHAE01000002.1, read on the forward strand.
CCAGGTCCTTCGCCGGCCATTCGCCCACCCAGGTGCCGTTGCGCAGCACGGTGATGCGGTCCGACACGGCATAGACCTGGTTCAGGAAGTGCGTCACGAACACGATGGACAGGCCCTCGGCGCGCAGGCGGCGCAGCACCTCGAACAGCTTGCGCACCTCGTCGTCGTCCAGGCTGGACGTGGGCTCGTCCAGGATCAGCACGCGCGCGTCGATGGAAAGCGCCCGGGCGATCGCCACCAGCTGCTGCACCGCGACGGGGTAGTCGGACAGCAGGCGCGCCACGTCGATGTCCAGCCCGATGCGGGCGACCAGCTCGGCCGCGCGCCGGTGCATCTGTGCCCAGTCGATGCGACAGCCCTGCGCCAGTCCGCGGCGCGGGTAGCGCCCGGCGAAGATGTTCTCGGCCACCGAGAGGTTGGGGCAGAGGTTGACCTCCTGGTACACGGTGCTGATGCCCAGGCGCTGGGCGGCCAGCGGCGAATCGGGCCACACCGGCTGGCCGGCCAGGCGCATCTCGCCGCCGCTGGCCTTGAGCACGCCGGTGAGCACCTTGATGAGGGTGGACTTGCCCGCGCCGTTCTGCCCCATCAGGGCATGGATCTCGCCGGGATAGAGGCGCAACTGCACGTCCTGCAGCACCGGCACGCCGGAGAACTGCTTGCGGATGCCCGCCAGTTCCAGCACGGGCTCTGCGTCGGCGGCTTGTGGGATGGATGCCATGACTATGTAGCAGGGTTTCTTAGGTGGGTCGGCTCAGAAGGTGTGGATGAACCTTCTCAGGCCTTGTTCTTGTGGTACACGTCCACCAGCACTGCGGCCAGCAGCACCACCCCCTTGATGACCTGCTGGTAGTCGATGCCGATGCCCAGGATCGACATGCCGTTGTTCATCACGCCCATGATGAAGGCGCCGATCACCGCGCCCATGACCTTGCCCACGCCGCCCGAGGCCGAGGCCCCGCCGATGAAGCAGGCCGCGATCACGTCCAGCTCGAAGCCCAGGCCCGCCTTGGGCGTGGCGGTGTTGAGGCGCGCCGCGAACACCAGGCCCGCGAGCGCGGCCAGCACCCCCATGTTCACGAAGGCATAGAACGACAGGCGCTCGGTCTTGATGCCCGAGAGCTTGGCGGCCTTCTCGTTGCCGCCCATGGCGTAGATGCGGCGGCCGATGGTGGTGCGGCTGGCGACGAAGTCGAACAGCACGATCAGCAGCGCCATCACGATCAGCACGTTGGGCAGGCCCTTGTACGAGGCCAGCAGGTAGCTGAAATAGACCATCAGCGCGGCGAACACCGCGTTGCGGGCGACGAAGAAGGCGGCGGGCTCCACCTGCACGCCGTGGCGCACGCGGTTGGCCCGGGCGCGCATGCCCGCCACCACCAGGGCGGCGGCGCCGGCCGTGCCCAGCAGCAGCGAGGTCACTTTCAGGCCCTGGACGCTGAAGAGGTCGGGAATGAACCCGGAACTCAGGCGCTGGAAGGCTTCGGGGAACGGCCCCACGGACTGCCCCGCCAGCAGCGCCAGCGCCAGGCCCTTGAAGACCAGCATGCCGGCCAGGGTGACGATGAAGGACGGGATGCGCGAGAACGCGACGAACCAGCCCTGCAGCCCGCCGATGAGGCCACCGCACAGCAGGCAGACCAGCGTGGCGGGAACGAAGTGCCACTGGTACTGCACCATGAGCACGGCCGCCAGCGCGCCGATGAAACCGCTGACCGATCCCACCGAGAGGTCGATGTGGCCGGCCACGATCACCAGCAGCATGCCCAGCGCCATGATGACGATGTAGCTGTTCTGCAGCAGCAGGTTGGTGAGGTTGAGCGGCTCCATCAGGGTGCCGTCGGTCATGTACTGGAAAAAGCCCATGATGGCGACCAGCGTGATCAGCATGCCGTACTCGCGCAGGTGGTGGCGGGCGTGCTCCAGGGGCGAGCGGCCGGTGCGCGCGGACGGGGCGGCGGGCGCGGCGGCGGGGGAGGAGGGGGTGGGCGTGGAGGTCATGGAAGACATTTCAGTGGGCTTTCACGATGGCGCTCATGATCTTTTCCTGCGATGCCTGGGCCGTGGGCATCTCGGCGATGAAGCGGCCTTCGTTCATCACGTAGAGGCGGTCGGTGATGCCCAGCAGCTCGGGCATCTCCGAAGAGATCACGATCACGCACTTGCCTTCGGCGGCCAGTTGCGCGATGAGGGTGTAGATCTCGTACTTGGCACCCACGTCGATGCCGCGCGTGGGCTCGTCGAGGATGAGGACTTCGGGACGGGTGAACAGCCATTTGCCGAGCACCACCTTCTGCTGGTTGCCGCCCGAGAGGTTGAGCGTCTTCTGGTCGACCCCGGAGGAGCGGATGCGCAGTTGCTCGCGGAATCCCTGGGCCACCGCGTGCTCGCGGCCTCCGTCGATCACGCCGGCCGAGGAGACGCCCCCCAGGTGCGCCAGCGAGATGTTGAACCGGATGTCCTCGTTCAGCACCAGGCCGTCGCCCTTGCGGTCTTCGGTCACGTAGGCCAGGCCGTGGCGCACGGCCTTTTGCACCGTGCCCACGTCGATGGGCTGCCCGTCCATCAGCACCTCGCCGCTGATGCGCCGGCCCCAGGAGCGGCCGAAGAGGCTCATGGCCAGCTCGGTGCGGCCCGACCCCATCAGGCCGGCGATGCCGACTATTTCTCCGCGCCGCACCTGCAGGTCGATCCCCTTGAGGAAGGGCGCCTCGGGCCGCTGCGGGTGGTAGGCCTGCCAGCCGCGCACCTCGAAGGCCACCGGGCCGATGTCGGGCGTGCGGGGCGGGTAGCGGTCGGACATCTCGCGGCCGACCATGGCCTGGACCACGCGGTCCTCGCTGACGGGCGCGGCGCGGCAGTCCATGGTCTCCACGGTGCTGCCGTCGCGCAGCACCGTGATGGAGTCGGCCACGCGCGAAATCTCGTTGAGCTTGTGCGAGATCAGGATGCAGGTGATGCCCTGGCTTTTCAGCTCCAGCAGCAGGTCCAGCAGGGCCTGGCTGTCGTTCTCGTTCAGGCTGGCGGTGGGCTCGTCGAGGATCAGCAGGCGCACCTGGCGCGACAGCGCCTTGGCGATCTCCACCAGCTGCTGCTTGCCCACGCCCAGTTGGCCCACCAGGGTCTCGGGCGATTCGTGGAGGCCCACCTTGCGCAGCAGCGCCTGCGTCCTGGCGTGCGCCTCCATCCAGTCGATGACGCCGTAGCGGGCGGTTTCGTTGCCCAGGAACAGATTCTCGGCGATGGAGAGCAGCGGCACCAGGGCCAGCTCCTGGTGGATGATGATGATGCCCAGGTGCTCGCTGTCACGGATGCCTGCGAAGCGGCGCTCCTCGCCGTCGAAGACGATCTCGCCGCTGTAGCTGCCGTGCGGGTACACGCCGGACAGCACTTTCATCAGCGTGGATTTGCCCGCGCCGTTCTCGCCCACGATGGCGTGGATCTCTCCGGCCTGCACGCGCAGGTCCACCCGGTTCAGGGCCACCACCCCGGGGAATGTCTTGCGGATGTTCCGCATCTCTAGAAGCATGGTCTCGGTGTCCGTTGGCGTCGCTTGCGTGCCTCCGCGCCGGGTCCGCGGGACCCGGGGCGGCGGCATGGGGCACGGGAAGCGCGGCCCGCGGCGGGCCGCGCGCGGCGGATCACTTGATCTGCGATTCCTTGTAGTAGCGGCTGTCCACCAGCACCTTCTTCCAGTTCGACTGATCCACCAGCACCGGCTTGAGCAGGTAGGAAGGCACGACCTTCACGCCGTTGTTGTAGGTCTTGGTGTCGTTGATCTCGGGCTGCTTGCCGGAGAGCACCGCGTCCACCATGTTGGCCGCGACCTTCGCGAGTTCGCGCGTGTCCTTGAACACGGTGGAGGTCTGCTCGCCCTTCAGGATGGACTTGACCGAGGGCACCTCCGCGTCCTGACCGGTCACGACCGGGCAGGGCTGCTGGGCGGTGCAGTAGCCCACGCCCTTGAGCGACGAGAGGATGCCGATGGAGATGCCGTCGTACGGCGAGAGCACCGCGTCCACCTTCTCCTTACCGTAGTAGGCCGAGAGCAGGTTGTCCATGCGGGCCTGGGCCGTGGCGCCGTCCCAGCGCAGCGTGCCGACCTTGTTCATCCCGGTCTGCTTGCTGCGCACCACCAGCTTGCCGCCGTCGATGTAGGGCTGCAGCACGCTCATCGCGCCGTCGTAGAAGAAGAAGGCGTTGTTGTCGTCGGGCGAGCCGCCGAAGAGTTCGATGTTGAACGGACCCTTGCCCTGCTTCAGGCCCAGCTTGTCGACGATGGACTGGGCCTGCAGCACGCCGACCTGGAAGTTGTCGAAGGTGGCGTAGTAGTCCACGTTCTTCGAGCCCTTGATGAGGCGGTCATAGGCGATGACCTTCACGCCCTTGTCGGCCGCGTTCTGCAGCACGCGCGAGAGCGTGGTGCCGTCGATGGACGCGATCACGAGCACCTTGGCGCCCTTGGTCACCATGTTCTCGATCTGGGCGAGCTGATTGGGGATGTCGTCGTCGGCGTATTGCAGATCGGTCTTGTAGCCGCGCTCCTTGAGCACCCGGGCCATGTTGTCGCCGTCCGCGATCCAGCGGGCGGACGACTTGGTGGGCATCGAGATGCCGATGCTGCCCTTGTCCTGGGCGTGGGCCAGGGGCAGGGTGCCGAATGCGGCGAGGGTGAGGGCCGCGACGGCGGTTTTCAGAAAGAAGCGTTTCACGACATGTCTCCTGGTTTTTATGGGTGTGGTGGGTCCCGGGAACGGAAAGGGCGGCGCCCCTCAGTACTTGCGCTTGGGGAACTCCTGGGCGGCGGTCTCCATCGGGAAGATGCCTTCTTCCGTCACGATGCGCTTGGGCACCGGCTTGCCGGCCTTGATGTCCTTGACGGCCGCCATCAGCTGCGGGCCCAGCAGCGGGCTGCACTCCACCGTGACGTTGAGCTTGCCGGCCATCATGGCTTCGAAGGCGCCCTTCACGGCATCGATGGAGATGATGATGATGTCCTTGCCGGGCTTCATGCCGGCCTCCTCGATGGCCTGGATCGCGCCGATGGCCATGTCGTCGTTGTGCGCGTAGAGCACGTTGATCTTCTTGCCCTCGGCCTTGAGGAAGGCTTCCATCACTTCCTTGCCCTTGGCGCGGGTGAAGTCGCCGGTCTGCGAGCGGATGATCTTGAACTTCGGGTCGGCTTTGACGACTTCCTCGAAGCCCTTCTTGCGGTCGATGGCCGGGGCCGAGCCGACGGTGCCCTGCAGCTCGACGATGTTCACGTCGCCCTTGCCGTCCTTCATCTTCTCGACCAGCCAGCGGCCGGCCTTGCGGCCTTCTTCCACGAAGTCCGAACCCATGAAAGTGACGTAGAGCGACGGGTCCTTGACGTTGACGGCGCGGTCCGTGAGCACCACGGGGATCTTGGCGGCCTTGGCCTCGCGCAGCACCGGCTCCCAGCCCGATTCGACGACCGGCGAGAAGGCGATCACGTCCACGCGCTGGGCGATGAAGGAGCGGATGGCCTTGATCTGGTTCTCCTGCTTCTGCTGCGCGTCGGAGAATTTCAGCTCGATGCCGGCTTCCTTGGCCGCGGACTTGATCGATTCGGTGTTCGCGGTGCGCCACTCGCTCTCCGCACCGACCTGGCTGAAGCCCAGCACGATGGGCTTTTGTGCCCAGGCGGCCGCGGGCAGCAGGGCGGCCACGGGGGCGCAGGCCAGGGCTGCGGCCAGTGTGCGTCGCGTCAGTTTCGTCATCTTCGTCTCCTGTCTTATGGTGGTTGAAGGGAAAAATCGGGGCAGAGTGCGGGGCGAGCGGGTCAGGCCAGCATGTACCCGGTGCGGACGGTGGTGAAGAACTCCGCGGTGTGCCGGCCGCGCTCGCGCGGGCTGTGGCCCGGTTCCCGGCGTTCTCCCAGGAAGTTCGCGCCGGCCGTGGGCAGGTTCACCATGGTCATGCCCGCCCGGGCGTGGCGCTTGAAATGCATGGCGTGCTTCAGCGAGGTGGTGCAGATGCCCGCGCACAGTCCGCGGGGCGTGTCGTTGGCGAGTGCCAGGGCGTGCTCGTAGTCGTCCGCGCGCAGCAGGCAGGCCACCGGGCCGAAGGTCTCTTCGCGGGCGATCCGGTGCTCGGGCCGCGCGATGAACAGCGCCGGGCTCAGGTAGTGGCCGGGTGTGGGGCGCTCGACGCGCCCGCCGCCGAAGACGTGCTCGGCGCCGTCCTGCCGGGCGGCCGCGATGTGCTCGATGTTCTGCGCGAGTTGCCGCTCGTCCACCACGGGCCCCATGCCGGTGCCGCGCTCCAGCGCGTGGCCCACCGGCAGTGCCGCCAGGCGCCGGTGCAGGCGTTCCGTGAAGTCGTCGTGCACGCTCGCCTCGACCACGATGCGGCTGGAGGCCATGCAGTGCTGTCCGGCGGAGCCGTAGGCGCCCTGCAGCGCGCAGTCCGCGGCGTGGTCCAGGTCGGCATCGGCGAGGACCACCAGCGGGTTCTTGCCGCCCATGTCCAGCTGCACCCGGGCGCCGCGTGCCGCGGTCGAACGCAGGATGCGCGCGCCGACCGGGCCGGAGCCGGTGAAGCTCACGGCATCGACGAGGGGATGGTCGACCAGCGTCTGGCCGACTTCGCGGCCGCTGCCCATGACGAGGTTGAACGCGCCCGCAGGCAGGCCGCTGCGGGCGATGATCTCGGCCAGCGCCCAGCCGCAGGCCGGCACCCGTTCGGCCGGCTTGAACACCACCGTGTTGCCGAAGGCCAGGGCCGGCGCGATCTTCCAGGCGGGGGTGGCGATGGGGAAGTTCCAGGCCGAGAGCACGGCGACCACGCCCACGGGTTCGCGCGTCGTGTCCACCTGCACACCCTGGTGCAGCGACGACGTCAGCTCGCCCGGGATGCGCAGTGCCTCGCCGGCGAAAAACTTGAAGAGATGCCCGCTGCGGACCACTTCGGCCACCGCCTCGGGCAGGGGCTTGCCTTCTTCGCGGGCGAGCAGCGTGCCCAGTTCGTCCTTGCGGGCCAGCAGTTCGCTGCCGACGAAATCCAGCACGTCCGCGCGCCGCTGGGGAGCACTGCGGCTCCAGTGGCGCAGGGCGTCCGCAGCGGCCCGCACGGCCTGGCCCGCCTGATTGCGGTCGGCGCGGGCATATTCGGCCACCACCTCACGGATATCGGACGGATTCACGCTGACACCGGTGGTGGTGCCGATTTCCCAGCGCCCATTGATCAGGTGCCGGGGCGTCTGCTGCATGTCGCCAAGCTTCATGGTGCCCCTTTGCTACGGTTGGGCTGAAGTCTATGGAGGATTTTTATATCAATCCAATAGTTTTTTGGCCAAAATACATATCAATCCCGGCATTCACGAAAACCCCCATGAGCACCTACAACCACTGGTTCATCCGCGCGCGCCTGAAAACGCGGCAGCTGCTCCTCCTCGTCGCCCTGGCCGAGGAAGGCAACATCCACCGCGCGGCGCAGGTGCTCAGCATGACGCAGCCCGCCGCCTCGAAGCTGCTCAAGGACCTGGAGGACGTGCTGGAGGTGCCGCTGTTCGAGCGCCTGCCCCGCGGCATGCGGCCCACCTGGTATGGCGAGACCATGATCCGGCATGCGCGCATGGCGCTGGCGAGCCTCAACCAGGCCCATGACGAGATCGGTGCGCTGAAGACGGGGCATTACGGCCAGGTGGGGCTCGGCGCCATCACCTCGCCGGGCCTGAGCCTGCTGCCGGCGGCGGTGGCGCTGGTGAAGCAGCAGCATCCGAGCCTGCGGATTTCGCTGGAGATCGAGACCAGCCCGGTGCTGCTGGATCGACTGGATCAGGGCCGGATCGACATCATGGTGGGCCGCGTGCTCGCCGGGCCCGAGACCGGCCATCTGCGCTACGAGCCGCTGACGGACGAGCCGGTCTGCGCCGTCACCCGCCCCGGCCATCCGCTGTCGGGCATGAGCGGACTCACGCTGCGGGACGTGCTCTCCGCCAGCTGGATCGTGCCCCCCGCGGGCAGCGTGCTGCGGCACCGCTTCGACCTGATGTTCCAGCAGGACGGCCTGGCGCCGCCCACGGACATCGTGGAAACCTCCGCGCTGCTCTTCACCACCCGGATGCTGCAGCAGAGCGAGATGATCGGCGTGGTCAGCGCCGACGTGGCCCACTACTATGCAGCCCACGGCATCGTCACCGTGCTCCCGATCGCCATGCCCTGCCACATGGATGCCTTCGGCATCGTCACCCGCACCGACCGCCTGCTGTCGCCCGCCGCGAAGGTGATGATGAAGGCGCTCAAGCAGGCCAGCATGGTGCAGTACGGCCGCAAGCTGGAGGTGGACGAGTAGGACGCGCCTCCCGATGGAGGCCCATGCGGATGTGCGCCGCGCCGCGGCCTCTGCACAGGCACGGCCCCGCCAGCAACCGCCGCGCAAGGGCCGCCCCGCAGCGCTGGCGGTGTCCCCCTTCCCGGCGGGCGCAGCACGGCGAGTGAAGGGGGAAGGCGCGCCAGCGCCTCAGGGGGTTGTTCCTATACCCAGCCCGCGTCCACCTTGAACTCCTGCGCGGTGCACATCGCGGCGTCGTCGGAGGCCAGGAACAGCACCATGCGGGCGATGTCGTGCGGCTGCAGCTTGTCGGGCAGGCACTGGTTGCGCGCGAGTTCCTTTTCGCCCTCGGCATCGAGCCAGAGCCGGATCTGGCGCTCGGTCATCACCCAGCCGGGCGACACGGTATTGATGCGGATGCGGTCCTGGCCCAGCGTGCGCGCCAGGCCCCGGGTGAGCCCGTTCACCGACGACTTGGCGATCGCGTAGCACGGGTAGCCCGTTCCCTTGCCCTGCCAGCCGGTGGAGCCGAGGTTGACGATGGAGCCGCCGCCGAGCCGGCGCATGCCCGGCACCACCGACTGGATCGCGAAGAAGGCCGGGCGCTCGTTGATCGCCATGCGCTCGTCGTAGTACTCGGGCGTGACGGACTCCAGGGTGTGGCGGTCGTCGCTGGCCACGTTGTTGACCAGCACGGAGGCATCGCCCAGCTCGGCCGCGGCGTCGCGCAGCGCGGCGCGCAGGGCCTCGATGTCGCGCACGTCGCATTCGCGCCACCAGGGGCGGGGCAGGCCCGCGGCCTCCAGGTCCCGCGCCAGTTGCGCGCTGGCCTCGCGGGCCACGTCCACGAACGCCACGCGCGCCCCTTGCTCGGCGAAGGCCGTGACGATGGCGGCGCCGATACCGCTGCCGCCGCCCGTGACGAACACCACGCGCCCGCGCAGGCTGGGAAACACGGACAGGGCTCCGGACGGAGAGGGAGCAGCACCGGACGAGGAATGGGATGGATTTTGAGACATACGAATTTCGGTATGGTTCGATAGGAAAAATAAAGGTTACGTGCATCAATTTGCGTTGATAAGATCCGCCGCGTCAAGAGGCCCGCGACAGATGGGCGCTGAAACAACGCTGGAGACGCGCATGACACTTCCCGAGACGCCTTCCGACCGTGCATCGGCCGCGCAGTGGCCCGCCCCCGCCATCGGCGCAGTGCGCTGCGTGCGGCCGATGGCTTCCGAACTGGGCGAGGGCCTTCTGTGGTCGGAGCGCGAACAGGCGCTGTACTGGGTGGACATCCTGGCGCGCGAGTTGCACCGCTGGGAGCCCGGCGGCGGCGCGTACCGCTGCTGGACGTTCGACGAGGAAATCTCCGCGCTGGCCGAGCGGACCGGCGCGCCCGGCCTCGTCGTCACCCTGCGCCGCGGCTTCGCGCTGTTCGACCCGGCCGCCGACACTGCGCCGCGCTACCTGCACCAGCCCGAGCCGGAGCGCACCGGCAACCGCTTCAACGACGGCAAGTGCGATGCCCAGGGGCGCTTCTGGGCCGGCTCGATGGACTTCGGCTGCGAGGCGCCCACCGGCGCGCTCTATGCGCTCGATCCCGATGGCCGCTGCACGCGGCACGACGACGGCTTCGCGGTGACCAACGGCCCGGCGTGGTCGCATGCCGGCGCGCCGGATGGCGCGCGGGCGCCGGCCCTGTTCTTCAACGCCACCGCCGAGGGCTGCACCTACCGCTACGACTGCGATCCCGCCACGGGCGCATTGTCGAACCGCACGCCGTGGAAGCGCTGGTCCGCCGAGGACGGCCTGCCCGACGGCATGACCACCGATGCGCTGGGGCGCCTGTGGATCGCGCACTGGGGCGGCGCGTGCGTGACCTGCCACGATCCCGTGAGCACCGCCGAGCTGGGCCGCGTGCCGCTGCCGGTGAGCCAGGTCACCACCTGCGCCTTCGGAGGCGCCGACCTGCGCACGCTCTTCATCACCTCGGCCCGCGTGGGCCTGTCGCCCGATCGACTGGCGCAGGAGCCGCTGGCCGGATCGCTTTTCGCCGTCTCCGTGGATGTCCCCGGCCTGCCGGCCCACCGCTTCGGCGGGTGAATTTCTGGAGCCCTCGCATGAACGAAACCTTCCATCCCGTCACCTGGCTGCACCATGCCGGCCAGCACCTGGGCCTCGTGCCTTCCCTGGGCGGCAGCGTGGCGGCCTGGCAGATCGACGGCCCGGACGGGCGCCGCACCGACCTGTGGCGCTCCTGGGACGGCCGCACGGTCGACCTCTACCGCCTGGCCTCGTTCGCCATGGTGCCGTGGTCCAACCGTGTCAGCGGCGGCGGGTTCGAGCATGCCGGGCGCTTCCATCCGATGCAGCCCAACCGGGCCGGCGAGCCGTACCCCATCCACGGCGACGGATGGCTGCAGCCCTGGAGCCTGCGCCAGCCGGCCCCGGACACGTTGGAAATGGCGCTGCACTCGGATCGGTTCCAGGGCAACCCCTACCACTACGAATGCGTGCAGACCTTCCGCCTCGTGCCGGGCGGGCTGGACCAGAGCGTGCAGGTGCGCCACCTCGGCCCCGAGCCGCTGCCGTATGGTCTGGGCCTGCATCCCTGGTTCCCGCGCACGCCGGGCACGCGCATCTCCGCTCCCGTGCAGGGCGTGTGGCTCTGCGGCAGCGATCCGCTGCCCACGCGCCACACGGATCGGTTCCCCGAAGGCTGGAACCTCTCTACCGGCATTTCGGCCCATGGCGACCTGATCGACAATGCCTACACGGGCTGGGGCGGCACGGCGTGCATCGCCTGGCCCGAGCGCGGGCTGCAGCTCACGGCGCGCATGCCGGATTTCGCGCAGGACGGTGGCGCCGCACAGCACTTCTGCCTGGTTTACCGTCCGCCCGAGGGGCCGGCCTTCTGTTTCGAGCCCATCACGCAACCCATCGACGCCTTCCACCAGCCCGGACATCCGGGATTGCGTGTCCTGGAGCAGGGGCAGGCGCTGGCGCTGCGCGTGCAATGGCGCTACGGCGATCTCCACGGAGACCCGGGCGCCGTGCGGAACGAATCGGAGCCCGCCTCCGACGCGGTGCGGTAGCGGCTGCTGCCATCGTCGCCGCTGTCGCTGCCCCCGTCGCCATCCATGGCGCCGTGGTTCCGCACCGCCGCGGGCGGCATGTCCGCCGAAGGGCCTGGGGCGCCGGCTGCGCCCGCATCCCACGTCCTCGCGGCACGGATGCTCTGGCCGGGCTCGCGGCGGGGCACCGGCTCGTAGAGCACCCACTGGCCCACCGTGCGCGCGGCCTCCGCGCCGCGGTTGTTCTGGTGCTTGATGAAGAAATCCAGGCCCCGCTCGTTCTGCAGTTTGGCCTTTTCCCGCAGCAGCAGCAGCGTCGGCTCCCAGACGGCTTCGTCCTGCAGGAAGGTGTCGAAGGCCGCGTCTTCCCGCCGCGCGCCGTCCTCGTCACCCGCGGCGCGGGAGAGCGCGGCCAGTGCCCGGTGCACGTCCAGCAGCGGCGCGGCGGGCGCGCGCATCATCTGGTCGACGAACATCGCGGCGAAGCCGTTGCCTTCGGCAAATGCGCGGCTCTGCTCCATGAAATGGGACAGCTGGATGTCGGCCAGCAGGTGGTGCAGGGGCGCCTCCACGTCGTCGCCGAACTTGGCCGTGCCGTACCGCGCCCAGCCGTCCCAGTCCGCGCGCACGTGGCGCTCGAAATCCCCGAAGCGGGAGTAATCCGTGGCGCGGTCGCTGCGTCCGGGGTCGATTTCGTCGCCGAAGAGGAACAGCGTGCAGAATTTCGTGGTGGCCTGGCTGCGCAGCTCCACCGTGCGGCCCGCATCCAGCAGCCCCAGGCCGCCGGCCGCGCGTTGCCGTGTGCGGCCGCCGTCGCTTTGCAGCCCCTCGGCGAACTGCACGCCGGCTCCCGCGCGCGCCGCGGCCTCCACCCGCGCGGACGCCGTCGCGTCACGGTAGATGGTGGTCATGTAGCCGGCCATGGTCGTGGCCGTCCGCCCCTGGTCCTGCCGCGCTTTCACGCCCACGGTGGCGGCCACGCCCGCGCGCCGGCCCCGGCCGGCCACCGCACCGGCCCGCAGACCGGCGCTGGCGGAGACGTTGGCCTCGGTGCCCGTGCCGGAGCGCTCCGCGGCGTCGATCAGGCCGGCGCTCAGTTCCGGATGGTGGGCGAGCAGTTCGCGCAGCCAGTCGTGGCGCGCGGGTGCAGCGGCATCGGGGCCGGGCGCCGCCAGGCGCAGCAGGTGCTCGTAGGCATCCAGGAACTCCACGTTCAGCTCCGGCTCGCGGCCCTTGCCGAGCCGGGGCAGCCGCAGCTGCACACCGCGTTCCACACCGCGCTCGCCGCGCCAGCGCCAGTCGGCGGCCAGCGTGGCGCCGAGCGTGGCCTGGTCGGTGCCCAGGGCCAGGCCGTAGCCCGAGCTGGCGCCCGCGCCCAGTTGCACCTGGTCCGTGCGCTGCTCGCCGATCTGCAGCGCCATGCCGGTGCGGCCCATGTAGAACTCCATCACCGCGTCGCGGTTGCGTTGCACTCCGGCGATCAGGCGCACCCCCATGCCGAGTGCTGCGGAACCCATGGCCGTTGCCGCGGAGAGCGGGCCGGCGTTGAGGCCCCAGGTCTGCTGCCCGATCAGGCGCAGCCGGTCCCGCCATTCGAGCTGGCCGATCATGTCGCGCGTCAGGTCGAACAGCGCCTGCGCGTGCGTGGCGTTCGCGGGGTCGCCTTCCCGGACCAGGCGCGCCGCTTCCCGCACGCTGGCGCGGAATTGCGCGCCCCGCTGCAGCGCGTAGGCGTTCCAAGACACCGGCGCTCCGCCGGGCGGAGGCGGCGGCGGGGGGCGGGAGGGCCCTCCGGCGTCTTCGGGCAGGCCCTCGGCGAGCAGGGCCAGCGCTTCGGGCGCGGTGTGAGAGCGGCCCTGCAGCTGCGCCCAGGCGTCCTGCAGCCGGCGAAGCACGGGATGCTCGACGCGCTCGGGCGCGCTCGCCAGCCCGGCCGCCGTTGCTCCGCCCGGGCCCCGCAGTTCCTGTGCACGTGCCGCGATGCGCGCGAGCGCCGCCGCGTCGATCACCATGGCGGTCCGGTCCGTTCCTTCCGGGGCCCACTGCACGGATTCCGCGAGCGCCTGCCAGGCGCGCTCCGCATCGGAGGGCACACGGCCGGTCGGGCCGTCCGCGCGCAGGCCGCCGAGCATTTCCATGAGCTGGCCCGCGGCGGCCTCCAGCGCCGCGTCGGCCCGGCGGCGCGGCGTGGGCAGGGCGGTGGCGGCACCGACTTCCAGGCCCTCCGGCAGCGATCGCAATGGGTTGGGCCGCCCGCCGAACACGCGGGGCGCAACGCCGTTCCGCGCGACGTCGTGCAGCGCATCCGCGATCTTCTGCAGATGCCCGTTCGCGCGCGCGTAGGCGGAGCCGGGGGCGTTGCTCTCGTAGCCGTTGCGCAGGGCGTGGTAGGCCGCGCGTTCGTCCACCGTGCAAGCGGCGAGGGCCTTGGAGGGCTCCGCGGCGTGCACTGCCGCGCGGGCCGCGTGGCGTGCGTGCCCCAGCCATTCGCGCAGTGCGGCGTCGTCCGGCGCGGCGGCGCGCAGCAGCGCATCCGCGCGCAGGGCGAGGCGCGCCGCCGCCAGCCGCTCGGGCTCCGCGGCGGGGCTGCCTTCGGGCCGCAGCAGGTGGGCGAGCACCTGCAGGCCGCGGGGAACGTGCGCGAGATGGTCCACCGCGCGCTGCGCAGCCGGGGGCAAAGGGGTGGAACGGGGCTGGCCCGGTCCCGTTCCGGGGGCGGGCACCAGGGCATCCCAGCGCAGGCCGCGCAGGGCCTCCAGGGATTGCAGTGCCTCGGCGGGGTCGCCGCCGGCCGCTACGGCCAGCGCCTTGAGGCCCACCGTGACGACTCCGGCGGGAGGGACGGCACGCTCCGCGAAGGCCGATGTGTCCAGCCCATCCGCCCACTGCTGCAGCGCTCCGCGCAGGGCCGCGGAGGCCGCGGACGCTGCCGGATCGGCGCCGGCCCGCAGCCCGGGCAGCGTCTCGATCTGCCGCGCGATCAGAGCCTGTCCCCGCGCTGCCAGCTCCGCCGCGGCCTCGTCGCGGGCCTGCCTGGCCGTGTCGCGCGTGGCTTCGAGCGCGCCGCGCCGGCCGCGCAGGCGGCCCAGCAGGGAGCGCAGGTCGGCGGCTTCGTCGTCGGCCTCGAACAGATCGCGGGCGATGGACACCGCGGCGCGCTCCAGCGACTCCAGTTCGGCCTGCACGTCGGCCCTGCGTTGCTCCAGTTGTTCGCGCCTGGCACACCGGATGGAATGCAGGGTGCGCAGTTCGCGCAGGTGCTGCCGCAGTCCGGCGGTGTCCTCGCTCCGGTCGGCCCCGCGGCGCCCTTCCAACAGCGCGCCCAGCCGGCCGCGCGTGGGCGCGGAGGCCAGGGCGCTTTCGGCGCGGCCGATGCGGCGGTGGATGGCGCCGATCTCTTCTTCCAGCCCGGCGATGCTGGCATCCAGGACCTGCCGCTGGGCGGCGATGGCCGCCTGCTGCTCGCGCAATGGCACGGGCCGGTCGGCTGCGTGGGCCATGCGCCGGCCGGCGCGCCGCACGTCGGCCTCCAGCCGTTCGATATGCATTGCCACGAGCCGCTCCAGCGCCTCCGCTTTGCGCACGGCCACGTCCGCGCGGTGCAGGCGTTCGTCCGCGGCGAAGGCCCGTGCCTGGGCCGAACCCATGCTGCGCCACGTGCCGCGGTCGCGTGGGTCGTCCTGTGCGATGGGATGGGTGCCGGCCGCGGCGGTGTCCCGGTAGCGCGTCAGCGTTTCGTGTCCCACGGGCCTGCCGGCGCGCAGGCCCAGTTCCGTGCCGGCCTGTCCCATGAAGTGGCGCAGCGCCTGCACCGCGGTGCGCGGGGCACGCGCGGCAGCGGCCGGGGCCGGGCCGGAGGGGCTGGCGGCTTCCACCGCCGCTGGGTCGACGTCCGCCGGCAGCGGCTCTGCCAGGTAGTTGCGCACGCGCGCCGCGAGGCCGAACTGCGGCGCCAGCGCCTCGCGCTGCGCGGCCGCGCCGTCGAGCTGGTGGAGCTTGTGGTGGGCCTGCTTGCCGGGTGCGGGCGGCCCTGCGTGGGCGGTGTTGCGGGCATTGCCGGGAACGAGCAGGCTGGTGTTCTGGGGGCGCAGGGAGAATTTCGGCATGGTTCCGGGGATCCTCGGTGTCGTGCGCGCTCCCGGCGGGATGCACGGGACTGAGGTGGCTGGACGGTGCTGCCATGGAGGGCACGCCGTTGGCTCGCCACGACAGCCGCGATGGTGAGTGCCTCCGGCGGGATTCCGCCCCTGACGGGCGAAGGGTTGTGCGGCGGCGCGAAGCTAAGGGCTAGAACCCGTCCGCGAGCGCGAGTGTGTCGGCCGTGCTAAGTTCCGTGCCGAACAGACAGACCAACCGGTAATACAACTAGATTCCATCATGACGAGCCACCTGCAGGAGAGAATCCGCGCGCTGCCCGGTAACCGGCTGGCGGGCATGCGCCGCGGCATCGAGAAGGAGGGCCTGCGCGTGCTGGCCGAGGGCGGGCTGGCGCTCACGCCGCATCCGCTGGCACTGGGCTCCGCGCTCACGCATCCGCACATCACCACCGACTACAGCGAATCGCAGATCGAACTCATCACCGGCGCGCGGCGGTCGGTGCAGGAGTGCGAGGGCGAACTCGCGGAGATCCACCAGTTCGTGCTGCGCACGCTGGCGCAGGGCGGCGAGATGCTCTGGGCGTCGAGCATGCCCTGCGGCCTGCCGACGGACGAGACCATCCCGCTGGCGCGCTTCGGATCGTCCAACGTGGGGCGGGCCAAGAGCATCTACCGCATGGGCCTGGGCCACCGTTACGGCCGCCGCATGCAGACGATCTCGGGAATCCACTACAACTGGTCGATGCCCGGCATCGAGAGCGAAGAGTACTTCGCCCTCATCCGCAATTTCCGCCGGCAGGCTTTCCTGCTGCTCTACCTCTTCGGCGCCTCGCCCGCGCTGTGCGACTGCTTCGTGCAGGGCCGCGAGCATGGCCTGCAGCGCCTGGGCGCCGATGCGCTGTACCTGCCGCACGCCACCTCGCTGCGCATGGGCCGCCTGGGCTACCAGAGCGATGCGCAGGCCACCCTGGCCGTGAGCTACAACGGCCTGGCGGGCTATGCCGATTCGCTGCACGAGGCGCTGACGCGCCCCTATCCCGCCTACGAGGCGCTGGGCGTGCGCAACCCGGGCGGCGAATACAACCAGCTGGGCACCAGCCTGCTGCAGATCGAGAACGAGTTCTACGGCACCATCCGCCCCAAGCGCACCGTGCGCCCCGGCGAGCGCCCGCTGCATGCGCTGCGCGACCGCGGCGTGGAGTACGTGGAAGTGCGGCTCATGGACTTGGACCCGTTCGCGCCGGTGGGCATCGAGGCCTCGACCATGCGCCTGCTGGACGTGTTCCTGCTGCACTGCCTGCTCTCCGACAGCCCGCCCGACACGCCGGCCGAGATCGCGGCCCTCAAGCGCAACCAGCACCTCACGGCGGAGCGCGGCCGCGCACCGGGCCTGTGCCTGGAGCGGCAGGGCCGCAGCGTGCCGCTCGTGGAGTGGGGTGCGGAGATCCTCGCGGAATGCGGGCCGATCGCCGCTGCGCTGGACGCCGCCCAGGGCACCGACGCCCACGCCGCCGCGCTGCGGTCGGCCGATGCGCTGCTGCGCGATCCCGATGCCACGCCTTCCGCGCGTGTGCTGGCGCGCATGGCCGAGGCGCACGGCAACAGCTTCATCCGCTTCGCGCGCGCGCAGTCGGTGGCCGCGCGCGACACGCTCACCGGCCTGCCCTGGACCGATGCCCAGCAGGCACGCTACGAAGACATGGCCGCGCGGTCGATCGAAGAGCAGAAGGCGATCGAGGCGGCCGACACGCTGGACTTCGAAACCTGGCGCCAGCACTACATGGAGATCGACGCGATCCCCGTGCCGGGCGAGGCGCCCGTGGCCCAGACCGTCTGAGCCGGCGGCCGGCCTGGGCTAGAACTTCTGCAGCAGGCGCACGTAGCTGGCATAAACGGCCGACGACGTGAAATCATCGGACACGAAGGCCCGGTACTTGCGGTTGAGTGCTTCACCGCTCGCCTGGCCGCCGTGCCGGACGTGCTGGAGGACGTCCTGCTTCATGCCCCGCAGCATGCCGTCGGTCATGCCGCGATCGCGCAGCGCCTGCAGCGCCGCCCCACGGTCCATGCCGACGACCGAGAGGGGCTTCTGCGCGGCCTGCCGCGGTGCCTGCGGCCGCCCGGGGCGGGCACCCTGATCGCTCCGCGGGCCGCCGCCCGGTGCATCGCCCGTTTTTCCGCCCTGCGGTTTTCCGCCAGCCGCAGGCGCCATGAGAAAGTCCACCGTCTGGGCGGTACTGTTCAGCAGCAGCATGCGGACTTCCTGGTCGCTGAAGGCGCCACGCAGCCGTTTCCAGTTGGCGGCGATCGGGACCGCGTGCTTGCGGTCCTGCGGGCCTGCGAGGAACTCCACCACCTGCAGGAGCTGTGCATCGGTCATGCGGTCGATCTCCGCCAGCCGGAACTGCTGCAGCAGCTTCTGCGCGGGCGATGCGGCCGGCCGTCCTCCGTGGGTTTGCGCGTGGCCTGCAGGACGCCCGGCGGAGGAGCCCGAGGGGGGCACTCCGCGGCGGTCCCGGGCGCGGGCGCTGCCGTCGGTACCGGCCTGCGGCCCCGCAGCCGCCCGGCGCGGCGGGCCGCCCTCCGCAGCGCCGGCGCCCGGGCGCGGACGGAATGGGCGGTCGCCTCCGCCCGCGGCAGGCGGCGCATCGGGCTGGGGCCGCGTGCCGAACGTGCCCTTGAAGGGCGTGAACGATGGAAAGCGGAATCGGAGCGGCATGGCGGGCGGTGCCGGCTGGCATGGGTCCTCGGAAGCCCGATGCTGCGCGATGGCTTCCGCAAACCCCCGTGGACCCGCGAATCCCGTCCCGGGATTGCGAAGCCCGGCACCGCCGCGTGCGGACGGGGCGGGTGGACGGACCCCTGGGCCGCTACCCCGTCAGCGCCCCGCGGCCTGCGCCGCGCCGCGGATGCCCGCGAGCGTGCCCGTCGGCGTGATCGCTTCCGCATCCAGCAGGCAGTGCAGCACCGAGGGCAGGCCGCTGGCGCGCGCCCGGGCCAGTGCGGGTGCGAAATCCTCCGTGCGCTCCACGCGCTCGCCGTGGCCGCCGAAGGCCTGCGCATAGGCCTTGAAGTCGGGGTTCTTCAACTGCGTGGCGCTCACGCGCCCCGGGTACTCGCGCTCCTGGTGCATGCGGATGGTGCCGTACATGCCGTTGTCCAGCAGCACCACGATCAGCGGCAGGCCGTACTGCACGGCGGTGGCGAATTCCTGCCCATGCATGAGGAAGTCGCCGTCGCCCGAGAACACCACCACCTCGCGCTGCGGCCACAGCCGCTTGGCGCCCACGCCGGCCGGCAGGCCGTAGCCCATGGAGCCGCTGGTGGGCGCGAGCTGGCTGGCGTAGGTGGTGAATGGCCAGAAGCGGTGCACCCAGGTGGCGAAATTGCCCGCGCCGTTGCAGAAGATGGTGTCGCGCGGCAGCACCGCGCGCAGGTGCTGCATGACCTCGCCCATCTGCAGCGGGCCCGGGATGCGGATCGGCGCCGGATCGCTCCAGGCCAGGTATTCGGCGCGCGCCTCGGCGGCCTGCGCGGACCAACGCACCGGCACCTGCGGGCGCACCGCGGCCAGCGCCCCGGTGAAGGCCTGCGGCGTGGCATGGATGGCCTGCACGGGCCGGTAGAGCCGCCCGAGTTCGTCGGCATCCGCATGCACGTGCACCAGCGGCTGCCCAGGCACCGGAATGTCCAGCAGTTCATAGCCCTGCGAGGGCACTTCGGACAGGCGCCCGCCCACGAGCAGCACCAGGTCGCTCGCGCGGATGCGGGCCAGCAGCTTCGGGTTCGCACCCAGGCCGAGATCACCTGCGTAGCAGGCATCGCTCGCCGGGAACAGCATCTGCCGGCGGAACGAGCAGTACACCGGCAGGCTCCACGCCTCGGCGAACGCGCGGAAATCGCGCACCGCCGCTTCGGACCAGCGGCTGCCGCCCAGGATCGCCACGGGCCGCTCGGCGGCGGCCAGCCGTTCGGCCAACGCCTGCATCGCGTCGGCGCCCGGGTGGGTCTCGGCCACGGCGTAGGGCAGGGCGTCGGCCGCTGCCACGGCGTCGGTCAGCATGTCTTCGGGCAGCGCGATCACCACCGGCCCGGGACGGCCCGAGGTGGCGACGTGGAAGGCGCGCGACACCAGCTCCGGCACGCGGCGCGCATCGTCGATCTGCACGACCCATTTGGCCATGGTGCCGAACACGGCGGAGTAATCGAGTTCCTGGAAGGCCTCGCGCCCCAGCGCGCCCCGCGCCACCTGGCCTACGAAGACGATCAGCGGCGTCGAATCCTGGTGCGCGATGTGGATGCCGGCCGCGGCATTGGTGGCGCCCGGGCCGCGCGTGACGAAGCAGATACCCGGCCGGCCGGTGAGCTTGCCCTGCGCCTCGGCCATCATCGCGGCGCCGCCCTCCTGGCGGCAGACCGTGACGGCGATGTCGGCATCGTGCAGCGCGTCGAGCACCGCCAGGTAGCTCTCGCCGGGTACGCAGAACAACTGGCGCACTCCGTGCAGGATGAGCTGGTCGACGAGGATCCGGCCACCCGTGCGGAGCACGGCGGCGGCGGGCGGCTGGGCGGAAGCGGGGTGTGGCGTGGGCGTCATAGGACGGACATTGTCACGGAAGGGGCCCCGCCTTCCGGCAGAGCGGCGTCCTGCACAGGACACGTTCCGGTGGGCGGTACCGCCGGCCGCGGCAGCCCGGCGCCGGCCCTGTCCTATCATCGCGCGATGCTCACCGCCGCCCAGGTCTTCGCCTTCCTCCTCGCCGCCGTCCTCATCACCGCCACACCGGGCCCCGACAACCTCATGGTGCTGGGCATGGGCATGTCGCGCGGGCGGGCGCAGGGCATCGCGTTCGGGCTGGGCTGCGCGCTCGGCTGCCTGAGCCATACGCTGCTGGCCGTGGTGGGCGTGAGCGCGATGATCGCGGCGTCGCCCACCGCGTTCACCGTGTTGCGCTGGGTGGGGGGCGCCTATCTGGTGTGGCTGGGCGTGCAGGCGTTGCGCAGCGCGGGCGGAACGCGCATGGATGTGGCCGGGCAGCCGCCCCAGCCGCTGCGCGCGCTGTTCGCCAAGGGGCTGGTGGCGAACGCCGTCAATCCGAAGGTGGTGCTGTTTTTCCTGTCGTTCCTGCCCCAGTTCGTGGTGCCGTCGCAGGGCGCCGTGGGCTGGCAACTGGGCGTGCTCGGCCTGGTCTTCACGCTGCAGGCCGCGGTGCTGTTCGGGCTGCTGGGCTACTTCGCCGGCGCGATCGGCGGCTGGCTGCAGCGCCGGCCGCGCGTGGGTCTCTGGCTCGACCGCGTCGCGGGCACGGTGTTCGTGGGGCTCGGCCTCAAGATGGTGGCCGGCCGCTGACGCGCCGGAACACCGAGCTGCCCGGGCCGGGCGCCGCCGCTCGCTTCAGGCGCAGGGCAGCGCGATGGTGACGGAGGTGCCGGCGCCCGGCCGGCTTTCCATGCGGACGTGCCCGCGGTTCGATTCCACGAGGGATTTCACGATCGCCAGGCCCAGCCCGGCGCCGTCGTTGCGCGCACGGGCCCGCTCGCTCTGCCAGCCGGGGTCGAATGCCTGCGCGACTTCTTCGGGGCTCATTCCGATACCGTTGTCCGTCACGGTGAGTTCCACCCGAGGTGCCTCGGGAGGGCCGGCACGGGCGCCCGAGAGCCACACGAAGCTGCCCGCGGGCGAATACTTGAGGGAGTTGCCGATCAGGTTGCCCAGCACGCGCACCATCTGGCCGTAGTCCACGCGCACCGTCGCATCGGGCAGGTCGCCGAGCGACAGCGCCGTGCGGCATTTCTCGGCGAGCGGCGCCATCATGTGCACGGCGTCGGCCGCCAGCTGGGCGACCGCGACGGCCTGCACCGTGGACGTGGACTCCGAGGGTTTCAGCAGGCCCTCCACCATCGTGGTCATCATGCCGATGGCCGACAGCATGCGCTGCAGGACCGCGACCTGCTGGGGGTCGCTGCCGCGCTGCAGCCGCGCGGCGCTCAGCTGGATCACCTGCAGCGGCGTGCGCAGATCGTGCGCCACCACGGCCAGCACGCTCTCGCGTGAGAGCGCCTGCGCGCGGGCCATCGCGGCAGCCTGCCGGGCCTCGGCCACGGCGGCTCGCAGATCCAGTTCGCGCGCGGCGGAGGCTGCGAGCTGGCGGATCGTTTCGAGTTCGTCGGGCGTCCAGGCCCGGGGCACCGTGTCGATCACGCAGAAGCTGCCGATGTTCTGCCCATCCCACCGCAGCGGCACGCCCGCGTAGGCCCGCACCCCCAGGCTGCTCACGGTGGGCACGGCCTGCCATTTCGGATCGGCGTGCGTGTCCTCGATGGCGAGCACGTCGTCGCGGTCGAGCGTGAAATGGCAGAAGGTGGCGCCCACCAGCTCCCGGGTGCTGGCCAGTGGTTCGGGAAAACCGGACTGGCTCTTGTAGAAGTCGCGCCGCTCGTCCACGATGGAGATGAAGCATGCGGCGGCTCCGAGCAGGCGCGCCGCGGTCGCCGTCAGGCTGTCGAAGCCGGGCTCGGCGGGGGAATCGAGCAGGCCGCTGTCCCGCACTGCCTGCAGGCGCCGTGGGGATGCCTGGCTGGCTCCGAGTTCGGCCGCTTGCACGTGCGCCGGGGAGGCGCCGTGCGCGGCCTGTTCGGAAGGTCGTGTTGCGGGATCGTGCATGCACGGAGAATAACGCGGCAGTGCATGGCGTATTGTCGGGCAAGGGCTATTCCTGCGGGGCCGGGCAGCGTCCGCAAACGCGGGTTCAGGGCAGCGGCCCGTCCCCCCGGCCGGGTGGCTGGGCAGCGAGGGCGTCACGCGCGTCTTCGCACCACCACTGCGCGGCCGCATAGAAGCCTTCCCACACGCAGCCGTTGCAGCCGCGCCCGCAGCAGGTTTCGGGCGCACGGGGCGGCGCACGCAGCGCGATGCCGCGCGCCTGCGCTGCCGACTGCAGGGCCCTGAACGCCTCTGCGGCTTCCCCGGCCGAGCGCAACGGCGTGGCCACGGGTGCGGTCACCGCGGGCCGCGGCGCCAGCGCTGCCAGCCCCAGCGGCCGATGAAGGCCAGCCCGAGCACCAGGGCGAACCAGCCCACCACGTGGATCTGGCCCATCAGGTCGCGCACGCTCAGCGAGCGGGCGTAGTAGGGCGCGAGCAGGATCACCACGCCGATCAGCGCGCAGGTGACGCCCTTGAAGAGCAGTTCGGACGCCTGCCTGCGGTCGGCGGCGGAAGGGGCCGGCGGCTGCGGCGGCCGGGAGGGGGCAGGGGGCATGGCGGTCTGGATGTTCTGGAAAGCGCGCGGGGTGCGGTGCGCCGGAGCGATGGATTATCCTTGCGCGCCCGACGCCCCCGGCTGTGGCGATCCCGTACGCACGGGTTCGCCCGCGTGCTCTACGCCCCCTTCCCACCGCAAGACGACAGAGAGTTTCATCCCATGGCCATCCAATGGTTCCCCGGTCACATGCATTCGACGCGCAAGGCGATCGGCGAGCGCATCAAGGACATCGACGTGGTGATCGAGCTGCTGGATGCGCGCCTGCCCGGCTCCAGCGCCAATCCATTGCTGGCCGAGCTGACGGGCCACCGGCCCACGCTCAAGGTGCTCAACAAGCAGGACACGGCCGATCCGGCCCGCACGCCGCTCTGGCTGGACTGGTACAACGCCCGGCCCGAGACGCGCGCCATCGCGCTGGACGCCTCCGAGACGGCCCCGGCGCGGCGCCTGATCGATGCCTGCCGGCAGCTCGCGCCCCAGCGCGGCGGCATGGCCAAGCCCATGCGCGTGCTGATCTGCGGCATTCCCAACGTGGGCAAGTCCACCCTGATCAACACCATCACCGGCAAGACCCAGGCGAAGACGGGCGACGAGGCCGGCATTACCAAGCTGGAGCAGCGCATCGTCCTGGACGACGATTTCTACCTGTGGGACACCCCCGGCATGCTGTGGCCGCGCATCACCATTCCCGAAAGCGGCTACCGGCTCGCCGCCAGCGGCGCCGTGGGCCGCAACGCCTACGACGAGGAGGAGGTGGCGCTGGAGCTGCTGGCCTACCTGCAGCGCCACTATGCGCCGCTGCTGGACGCGCGCTACCGCCTGGGGCTTGATGCGAGCGCCATCGCCGCGTTGCACGACGATGAGCTGCTCACCCTGATCGCGCGCAAGCGCGGGGCGGTGATGTCCGGCGGGCGCGTGAACCTGCAGAAGGCTTCGGAACTGGTGATGACGGATTTCCGGGGCGCCATCCTGGGGCGCATCACCCTCGAAACGCCATCCGAATTCGAAGCCTGGAGCGCCGCCGCCGAAGTGCAGGAAGCCGCGCGTGCCGCCAGGAAGGCGGAGCGCGAATCGCGGCGCAAAGGGGGGCGGTCTGCCGGCGGGCCGGTGTCTGGCGACGGCGACGGCGGCTGAGAGCCGCCGCTGCCGGCCCTGCGAGGCCTGACGCTGCAGCCTGCGAGGCATTGGCCGTGGCGGGTACGGCGGGAGCGCCCATTGAAAAAAGGGCTGCCATGTCCCGCATGGCAGCCCCAACGCCGTTCTACCGGCTCGCAATGAAAGAAACAGAAACCCGGGCCCTCCTCAGAACGAGTGGCCCATGCCGAAGTACATCGCGCGCTGGGACGCGCCCGCACCCGGGCCGTTGACGGTGACGTCGGCCGCGTAGTTGGCGGTGGAGCTGTTGTTCACCCCGCCCAGCGACGCGTACAGGAAGGTGCGCTTGGACAGGTAGTAGTCCGCGCCCACCATCAGCAGGGTGGCGTTGCCGTTGCCCCGGTTGGCGCTGACGCGGTAGCCCGCGCCGATCAGGGTCAGCGCAGGCGTCACGTCGTAGCGCACGCCGACCCATCCGTGCTTGAGTTTGCTGGGTGCGCCGGCCGCGGCGTCGGGGGCGGAGATGGATTCGTAGGCGGCGAACAGCTTGGCCGCGCCGATGCGGTAGGTGCCGCCCAGGATGGCGTCCTTGGAATAGACGTAGGCATCGCTGTGGTTGCCGTTGGCGTCGCGCCGGCTGTTGAACATGGCGCGCAGTTCCAGGTCGTTCGCGGCGTAGGCCAGCGACAGGCCTTCGTTGCGCAACTGCTTGTTCGATCCCTGTTGCTCGCCCATGCCCACCTGCACGTTCGCCGTGAAGCCGCCGAAGCTGGGCGTGGTGTACTCGATGAGGTTGTTCACGCCGGGCCAGTTGCGGCCGCGCACCAGCGTCGAGCTGCTCATGAACTGCTGGCCCGTGGGATCGATGTTCCAGACGTCGTTGCTGTTGAAGAGGTTCTTGCCGAACATCAGGGTGCCCCAGTACGCGCTGCTCAGGCCCACCAGGGTGCGGCGGTTGAAGAACGCGGAGCCGGTCGTTCCCTTGGTGGCGCTGAAGCCGCCTTCCAGGTTGAAGACGGCGCTCAGGCCGCCGCCCAGGTCTTCCTTGCCGCGGAAGCCGATCATGCTCGTGCCCCACTGGTTGTCGGCAGCGCGCGTGAGCGAGTGGGTCTGGCCCGTGACGGGATCGGCGATCTTGTTGATGTATTCCACCCCCGCGACCACGCGGCCGTAGAGCGTGACGTTGGATTGTGCGTGCGCGGCGCCAGGCAAGGTGCCCGCCGCGGCCAGCAGTGCGGCCCCCGCCGTCAGGGTTTTTTTGAAAGCCGTGTGCATGTCGTGATCTCCGTTGTAGTAACTTTGCTTGTCCAGAAAAAAACCGGGCCCGGCCCGGCGGTCACCCCCACCTGTGGCGCGCATGCGCGCCGGCTGCTCCGGGCACGGGGCATCGCGCCGGAAGCCTTTCCAACTGCCCAACCCTGCGGATGGCAGTCCACGGCGCGGCCGGGTAAGGCCTCGCTGTTGCATATATGAATTTTTAGTTCACTGGTGAACAATGTAGGAAATCGCACCTTGTCGCGCCAATGAGGGGATACCCTGCTGTCGTGGCGCGCCGGCCACGGGGAAATCGCACGATCCGCCATGGCGCGATTGCCAGAGAATCCGCTCCGGGGCGCCGCTGGCGCCCTCCGGCACAGCCCTCCGTTTCCCCATCTCCCCGCCACGCAATGACAGAAGACACCGATCGCTACCGTGCTCCCGCCCTCGACAAGGGGCTGGACATCCTCGAGCTGCTGGCCGGCCAGCCCCATGGGCTGACCCGTGCCGAGATCGTCAAGGCCATGGGCCGCAGTGCGGGTGAGATCTACCGGATGCTCGAACGTCTGGTGGCGCGCGACTACGTGACCCGGTCACCGCAGGGGGACCGCTATGCGCTCAGCCTGAAGCTGTTCGTGCTGGGACACAGCCATCCGCCCATGGAGCGCATGGTGTCGCAGGCACTGCCGGTGATGGAAGGCTTCGCGACCGCGGCGCAGCAGTCGTGCCATCTGGGGGTCTACAACCGGGGCGGCATCACGGTGGTGGCCCAGGTGAACGGGCCGGGGCATTGGGGGCTGTCGATCCGCCTGGGTGTGCGGGTCAGCCTCATCGACACGGCGTCGGGCCATGTGATGCTGGCGTTCCAGACCGAGGAGCGCCGCGCCGAGATGCTGGCCGAGCACCAGGCGCAGGACGGCGAGCAGGGCGTGCAGGGGGACGGGCCCATGCAGCCCGCGGAACTGCACACCATCCTGGAGCGCATCCGCGCGCAGGGCTTCTGGCAGGGCGCGAGCCAGCAGGCTTTCGGGGTGATCGACATCTCGATGCCGGTACGGGGACCGCAGGGCCAGGCGCTGGCGGTGCTGACCTGCCCGTTCATCCAGCGCCCGGACCGGCCGGTGGAGGCCGATCTGCAGGCCACGCGCGAGCAACTGGCACAGGCGGCGAGCGCTTTGTCGATCCGCTGACCGGGCCCGCCCGCCGGGGGGCGGCACAGGCCCTTGGAGGCGAGGCGGTCAGTCGCCGTCGCCGCCGTCCGCGCTGCCGCCCGACGCGCCTGCGCCGTCGTTGCCGTCCTCGTGGCTGCCGCCGCCGTCGCCGCCGCCGGCTCGGCCTGCGTCCGGAACGATTCCGCCTTCCTTCACGTAACGGTCGAATTCATGGCGGGGAATGGCGGCCACTCCGGCGGCGTTCTCGCCATGCTCCTTCCAGCTCAGCGTGACGCTGTCGTCCGCATGGGTCAGTTCCACGGGGCCTTCGGGAATGGCGATCGGCATGCCGTCGCCCTCGCGGTAGGTCACTTCGCCGTGGATGGTCGCGTTCTCAACGTGCATGGGTCGGTCCTCCTCGCTGTGCATGGGGTGGATGGGCCGGCCGCGCGGCGTGCGGGGCCTGCTGGAATGCCCATTACACCGGCTCGACCGTGGGGTGGCCTGTCGGACCACGCCGCCAGTCGGTGGCGGCCCCTGCGAGGAAAGTGACGGCGCGCGTGCGGGTTCAGTCCGGGTGCGCCGGTGCCTGCGGCGCTCCACGGCCCGCCAGCCGTGCGTCATGCCACAGCGCGGCACCGTTCGCCAGCGCCACGGCCGCGCCCACGGCGCAGGTGGCGCCCCAGCCGCCGTGCTGCCATGCGGCGGACCCGAGCGCGGATCCCAGCGCAGCGCCTGCGAAATAGGTGGTCATGTAGACCGCATTCAGCCGCGAGCGTGCCTCGGGCGCCAGTGCATAGATCACGTTCTGGTTGCTGATGTGCACGCCCTGCAGTGCAAGGTCGATCGCCAGCACGCCGATGATGAACCACGCCAGGCTGGCGCCGCCCAGCCACAGCGCGGCCCAGCTTGCGAGCAGCAGGGCGACCGATGCGCGCGTGGTCCACTGCTCGTGTCCGCGGTCCGCCATGCGGCCCGCCCAGTTGGCCATGAGCGCGCCGGCCACGCCCGCCAGCCCCACGAGCCCGATCTGCGCATCGCCCAACCGGTGCGCGGGGCCCGCGAGCATCAGTGCCATGGTGGAGAACAGCACGCTTACCGATCCGAACGAGAGCCCGCCCAGCAGGGCCCGGCTGCGCAGCCGCGGATGCCGGCGGGCGAGCGTTCCGAGCGAGCGCAGCACCTGCAGGTAACTGGGCGGGTTCGGCGCGCGCAGCGTGGGCAGCACGAACCACAGTGCCGCCGCCACGAGGAGAATGGCGACGCCGCCCACGCGGTAGACGAGGCTCCAGCCGCCGATGCCCGACAGCAGCCCTGCCACGCTGCGCGCGGCCAGGATGCCCACGAGCAGCCCACTCATCACCAGCCCCACGGCGCGGCCGCTGCGCCCCGGGGCCGCGAGCGTGGCCGCCATGGGCACCAGCACCTGCGCCGCGACCGAGAAGAGCCCGGTCATCAGCGTGCCGGCCGCCAGCGCGCCGAAGCTGCCGGCGAAGCCGCTCAGGAACAGCCCGCAGGCCGCGAGCACCATCAGGCCGACGATCAGCCGGCGCCGCTCCAGCTTGTCGCCCAGCGGCACGAGCAGCAGCAGGCCCGCGGCGTACGACACCTGCGCGATCGTCACGGTGAGCGCGGCAGTCGCCTCGCCCACGCCGAGGTGCACCGCGATCGAATGCAGCAGCGGCTGGTTGAAATAGTTCGCGCCCGCGCACAGGCCGCAGGCGGTGGCCATGAGCATCAGCACGGGCAGCGAAAGCCCGGCCGCGGGCGGCGCGGAGGAATCGGGGGCGGGCGGCGTGGAAGGGCCTGAGGGCATGGGAATGGATGAGGTCACGGAGCTTCGGTCAGAAAGGGCAGTGTGGAGGAAAACGGGGGGCTCAGGCGGGCGGCAGCACGGCCGTGGCATCGACCTCGAACAGCATCCCGTCGAGCGCCAGGCGCGGCACCGGGATCAGCGTGCAGGCCGGCAGGGGCGCCCCGTTCCAACAGTCGCGCAGTGCGGCGCCGAGCGTGCGCAGGCGGTCTTCCGAATGGTCCACGATGAGCACCGTGAGCCGGGCCACGTCGCGCGGCGCGGCACCCACCGCTTGCAGGGCGGTACGCAGGTTGGCGAAGGACTGGCGCACCTGGGCCTCGAAACCCGCAGCGAGGCGGCCGGAGGCATCCTCGCCGCCCTGGCCGGCGATGTGGAGGGTACGGGCGCCGGCGTTCACGATGGCGACATGGGAGTAGCCGTTCGGCGCGGGGTCGTAGAGCCCGGGCGGGTTGCAGAACGAAAGGATTGCAGCGTTGGCGGAAGCAGGGGAGGCGGCGGAAGCGGCGGCGGAAGTCAGTGGTTCGTGTGTCATGTCGGCAGTATCGGACCTCAACTAGACTTGAGGTCAACCGCTTTTTTTCGCATCCTCGGAACGACCCATGCCTTCCTCTTCGCGAAGCTCCGCCGCGCCCCTTCCAGGGTCACCGGCGCGTCTCCTCGCCAGTGCCGCCGTGCCCTCCCTCACCGTGGGCGAGGTCGCCGCGCGCAGTGGCCTGGCGGTCTCGGCGCTGCATTTCTACGAATCCAAGGGCCTGATCGCCAGCGTGCGCAGCAGCGGCAACCAGCGCCGCTATCCGCGCTCGGTGCTGCGGCGCGTGGCCGTCATCAAGATCGCGCAGCGCATGGGCCTGCCGCTCGCCACGATCGCGGATGCGCTGCACGCGCTGCCCGAAGGCCGCACGCCGACGGTGGCCGACTGGCGCCGGCTCTCCGCCGCATGGCGCGAAGAACTCGACGAACGCATCGCCACGCTCACGCGCCTGCGCGACCAGCTCGATGGCTGCATCGGCTGCGGCTGTCTGTCGCTGAAGGCCTGTCCGCTGCGCAACCCCGACGACAGCCTGGGGGCTGCGGGAGCGGGGCCGCATTTCTCCGAAGCCGAGGAGGGGACCGACGACTGAGCGCAACGGGTGTGGTGGGGGCGGCTTGGCTGCGCGCTGGCTTCGACGGGTGAGCCCGCTCTGCGCAGGAGAGCACCACCAGGGGCTGGAAATCAGGACAGCGGCGGCGGGCCACCGCCCGTGGAGCCGGTTTCGCTGCCATGGTCCGACGCGGAGGACGGCGAACGCGCATCGGCCCGTGCTTGGCGTTCGTCGGATTCCTCACGGTCCGGTGCAGGGTGCGCCGGCCGCTTGCCGTGCAGCAGCCGCTGCAGGATCGGCTCCGCGCCCAGCACCAGCAGGGCGAGCACGGTGCTCAGCAGCGCGGTCGCTTCGCGGCCCAGGCCCGCGGCCACGCCGATGGCGGCGGTGAGCCAGATGCCCGCCGCGGTCGTGAGGCCGCGGATCTGGTGCGCGCCGTCGCTCTTGAGGATCGTGCCGGCCCCCAGGAAACCCACGCCCGCGATGATGCCCTGCAGCACGCGGCTGTTGTCCGCCGGAGTGATGCCTTCCTGCTCGGCCACGAGCACGAACATCGCGGCGCCCATGGAGACCAGCATGTGCGTGCGCACGCCTGCCGCCTTGCCGCGGTGTTCGCGCTCCCAGCCCAGCAGGCCCCCGAGCAGGGCGGCCATGCCCAGCCGCACCACGATGCGCGTGGCCTGTTCCAGATCGGGCAGATCGGAGAATTCACCGGCCGCGGTGGCGCCGATCACCTGCCACCATTCCGTCATGGCCGCACTTCCTGCACGCAATGGCAGAGGAATCCGCTGGATGCCGGGCGGACGGGGGAGCGGGGCGGGCAGAAGTGCATGGCGGGGGCGTCGTGTCTCCGGAACCGCGCCGACTGTGCACCCCCGGGCCGCCCCCGCGCGGCGGCGCCCGTCGCGAACGGGGGTAGGACGCATCCGACGCGCGCCGGCCGTCAGGCCTGCGGGGAGCGTTCCCCCGGACAACCGACCCAAGGCAGCGAGAGCACGCGGGTTTGCCAGTCGGACAGATCCGCGGGCATGGCGGAATCCGTGACGGCCATGGCACCTGCCGCCCCATTGGCCACGGTGCAGGCCTCGGCGCCGGATTCTTCCAGCCCCATCGGGGCGACCGGTGCGGTAGCCGCCAGCGCGGCATGCGTGCCGCCTTCCTCCAGCAGCGCATGCCGCAGCCCGCTCTGCAGCACCAGCCGTTGTCCGGTGGCCGGATGCGGCAGGATGAGCCGCCACGCATGCAGCCAGAGCCGCTGCAGGCCCAGGCGCTCGGCCCACCAGCGGTTCAATGGGCCCTTGCCGTGCGTCGCATCGCCGAGGATCGGGTGGGCGATGTGCTTGAGGTGCCGGCGGATCTGGTGCCGGCGGCCGGTCTCGGGCAGCGCCTCCACCAGCGCTGCGCGCGTGGTGGGGAACCGCGCATCGCTCGCCTCGGCGAGTTCCAGCCGCGCGAGACAGCGCAACAGCGTGCGGGCGGGCTGTACGGCGGCATCGGGCGGCGCGTCGTCCGGCCGCAGGGCATGGTCCACCAAGGTGCTCGCCGGCGCGTGGCCGCGCACCAGCGCGAGGTAGCGCTTCTCGACCCGGTGGTGCTCGAAGGACTGCGACAGCGCGCGGGCGGCATCGGCGTGCAGTCCCATCACCAGCACCCCGCAGGTGCCCTTGTCGAGCCGGTGCACGGGATAGACGCGCCGCCCCAACTGGTTGCGCAGGGCCTGCATCACGAACCGGGTTTCGCCCGCATCCAGGCCCGTGCGGTGCACCAGCCAGCCGGCCGGCTTGTACACGGCGACCAGGTCGTCGTCGCGCCAGAGGATCTGCAGGGGCGGATGGGCTGGGCGCGTCGGGCGGGTATCGGGCAGGTGCATCATCGGGCGCGCAGCATACCGGCTGCCGGACTGCGGCGTACCGCCGCAGGCACCGAGGGCGTATGAAGCGCCCTCAGCGCAGCACGCGGCAGTTGCCGAACTCGCAGCGTATCGCCAGCGCGTCGCCGTTGTCGCAGGCCACGGTGTAGGTCTCGAAACCCGGCCCCTTGGCCGCCAGCGCGGCGACGGGCTGGGCGCTGCAGGACCGGGTGCGCGCCAGTTGCTGCGCGCTGAAGCCGTCGACACCCACCGCGATGGTGGTGCGCGCCCATCCTTCGGGGAAGGCGCCCGTGGAGGGTTCGGGAGGCGGTGGCGGCGGTGGGGCCACGGCATACGGGCCCGCCGCATATCCGTGCGCCTGCATGCAGGTCTCGACCGCCTGCCGGCGCCGCTCCAGCGGCTTGAGGCCCTGGGTGGCGCCGAGCGCGCCGCCGACCAGGGCCCCGTCGCGCACCGACCCATGGCCGCCGCCGGCCGACCACACGAGCGAGGCCAGCACCAGCGCGCCGGTCAGCATGCCGTCCAGCGTTTCCTGCGCCACGCCGATCTGCTGCGCATAGCGCTGGCATTCGGCGAGGTCCGCCGCCTGGCGGGCCGCGTCGGCGGGTTCGGGTGCAGTCCCAAACGGCGGCTGCGGCGGGGTGGCGGCACAGCCCCCGAGCGCCAGCGCGAGCGACAGCGCCACCGTTGCGGTCGCCGTTCGCGGGGGCACGGGCGGTCGGCCTGCGAAACGGCGCGGAATGGCGGGAGAGCGGGCGTATCGGAACAGGCGCATGGGGGCTCCTCGGCGGGCATTGGGCGCGGCACGGGCACCGCGGTGCATGGCGGGCGGTGCCCTGCGGCCCACCACGGTGCGCCATTGTTCCGCGCCGCGGCATTGCGCGCCAGCCCCGCCGTCCGCAGGTGTGCCGCGTGCCCGACAATCTCGCCCCATGACCACGATGAATTCCTCCCCCGCGCGCAGCCTCTTGCCGCAGACCCTGCTCATGGCGCCGTCTCCCAACGATCCGTCGCCCCTGGTGCTCTACCACGGCCGTTGCGCCGACGGCTTCGGCGCCGCGCTGGCCGCCTGGCGCTATTACGGCGGGCAGGTGGAGTGCGTGGGCCTCTCGCATGGCCAGGCGCAATCCGTGGAGGACCTGCCGCCGCTCGACGGCCGCTACGTCTACATCCTGGATTTCTCGTTCCCGCCCGAGTTGCTGCGCGCCATCGACGAGCGCGCCGCCCGCCTGGTGATGCTCGACCACCACAAGAGTGCCGCCGAACAGCTCACCGGATTTGCCTGCCGCTGCGGCGTGGTCCACTTCGACATGGACAAATCGGGCGCGCGCCTGGCCTGGGATTTCTTCCACGCGGATGCGCCGCTGCCCGATCTCGTGCGCTTCATCGAAGACCGCGATCTCTGGAACTGGACGTACCCCGAGACCGCCGGCTACGTCGCCGCGCTCGACATGGAGCCGTTCGACTTCGCGCGCTGGGATGCCATCGCCCGCTTCACGCCGGAGGAGACGCAAGCCTTCGTGGCGCGCGGCGAGGCGATGGACGAGAAGTTCCGCCACCTCGCGGCCGACGTGGCCGGCGGTGCCCAGCCGCTGGTGTTCGACGGAGAGCAGGGCCTGATGGTCAACGCCCCGGGCGCCTTCCACAGCCTGATCGGCGAGATGCTCTCCAAGCAGTCCGGCACCTTCGCCCTGATGTGGACCGTCGGCAAGGACGGCCAGGTCAAGGCCGGCCTGCGCTCGCAGCGCGGCTACGACTGCTCGGTGCTCGCCACCCGCATGGGCGGCGGCGGGCACGCGCAGGCCTGCGGGTTCCGCATGGGGCGGGATCGGTTGCCGGAGTTGCTGACGGGCGTGTTCCAGTCGGGTTCGCCCGCACAGGGCTGAGGCCCGTCACGCCAGGCGAAGATCCTTCGCCTTGGCGCCCGGAAACACCCGGCCCAACGCGTTCCCGTTCAACCCGTACATGCGGCCGAAGATCCCGCCGAGCACGCCGCGGTAGTCGTTGAGCACGGGGTAGTCGCGGTTCTGGAACAGCGTGGTCGCGGTGAGCGCCTGCTGCTCGCCCGCGATGCGGCCCCCGGCGATGCCGCCGCCCAGCACCCACATCACGCTGCCGTGGCCGTGGTCGGTGCCACGGTTGCCGTTCTCGCGGAAGGTGCGCCCGAACTCGCTCACCACGACGACCGTGGTGCGGTCCCAGGCCGGCCCCATCTCGTCGGCGAAGGCGGCCAGGCCCCGGCCCAGTTCCTCGAAGCGGTTGGCGAGCGCGCCGGTGGCGTTGCCCTGGCCGACGTGCGTGTCCCAGCCGCCCACGTCCACGAAGCCCAGGTTGTAGCGCGACTGCATGAGGCGCGCCATGCGCCGCGCCGTGCCCTCGAAGCCCTTGGTGCTGAGCGCGTTGCGGCTGGCGGCGTCCATCTCGCCCTGCATGGTGCGCGCCACCTCGTCGCGCGTCTGGAAGCCCTCGGCCACCGGCCCGGCCAGCGGCGTGCCCTGGTACATGGAAGCGATGAGCGCGGACTGGCGTTCGTCGATGCCGGGCTTGGCCGCGCCGGCCGCCGCCAGCGCGGTGTTGGGCACGTCGTAGCCGCCGCGCAGCACCAGCGGCAGCGTGTCGGTGAACGCCATGGGCGAGAGGTGGTCGTGCCAGCGCGGCTGCGCGCCCAGCTCCAGCGCCAGCCGGTTCAGGAAGCCGGAGCGGTAGTCGCGCCGGGCGCCCACGGGCTGGCCCAGCTCGATGCTGTCCTGCGTGTCGAAATGGCTGCGCGTGAGATCGTCGGTGCCGGAGAACGGCACGAAGGCGATCTGTTTTTTCGCATAGAGCGGCTGCAGCGAGCCGGCCAGCGCCGGATGCAGGCCCCAGTCGGACGTGAGGGGCAGGGCGCCGCCTTCTCCGCCCGGCCGGGGGATCGCGATGTTCGGGCGGCTCTCGTAGTAGAAGTCGCTCGCGGTGGGCACCAGCAGGCTCGCGCAGTCGTAGCCGCCGCGCAGGAAGACCAGCAGGAAGCGCGCGTCCGCGCTGCCCTGCGGCGTGGCCGCCAGGCTGGCCTGCAGCACGCCGGGCGCCGCGAGGGCCGCGAGCGCCTGCAGGCAGTGGCGGCGCGTGGGCATGGTGCCGGCGGCGTCGCCAGCGGAGCGGGGGGAGGCGGAGTGCGTCATGGCAGGCCTTTCCTGGGCACCGGGGTGTGCGCGTACCTCAGGCGTACATGAACTCGGGTGAAGAGAGCAAGAAAGTGTTCCACTCCGCCGGCGATCCCGCGCGCGCCAGTGCCACGCGCGTCGCGGGTGCGAGCTGCGGCTCCATCGCGCGGAAGGCGGCGCTCTGCGCGATCGCGGGCGGCGGCACCTTCGGCGGCGGCGCGCCTTCGGCGCGGAACAGTGCGCCCGCGCCCGCGCCGCCCAGGGCCCGCGCGATCTCGAAGCGCACGGCGAGCTGGCCGGAGCTGGTCCAGGCGGCGGCATCCAGCGGATAGCCGTCGGGCGTCACGCGCCCGTAGAGCGGCTCGGCCAGCCGCTGCAGCCAGGAGATCGCCGGGTCCGGATTGGCGAGCACGCGGTCCGAATAGCCCAGGCGCAGGCCGGCCATCACGTACTGCACCGGGTCGCGCAGCCGCGTGCCGAGCGATGCCTGGAAGGCCTCGCTCGCGACCAGCGTCTGCAGCACCGCGCCGATGTGGCCGTCGGTCTGCTGGAAGCGCTCGGCCAGCGCCTGCAGCAGCGCGGGCGGCGGCGCATCGCCGACGAGGTAGGCGGCGATCTTGCGCGTCACGAAGCGCGCGGTGGCCGGCGCGCGGGCGAGCCGGTCGAGTGCCTCGTCGAGTTCCGCCATGCCCTGGCCCTGCAGCGGCTGGCCGAGCAACTGCTTGGGCTGCCAGTCGTGGCGCTGCGGATTGAATTCGTAGAGGCCCCGGCGCACGTACTGCTGTGCCCATTCGGGCCTGAGCTTCGGGGGCGGCTCGTCCAGCGGGCGCAGCGACACGCCGTGCCCGGTGAGCACGCGCGCCATCTCCTGCACGTCGCGTTGGCCGTAGCCGCCGTCCACGCCCAGCGTGTGCAGCTCCATCAGCTCGCGCGCGTAGTTCTCGTTGATGCGGTTCGCCGCGTTCTGGGCGTTGTCCAGGTAGCGCAGCATCGCCGGGTGCCGTGCCGTGGCGCCCAGCAGATCGCGGAAGCGTCCCAGGGCGTGGGGACGGATCGCGCGGTCCTCGTAGTCGGCCACCATGGCGCGGATGTCGGCCTTGCCGGCGAACACGTTGAAGTGGTTCATCCAGAACCAGGTCATCTTCTCCTGCAGCTGCGCGGGCGAGTACACCGCGCGCAGCACGAAGCGCCGCTCGGCCTCGCGCTGCAGGCTGCGCATCTGGCGCTGGTAGGCCTCCTGCGCGGCCTTGCGGGCGTCTTCCGTGGGCTCCGACTTGATCGCCTGCCGGCGGGCCTGCAGGTCGATCGCGAGCGCTTCCATCGGCGTGCGCGTGATCGCCATCGCGTCGATCTGCGCCTGGGCCTGCGCGGGCAGCGGCGCATGGGGCGCGGGCCGCAGCAGCGCCGCCACCGTGGCGGCCGGGCCGACGCGCTGCAGCGCTTCGATCGAGGCGGTGTCCGCGCCCCAGGTGAGCCGGTCCAGCAGGCGCGTGCTTTGCGCGGGGGAACGCGGTGCGTCGCGCAGCGGCGGCGCGTCCGGGCCTTCGGCCGCGAAGGCGCCGGGCGGCGCCACCAGGGTGAGGCCTGCGGCGCCGCACAGGCCGATGGCGGCGGTGGCGAGCCATTGGCGTCGTCCCAATGCGGAGGGCGGGAGCGCGTCGCCCGGGCCGGCAGCGTTCACGGAGGACAGCATGGTGTGGGAGGAGGAGTGGCTGTGGAGCGCATGGTGCGCCGCCGCACCGGGCCCCGCAAGGGGGCGCGGAAGGTTTTACCCGGCGGACACAGATGTATCGCCGAGTGCCTCCCATCTCATCAGGAGAAATGCGCCAGGAGCCCCGCGCATCCTCGTTGCCGTGCTATCGATGCGGCAGCAAAAGAGCACATCGCGGCGCCGCGTCGCCGAGTGCCCGGCACACCGCGAACCGTACCGGACGATCCGCGCTCAGCGCTCCGGGCCGACCGGCCCGGTGCCGAGGATCAGGTCCTTGAGCCGTTCGGCGGCGCGCGCATCGTCGATGCGGCCCTGCAGGTGCTGCATGACGATGTCGTTGATGTGCTGCTGCACCGAGCGGGGCGACAGCGCCGAGAACGCCGCGAGCACCGTGCGCCGCATGTTCGCGCTGCGCAGGTCGCGGATGGCCTGCCGGCCGCACAGGTCGGCGCCGGTGTCGGGCACATCCACGCGCGCGGGCGCGGCGCCGCTGGCGATGCCCATCTCGCGCTGGAAGTCGACGTCCATCACCATGCGCATGAAGGCACGCTGCGTGGCCGGGTCCACCGCGGCGCCGCGCACGAAGCCGACCTGGTCGCCGATGTAGAGCACCATGCCCTGCGTATCGGGGAAGCGCGGGCAGAGGTAATCCCGGCCGGCCTCCATGCCGCGCTGGCGCAGCTCGCCATTCAGCCAGCTGCCCTGCATCTGCAGCAGCGCCTTGCCCTGCTCGACGAGGCTGCTGGCGTCGCTCCAGTCGCGCGATGCGGCATTCGCCCGCAGGTAAGGGCGTAGCTGTGCCATGCGCGCGAAGATGCGGCGCACCACGGCTTCGTCGTAGGCGCGACGGTCGTGCTCCAGGAGGAACCGCCGGTAGAACTCCGCACCGCCCGCGCCGGCCGCCACCGATTCGAACCAGAACGAGTATTCCCAGGCATCTGCGCCGATTCCCACCGGCACGATGCCCGCCTGCCGGGCGCGTTCGAGCAGCGCGATCAGCGCGTCCCAGGTGTCGGGCACGGTGCCGCCCAGCCGGTCGAGCAAAGGCTTGTTGAACCACAGCAGGTTGGTGGAGTGCACGAACAGCGGCGCGGCGATCCAGTGGCCGCGGTAGCGGGCCCAGTCCTGCAGCGCGTAGGGCACGACCTCTTCCCATTCCTGCTCGCGCGCGACGGCGTCCAGCGGCAGCAGCAGCCCCTTGGCCGCCAGGGGCGGCGCGCCTTCGCCGGCCGTCATCACCGCGGCGGGGCGCGGCATGCGGTGCTGGAAGCGCTGGGTGAAGGCCGAGAGCGCGCTGTTGCCGTTGACGCAGACCGGCTCGTCGATGGTCCAGTGCACGCCATGGCGCGCCAGATGCCGGGCCAGTACCTCGCTGCGCTGCTGCTCGCCGGGCGACGCCCAGCAGTGCCAGACGTGCAGCGGTTGCCCCTCCTGCGGTGCCTTGGGCGCATGGGCGTGGGCGGCCTTCGCGGGCGGCGCGGCCGCGGCGATGCCGGAGACGGCGAACCCGCAGGCCGCGAGCAGCAGCCCGCCGAGCCGTCGCATGCCGCTCGGTGTGGAGGGGCGCTGCGGGCACGCAGGGTGGCGCGGGCGGGAGGGAACGGGGGCGTGGCGGAGCAAAGGCGGGCGCGCGGGGCGGGGTGGACGAGCGTGGCGCGGATTCTAGCCAGCCCCGTTTTTTTCCGTCGCTGTACAAGGATCCGGCCGCCGCGGCCGGTGGCCGGCTAGCGGCGGCCGGAGTCCGAGGTGCGGTATCCGCTCACGCCGGCAGCCGGGACAGGGCTGCGCCCTCCATGCCCAGGCTCAGCGGCACACGGAACACCGCCACGGATTTCTCCAGCAGCCGCGCCTGGTCGCGCAGGCTGGCGGCGGCGGCGGCTCCCTCTTCGACCAGTGCCGCGTTCTGCTGGGTCGCCTGGTCCATCTGCGACACCGCCTGCCCGACCTGCAGCACGCCATCGCTCTGCTCGGCGCTCGCGACGCTGATCTCGCCCACGATCTCGCTCACGCGCCGGATCTCGGCGACGATCTCCGACATCGTGGTGCCGGCCTGCGCGACAAGGCTGGCACCCTTGTCCACCTTTTCGACGCTGCCCACGATCAAGGCGCGGATCTCCTTGGCGGCCTGCGCGCTGCGCTGCGCGAGGGTGCGCACTTCCGCCGCGACCACGGCGAAGCCGCGCCCCTGCTCACCGGCCCGTGCCGCCTCCACGGCAGCGTTCAGCGCGAGGATGTTGGTCTGGAAGGCGATGCTGTCGATCACCCCGGTGATCTCGGCGATCTCGCGCGAGCTGGCGCTGATCTCCTGCATGGTGCTGACCACCTGTTCGACGATCTGGCCGCCGCGGCCGGCCACGTCGGTCGCACCGTGGGCAAGCTGGCTCGCCACGCGGGCGTTGTCCGCGTTGTGGCGCACCGTGGCGCCCAACTGCTCCATGGCGGATGCGGTTTCCTCCAGGGCGCTCGCCTGCATCTCGGTGCGCCGGCTCAGGTCGGCGTTGCCCGTGGCGATCTCGCTGGAACCCGTGGAGATCGAATCGGAGGCCAGGCGCACGTCGCCCACGATGTGCGCGAGCGTCGCGTGCATGCTCGCGAGCGACGCCAGCACGCTGCCGGGCACGGGCTCGCCATTGCGCTGCATCGGCGAGAGATCGCCGCTCGCCACCTGCTCGGCGATCTGGCGCAGTTCGCCGGGTTCTCCGCCCAGGGCGCCGGTGAGCTTGCGCGTGATGAAGATGCCCGCCACCGTGGCCGTGGCGAATGCCAGCACCGCTGCAGCGATGATCGCGGCGCGTTGGGTGGCCAGCCGCTCGGCAGCCTCTTCGGTCAAACGGTGCGCGGTCTGTTCCGACAGCTGTGCGTATTCGGTCGTGGTGGCCGAGAAGCGGTCCAGCAGCGGGCGGCACTCCCGGTTGAGCTTGTCCATCGCCTGCGCGCGCTCGCCCCGCACGGCCAAGTCGATGATGCCCAGCGCGACGGGTGCGTAGCTTTGCTCGATCCGGTCCATTTCCGCGACCAGGGAACGCGCCCGCTCGGAGGTGTCTTCGGCGGTGGCGATGCGTTCCTTCAGCGTGGACAGCGCCTGCTGCACGCGGGCATGGGCCTTCTCGCCGCGCACCTTCTCGGCCTGCACGTCGGCCGGCGAGGCCGCCAGCACCGTGTTGCGCGCCGCGATCGCACGGTCGTTGATGGCACTGCGCAGTTGTGCCGCCAGTTGGTTGCGGGCATCGATGCCCTGCACGTAGCCATTGAACCGGTCCCGGGCGTCGCCCAGGGCCAGCGCACCGAACAGGGACATGAACAGGATCAGGCCCGCCATGGTGCCGAATGCCACCAGCAGCTGGGTTCGCACTTTTGCATTTTTCATAGGATTCTCTCTTATAGAGATGCATGATCCGGCGCTAGATGAGCCACCCTTTTCATGACAGCACGGGCATGCTGTAGAGAATCTTCATGTCAAATCGATAAAAACGCCACTCAACCGTAATAGATGTCGAGGCATATTCCGCAGTGTGGACCATTGTCGAGCATGGGGCCGGCGTTCCGTACGTCACTTTTGCGGATGGACCCCTTCATGGTTTCCCTCCGGCGATGCTTCCTCGAACCGGTCCACGCGGCGCAGCGGCTTGAATATCCAGGCCCATGCGCACACCACGCCCAGCGTGCACAGCCCGCCCGCCACCGCGGCCGGAACCGCTCCCATCCAGGCCGCGCTGGAGCCCGCCCGGAACTCTCCCAATTCGTTCGAAGAGCCGATGAACAGCATGTTCACCGCGCTCACCCGCCCGCGCATCGCATCGGGCGTGGAGAACTGCACCAGCGAGCCGCGGATGTAGACGCTCACCATGTCCGCCGCCCCCGCCACGATCAGCGCCGCGAACGACAGCGCGAACACCGTCGAGAAAGCGAACACCAGATTGGCGGCGCCGAACACCGCCACCGCCGTGAACATCGTCGCGCCCACGCGGCGGTTGAAGGGCCGCATGCTCAGGTAGAAGCCCGTGCCGACCTCGCCGATGGCCATCGCGCTGCGCAAAGCGCCCAGGCCCTGCGGGCCCACGTGCAGCACCTCGTGCGCGTAGATGGGCAGCAGCGCCACCACGCCGCCCAGCAGCACCGCGAATAGATCCAGCGAAATCGTGCCCAGGATGATGGGCCGCGAGCGGATGAAGCGGATGCCCTCGCCGAAGCGCTCGCGCATCGTGCCCAGTACCGGCCCGAGCGGCGCGGCATGCGCCACCGGCACGCGCAGCATCAGCAGCGCACCCACCGCGAAAGAGACGAAGCAGACGGCGTAGGTCATCTCGCCCCCGCCCGCCGCGTACAGCAGCCCGCCGATGAACGGCCCGCCGATGGCCGCCGTGCGCATCAGCATCGAGTTGGCCGCGATGGCCGAGGCCAGCCGCTCGCGCGGCACCACCTGCGGCAGCAGGCTCTGCAGCGACGGCGCCGAGAACGCACGCGAGGCGCCGAACAGCACCAGCACCGCGTAGATGCCCGCCACGCCCGCGGCGCCGTGCCCCGAGAGCCACCACAGCAGCGTACTGCACACCGCGCCCACGGCCCAGCTCGCGCACAGGATGCGCTTGCGCGGCACGCGGTCGATCAGGTCGCCGGCCGGCAGCAGCAGCGCCAGCATGGGCAGGAACTGCGCCAGGCCCACGAACGCCAGGGCCATGGGCTCGCGCGTCAGGTCGTACACCTGCCAGGCCACCACCACGGCCTGCACCTGCGTGGCGAACATCGCGGCCACGCGCGCGATGGCGAATGCGAGGAAGCCGGGGTCGCGGTAAATGCTGGCGGGACGGGGCACCGGAGCGTCCGGAGCAAGGGTGGAAGCGGAGCGGGGCGGTGGAGCGGACACGGCAGGCAGCCCGGAGCGCGCAGGCCCCCCGGGCGGAAAAGAGAGGGGGAGGGCGCATGCTACGCTTTCGCCGGTGCTGCATGCCGGAAACTGCCGCCCGGCCATGCCGATGGGAGCGCCGGGGGTGCGCCTGCCGCACCGTGCCACCCGCATGTTGGGATGGCAGGGCGCATGCTCTATCTGCGGCCGCCGCCGGTGGGCCGGGGCG
Organism: Comamonadaceae bacterium UBA4962; assembly: GCA_002397315.1. GTDB lineage: Bacteria > Pseudomonadota > Gammaproteobacteria > Burkholderiales > Burkholderiaceae_C > Paracidovorax. The sequence goes on from DHAE01000002.1 coordinate 53,159, forward strand.
CCCCCAGGGACGCCGGTGTTTCTGCGTCCACCCACGTGCCCGGCGCCAGGCCATCCAGCGCATACGGCCCGACCGCCGCGCGCACCAGCCGCAGCGTCGGATGGCCCACCGCCGCCGTCATGCGCCGCACCTGCCGGTTGCGGCCCTCGCGGATCACGAGTTCGATCCAGCTGTCCGGAATGTGCTGGCGCACGCGGATCGGCGGTTCGCGCTCGCCCACGGGCGGGGGCGTGTCCAGGCGCCGCACGCGGGCGGGCAGCGTGGGGCCGTCGTTCAACTGCACGCCGCGCGCCAAAGCCTGCAGCGCCGCCGCGTCCGGCACGCCCTCCACCTGCACCCAGTAGGTCTTCTCCATCTTGAAACGCGGATCGGCGATGCGCGCCTGCAGCCCGCCGTCGTCGGTGAGCAGCAGCAGCCCCTCGCTGTCCGCGTCCAGCCGGCCGGCCACGTACACGCCGGGCAGATCGATGAAGTCCTTCAGCCCGCGCCAGCGGCCCTCCGGCGTGAACTGGCTGAGCACGCCGTAGGGTTTGTGGAAGCGCAGCAGGCGCGCGGGCTTGCGCTGCGCGCCTGCGGGCCGCACGGGCGGCGGAGGTGTGCGGTATTCGCGGCGCGTCATGCGGGCAGGAACAATGCCGGGTCCACCATCGTCCGGTTCAGCATCACCCCCCAGTGCAGGTGCGGCCCGGTCACGCGCCCGGTGGCGCCCACCTTGCAGAAGGCCTGGCCGGTGGCAAGCGTGTCGCCCACCTGCACGTCGATCGCGCTCAGGTGGCAGTACATCGTGAGCAGGCCGCCGCCATGGTCGAGCCAGACGGTGCCGCCGTTGAAGAAATAGTCGCCCGTGTCGATCACCTTGCCCGGCAGCGGCGCCACCACGGGCGTGCCGGTGGCCGCCGCGATGTCCATGCCGCTGTGCGGATTGCGCGCCTGCCCGTTGAACACGCGCCGCAGCCCGAACGAGCTGGAGCGCCGGCCGGGCACGGGCTGGCGCATCGCCAGGTCCGCGGCGCGCGGCGGCGGAGCGGAGAACGTGGCCATCACCTGCTGCTGGTGCGCACGCTCGCGTTCATAGCGCGCGTTGTCCTCGGCGGAGAGATCGACCGTGCGCGGTGCCACGGTCAGCCGCTGCTCCTTGTAGCGCTTGGGCTCCACGCGGTAGGCGATGTCGCGCGCTGCCTCGCCCGCGGCCTGCGCGCGGATCGACGCCGTGCCGGTGGGCGCGGACAGCGCGATGCCGACGATCGCCGTCCACTCGATCGGGTCGCCCAGCACCAGCAGGGGTATCTCTCCTGCATGGGACTGAGGCCGCGTCGCCGACGGCCCCAGCGACAGCCGCGCCACACCGCCCGGCACCTGCAGCGCCCGGGGCCAGACGGCTTCTGCGGGCGTGGGAGCCGGGCCGGGTTTCGCCGCGGTGGAGGCGGCCGCGCCCGCGGGCCAGGCATGCAGCGCGCCGAGCGCCGCGCCCGCCGCCAGCAGCGTGCGGCGCGAGGACAAGGGCAAGGGCGAGGGCGAGGCAGGCACAAGGGCCCGGCCTGCCATGGAGGCGAACGGTCCGGTGGGGTCATCCAGGCGGTTGACGGCGGGCGTGGGAAGGTGGCGGAACGTCATGGGCATGCAAGGGCGCGGTGCGCGGGCGGGACCGGTCCGAAAATGGAACGCCCGCCAGTGTAGGCGGCTGGAGGCGTCCGCCTACAGGTCGGTGCCGCACCGGCCGAGACAATCGCCGCCATGCAGAAACCCGGCCGCACGCTGCTCACCATCGTGCTCACCTTCATCGCCACCGCCGCCGCCGCGCTGGTGGCCCTCAATTTCACGGCGGGCGAGCCCCAGGTGCGCCAGCAGCTGCCCCGGCTCTACGGCACCTCCAGCCCGCAATTCGAACGCGCCATGGCGCACCTGCTGGGCCCCGGCATCGTCGGCGGCAACGAGGTGACGGACCTGCAGAACGGCGACCGCATCTTCCCGCCCATGCTCGCGGCCATCCGCGCCGCGCAGCGCTCCATCACCTTCGAGACCTACATCTACTGGTCCGGCGACATCGGCAAGCAGTTCGCCGACGCGCTCAGCGAGCGGGCCCGCGCGGGCGTCAAGGTGCACGTGCTGCTCGACTGGGTGGGCAGCTCGAAGATGGAAGACAGCTATCTCGACGAGATGCGCGGAGCCGGCGTGGAGATCGAGAAGTTCCACAAGCCGCACTGGTACAACCTCGCACGGCTCAACAACCGCACGCACCGCAAGCTGCTCGTCGTCGACGGCGTGGCCGGCTTCACGGGGGGCGTCGGCATCGCGCCGCAATGGACCGGCGACGGGCAGGACCCGGACCATTGGCGCGATTCGCACTATCTCGTGCGCGGCCCGGCGGTGGCGCACCTGCAGGCGACCTTCCTCGACAACTGGCTCAAGGTGACGGGCCGCGTGCTGCACGGCGATGCCTACTTCCCGAAGCTGGAGCCGGTGGGCACCCAGCGCGCGCAGATGTTCTCCAGCTCGCCGTCCAGCGGCAGCGAGAGCATGCAGCTCATGTACCACATGGCCGTCACCGCGGCCGAGGAAAGCATCGACCTCTCGGCCGCGTATTTCGTGCCGGATGAACTGACGCTCACGCTGCTGATGGACGCTCTGCGCCGCGGCGTGCGCCTGCGCATCGTCACGCCCGGCGAACACACCGACACCGAGACCGTGAAGTCCGCCTCGCGCGGCACCTGGGGCCCGCTGCTCGCGGCCGGCGCCGAGATCTATGAGTACGGCCCCACGATGTACCACTGCAAGGTCATGATCGTGGACCGGCGCATGGTTTCCGTGGGCTCCACGAACTTCGACAACCGCTCCTTCCGCCTCAACGACGAGGCCAACCTGAACGTCTACGACGAGGCCTTCGCGCGCCGCCAGAGCGAGGTGTTCGAGCAGGACGTCCGCCGCTCCCGCCGCATGACGCACGAGGACTGGCTGAACCGCCCCTGGACGGAAAAGATGACCGAGAAGCTCACCGGCCTGCTCGAGTCGCAGTTGTAGCTGCAGGCGGGAAGAACACCAGTCGCGCCTGCGGATTGTCCGAGGCCACTGCCCGCGCGCTGTCGCGCACGAAGTCCGGATGCCGCATTTCCGGGTAGCGCCGGTAAACCGACTCCAGCACCAGCATGCCGCGCGGGGCAGCGCCGGGCTGTCCGCAGCGGGCATCAGGTATCGGGCATCAGGTATCGGGCATCGCAGCCGCAGGGCCGTGGACGACGGGCCATGGTCCAGGCGGCGGACCGGCAAATACCCTGGCGGTCGCTCTACTCGCGCTCCCGTCTTACGCCGCAGGCACCAGCCGCACCGCGTAGTCCGCGCCACCCTGCGCCCACTGCACCAGCCGATCGATGTTGGGGTGCTTGCCCGGATATGCCTCGGCATCCGCCGTGTGCTCGGCATACCACTCCAGTCCCAGCGTAGCCGCGGCGGGCGTGATGCGGCCGCCATAAAGCTGCGCGAGCGCGTGGTACACGGCCAGGGAGCCGGCCTGGCCGGGTTTGTTCTCGAGCGTGGCGACGGGCTCGCCATCGGCACCCAGCACGTGCAGGGCGGAGAGGTGGGCGATGGAGGGCAGCTGCTTCAGGCGGTCGGAAAAGTTCATGTTCTCAGACGATGGGGGAAAGGACAGGGGAGGAAAAAATGGGGCTCGGCAGCCAGGGTTCCGGCCACTCGCCGAACGACGGCGCGGACAGGGATGCCACCACGGCCTGTGCGCCGCAGGATTCTAGAGACAGCAGGCGGGTCGCAATGCCCTGTCGGCCCGGCGCATGTACTTGCCATCGGCGAGCGGGCTGGGGATCGACTTCCTGCTGGCCTACCGGATCATTGCCTAGGGGTGCTGGGTGGCCCACCTGTGGCGGGTGGAGTGGTATCTGGGCCACCGCCGCAACGGAGGCGCATGCTCCAGCGCCTCGCCTCCGCAATGCGGGCAACACCCACTACGGACCAGAGCCGGCCAGCAGGGCGAACAAGCCCTGCAGCCGTCGGGAATGGCCGGAATTACTTGCCCCAGCTGTCCTTCAAGCCCGTCACCCGGTTGAACACCGGCTTGCCCGGAGCATGGTCCTTGCGGTCCGCCACGAAGTACCCGAACCGCTCGAACTGGAACTTGTCGTCCGGCTGCGCCTGGGCCAGCGACGGCTCCACGTAGGCGGTCACCACCTTGAGGCTGTCCGGATTGAGCAGCGCCAGGAAATCCTTGCCGCCCGCGTCGGGCTGGGCGTCGGTGAACAGGCGGTCGTACAGGCGCACTTCCGCGGGCACGCCGTCGGCGGCGCCCACCCAGGTGATGGCGGCCTTCACCTTCACGCTGTCCGCGCCCGGGGTGCCGCTCTTGGTGTCGGGCACCACGGTGGCGAGCACCTTGGTCACTTTGCCATCGGCATCCTTCTCGCAGCCGGTGCATTCGATGACGTAGCCGCCCTTCAGGCGCACCTTGTTGCCGGGGAAGAGGCGCTTGTAGCCCTTGGGCGGGGTTTCCTCGAAGTCTTCGCGTTCGATCCAGACGTCCTTGCCGAGCGTGAAGTGGCGCACGGGCGCCTCCTGGCCTTCGGGCGGGTGGGGCAGGGCGGGCAGCTGGCAGGGCTCGAGGTGGCCGGCGCCGAACAGTTCGTCCCAGTTGGTGAGTTCGAGCTTCACCGGGTCGAGCACCGCCATGCCGCGGTGGGCCTGGTTCTCCAGGTCTTCGCGCAGGCAGCCTTCCAGCGTGGCGTAGTCGATCCAGGAGTAGTCCTTGGTCACGCCGATGCGCTCGCAGAACAGCTGCAGGGCCTGGGGCGTGTAGCCGCGGCGGCGCAGGCCGACGATGGTGGGCATGCGCGGATCGTCCCAGCCGCTCACGATGCCGTTGTCCACCAGGTGCTTGAGCTTGCGCTTGCTGGTCACCACGTAGGTGAGGTTCAGGCGTGCGAACTCGTACTGGCGCGGTTGGGGCGTGGCGATCAGGCCGCCTTCGGCCAGGCGGTCGAGCAGCCAGTCGTAGAACGGGCGCTGGTCTTCGAACTCCAGCGTGCAGATGCTGTGGGTGATGCGCTCCAGCGCGTCCTCGATCGGGTGCGCGAAGGTGTACATCGGGTAGATGCACCACTGGTTGCCCGTATGGTGGTGCTCGGCGTGCTTGATGCGGTAGATGGCCGGGTCGCGCAGGTTGATGTTGGGCGAGGCCATGTCGATCTTGGCGCGCAGCACGGCGGCGCCGTCGGGCAATTGTCCGGCCTTCATCTCGCGGAAGCGCGCCAGGTTCTCGGCGGGCGTGCGGGTGCGGAAGGGGCTGTCCACGCCGGGCTTGCCGAAATCGCCGCGGTTGGCCCGCATCTCCTCGGGGCTCTGTTCGTCCACATAGGCGTGGCCGGTCTCGATCAGGTACTCGGCCGCGCGGTACATGAAACCGAAATAGTCGCTCGCCTGGTAGGGTGCGGCGGTGCCGGGGGCCTGGCCGACCTGCGTCCAGTCGAAGCCGAGCCAGCGCACGGCGTCGATGATGCCGTCGACGTATTCCTGGTCTTCCTTCTCGGGGTTGGTGTCGTCGAAACGCAGGTGGCAGACGCCACCGTAGTCGCGCGCGAGGCCGAAGTTCAGGCAGATGCTCTTGGCATGGCCGATGTGCAGGTAGCCGTTGGGCTCGGGCGGGAAGCGGGTGCGGATCTTGGCCGGGTCGGGCTCGCCCGCGGCATGGTGGGCGGCGTCGCCGGGCGTACCGGCCCAGCGCGCTTGGGCATACTTGCCCTGGGCGAGGTCGGATTCGATGATCTGGCGCAGGAAATGGCTGGGCTTGGCGGCCTCGGGCGCCATCGGGGAGGGGACTTGCGAACTCATGGAGACATTCTAGGGCGCCGCCCTCTCGGTAACGCTCTGCAACAAGGGTCGCTACGTCCGGAAACAAGATTGTTGGGAGTTTGTGCCATCCTGCAGGGCATGTCGTGCGTTGTATGGCGCACGGGGCCCGGAATCCGACCTTCCGGCGGTGCCGGCCCACCTTCCAAGGAGATTCTCATGACCAAAAGCCGTTCCTTCGCAGCCCTGGCCGCTGCCGCCGGGCTGGGTTTGGCGCTGATGGCCGCTTCGGGCGCTGCGCAGGCGCGCGACGTGTACTGGTCCGTCGGCGTGAATTCGCCGGGCGTTTCGGTCGGCGTGGGCGCCGGCCCGGGCGTGGTCTATGCCCCCCCGCCGACCTTCGTGGTCCCGCCGCCCCCGCCCGTGTACTACGCGCCGCCGGCACCCGTGTATTACGGGCCCCCGCCCGTGGCGTACGTGCCGCCCCGGCCGGTGTACTACGCGCCCCCAGCGGTGTATGGCGGCTACGGGTATGGCTACTACAACCGCCCGCCCCGCTGGCACCGCGGCGGCTACTGGCGCTGAAGCCTGCCGATTTCTGACCGGTCCTCCCCGGGGCGGCGTGCGAACCGCCTGCCGCCGCCCTCTTGGGCCCCGTCCGCGGGGCCCTTCTTTTTTGGGGTGGCCGCATAATCCGGCGGTGATTTGTCGCGCGGCGGGCCGTGCCGGGTGCGGCAGGGTTCCCCATGCCGCCGCTGGAGTTCCTGGAGTACGCCCCCGTGACCACGCCCCGTTCCGTTTTCGTTCTCAACGGCCCCAACCTGAACCTGCTCGGCACGCGCGAGCCGGCCGTCTACGGCTCGCAGACGCTGGCCGACGTCGAGCGCCTTTGCGCCGAAGCCTGCGCGCGCCACGGACTGGCGCTGCAGTTCCGCCAGAGCAACCATGAAGGCGATCTGGTGGACTGGATCCACGAGGCGGGCCGGCTGCATGCGGCGGGCGAACTGGCCGGCGTGGTGCTGAACGCCGCCGCCTATACGCACACCAGCGTGGCGCTGCTCGACGCCGTGAAAGGCACGGGCGTGCCACTGGTGGAGCTGCACATCAGCAACGTGCATGCGCGCGAGAGCTTCCGCCACCATTCCTACATCGCCAGTGCGGCACGTGCCGTGATGTGCGGATTCGGCGTGCCCGGCTACGCGCTGGCGATCGACGCGGTGGCCGGCTGGTGACGGCGGCCCCCCTCACTCTGGGCGCTGCAGGCGTGCCGGCAACCGCCACCCTGCCCGAGGTCGCCGCGCTGGCGTCACAGGCGCAGGTGCGCACGACACCCTGCGGCGCCGGCTCCCTGGTATGGCACGTGTGGCAGCCCGCCGGCGCCGTGCAGGGCGCAAGCGATGGGGAACCGCCGCTCGTGCTGCTGCACGGCGGCAGCGGCAGCTGGACGCACTGGGTGCGCAACATCGACACGCTGCGGTCCTGGGGCCGCACGGTCTGGGTACCCGATCTACCGGGCTTCGGCGATTCCGCCGTGCCGCCGGGCGGCGCGGACGCCGATGCGCTCGTCGAACCGCTCGCGCAGGGCATGCGCGTCCTGTGGGGCGATGCGCCGTGCGATCTGGTCGGCTTCTCGTTCGGCGGACTGACGGCAGGGCTGCTGCTGGCGGCCGAGCCCCTGCTCGCGCGCCAGCTGGTGCTGGTGGGCGCGCCCGCGATGGGCGTGGTGCCCGAGCGGCAGATCACGCTCAAGGGCTGGCGGCACCTGGCGTCTCCCGCGGCGCAGGAGGCGGCGCACCGCCACAACCTGGCCGAGCTGATGCTGCACGACACTGCGCTGATCGACGGCCTGGCGCTGGAACTGCACCGGGCCAACGTGGTGCGCGACCGCATGCCACGGCGGCGCCTCGCGCACACGGACGCGCTCGCCCGCGCGCTGCCGGCCGTGCGCTGCCCCGTGCATGCCATCTACGGGGCGCGCGACACGCTCTACCGCCAATGGATCGCCGCGCTGGAGGACGCCTACCGCGCCGCCGCGCCGGATTTCCGGGGCATGGCGCTGGTGCCGGATGCCGGACACTGGGTGCAGTTCGAGCGGCCGGAGGCCTTCGAGGCCGCTCTGCGGGCGGCGCTGGAAGCCGGTGCCGCCGGCCCTGGGCGGGGCTGAGGCAGCGATGTCCGGCATTCCAGCGCGCGGGCCTGGGCGCACACCGGTGCGGGTGGACGAGCGCGAGGTGGCATTCACCGCCATGCGCGCGCAGGGGCCTGGCGGCCAAAACGTCAACAAGGTGTCGAGCGCGGTGCAGTTGCGCTTCGACGTGGGCGCCTCGTCGCTGCCGGACGACGTCAAGGCGCGGCTGCTGGCGCTGCCCGACGCGCGCATCACCCAGGCGGGCGTGGTCGTGATCAAGGCGCAGCAGTACCGCACGCAGGAGGCCAACCGGCTCGACGCGCTGCAGCGGCTCGATGCGATGGTGGCGCGCGTCGCGCAGCCGCCGCGCGTGCGCCGGGCCACGCAGCCGTCGTACGGCGAGCGGCAGCGCCGCATGCAGGACAAGCGGGAGCGGTCGGGCACGAAGGCGCTGCGGGGCCGGGTGCGCGACGCGGGCTAAGAGCGGCTTACACGACCCTTCCGGCGTCGTTGCCGCATCTTGTCGTACTGATCGTACCGCCTGCGACGCGGCGCCTCGCCAGAACCGCTT
>DHAE01000002.1:61677-67017 GCA_002397315.1 Comamonadaceae bacterium UBA4962
CAGAACCGCTTCGCTGGGTCGTGTGAGCCGCTCAAAGAAAAAGCGGCGATTGGCACGGTGGGCGGAACGCTGTGTCCGCTGCGCGGGCCTTCCGAACGCAGCAGTTCGCTCCCATCTGCATGGCAATATCTTCCTGCCATTTTTGGGATCGCCTTGCCATGACTTCGCCCGACTCGCCTGCCTCGCGGATTTCCTCTTCTCCGGTTGCCGTGCCGCACGATGGAGCGACGGGGGCACGGCCCATCGGCAACGCGGCCATCTCTGCGTGTGCCGCTTCGGCCGAGATTCCCGCCCTGTTCGTCTCCCATGGCTCTCCGATGTTCGCGCTGGAGCCCGGCGAAACGGGCCCCGCGCTGCGTGCCTGGGCCGAGGGCCTGCGGGCCCGGTTCCCGGCGCTGCGCGGCGTGGTGGTGATGTCGCCCCACTGGATGGCCCGCGGCGTGCAGGTGATGACCGGGCGGCAGCCGGCCACCTGGCACGATTTCGGGGGCTTCCCCGAGCCGCTCTATGCACTGCGCTATCCGGCGGCAGGGTCGCCGGGCCTCGCGGCGGAGGTGCTCGCGCTGGTCCAGGCGGCGGGCATCCCGGCGCAGGGCGATGCCGCGCGTCCGTTCGACCATGGCGCGTGGGTGCCGCTCATGCACCTGTTCCCGCAGGCCGATCTGCCCGTGGTGCAGGTGGCCTTGCCGGCCGGTGCGGGGCCGCGCGAGGTGCATGCGCTGGGCGCCGCCCTGCGCGGCCTGCGCGCGCAGAACGTGCTGGTGATCGGCTCGGGCAGCATGACGCACAACCTGTCGGAATTCTTCGGCGGTGCGAGGCAAGCGCAACCGTATGTGACGGAATTCGCCCGCTGGATCGAGGACGCGCTGCAGCGCGCAGACGCCGAGGAACTGCTGGACTACCGCAGCCGTGCGCCGCATGCCGTACGTGCGCATCCGGGCGACGACCACTTCCTGCCGCTCTTTTTCGCATGGGGTGCGGCAGGAGAGGGCGCGGCCGCGCAGTACCTGAGCCGCGAGGTGATGCACGGCATGCTCGCCATGGATTCGTTCGCGCTGGAGTCCGTTGCCTAAGTTGCGTGAAACTCCGGGCCCGCCAGATGCTCCAAAGGCGGATGATTCCGACGCACACCGAACCGACGCCTTCTCCGCTCGATCTTCCGATGTCCTTCCTGAGCCGTCCCGCCGCCGCGGGCACGGAGCAGCCCTGGCTGCTGGTGCTCATGCACGGCGTGGGCAGCCACGAGAAGGACCTGTTCGCGCTGGCCCGTTGGGTGCCCGCGCAGTTCCACGTGGTGAGCCTGCGCGCGCCCTACGCCATGGGCCCGGGGGCGAACACGTGGTTCGAATTCACGGTGGAGCCCGACGGCAGCCGGACCATCCACGAAGCCCAGGAAACCGCCAGCCGCCGCCTGCTGGCCCGCACGGTGGAGACCGCCGCGGTGCAACTGGGCGTGCCGCCGGAGCGCGTGGTGGTGGGCGGGTTCAGCCAGGGCGGCATCATGGCGATTTCGCTGCTGCTGACGCGGCCCGATCTGCTGCACGGTGCCATGGCCTGGCACAGCCGGCTGCTGCCCCAGGTGCTGCCGCATGCCGTCGCACCCGAGGCGCTGGCGGGCCGCGCGCTCTGGGTGAGCCATGGCCTGCAGGACAACGTGATTCCCCTGGCGAGCGCCCATGTGATCCGCGACCATGCCTTCGGCCTTCCGGTGGCGCTCACCTACCGCGAATATGCGGGCATGCACGAGATCCGGCCCGATGAGCTGCGCGATGCCATGGCATGGCTGGACGCGCTCGGGCACCCGGCCGTGCCGGCGCGCCAGGAGGGTGTGGCGGCCGGGGCCTGAGATGAACAGGTGCTTACCGCCTGGTGGGCGGCCCGCTCCACAATAGTCCGCATCGGCACCGCGGCAACCGGCGTCACCTGCTGCCGCGCCTGCCCATGACCTGTTCGTGAAAGAGTATTCCGCATGACCGACGACCGTTCCATGGACCTGCGCCCCCCGTCCAGCGTGCCGCGCCGCCCATCTTCTGCATCGCCCGTGGGCTGGATCGTCGCCGCGCTGGCCGGCGCGGCCGTGCTGGCCGGCGCCGCCTGGTGGCTCGGCTGGCTGCCACCCACCTCGCACATGCCCCCGCCCGAACCCGTGCCGTCCGCCCAGGCACCCACGCCGCCGGCGGCGGAGGCGCCGGCCTCTGCACCGGCGCCGGCCGCTGCCGCCTCCGGGCCCGAGCATCCGATCGAGACCGCGCAGGCAGCGGCGCTGCCGTCTCTGCAGGAGTCCGACACGGTCATCGCGCAATCGCTCGGCGAGTGGCTGGGGCGCGACCGCATCGCCGCGCTGCTGCACCTGGACGAGATCGTGCGGCGCTTCGTGGTCACGGTCGACAACCTGCCGCGCACCCAGGCGCCCTCGCGGCTCTGGCCCGTTCAGCCGGCGCCGCAGCGCTTCCTCGTGCAGGCGCAGCCCGGCAGCGCGGTGGACGAAAACGGCGCGCCGCTGCATGCCACCATCGCGCCGGCCAACACGGCGCGCTATGCGGCGCTGGTTTCCCTCGTCGAGGCGGTGCCGCGCGAGCAGGCGGTGGCGCTCTACCGGCAGCTGTATCCGCTGTTCCAGCAGACCTTCGTGGAACTCGGGTATCCGAAGGGGTACTTCAATGACCGGCTCGTCGCGGTGATCGGCCACCTGCTGCAGACGCCCGAGCTGCGCGGGCCGCTGCAGGTGCAGCTCACCCGCGTGCAGGGGGACGTGCCCTCCACGCGCCCCTGGGTGCGCTACGAGTTCGCCGACCCGCACCTGCAGGCGCTCTCCGCCGGCCAGAAGATGATGCTGCGCATCGGCCCCGAGAATGCGCGCCGCGTGAAGGCCGTGCTGGCCGACGTGCGCAAGCGCCTGGTCACCGGCGATGGGAAGCCTTCGGCTGGTACGGCCGCTGCTCCGGCCACTGCCGCCTCTGCGCCGGGTGCGGTGCAGTGATTGGGCGCTCCGGGGGGATGGACCGACGACCCTCCGCCGGCCGCGCGTGCTTATCCCCCTTCAGGCGGACGGCACCGGCAAGGGCAGGGCGGTTTTGTAGCGCACCTGCTTGAGCGCGAAGCTGGAGCGGATTTTCTCGATGCCCGGAATGGGGGTGAGCTGTTCCAGGATGAAACGCTCCAGCGCGCCGATGTCGGCCACCGCCACGCGAATGAGGTAGTCGGAGTCGCCGCTCATGAGGTAGCACTCCATCACCTCGTCGTGCTCGGCGATGCGGCGCTCGAACTGCGCCAGCGCCTCCTTGGCCTGCGATTTCAAACTGATGCTGATGAACACGTTGAGCCCCAGGCCCAGCACCGTCGGGTTCGCCAGGGCAACGTAGCGCGCGATCACGCCCGAGGCCTCCAGTGCCTTGACGCGCGCAAGGCAGGGCGAGGGCGACAGGTGCACGCGGCGCGCCAGCTCCACGTTGGAGAGCGAGCCGTCGGCCTGCAGCTCGGCCAGAATGCGCAGATCGGTCGTGTCCAGCTTCATGTGCCGAAGTTTAGAAGATCGCCGGCATGAAATGCTGAAATTCGGGGTTTGCCAGGATGCCGAAAAGCCGCCCATGCCGCTTTGGGCCCGGTAGAGTGTTCCCGCATGAACGCTCCGCTGCCGCTCCATGCCCTGGGTGCCCAGGCTGCCCCCACGACCCCCGGCACTCCCGCTGCCGACACCGATCCGCAGGAAACCGCCGAATGGCGGGACGCCTTCCTGGCCCTGCTGGCCGCCGAGGGCCCGGAGCGCGCGCGCTTCGTGCTGGACGAGCTGGCGGGCCTCGCGCGCCGCCAGCGCACCGGCTGGCATCCGACATTGAACACTCCGTACGTGAACACCGTGGCGGCCGAGGCGCAGCCGGCGTTCCCGGGCGATCTCGCCATCGAGGAGCGGCTGGCGTCGCTGATGCGCTGGAACGCACTGGCCATGGTGGTGCGCGCCAACCAGGCGTATGGCGAGCTGGGCGGGCACATCGCGAGCTACGCGAGCGCGGCCGACCTGTTCGAAACCGGCTTCAACCACTTCTTCCGGGCACGCGAGGGCACCGCGCCGGACCAGCACCGGGGCGATCTGGTGTTCTTCCAGCCGCACAGCGCGCCGGGCGTGTACGCACGCGCGTTCCTGGAAGGGCGGCTCACGGAGCGCGACCTGCAGCACTACCGCCAGGAGATCGCCGCGCCCGCGGCCGGCGCGCAGGGGCTCTCCAGCTATCCACATCCCTGGCTGATGCCGGATTTCTGGCAGTTTCCGACGGGCTCGATGGGCATCGGACCGATCAGCAGCATCTACCATGCGCGCTTCATGCGCTATCTCACGCACCGCCAACTGCTCGATTGCCGGCAGCGCAAGGTCTGGGGCGTGTTCGGCGATGGCGAGATGGACGAGCCCGAGAGCATGAGTGCGCTCACGCTGGCCGCGCGCGAGGGGCTGGACAACCTCGTCTGGGTGGTCAACTGCAACCTGCAGCGGCTCGATGGACCGGTGCGCGGCAACGGCCGCATCGTGGATGAACTGGAACGGCTGTTCGCGGGCGCGGGCTGGAACGTGGTCAAGCTGCTCTGGGGCAGCGACTGGGACGGCCTCTTCGCGCGCGATGCCGACGGCACGCTGGCCCGCACGCTGGGCGAGACGGTGGACGGCCAGATGCAGACCTTCGCGGCCAAGGACGGGCGCTTCAACCGCGACCACTTCTTCGGCCAGAACCCCGGGCTCTCGGCGCTCGCGCAGGGCCTGACCGACGAGCAGATCGACCGGCTGAAGCGCGGCGGCCACGATCTCGTGAAGATCCACGCCGCCTATGCCGCGGCGGCCGCGCACCATGGCCAGCCCACCGTCATCCTGGCGCACACCAAGAAGGGCTACGGCATGGGCACCGCGGGCCAGGGCAAGATGACCACGCACAGCCAGAAGAAGTTCGACGAATCCGACCTGATCGAATTCCGCAACCGATTCAACCTGCCGCTCACCGACGCGCAGGCCACCGGGCTGGCCTTCTACCGCCCGGCCGAGGACAGCCCCGAGATGCGCTACCTGCGCGAGCGCCGCGCGGCCCTGGGCGGCGCGCTGCCGCGCCGTGAGACGGCCTGCGACGTGGTGCCCGTGCCCGAGCTGGCGCGGTACGCCCAATTCGCGCTGCAGCCGCAGGGCAAGGAGATGAGCACCACGATGGCCTTCGTGCGCATGCTCGGCGCGCTGCTGAAGGACGGGCAACTCGGCCCCCGCATCGTGCCCATCGTGGCGGACGAGGCGCGCACCTTCGGCATGGCGAACCTGTTCAAGCAGGTGGGCATCTACAGCAGCGTGGGCCAGCGCTACGCGCCGGA